>NZ_JACKUC010000029.1:0-1317408 GCF_025822555.1 Mycobacterium hackensackense
GGTCCACGGTACTGGGGGTGGCGTCGATGGTCACCCCACAAGGCGCGGCGAAGGCCGCGGTCAAAGAGGTCGCCGAAAAGGCCACCGAAGAACTGGCCACCCACGCCGATGACCTCGCCAACACCGCCAAAAAGGTCATCGACACCGCCACCGAAGCCCCCACCCCGCCCACGCAACTGGCCAACGACATCGCCGCCGCACCGGCAGCAGCCAAACCACCCCTGCCCGGCGTCGACACCCCGAAAGCACCCAACGCACCGCCGTCTGCAGACGTTGTTCCTGGCGGCGAGCTTGCTCACCCGCTGCCCCCGGCTGCCGCCGACCGACGTCTGACCACCGATATCACCAGCCGGGCGCCCCTTCGCAAGGACACCAAAGCAGACATCCATGCCGCTGCGCGGCGGGACCCAGATACCGGACTTCCTATCGATCCAAACACTCGTGAACCGATTCATGGCACCCCTGATGTCGGACATAAGCCTGGTTTCGAGGAGAAGACCACCAACGACATGGTCACTCAGTACGGGTTGTCGCGTCGAGAGAAGCTTGAGTGGTCCAACGATCCCAGCCACTATCGGCTGGAGGCTCCAGGCTCGAACCGGTCTCACCAGTATGAGAGCCCGCGCAGCGCCAGTCACATGTATGACGATTACAAAGATTGGCTGCAGAAGAACATGCAGACCAATCCGAAGCTGGCGCAGGACCCCACTGCCCAGCGACGTCTGGCTAACATCAAATCCGAGACCCGACCGACAGGTGCAGCCCAACAACGCCAAATCCAGGAGACCAGCGTCAGGCAGAGCACTAACAGCCAGCGTGATGCCGCCCGGCAGTCAGCTCAGGAAGCAAACCAGAGCAACACCCGATCCTCGTCACAAGGCGAGGAGCATCACGACAACGGCAGTTCACACAAGAAGAGGTCCAACAGCAAGAAGAAGAAAAAGAAGAGCAGCCAACACCATCCCAAACCCAAGGGCTAGACGGAAGGAGCTTTCTCATGGCTCGCACACCTTTGCACCAAGCAGCGGTCCGAGGAACCCAGGACAGTGTTCGTGACACGATCGGTGAAGGTTTCGACGTCAACGAACCCGACGCCGACGGACTCACCCCCTTGCACATGGCCGCCATCAACAAGAACTATGACGCAGCGAAAGCGCTTCTGGAAGCCGGCGCTCATGTTGATCCCCAAGACAAATGGGGCAACACACCGTTGAACCGCGCTGTCTACGAAGAGGACACAGACGATCTTGTCCGTCTTCTCGTCGATCACGGCGCTAGTCCCACCCTCGAGAACTACCACGGCCACAGTCCCTTAAGTGAGGCTCAGCGCTACCAGAAGAACGCCTGCCTATCTGTGTTCAAAAGCATCACCTACGAATAAGTACGCCCACCCGTGTCTCATTTCTAGAGAACCGAGGCACCCCCATCGGCGCCACTCCTCCTTGGGATCTTGCAGGGTCACGGTGTCTCAGTTCTCGTCTCACAGTCCGTGTCTCGGATCTGCGCTGTCGCCGGCCGATCGGACATTCACTCGCACGGCGCCGCCCGTGTAAGCGCCCTCCAGCGAGGTCTCGATCTCCCCGCCGCGGGAGCACCGATAGCAGCAATTGCTAGCTGGACTATCGAGATTCCAAAATCGGTGGCGGATCCGCCAGAATCCGCCATCTTGTTTTGGAATCCGCCATGGAAAATTGAAACCTACAGCGTCCATGAACGCGAAGGCGTCTCCGCAAGACCGCGACAACACACATCACAGATCTTGTATGGTCAGCAAATGGCCGACCCTCGTGTCCTGGAACTCGACCTGCCGCACCTGCGCATGACGGCATTGGAGTGGGGCCCGTCCGACGGCAGGCTGGTCTTGTGTGTACACGGCTTCCCCGATAGCGCGCACAGCTGGCGTCTTGTGGCACCGGCGTTGGCCGACAAGGGGTTTCACGTCATCGCACCGTTCACCCGGGGTTACGCCCCGACCGGTCCCGCGCCCGACGGGGACTACCACCTGGGCGCACTCATGTCCGACCTGATCGATCTGCACGCCGCGCTCGGGGCTCCCGCGGACGCCGTGCTGATCGGTCACGACTGGGGAGGCTGGACCGCCAACGCGCTGGCCGCCTACCCCGACTCGCCGTTCGCCGCGCATATCTCGATGGCGCTGCCGCCGATCCGCGTCATCGCCAGCTCCTCGTTCGGCCTGGCCCGGACGGCGAAGATGGCAGCGATCCAGCTGCGCAACAGCTGGTACATCCTGTTCTTCCAGCTTCCGTTCCTGCCGGAGCGGGTGCTGGAGCGGGTGATCCCGCGGTTGTGGAAGGACTGGTCGCCGCGGCACGCCGATGTCGGCGGCGATGTGGCCAGGACGCTGGCCGCGCTGCCCACGCCGGCGCACCGCCGGGCCGCCGTCGCGTACTACCGGGCGAACGCCCGCTTTACGCCCGCCACGGCGCCCTACCGGCATCTGCACCGTTACCGACTGGACCTCCCCCGCGTCGGGATGTTATTGCTCCACGGCGACCAGGACGGGTGTATGCAGGTGGGCTACCTGGAGCGCGCGCAGAAACAACTACCGGACGGCAGTAAGGTCCAGATCATCCCGGGCGCAGGACATTTCCTGCAGGTGGACAAGCCCGAAGCCGTGACGGTGGCGATCCTGGACTACCTGGCCCAGCTAGGTCTGGCCGACCCGCCCGGTGAGTGACTGGATGGTCTGGATCTCGCTGGCTCGGTAGGCGCGGCCATCGGGGTAGAGCAGGTCGTGGAACCACAGCTTGGGCTCGGCCGCGTCAGGGCGGTCCCAGGAATCCCACGGGAAGTAGGTCTGCGTCTTTCCCGCCACCAGGCCCCAGTTGTACATGCCGATATTGCGGCGTTTGGCGATCGGCAGGATGGCCTCGATGGTGCTGCCCTCGGGTCGGGCCAGGTACTCGGTGCACAGCAGGGGACGCCCCAGCGGTACCAGCTCGTTGACGCGATCCTCGAAGTCTGCCGGCTTTCCATACGAGTGGAAGCTGATGACATCGGAGTTGTCCAGCTGGACGCGTGCCATATCGCTGAGCTTGCCCGGCGCCCAACTCCCCTGCCAGACACCACTTGTCAAGGGCTGGACCGGGTTGGCCGCCCGCGCCCATTGAAACACCTGCGGCAGCAGCGCCGTCACCAGCGCGACCTTGTCGGACCGCTCCGATGTGCGGTAGACCTTGGCCGGGTTGTCGGGCTCGTTCCACAGGTCCCAGCCCAAGACCCTGGTGTCGTTGCGGAACAGGCCGATCACGCCGGTGACATAGTCCACCAACACTTTCCGGTATTGCTGATCCCCCAGCAGCGCTGCACCTGGGCTCTGCACCCAGCCGGAATTGTGCACACCGAGAACGGGCGCATGTTGGGGTCCCAGCTTGGGGTGCGGGTCCCAGCAGGAATCGAACAACACGAACAGCGGTTTGATGCCGTGGCTGGCCGCGATGCTGACGAACTGCGCGAGCTTGCGCGCGAAGCCGGGACGGTCCTGTACCCACAGCTGATCGTGCAGGAACACCCGCATGGTGTTGAAGCCGATCTGCTGGGCGACGCGAAGTTCGCCGTCGATGCGGCGCGGGTCGTACGTGCCTGACTGCCACATCTCGATCTGGTTGATCGCGTTTGCCGGGATGTAGTTGGCGCCTACCAGCCAATCTTGAGCTTTGTACCAGGCATTGGCGCGATCAGCGGTCCACCGCGCGGAATCTGCCGAGGCAAGGGGTATTTGGGTCAGCGCAGCGCCGGCAGCCAGGAACAGGGGCAATTTGAGGGCGGTACGACGATCCACTTGGCGACCATAGTTTGCCAACACTCTGTAATCCGCCTCGCTTACCGAATAGCAACCAATGGGCGTGGGAATCGTTATAACCGGACGCCCGCCCCCGGAAGCGTCCGTAAGATGCGAGGCGTGCGGTACCCCGCTCGCCGTGAAATCCTCCGGTACTTACTCGCTGCGCCGGCCCTCGCCGTTACGCCCGCCGCGCTCGCACAGGCAGATGCCGCCACGCTCATAGACTTTGCACAGCGCTTGGTCCCGGCCGACCAGATCGCCGCCGCTGGATACGCCGGCGCCGTGGTCTTCGTGTCCGAGTCCCGGCCGGGCGCGAACTTCGATTTCAAGCCCGTCACGCGACCCTATGCCGATTCCCTCCGTGCGGCCGGTCTACACGTCGTGAGCAATTTTCAGTACGGTAAGCCTGGTTGGCCCGACCCGTCGGACTACACCCGCGGCTACGACGGTGGCGTGGCCGACGCCCAGACCGCGTTACGCCTGCATGCGGCTGCCGGCGGCCCCGACTCGGCGCCGATCTTCTTCAGTGTCGACGAGGACATCGACGCGGCCACCTGGAAAAGCACTGCACTGCAATGGTTCCACGGTATCAACGCGGTTCTGGGCGTGGCCCGCACCGGCATCTATGGTCACGCCCGGGCATGCACATGGGCGATGGCCGACGGCGTGATCGGGTACTCCAGCACCGTCGGCCACCGGTGGGCCTGGCAGACCCGAGCCTGGTCACGAGGTGAGCGGGTCACGGCGGCGGTGTTGTATCAGTCGGTGATCGTCGCCGGCACAGACCTGGGTGCTCCGCTGGGCGGTACCCATGTCGACGAGGACCAGGTGCTGGCGCCCGATTTCGGCCAGTGGGATCTGGCACGGTGAAATCGCACCCCAAATTGGATGGGAGTTAACATGATTGAGGTATTGCAGGATATGCCCGACGGCGTGACGGGGATCCGGGTGTCCGGCCGGATCAGCGGAGACGACTTACGCGCCTTCCAGCCGACCATGGCACAACTCGGCGACGCCGGCGAGATCCGGATTGTCGAGGTCATCGCAGCGGACTATGCGGGGTTCGGCCCGGGTGGCCTGGCCGCGGATCTGAAGTTGGGTTTTGGCACGCTGCTGCAGCATCATTCGGCGTTCAAGCGGATCGCGGTGGTGTCCGACAAGGAGTGGGTCAAGCACACCCTGCACGCCCTGGCGTGGATGGTCCCCGGTGAGCTTGCGATCTTCGGGTTGGACGAATTAGACCAGGCCAAGCAGTGGGCTGCCGAATAGCGCAGCGGGCTTAGCGCTCGCCCGCGTGGCGCTCCAACCGGATGTCGGCGAGCTCACGCATCTCCCCCAGCAGCCGTGACGCGACCCGGGCGGCCAGCCACAACGCCGCCCGGTCGTCCTCTGACAGGCCGTCCAGCAGATCGGCGATGCGCTCAAGACGCACCTCCTTGCGCCCGGCCCATAATTCCCGGCCGGCGGCGCCGACCATCACCAACGAGACTCGGCCGTCCTCGGGATCACTCCAGCGTTCCACCAGACCCTGACGCTCCATGCGTTGCACCAGCTGGGTCATTCCCGATTGGCTGGATCCCTCGGCCTCGGCCAGTGCCGTCAGCCGCATCGGGCCCTCGCGGTCCAGCCGGTTGAGTACCAGGGTCGCACTGGCGCTCAGACTGTCGCGGTCCACCAGGTACCGCCACATCAGGTCGGTGCTCGTCTCGATCATCGCCGACACTGCTGCCGCGTCATCGCCGATCGGAGTGGCCACCACCTGGCATTTATATCATGATCGGGATTTAATTTACGGTGCGGAAACGTCGACATCCCAGGTTTTCTGGCAATGGCCTGTGAATCCCGCCGCACGCGTTGCCCGTCGGAACAATTTTAGATCCCATATGCGATATAGATTTCGATGCGCGCGGATAGGCCGCGGCATGGATCGGGGTGTGCGAGTGAGCCAGCGTTCGGTCGGCAGGGTTGTCTTGGAGCGGGCCTGGCTACCGTTGGTCGCTGTCATCGCCGTCAGTGTCGGCGCCGTCTGCATGTGGAAGGTGCACCAGAGCTCCGCCCCCGGACCGGTGATCGCGGTCAACGGTCCGCAGGCTCCCGAGGAGTTCACCCCCAAACAGCTCACCTATGAGTTGTTCGGGGACCTGGGTAGCGGCGGCATGCTGGTCTACGTCGACTTGGACGCCCATCCACACCGGGTCGACATCGCCGAACTGCCATGGTCACACACCGAGACCACGACGCTGACCGTCGTGTCCGGCAGCATCTCGGCACAGGTGAAGGGCGGCCAGGTCGGCTGCCGCATGCTGGTGAACGGTGTGGTCCGCGATGAGCAGTCGGCCACCCGGGAGAACGCAGATGTCACCTGCCGGGTGAAGTCCGCGTGAGTGCACATCAGGCCAAGCGCCCGTTCTTCGCGCGGACGGTCCGCCTGCTGGCCATCCCGATCATCGTCTTCTGGGGACTGGTCGCGGTCACCACCAACACCTTCATCCCCAAGGTGGAGGATGTGGCCGCCGAACTGGCCGGTCCGATGATCCCGACCTACGCACCGTCGCAGGTGGCGATGTTGCACATCGGCGAGAAGTTCCAGGAATCCACCTCCACCAGCCTGACCATGGTGGTGTTGGAAGCCGACCATCCGCTGGGCGAGCAGGATCACCGGTACTACAACGACTTGGTGCAGCGCCTGCAGCACGACACCCGGCACGTGCAGTACGTCATGGACCTGTGGGGCAAGCCGATCACCGCGGCCGGCGCCCAGAGCGTCGACGGTAAAGCGACGTATGTGCTGCTGCGGCTGGCCGGCGATATCGGCCAGATCCAGGCGAACCAATCGGTGGACGCCGTGCGGCACATCGTCGCCGAGGACACCCCGCCGCCGGGGCTCAAGGTCTACGTCAGCGGCGCGGCACCCTTGGCCTCGGACACCCTGTCGATCGCCAACTCCAGCCTCAACAACATCACCATCGTGACGATCTTCCTGATCATCGCGATGCTGCTGATCGTCTACCGCTCCCCGAGCACCGTGTTGGTGCCGCTGGCCAGCGTGCTGTTCGAGATGCTGATCGCCAAGGGCGTGGTGTCCACGCTCGGGCACTTCGGTGTCATCCCGTTGTCCTCCTTCGCCGTGAACATGGTGGTGTCGCTGACGCTCGGCGCCGGAACGGACTACGGCATCTTCCTACTGGGCCGCTATCACGAAGCCCGCCAGGCCGGCGAGACCCGCGAGCAGGCGTACTACACCGCATACCAGGGCGTGTCCCCCATCATCATCGGTTCGGGCCTGACCATCGCCGGCGCCGGCTTCTGCCTGAGCTTCGCGCGACTGGACTACTTCCACACCATGGGCCCGGCGGTCGCCATCGCCATGCTGCTGACGATCTCGGCGGCGCTGACGCTCGGCCCGGCCATCCTGACCGTCGGCAGCCTCTTCGGTTTGTTCGACCCGAAACGGGTTGTCCGAGGCCATCTTTACCGCCGGATCGCGGCCAGCGTCGTGCGCTGGCCGGTGCCGATTCTGGCCGCAAGTTGCGCCGTCGTCATGCTGGGAGCGGTCTTCGTGCCGACCTATCGGGTCAGCTATGACGACCGCACATACCAACCCGCCGACGCACCCGCCAACCAGGGGTTCGCCGCCTCCGACCGGCACTTCGCCCCGAGCAAGCTGTTCACCGAGATGCTGATGGTCGAGTCCGACCACGACCTGCGCAACTCCGCCGATTTCATCTCGCTGGACCGGGTGGCCAAGGCGCTGATCCGGCTGCCCGGCGTGGCGATGGTGCAAAGCATCACCCGGCCGCTGGGCCGGCCGCTGGACCATGCCAGCATTCCGTACCTGTTCACCACCCAGGGCAGCGGCAGTGGCCAGCAGTTGCCGTTCAACCAGCAGGCCAACGGCGATACCGACAAACAGGCTCAGATCCAGGCGGACACCGTCGCGACGCTGGGCAAGACGATCGACCTCACCCAGAAGATGGCCGACGATCTGCACAGCACCGTGCTCACCTTCGAGAATCTGCAGCAGGTCACTGACGAGGTCAACTCCGATGTTGCCAACCTCGACGATTTCATGCGACCGCTGAAGAACTACTTCTACTGGGAGCCACACTGTTTCGACATTCCGGTGTGCTACGCCTTCAAGTCGCTGTTCGACGGGCTCGACGGCATCGACGCACTCAACGCCCAGATCGCCAACGCGACCGCCGACTTCCAGGCCATCGATGCACTGATGCCGCAGATGATCACCCAGCTGAAAATCCAGCGAGACCAGACCCAGGCCCTGCAGGCCGTCATCGTGAACTCCTACGGCCCCTCACACCTGCAGTCCACCCAGACCGATCAGACCTTCGACGACATGATCAACGTGGGCAACGATTTCGACGCATCCCGCAGCGATGACTTCTTCTACATGCCCCGGGAGGCCTTCGACAACGAAGACGTCAAGACCGGGATGAAACTGATGATCTCACCCGACGGCAAGGCTGCGCGGTTCATCGTCACGCATGAGGGCAACGCCATGGGGCCCGAGGGTGTCGAGCACGTCGAACAGTTCCCCGACGCCATCAAGGCGGCGCTGAAGGAGACATCGCTGGCCGGGTCGCGCATCTATATCGGTGGCGCGGGATCGAACAACAAGGACATCAAGCAATACGGCGCGTCAGATCTGCTGATCGTGGCGATCGCCGCATTCATCCTGATCTTCTTGATCATGTTGTTCATCACGCGAAGTCTGATCGCCGCCTTGGTGATTCCCGGCACGGTGGCCTTCTCGTTCGCCAGCGCGTTCGGGCTCTCGGTGCTGGTGTGGCAACACCTGATCGGACTGCACCTGCACTGGCTGGTGCTGCCGATCACGTTCATCATCCTGGTCGCGGTCGGATCCGACTACAACCTGCTGCTGATCGCCCGCGTCAAAGAGGAGGTGCACGCGGGGTTGCACACCGGACTCATCCGAGCGCTCGGCAGCACCGGCGGCGTGGTGACCTCGGCGGGGCTGGTGTTCGCGTTCACCATGTTGGCGATGCTCACCAGCGATCTGCGCACCATCGGGCAGGTCGGTACGACGGTGTGCATCGGCCTGCTGCTGGACACCCTGATCGTGCGGTCCTTCATCGTGCCGTGCCTGATCCGGATTCTGGGCCCGTGGTTCTGGTGGCCGACGCTGGTGCGCGCACGGCCACTGCGAGCCCCGTCCGATTTCGCGGGGGTGCGGCGATGAGCCTGTGGGCCACCTTCACGATCGTCTCCTTCGGGGCCTTGATGATCTTCGCCATCCTGGCGTCGATCTTCGTGGCGCGTCTGGTGCGACGGCCCACCCTGCCGTTGAGCGACGACGTCGGAGGAGTCGCCGAGGTGCTGCGCAAACTGCGCAAACGTGAACCGATGACCGACGAGGAGGTGACGCTGGCGCGACAGGCGGTGACCGATCGCGGGTCGTTCCTGGCGCTGTGCATCCCCCTGACCATCTTCAGCATCGGCTGTTTCTACGTGTTCGGCAGCCTCGAGCATCTGCACGGCCTGCGGCCTTCCGAACGCACGTTCCTCGGTGTCATCCCGATGTTCACCTCCACCAATCTGGGCATCCGGATGCTCAAGAGCGCCGGTCTGAAACGGCGGCTACCGAAGCTTGCACCCCAGCGTGTGGAAGAGTGACGGCATCCTCGACGACTACCTGCGCCAGTTCGACGAACCGACCGGCTACCTCGACTTCGCGCGGGTCGGGCCACCCTCACGCGCGGTAAGGGAGACCACCGCCGAGCTGCTGCAGCGGGTTGCCACCGCAGGCGTGGGCACCGTCGATGACCTGATGCGGCAGGAGAATCGGGCCAAAGCCGCCGTCGCCCGGCTGACCGGGACCGACGTCGGCCACGTCGTGCTGGTGCCGAACACCAGCCTTGGCTTGTTCCAGACCGCGTTCCACGCACCGGCGGGCAGCGAGGTACTCATCTCGCCGAGCGAGTTCCCCGCCAACACCTATCCGTGGCGCCGAGCCGAACAGGCAGGCCGCCTCGCGGTACGGCAGATGGACTCCGGGCCTGCGACCCCCGAGCTGGTGGCCGGGTCACTGACACCGGGCACCTCGCTCGTCGCGCTGAGCGCCGTGGACTTCCGGACCGGCTATCGGGCAGATCTGGCCGCGCTGCGCGATGTCGTCGGCGACCGCCTGCTTGTCATCGACGGGATTCAGGGCTTCGGCATCACCGACGAGCCGTGGGAAGTGGCCGATGTGCTCGTCGTCGGCGGCCAGAAGTGGCTACGCGCCGGATGGGGCACCGGGTTCGCGGTGCTCTCCGATCGTGCCCTCGACGTCATGGCACCCATCCTTTCGGGATGGACGGGTGCCCGTGACGCCGACGTCTTCGACGAGATGGTCCACCCGCCCGAACCCACCGCAGCCGGGTGGGCGATCACCCACCTCAGCCCGGTGACCTCCGGTGCGTTCGCGGCCGCCCTCGAACTCGTCGAGCAGACCGGCGTGTCCGCGATCGCCGCGCGCATCGCCGAACGAGTGACCGCGTTGGAGCAGATACTGCGGTCCCTGGGCGCACAGATCGTCTCCGAGACGCAGCGGCGCGCCGGAATTCTCGCGTTCACGATGCCCGGCCATCCGGCGCCCGACGTCGGTGCCGCACTCTCGGCGGCGGGCATCGCGGCGACCATCCGGCGCGAACACGTCAGGCTTTCGCCACACGCCTCGACACCACCGCAGACCGTGGCGCTGCTGCAATCGGCGCTCAAGTCCCTCGGCGGCACCTAGACTATTGCTGTGCGTCGCTGCCAGGTAGTCATTGCGCCCCTGCTGCTCGCCACCGTCACCCTCATCGGATGCGCTTCTCCCGCACCACAATCCGTCCCGACGCCGGCCACGCCGGCGGCTTCCCCACCGCGTGCCGCCATGCTGGACGAGACGACGACGGCGCCCGGGGCACAAGCACCGTTGGCTGCCGATCCGGCGCAGCTGGCCGACGACCTGGTCACCGATGAACGGGCACTGCACGACCCGGCCACGACCGAACCGGCGCTGAGCCAAGCCGCCCGGCGCCAGCAGGTGGCCTACCGGGCCATCGGCCGCCACCCCGAATGGGACGGGATCATCCGGCCGCGGATCCCGGCCGAACTTCTGAAGGGCTACGACCGCAATATCGATGCCCGCCGGCAACTCGCCGCGATGGCGCATCCCAAGGACACCGTGCCCGCGTGGCACATCGTCCCGCCCGCCCCTGCCGACGAGCTGATGAATTACTACCGCGAATCCGAGGCCGCCTCCGGCGTGGGGTGGAACTACCTGGCCGCGATCAACCTGGTGGAGACCCGGTTCGGCAGCATCGCCGGGGACAGTGTGGCGGGCGCGCAGGGACCGATGCAGTTCATGCCGTCCACCTTCGCCTCCTACGGCGACGGTGATATCCGGTCCCCGCGCGACAGCATCATGGCGGCAGGTCGATACCTGGCCGCCAATGGTTTTGCCGACGACCATGCTCGCGCGCTGTTCCGCTACAACCACGCCGACGAGTACGTCCGCGCGGTCGACGACTACGCCACGGCCATGGCGGCCGACCCGGCGGCGTTCCCCACCTTCTACCGTTGGGACGTCTACTACGTGACGACCGCCGGTGACGTACTGCTACCGATCGGCTACGCCGCCGACGCGCCGATCCCGGTGGGCGAATACCTCACGGCGCACCCGCAGTAGCGCGTCAGCCGGGCGCCTGTGTGCACAAGGTGCCACGTGCGGCCTGCACCAGGGCTGCGGCTTGCTCCGGTGTCGCACCATTCGGGCCCGCGACTGTGTCTATCGCTCCTTGGACCCCTTGCCGCATGTACAGCGCGCGGCAGGCCTGCTGCCCAGCCATCAGAATCTGATCATCGCCGCCGGGAAATCCCGCACCGCGGGCCTGGTCGATGAAGTTCTGCTGCTCCGGCGTGATCGGGATCGGCCAGGCTTGCGCGGTGCCGGCCGCCAGTCCCAGAAAGGTGCAGGCACCGAGCGTGGCCGCCAGTACCCGGACGAAATGTGTGCCACTCATGGTTCCCCCGCTTCACCACGTATCGACGTACCCCCGCTCCCCAGTACACCACCATCGGGAGGCCCGGCACCGAATGTCGTCGATATTTCGTTCGAGAGCCGCCGACTATCCGGCGCCCTTGCCGTTGTCGACGCGGTAGACCGCGCCATGGACGGCAGCGGCGGCGTCGCTGGCGAGGAAGGCGATCACGTTGGCCACGTCGAGTGGTGGCATCAAGCCGCGCGGTGCAGCCGTGCGCATGATCAGGTCGTAGTTGGGATCCTCGGGCGGACTGAACTGCTCGATCTGCGGGGTCAGCATGCCACCTGGGCATACGGCATTGACCCGCAGGCGTTCCGCGGTGTACTCCACTGCCAGCGCACGGGTGAGCCCGATCAGTCCGTGCTTGGCCGCACAGTAGCCGGCCGAGTACGCCTGGCCTTCGACACCGGCGATGGAGGCGACGTTGACGATGTTGCCGCCGCGAGTGAGCAGGTGCGGCAACGCCGCCCGACACAGATAGGACGGTCCACTGAGATTGACGGCGAGGTCGTCGGCCCAGTCCTCGTCGGTGAGCGTTTCCGTTCGGCGCATCTGGTGACGCCCCGCGACGTTGACCAGGATGTCCAGACCGCCCCATTGCGTGACGCACTGTTCGATTGCGTCGCGGCAGGCCTGAGCGGACGTCACGTCGACCACGGCGTGCGAGCCGCGCTCCACGCCCGCGAAGACTTCCGCAAGCCGCGTGGCATCGCGCGCGATACCGAAAACCGTTGCCCCCTGGCGTGACAACAGGCGGGCGGTCTCTGCCCCAAGACCTGATGAGGCGCCCGTCACGAAGGCGACCTTGTCCTTCAGCACCGGCATCAGTGGGCGTCCGCCTTGACGCCCGCTGCCTGTTGCAGATTCTCGGCGACCTCCTGGTGCCAGAATTCGTTGGCGTGGTGGGTGTCCACTTCCAACTCGAAGCGGTCGGTCATATCGCTGGTGACGTCGGCGGCGTCGACGTAGAACTGTTCATACCAGCGCCGGTGCTGATAGACCGCGCCGTCCTCTTCGGTGAGCAACGGATTCTCGATGCGGCTCTTGTGTTTCCAGATCTCGACATCCTCCAGGAAGCCCTCGCCGAACGATTTGTTCATCGCCGTGGCGAGCTTCGCGGCGTTCTCGGCGGGCATGCCCGGGATGAGCTGCACCGCGACACCCCACTGCAGTACGAATGAATCGTGCGACACCGGGTAGTGGCAGTTGATCAGGGCGACCTCGATCGTGAAATCGGGGGCGACGTCGTTGTGCAGCCAGTTGATCATGTACGCCGGGCCGAAGTAGGTGGCCTCCGAGCGCAGCTTCGTCCCCTCCCAGAGCTTCTCGTAATTCTTTGTGGTGTCCGGACGCGCCTTGGACTCCATGAACTGCGAGGCGGTGTGCCCCTCGATGACGTTCTTGAAGTAGGTCGGGTAGGCGTGGTGAATGTAGAAGAAGTGCGCCATGTCGACGTTGTTGTCGACGATCTCGCGGCAGTGCGAGCCCTCGATGAGGATCGAGTTCCACGACCACGGTGACCACTGCCCCTCGTCGTATCCCTCGATGGTCGGGGGGAACAGTTCGGGCGGCGGCGCGGCGCCTTCGGGGTCGTGCCACACCAACAACTGGCCGTTGACCTCGCCGGTGGGCCATCGCCGGGTGCGGGCCAGCCGCGGTGTGCGCTTGGCGTACGGCACCAGGGAGCACTTGCCGGTCGAGCCTTGCCAGCGCCAATCGTGGAACGGGCATGCCACCGAGTCGCCCTTCACCGAACCCCGCGAGAGATCGCCACCCATGTGCCGGCAGTAGGCATCCAGCACCTGGAGGTCGCCGTGCGAATCGGCGAAGACCACCAGGCGCGTTCCGAATGCATTGACGGCATGCGGGTTTCCGTCCCGGAAGTCGTCGGCCAATCCGATGCAGTGCCAGCCGCGCGCGAAGCGTTCCATGGGCGCGCCCGTGTCGATCTCCCGGACGTCATCCCGGATGTCGTTGTTGCCTGCAGCCACGATGGCCTCCTCTTTCCGCACCTCACACTTTAAGCACAAATGCTTATTTTGTCAGGTGCGATTATTATTCTGCCCATGAGGCGAGGTCAGCAGGCCCGAACGGCAATCTTGGACGCAGCCGAACGGCTGATCGCAGAGCGCGGCGCCCAGGTGCCGTTGCGCGATATCGCGCAGGCCGCCGGCCAGCGCAACAACTCCGCGGTCAACTACTACTTCCGCAATCGCCAGGAGCTGATCGACGCCGTGGTGCAACGTCGACTCCAGCCCATGGAACGCGAACGACGGCTCATGCTCGACGCGTTAGGGCCCGCCGCCGGCCATGACGTGCACGCCCTGTTGAGAGTGCTGGTGCTGCCGCTGACGACAGTCGAAAGTGACTGCTATGCACAGTTTCTCAGGGCGGCCGCCGTCTACCTGCCGACCGATACCGACAACGCCGAGGATTCGGCGTGGAGTGAGGTGCTCGACCGCCTGGCCCGCATGATCCCGACGACCGACTCTTCGGCGCGCCGACGTCGGGTCGCAGCGCTGGGAACCGCGATGTTCGCACTGCTCGCCGAACTCGAACGGACGGCAGGCAGTCCGTCGACCTGCGCCGGAAGCCTGGACGAGGTCATCGAGATGCTCGCCGCGATGCTGACGGCTCCCGTTCCGGCGGTGGCGCGGTTGAGTAGCATCGCGGCTAGCAACGCGGCCATGGGGGGACGTTTTGACGCAGGATGCATTGATCAATGAGTTGACGGCGGCCGTGGAACGGGCACCAGAGGCGGTCGGATTACGGCTTCACCTGGCCGAGCGGCTGTTACAGGATGGTCAGGTGACCGAAGCACTCGGCCACTGCAGCGCGGCGCTGGCCCAGGACGCCACGAATGCGACGGCCGTCGCGTTGCTGCAGCGGTGCAGCAACGCGTTGACCACCAAGGCCGACCCCGCCCCAACCGCAGCCGGGGAAGGCTTCGACTGGCCGGCCGCCGAGCAGCAGGTCTCCCACATCATCGAGCCGGCATTCGTGGATTCTCACGATCGCCCGTCAGCGCTGGACGAGGCTGACTATGAATCGGTGCAACGCAGCACGGTTCGGTTACGCGATGTTGCCGGCATGCCAGAGGTGAAGAAGCAACTGGAACTCTCCCTGTTGGGCCCGATCAGTAACCCGGAAATGATGAAGGCCTACAAGATCTCGGCGCGCGGCGGCCTGCTGCTCTACGGCCCGCCGGGCTGCGGGAAAACGTTCCTGGCCAGGGCCATTTCAGGGGAACTGGGCGCCAGCTTCTTACCGGTCGGCATCGCCGACGTGTTGCACCGCTGGTTCGGCGCCTCCGAACGGGCCTTGCATGAGGTCTTCGAGACCGCTCGGCGCAACTCGCCATGTGTGCTGTTCTTCGACGAGGTCGATGCGCTCGGCCAGCGTCGCGCTGCCCTGAGCAGTCACTCATCTCTGCGGCTGGTGGTCAACACTCTGCTCGCGGAACTGGATTCAGCGACATCGTCGAACGATGGCGTCTACGTGCTCGGTGCGACGAACATGCCGTGGGACGTCGACCCAGCGCTCCGCCGCCCCGGCCGGTTCGACCGGATGGTCTTCGTCGGCTTGCCCGACACTGATGCGCGGACGGAGATTCTGCGTTCGAACCTGCGGGATCGACCGGTCGCAGGCATCGACCTACGCAGGCTTGCGGACCGCACCGAAGGATTATCCGGAGCAGATCTGGCGCACGCCTGCGAGTCGGCGACGCAGATCGCGTTGGCTGATTCCCTGCAGACCGGTGAGGTTCGCCCGGTCGGCATGTCGGATCTCGAATCCGCGCTCGCCCAGATCAAGCCGAGCACCGGGCCGTGGTTCGACGTGGCACGCAACATCGTCGAATTCGGCAACAACGACGGAACCTACGACGAGTTGGCGAAGTACATGCGGCGTAGGAAGTTTCGTTGACCTCCGTCGAGGACGCGCTCACAACGGCAGATGCCTACCTCGCCGTGGATCGCACCGACCGTGCTGCACAGATACTCACCGCAGCGCTGGCGGAGCATCCTGATCACGCGGACCTGCTGACGGAGCTGTCGCGTGCGCAGTTGCGCATGGGCGCACCGGAATTGGCAATGTACACCGCACATTCGGCATTGCGCGTGGCGCCGGGATGCGCGGCAGCGATGCGTATGTACGCGCTGGCACTGTCCGGCATCGATGAGCGTGAGGCTGCTGCGCAGGTCGCCTATCGCGCCGTGGTGAGTGAACCCAACGACTACCTGACGCACTACACCTACGCGATCGTGTTGGCCGCAGGGTGGCAGTACCAGACGGCGCTGCTCTGTGTGGAGGAGGCGTTACGCCTGCAGCCCGCGAGCGCGGATGTCCATTTTCAGCGTGGCCTCATCCTGCAAAAGCTCGGGCGTATCGGCGAGTCCGACGCCGCGTACGCCGAAACATTGCGCTTGGATCCCGACCATTCAGCCGCAATGCACAACATGGCCCTCAACGGGTTGAAGCGTGGACGCTGGACCACTGCGCTGTCCGGGTTTCTCGGAGCGGCTCGCATGGATCCCAAGCTCGGCGATCTGGTGCGGGGCAACGTCGGCGCTGCGCTGCGTATGCCGTTGCGCTGGAGCACACTTGCCGGAGTGGTGGTCTGCTTCTTCGCCGGCACCATCGTCGCAGGATCACGAGACGCGCAACAGGTGCCGTATCGGCTCGCCGGGGCCGCCAGCCTCCTCGGCCTGATCGTTCTGCTGGGCTGGGTGTTCCGGGCAGCGCGGATCATTCCAAGGCGCGCTTGGCCGGCAGTGTTGAAGCGCCGACCGATGCTGGTGCTGCGGATCCTGGTATCGGTAGCTTCGGTGGCGGTCGCTATCCCGGCCAACCTCGGTGTTCAGACGATGACATTGCAGGCCTCGGCTGTCGCGCTGCTCGTCTTCGGCTTGATCATCACCATCATCGGATGGAAAGAGGGCAGCTGAGATCGCCGACAGCGAGCGTTCAGGGAACGTGTCGGATGAAATCGCCGCCGCCATCGCCGCCAGAGAGCACGCTCGCGAACCCTCCCGTGGCGTCCGGATCGCTGACGTCACCGCCTGTCTGCTGTTGATCGCGGTCCAGGTCGGCGGGGCCCTGCTTGCGTTCATGAGCTTCATGGCCATACCGATGAGCATCGACAACTGCGCCTACCAGACGTGCGGCGACGAAAAGTGGATCAACTACGCCATGTGGATCGCGCTCGCTTCGATGGCACCGGCCGGTCTGTTCTCCGGTATTGGCCTCATTCAGTTGGGGCGCAACAGAATCGCGTTCTGGTTACCACTGATCGGCGTCCTCGCACAGGGAACCACACTGTGGGCTGCCTGGAGGATCGCCGCGCTGGCCGGGCCAATCAGCGGATAGGTGCGCCACGGCATGTGCCGACGCACAGCGGGATCGCCATCACGAGGCATTCGCGAGTTGTCGGGTCGATCGACTGCGTGTAGCTTGGCGGTCAACGCGAAAAGCGACCGCTCATCCGGTCGTCGACACGGTCGCCGAGTCCCGCAGTCTCGACAACCCAGCGCCCTTTGACCGAACAGCCCGACACCCGTCGTGCCGTCACCGAGGAGCGCTGAATGTCGTTATCGATAGTCATCATTGGGGCCGGACTGGGCGGCCTGCTACTGGCCCGCACACTGCATCGCCATGGCGTACCCTCCGCAATTTACGATGCCGAAGCCTCAGCCGAGGTGCGCACTCAGGGCGGCCTACTGGACATTCACCTACCCACCGGGCAAGCGGCCCTACGCGAGGCCGGCCTTTTCGAGCCGTTTCGCAGCCTCATCCGCCCAGGCCACGACGCCAAACGCATCACCGACCGCAACGGCACCGTCCTGTTCGACTGGGGCGGCAGCAACCTCGACACCAGGCCCGAGGTGGACCGCGGCGAGCTGCGCACCATGCTGATCGCCTCGCTTCCTGAAGGCACGATCCACTGGGGACGCAAGGCGACCGGCGTACTCACCGCCCCCGGTCGTCGCCCTGCGGTGCACTTCGCCGACGGCTCAACAATCACGGCGGAGATCGTCGTAGGCGCCGATGGCGCCTGGTCGAGAGTGCGCCGCAGCATCTCCACCGCCGAGGCGGCCTATACGGGCACCTGCTTCATCGAGATCAGCTCTGCCGCTGGACAACTGCTCTCCCGCGAGAGCGCTGAGGTCATCGGCCGTGGCACGCTTATGGCGGTGGCCCCCGGGCAGGGTATCTTGGCCCACCACAACGCCGATGAGACGCTCAGCGGTTACGTCGCCATCAACACCCCGCTCGAACTGGTCGAGTCCGTCGACACCGCTGAGCCGGCCGCGATGCGGGCACTGGTGGCCCGGCGCTTCGAGCACTGGGCCCCTACGCTGACCACCCTGGTGTTGGACAACATGAGCAATCCCCTACTGCGCCCGATCTACGCTCTACCCACGACACATCGCTGGAAACGGGTGCCCGGTGTGACGCTGATCGGCGATGCTGCCCACCTCATGTCGCCGTTCGCCGGAGAGGGCGCCAATCTCGCCATGTTCGACGGCGCAGCGCTGGCCCTCCAGATCGCCACGCACCCCGCCGATATCGAGGGGGCATTGACCGCTTACGAGAAGGCGCTCTTCCCGCGTAGCGCCGAGGTCGCCCGACGCAGTGCAGAGAACCTGCAGCGGTTCTTCGGTCCTGACGCACCCCGCAGCACCGTAGACCTGTTCGCCCGGCTGCTCAGATAATCGGTCACCGAGAAGCGGCACCGGCAAGCCCGTCAGACTCACGGCTTGTCTCGTCAATCCCACTGTAGATACTGGATATCCGCACGCACTGCCGTCCACAACGACACCGGTAGATCTTTCACCGTGTTACTTCCACTCAACGCAGATCCTTGAGCATCGCCAAGCCCAGCGGCCCGCGGCCCTGACCAATCGTCGTGAAACCCTTGCGTTCGTAGAGACGTTGAGCCGGATTCCGTACGTGGACATTGGTGCACATCTCATCCATGGACTGCGCGCATCGAGCGAACAACGCGTCCAAGAGCGCACCACCGATGCCCGCCCCGCGGCGGCCGGGCGCGACGCCGATGCACAGTTCGGGGATCGATTTACCGTGAGCGTCGCGACGAAGCGGCGGATCGTTGTGCCATATCCATGTCGCCCCTACCAGTTCGCCGGCTTGGTCTTCGGCGATAATCGGTATCTCACCTGGTGGCGGCAACATGTCGAGCACCTCGTCGTCATCCGGATCAGGAAGCGGCCAGTCCTCGATGATGCAGGCATGGCGAGCCATCTCGACCACAAAGGCTTCGTCGGCGGCCGTAGCAGCGCGCAACCTTAGCGTCGGATCCTGAGACATAGTGCGATTCTGGCAGTCCCGCCGGCGAAACTCATCGCCTTTTCACGCTTCGACAGATTCACGTCACACCCACATGCGTCGGGTGGTGTCGAAAGGCCGGCACCTTAGCCAGGATTCACGAAATGCAACGTGATCGGGGCGGTTGTTCCGAGATGCTCTCCTGGGGCCGGACTTTGTGACGCTACGGCGCCGGCCGGGTAGCGCTCGTCGTTCACGTCTGGTCCTTTCACCAGGGTGCCCGACCAACCGATCGACCGCAGACTCCGATCAACGTCACCCCACCGCATACCGGTCACATTTGGCATCACCAGGAGCGACGGCGCCGGGGCAGACGAGGCCGCCGTCGGTGCGGACGTCATCGTCGGAACTGCTTGCGGTGGACCATCACTCAACGAACACGCCTGCGCAGCGCCCGCAATCAGCATCACAAGTGGGAGCAGCACCGCCCGCAACACTGCGCCTGCGGTCCGTGGCTGCCTCTGCACAACACGATTCTATGCGGTAGCAATCGCGCCTAGCGCCAATCTCCGGCCCGAAATGTATGCAGCTGCGCGGCCGCCAAGGTCTGTTCAGCACCCCATTGCTCAAACGTGTCAACGCTGGCGAACCCCAGCCGTTCAGCCACGCGAAGAGATGCATGGTTGGCCGTTTGAGTGATGATCAGGACCGGTTGATCGCAAAGCTCTGCGGCTGCACTGCGCAGCAACAAGCGAGCGGCTTCAACTGCATACCCTCTGCCCCAGACATGCCGTCGGAACACATACGTCAACTCCAACTCGTTTCCACCATCCTCAAGATGACCTGGCATGTCGGGTCCACGCCGGTCGAGCACCACCGTGCCCAACATCTCGTCGGTCTCCTTCGACGCCACCACATAGCAACCTGCGCCCCCGAGCAGCGCCGCGGCGCCGACCGACTCCAAGGCCGCCCGGACATCATGTTCCGGCCGCGGTCCGCCCAGGAAACGCCGCACACGCGCGTCAACCTGGGTTTCGATCACGCCCTCGACGTCGCCGTCGCGTGCATTTCTCAGCACCAACCGGTCGCCTCCGATGGAGGGCGCCGTCACTGTTGAACCACCAGGCACAGGACCACTATTACGCACCGACGGGGCCTTGTTTCCGTGCTGTCGCCACCCCACTGGTGATAGCGATGAGTCGGCTGACGTCACGAAATACGCCCGGCCAATACAGTGGTCCACTCGGCGAGGTAGTCGCCGTCAGGCACCTGAGCCTGGTTACGACGAAACAGGTGTGCAGCGATCCGTGCACCGAGCAGTCCGTTGACTCCGAGAGCTGCCAAGGTGTCGCGTTCTTTGGCTGTGAGATCCGGATTCCAGCTGTGCAGCCAACCGGCCAATTCAGCGGTAAGCCCGTCAACGAGTGCAGCGTAAGCCGTGTCGAGGCGGTCGGACAGGCCTGCGGGGGTGCGCGCGGCGATCTGCAGCAGTTCGGATTCCTGGTCGATGACGCTGAGTAGGTAGCGACCCAGCACCGTCAGCTCACTGTGCAGATCTCCAAGGCCGGCGAACAACGCTCGAATATCACCCATGGCGGCACGGCGGTCGAATTGGCGGTCTATCCCAGCGGTCAGCAGGGCGTCTTTAGATTTGAAATGCCGATACAGGGCGCCGGATCCGGCAGCCAGCCCCGCGGCGGCCTCTATTTGGGCGACGCTCGTCGCCTCAAAACCCTTGTCGCTGAACAACCGCATCGCTTCGGTGAGTAGCCGATCGCGAGTCGGAGCCGTCATTGACACCTCCAAAGTGATCACTTACTGTCTGTCTGTATCCACTTTACTACTCGCGATCAATCCGCGGGAAGGAGTCCGGGATGCCGACAGGCGAGACGCACGTGCCCCAGGGCCGGATTCGACGGACGATGCCGCTGGCGGGATTCACCGCCCGCGCGGCTGGTGGGCGATTGGTGGCGGGATTGCAACAGCGCGTCGGTGACGACGGCGCGGTGGGGCGGTTCCACGAGCGCACCGCAGAGCGCTACGTCGACCTGCTCGGCCAATCCAAGGGCGCCCTGATGAAACTCGGACAACTGATGTCATTGATCGACTCCTCCGAGGTGGGATCGGGCGGGTTCGCGCCCTATCAGACAGCGCTGACGCGACTACAGGCTGACGCTCCGCCGATGGCGGCCGAACTCGTCCACGACATCCTCCACCGGGAACTGCCCGACGGCACAAATACCTTCGCTGCGTTTGTCGACGAACCTGTCGCGTCTGCGTCTATAGGCCAAGTGCACCGGGCCGTCCTGCCCGACGGCCGCGATGTCGCCGTCAAAGTGCAGTACCCCGGTGTCGCGCAGGCCATCCGGGAGGATCTCGCCAACACCGAACTCGTGGCGACTTTTCTCCGCTTTGCCACGTCAGCGTCGGGCATTGTCCTGGATCCACGCGCACTGGCGCGCGAGTACACCGCACGCATCGTGGAAGAAGTCGACTACCGGCGCGAGGCCGCGATGATCGACACTTTCCATCACCTGTATGGCGACCACCCATTCTTTCGCGTTCCCGAGGTCGTCACACAGGCTTGCAGTGACCACGTCCTGACGATGACCTTCATGGAAGGAATCGGCTGGAGCGCAGCGCAACACGCCGACCAAGACTTGAAGAACACCTGGGCCGAAGTCGTTACCCGGTTCAGCTATGCCAACCTGCGCCATTCCAATCTGCTGCATGCTGACCCACACCCGGGTAACTACCGTTTCAGGGACGACGGCAGCGTCGGATTCGTCGACTTCGGCTGCATCAAAGTCCTGCCCGAGGACAAACGTCGACTGTGGATCTCGATCGTGCGCAACACGATCGACAAGAATCTCGATGCGCTCCGCGCCGACGTGATCGAGGCCGGGTTCATGACCGAGGACTTTCCCATGACCGGTGAGAACCTCCGCGACTTCTGGACTCAGGTCTTCTACGACTTCATCGCCGCACCGCAGCCGGTCACCTACACCACCAGAAGCACCACGCGCACTGCCCGCTGGATGTTCAGCCCCGACTCGGCCAATCCGTTATCGCGCATGCACATCCCCGACGATTACGCGTTCGCACCGCGCGTCAACCAGGCGTTGACCAAGCTTTGCGCCACTCTGCACGTCACCTTGCCGGCACGCAGCATCGTCGATGATATGGACGGTGTCGCCGAACCGATCACCGAGTTGGGCCAACAACACCACGCCTGGGTCCGGCATCGCGGCCTACCGGGTGCGCTGGACAACCACGACGACCACCGCGGCACCGCAGGTGTCCGTGTGGACGGAAACCGCTGATGGCCGGAGCGGGCCGATCGGTGCCACAGGGCCGGATCCGCCGAACAATGCCACTGGCGGGATTCACCGCCCGTGCGGCCGGCGGTCGACTGGTGGCGGGATTGCAACAGCGAGCCGGCGACGAAGGCGCAGTCGAGCGCTTCCACGAGCGCACCGCCGAACGTTACGCGGAAATGCTCGGCCATTCCAAAGGCGCCCTGATGAAGATTGGGCAACTCGCCTCGATGATCGACATGCAAAGCCTAGGTACTGGTGGATTTGCTCCGTACCAGAAGGCTCTCACCCGGCTGCAATCCGATGCGCCACCGATGGCTCCGGAACTTGTTCACGAGATGCTCGACAGCGAACTTGCCTCTGGTGTTGGGACATTCGCCGACTTCAGTGCCATCCCGATTGCAGCTGCATCTATCGGGCAAGTGCATCGGGCAACACTGCACGACGGACGCGAGGTCGCTGTGAAAGTCCAGTACCCAGGCGTGGCACACGCGATCCAAAGTGACCTCGCCAATACCGAGTTGGTGGCGACGTTCCTGCGGTTTGCAACCTCAGCATCTGGGATGGTGTTCAATCCACGGACGCTGGCGCGGGAGTTGACCATGCGGATCGGCGAGGAGCTCGATTACCAACGTGAAGCGACCACTGTCGCAACTTTCGGTGGGCTCTACCGCGGACACCCGTTATCCGGATCCCCGAAGTCATCGCCGAAGCTTCCAGTAGCCGCGTACTCACCCTGACTTACCTCGCGGGGATGGGTTGGGACGCCGCGCAACACGCCGATCAAGATCTGAAGAACGTATGGGCTGAAACGATATTGCGCTTCTCGTACGGCAACTTCAGGCATGCCAACCTCCTGCACGCCGATCCGCACCCGGGCAACTACAGATTCAACGATGATGGGTCCGTTGGCTTCGTTGACTTCGGCTGTGTCAAGACTCTTCCCGAGAAGAAGCGCCGACAATGGGTGTCTGTCGTGCGCAATGTGCTCGACAACCGCAGAGATGATCTCCGCGAGGCGCTCGTGCGAGCCGGCTTCATCACCGCTGACTCACCGTTGACAGGTGCGGACCTATATGGGTTCTACTCACAGGTCTTCTACGAGCTCGTTAGCGAACAACCTTTCACTTACACGCCTGACTGCGGCGCCCGGTCGGCGCGGTGGCTCTTCGGCGTGGATGCGGCGAACCCGTTGTCGCGCATGTCCGCACCAGATGACTTCGTGTTCGCCCCGCGGGTCCAGCAAGCCCTCACCAACATCTGCGGCTCACTAAACGCAACGCTGCCGGCCCGCTCGATTGCCGACGACATGGACGGCGTCGCCGAGCCCACCACCGAACTTGGAAACCAACACCACGCCTGGGTCCGCGAACGCGGCCTGCCCGGCGCATTGGAGCACCATGACCACCCCTGACATCCGAGTCGCGCCCCGGCTGCCGTGGGACGCAGCCGACCCCTACCCATTCTATGAAGCCCGCCACCACGACGGCACCGTCGTGTGGGACGACACCGCCCAGGCCTGGCTGATACTGAGCCATCCTGCAGCACGCGACGTGCTCGCCGACCCGCACTGGAGCACCGATCCCCGTGGTAATCCCGCCAACCGCGAGGTCCAACTTAACGCCGCCATCGTCGAATCCAACATGCTCTTCACCGACGGTCCTTCACATTCTCGCTTAAGAGGCGCAGTCCGAGACCTGTTCAGCCGCAACTTCATCAGCGGTCTCGCCGAAGGGATCGAAGCCATATGCGGCGACGTCATCAACTCGATCCCCGCTGGCGAATCCTTCGACCTGATGTCCCGGATCGCGCTGCCGCTTCCGGTTGCCGTCATCGGGGCCTGGCTGGGATTGGAACCCGACCAGTGCGCGACGCTGCGCGACCACTCCCCCGCCATTATTCGCCTGCTCGGCGGTTTCACCGATCAACAGGCCCTCGACGAAGGACTGGCCGCCTCGGGAGCGCTTATCGCCGACTTCCTACCGGCCGCCGCCGACCGCCGAGCACACCCCCGAGACGACCTGCTCAGCGTGCTGGCCACCGATCCAGATCTGAGCCTCGACGAAGTCACCACCAGCGCTATCCTCATCGCCGTCGCCGGCCACGAAACCACCGCCAACTTGCTTGGCGCGGCGCTGATCCGGCTGCTCACGGTCGCCGCAGATGGCACTCGACTGGCCGACACGTTCGACCCCAAGGATCCTGGAACATTCACCGAATTGCTGCGCCTGGACTCCCCCGTACAAGCCACCGCACGCACCGCCACCGCCGACCACAAGATCGACGGCGTCGAGATCCCGTGCGGCGACGGTGTCGTGGTCTGTCTGGCCGCGGCCAATCGCGATCCCGCAACCTATGACGAGCCCGACCGCTACCGGCCCAGCCGCTCAGGCCCCCCACCTCTGACCTTCGGCCACGGCGCCCACTACTGTCTCGGAGCCACGCTCGCCCGTCTGGAGACCGTCACCGCACTACAAAGCATGCTGGCTCGCAAGCCCGAACTCGCCGGCACGCCGAGTTGGCGCCAAACAACGGCCATCCGCGGACCCCAAACAGTGCCAGTGCGATTCACCGAATAGGCAAGACTCTCCAGCAGTGGGGGCAGCCCTGCCCGGTCACGCCCATCTTTCGACCATTCATCAGACCGGCTGCACCGGCACAATCTCAGTCCGCGCGATAGCAAGCTCACGTTGCCGGGATAGTATGGTCCGGCGTGGATCAGCCATGAAACCATCCATTGCCTCCGCCGAGGCCCATTCAAAGAGCTGTATCTCCAGCGGTCGGCCCGCAGCACCATCGGTCCGAGCCCGATGTACAACCTTCCCGCTGTGCTCTCCCACTAGCGCCAGTACCGCATCTTCGTAATCGACGAGAGCCTGTTCCATCCCCGAGCGCGCCCACAGAAAGACGTAGAACATCTGCTTCACTATGTGAGGTTGGCATGTGGCAGCTTGGAATCCAACCGAATTTGGACCTAGCCAGACGATCCCCGTCGACGCTGACCTTCAAGCACACCCGCCGCGGCACATCGGCGACGAAACGCCGGCGGTTGGCAGTACATGGCAGCGCCCGGGCTAGAGATGGCGGTCATGACCGGCGACGGTAGGGATATGAGTCCATCCAGTACTGCTGACGAGTTCGTAGCAAGGTTCACTGACTTCTGGCACAACCCGTCGCCTCGGCGTCTACCTGAGCTGCTTCACCCCGACGTGATACTGACCCAGCCCCTGGCACCAACAACCGAAGGGATCGTCGCCGCGCAGAAACAGTTCGAACGGTTTTGCCGCTGTCTCCCTGGCCTGAATGCCAGCATCGACCGCTGGTCCGGCACGGACGAATTGATCTTCATCGAATTCACCCTGCACGCCCGCCTCGGCCGCGACACCCTCGACTGGCCCACGGTGAATCGCCTCGTCCTCGACGATGGCAAGGCCACCGAACGGGCAACCTATTTCGATCCCCTCACGGTGCTACCCACCTTGCTGCGCCACCCGTCCGCCTGGTGGCGGTGGTACACGTCTTGACATCAATCTCGCCGAGACGGTGACCGTTGTCCCGCAAGCTACCGAGCGTCCGGAGACCAGGGAGACATAAACGTCTCGGTCGTTGTTCGTCACCAGAATCGTGATGAAATCGGGTAATGGCTGCCGACCCTGAGGTTCGTACCACGGCAGGAACTGTGCGCGGCAGGTGGGAGAATGCCGTGGCCATATTCCGCGGCATCCCTTATGCGCAACCGCCTGTCGGCCGCCACCGCTTCGGTTACCCCGTCCCGACCACGCGATGGGTCGGCGTTCGTGACGCGGTGCAGTTTGGCCCCCCGGCACCCCAACCTGACGCGACGACTTCTGACGTAGATACGGAGTGGCTCACACTTAACGTGTGGTCGCCAGATCCCGGTGTCGCTGGGCTGCCGGTCATGGTGTGGATCCACGGTGGCCGTTATCTGGAAGGCCATACCGCCAATCCGCACCAAGACGGTGCACTTCTCGCCAGGACCGGGGTGGTGATGGTGAGCCTGAACTACCGCGTCGGCGTCGAGGGGTTTGCCTGCATTGCCGGAGCACCGAACAATCGTGGCCTGCTTGACCAGATCGCCGCCTTGCACTGGGTGCACGACAACATCGCAGCTTTCGGCGGGAACCCCGCCAATGTCAGCGTGTTCGGGCAATCCGCGGGTGGCGGCAGCGTCGCGTCTCTTCTTGTGATGCCTGCAGCGAAGGGGCTGTTTCACCGCGCAATCGCCCAAAGCCCACCTGGCACATTCTTCACCGAGAATCTCGCCGCAGCGGTCGCGGGAGAGATCGCCGCCGAACTCAGCGCCCGACCCACAGTCGCTGAATTGCAACAATTCTCGCCCCACACCCTGGCCAACGCGAGCTTCGGCCTTCTGCGTCGTATGCCCGACTTTGTCAACGTCTGGGGTCCCATGGCGCTGACTCCGACGCCCTTCTCCCCCATCGTCGACGGCGTGATCCTGCCCGACGCGCCGTGGCGTGCACTAGCTGGTGGCGCTGCCCGCGGCATCAACCTCGTCTGCGGGCACACACGCGACGAATACTCGCTTTTCAATCCACTGCGCGGACAGCCCGTATCCGACGAACTCTTCGCTGAAACAGTCGACAGGCTCGGGCCCAACACCTGCGCCCCAAGTCAGTATCGCGCAGCCTACCCGGAGGCCACCACCTCGCAGCTTTACGAGACGGTGAACGCCGATTGGCTTTTCCGAATGCCGTGCCAACACCTCGCCACTGCCCACCGTGCGGGGGGCGGCACCGCATGGCTTTACGAACTGGCGTGGGGTTTCAACCCCGATGAGGGCGCCTCCCACAGTCTGGACATGCTCTTGGTCCTCGGCACACTCGACCGCGACGACATCACCAACCACCCCTCCGTACACCCGGGCGCCCCCGACGAATACGTCCAGGTCTCCCACGCGATGCGCACAGACTGGGCCGCATTCGCCGCCCGTGGCGAACCGGGTTGGGCAGCCTATGAGCCGAACACTCGATCCACGCGGGTTTACGACACCACGACGACCGACCGGTCCTACCCCGAAGAAGCTTCCCGCAGACTCTGGGAGAACCATCGATTCGCAGCGCTTGACCGCATCGACTGAAGCGAACGCCGACCCTTCTAACTCGATCGGGTGCGAAAACAGGTCTCAGTTCATCACGAGTGCCCTCCACGACATAGGGAATTGCACTGCGAACACCAACACCACGAGACGCGCTGTACACGCTGTGCGCATCCTTGGATCCCGGGAATCGATCGCACGTTTCGCCGAGCCGGGGTACCACGTCAATTCGGACGGACGCCGCACTCTTCAGATCGTCGTCGTACCGCGCGTGTCGTCCACCACGCCACCGCGCGATCCACCACTGCCGAGGGTGTGCGCGCCCACGCAATATGGTCGTTGCTCACTCCCTCGGGAACATCATCCGGTCGAAGATGCTCTCGGACAACGCACTTCGGTTCGAAGAATCGACGGGCGAGATCATCGACGCCCCGCTTCGGGGCCAAGGTGTCGTCGTGCATGCTGATCAGCAGGCTGGGCGTGGCGATCGGCTCGACCGCGGTGAACGGGGTCCGCCCCGTGCGTGCCATACGAGCCCACTCCCGCATGAGTGTTCGCGCGCCGGGACCTCCGAAGGCGGGCCGTGGCAGGTATCCGCAGGCGGCGGTGAGCGCAGGCACCGCTAGACATCCCATGGCCGCGACGTGCACGCCACCGAAACGGTAGTGACGGTAGTGCGGCACACATGCCCCGACGGTGATGATGCCGTCAGCGGGATCGCACGTGAGTTGGTGCCCGACTGCGAGCTGGCCACCGAGACTGTGGCCGAGGATCAGCACCGGGCGGGCGGCATCCAGTGACCGTGCCTGCGCGACAGCATCGGCAATGTCGCCGATCTCGTCACCGTAGGACCAGTCGTGGGTGCGACTGGCCCTGGGTGCGCCGGCTTCGAATCCGCGGCGGGGCAGCGCTCTGGCCGTCCAACCGACGCGCTCGAACGCTGCCGTCAACCGGGTGTAGTACTGCGATCCGATAGCCATGGCAGGGGCAACGAGAACGAGCGGATCGACGTGATCAGACATCGGCGGCGCCCCCCTTGGAATCGCGGAGTTGCCTGCGGTTGAGCAGCCACCAGGCCAGCACGAGATCGGCGGTCCGGTCGATGTCCAAGCCGGTGACCTCACCGAAACGCGTCAATCGGTAGTGAATGGTGTTGCGGTGCAGATGCAATGCGCTCGCAGTGTCGTTGACCCGTCGGTCGTGGGTGAGTAGGGCAAGCACCGTGTCCGCGACCTCGGCACCGCTGCGGCCCAGATCGAGCAGCGGCGCAAGGTGGCGTTCATGCAGCATCACGGCCGCGTCCTCGGCCTCGGCCAGCAGGGTCCGAGGCCCGAGGTCCGCCAGTTCGAGCACACCCGTCAGGTCATGCTGCTCTGCGATGTGCAGGGTGAGGCGTGCCTGGGCGTAAGACCTGCTGGCATCCGTCAGGTTGACCGCGTGGCCGAGCCCGACGGGGACGGGTTGGCGGACCGTGTCGGGAACCCGCGGCATCACGGCGATCAGCATGCCGTCGACGACCGCATCGACGACGGGAAGCTCTTGCGTCGCCCCGTGGACCCGTAGGACGGTCACCACGTCGGACAGCGATCCACCCGCGGGCGGTCGCATACACGCGACGCGGTAGGCGACGGAGAGGTCCAGGTGGTGCAGTCGAGCGTGGTCAGCGAGAACCGCAGGGGCGAGGCTACCGGCGACGAGTTGGCGCAGAAAGTCCGCCCGCCGCGTCGCGCTGGCGACGGCCAAATCTCGCTCGACGGCGTGGATCACCGCCGCACCCTCGGTCGCCCAATCCCACGCCAACTCCTGCACGTCGGCCGCCACATGATCCGAAACACCCAGCTCGACTGCGCGCTCGCGCAAGATGCCGGAGATGCGACGCGCGCCCAGCTGGACGCTGTGAGCAACCGGGTCCAGCGGAATGCCCTGATCGGCCAGATGACGTGCCAAGCTGGCCAGCGAATCGGTGCTCAACGACTGACTGTCATCACTCAACTGGGTGGCAACCAGACTGAGGATGAGCCTCGTGTTCGCGTAGATCACGGTGGGGTCGAAGTGCACGTACACCGGAATCTTGGCCTGATAGAGCTTCGTCAAGTCCGCGGCCAGCTCGTCGAGTTGCGGCTCGATCGCGGCTACCAACGTCGCCAGGACGTCCGGGCCCAGGCGTTCTCCCACGGCATGCGCGAAGGCGGCGACGTCCACAATCCGAGTCTGCCAGCTCACGGTGCACAGCGATATGTGCACGTGCACAAACGCCGACCCGAAAATGAGGGCACACGTCCATTCTCAGAGCGTTCTCGCAAGGAATGATTGGACACATGAACAGATCCTCCCGCCCAGACGCCGCGACTCAGCGGCCTCGCGTGGCGATCATCGGGTCCGGTTTCGGCGGACTGGGTGCTGCCGTTGCTCTGAAGCGCGCAGGGTTCGGCGACATCACCATCCTGGAACGCGCCACGGATATCGGCGGGGTGTGGCGTGACAACACCTACCCCGGTGCCGCCTGCGACGTGCAGAGTTACCTGTACTCGTTCTCCTTCGCGCCCAACAACGAATGGAGCCAGATGTTCTCGCCCCGGAGCGAGATCCACGACTACCTACGCGCGGTGGCTCGCGACCACGATCTCCTCCGGCATCTGCGGCTCAATTGTCCCGTCGAGAGCGCTCGGTGGGACGCGGAAGCGCTACTGTGGCGCCTGACCACGCCGCAGGGCGAGATCGAAGCCGAACACGTCGTGGTGGCCACCGGTGCCCTCGCCGACCCCGTCATTCCGCAGCTTCCCGGCATCGACTCGTTCGCGGGCGCCGTGTTCCACTCCTCGCGGTGGGACCACGACCTCGACCTGGCAGGCAAGCGCGTCGCTGTCGTCGGAACGGGTGCCTCGGCCATTCAATTCGTGCCGGCGATCCAACCGATCGTTGACCAGCTCAACGTTTTCCAACGCACACCGGCGTGGATCATGCCTCGCCACGACCGAGCCATCAGCAGGCGTGAGAAGGCTGCGCTGCGCTTGTTGCCGCCGCTGCACCGACTGCGCCGAGCCGCCATCTACGTCAAGCGAGAGTTTCAGATCCTCGCGTTCCGGAATCCGGCACTGATGAAGATCGCCGAGCGAACCGCGCTCAAGCACCTGGAAACTCAAGTCAAAGACCCCGATCTCCGCGCCAAACTGACTCCGACCTATCGCATCGGCTGCAAGCGCATCCTGATCTCCAACGACTACCTACCTGCACTGGACGCGCCGAATGCGGACGTGGTCACCGCCGGAATCCAAAAGGTTGTCCCCGATGGCATCGTCGATTCCACGGGTGCCCTGCACGAGGCGGATGTCATCATCTTCGGGACCGGCTTCAAGACCGACGGACTCCCGCTCACCGACCGGATCTACAACGCGGACGGCACCTCCATGGCCGACGCCTGGGGGGACAGTCCGCGTGCCTACCTCGGCACGATGGTCACCGGGTTCCCGAACCTGTATCTGATACACGGTCCCAACATCGGCCTCGGCCACACCTCGGTGATCACCATGTTCGAGGCTCAGAGCCGCTACCTGGTCGACGCCATCGCCCACGCGACCCAGAAGAATGCCGCGACGGTCGAGCCAACCCCTCAAGCACAAGCCGAATACGTTCTGACGGTTGATGACTTGACCAAGGGCACCGTGTGGACCAGTGGCGGCTGCACAAGCTGGTATCTCGACAAGACCGGCCGCAACAGCAACCTGTGGCCGGGTGCCACGTTCGACTATCACCGGCGCACAAGGCGTTTCACGGCGGCCGACCACAGCACACGCACCCCCGAGAAGGCCGTCCAAGCATGAGCACGACGACGTTGAGCGGGAAGACCGTCCTCATCACGGGGGCCGGTTCGGGTATCGGCGCCGCCACGGCGACTGTGCTCGCAGCCCGGGGAGCGCACCTGGCGCTGCTCGACCTCGACGAGCAAGCAGCCACCCGAGTCGCCGAAGGCCTCTCCGCACCGGGCCGGCACCTCGCGATCGGGGCCGATGTCACCAGCTCGGAATCACTGACCGCCGCCACCGACACCGCGATCACCCACTTCGGCGGGATCGACGTCGTGATTGCCAATGCCGGTGTGGCCGAAGCCGGTACGGTCGCGACAAGCCGGATCGAGAGCCTCGCACGAACCGTGGACGTCAACCTGACCGGGGTCATCCGCACCGTACACGCCACGCTGCCCCACGTCATCGACCGGCGGGGATACATCCTGCTGGTTTCGAGCGCCGCGGCACTGAAGAACGTGCCGGGAGGATCCTCCTATGCAGCCTCCAAGGCCGGCGTCGACGCGTTCGGAGGCGCCATGCGGCTCGAGGTCGCCCACCGTGGCGTCGACGTCGGCGTCGCACATCCCGCATGGGTGCGCACCCCGATTCTCGACGCGCAGTACAAGATCGACGCGGTACGTGAGGGCATCAGCAAGCTGCCGTGGCCCTTCAACGTCGTCACCGACGTCGAGGACTGCGCCGAGATCTTCGCCAAGGGTGTGGAGAAGCGCTCCCGCAAGGTGTACGTGCCAGGGGCGCTGGCCGCGGTCGACCGGGTCCGGCCGCTGTTCACCGGGGCACTGTGGGACCGCCTGGTCAAGCTTCGGGCGGCGACGACAGTTCCCGCACTGGAAGCCGAAATCTCCTCGCGGGCAACACGATGAGTGCACCCGTGCTCTTGCTTCACGGCCTTGGCGGCTCACCGGCAGCGTTTCAGCGGCTACGGCCCCTGCTCACCGATGACGGTGCGTCCTGGGCACCGGCGCTCACCCACCCGACATCCATCGACGCTGACGCCGACGCCCTGCTGGAGGAACTCACCAGGGCGGTCGGCAAGACCGGCACACCGGCCGTGGTGGTCGGGCACTCCCGCGGCGGGCTGGTCGCCACCGCCCTCGCCGAGCGGGCACCCGATCTCGTCGGGCACCTCGTACTGGTGAACGCCCCGCCCACCACGGGTAGCCGACTGACAGCGCACTCGGGCAGCGAGCGACTAGTGGCGACCCCGCTGCTGGGATCCCTTGCCTGGCGGGCGATGACGCCGCGGCTGGCGGCGCGAGGGCTGGCCACGGCGTTCGCGCCCGGCACCGCGGTGCCCGACAGCTTCGTCCGTGACTTACTCGCGACGGGCAGGGATCCCTTCCTCGCGGCCACCCTGGCCGTCGACGTCTACCTGAAATCGATGCCGTTACCCGACCGCCTAAGGCGTCTGCCGCACCGAGTCGACGTCGTCTTCGGTACTCAAGACCAGCGAGTCGCCTACCACCCGTACCGAGCCCTGACCGACGACGGCAGGATCCGCCAGACGGAGATCCCGCAGTCCGGGCACACCCCTATCTGGGAGGCCCCCGACGAGGTCGCACGGATCATCAACGAGGCGCTCCGCACGACGAAGGCGAGGTAGTTCCCATCAACGCCATCCCAACGTGGCCCACAGCGGTCATCGATCCGCACGTGCACCAGTGGGATCCCTACCGCACGCCGCGCCACGTCACGGGACGGGCACGTGCGCTGCGCCCGCTGCCAAGGATCCCTGCCGCAGCACGATTCGTCACCACCCGGGCGGAGCGCGAATTCGTCGGCGACCCGAACCACGTGCTCAAGCCCTATCGCCCGCGGGACTACCTCAACGACGCCGATCGGGTGCCCGTCCGTAGCGTCGTTCACGTCGAGGCAGCGTGGTTGGGCGTACCCGAAACCTCGGTCGACGAGACCCGCTGGGTATCGACGCTGCCGTGGAACACCGACGGCGCCCCCGACCTCGGCGCGATCGTCGTGCACGCCGACCCACGGTGGAAGGCCTGCGCCACAATCCTTGACGAGCACCTATCGGTCAGCGGTCTGGTTCGCGGAGTGCGGCATTCGGTCTCCCACCACGACGACCCACAGGTGCGCGACTTCGAAACCGGTCCCGATGTGCTGGCCCAACCCGACTTCATCGACGGATTCGCCGCCATCGCCGAACGCGGCCTGAGCTTCGAGCTGTGGCTCTACGCCCACCAGATCCCGACGGCGCGCCGGTTGGTCCGGGAATACCCCGACACCCGGTTCGTCTTCTGCCACTACGGAACTCCGGTCGGACTGCTCGGCCGCCGCGGAAAACACACCGCACGAACGACCGCGGCGCGGGACCGGATCCTGCAGACGTGGCGCGCGGACGTCGCCGGCCTCGCCGAGCACCCCAACGTCGTGGCCAAGCACTCGGGGCTGGGCATGCCGCTACTGGGCCGCGCGCCGCTGCGCCGACTGACGGCCACCCGGCTGGCCCAGTTCGCCGATCAGGTCGCCCCGCTCGTCCGTCACCTGCACGACTGCTTCGGTCCGAACCGCACCATGTGGGCGTCGAACTACCCGATGGACAAGCCCTGCCTCACCCTTCCCGCGACGGCCCAGATCGTGCTCGACGTCCTCGGCTCGGACGCCGACCCAGCCCAGCTGTTCCACGGCGTGGCCGCCCGGACCTATCGAATCCCGCCCATACCCCAGCCCGGCGGCGGTCCGCCGGCGCCCAGCAAGGAGAACCAATGTCCCACGACCCCTTGACCGATCAGGTCATCCTCATCAGCGGCGCCGCCGGCGGGATCGGATCGGCGACCGCGCGCCGACTGGTTCAACGAGGCGCGAAGGTGGTGCTGGGTGACCTCCATGCCCCGGCTCTCGACGAACTGGCGACCGAGCTCGGCGCGAACGCCCATCCGGTCGTTCTCGACGTCACCGACCCGGAGTCGTGCGCCGCAGCCGTGCAGTTTGCCGTGACCCAGCATGGTCGACTCGACGCCGTGTGGGCTAACGCCGGTATTTCCGCCTTCGGCCCCCTCGAACTCGTCGAACAGGACACCTGGCGACGCGTGATCGCCGTGAACCTGGTGGGCGTCTACAACTTGGTCCAGGCCGGGCTGCCGGCGGTTATCGACAGCCAGGGCTACGTGGCCATGACCGCTTCGTGGGCGTCGTTCGCGCATTCACCAGGACACAGCGCGTACGCCGCGGCAAAGGCAGGAGTAGAAGCACTCGCGAACTCGCTGCGCAGCGAACTCGCCCACCAAGGCGTCCGGGTCGGCGTGTTCCATCCCGGCTGGATCGACACCCCCATGGTCACCAACAAGATCGACACCCAGCCCGCGTTCAACGTGATGCTCAACAGCCTTCCCAAACCGTTGCGCAAGGTGACGGCGGTCGAGGACCTCGCCGAGATCCTCGCCGACGCACTCGCCACCCGACCCGACAAGGTGGTCTACCCCCGCGTCGGATGGGTACTACACGCACTGCGCCCGCTGCTGGCCACCCCACTACTAGCCAGTCGGGGCCGCAAGGTCGCCCCGCTCGTGCGCCGGTTGTATGCCGAACAAATCGAATGAATTGCCCCGATTTGCTGAAGCTTCGACGCGGACTGACCTTCCGCAACCATCCGCCACGGCGATCCGCTGGTGTGGCCGGGTAGAGGTGCCGAGCGTTTCGGCGTGAAACCAAAAAACCCCAGCTGATGTGGGGTTTCTGTGGTGGTCCCGACTGGGATCGAACCAGTGACCTTCCGCGTGTGAGGCGGACGCTCTCCCCCTGAGCTACGAGACCGGGGAACGACGTCGAACATTAGCACGGGTACCCGCCGCGGCCGAATCGCACCGGCCAGGGCGCCTTCACAGCCGTTACCCAGCCCGAACGGCGGCGCGCCGGTAGCGTCTGGCCGATGAAGCGCGGGACCGTCGCCCTCATCGCATCGTGGTCGCTACTGACCCTGACGGCGCCCACGGCTGCCGCCGAACCAGGTGGCCTGGTGACCTTCATCTCACCGACTGGCAACGTCGGGTGCATCCTTGACGCCGATTACGCGCGCTGCGACATCATCGACCGGGACTGGAATCCTCCGCCGCGGCCCGTCGACTGCGAACTCGACTACGGCCAGGGCATCGGTATCGCCCCCGGTGAGCGGCCCGCGTTCGTCTGCGCCGGCGACACCACCCTCGGCGGCGAGAAGGTGCTCGCCTACGGCGACTCACTCACCCGCGGGCAACTCAGTTGCGACAGCTCCGAGAACGGCATCTCCTGTCGCGACGCGCGCACCGGCCATGGCTTCTCCCTCGCACGCCAGGTTTACCAGCTGTTTTAGGGCCGATTGCCGTTCCGTTCCAAGTGATTTGTAGTTCGTCGTGTGGTTGGACTAATGTTCCATCCCGCACCGGGTGACGATCTCACCCGAGGCACGCGGATGTAGCGCAGTTGGTAGCGCATCACCTTGCCAAGGTGAGGGTCGCGGGTTCGAATCCCGTCATCCGCTCGAAGGTGCGAATGGCATCAACCCCAGCGGTGGAGTGGCCGAGTGGTGAGGCAACGGCCTGCAAAGCCGTGCACACGGGTTCGATTCCCGTCTCCACCTCCAAGTTGGACCCGGCGCGATTAGCTCAGCGGGAGAGCGCTTCCCTGACACGGAAGAGGTCACTGGTTCAATCCCAGTATCGCGCACCACGTTTCAAGCAGGTCAGCGGCACTAGTTAGAGCTTCTCACTAGATCGCATGCAACATTCATGCAACAGCGGTTCGGGTAGCCCCTAACGAAAGGGCCACCTTTGACCACTCCCCTGATCGACACCGACGCCTCTTGGTCGGCACATCCCGTCGACTCCACTACGCACACGTGCTGCGGCGGGATCGGTACCCACACCCGCGACTGCGAATGGGATGGACCGGTCACCACTATCGAGCAGACCGAACCATGGTCGTGGTCGGCCACCGTAGGTACCTGCGGCTGGCCGCGGGGCGACGGCACCGCATTCGAGGGCGTCTCCTACAAGGGTGAGGTGATCACCCGGGAGACCGCGCGACGGTTGGGTGAGGCTCTGATCGCGGCGGCAGAACAGTGAGGACCGTGTTCGGGCTGCTGCTCGCGGCCGATACAGCGGCGCTATGGTTCCTTACGTCAACGTCAGTATTGGGGGATTTTCATGAGCGAGTTGAAGTATCAGGTTGGCGAGGCGGTCACCTTCTCAAAGGCGCCAGACGACCTCAGCGTCCGCGCAGTCGGCGTCATCACCGAGGCCGGGGTGGAATCGGAGGGTGCGCCAGAACCCCACTACCGGGTCCAACTACAGACCGTGCTGGGCGACGAGCGCCCCGTGGAAGTGTTCTCGGAGTCGGAACTGTCACTTGTCCTATCGAAGCCGCTTGGATGGCACGAAGGATTGCTAACCCGGCTCCATCTCGTGCTTGCCAACGCCGATGGAGACGATCGGTCGACTGAGTACATTTTGTTCCAGGTGCGCGAGGTTATAGCCGAATTCTCGACAGCGAAAAAAGGTGAGGGCGAATGGCAAGAGCTCGCCCTCCTGCTAACGGCCTACCACCTCGGTGGACCAGCCGGCGTCGATCGCGCCGCCAAGCTGCCGTAGCTCCGACATCGACAATCACCCCGGTCATCGCTGACCGGGGTGATTTCGCTTATGTGAGTAGGGATTTCCAGATTTGCCACCCCGCCCCAGAGCATCGCGCCGAGCGAGTACTATCGAACAGGTGTTCGACACCTGGCGGAACCCTCGCACGCTGATCCTGCGGGACGAACCCGTGGAAGTGTTGACCAACCACGTCTGGCCCGATGCCCTGGGCGCGATGTCGCTAGCGCCGGCCGACGTCAGGAACCACGGCCTGTACGTGGATGCGATTGCGCGCGGGCGGTTGCTCGCGTGGGTGCGCCGATCCAACGGCGTGTGGTTGGCCGTGGTGCAGATCGAAGGCCGGTCCCGCGATGGGCAGTCGTCGCTAACGATGACGCTGTGGGTCCTGCCCAACGCGGTGCGGCCGGCGCGGTAAATCAATCACCTCTAAGCGGTATGTTTCGACTGAGCACCCCACCCAACTACCTTCGAGGAAGCGACCCGCACCTTGCCCGCCGAACACCAGGACAAACTAGTCACGCTGCAGGTGATTCCGGAAATCGAATCCTGGTGGGGTGCACAGTTCGATGACTCGCTTATAAATCATATGACTTCTGCTCCCCCGGAGCATTTGCTCGAGTTTAGTGACTACCTGATTCGCGATGCGCCTTGGGCCAGCCTGGAGGCAGTCCGGAAGGGCCAGCTTCGTCCGCTCGTCACCGACAGCATGGCTAACGCTCACGCTTTGGGCGACGCAAACGTGCATTTCAAGCAAGTTCCCATGCTCGCACTCTACTCGCACGAAATTCTGTTGGAATTTCCCGCAATATTCTTCGCGGATTTCGACGAAGTTTCGGATTTCATCGAACTAGGCGAGACTCTAAGACAGATGCTCAATCTTAGTTCGTTGATAAAATCTGGAGTTGTTACATTTTGCTATGATCCAATGCGCAGCAAGAATAGGCACCCGTCTAGAGGTCTATTGACCAGGAAACTGTTAGAAGAGTCGGAATATCCAGAAGTTGTCGCACCATTCGCAAAGCTTGACGCGTTCATGTCGAGTCAGGATCCAGATGTTGCGAGAAGTCTCTTCTTCTTTGGCAACAATGATGTCTCCTACCTCCTTCGAACCGCCACGGACTGGCCCGGATATTTCAACATGTGCAAGCAGGGCTCGGTCGCCACGTTATGTTTGGATGTTCTACTCGCTGCGAGCGGTCTTACGAGATCGGACCGTGGTACGCAGAACATCAACAAATTGCTAGCTTTGGACGTTCCAGGACTATCAGAAATGACAGGAAATATCGCATCTCTGCGAAGTCATTCCGATGAATTCGCGGAGTGGAGATCGAGGCTCAGTGCCGCGCTCTCATCCATCGAAGATATCCAGGAAGGCGACGCGCAGTGGGCACAGATCGCGCGTGATGCGCTTCTGGACGAGCTTTCCCCAATATCAGAGCGCCTGAAGAAGGCGGTTAAACGGTCCCCTGCCATGCAAGCGGCAAGTAGCGGTATGCGCACTTTCAGCCTCGCCGGCATCGGAACGCTGACGTCTAGCCTAATGGGCGGACCGCTGTTGCTGCCTGCAACCGGCCTTGCAACCGCAAAGGTGGTCGAAGCTACCTCCACCTATATCGAAGCTCGTAAGCGATATAGAGCCGACAAAGCGGTGCTCGACATCATAATGGCCTTCGAAGGTATCGAGAGCTAGCAACGACATTGTCAGGCGGTATCCCTCCGACAGGTGACTGTCACCTTGAACGGACCCGTCGCGTTGTTGAACACTCGCGGGCAACCCGTCGATCTGATACGTCACCCCGTCCACGACAACTTCATCGTTGGCCTTCGCGGCCAGGACCGCCGGCACTGGTGGGCACGTCGCCTTCCACGGATCAGCGACCTTGTCGCCGGTCTCGTCAACCGTCTCTGTGGCAGGCAGTGGCCGGAAGCGGCACCCGGGTACGTCTGTGCCCGTGCGCAGCTTGGCCGGTTTCTTGTACCTGTCCAACGCGGTCAGGTCTTGGGTGACCGATACGAACGTGATGGTGGTGCGGCCGAACTTCACGCCACTGCCCACAGCTTCCGGTACGGCGCGACGCTAGCCAGCACGTCGCTATCCAAGTCTTGACTGGCCACGGGTCTGCCCCCGGTTTGGTTGACTCTGATGTGCCCTGGGTTGCATGGAGTCGGTTTGCTTGACTTCTGGTCACGACATCCGCCGAAGGAGCCGTGTCCATGCCCAAGCGTTATCCCGAAGAGTTCCGCCGCAAAGTGCTCGACCTTGTCGCCGCCGGGCGCCCGATCGCGCAGATCGCCGCCGATCTGAATATCAGTGACCAGACGATCTACGGCTGGCGTAAGCAGGAGCTGATCGACACCGGCCAGCTGCCCGGACTCAACCGCGCCGAACTGGCCCAGCTCAGTGCGGCCAACAAACGCATCCGCGAGCTGGAGACTGAGGTCGCCATCCTCAAAAGGGCCCGTGAGCTGCTGCGGGAGCCGCACGACCCAAAAGGCGGTACGCGGCCATAGCCACGATGGCCGCAGAAGGACTTCCGGTGCAGGTCGCGTGCCGGCTGTTGGAGGTGACCGACTCTGGCTACTACGCGTGGCGATCGCGGGCTCCATCTCAACGGGCGCTGCGCCACGCGTGGCTGACCGAGCAGATCCGAGCCGTGCACACCGCCTCACGGGGCACCTACGGCGCCCGCCGGGTTCATGCCGAACTAACCCTCGGGTTGGGTCTGCAAGTCGGCCACAACCAGGTAGAGATGCTGATGGCCCGCGCGACCATCAAGGGCCTACCGGGTACCCGCCGTCCCCGCCCCCGTCACGAGACTCCCACGGCGACTGATCTGGTTGAGCGAATGTTCACCCGTGATGCCCCAAATCGGTTGTGGGTCACCGATATCACCGAACATCGCACCTACGAAGGAAAAGTGTTATGTGCGGTGGTGCTGGACACGTTCTCCAGGCGCGTGGTCGGCTGGTCGATCGATTCGAGTCAGACCTCAGCCTTGGTCACCAATGCGCTGGGGATGGCCATCGCTAACCGTGACCCGCAGGCCGGTGGGATCATTCATTCGGATCACGGAGTGCAATTCACCTCCTGGGCCTTCACCGATCGGGCCAAACGGTCCGGGTTGGTCCCATCGATGGGTTCGATCGGCGACTGCTACGACAACGCGATGATCGAATCATTCTGGGGCAGAATGCAAACCGAACTACTCAACCGAAAACGCTGGAAAACGCGGATCGAACTCGCCAATGCGATCTTCGACTACCTGGAGATCTTCCACAACCGCCAACGGCGTCACTCCGCCCTCGGCATGCGCACACCGATAGAGTTCGAACTGCTACACCAATCCGCCCAACCCGTGGCCTGAAACCAAGCCTGGCGACACCACCAACCCCAGGGCACATCATCCTGCATTCGCCACTAAGCGATGGCCGCCGCTAGCCCTCAGGTGTGTCGTCATAGATCACGGTTGCGACCACGTCGATGTTCGGTTCGCTCGGGAAGAACCACTGGACATCGATCACTGGGCCATACGCGACGCCGAGGACAGCGACGTTCTCACCGATGGCGGGGACCTGGGCGACTTCAAAGACCTTGCCCTGCGTATTTGAGTTTCTGGCGACGTTGATTCTCATTGCGTGAGATTACCGGTGGGTCTCTCACGCGCGCGGTCAATTCGGTGTGAGGTGAGCCCGTCGTAGTGATCTGGACCACCAAACGGGTCCCCCTCACCGCTGTCGGTGCCTGCCGCTACCGTCTCTGGCCATGAGCGATGCAGCAGCGTGGGCCGTAACAGCCGCCAGCAAGTTCCGCGAGGTCGCGCGGACCACAGAGAATCCGACCACGAAGCTCCTCGCTGAAGGAGCTAACTGCCCTGGCGCAGGCCATTAGGGGACTTGGACAGCCCCACCGACTGAGGCTCGGTGTGTGCCGGACACACTCCTGTGGCTAGCTGTTTGCGTGTATTACGCGTTTGTCGCTGCGCTGATTCAGCCTGAACTTTTGAATCGTGCTGTTCGCGCATGGGCAAGGTAATTGCCGAGGCAAAGGACCCCTGCAATATCCGGTCAACTGTGCCGCGACGTACCGTCAGCACCTCATCACGCGCGTTAATCCTGGCGCCGCCTTAAGCAGGTTCATCGTAAGCAGCCGCGCCGCGGCCGCCGAGTCGAGCCGTTCCCGAAGATCTTTACCGGCGGCCGTCCACGCCCGACCAGCCGCGGCTCGGGGTTGTCCCTGTCAGGCTCCAATTCAGTTGCGACGATGCGGGTTACATTGCTCGGCACAGCGAAAACAGTAGACCGCTCATCATTCATTGGATGACACCGCAAGCTGGGCGGTGGCGGAGCGCACTCCTTCGGTTCCATCGATGTCGCGCGCCAGGCCGCGCCGTCGCGGGTGTGTCAGCTGCTCATCCATTCCCATGCCAAAGCTGTGCCCCGCATTTACGCTGCATATGCACACCAACGCAAGGGCGGCGGTGAGGGGAGAGGGAGCGCAATGACGTCTCAGCCGATACCGCCAACTCCGAATGCACAGTCTTTGCCCATTGTCGGCGCCTCGATTGTTCTTGCGACTGCACTTGGATTCTTATTCAATGCAATTCACGCTCCAGACTCAGTACAAGCTAGCGTGCTGGCGGTAGCGGTGGGGCTACCCGCGGCAGTCGCGTATCACCGTCAAAGTGCGCAGCGGGATAAAGTCGCAGACTTCGCGCAAATCGCGCAGGGACAGCTGCGACGTCCTATCGGTCTCGTAGTAATACTGTTAGCCAGCTTGCTTCTTTTTGGATGGGGCGTTTCGGCGTGGATAGGCCTCCATCTTTTTAAGCCTGTTATCGGCTCGTGGCCGGCATGGTCGATTTGCGGGTTCACGCTCGCCTGGATTCTAAGTTTCTTGCTCGCTTCCTACGCTTCGCACTACATCGCAAAACACACCTATCGATGGACAACCGTTTCGGCAGGGCTGGTGGCTGTCATTCTCGTGCTTGCCTTTGTCGGTGACCCGTTTGTTCAGCGCGCACAGGGCCTGAACCTCGTACTGCGAATCCTCATGTGCGTGGTGGCTGTCACCGGCTTCGTAGGAGCCTGCCTCATCGGTACCTGGCACGGACGACGTCATCACGACGAGTTTCTTAAGAAGAAGCTCGAACGAATCGAGCGCAGCGCCGCTCAGCGGGGAGTAGTCCTCACCGGAACGCCAACGCAAGAAGTCAACGCAGCACCGGCGTCACGTAACCATCCCGCCAGCCAGCAGGCCGAGGCTCTACCTGGGTCAGATCTGGTAAGCCTGTTGAGCAGGCTAGCTGAATTGCGAGACGCCGGTGTACTGACTGAAACCGAGTTCCAAGCTAAGAAGGCTGAGATCCTCGCACGGATGTAACCCTAAATCGGCCACCATCGGCCAGCGCCGTGCGGAAGTGTTACGCCATGGCTATCCCCGAACCATTTCTAGCGACCTGCAACGATCTCGAAGCCCGTCTCGCGCAGAACCCAACCGACCGCGTACGACTTGAATCAACTCTCAGGTCTGGTGCGCCAATGGGTCTGCTGCACGATTAGTTGACAGTTTGACCTGACTCGCCGGTGCTCGTCGCGGGATGTGGATGGTCCACCATCCCCCGGCTAGGCAGATAGATCGACCGCTCATACGGGATGGCCGCTGAAGCCCAAAAACGATGGCCGAGTCGCAATCATCTAGCCAGTCAATTAACACCGCGACGAAGTAGAGTTCAGGCCCGTGCTACGGAACGTGAGTCACTGGCTGAAATGGCATGTATCTGCTCGTGGGCTGATGGTCACGGCAGCAGCCGCGGTCGTCGCGGGAGGTGTGGCGCTCGTTCTCCTCCACTCACCCAGAACCCCTCCGTACGTTCCGAAAACAACGGAGCCGACGTCCACCACACTCTCGCCATCGACTACCGAAGCCCCCGTGACCACCATCGAACCCACCACGACGGTGGCACCGACGACGACCGCACCGCCGGCAACCGAAGAGCCCTGGACATCAGAGGCTCCGTGGACACCGACCTCCCAGGAGCCGGCGACGACCACCCCGTCGACCACCACTCCGCACCCGACCCAAAGTAGACATGTCAAACCCCCGGAGAAGCCCACTTACATGCCCGGGCAGGTCCATTCCTGAGCACCCGACCAGGGTTCCAGCGCGGCTGCGCGCACCGAGAGTGAAAACCGGTTGAGTCCGGATGCCCCTTCACGAGAAAATGAGCCCATGACAGATCTCCTCGAGGTGAGCGGCCCCGCGTCGCTGGCTGCGCTGGTGTCTGCCCTCGCCCCCGGCCAACCGCGCCCGCTGGGCCACATTGCGAGCCTGTGGCTCGAGCACCAAACAGTCTTTGCGGTGGCGCATTTCGACGCCCTCGAGTACTGGCCGTTCACCATCAGCGTCCAACCCACCAGCCTGGGCCACGCAGGCGATGTCCGGCGAGAATCGAAGCGCCTGAGCCACCGCCTGCGTTCAGCCGGCTGGACCGTGCGACATGCACGCGCCGACGACCGCGCCATCGCCTGAGCTCAGAAGCCGAACGCGCTGATCCGTTTCCCGATGGTCACCAGCCGTGCGCGCCTTCAGTTTCCGCCACCACCGCAACCTCCGCCACCACCGCACCCGCCGTGACCCCCGCATCCGCCGTGCCCGTGCCCGTGCCCGTGCCCGTGCCCATGGTCGGACCCGCCCACGCCACCGGCGCCCCAGAACCCGGCAGCGCCACCGGCCGCACCACGTCCATAACGGGATGTGCTCCGCAGATTGCGAGCCTCACGGCGGTACCGCTCCAACGGCGTCTCCCGAGCCCGTTGGTCGGCACGTCGGCGCCGAACCGTCAGCACTGCTGCCGCTACGCACACCAGCAGCACAACGCTCACCAGAATGACGCCCATGGACGAACGCTACGCGCGGATGCTCCGTCGGCCTACCCGCTGAACGAATGAATTCCGACGGTCTCTAGACCATCGGAAACCTCGAAGCGATCGCGTCGGCCAGCCGATTGAGCGTCGCCAACTCGGCCTCCTTCATCTTGATGGCCCGCTGTAGCCGGCTCACGCCGAACTCGACGCCGTTGAGTTCCCGTTTGGCCAGCGAGGCCCGCTGATGCGCGAGATCCTCGGTGACCGCCGCCCGCAACTCATCGAGCAAATCCACGTAATACTCGGCCTGGCGCACGTCACCGCGGTGGGCGGCAACCGGCTGCAGGGCATGCGCGGCGGTGTTCAGCATCTGTGCACAGTCTCAGCCCGATATTGCCCAGACGCAGCAATCGATTCACCACGGTGTCACCATTTCTTCACGACGGCCCAAGGCACGGTGTGAGCACTATCGTGAGACCGTGCGAAAGCGGCGCCCACCCCACCTCGGGCACACCAGTGCGGCGGTGGCCGAGTTGTCCCTGCCCGACGCGGTGTTCAAAACGTGTCCGTGGCAGCCGCGGGAACTGATCGAGACCGGACTGCGGCAATGGCTCAGGTGTTGTGGCGCCGCACTGCGCGACGGCCAGGTGATCGGCATGCCGTCACACGCGGTCGACGAGGCCTGGCACGGGCTCATCCTCTGCACCGCCCGCTACGCGACGTTCTGCGACCGGGCCTACGGCCGCTTCCTGCACCATCACCCGGACGGGGACGCACCCGCCGGCGGCGACTCGATGTCAGAACAACTGCGCCGCACCATCATTGCCTGGTCTCTGGTCGCCGAACCGGGCGAGCAATGCGTGCTGTGGGACCTGGATCGCCGCGTCGACGTAGAGCACCCGTGGGGCGTCGACGCCACCCGGGTGCGCGAAATCGAGAGCGCGCTGGCCAGACGCTAGCGACGCAATCGAAACGCGTAGACCGCGATGCCCACCCCGATCAGAGCCGTGACGGGACCGATGATCGACCACGTGGTCGTGTTGCTCATCGGACTGCCCTGCAACGCGCCGAAGCCCTGCAGTGCCCACACCGTGCCGAAGAACGCCAGCACCACGCCGATACCGATCACCAGATAACGCACGCCTCCACAGTAGGCCCGAAAAGAGAAGGCCGGGTGCCAGACTGCAGCCATGACAGAACGCATCGAAGTGAGTCGCACCATCGCCGAGCCCGCTGCCGCGATCTTCGCGGTGCTGACCGATCCGCAGGGTCACGTGGCGATCGACTCGTCCGGGATGCTGCAGGACGCCGACGGCGAGCGGGTAACGGCGGTCGACGACAGCTTCACGGTGCACATGGATCGCGAGTCACTCAACGATTTCCCCTTGGGCCGCTACGACGTCACCGTCCGCATCACCGAATTCGAGCCGGACCGACTGATCGCCTGGACCATTCTGGGCCAGCTCAAACCGCAGATCGGCCACGTCTACGGCTACCGTCTGGAGCCCGGCACCGACGGCACGGTCGTCACCTCGTTCTACGACTGGTCACAGATCGACCCGAAATGGCGTGAGGCCGGCATCTTTCCGGTGATCTCGGAGAGCGCGCTACGCGCCACCCTGGGCATCCTGGAGCGCGCCGTCCGACGCGGCTACCCGAAATCGTCAACCATCAGTTGACGATTTCTTGGAGTCAACCTACGGTTGACGCATGAGCGACACCACCTCATCCGTCAGCCTCGACACCCTCATCCGCGCCATCAAGTCGGTCCACGGCGACGCGCTCGACCAACTCGCCGACGCCATGCTGGCCGCCGAACATCTCGGCGATGTGGCCGATCACCTCATCGGCCACTTTGTCGATCAGGCCCGGCGCTCCGGCGCCTCCTGGACCGACATCGGCGCCCGGATGGGCGTCACCAAACAGGCCGCACAGAAACGCTTCGTCCCCAAGGGCGACACCATCGACCCCAATGAGGGCTTCGCCCGATTCACCCCGCGGGCCCGCGCCGCCGTCGTCGCCGCCCAGGATGCCGCCCGCGACGCCGGCAACACCGAGATCACCCCCGAGCACCTCATCCTCGGACTGCTCGCCGATGAGGGATCGCTGGGTGTCGCCGCCGTCAAAGCCCAGGGCATCGACACCGCCACGATCCGCGATGCGGTGCAGTTGCCTCCCGACACCGGCGAGAAACTCCACCTGGTCCCGTTCAGCGGTCCCGCCAAGAAAGTCCTGGAACTGACCTTCCGCGAGGCGCTTCGGCTGGGCCACAACTACATCGGGACCGAGCACCTGCTGCTGGCATTGCTGGAATCCGAAGACGGCACCGGTCCCCTGCACAGCGTCGGCATCGACAAGGTCCGCACCGAGACCGATGTGGTCGCGTTGCTTTCCGCACTACCGGGAATGAATCAGGCCACCACGGAGTAGAAGATGCCATGACACTCAACGACGCGGCACGTGCACTGATCGGAGCGGGCGCCGACGCCACGCTCGTCACCATCAACCCCGACGGCAGTCCGCAGGTATCGGTGGTCTGGGTGGCCGTGCAATCCACTCCCGACGGTGACGAACTGGTGGCCGCGCACCTGTCCGAGAGCTACAAGAAGGTACGCAACGTGCGCCGCGAGCCCAACGTCGCGGTGACCATCCTGGCCTCGCCGAAGCCCGGGCAGCAGCGCGAGTACCTGTCCGTGAACGGAACCGCCCGGATCGTCGAGGGCGGGGCGCCGGAACTGCTCAAGGACCTGGCCATCGCACTGCTGGGCTCCGACGAACACTTCCCCCCGCCCAACTCCCCCGAAGGTTTCCTCACCCGGATCCGCATCGACTCGATCGGCGGCCACGGCCCCTGGGTGGAGTAAAGCTCCGACGCGCGGCAAACCATGTGCCAAGATGCCAGACATGCTTCGGATGATGTCGGTAGTGCTTGCTGGTTTGACGGCGGTGATGGCCGTCGGGCTGGCTCCGGCAGCCCCGGCCGCACCGCCGGCCGCCGCTCCCATCACCCCGATCGGCAATCTGGGTGACACCCTGCACGTGCAATTCGACGATTTCGCCGCCGACGTCACCGTGCACGACGTCGTCCCCACAGACGTGCCGCCGGGCTGGACCTGGAACGGCTCGCCGCGCTGGCGGGCCACCGGCGGACCGTGGAAGGCGCCGATCACCGTGCACGTCCTCTCGGCGCCCAACCCGTACAAGCTGGCGATCGCGACCACGTTCAGCGGTGTCACCCCCTACGCCGACGCCTACACCGCCAAGCACACCGACGCGCCGGACTCGCTGGAGACTGCGCTGCTCAACGCTGCGCCCGGGTCAACCGTCAACGGCGCGATCTACTGGGATGTGTACCGCGGCCTGGTGACCAACGTGGTGATGCTCAACCCGCAGACGGGAACCCACCTGGCGCAGTGGAACATCTGGCAGCCCGGCACCCCGCTACCGTAAGGCGCATGCGCGTCGAGTCAGCCACCCCTGCGGATCTGCCCGAACTGGCCGAGGTTGCCGCGACCACCTTCCCGCTGGCCTGCCCACCCGCGGTGTCGCCTGACAATGTCGCGGCCTTCGTCGCGGACCACCTCGCAGTGGAGAACTTCGCGAAGTATCTCGACGACCCCGCCCGGGTGGTGCTGATCGCGCGCGATGACACCCGAATCCTGGGCTATGCCATGCTGATTCGGGGCGTACCCGACGATCCCGAGGTGGCCGGCGCGGTCACGCTGCGGCCGGCGGTGGAACTGTCCAAGATGTATGCCCTGCCCGATGTGCACGGCGCCGGGGTCTCCGCGGCGCTGATGGTCGAGGTGCTGGCCCACAGCACGGCGCTCGGGGCGGCGTGCGTGTGGCTGGGCGTCAACCAGGAAAACCAACGGGCCCAACGCTTCTACGCCAAGTCGGGATTCACCGTCAGCGGCACCAAGACGTTCCGGCTGGGCGGGCATGTCGAGAACGACTACGTGATGGTGCGACCGCTGTAACGATTCCCGGGTCGCTGCGCTCCTGCCCTCCGCTACGAAACCTGGGCGGCCGCGGTCAGCGCCAGCAGACGCGACGTGGCACGCAGGTACTTCTTGCGGAACCCACCGGCCAGCATCTCCTCGCTGAAGATGGTGTCCAGCTTGGTGCCCGAGGCCAGAATCGGCACGCCCGCGTCGTAGAGCCGGTCGGTCAGCGCCACCAACCGCAGCGCCACACTCTGATCGGTGATCGGGTGCACACCGGTGATGAACACCTCGTCGACCCCGTCGATCAACGCGTGATACCGCGACGGGTGCATGGTCGCCAGGTGGGCACACAGCGCGTCGAAATCGTCCAGCGTCGCCCCCGACACCCCGACCGCCCGAGTGCGCACATCCTCGTCGGACAGCGGTTCCGGAGCGGGCGGCAGCCCACGGTGCCGGTAGTCCGGCCCCTCGACCCGCACGGTGGTGAAGATCGAGGCCAGCGTGTTGATCTCGCGCAGGAAATCCTGCGCGGCGAACCGGCCCTCACCGAGTTGCTCGGGCAGCGTGTTGGAGGTGGCCGCGATCGACACCCCGCGCTCCACCAGCGCCGAGAGCAACCGGGAGATCAGCGTGGTGTTGCCCGGGTCGTCGAGTTCGAACTCGTCGATACACACCACCACGTACTCGGCGAGCAGATCGATGCACTCGGTGAAACCGAACACCCCGGCCAACTGGGTCAGCTCGCCGAAGGTCGCGAACGCCGTCGGCGCCACCTCGGCGTTCGACAGCGCGTAATAGGTGGAGGCCAGCAGGTGCGTCTTGCCGACACCGAACCCACCGTCGAGGTAGACCCCGACTCCGGGCAGCACCTCCCGTTTGCCGAACAGCTTCTTCTTGCCCGCGCGCCGCTCCAGCGCCTGCTCGGTGAACGTGCGGCACTTGACCACAGCGGCGGCCTGCGACGGCTCGGCCGGATCTGGACGGTACGTGTCGAAACTGACATCGGCGAACGTCGGCGGCGGTACCAACCGTGCGACCAGCTGTTCCGGTGTGACCTTGGGATGCCGATCCACCAGAGCTTCGACGCCTGCGCCGCTTTGCATGTCGTGCACCCTATCGACGTGCTGCAATGATCCCCATGTCGGATGCCGCTGCTGGGACGGAACTCACAACACTGCAACCCGCCGACGGCGCCACCGACAGCGGGCTGGCCAGGCAGTATGCCTATCCCGACGCACTGACCACCTGCTGGGTTCGGGCCAACTTCGTCACCAGCCTGGACGGCGCGGCCACCACCGGCGGCCGCTCGGGCGGGCTCGGGGGTGCCGGGGACCGGGCACTGTTCGGACTGATGCGCGAACTCGCCGATGTCGTGGTCGTCGGTGCCGGGACGGTCCGTACCGAGAACTATTCGGGCGCACAGCTGGGCGCCGGCGAGCGTGCCGCGCGCCAAGACCGCGGCCAGGCCGAGGTGCCCCCCATCGCGATCGTCACCCGGTCGGCGCAGCTCAACCACGACCTACTGGTGTTCACCCACACCGAGATCCCACCGCTCGTGCTGACCTCCCACAACGCCGCCATCGACGCCCGAACCCGGCTGTCCGGGCTGGCCGCGGTGCACGACTGTTCGGCCGGTGACCCCGATGAGGTGGACCCGCACGCCATGGTCGCCACCCTGGCCGGGCTCGGGTTGACCCGGGTGCTCACCGAGGGTGGTCCCAGCCTGCTCGGCACCTTCATCGCCGCCGACCTGCTCGACGAGCTGTGTCTGACCATCGCGCCGTTCGTCGTCGGCGGTAAAGCCAAACGGGTCACCGACAGCCCGACCGAAGCGCTGCACCGGATGCAGCGCCGGCATGTGCTCACCGATTCGGAGGGCTACCTCTACACGCGCTACAGCCGTGCGGCGCACGAGTCCTCTGCGTGACCATCGCTACTGTGGTCGGCATGCGTACGGCGGGCAGGAGCGAAGCGACTCGGGGATTATGTGCGATTCGGGCCGTGAGTATCTCGGCTGCGGTGTTGCTGCTGACATCGTGTGCCCCGTTGCTGGCCGCAAACCCGCGCTATGCCACCGACTCCGGTGCCGGCCCGCAGGGCCAGCCCGCGACCACCAGCACGGTCGCCGGCCCGCCCCCGATCGCCGCGCCCAAGAACGATCAAGCTCTGCAGTGGCGGGATTGCACGGCTCAGACGTTCACCGCCGCATCGACCGCCCCGGTACCCGGGGTCAAACTGGACTGCGCCACCTTCGCCGCCGATCTGGACCCGATCAGCGGCGCCAACGGCAGCATCGACATCGGCGTGGTCCGGGCCAGCACGTCCGACACCCCCGCCGACGCCGGCCCGCTGGTGATGACCACCGGCAGCGACCTGCCGTCGTCCAGTCAGCTGCCGGTCTGGCTGACCCGCGGCGGCACCGATGTGCTCAAGACACATCCCGTCGTCGCCATCGACCGCCGCGGTATCGGCCTGTCGGCGGCCATCAACTGCCGCGACGGCTTCGACCGCCAGGAGATGATCGACCAGGCCCAGTTCGAGTCCGGCGACGACCCGGTGGCCAACCTGAGCGCGATCGCCCAGACCGCCACCACCAGCTGCACCGACACCATCGCCCCCGGCGACTCCGCCTACGACAACGCACACGCCGCCGAGGACATCGAGCGACTGCGCAGCACCTGGGATGCTGACACCATCGCACTGCTTGGCGTCGGCAACGGCGCACAGGTGGCGCTCGCCTACGCCGGATCCCATCCGAACAAGGTGTCTCGCCTCGTCCTCGATTCACCGCTGCCGCTGGCGATCAACGCCGAAGCCACCGCCGAGCAGAAGGTGAAGGGCCAGCAGGCTGCACTTGATGCGTTCGCCGCCCAATGCGCCGCCGTGAACTGCCCGCTCGGCCCGGATCCGAAGGGTGCCATCGACGCGATCCTGTCCTCCGCCCGAGCCGGCAACGGTCCCGGCGGTGCCTCGGTCGCCGCCGTCGCCGACGCGATCAGCACCGCGCTGGCCTTCCCGCGCGGTGACCGCGTCGCGGCCACCAATGCGCTTGCGGGGGCACTCGCCTCGGCCCGCGGCGGCGACGCAACTGCACTGAACACTCTGATCAGCCAGGCCGACGCGACGCGCCAGACCGACGGTCAGTTCGTCAACGGCTGCAGCGACGCGCTCAACCGGCCCACCCCCGACCGGGTCCGGGAACTCGTCGTCGCCTGGCCGAAGTTGTACCCGCAGTTCGGTGCTGTCGGCGCGCTGCGCATGGTCAACTGCCTGAGCTGGCCGAGCGGCACCGCACCGAAGGACCCCAAGGATCTCAAGATCCCGGTGCTGCTGCTCGGCGTGCAGAACGATCCGATCATCGGCAATGAAGGGGTGGCCGCGGTGGCCGCCACCATGATCAACGCCGGCGCCACCAGCAAGCGGGTGATCTGGCAGGGCATCGGCCACGGCGCCAGCATCTACTCACCGTGTGCCCTCGCGCCGGTGCTGGGCTATCTGGACAGTGGGAAGCTGCCGGGCAACGACACGTTCTGCCCCGCCTGAACGGAGCCCGCCGCACTCCGGTGTACGGTGCGCTGGTGGCGCCAACCGATACCATCCTGAGCGTCTTTCGACCTCGCACGTCCGCTCCCACCACCGCCAATGTGGTGCGGTCCGCGCTGTGGCCGATCGCCATCATGTCGATCATCCACCGCAGTTACGTGCTCACCACCAACGGCTACATCACCGACGACTTCGGTGCGGTGTACCGGGCGGTCTCGAATTTCCGCCGGCACTGGGACATCTACAACGAGCACTTCAACTACGTCGATCCGCATTACCTGTACCCCCCGGGCGGCACCCTGCTGTTGGCCCCGTTCGGGTTCCTGCCGGAGTTCGCGTCGCGCTTCTGGTTCGTCGCGTTCAACTCGATCGCGATCATCATCGCCTGCGGCATCCTGGTGCGGCTGTTCAAGTTCTCGCTGACCTCGGTGGCATTCCCCGCCCTGTTGCTGTCCGTGTACTGCACCGAATCGGTGACCAACACCTTGGTTTTCACCAATATCAACGGCTGCCTGCTGCTGGCCGAGGTGCTGTTCTTCTACTGGTTGTTGTCCGGCAAGGTGGGCCATCAGTGGTGGGCGGGTGCGGCCATCGGACTGACGCTGGTACTCAAACCCCTACTGGCCGTGCTGTTGTTGCTGCCGCTGCTCAACCGGCAATGGCGCGCCCTGGTGACAGCCTTCGCGGTGCCGCTGGTGTTCAACGCGGTGGCCTGGCCCCTGTCCGCCGACCCGATGGGTTTCCTCCGCAACACCGTCCCGTACATCCTGTCCACCCGGGACTACTTCAATTCGTCGATCCTGGGCAACGGCATCTACTACGGGCTGCCGATGTGGCTGATCCTGTTGTTGCGGGTGATCGCGCTGGTGCTGGCCGCGGCCAGCCTGTGGCTGCTGTACCGGTACTACCGCGTGCGCGATCCACTGTTCTGGATGCTGACCTCCTCCGGTGTCCTGCTGATCACCTCGTGGCTGGTGCTGTCCCTGGCGCAGGGCTACTACTCGATGATGTTGTTCCCGTTCCTGATGACGGTGGTGCTGCCGAACTCGGTGGTGCGCAACTGGCCGGCCTGGCTCGGTGTGTACGGGTTCCTCACGATGGACCGCTGGCTGATGTGGCGCTGGCCGACCACCGGACGGTTCCTGGAGTACATGAAGATCACCTACGGCTGGTCACTGCTGCTGGTGGTGGTGTTCTGCGTGCTGTATTACCGCTACCTGGACGCCAAGGCCGAAGGCCGGCTGGATTCCGGAATCGATCCACCCTGGATGACGGAAGACCGGCCACGCGCTAGCGTGGCGTCATGACCGAGCCGAAGATCCAGCTCACCGACGACGAGTGGCGCGAGAAGCTCAGCGCGGCCGAGTTCGCGGTGCTCCGCCGTGCCGGCACCGAGCGGCCGTTCACCGGCGAGTACACCGACACCAAGACCCCCGGTGTCTACGAGTGCCGGGCCTGCGGGGCAGAACTGTTCCGCAGCACCGAGAAGTTCGAATCCCATTGCGGCTGGCCGTCTTTCTTCGACCCGAAAGACTCCGAGGCGGTGATCCTGCGGCGGGACGACACCTTGGGGATGACACGCGTCGAGGTGCTGTGCGCCAACTGCCACAGCCACCTGGGCCATGTCTTCGAGGGCGAGGGCTACCCGACCCCCACCGATCAGCGGTACTGCATCAACTCGATATCACTGCGCCTCGTGCCCGCCGGCGCGCAGTGAGCAGTTCCAGCATCGCGGCGGCCGAAAGCGGCTCGCTGTAGAAGAACCCCTGCGCGTAGCGGCAGCCGTACTCGCGAAGCAGCGCAACGGTTTCGGCGTTCTCTATCCCCTCCGCGACCGTTGTCATACCCAGTTCGTGCGCCAGCGCGATGACCGTGCGCACGATCACCCCGGCCCGCCGATCACCACGCACCGCGCTGACGAAATCGCGGTCCAGTTTGATCTCGTCGATCGGGAGATCGCGAAGGTAGGCCAGCGTCGAATACCCACTGCCGAAGTCGTCGAGGGCCACCCGCACACCGTGCCCGCGCAGCGTCTCGATGACCGCGCGGGTCCGATCGACGTTGTCCAGCAACAGATCCTCGGTGACCTCGACCGTGAGCGTCTCGCACGCCAGGCCACGCTCGTCGAGTGCCCGCACGATGCGGTCGGACATGGTCAGATCGGCCAGCGACGGCGCGAACAGGTTCACCGCGATCGGCACCGTGAACCCGTGATCGCGCCACAGCGCCGCCTGATCCAGGGCTTGGGTGACCACCAGTTCGGTCACCGACCGTATCAACCCGTGCTCACGGACCAGGGCCAGGAACTCGTCCGGTGCGAGCAGCCCGCGCGAGGGGTGCGGCCAGCGCAGCAGCGCCTCGACACCGACGATGGATTCGTCGCGCAGGTCGAACTTCGGTTGATACATCAGGATGAGATCGTCGTTGTCGATTGCCGAGCGCAACTCGCCGAGCATCTGCAGGGTCGCGGCACCGTCAACGGGAGTCCGGGTCGCCGACCACCCCTCCGCACGCTGCATCTCCGCCGAGAACACCCGTACCTCGCGCGCTCGAGCCCGCTTCGCCGAGTACATCGCCACGTCGGCACGCTCCATCAGTGCCTCGGCGGACAGTTCCGGGCCCTCGGGCGCCGCGATGGCCAGACCCGCGCTGGGCCGCAGCGGTAGGTGATGGCCCTCGATGGCGAACGGGTCGCCGAAACCGGCCGCGATGCGCTGCGCGACCTGGATGGACTGCTCGGCATCACCTTCGAGCAGTACCGCGAATTCGTCACCGCCCAGCCGGGCGACCGTATCGCTGCTGCGTGCGGCACCCACGATGCGTTCGGCGACGCTGGTCAGCAGGACATCGCCGGTCGGATGGCCCAGACCGTCGTTGACGAGCTTGAAATCGTCGAGGTCGAGCGACAACACCGCGACCGGCTGCTTGTCGCGACGGTGCAGCACCAACGCGTGAGTCAACCGGTCCTGGAACAGGGCCCGGTTGGCCAGCCCGGTCAGCGGGTCGTGCATGGCCTGCGCTTCGGCATTTGCCAGCAGCCGGCGGTTCTCCCCCACCACGATGACCTGCCGGAACACCACGGCACTCACCAACAGGACGAAGGCCACCAACGCCGGCGCCAGCTCCGGTACCCACACCACATTGGCCACGCCGATCACCATGGCGACGGCCAACGGCACATACGGCACCCACAGTGCAGCGGCGGTCGGCGCACTCGCTCCGTCGACATGGGAGCGCGGAAGGTGCGACGACAGCAGTGCGCCGACCCCGATCAGCAGCAGCCCCCATGCCCAGCCGAGATCGACGGCGCTGACCGTGCGGTAGTCGTCGTGGGAGATCAGATACGCCCAGCCGCAGTCGGCCAGAGCCATCAGCACGACACCGGCGGTCAACAGCACCAGCGGGGCACGGTTGCCGGGCCGGGCGCGCGCAAGCACCAGCAGTGCCACCGTCACCACCACCAGATCGGTGAGCGGATAGGCCAGCGACAGCCCGACTTCGAATGTCTTTGCCCCGCCGTTCGCGAACATCTGCCGCACCACGGCGAACCAGGCGACGACGAAAAGTGAGCCCGCGACGATCACGCCGTCCAGGACGAGGCGGGTGTAGGTGTACCCCGACGCCCCGACGGGCAGGACCAGCAGCCCGGCGCATACGAAGACCGGAAACATGAGGTAGCCGGCGTCGGCGAGGGAAGGAAACGGCGCGGTCCCCAACCACCATTCGTAGTAGGCCCATGCGGCCGACCCCATGGTCCAGCCGAACAGCCCGATCGTGATGAAAACCCACGCCAGCCGTTGCCGACCGAGAGCACGCCACGCGGTGTAACCAGCGCAGCTCATCGCAAAACCGGACACCGCCACGAAGCCGAGATCATCGGCGGCCGACACCACGTCGGGTCCGCCCCAGCCCGCCATCAGCCATGCACACCACGCGGCGGTGGTGACCGTCGCCGCACTCGCTACCCATGCGAACCGTGGCATCGGACGTGAGGCTAGCAAAATTGCGGTCGTCACCGCCCGAGGTTGGGCGCAGGATCAGGGTAGACGGGCCAGCAGATCCTCGACCGCCACCCGGGGACCGGTGAAGAAGGGGGTCTCCTCCCGGACATGGCGACGGGCGTCGGTGTAGCGCAGCTTCCACATCAGTTCGACGATGCGCCCCAGATCCGGACCTTCGAAGGCCAGGATCCACTCGTAGTCGCCGAGCGCGAACGCGGGCACCGTGTTGGCCCGTACATCCGGGTACTCCCGGCCCGCCATCCCGTGCTCGACGAGCATCTTGCGGCGCTCGTCGTCGGGCAGCAGGTACCACTCCAGGGACCGCACGAACGGGTAGACGCAGACGTAGTCGCCCGGGTCTTCGCCCGCGATGAAGGCCGGGACGTGGCTCTTGTTGAACTCGGCCGGGCGGTGCAGCGCGACCACGCTCCAGACCGGATCACTGGCCTGCCCCAGGGTGGTGCGCCGGAAGTCCCGGTAGGTGGTCTGCAGGTCCTCGACCCGTTCGGCATGGGTCCAGATCATGAAATCGGCGTCGGCGCGGAAGCCGGCGACGTCATAGAGCCCGCGCACCACGACACCCCGCTCCTCCTGCTGTTTGAGGAACGTCGCGGTCTCATCGATGAGCGCGGACCGGTCCGCGTCCAGCGAGTCGGGCTGCACGGCGAAAACCGAGATCATCATGTATCGGGTCATCGAGTTGAGCGCGTCGTAATCGAGCTTGGCCATGCGGCTATCGTGCCACGCCGGGGCCCGCCAGTTTCCCGGCCGCCCGGGTGGCGGCCGCGACACACGCGGGCACCCCGATACCGTCCAGGTAGGCGCCCGCGACCGCCAGTGTCGGCGGCAGCCCGGCTCGCACTTCGGCCACCAGATCGGCGTGTCCCGGACCGTACTGCGGCATGGCGTCGATCCACCGCTGCACCCGGCAGTCGACCGGGTCGGCGACGATCCCGAAGAGCCGGTCCAGGTCCTCCAGGGACCAGCTCAGCAGTCGGTCGTCGCCCACGCTGCGGGCCAGCTGATCGCCGTAGCGGCCGAATGACAGCCGCACCAGTTCGACATTGCCGCGCCGTCCCCACTTCTGCGAGGTGAGCGTGATCGCCTTGGTGTGCAAGGCTTCTCCGCCGGCGACCAGCACACCGGACTGTGGGGGCAGCGGGGTGCCGCCGGGCAGGGCCAGGGCGACCACGGCCGACGAGGCCACCGTCACCCGCCGTGCCGCCGCGGCGCTGCGCGGCGCGACGTGCTCGATCAGTCTGCTCAGCCGCGGCGCCGGTACCGCAAGCAGTACCGCGTCCGCACTCCAGTGGCCACCTTCGTCGTCCACCAGATCCCAGCCGCGCGCCGACCGCATCACCCGTTCGATCCCGACCTGTACCCAGCGCACACCGGCCCGGCGGGCCAGTTCGTCGACCAGCAATCCGTAGCCGCCCGCGATGGCGCCGAACAACGCGCCGTCCCGCGGCGGTGGCAAGGCATCGCGCACCGCGGCGCTGAGGTTGCGGGCGCCCCGATCCAGTGCGGCGGCCAGGGTGGGAACCGCCGAGCGGATCCCGATGGTCTCGGCCGAGCCGGCGTAAACCCCGGTGAGCAGCGGCTCCACCGAACGCGTCACCACCTGCTCGCCGAATCGGTCCCCGATCAGCTCGGCGACGGACGGATCCGCGCCGGTACGCCAGTGCAACGGCCGCCCGGGTTCGGCCTCGATACGCGCGACCGTCGCGTCGTCGACCAGACCCGCCACCGACGCGGCCTGCGCCGGGATGCCCTGCAGGGTTCCGGTGGGGACCGGGTGCAACCGGCCCTGGGTGAACAGCAGCGGCCGCGCCCCGGTGCTGGCGACCTGCCGGCCGGCCAGGCCGAGTTCGTCGAGTAGCGCGGGCACCTCGGGCCGCCGCGCGATGAACGCCTCGGCGCCCAGGTCCACCGGCACACCGCCGACCTGTTCGGTGCGCAACACCCCGCCGAGGCGGTCGGCCGGGTCGAACAGGGTGATCGACGCATCCGGCCCGGCGGCAACGCGCAGTCGATACGCGGCGGTCAAGCCCGAAATGCCGCCGCCGACAACGCAGTACGCCGATTTCACAATGAATGCACCAGCTCCACCAGATCGGTCACCACCCCGGGCTCGGTCGCCGGCAGCACGCCGTGACCGAGATTGAAGATATGCCCGCCCGCGCCGGCTTCCTGGGCGCGGCGGCCGTCGGCCACGACGGCGCGTGCCGCACGTTCCACCACCGGCCAGCCGGCGAGCAGTACGACCGGATCCAGGTTGCCCTGCAGGACGGTGCCCGGTCGCACCCGCGTCGCGGCGTCGGCCAGCGAGGTCCGCCAGTCCACGCCGACCACGGTGGCCCCGGCGTCACCCATGGCGCCGAGCAATTCGGCCGTTCCCACCCCGAAGTGCGTCATCGGCACGCCTTCGCCCTTGAGCGCGTCGAACACCCGTGAGCTGTGCGGCAACACCGAGGCCCGGTAATCGGCCAGCGACAACGTGCCCGCCCAGGAGTCGAACACCTGGATGGCGTCCACGCCAGCGGCGAGCTGCTCGGTCAGGAAGGCGATGGTCAGGTCGGTGAGCGCCGTCATCAGCGCATGCCAGGTGTCCGGGTCGCCGAGCATCATGGCCTTGGTCTTCTCGTGGTTGCGGCTGGGCCCGCCCTCCACTAGATAGGACGCCAGGGTGAACGGGGCGCCCGCGAAACCGATCAGCGGCACCTCGCCCAGGGCGGATACCAACAGCTTGACCGCGTCGGAGACGGGTGCGACCTGGTGCGGTTCAAGGGGTTTCAAGGCGTCGACGTCGGCGCGGGTGCGTATCGGGTGGTCGATGACCGGACCGACGTCGGGCACGATGTCCAGCCCGACACCGGCGGCCCGCAGCGGCACCACGATGTCGGAGAACAGGATGGCCGCGTCGACACCGTGGCGTCGCACCGGCTGCAGGGTGATCTCGGCAACCAACTCCGGGTCGAAACACGCATCGAGCATCTTGTGGTGGGCGCGCAACTCCCGGTACTCGGGCAGCGAACGACCCGCCTGGCGCATGAACCACACGGGTATACGCGAGGGCGTACGTCCGGCGGCAGCGGCGAGAAAAGGAGACTCGGGCAGGTCACGGCGGGTATTCATCGGCCCCCATGTTAGCCGCGGGGGTCTGCGCCGGACTCTGGCGTGCCTCGAGGCAGAAATCCGGCGCGCCTGCGCACCCCCGGGGCCGGTTGGGTCTAGCGTGATTTGGTGTGACGTCCGCCGAACCGGCCCAGTTCCGTACCGCGGTCGCAGCAATGAATGCTGCGACGGTGCGGCCGGAAATCGAGCTGGGCCCGATCAGGCCGCCGCAACGGCTGGCCCCCTTCAGCTACGCGCTGGGCGCCGAGGTTCGCCACCCTGAGACGACGATCGTTCCCGAGCGTTCCGAGGGTGACGCCTTCGGCAGGCTGATCCTGCTGCACGATCCCGAGGGTGCCGAGGCCTGGGACGGCACCATGCGCCTGGTCGCCTATATCCAGGCCGACCTGGACTCCACCGAAGCCGTCGATCCGCTGTTACCCGAAGTGGCCTGGAGCTGGCTGGTGGACGCCCTGGAGTCGCATGCCGAGGCCGTCACCGCGCTGGGCGGCACCGTCACCGCCACCACGTCGGTGCGTTACGGCGACATCTCCGGCCCGCCCCGGGCCCACCAGCTGGAGCTGCGCGCGTCGTGGACCGCCACCAACCTCGAGCTCGGTCCGCATGTGCAGGCGTTCTGTGAGGTTCTCGAGCATGCGGCCGGCCTTCCGCCGGCGGGAGTCACCAGCCTGGGCTCCCGTACCCGCGCCTGATGACCGAGACCGACCCCGAGCCTGACGGCGCAGCCCCTGACAGCGTCGAGCCAGAGGCGATTCCCCTCCTGGCCCCCGCCGAGGGTGTGCCACCGCTGTCGATCTATCCGAGCGATATCGCCCGTGCTGCCGAACGGCTGGCCGGCGGTACCGGCCCGTTCGCCATCGACGCCGAACGGGCGTCGGGATTCCGCTACTCCAACCGGGCATACCTGGTGCAGATCCGGCGCGCCGGGGCCGGCACCGTTCTGATCGATCCGGTCAACCACGGCGGGGACCCCCTGCAGGTGATGGCACCGGTCGCCCAGGTACTCGGCACCGACGAGTGGATACTGCATGCCGCCGACCAGGATCTGCCGTGCCTGGCCGAGCTCGGGATGACGCCACCACGGCTGTACGACACCGAACTGGGCGGCCGGCTGGCCGGCTTCGAGCGGGTGAACCTTGCCGAGGAAGTCCGTCGGCTACTGGGGCTGGGCCTGGTGAAGGGGCACGGCGCGGCCGACTGGTCCAAACGGCCACTCCCCCAGGAATGGCTGAACTACGCCGCACTGGACGTCGAGGTGCTGGTGGAACTGCGGCACGCAGTCGCCGCGGTGCTTGAGGAGCAGGGCAAATCCGACTGGGCTGCACAGGAATTCGAGTTTCTGCGGACCGCCGAGGCCACAGTCACCAGGCGCGACAAGTGGCGCCGCACCTCCGGTATCCACAAGGTCCGCAACCCGCGGGCCCTGGCCGCGGTGCGGGAATTGTGGACCACTCGCGATCACATCGCCGCCCGCCGGGATATCGCGCCCGGCCGGATCCTGCCCGACTCGGCGATCATCAGCGCCGCCACCGCCGATCCGGACACCATCGAAAAGCTCACCGCACTACCGATTTTCGGCGGAAGTCGACAGCGGCGCAGTGCACAGGTCTGGCTGGATGCGCTGGACCGGGCCCGTCAGGACACCGATCCGCCGACCGGCACCGAACCCGTCAACGGCCCGCCGCCGACGTCTCGGTGGTCGCGGCGCAAGCCCGAGGCCGCCGAACGGCTGGAGAAGGCGCGCGCCGGACTGGCCGAACTGTCCCAACGGGTTTCGGTTCCCGCCGAGAACCTGTTGACTCCGGACACGCTGCGCCGGTTGTGCTGGGACTGGCAGCCGGTGCCCGACGTAGCGACCGCCGTCGACGAGTTCCTGACCCAGGCCGGGGCACGACCATGGCAGCGCGAACTCACGGGGCCGGTGCTGACGGCAGCGCTCACGATCGATGTGAGCTGAGAGCGCGGGGCTGTCGCTCAGTCGACCTGTTCGCTGACGTGGTCGCCCACCGGGCTGCCCAGCGCCGCCACCCAACCGGTGATCTGCCGGGCGAGATGCTGATCGGTGAGTCCGATCTCGGTGAGGATCTCCGAGCGCGACGCGTGCTCCAGGAACTCCTGCGGAACCCCGACATCGCGGCATGGAACGTCGATCTCGTTGCGGCGCAATGCAGCCGAGATCAGCGAACCGATCCCGCCGTTGACGCCGTTGTCCTCGAGGGTGACCACGAGTTTGTGCGCGGACGCCAGCGCGTGCAGCGCCCTGGGAACCGGAATCACCCAGCGCGGGTCCACGACCGTGACACCGATGCCTTGCTGCTGCAGACGCTCGGCGACGGCGAGTCCCATCACCGCGAACGAACCGACCGCCACGAGCAGCACGTCGGTTGACAGACCGTCGGCCGGTACCGCCAGCACGTCGACCCCGTCGCGCCGCTCCAGCGCCGGAATATCTTCGCCCACTGCGCCTTTGGGGAATCTGATGGCGGTCGGGCCGTCCTTGACGTCGATTGCCTCGCCGAACTCCTCGCGCAGCCGGGCGGCGTCACGCGGTGCGGCGACCCGGATACCGGGCACGATGCCCAGCATCGAGAGATCCCACATACCGTTGTGGCTGGCACCGTCGTTGCCGGTGACGCCGGCGCGGTCCAGCACCATGGTGACCGGCAGCTTGTGCAGCGCGACGTCCATCATCAACTGGTCGAACGCCCGGTTCAGGAATGTCGAGTAGATGGCCACCACCGGGTGCATACCACCCATCGCCAGCCCGGCCGCCGACGTCATCGCGTGCTGCTCGGCGATCCCGACGTCGAAGAAACGGTCCGGGTACTCCTGGCGGAACGCGCTCAGGCCCGTCGGGCCCGGCATGGCCGCGGTGATCGCGACGATATCGCGGCGCCGGGCGGCCTTCTTGATGAGTTCGTCGGAGAACACCGCCGTCCAGCCGGGCGCCGCCACCGACGTGGGCCGACCGGTGTGCGGGTCGATGACGCCGGTGGCGTGCATCTGTTCGGCTTCGTCGTTCTCGGCGTGCGAATACCCATTGCCCTTGCGGGTGACGACGTGCACGATCACCGGGGCGTTGAACCCGCGCGCGCTGCGCAGCGCCGCCTCGACCGCACGCTCGTCATGCCCGTCGATCGGGCCGACGTACTTCACGCCGAGGTCGGTGAACATCACCTGCGGCGACAGCGCATCCTTGATACCCGCCTTGACGCTGTGCATGCACTGGTAGCAGAGCTCGCCGATCAACGGCACACCGCGCACGGTGTCGCGGCCCTTCTCCAGCAGTTTCTCGTAGCCCGGCTGCAGCCGCAGGGTGGCCAGGTGGTCGGCGAGCCCGCCGATGGTCGGTGCGTAGCTGCGTCCGTTGTCGTTGACGACGATCACGATGGGCCGGTTGGCAGCGGCGATGTTGTTGAGCGCCTCCCAGCACATACCGCCGGTGAGGGCGCCGTCGCCGACGACCGCGACCACGTGGCGATTGCGGTGGCCGGACAGCTCGAAGGCCTTGGCCAGCCCGTCGGCGTAGGACAGCGCGGTGCTGGCGTGGCTGGATTCGACCCAGTCGTGCTCGCTCTCGGCGCGGGACGGATAGCCCGACAGGCCACCCTTCATCCGCAGATTCACGAAGTCCGCGCAGCGGCCGGTGAGCATCTTGTGCACGTAGGCCTGATGGCCGGTGTCGAAGATGATGGGATCGTGCGGGGAGTCGAAGACCCGGTGCAGCGCAAGGGTCAGTTCGACCACGCCCAGGTTCGGGCCGAGATGACCGCCGGTTGCAGCAACCTTGTGAATCAGGAATTCACGGATTTCACCGGCCAGGTCGTCGAGCTGCGACTGGGAAAGGTGCTGCAGATCTGCGGGGCCGCGGATCTGTTCAAGCATCCCGCCAGTTTACGCACGCACCACGTGTCAGTCCCGTCGAGCCTGATAGATGTCGGGCACCCCATCGTGGTCCGCATCGGTGGTTTCCAGCACATGGATCCGCCGGTATGCGGCGTTGCGGCTGGCCAGCACGACGGCCGCCAACGCCCCGGCCAGCACAGATCCGGACAGCACCGCGATCTTCACATCGACATCGGCCACGCTGCCGTCTTCGAAGGCCAGCTCACCGATGAGCAGCGACACGGTGAACCCGATCCCCGCCAGTAGTGCGACGCCGAGCACATCACGCCAGGCCAGCTCGTCGTCGAGGCTGGCCTTGGTGAATCGGGCCAACAACCATGTGGTGCCGAACACACCTATCGGCTTGCCCACCACCAAACCCGCGATGACACCGAGCGTCACGGGGTGTGTCAGGGCGTCGGCGAAGCCGTGAAATCCACCGACGGTGACACCTGCGGCGAAGAACGCGAACACCGGCACCGCCACCCCCGCCGAGAGCGGCCTGATCGTGTGCTCGATTGTCTCGGCCGCGGCGTGGCGGCCCAGTGCAGGCACCGTGAAACCGAGCAGCACGCCGGCCACCGTCGCGTGCACACCGCTGGCGTGCACCAGCGCCCACGCCGCGACGGCCAGCGGGACGAGCAGTGCCGGATGCCGGATGCCTTTTTGCACGGCCAGCCCGAAGAGCGCGATGGGTATCAGGGCGGCGAGCAGAGGCCCGGGCGCCAGGTGGTCGGTGTAGAAGGCGGCGATGACGGTGATCGCCAGAAGATCATCGACGACGGCCAAGGTGAGCAGGAAGGTTCGCAGGGCCGTCGGCAGGTGGGTGGACAACACCGCCAGCACCGCGAGTGCGAACGCGATGTCGGTGGCGATGGGCACTGCCCAGCCGCCGAGGTTCTCCCGGTGATGCGCGTTGACGGCGATGAAGATGCCCGCCGGGACGATCATGCCGCCGATGGCGGCCGCGATGGGCAGAGCGGCGCGGGCGGGGTCTCGGAGGTCGCCGGCCACGAACTCCCGTTTGAGCTCCACCCCCACGACAAAGAAGAAGATGGCCAGCAGACCGTCGGCCGCCCACGCGCTGATGGACAGATTCAGATGGAGCTTCTCTGGGCCGAGGACGAAGTCCGACAGTTCTTTGTAGCTCGCCGCCCATGGCGAGTTGGCCCAGATGAGCGCCGCTCCCGCCGCGATGAGCAGCAAGACGCCACCGACGGTTTCGCTGCGCAGGGTTTCGGTGAGCCGCTTGGTCTCCGGCCAGGAGCTGCGGGTGAACAATCGGCGCGTGATCATCTCGTTCCTCGGTCAGCAGTCAGCGACGCCGACCAGACTTCCCGGCACACCCGGGGCCAAGGCTATCGTGCGCACCTCCAGCTCGCCGCGTCTCGACCGCAAGCGACGACGCGCGAGCCGGCGCCGGCACTTGTCACAGAGCCGAGGTAATATCGCACATATGTTCGAACACTCGGCAGATCGGTGCACCCGCGAGGCAGCCTTGCGGGACCGCATCGCCGAGCTCGAACGACAGAAATCGGCCGCGGTGGCCGAGCAGGCCCGCCTGAGCGTGGAGTGGGAGAAAGTGCGCCGGACCGCCGAGGCCACGGCCGGCGTGCCCGTGTCCAAACGCGGTCGCGGCCTCGGCAGCGAGATCGCGCTCGCCCGCCGCGAGTCCCCGAACCAGGGGTCCAAACTGCTCGGATTGGCCAAGGCGTTGGTCCACGAGATGCCCCACACCTTGGCGCTGCTGACGGCGGGGCTGCTCTCGGAGTGGCGCGCCACCCTGATCGTGCGGGAATCGGCCTGCCTGACCGTCGAAGACCGCCGCCGGCTGGACAACGAACTGTGCGCCGACCCGAACGCTCTGGAGGGGTTCGGGGACGCTCGAATCACCGCCGAAGCCAAGAAGATCGCCTATCGACTCGACCCGCAGGCCGTGGTCGACCACGCCGCCAAAGCCCCCAAGGATCGCTACGTCTCCGTCCGTCCCGCGCCGGAGGGCATGACCTACGTGACGGCGTGTGTGCCGATGCCACAAGGCGTCGCCGTGTACGCCACCCTCGACAAGGCCGTCAAGACCAACGCTGATGACCGCACCCGCGGGCAGGTCATGGCCGACACCCTGGTCGAGCGGATCACCGGGCGTCCCGCCGAAGAACCCGTCCCCGTGACGGTGAATGTGGTGCTCTCCGACGACACCTTGGTCGACGGCGGCGACGATGCAGCCACCGTGGAGGGTTACGGACCGGTCCCGGCCGATGTGGCGCGCTCGCTGATCACCGACAGCCTCGACAACGACGGCGAGGTTGCCCTGCGCCGCCTGTATGCCAGCCCGGCGGGCGGCGCGCTGGTCGCCATGGAGTCGAAGTCGCGCACCTTCCCGAAAGCGTTGGCTCAGTTCATCCGGTTCCGCGATGACACCTGCCGCACCCCGTACTGCAACGCCCCCGTCCGGCACATCGACCACGCTCACCCAGCCCATCGGGGCGGACCGACCACTGCCGTCAACGGTCAGGGCTTGTGCGAACACTGCAATTACGTCAAAGAACAGTCCGGCTGGGCGGTCCGCGTGGTTCCCGGCGAATCCGGCCGGCATACCGCCGAATACACCACCCCCACCGGTGCGGTCTACCGGTCCACCGCGCCACCGATCGCCGGCGGTATGCGGGTACTCACCCGCGACATCCACATCGTCATGCCACGCAGGGCGGCATGACTCAGCGGGTCAGTACCGCCACGCATTCCACGTGATGCGTCAACGGAAACGCGTCGAACACCCGCAGCTGCTCCACGGTGTAGCCGTGCCGCAGGTACTCCCCCACATCGCGGGCGAATGATGCTGCCTCACAACCGATGTGGATCACCCGCGGCACCCCGGCGATCAGGTCGATGATCTCCCGGCCGGCACCTGTGCGGGGCGGATCGAGCACCGCGACATCCGCGCTGTCACGCCGCCCGGTCAACGCCCGGCGCACGGAGTCGGTCACCACCGACACCCACGGCATATCGGCCAGCGCGGTCCGGGCCGCCCGTGCCGAGCCGCGCGAGGTGTCGACCGTCAGCACCTGCCCGGTCTCCCCCACTTCGGTCGCCAGCGCCGCCGCGAAAACCCCTGCGCCGCCATACAGATCCCACGCCGTCATGCCGGGCTCCAGCCGCGCGGCATCACGGATCAACGCGCTGTAGACCTCAGGTGCATCGCGATGCGCCTGCCAGAACGCCGTCACCGGCACATGCCACTCGCGGTCCCCGATCCGCTGCAGCGCCTCGTACTGTCCCTCGACCACCTGAGTCTGCTTGGCCGGCCCCGTCTGAACGATGTGGCGCACACCGTCGTCGTCGACCGCGATGTGCAGCTGCGCACCGGGTGGCCAGCGCGATCCGTCCACACCGTCCACCAGCCCCGGCGCAAGCTGACCGCAGTTCAGTTCGGGATACAGCTCGGTGCTGTGGTAGCGGTGAAACCCGGCGTGCCCGGATGCGGAGACGTCGAGACGGACCCGGGTGCGCCAACCGGTGGACCCCACCGCGCCGACCTGCTCGGCCGCCCCCGACCATTCGTAACCGCCCAGGCGGCCCAACTGGTTGGCCACCACCTCACCCTTGATCCGGCGAGCGGCCTCCGGTGCGGCGAAGGCCAGGTCACAACATCCCGCACCATCCACCCCGGCGATCGGGCACAGTTCCTCGACACGGTCGGGTGATGCTTCCAGCACCTCGACAACGTCTGCGTGCCAATAGGATCCGCGTTCGGCACGGACCCGTACCCGGACGGTTTCACCGGGCAGCGCGTACCGCACGAACACCACTCGGCCGTCGTGGCGCGCCACGCAGCTACCACCGTTGGCCGCGGGCCCCGTGGTCAGGGTCAGCTCGGTCGTCGACTCGCTCAATCCAGGAACCCTCTGCGCGCGTCACCGGGCGCCGACTGCGGCGCCAGCTTCTTGAGCCGTTCCGACGAGCTCAGCTGCCACGGCACCGAGGTCACCATCACGTTGGGTTCGAACAACAGCCGGCCCTTCAGCCGCAGGGCGCTCTGGTTGTGCAGCACCTGCTCCCACCAATGCCCCACCACATACTCGGGGATGAACACCGTCACCACCGTCCGTGGCGACTCCTTGGTCACCCGCTTGACGTAATCGAGTACCGGCCTGGTGATTTCCCGGTAGGGCGACGCGATCACCTTCAGCGGGACGGTGACATCGCTGTCCTCCCATTCGTGCACCAGCTGCCGTGTCTCGGCGTCATCCACGCTCACGGTGATGGCTTCCAGCACGTCCGGGCGGGTGGCTCGCGCGTATGCCAGCGCGCGCCGGGTCGGCAGATGCAGCTTGGACACCAGCACGACGGCGTGATTTCGGCTGGGCAGCACGATGTCGCCCTCGGACTCCTCCTGAGCCACCAGTTCACGGGCCACCGTGTCGTAGTGCTTGTGGATGAGCTTCATGATGACGAACAGCGAGGACATGGCCAGGATCGCAATCCAGGCACCGGCAAGGAATTTCGTGATGACGACGATGACCAGAACGGTGCCCGTGCACACCAGTCCGATGGCGTTGATCACCCGGGACCGCATCATGTGCCTGCGCACCGCCGAATCGGTCTCGATGCGCAGCAGTCTGGTCCAGTGCTTGACCATGCCGATCTGGCTGAGGGTGAACGAGACGAACACGCCGACGATGTAAAGCTGGATCAGCGCGGTCACTTCGGCGCGGAACGCGATGACGAAGGCGATGGCCGCGAACGCCAGGAACAGGATGCCGTTGGAGAACGCCAGCCGGTCACCGCGGGTGTGCAGCTGCCGCGGTAGGTAGCGGTCCTGGGCCAGGATCGAGCCCAGCACCGGGAACCCGTTGAATGCGGTATTGGCGGCCAGGACCAAGATCAGCGCCGTGACACCGGCGATGGCGTACAGGCCGATCGGGAAATCGTGGAACACGGCGTCGGCCAGCTGCGCCACCAACGTCTTCTGGTGATACCCCTCGGGTGCCCCGATGAGCTGTTCGGAGCTCTCGGCCATCTTCACGCCGGTCTCCTTGGCCAGCACGATGATGCCGAGGAACAGCGTCGTGGCGATGCCGCCGAGCAGCAGCAGAGTGGTCGCCGCGTTGCGCGACTTGGGTTTCTGGAATGCGGGCACACCATTGCTGATGGCCTCCACGCCGGTCAGCGCCGCACATCCCGAGGAGAACGCGCGGGCCACCAGGAACACCATCGCCAGCCCGAGCACGTCGCCGTGCTCGGAGTGCACATCGAAACCAGACGACTCGGCGCGCAGTTCATGGCCCAACACGAAGATCTGGATGAACCCCCAGGCCAGCATGAGATACATGCCGATCATGAAGGCATAGGTGGGAATGGCGAAGGCGGTACCGGATTCGCGGATACCGCGCAGGTTGAGCGAGGCCAGTATCAAGATGGCGGCCACCGCGAACAACACCTTGTGCTGGGCGATGAACGGCACCGCCGACCCGATGTTCGACATCGCCGAGGCCATCGACACCGCCACCGTGAGGACGTAGTCGACCAGCAGCGCGCTGGCCACCGTCAGTCCCGCGGTGCCGCCCAGGTTGGTGGTGACCACCTCGTAGTCACCACCGCCGGACGGGTAGGCGTGCACGTTCTGCCGGTAACTGGCGATCACGACCAGCATCACGGCGGCGACGGCCAACCCGATCCACGGCGCCATGGTGTAGGCGCTCAGCCCGGCCACTGACAGCACCAGGAAGATCTCCTCAGGTGCGTAAGCGACCGACGACAGCGCATCGGAGGCGAACACGGGCAGCGCGATCCGCTTCGGCAGTAGCGTGTGCGCGAGCTTGTCGCTACGGAACGGCCTTCCGAGGACCAGCCGTCGCGCGGCGGTCGAGAGCTTGGACACGAGTGCCAAGACTAAGCCCACCGGCGATTGGCTGTAGCGTTCCGGGTGCGCAGGGTTGAATGGACTGTGGATGAAACGCTGTTCCTGGCAGACGGCCGAGAGGACCCAGGGTGCGGGTAGTGGTGATGGGATGCGGCCGAGTGGGCGCATCGTTGGCCGACGGGTTGTCCCGGATCGGCCATGAGGTAGCTGTGATCGACCGTGACAGCACGGCCTTCAACCGGCTCAGCCCCGAGTTCACCGGGGAGCGCGTGCTCGGAATGGGTTTCGACCGGGACGTGCTGCTGCGAGCCGGTATCGAGGAGGCCGGCGCGTTCGCCGCGGTGTCCTCGGGCGACAACTCCAACATCATCTCGGCGCGGGTGGCCAGGGAGACGTTCCGGGTGGAGCGCGTGGTGGCCCGCATCTACGACGCCAAGCGCGCCGCGGTCTACGAGCGCCTCGGCATCCCCACGGTGGCGACCGTGCCGTGGACCACCGACCGGCTGCTCAACGTGCTGACCCGCGAAACCGAGACCACCAAGTGGCGCGACCCGTCCGGCAACGTCGGCGTGGCAGAGCTGCCGCTGCACGAGGAGTGGGCGGGCCGGCCGATCACCGCCCTGGAGACCGCCACCGGCGGCCGGGTCGCCTTCCTGCTCCGGCTGGGGACGGGACTGCTCCCGGACGCCAAGACCGTCATCCAGGCCGGCGACCACGTGTTCTTGGCCGCGATCTCCGGCCATATCGCCGAAGCCATGGCCATCTCCGCACTGCCGCCGAGCGAGGACGAGAACTGATGAAGGTAGCCATCGCCGGTGCCGGCGCCGTCGGCCGCTCCATCGCCCGCGAGCTCGTCGAGAGCCACGACGTCACTCTGCTGGAACGTGATCCTCAACACATCGACGTCGACGCCATCCCCGCCGCGCAGTGGCGGCTCGGCGACGCCTGCGAACTGAGCCTGCTGGAATCGGTGAAGCTCGAGGAGTTCGACGTCGTGATCGCCGCAACCGGCGACGACAAGGCCAACGTTGTGCTGAGCCTGCTGGCCAAGACCGAGTTCGCGGTACCGCGGGTGGTGGCCCGGGTCAACGACCCCCGCAACGAGTGGCTGTTCGACGACAACTGGGGCGTCGACGTCGCGGTGTCCACGCCACGGATGCTCGCCTCACTGGTCGAAGAGGCGGTCGCCGTGGGTGATCTGGTGCGGCTGATGAGTTTCCGCACGGGACAGGCGAATCTGGTCGAGATCACCCTGCCCGACGACACCCCGTGGGGCGGCAAGGCCGTCAAACGCCTCCAATTGCCGCGTGACGCCTCGCTGGTGACGATTCTGCGCGGGTCGCGGGTGATCGTCCCGGAGAGCGACGAACCGCTTGAGGGCGGCGATGAGCTGATCTTCGTGGCGGTCGCCGAAGTCGAGACCGAGTTGCGCGAACTGCTGCTGCGCCCCGAGCGGGCTTAGCCTTCCGCCGACTCGCACAGTGCGGCGTGATGCGCGTGCACGGCACGCTGGGCGAACCGGATGGCGAAGTAGGTGACCACCGCGGCGACTCCCGTCAGCGGCCATCCCATCGCGATGCGGGCCACGCCGAGCCAGCCGGTCTGATCCGAGTCATACAGGTGGTGCTGCACCACGAAGCGTGACGCGAACACCGCCACCCATACCAGGGTGGCGATGTCGAAAGCGAGTACGGCACGGCGCACTTCGCGCCAGCCCCGCCCGTGGTCGTTGATCCAGCCCCACACGTAACCGACGATGGGCCGCCGGATCAGCACCGACAGGGCGAACACCGCGGCCCACACCAGCGAAGACCAGATTCCCAGCAGGAAATAGCCTTTCGAGGCGCCCACCAGGTAGGCGATCAGCGCGCTGATTCCGACGCCCATGAAACCGGACACCGCGGGCTGCAGCGATTCCCGACGGACAAGCCGCCAGACGAGAACCAGGGCCGCCACGCCGAGTGCGGCGAAGATGGCGGGCATGAGGCCCGCTGTGGTCGATACCGGGACGAAGACGACCACCGGCAGCGACGAATAGATCAGGCCGCTGATGCCGCCCATTTGGTCGAGAACCGCGCGTGCATTGTTCTGCTCTGTCCCCTGGTCGGGGTGGGTCACTTCTGAATCTCGTAGTGCGGGTTATAGATCGCCTTGGCGCCGTTCTCCAGCGTGCCGAGGCGGCCGTGCACCCGCAGGGTGAGGCCGGATTCGATACCGGGGATACGGCGCTGCCCCAGCCAGACCAGCATCACCGAATCGGTGCCGTCGAAAAGTTCGGCGCGGACACCGCTGCCACAACCCTTCGCGTTGGTCTCGACACAACGCAGGGTGCCGACCATCGTGACTTCTTGACCGCGATGACAGTCGATTGCGCGCTGCGCGCCGGTACTCGCCGCCTCGCCACTGAGCTCTTCGACGTCGAGCTGCTCCGGGTCTTCTGTGAGCCGCCGAGTGAGCCGGCGCAGATACCCTTCGGCCGTAGCCATGGCCTCTCCCTTGCCGTAAATCCGTCGTGGATTTACTTCCTGACTGTCGCCACGGTAGACCTCTTGGGTCCGAATCGCCACGTCGCGTCGGGCGCGTCGCACCGATGGGTGCACCATCATGTGGTGGCAGTGAATTTGCGTGGGGTGACGACGGTCCTGCTGGCCGGTACCGGGTCCGACGACGACTATGTGTACCGGGCGTTTTCGGGTGCATTGCACGAGGTCGGCGCGGTGCTGGTGACCCCGCCGCCGCAACCCGAACAGCTCATCGCGGGATACCTGGCCGCGTTGGACGAGGCGGTGCGTGGTGACGAACGCAACATTATCGCCGTCGGTGGCGTGTCGATCGGTGCGGCCGTCGCGACGTCCTGGGCCCTCGCCCATCCGGCACACGCGGTCGCGGTGCTGGCCGCCCTTCCGGCGTGGACCGGACCGCCCGACAACGCGCCCGCAGCCTTGTCGGCCCGGCACACCGCACAACTGCTGCGCACCGACGGGCTGGCCGCAACGGTGGCCACGATGCGCGCCTCCAGCCCCTCGTGGCTGGCAGAGGAACTCACCCGGTCCTGGCTGGCGCAGTGGCCGGCACTGCCCGACGCGATGGACGCGGCGGCCGGGCACGTCTCGCCCACCAGCACAGAACTGGCCACCTTGACGGTCCCGATGGGCGTGGCCGCGGCGACCGACGATCCCATCCACCCGGTCGATGTGGCCCTGGAGTGGGTGGCCGCGGCACCGCACGCCGCGCTGCGCACGGTCACCCTGCACGAGATGGGCACCGACCCGGGCGTACTGGGCGCGGCGTGTGTCGGCGCCCTGCTGGATCTCTAGCCGCCGGTGATGGTGCTGCGCAGCTGCTGCATCGCCGACATGGCGGTGCGCCGGGCATCCGGCGCCGGCTCTGCCGGTTCCCCGGCCTGAGCCTGCGCCTGGGCCTGGGCCGCGCGCAGCTGCTCGGCCATCGGGTCCGGCAGCTGCACGGTCAGCGGGGTGCGCACCGGCAGCGGTGTGTCGCCGCGCCGAACCACGGTATCCGCCAACGCTTCCCGGGCCTCGACCGCAAGCGCGTCGATGGTCTCGGGTGAGCCGTTGACCACGCACCGGATCATCCACCGGTAGCCGTCGATGCCGATGAAGCGCACCACGCCGGTGCCCTGACCTTGCGGAGCCGCGGTGACGCCGACGACCTCACGGCCCCAGCGCCCGTCCTCGATCCGCACCTTCGCGCCGTCCTTGCGCAGCGAATCGGCCAGCTCGCCGGCAACCTCACGCCAGAGCCCGGTCGACTTCGGCGCGGCGTACGCCGCGATGGTGAACCGGCCGCTGGGGGTGACCACCCACACCGAGCTGGGTACCCCCTGCTCGGTCAGCTCGACCTGTACCTGCCCGGCCTCGGGCATCGGGATCAGCACGGAACCGAGGTCCAGGCGGGCCACCGTGGCCACCTCGGGATCGTCGAAGTCCTCGATATCGAACGGGCCGTCGAAATCTTCGTCGTTATCTGCCATCACAAACTCGCATGTCCGCCGGAGGAACCGTGGCCACCAGCGCCACGGGAAGTGTCAGCCAGCCCGGCCTCGTCGAATGACGACACCTCGACCAGCTCGGGAAGTTCGACCCGTTGCACCAGCAGTTGAGCGATGCGGTCACCGCGCTTGATCGCTATCGGCTGGTCCGGGTCGAGATTGATCAGCGCCACCTTGATCTCGCCACGGTACCCGGCGTCGACGGTGCCGGGACTGTTCACGATCGAAAGCCCCACGCGCGTAGCCAAACCCGAACGCGGATGCACCAACCCGACCATCCCGTGCGGAATGGCGACGGCGATCCCGGTCGGCACGAGGGCGCGGTGGCCGGGTGCCAGATCCACGTCGACAGCGCTGAACAGGTCCACGCCTGCGTCGCCGTCGTGGGCCCGGCTGGGCATCGGTAGCTCGCGGTCCAGACGCACGACCGCCAAAGTGGCTGACACGACGGCTTACTCTACAACCGCGGCGATTACTCTTGGGCACGTGTCGGACACGCGCGCAGCCACCCAATCGGTCCGTTATCGGGAACGGCTTCGGGTGCCGTGGTGGTTCTGGCCGCCGGCCCTGGGCCTGGCGGCCCTGATCGCGACCGAGGTCAACATGGGCGTCGCCGCCCTCCCCGATTGGGTACCGTTCGCGGTCCTGCTGCCGGTGGCCGCCGCCACGCTGCTCTGGATGAGCCGCTGGGAGGTCCGGGTCGTCGACGGCGCCGACGGCCGGGCCGAAGCCGAATTGTGGGCCGGACAGGCGCACTTGCCGGTGGGTGTCATCTCCCGGTCGGCGGAGGTGCCGAAGTCGGCGAAATCGGCGGCCCTTGGTCGCCAGCTCGACCCCGCCGCCTACGTCCTACACCGGGCCTGGGTAGGACCCATGGTTCTGGTCGTCCTCGATGATCCGGACGACCCCACCCCGTACTGGTTGGTGAGCTGCCGGCACCCGGACCGGGTGCTGGCAGCCCTTCGCTCGTAGTTCAGGCCGCGCAATCGGTGCAGATCATCACGCCGTTCTTCTCGCTCGCGAGCCGGCTGCGGTGATGCACCAGGAAACAGCTCGAGCACGTGAATTCGTCGGCCTGCTTCGGCACGACACGCACCGACAACTCTTCACCCGACAGATCCGCGCCGGGCAGTTCGAACGATTCCGCGGACTCGGATTCATCGACGTCAACGACCGCCGATTGAGCCTCGTTACGCCGCGCTTTGAGCTCCTCAAGCGAATCCTCGGACACGTCATCGGTCTCTGAACGCCGCGGAGCGTCGTAGTCGGTAGCCATCTCATCCCCTCCGTTACCTTGCAGCAGAGCTTTGTACCAGCGTCGAACGCCTACACCAAATGATTCGTGCCCCGAATCCACTCAGAACGGGTGTGATTTATATCACATCCCAAATCCCCAGGTAGGGGATGGTGCCGGTATGAGCCCTTAAGGTGCAGGGGTGGTCGCTCTCATCACCGACGGCACGGCGTTCGACAAACACGGTCGCCCGTTCCGCAGACGGAACCATATTCCCGTCCTGTGTCTGTTCCTCGCGCTGGCAATAGCGACCGGCGTGGTGTGGGTGATCGCCCTGAACCGGCCGACCGATGTCCACGAAGCCGTCGTCTGCAACGCTCCCCCGGCGGCCACCGACCCGAATCAGCCGAAACTGGGCCAGCAGGTGTCGCGCCAGACCATGACCGAGGTGGTGCCGGCCAAGCTCGCCGACACCAAGACCAAGGTGCTCAACGCCAGCGGCCAGGGCGGTCAGGCCGCCGAGGTGTCCAGCGCCCTGCGTGATCTGGGCTTCGCCCAGCCGACCGCGTCCAACGACCCCGTCTACGCCGGCACCCGGCTGGAGTGCCAGGGCCAGATCCGGTTCGGCCCGGCCGGCCGCGCGGCCGCCGCGGCGGTCTGGCTGGTGGCGCCGTGCACGGAGCTGTTCCAGGACCAGCGCACCGACGACTCCGTCGACCTGGCGATCGGCACCGAGTTCGGCGAGTTGAGCCACAACGACGATATCGACGCCATGCTGGCCAGCTTGCGCCCGGACGCCACCCAGCCGCCCGATCCAGCACTGCTGCGCACCATCCACGGCGCCGCCTGCTGAGCTAGCGGGCGCCCAGGGTCCGCAGTGCGTCGCCGAGCGCGGCGGCCACCCCCGGGGCGGCCGCGCACAGCAGGTCCGGGTCCGGCAAGTCGACGACGGCACCGGCTTCGGTCGCGATGAGTACCCCGGCCGCCCAGTCCCAGACGTGCACGTCGTCCTCGTAGTAGGCGTCCAACTGGCCGGCCGCCACCATGCACAGATCCAGGGCGCACGAGCCGATCCTGCGGATGTCGCGTACGTCCGGCAGCAACCCGGCCAGCACCTGCGCCTGCCGGGCCCTCCGCTGCGACTCGTAGGAGAAACCGGTACCGACCAGCGCGAGCGACAGGTCGTCGATGGCGTTGCAGCGCAACGCCGTTGACCGACCGTGGCGTGTCACGGTGGCGCCGTGCCCGAGCGCGGCCGAGTACAGCTCGCCGGTCGCCACATTGGCGACCGCGCCCGCGACGGACCGGCCGTCGATCTGGACCCCGACCGACACGGCGTAATCGGCGATCCCGTAGACGAAGTTCACCGTGCCGTCGATGGGGTCGATCACCCAGACCGGACGGCCCGGTTCGACATCCGTGGACCCGCCCTCCTCCTCGCCGAGGACCTGATCGCCCGGCCGCAGCACCGCGAGCCGGTCGCGGATCAGCCGTTCGGTCTCGGTATCCACCACGGTGACCGGGTCGGTCGGCGTGCTCTTGGTACGGACCGGACCGTCGGCGCCGGGGGCGCCGGCGTCGTCTCCGAACACCTCATCGCGGCGGCGCACCACGAAAGCGGCGGCCTCGGTGGCCAATTGCTCGGCCACGGCGCGCAAAGTCAGCGGATCACAGTTGTTGGTTTCCACTCGACCATCGCAACACAGCACGTCTCGGGGCACTAATGTGTGTGGCGCGTCGCACCCGCCGGACCTTGTACGAGGAGCGTTCTATGACCGCCACCGAACCGCCCGCCGCCGAAGCCGGTAGCAGCACCCCACGCCGCGGATTCGGCGTCGACGTGGGCGGCAGCGGGATCAAGGGCGGCATCGTCGACCTGGACACCGGCGCCCTCATCGGCGATCGCGTGAAGGTCCTGACCCCGCAGCCCTCGACCCCGGAGGCCGTGGCCAAGACGGTGGCCACCGTGGTCCGCGAATTCGGCTGGACCGGCCCGCTCGGTGTCACCTACCCGGGTGTGGTGACCGACGGGATCGTGCGCACCGCGGCCAACGTGGACAAGGGCTGGATCGGCGCCAACGCCGCCGAGATCATCGGCAACGAGCTGGGCGGGCAGGTCGTGACGGTGCTCAACGACGCCGACGCGGCCGGAATCGCCGAGGCCCGGTTCGGCGCGGGCAAGGACAAGACCGGGGTGATCGTGCTGCTGACCTTCGGGACCGGGATCGGTTCGGCGGTGATTCACAACGGCGTGCTGCTGCCCAACACCGAGTTCGGCCACCTGGAGGTGGGCGGCAAGGAGGCCGAGCATCGCGCCGCGTCCTCGGTGAAGGAACGCAAGGAATGGAGCTACGAGCGCTGGACCGAAGAGGTCACCAAGGTGCTGGTGGCCATCGAGAATGCGATCTGGCCGGACCTGTTCATCGCAGGTGGAGGCATCAGCCGCAAGGCCGACAAGTGGATCCCGCTGCTGAAGAACCGCACCCCGGTGGTGGCCGCGACCCTGCTCAACGAGGCCGGCATCGTCGGTGCCGCGCTGGCCGCCGACACGGCGCACGGCACCGCCTGACGCGACGCGCGCGAGAAGGCCAATTTGCCGCACGGCACAGCCGTATCTCACACTGTCGTTACAATGGTCAACGGCGGCCGCCTACCGAAATAGCGGCGGGTTTCCGAGCAGAGATCATCGCCGATATTCGACACAGCCGACGCTTTCCGGTGACGCATGCGTGCGCCCCGGAATCCGCAAGACCGAAAGGGTGTACGTGGCAGCGACAAAAGCAAGCCCGGCAACCGACGAGCCGGTGAAGCGCACCGCCGCCAAGACTCCTGCCAAAAAGGCTCCCGCCAAGGCCGCAGCTGCCAAGGCCCCCGCGAAGCGCGCAACCAAGGCTCCCGCCAAGAAGGCCGCAGCCAAGGCTGCGGGCGCGCCGGACCCCGATGCCGACGTCGTAGACCTCGCCGAGGATCTGGAGAACGACGATCTCGAGGCGGAGCCGGGCGACGATCTCGAGGTCGAGGAGGTCGAGATCGACGACGACCTCGACACCGACGACGCAGACGAGAGCACCGACGGCGACGAGGACGGTGAAGACGCCGAGACCGACGGCGAGGTCGAGATCGTCGCGGTGGTCGTGCCGGGCGCCAAGCCGGCGGCGAAGGCCGCCGACGAGGAGCATCCCGAGCCGACGGAGAAGGACAAGGCCTCCGGTGACTTCGTCTGGGACGAGGAAGAATCCGAGGCCCTGCGCCAGGCCCGCAAGGACGCCGAGCTCACGGCATCGGCCGACTCGGTCCGCGCGTACCTGAAGCAGATCGGCAAGGTCGCGCTGCTCAACGCCGAGGAAGAGGTCGAGCTCGCCAAGCGTATCGAGGCCGGGCTGTACTGCACCCAGTTGATGGTCGAGTTCGCCGAGAAGGGCGAGAAGCTCACCACCGCTCAGCGCCGCGACTACCAGTGGATCTGCCGCGACGGTGACCGCGCCAAGAACCACCTGTTGGAGGCCAACCTGCGTCTGGTGGTGTCGCTGGCCAAGCGCTACACCGGCCGCGGTATGGCGTTCCTGGACCTGATCCAGGAGGGCAACCTCGGTCTGATCCGCGCGGTCGAGAAGTTCGACTACACCAAGGGCTACAAGTTCTCCACGTACGCCACCTGGTGGATCCGCCAGGCCATCACCCGCGCCATGGCCGACCAGGCCCGCACCATCCGTATCCCGGTGCACATGGTCGAGGTCATCAACAAGCTGGGCCGGATCCAGCGCGAGCTGCTTCAGGACCTGGGCCGCGAGCCCACGCCCGAAGAGCTGGCCAAGGAAATGGACATCACGCCGGAGAAGGTGCTGGAGATCCAGCAGTACGCGCGTGAGCCGATCTCCCTGGACCAGACCATCGGCGACGAGGGCGATTCGCAGCTCGGTGACTTCATCGAGGACTCCGAGGCCGTGGTGGCCGTGGACGCGGTGAGCTTCACCCTGCTGCAGGATCAGCTGCAGTCGGTGCTGGAGACGCTGTCCGAGCGCGAGGCCGGCGTGGTCCGGCTGCGCTTCGGCCTGACCGACGGTCAGCCCCGCACCCTCGACGAGATCGGCCAGGTCTACGGCGTGACGCGGGAACGCATCCGCCAGATCGAGTCCAAGACGATGAGCAAGCTGCGCCACCCCAGCCGCTCGCAGGTGCTGCGGGACTACCTGGACTGAGCGACACTCTCAATTATTACTCTGACCAGCAGATTCGCTGGTCAGTTCAGAAATAGTAGACAGCTACAGCGCTTCCAGTCAAGATATCGGTATGGCGAGTCGCAAACCGATACCCCTTGATCTGGGAGCGCTGTTGCCGTCCTGGGAGCTGTCATTGCGTGCTGAGCGCAAGTCTGCGGCCACCATCAAGGTCTATGGCGACGGTGTGCGGGCGTTCTTGCGGTGGTGCGCCGAGCGCGGACACTCCCCCGCGCTCGACCGCGATCTGATGAAGGCGTTCGTCGCCGATCTGCTCGACGCTGGAGCCGAACCGTCGACCGCGCGCTCGCGCCAGCTGGCCATGCGCCGATTCTCCGCGTGGCTAGAAGAGGAAGGCGAGATCGACGAGGATCCGCTGCTCGGCCTCAAAGCGCCGAAACTGGACACGAAGGTCACCGACTCACTGTCCGACGACGAGCTGCGTAAGCTGATCAAGGCGTGCGGCGGCAAGGAATTTCGAGACCGCCGCGACGAGGCTATCGTCCGACTGATGGCCGAAACAGGTATGCGGGCCGGAGAGGTGTGCGGCCTCACCGTCGATGACATCGACCTGAACCGTGGAATAGTCACCGTCCGGCGCGGCAAAGGCGGCAAGGGTCGCATCGCGCCGTTCGGCCCGTCGACCGGCGTCGCGATCGACCGCTACCTACGCACCCGGCGAACACACCTGCTCGCCGCGACATCCACGCTATGGCTTGGTGACCGCGGCAAAAGCCTGGAGTACTACGGCCTACACAAGACTCTGAAGTATCGGGCAGATCTGGCGGGGCTCAAGCACTTTCACCCACACCTGCTGCGGCACACCGCCGCCTCGCGCTGGCTCGCCGCAGGTGGCTCCGAAGGTGGTCTCATGTCAGTCGCCGGGTGGGCAACCCGGGACATGATCGACCGCTACACCCGTTCCACCGCAGCCGACCGAGCTGCGGCCGAGGCGCGCAATCTGAACCTGGGAGAGCTGTGACCATGGGCAAGACGTCGCCGAAGCCGCGGGTCACCTTTATTTGCCCGAAATGCAAGCAGCGGATCGCATGGATTCTCACCCCCGCGCAACTGCGCGTCAAGGATGCGTTGACGGCCAATCCCGAGGACGAGACAGTACCGCCTCCGCCGTGGCCGGTGCTTTTTCACCGAATCGCCGAACCCGAACCGCTTGCCCCGCGAAAAACAGCAGCTTTGTCTCGGAGGCTAAAAGGTCAGCGCAGCAAGGGGTTTCACGGGTCCTACCTTGCGCAAAACGCCGACGACATTGTGGTGTTGTGCCATGCAGCGTGCGGCGCGAAGTTCTCAGTTCCAACGAACGGTCTGCTGGCCGCCATGGCCGATGGTCACCGACCCCGTCAACTGCTGCCGACACGCCGAGCGCTGTAGGTTGCCGAGAGACCCGAATCGGGCAGCGCTATGGTGGCGTGAATCGTGCCCCGAGCTAGCTCGGAACGACTCGCACTTTTCTCGATGGGCGGCGGGTCAAGACTCCCTTGAAACGGAGCTTGACTGTCCATGCCTACATCACGTGAAAGCGAACTGCTAGGCCGCATCGGCGCGTACAAATCGTGGGCCAACACCCCCGACCGCGCCGCTCGCACCGCCCCCGCCCGGCGCGCACTGCTGGACAAATTCGAGCAGCAGGTGGACCCAGACGGCGCACTCACCCCCGCAGAGCGGGCAACGAGAGCGGCGTACGCCCGCAAAGAGTACTTCCAGCGACTTGCCCTCAAATCGGCCAGAGTTCGGCGCAGCCGTGCGGCGAAGGCAGGCAAGGCGGCCGGGTGAGCTACTACTCAGCTGACGGCAGCCTCATCGACCACGAACGGTCGGCCTGTCTGGCTGATGTCGGTGCGGCAGGCTACCTCGCGGCCGTCTGCATCACCCCAACCGGGGACGACGTGCTGTGGTTGGTCTGCTGCAAGGAGCTTCACAACGAGCGCCCTGCTCACGGCGAGCCGGATCAACCACACGAGAAGCTCGGCCGACTACCGGGCAACGTTCGCGACCGCGTGTGGGGGGACGCGATCCTGTGTGGGCATCCCCGCCGAAACGGGCTGCTCTGCCGGCATCGAGTCAAAGAGCCGGGCCAAGCCTGCGGCTTCCATTCGGCGAGGGCGGCCAAGTGACATCGGCCCCATTTCTGCGCGTCATACCCGCTGAGGTCCGACGTTACGGCCCCCCTGCCGCCATTGTCTTGGCGCACATCCGCTTCCGCTGCCAGACAGACGGGCATGGCTGCGTCGTTCGCGACGGTCACAGGTGGTGGCGCGCATCTCGCAGCGTCATCGCGATCGAAGTCGGCATGTCCGTCAAGGTCGTCAGGAAAGCACTGCAGGACTTGGGCGACGCAGTAGTCGTTGCACACTTTCCACCATTAAGCGACCAGTCGCTTGCATACCGGATCGACACAGCGCTGACCAGCCAGAAGCCCCATAGGGCAGACGCTGACCAGCCAGGAGCCCCACAGGGCAATTCAATTGCCCCACAGGGCAAGGCACCGTGCCCCACAGGGCAAGGCACCGTGCCCCACAGGGCATCTGTACCTCTATGTAGAGAACTTAAAGAAGAAGAGAGTGAGAAGGCAGCTGCCTCACCCGGGCATCTGCTTGATGACACACACACCGATCGACCTCCATCGAGATTCTGTGATGCCCACCCCCAGGGCACTCGCAAGCGCTGCCCTGATTGCGGTAACGCGCGAACCGCTTTCGAGGCATGGAAGGAAAATCAGGCCGCCGCTGACGTGGCTATCGCGGCTGCCGAGGACCGTGACCGCGTGCTTCGACGCACCCTGATCGCGAGCTGCCCTGACTGCCACGAAACGAACGGTTGGGTGACCGCGGACGAGGACGGCACCCCAAATCTGAACGGGCAGTTCTCAGCTAAGTGCAAACACCCCAACATGACAGTCGCGCCGGTCAGGCGCGTGTCGTGAAGCACTACCGAAGCTCGTCGAGGAGGAAATCGATATGCCATGCCGTCACTGCGCACACTGCCGCAACGGGGGTGACGTCAAGGAAACCGACCGCGCCAGGTGGATTCGTCGACTCATTGACGAGTGCGACAGGTGCGATCAGGCAGGCCGACTCGAAGATCAAACCCACTGCCCGGACCATCCCAACTTCCGGATGCCGAAGAGTGAGACCGAGGCTCAGTGGGGCATCTGACCCTGACGGCACTGAACTTGCCCCCAGCGCTGCCAGGGGCGCGTTGTCGGGGCCGTCCGCATTTGTTCGACGGGGCAAGTTCTCGCGAGGCCACAGCGACCGCTCAGGCCCGTCTCGCTCAAGCGCTGAGGCTCTGCGCCCTCTGCCCTGCCTTGGACGACTGCCGCACCTGGCTAGAGGCCCTACCGCCAGACGACCGACCAATTGGCGTCGCCGCCGGACAACTCCACCCACCCGGCCCCCCGAAGGCCGACCACGAACAACCACGAAAGGACCACGACGAATGACATTCCAGGCACCCAGCACCGCCGAGTTACAGGCGGCCATTGAGACCGGTCAGCCGATCAACGTCGGCTGGACAAACCACGAGAACTCGCCTGCGTTTCGGAACAAGATCGCCCAGCTCGCCTCTGCGCCCCGTGATGACGGGTACTACGCGTCATCGCAAATCGCCTCGGCCGCAGCCCTCATGCCAGGCCAGGGCGACCCGTCAGCGCCCGCGTCGGGGTTTACCCCAGATCCTCATCAAGGAGGGTCCGGGATGAGGCCGAACCCCGGTCAGGGCACCTCTGGCGGGGGCGGCTTCTTTGACATCGCACCGCCGAGCATGGCTGACAAATCGAAGCAACTTAAAGCTCTGCAGCACAACATAAACCGAATCCCCGGCACGTACCTCGGACAGGACTACTGACCATGACCACACCGATTCACAACCAGGTTGTCGACCTCGAAGACCAGATCAATGCAGCCGAAGCGCGTGCGCAGCAGATGCGCGAACACGCCAAAGCCATCGACACCGCGGGCTACGAAGCCCGGAACGCAGCCGACTACGAACACGTGCAATACCTCCACACGGCGGCCGATGAATGCAACCAGGCCCGTACCAAAGCCGAGGCTCGCTTCACCGATCTCAGCACCGCAGAACGCCTGGACCACGCCAAGCTGTTCGCAGCGTTCATCGCGCTCAAAGACGCCGACGCACGGTGTGAAGCGGTTTCCGTCGACTACATGACCAGGATTGGCCGCCACGAGGAACCGACCGTCAGCGTGCACACAGGCGTGGCGATGGGTCACCGCGGTGTCGGCACATCGGCAAAGTTCAAACGCACCACATGGACCGAGACGCTTGAGGGCGTCATCAGCGCCCGCCACGCACGCATTGCCACCGAGCACCGCGGTGAGCTGATCAAGCGAGCAGATGACAAAGCCGAGGCCGCGAGTGACCAGGCCCGTGCTGAGGCGTCGGCAACAGCGCAAGCGGCGCTGGCCGCCAGCGAGTAGAGAACCTGCGGACGGGCTGGGTCCGATCATTGTGGAGGTTAAACACACCTGGCGCACTACCCAGGCGCGCCAGGAACGCAAGGACGATGAGCGGAGTACCCTTTCGGCCGCCGCGGTGACGCGTCCTGCCTCCTGGATCGATCCCCCCAGCCCGTCCGCGCGGCACTGCATGCCAGGGGTACGGGGTAACCCCCTCCCCCGGGGCCTAACCCCGAGAAGCCATAGCACCTTCAATGCTGCGTGCGACTCTGACCGCTGTTTTTGCCTAGGGCACTACTCCCATCCACCGAATGTGATAACGGCCGTAGTCCAAAAAGCGGGCCGCAGAAGACCGCACAGACCGCCCCACACCCTCCTCAGTAGCCACAAAACCAGGTCCTCACCAGCCACTCAACCGCACGAAATAGCACCGAAAGCGAGCCTCTGATGGCCGATTACGACGGCGGATCTGCGTCAGTTCGCATCCGCCCCAACATGTCCCGGTTCAGCACCGACCTCGACGCCGATCTGCGCCGCGTTGATGCCACCGTCGAAGTCGCAGCCCGCATCGGGGATATCGACGACGCGACGCTGACCGCGTGGCGGGCCGAGCAAGAGGCGCGCGAGGTCCACGTGCGGGTCACCACGGACACCTCGGCGATCGACCGGGCGGTCAACGAACTGTCCCGCAGCACGGGCGGCCTGGGTGGCGGCTTGAACCCGGGCGGGCTGCTGCTGGGCCTGTCCCCGGCGCTGATCGATCCGGTGATCGCCAGTGTCGGGGCACTGTCCACGAGCGTGCTGCAGCTCGCTGAGGCGGGGCTAGTGCTGCCCGGTGCGATCGGCGGCGCGGTTGCCTCGATCGGCACGTTCAAACTGGGCCTGTCGGGCATGGAGGACGCCTACACGGCCCTGGAGAAGGCCCAGGACGGCAGTGCGAAATCGGCGGCGGCAGCCAACAAGGCGATGGGCGAGCTGGCCCCCAGCGCGCGGGCGTTCCTCACCGAATTCATGGGCATCAAAACGGAGTTCATGGACAACAACGTCCAGCAGAATCTGTTCAGTGACCTGGCCACCTCCGCCCGGGAGCTGGCCAGCCGCGATCTGCCCATCCTGAAATCGGGGCTGGGTGACATCGCGACCAGTCTCAACGACAACATCAAAACCCTGTTCTCGTCGCTGGGGTCCGAACAGGGGCAAGGCATCCTTGACAGAATTCTGGGCAACACCGCCGATGCCCAGGCGCGCCTCTCGGCCGTAATTGACCCGCTGGTCCGGGGACTGGGCACGCTGACCGCCGCCGGTACCGACGCCCTTCCTGGGCTGGCCGACGCGCTCGGCACGGCCTCCGAGCGGTTCGCCACGTTCATCGAGGCCGCCGACAAAGACGGCTCGCTCAAAAAGTGGATCGATGAGGGGATCGACGCCGCCGGGAACCTGCTGGGCACCGTCAAGAACATCGGTGACGCGTTCGTGTCCATCGCCCGAAACGCTGGCGGGGACGGACTGCTTGGCACCCTCGATGATCTCACCGGCAAGTTCGCCGACTGGCTGCGCACCGCAGAGGGTCAGAACAGCGTCCGCCAGTTCTTCGAGGACGCGAAAAAGTCTGCGGCGGAATGGCTTCCGATCCTGCGCGACATCCCAGGCATTCTCGGCGGCATCATCCAGGGCGGGCGTGACATCGCCTCGGTCGTCGTTCCGCCGTTCAGGGACATCAGCCATTTACTATCCGAGAATCGCGATCTCGCCAAGGCGGTCCTGGAAGGATTCCTAGCCTGGAAGACGGCACAATTCGCCGCCGGAATCGTTGGCGAGATCACCAAGATTTCAGGCGCGCTGGGCGCCAAGGGCGGCGGCGGCCTGCTGGGCAAGCTCGGCGCTGCGATGTTGATGTTTCAGGTGCTCAATGACCAACATCTGCCCGGGGTCAACGGACCTGGTCCCTACACTGGCCCGGATCTGGGCGGGCAGGCCACGTCGGCGGCTACCGGTGCGTTACTCGGCGGCCAGGTCGCCGGTGTCCCGGGCGCGGTCATCGGCGGCGCCGCGGGCGCCACTGCACCGGTCATCATCGACCTGGCCACCCCTGACCCGTCCGCAGAAAACGGCGTCCTGCCCACCGCGCCCAACAGCGCCAACCCCGCCACAGTGGGCGGCATCCCAATCCCCGGCCTGCAAATGCCCTCGCGCGAGCAGGGCGGCGTGACAGACGGCCCCACATCGGGGTATCCCGCGATCCTGCACGGCCGCGAGTTCGTCCAGCAGGCATCAGCGGTCGCCAAATACGGCGTGCCGTTCATGAACGCCGTCAACGAGGGCCGCCTCGATCCAAGTGACCTGCCGATGTTCGACACCGGCGGCTACATCGATGAGCACGGCAACCCGATCTACCCCGGTGGCGCGATGCCGGGCCCGGTCGGCCCGGCCCCGCAGCAGGCGTCCGGCGGGCTGATGTCGGCGCTCGGTTCGTTCCTGTCCGGCGTCCAGGCCCCACTCGGCAACGTACTGGCCCTGGGGCAGGGTCTGGCGGGCCAGCACGGCGGCGGCGCTGACGGCCCGGCGCAGAGCTTCAACGGGTTTTCCAACCCGTTGGCCTCGGTGCCCGGCGTTTGGGGCCTGGCGGGCGCACTGGGCGGCCAAAACCCAGCATCGGATCTGATGCAGTGGGGATCGAACACCGCCGACTGGATGGGCAAGTTCGTGTCCAACACCGCCATGAAGTTCGGCACCACCCTCTGGCAGGGCGCACTAGGCATGGTGGGGCTGGAGAACAGCATCCTCTCGCCCAACAACGCCTACATGAAAGCGGCCATGGAGGGCCTGGGCTACTACGGCGACCTATCGGGCAGCCTGGCCGGGGATTCGTCCGGCCGTGGTGAGGGCAAGGGCGCGACGGCCAAGCAGATGCGCGAGGCCGCCGACCGGATCTCTGACCGTGACGCGGCGGTCGCGATCGCCGAAGCCCGGGTGCGCGAGTTGGGCTCCGATGCCACTGATTCGCAACGACTTTCGGCGCAGAATGCACGCGATCGGGCGGTCCGCGAGGCGGCCGAAGCGCGCGACGATTTGGCAAGCCTGCAACAGGGCGGCGGGACGGTGCTCAATCCGGCCGGCGGTGCCTCGTTGTACGCGACCGCCCCGACCGGCAGTAGTGGCGGCGCAGAGCGGTGGCGCCCGACCGTCATGGCCGCGCTGCAACAGGTCGGAGGCCGCTACGGCATCACCAACATCGACGGCTGGGCTGACGCCCTGATCGGCCAGATTCAATTCGAATCGGGCGGCAACCCAGGTGCACTGAATCCCAAAGACTCAGACGGGCTGCCCGCGATCGGACTGGGCCAGTTCAAGCAGGGAACATTCAACGCGCACAACATCACTGGCGGTAGCATCAACGACGGCGTGACCCAGATTTACGCCATGATCGACTACGTTTCCAGCCGCTACGGCCAGAACGCAGCGGGCATTCCCAACGGGATCAACCAGGGCCACGGCTACGCCGTGGGCGGCGAGATTCAGGGCATTGGTGGGCCGACCTCCGATCTGGTGCCGATCATGGCCAGCGCCAAGGAGCACATGTTCAGCGTCGCTGATGTGGAGGCGATGGGCGGCCACGACAACGTGTACGCGTTCCGTGCCGCCCTGCACACCGGCGGCGTCGGTGGATACGCCCCCGGTGGTGAATTGCTGATGTCTCCGGGCATGCGGCAGGCGTGGAACGCGACAATGCAGCACGCGCCCACCCCGCCCCGGCCCAGCTTCAACGACGGTCAGCACGCCCAAACGATGAACCCGCGCCCATCGGCGCCTGCCCCCGCACCAGCCCCCAGCGGCCCGCCCGCCGCCACACTGGCACCCGCCGCGCCTCCGGTGCCCGGCCCGGCACTGGAGGAGCCCAGCGCGCCAGGGACAGAGCTGGCACCCCCGCCCGTGTTCACCACCAACGCCCCGGCCCCTACGTCATATGACCACAACCTGGCTGCCGTCAACACCGCGATCGATTCCTCGGCGGCGGTCCTGGGCAACATCGCCGCCACCGCCGCGTCTATGGGCATGGGCGCAACCGGCGGCGGCGGAATGGGCGCCGGGCTGGCGTCCTCCATGATTCAGGGCGGCGTCCAGCAGGCCGGAAAGGTCGCTAAGGGCGTGGCCAACGTCGTATCCAGTTCCCTGGTCGGCAACACACAACTCGGTACGCCCAACCTCCCGGCATACGGCTGGCCCGCGACGATGGTCCGGCCGCAAGAGCTACCGAGCGCGGAGCTTAAACCGCACGCCCAGGCGGGAGGCGGGGGGCCGCGCACCTACGTCGGCGGCATCTACGGCCACAACACACAAGACGTATTCCGCGAGCTTCGCATCCGCGAAGCCCAAGACCAACAAGGGAGCTTCGCCGGACTATGACAACACCAACTTTCACCGTGCTCGACTCACTCAAAGAATGCGCCGCACGAGGCCACTTCACCCTCCGCTGGGCCTGCAAACTACTCGACCTGGCCGACATGCTCGCCCCGCCCTACGAAGTCGAAGCACTCAGATTCGAACTCGACCAACTACGCGAAGTCCTCACCGAAGCGATCCACGCGCATGTCCCCGAAGACGACGAACACGCCGACTACTTCAGCGACGGCCGACCCATAGTGACAGCCGTTTCGCTGGGCAGCGACGGCGCGATCGGACAACCCTGGTCCGCCGACCCCACCAGCTGGCGCGATCAACCCCGGATCGCCCGCGAGTTCCGAGTCCCCTCCGGCACTCAGTGGCGCATCGCCATACTGAGACCCGGCGAAGTAGACGCGGTTGCGATCCACAGCAAGTCGTTGGGCTACAGCCCCGATTGACCCCAGGGTCAGAGGTCTGGCGTCAAGGGTGGCTTGACGCCCGCTTCCAGATCGGCGGAGGTTGCAAACCGGTGGCCTGGCAGCAGCTCGGCCAGGTTGTCGGCGAGCTGGCGCGCGTCGGCGGTCACCGTGTCCTCGTTGGCTCCGTAGACATCTATGGCGACGGCGAAGCCCGGATATTCGTCGCCGAACTCGACGCCAGTTTCGATCGGTCGGCCCACGGTCGGCAGATACGCGTCCACAGCGGCGCGCACTTCATCCACCGTCGCGCCGTGCGACACGTACACCGTGGCCGAACTCATGGCGTCCATGCTACGGGCCAATCGCGCCTTTCTTCGCCGTGAATGAAATGAGGGCACGGTACCGGCGGGGCGCAGGGGGATGTCGTCATTCCACCGGTCGACCGGGCGTTCTGTCATTTCCGCGACCTAATCTCGCCCATGGGCTCCGGGATCGCCATATTGCTGAAAATACTTGTCGGCGGCGCGAGCGTGCCGCTCACTGATTTGCTGGCGATAACGTCCCAGGCTCAAAGCAGCTATAGCTTCCCGCTGACGTTCGTTTGACACCCGCGTGTACATCTGAGTCGACTGAATCGACTTGTGCCGCATAAGTTCCTGAACGACTCGAATGTCGTTGCCGTCATCAAGCAAGCTAGTGGCGTACCAGTGCCGCAGGCAATGCGGCGTACCGCGTACGCCCGCTCGGCGCATAGTTAGTCGAATCACGTCAGACACCGATTTTGAGTGCATGGGCTCGTTGGGATGCCCGCGCATCGGGAACCAGTAGCCCGTGGCTGGCATCGTACTGGCCAGCTCGATTAGCAGAGGATGCATTGGGATTGACCGCACCCTGCGGCCTTTACCTTTAACCCACAGCAGCCTGGCGGGCAAATCCACGTCCTGACCCCTGACTCGCGCGATTTCGCTAACTCGTAGCCCCGCCAATAAGGCCAGCAGAATCATCGATCGAGTGGATGACCACATTCTTGCTGCAAGAAGCACTGGCACGTCAGAATCTGCGATTGGGCGAGGAACACGGTCCGGCGCCTTCGGGGTTCCGACCTTGATCATCGGATTATCGGCGCGGCGGTCTACGATCTGCAACCACTTAAACCAAGACGCGAGATAAGACGTGTAGGCACAGGCAGTAGAGTCCGACCAGTCATCTGCATGGTCGGCCAACCACCGCGAAATATCCAGCGGTCCAGCGCTGACGGGCTGCACCTGGGTTTCCTCGTAGAACGCACGCAGCACCCGGACCCTCTCGGACACAGTGACGGTGGACAACCTTTGTCCGTGCTGCCACAGCTCCCAGTCGTCTAGGCCGACCACCACCGTGCTCATAGCGGTGTCACCGAGAAGGCATCACCGAGAGTTGCAAACATCTGCCCACAATGGACGCATCGTGGAATCCCAGCCCTAGTGTGGTTGGCCACCGCCTCTCGCAGCCACGCCTCTTTGTGGTGGCCGCACGCATTGGCCTGCTCACATCCGTGCAAGTTGATCCTCCAGGACGCGGGACGGCGGCAAGCGGCACCTGTCAGTGTCGCGATCTCGCAGTGCACGCTGTCGTGAAGTCTCGCTACGAGCGTGTCGAAATCACGGATAGTTGTCATGGAGGATGACCTCTCTCGTTCAGTGAGAGTCGCCTTACTCAGTCCAAGATATTCGGGGCTACCCCGCTCGCACCCGATCTGCTCAGATCAGGCCCCCTACAGCGCATATCGACCCCTAGTGCGGGACTACCTGGACTAGGTTCTTGAGAACGACGACATGGTCGCCACCCGGTTGGGGTGGCGGCCATTCGTCGTTCTAGTGGGCCGCGTGCTGTTTGGAGCCGTAGACGCGCTCCATCATCGCGGTATCGGTGTGTACCACCACCCGGATCGTCTTTCCGTCGCGAATGGTGAAAACTTCGGCGTCGCGCGCCTTTTCACCGGCGGCGGCGACCTCGGTGAGCGCCACCACCGTGTCTCCGTCGGCGAGCAGTTTGTTCATCGTCACCGTCGGGCTCTTCTCACCCAGCTTGGCCAGGTACTGGCCCAGCTCACCCTTGCCGTGGTAGGTGCCGCTGATCGTGCTGTTGCCGGGCTGCACCCACTCGACGTTGTCGTCGAACAACGCCATCACGGTCTCCATATCGCCGCTGGCGAAGGCCTGGTAGCCCCGTGTGACGAGTTCGATATTGTCCTGTTCCTCTGACATTGCCGTTCCTTCCGCCGATCCGATATTCGGCTGTGACGGGCTGAGCCGCTCAGGGAAGTCACGCGAAGTCGGCTCTCGGATCAGTCAGACCCTTCACGCGCCATATCGAATGTAAGCCTCCCGCCGCTGGATGTACACGCAAACATTCACCGGTCCTCGCGGGGCTAACCGGCCTTCGCCGCACACCGTTTGCCGGCCACGGTCGGTCTAGACGTCGAAGATCGTCTGGCCCGCGCTGGAACCCGTGTAGGAGATGTAAATCGGCCCCAGCGCGAACGGCGCCGTACCGGAGTTCATGTAGGTGTCCGACGTGACGGTCGGACGGTTCCCGGACGTCGTCGTGTACGAGTACAGCAACGTCGTGCCGTCGCTCGTGTAGACCTTGATGACCGTGCCGACGGGCACGCTCGATCCTCCCCCGACCAACGACGACGGGATGGTGCCGTAGACGCCGCCGGAATCGATCACCGTCAGCACCTGCGTGACGACCCCCGTGCCGACCTGCACCTCCAGCGTCGTCCAGGGAGCCCCACTGAGCGTCACGAGAGCCGACCGCGGGTTGGGGCCGAATTCCAGCAGACCGTCCTGCTCGTCGATCAGCACGCCGTAGTTCAGGTCACCGGGCAGCGCGGAGATCACCGAACTGGGGCCCGGCCCATACGAATTCGGTCCGATACCGAGGATGCCGACCACCCCGTCGCGGGCGGCGAACGAGGCGAACGCCGACTGCGAAGCCGCACTGACGATATCGACCGAGGTGGGCCCGGAGACGATTCCGTTGCCGAAATCCACTGTGGTCGTGTAGGTGTCGAAGGTGTAGCTCAGTCCACCGGAGTATCCGCTGGCCCCCGATCCCGTCGAGGTACCCAGGTCCTGTTGTGTCCCCACGTACTTGGAGGTGATCACCAGGCCCACGGATCCGGTGTCCACCAACACCGGCACGCTCGGCCCACCGTTGACCGAGATGTGGATCACCGGCTCGGTGCCGTAGACCATCTTCAGCGCGACGGACGCGTTGACCTCACCCGAGACCGGCACGGTGACCGTCTGGGCGGTCGTCGCCAGGCCGTTGGTGGCCACGACGGTGAACGTGTCGGTGCTGCCACTGGTCAGCGCGGCGGCCAGGCGGGCGGCGACGGTCGGGGTGTAGGTGAACGCACCGGTCGACGTCACCTTCACCGTGCCGTCGGCCGGCGCGGTGATCACCTTGTACGTCAACGTCTTTCCGGACGGGTCGGTGTAGGAGACGGTGCCGGTGACCGCACCGGTGGTGGTGCTGGGCGTACCGACCGTGATGGTTCCCGCCACCGGTGTGTCGACGCCGTTGGTGACGGAGAGGGTGGCACCGGAGCCGCTGAGCAGCGTGTCGACCGCGACACCGAGTCCGGTGGTGACGGCCAGCCTGTTGGTGGCGGCGTTGATCACCGACACCGAGTCGGCGCCGGTGTTGGTGACATAGAGCGCGCTGCCGTCGGCACTGATCGCCAACCCGACCGGTGCACTGCCCACTCTGATGGTTTTGGTGACGATCCTGGTCGCGGTGTTGATCACCGTCACCGTGCCCGAACCCGCGTTGGCGACATAGAGCCTGCTGCCGTTGAGCCGCAGCGCCAGCCCCGAGGGCGTGCTGCCCACCCTGATGGTCTTGATGACGGTGTCGGTGGCCGTGTTGATCACCGACACCGTGCCCGAACCCGCGTTGGCGACATAGACGGTGGCACCGTCGGCACTGACCGCGATGGCGCCGGGGTTCTTTCCGACCGTGATGGTTCCGGTGACGGCGTTGCTCGCGGTATCGGTGACCGACACCGTGCCCGCGCTCGCGTTCGCGACGTAGGCGGTCTTACCGTCGGGGCTGAGCGTGCCGGTCCGTACGAACGGGGTACCACCCGTGCCGGTGCTGTCGGTGACCCCGAGCACGGCGGGGGCGACCGTCACGGTGACGGTCTCGGCGGTCGAGGTGATCGAATTCGCGGCGCTCACGGTGAATTTGTCGGTGACCGGTGTGGTCGAGACTCCGGCGGCCAGGCGGGCGACCGTGTTCGGGGTGTAGGTGAATTCACCGGTGACCGCATCCAGGGTGATCGTGCCCTTGGTGGTCGCCGTGGTGACCGCGTAGGTCAGCGGCAGCTGCGGGTAGGGCTCGGTGAATTCGACTGTGCCGGTGACGGTTCCGGTCGAGTCTGCCGAGCCCACACTCGGCGTGCCCGCGACCGGCTTATCCCCCAACGGGGACACCGACACCGTGACGGTCTTGGTGACCGTGGCGCCGTGACCGTCGTCGACCGCGACGGTGAAGGTGTCGTGTGTGGCGGCGGTGCCGGCACCCTTGGCCGCGGCGGCCAGGCGCGCGTCGGTGGTCGGGGTGTAGGTGTACGCCCCGGAACTCGCGTCCAGCGTGAGGGTGCCTTTGGCGGTGGCAGTCGTCACGCTGTAGACGACGGTGTCCTTCTCGGCGTCGGTGGCCTTGATCGTGCCGGTCACCACTCCGGTCATCGAATTCGGACTGCCCACGGTGGCCGAGACTTTCGGCGCACTGTCCCTCGGCGCAACGGTCACGTCGACGGCGCTGGTGACGGTGCCGCCGTGGCCGTCGGAGACGGTGATCGTCACGGTGTCGGATTTGTCGGCGTCGGTGGCGGTATCGGAGGCCGCGGCGTGCCGGGCAGCGGTAGTCGGGGTGTAGGTGAACGCCCCCGTGCCGGTGTTGATGCTGACGGCGCCTTTGGCCGCGGTGGCCGCATAGGTCAGCTTGTCGTTGTCGGCGTCGGCGGCGGCGACCGTGCCGGTCACGACACCGGTGGCGGCGTTCGGTGCGCTCACGGTCGGGATGGTGCTGATGACCGGGGCCGTATCGGCCGGGGTGATCGTCACCGTCACCTTGGTCACCACCGTGCCGCCGTAGCCGTCGGACACGGTGACGGTGAAGGTGTCGGTCTTCACCGAGGACGACGCCCCGGTGGCGGCCGCGGCGTGCTGGGCCGCCGCGGTCGGGGTGTAGGTGAACGCACCCGTCGACGAGAAGGCGATGGTGCCCTTCGTGGGCGTCGCGCTGTAGCTCAACGTGTCACCGTCGGGATCGGTGGCGCTGACCGCGCCGGCCACCTGTGTCGCGGCGAGCACCGGCGCGGTGTTCAGCGGTGCGACCTTCACGGTCACCGTCTGGGTTGCGGTGCCGCCGTTGCCGTCCGACGCGTCGACAGTGAAGGTGTCGGAGGTGGCCGTCGTCGCACCGATGGCCGCGGCCGCGTGCCGGGCGGCGGTGGTGGGGGTGTAGGTGAAGGTTCCGGTGGACGTGTTGAGCGCCACGGTGCCGCCCGCGGCGCTCTGCGCGGCGGCGGTGTAGGTCAGCGTGTCCTTGTCGGCGTCGGTGGCGACGACCTTGCCGGTCACCACGCCGGTGCTGCTGTTGGGTGTGCCCACCGTCGCCGTGCCGAACACCAGATCGGCATTGGCGGTCGCCACGGCCAGCGCGCTGACGGTCGCGGTGGCCGCGACCGGTGTGACGACGGTGTCCTCGGTGGCCCCGATCTGGCGGCGAGCGGCCGCGGCGAGCACCCACACCGCGGGCGACTCCGCCGGCGTACCCCGGCCTGACCCACTCACCGTCCACGGCGCCGTCAAGGCGCGCACCACGGCGCGGAACGTCTGGGTCAACCCCGGGACGACGTGTGGCGTCACCGAATTCACCCGCACCGCGGCCACTTCCGCGGGCGCGGCGGCCGGAACGGGGCGCGCCGGTGCGGGCGCGTCCTGCTCGGCGGCGGCCTCGCCATGCCGGGCGGGTGGTGCCGAAGGGGTATCCGCCGCGGCGGTGGACCCTGTCGACGTCTTCGGAGTCGCCACGCCAGCGGACGGGTTGCCGGAGTGCGCGGAATGGTGCGGCTTCCTCGGCACGCTCAGGGTGGGCAGGTGCCACACATGAACGGAGGTGGGCCGGCTCGTCTCGGTGGCACCGGACGTGGTCGAAGCTGCCGACGTGGCCGGCGTGGCTTGCGATGACGTGGCCGACGAGGAACTCGTGTCATCGGCGCGCGCGACGACCGGGCCGGCGGCCAGTGCCGCGCCCACCCCCAACGTCACAGCCCCGGCGCCGAGCCAGGCAAAAGGTTCCCGGCGCCCGCCGGATCGTTGACGCGGGGACGGGTGCCGTGCTCGACGCGCCATGGATCCTCTACTCGGTAGAACGAATTGGGAGGACCCAAATCGACGGTGCTGACGCTGAATTATCAGAGATCGGTGGCGTCGGCGGGTAGCCCATGCGCACCGACTCCCAGCAAACTGACAGGAGCGGTGCCGCGTCAGTGTCTGCGTGGCCGCAATTTGTATGAGGCAGGCCACGACTCGCGGGACTCGTCACCGGTCAGTGGCACGCCCTGGGAACCCAGCTTCACGTCGTAGGCCTCCATCTCGGCGCCCGCCTCACGATCGGCCTTCTCCCGGGCCAGGTAGTACAGCTGATCGATTTCCAATTCCTTGAACGCCACGAACGTGGTCTTGCGCACGGTGTGCGGGCTGGTCGCCTCGGCGATCAGCTGTTCTGTCAGGGCACGCGAGGCCACCACGGCGGCACCGAACACGACGAACGGCACCACCCAGGAGCAGAGGTAGGACAACGGTGTCCCGGCGTCCAGGATGCCGGCGGTGCCGGACACGATCGGCGGGACGGCCGCCGACACCGTCATGGCGGCGAAGGCACCGACCCAGATCCAGGTGATCCTGGTGGTGATCGGCCCGAACAGATCGCTCTTGCGCACCTCGGGCGCCTGATCGGCCTCGGCGAGTTCCCGCACGAACGGTCGGCCGGCCAGCAGCCCGGCAAGCGCCACGACCAGGATGGCGGCGGTACTCAGCGGCTGGATCCACCGCTCCAGAAATGGCTCGCCCAGGGTGAACGTCAACACCGCCAGAACCACGAACGTCGCGAGAGCACCGATCTCGAGGGTGCGCCAGGCGGCTCCCCTGATCCGGCTCACCGTCGACGACGCCACCGCGACCGCCAGTGCGGCCAGTGCGGCGACCCCGAACGGGACATTCCCCACCAGCACCCAGTAGACGATCCACGGCGCGAAACCCGACAGTATGGCCACGGTGGGTCAGTTTACGAAATGCGGTGTATTTGTCACCCCTCGCCCGGGCCGCCGGGGTACCTCAGCGGATCACCACCGCGCTGGGTTCTCGCGGCCCACCGAGCATTTCACGGTGCGACGGCGGCTGTCTGCCGTCCTCGTCGGTGAGGCCGTAGCGCTGCGCGAGCTCGGCACCGATCAGGGTGTGCCCGCTGAGATCGGCCAGGCCCGGATCGCGGTACAGCGCGTCGATCAGATGGCCGGTGAACTCCGGGGTCTCCGCGTGCGCGGCGGTCTTCGCCAGGGCCTCGGGATGACCGTCGAACGCGGCGCGAAATCGCTCGGTCAACAAGATGCCCATCCAGATCGACACACAGGCCACCCCGGTACCGCGGAAGTCCACGGCCATATCGGCGGCCATCTTGTCGATGCCGGCCTTCTGCGCGCCGTACGCGGGGCCGTGCATGTAACAGACCGAACCGGGCGAGGAGGTGAACGCGATCAGCCCACGCTCACGGCGCACCAACAGTGGCGCCGCATGCCAGGAGGCGACATACGCCGACCGCAGGCCCACATCGAGGACATCACCCAACTCGATGGGCTTCTCCCAGAAGGGTTTCGAACCGGTGAGCTCATCGTGGACGACGGCGGCGTTGTTCACCAGCAGATCGAGGCCGCCCTCGGCCGAATCGACGCGCGCGAACAACTCGGCGACCGCACCGTCGTCGGCGTGGTCCACCCGCACCGCGACACCGCCGGGTGGGGCCTGCGAGATGGTCCGGCCGGTGGCGTACACCCGCCAGCCATGGCGGCTCAACGCCGCCGCGATACCGCGGCCGGCGCCCCTGCTGGCACCGGTCACCACCGCGACTGGCCCGCCCGTCATCGCGCCGGCCACTCAGCAAACCGCCCGTCGGCAGCGGGCAGGTATCGGGTGACACTGGTCACAGCATTTGCCGGGAGCGGCCCGTACAGATGCGGGAAGAGCATCGATTCCGGATCGGTCGGCACGCCCGGTTCCCAGCGCACCGGATCGGCCAACTTAGCCGGGTCGATGCTCAGCAACACCAAATCGGTGCGCCCGGCGTACAGCCGATTGGCGGGCAGATGCACCTGTTCAGGTGCGGAAAGATGAACGAAGCCCACTTCTTCCAACGAAGACGGGCGATGTTCACCCGCCCGCTGCGCGGTTTCCCACTCCTGCGCTGCACACAGATGGACGAACGCCTCAGGGTCGCGAATCATGCGCCCAGCCTGCCCGCCCTGCAATCCGAGTGGCCAGTGAGACACGACACACCGGTAAACCCCAAGGGAACAAGGCCGGAACCCCATACGTCTGACACAGTAGAACAACGCAACAAGCAGAACGGAGGACGTGCCGTGAACGCAATCCTGACCAGTCCGGAGCTGACCCGGGCCGATCGCTGCGACCGCTGCGGTGCGGCTGCGCAAGTGCGCGCCACGCTTCCGTCGGGCGCCGAGCTTCTGTTCTGCCAACACCACGCCAATGAGCACGAAGCCAAGCTGATCGAGCTGGCCGCGGTGCTGGAGGTCAAGTCGGTCGACGCATAGGGAATGCTGGACTGGTCATGAGCGACCAGCCCCCCGCAAAACCGACGCGCCACCACATCTGGCCGATCACCCGCCGCACCTTGTCCAAGGCCTGGGACGATTCGATCTTCTCCGAGGCCGCCCAAGCCGCATTCTGGTGTGCGTTATCGCTGCCGCCGTTGCTGCTGGGGATGCTGGGCAGTCTGGCCTACCTGGCACCGCTGTTCGGTCCGGACACCTTGCCGACCATCGAGAACCAGCTGATCAGTACGTCGGGCCGGTTCTTCTCGCAGAACGTCGTCAACGAGATCATCGCGCCGACGATCTACGACATCGTGCGAGGCGCCCGCGGCGAGGTGGTGTCCCTGGGTTTCGTCATCTCGTTGTGGGCCGGGTCGTCGGCGATCTCGGCGTTCGTCGACTCGGTGGTCGAGGCCCACGATCAGACCGAGCTTCGCCACCCGGTGCGGCAGCGTTTCTTCGCCCTGGGCCTCTACGTGGTGATGCTGATGTCTGCGGTGCTGACCGCGCCGTTCATCGCGCTCGGCCCGCGCAAGATCTCCGAGTCCATCCCGGAGAGCTGGGACAACGTGCTGCAGTACGGCTACTACCCGGTGCTGGTGGTCGTGCTGATCGTGGGGGTGACGATCCTGTACCGGGTGTCACTGCCCGCGCCGCTGCCGACGCACCGGCTGGTGGTGGGCGCGGTGCTGGCCACGGCCGTCTTCCTGATCGCGACGGTGGGCCTGCGGATCTATCTGACGTGGATCACGGCGACCGGTTATACGTATGGCGCCCTGGCCACGCCGATCGCGTTCCTGCTGTTCGCGTTTCTGCTGGGGTTCGCCATCATGATCGGCGCCGAGCTGAACGCGGCGATCCAGGAGGAGTGGCCGGCCCCGGACACGCATGCGCGCCGGCTGCGGGAGTGGATCGAGGAGAAGGCCGACATCCGCAGCGGCGACGACGCGGCTACTTCTTGAGCTGTTCGTAGATCCGCTTGCAGTCCGGGCAGACCGGCGAGCCCGGTTTGGCGGCCTTGGTCACCGGGAACACCTCACCGCACAGCGCGACGACATGCGTACCCATGACGGCACTTTCGGCGATCTTTTCCTTCTTCACGTAATGGAAGACCTTGGGGGCGTCGTCGTCGGTTCCGTCATCGACACGTTCGTCGGTATCCGGGCGTTCGATCGTCTGGGTCTGCATCCGTACATTGTGCCTGGCCGGGTCCGGCGTTGCGAAGATGTGGGAGAGTGGAAGTTATGAAACACGGCCCGGAGCTGGGTTTCGACGACGACGGTCGACCGATCCTGATCACCCGCGCCGCCCTACCCTATGAAGAGCAGCATCGCGCCAGGATGCGCAAGTACTTCACCCTGATGGCGTTCCGGATCCCGGCCCTGGTGCTGGCCGCCGTCGCCTACGGAATCTGGCACAACGGGCTCATCTCACTGGGCATCATCGTGTTGTCCGTCCCCTTGCCGTGGATGGCCGTGCTGATCGCCAACGACCGCCCGCCGCGCAAGGCGACGGAGCCGCGCCGCTACGCGGCCGGAGGCCCACGTCGCACTCCCCTGTTCCCCACCGCCGAGCGTCCCGCACTGGAACACGCGCCGCGCACCGAACGGGACCCCGACACCGAACCCTCCTGATCGCTGCGTTCCCACCTGAGCGCCCTTCTTGCGCACTTCTCAGGACATTCTCAGGTCACCGCGAAAAAACCGCAGGTCAATAGGTGTGACATCGGGAACCAGCGGGAACTCTGGGCACTGTACGGACGTTGAACGCAGTGAAAGTTCCAGCCGATCAGGAGGCCTGTAAATGGCGATCGCCAGCATCAGTCGTGTCGACAGCGATCTGGACGCTCAGAGCCCAGCCGCCGATCTCGTCCGGGTGTATCTCAACGGCATCGGTAAGACCGCGCTGTTGACCGCCGCAGACGAGGTCGAGTTGGCCAAGCGCATCGAGGCGGGCCTGTACGCCCAGCATGTGCTCGACACCCGCAAGCGTCTCGGAGATGCCCGCAAGAAGGATCTGGCCGCGGTGGTGCGTGACGGCGATGCCGCCCGCCGCCATCTGCTGGAGGCCAACCTGCGCCTCGTGGTGTCGCTGGCCAAGCGCTACACCGGGCGCGGTATGCCGCTGCTGGACCTGATCCAGGAGGGCAACCTCGGGCTCATCCGCGCCATGGAGAAGTTCGACTACACAAAGGGATTCAAGTTCTCCACCTACGCGACGTGGTGGATCCGGCAGGCCATCACGCGTGGCATGGCCGACCAGAGCCGCACCATCCGGCTGCCCGTGCACCTGGTGGAGCAGGTCAACAAGCTGGCCCGGATCAAGCGCGAGATGCACCAGAACCTGGGCCGCGAGGCCACCGACGAGGAGCTCGCCGAAGAGTCGGGCATCCCGGTGGAGAAGATCAACGACCTGCTGGAGCACAGCCGCGACCCGGTGAGCCTGGACATGCCGGTCGGAACCGACGAAGAGGCCCCGCTGGGCGACTTCATCGAGGACGCCGAGGCCATGTCGGCGGAGAACGCGGTGATCGCCGAGCTGCTGCACACCGATATCCGGTACGTGCTCGCGACGCTGGACGAGCGCGAACAGCAGGTCATCCGACTGCGCTTCGGCCTGGACGACGGGCAGCCGCGCACCCTCGACCAGATCGGCAAGCTGTTCGGACTGTCCCGTGAGCGGGTGCGCCAGATCGAACGTGAAGTGATGGCCAAGCTCCGCAATGGCGAGCGTGCCGAGCGGTTGCGCTCCTACGCCAGCTAGGTTTCCTCTCAGGTGATGCCCGTCGCGTTCGCGCGGCGGGCATCACACTGTTCGCAAGGGGGATGTTGGAGCCCTGTTCAGGCGGCCAGACCGGTAGACTCGGCAGCTGACGGAGGGCCTGGAAGGTAGCGCATGAATGATCTGATCGACACCACGGAGATGTATCTGCGGACCATCTACGACCTCGAGGAAGAGGGCGTGGTGCCGTTGCGTGCCCGTATCGCCGAACGCCTTGAGCAGAGCGGGCCGACCGTCAGTCAGACCGTGTCCAGGATGGAGCGCGACGGCCTGCTGCACGTCGCGGGCGACCGCCATCTGGAACTCACCGAGAAGGGCCGCTACCTGGCCGTCTCGGTGATGCGCAAGCATCGCCTCGCCGAGCGCCTGTTGGTCGACGTGATCGGCCTGCCCTGGGAGGAAGTGCACGCCGAGGCCTGCCGCTGGGAACACGTGATGAGCGAGGACGTGGAGCGCCGCCTCCTGCAGGTCCTCAACAACCCCACCACGTCCCCGTTCGGCAACCCCATCCCCGGGCTGTCCGAGCTGGGCTACGGCGAATCGGGCATCCCCGAGGACGCAAACCTGGTGCGCCTCACCGAATTGCCGGCCGGATCGCCGGTCGCGGTGGTGGTGCGCCAGCTCACCGAACATGTGCAGGGCGATGTCGAGCTGATCGGCCGGCTCAAGGACGCCGGCGTCGTCCCCAACGCCAGGGTCACCGTGCAGGTGAGTGACGAACCGGGCGGCCAGGGTGGCGTGCTGATCCTGATTCCGGGGCATCAGGAAGTCGAGCTACCGCACCATATGGCCCACGCCGTCAAGGTGGAGAAGGCCTGAACAGGTCATCGGCCGCGCTGACCGAACGCGCGCCGCGGGGGTAATTGCACGCCGAGTTGCGCTGCGGTCCGATAACCGGTGAGCGCCAGTTCGCGTATCTGCCGCGGGTGCATCCCCGACTGAAGGGCCTGGTCCAGCATGCCGGCCATGCGGTGGGTCGCCTGGCATTTCAGCGCCGCTTCCAGGGAGATCCCGGCGAGTGGGCCGTCGCCGCGCACGTAGGCCGAGAAGGCCACCAGCACCAGGGCCTCCGTCCGCCACGGTTGCGGCAGGATGCGTGCCAGCCGCGTCCACAGCGACTCCGCCTCGGCGGCCCGCTCCCCGACCGCCAGCGCATAGAGCGTGTCCCGGACCCGGGGGTCGGTGAGCGCGCACGCCAGGGCCGCCACCTCGGCATCGTCGGGATCGGTCCCGGCACCGACCTGTTCGGCCATCCGCAGTGCCAACCGCACCGCCTCCGCGGCAGGGGTCGGGTCACCTGTGGCGCGACGCGCTATCTGCTCGGTCAGCCGGTCGCAACGGTCCAGGTCGACGATATCGACGACCTGTTCCAGCTCCTCACGCCGACCGTAGAGCCTGCGCCCCTCAAGCACTGCTGCCGCCGCCATCGGCGACGATTCGGGATCGTCGATCACGCCGCCGGCACCGCACCCGTCGGCGCAGCGCCACCGTCCGCCCGGGGTGACCCGGTCCACCACGAGCGCGGCCAGCAGCGTGATCGCGTGCCCGTCCAGCGACTCCGCCAGCCGGTCGGCCAGTTCGAGGTGGTCACCGGCGCAGGCGCTGCAGTCCGGCATGTTCTCGTCGACGATGACGGCGATCGCCGCGTCCGGACACGACGACGCCACCACCGACGCGAAATGCTCGGTGCCCGCCGTGAGAGCGGCGCTGAGGTCCACCCGCAGAACGGGGCCGATGTCACCGCGGTCGACTGTGACCAGGACCAGCGAGTGGACGGGGACGAAACCGAGGACCGCGGGCAGCGCCGCGATCAGGGCGGCAGGCCGGTCGAGATCTGTGAAGCGAGGTTGTGTGGTCATATCCAGACCGTCACAGGCCGCACCGTCACCCAAGGCGATAAACGGGCCCCGGCGGCACCGGCTGTGGATGAATCGGTAACTGTGGATTGATCGACTGTTGTTCACACGCCATTACCCGCCGTCGACGTGCGAGATCGCCGGAACCGGCGTAGGACTTCACACATGGGTTCCATGCAGGAGTACGACCTCGTCGTCATCGGTTCCGGCCCCGGCGGCCAGCGGGCAGCCATCGCCGCCGCCAAGCTCGGCAAGTCCGTGGCGGTCATCGAGCGGGGCGCGATGCTGGGCGGCGTCTGCGTCAACACCGGCACCATTCCGTCGAAGACGTTGCGCGAAGCCGTCGTCTACCTGACCGGGATGAGCCAGCGCGAACTGTACGGCGCCAGCTATCGCGTCAAGGAGAAGATCACCCCCGCCGATCTGCTGGCCCGGACCCAGCACGTGATCGGCAAGGAGATCGACGTGGTGCGCTCGCAGCTGATGCGCAACCGGGTCGAGCTCTATGTCGGGCACGGCCGGTTCGTCGACGACCACACCGTGGCGATCGACGATCCCGGCCGCGCGGAGCGGATCACGGTGCGCGGCCGGTATTTCGTCATCGCCACCGGCACCAAACCCGCCCGCCCGAGCGGCGTCGAGTTCGACGAGAACCGGGTGCTGGACTCCGACGGAATCCTTGACCTCAAGGCCATCCCGACCTCCATGGTGGTGGTGGGCGCCGGGGTGATCGGCATCGAGTACGCCTCGATGTTCGCCGCCCTGGGCACCAAGGTGACCGTCGTCGAGAAACGCGACGCGATGCTGGAGTTCTGTGACCCGGAGATCGTCGAGGCGCTGCGATTCCACCTCCGCGATCTGGCCGTGACGTTCCGGTTCGGCGAGGAGGTCACCGCCGTCGACGTCGGTGCGGCCGGCACCGTGACCACCCTGGCCAGCGGTAAGCAGATCCCGGCCGAGACGGTGATGTACTCCGCGGGCCGCCAGGGCCAGACCGATCACCTCGACCTGGCCAACGCCGGCCTGGAGGCCGACGCCCGGGGCCGGATCTTCGTCGACGACAACTTCGCCACCAAGGTCGACCACATCTACGCCGTCGGCGATGTCATCGGCTTCCCCGCGCTGGCCGCGACGTCGATGGAACAGGGGCGGCTGGCCGCCTACCACGCGTTCGGCGAGCCCACCAAGGGCATGATGGACCTGCAGCCGATCGGGATCTACTCGATCCCCGAGGTGTCCTATGTCGGCCTCACCGAGGTCGACCTGACCAAGGACTCGATCCCGTACGAGGTCGGCGTCTCCCGCTACCGGGAACTGGCCCGCGGCCAGATCGCCGGCGACTCCTACGGCATGCTCAAGCTGCTGGTGTCCACCGAGGATCTCAAGATCCTGGGCGTCCACATCTTCGGCAGTGCGGCCACCGAATTGGTGCATATCGGCCAAGCGGTGATGGGTTGCGGGGGCACCGTCGAGTATCTCGTCGATGCGGTCTTCAACTACCCCACCTTCTCCGAGGCCTACAAGGTCGCGGCGCTGGACGTGATGAACAAGCTGCGTGCGCTGAGCCAGTTCAAGCGTTAGCAGTCCACCTCCGAGGAATCCGGGGTCTGGTCCCCCGGCCCACGCGCCTCGGCGCGGACCAGCAGATCTTCCGGCGCCTCGTCGAAAGGTGGTGAGTACGACAGGTTTTCGGCACATCCACCGCCATCGAGCCCACCCGTCAGCCCGGTGATGGTCGAGCCGACCAGCCACGGTGAACCGCTGGTGCCGTCGACCAGGCCACCGCAGCGCAGCAGCGGGAACCCGGCCTTGGTGGTGCTCGTCGTGCCGCGGCAGCCGATCGGACCGCCCCCCACTCCCATCGGGTAGCCGGTGACCGCGACATCGGTGCCGGACGCCGGCGCGGTTCCCAGCCGCAGCCCGCCGCCGACCGACGCGGCCAACGATCCGCCACCGGCCCGGCTGACCCTCGCGATGGCGAAATCGGCGCGGGGGTTCTGGTTCGCACTCCACCGCGGGTCCAGATAGACGGCGTCGACATGCCACAGGTCGTCGGCCGAGGCCACCCCGGCGAATCCGGCCGCGAAGTTCGCGTCCGCACCCCCGTCCAGACAATGTGCCGCGGTCAGGATCAGGTCTCCGCTGGGTGAATCCAGCACCGCCGCGGTGCACGCGTGCAGGTCGCCCCCGCCGACGAACAGCGCGCCGATGCGCCGGTCAGGCGCGACCGGGGCAGCCTCCGGGGTGCCGGTCGCGACGGCCGAACTGTGCACCATCTGGGGCGCGGCGGCGCACCCGGCGAGCAGCGCACCCATCAGTGCCACCACCATTACCCTCACCGTCATGCGCACGAGATGATCCTGCCCGAGAAACCTGTTGAAAGTGCTGGGAGCGTGTAGGCCGGGGCCCCGCGCCGGCCGGGCGACAAAATGCGAGACACTAGGTGAAGAGGAGGTGACGCACATGGACGATCAGACAGGTCATCCGGATCCGCGCTACCAGCCCGAACAGACCGGCATGTACGAGCTGGAGTTTCCGGCCCCCCAGCTGTCCTCGTCGGATGGGCGGGGACCGGTGCTCATCCACGCGCTGGAGGGGTTCTCGGACGCGGGACACGCGGTCAAGCTGGCCGCGCAGCACTTGAAGGACACCCTGGACACCGAGTTGGTCGCGTCGTTTGCGGTCGACGAACTGCTGGACTACCGATCCCGACGTCCGTTGATGACCTTCAAGACCGACCATTTCACCAGCTACGAGCAGCCGGAACTCAACCTGTACGCGCTGCGTGACACCGCGGGTACACCGTTCCTGCTGCTCGCCGGTCTTGAACCGGATCTGCGCTGGGAGCGGTTCATCACCGCGGTGCGCCTGCTGGCGGAGCGACTCGGGGTCCGTCAGGTGATCGGACTCGGCACCATCCCGATGGCTGTACCGCACACTCGGCCCGTGACGCTGACCGCGCACTCGACCAACAAGGACCTCATCAAGGAGTACACGCCGTGGGTCGGCGAGGTGCAGGTTCCGGCCAGTGTGTCGAACCTGCTGGAGTTCCGGATGGGACAACACGGTCACGACGCGATGGGCTTCACCGTGCATGTCCCGCACTACCTCGCGCAGACGCCCTTCCCACCGGCCGCCGAGACGTTGCTGGCGGAGGTGGCCCGGGCGGCAACACTGCAGATCCCGCTGACCGCGCTGGGCGAAGCCGCGGCAGAGGTGCACACCAAGATCAACGAGCAGGTGACGGCGAGCGCCGAAGTCGCTCAGGTGGTGACGGCACTCGAGCGACAGTACGATGCATTCGTCGCCGCTCAGGAAAACCGCTCGTTGCTGGCCCATGACGAGAACCTGCCCAGCGGCGAGGAACTGGGCGCAGAATTCGAGCGGTTCCTGGCACAGCAAGCTGACGACAAAGACGAGGGCGACAGCTAGCCGATACAGCTTCGATGACGAGGCTTGGGAGGATGTGGCGGAGATGACCGAACGGAAACCCAAGCTGCACTCGGTGCGGGAAAGTACGCCGTCCCTGCAGTTCCGCACCATCCACGGGTACCGGCGTGCGTTCCGCATCTGCGGGTCGGGACCGGCGATCCTGTTGATCCACGGGATCGGTGACAACTCCACGACATGGCACACCGTGCAGACCGCGTTGGCGCAGCGGTTCACGGTCATCGCCCCCGACCTCCTCGGTCACGGCCAGTCCGATAAGCCGCGCGCCGATTACTCGGTGGCCGCATACGCCAACGGCATGCGCGATCTGTTGTCCGTGCTGGACATCGACCATGTGACGGTTGTCGGCCATTCGCTCGGCGGTGGGGTGGCCATGCAGTTCGCCTACCAATTCCCCCAGCTGGTCGACCGGCTGGTACTGGTCGGTTCCGGCGGCGTCACCAAGGATGTCAACGTCGCCCTGCGGATCGCCTCGATGCCGATGGGCAGCGAGGCGCTGGCGCTGCTGCGACTGCCGTTGGTGCTGCCCGCCCTTCAGATGGCCGGGCGGGTCGGTGGTGCACTGTTCGGTTCGACGGGGGTCGGGCGTGATCTGCCCGATATGCTGCGGGTGCTCAACGACCTGCCCGAGCCGACGGCGTCCTCGGCGTTCGCGCGCACCCTGCGAGCGGTCGTCGACTGGCGCGGCCAGGTGGTCACCATGCTGGACCGATGTTATTTGACGGAATCGGTTCCCGTTCAGCTCGTTTGGGGCAAGAAGGATTCCGTCATCCCGGTCAGTCACGCCCACCTTGCACACTCCGCGATGCCCGGATCGAAGTTGGAGATCTTCGACGGTTCCGGGCATTTCCCGTTCCACGACGATCCCGACCGCTTCGTCGAGATCGTCGAGCGCTTCATCGACTCCACCCAGCCGGCCCCCTACGACCAGGAACTCCTCCGGGACCTGTTGCGGGCCGGCATCAGCGAAAAGGCGATCACCGGGCCACTGGACACCCGGGTCGCCGTGCTCGATGCGATCGGTGGGGACGAGCGAAGCGCCACCTGACTACCATCGACGTCATGGCCGTCGAAGTCAGCGTGCTGCGAGTGTTCACCAGTCCCGAAGGCGAGTTCGGTAATCCGCTCGGCGTGGTGGACGCCGCAACCGTGGATCCGGCCGACCGGCAACGGTTGGCCACCGAATTGGGTTACAGCGAAACCATTTTCATCGACATTCCGGAACCGGGTGCGACGACTGCACGCGCCCATATCTTCACTCCCACCACCGAGCTGCCGTTCGCCGGGCATCCCACCGTGGGTGCGGCCTGGTGGTTGCGGGACCGCGGTATCCCGGTGCGGACCCTGTCGGTACCCGCCGGCCTGGTGCAGGTCGAATACACCGAGGACGGTCTCACCGCCGTCAGCGCCCGTGCCGAGTGGGCCCCGGAATTCGCGATCTACGAGCTGGATTCGGTGGCCGAGGTGCGCGACGCCGACCCGTCGGACTACCCCGATGACACCGGGCACTACGTGTGGGCCTGGACCAGCGCCGCAGACGGGGCGCTGCGCTCGAGGGTGTTCGCCCCACACGTGGGAATCGTGGAGGACGAGGCGACCGGCGCTGCCGCGGTGCGGATGACCGACTATCTCAGCCGGGATCTGCACATCACCCAGGGCAAGGGCTCGGAGATACACACCTGGTGGGATCCGCAGGGCTGGGTGAAGATCGCCGGGCGCGTGATCCGCGACAGCGACACCGTGGTCGAATGAGCGGGCTCAGCCGGTGCTCGTCACGCGGCGATGGGCGCGCAACGCCTCGATCTCGCGCTCGAAATCGGCGGCCGAGCTGAACGACCGGTACACGGACGCGAATCTGAGGTAGGCGACCTCGTCGAGGTCGCGAAGCGGCCCGAGGATGGCGAGCCCGACCTCGTGGCTGGGAATCTCGGGCGAGCCCGCGGCCCGCACCGCATCCTCGACCTGCTGGGCCAACAGGTTGAGCGCATCGTCGTCCACCTGACGTCCCTGGCAGGCGCGACGGACACCCTTGATGACCTTCTCACGACTGAACGGTTCGGTGACGCCGCTGCGCTTCACCACGGCGAGCACCGCGGTCTCCACGGTGGTGAACCGGCGCCCGCACTCGGGGCAGGAGCGGCGGCGCCTGATGGCCTGCCCCTCGTCGGTCTCGCGCGAGTCGACGACCCGTGAATCAGGGTGACGGCAGAACGGACAGTGCATCACCGCTCCTTCGCCGCACCGAATGTCGACCACTTCGAACGACTCCGAGCCTACCTGCACCACCCGCAGGCGTCGCTCGTCTGTCCTGATTGGGCGCTGGACGGGCGGCCGGCCGGGCACCGCCGACATTGGGCGGCAGCGCGTTTGGCCACTCACGAGTCAGCCGATCGGCGCGATGAGGGTCCGCCCGGCGGGCACCGTAGCGGAGTCGAGCTTGTTGAGTTCCTTGATCCGGTCGACCACCGAGTCGACGGGTGCGTCGGGAGCGACCCGCTGCGCCACATGTTGCAGCGTCTCCCCCGCCTCGACCTGCACCACCGACAGCCGGGTGGGTACCTGCACCGCAGCCTGGTCGACGTCACCGCCCACCTGGGCGACCAGACCCAGCCACACCGTGATCGCGGCGGCGATCAGCGCCAGCACCACGGTGGTGACCGGGGTGATCGGGCGGCGGCGGTGCGAGGCCCGTGACATCAGGACGCCGGTGCCGCGGTGCCCGAGCGGGGCACCCGAGGGCCGGCGCACCTGCGGGCGACGGCGGCGCACGACCACATCCCGCGGCAACGGCCACACCTCGGCGGCGGCGCGCCGCCGGACCTCGACCTGGCCGCGGCCCACGGGGCGCGCGTCGAAGCGAGATTCGAACTCGCGATCGAACTCGCGGTCGAACTGGGTGTCGAATCGAGTCTCCAGAATGGTCATTTCTCCGCCTTTCGCCGAGTGGGCCTGCCGATCGTTCGCTTGTGTGTTCGAAGATAGTCGATCATGTGTTCGATGGATAGAACATGTGATCGAACTGTTGCAAACGATAAAGGCACCCACCGACAAGTGGCGACGCACGCCGACACGCCTCGAACACATGTTTGATTAATGGTGCCGAGGCGACTAGATTCGGCGCCATGAGCGAGCACACCGACACCCCTGAGGCGCGTTCAGGACTCACCGAGCGGCAGCGCACCATTCTGGAGGTCATCCGCGCGTCGGTGACCAGCCGTGGCTACCCGCCGAGCATTCGGGAGATCGGTGACGCGGTCGGCCTGACGTCGACCTCGTCTGTCGCACACCAACTCCGGACGCTGGAGAAGAAGGGCTATCTCCGGCGCGATCCCAACCGTCCTCGCGCGGTGGACGTCCGGGGTTCCGACGATACGGTGACGCCGATCGTCGCCACCGACGTCGCCGGATCCGACGCGCTTCCCGAGCCGACGTTCGTGCCGGTGCTTGGCCGGATCGCCGCCGGTGGCCCGATCCTGGCCGAGGAAGCCGTGGAGGACGTGTTCCCGTTGCCCCGCGAGCTCGTCGGCGAAGGGTCGCTGTTCCTGTTGAAGGTGGTCGGCGAATCCATGATCGACGCAGCCATCTGCGACGGCGACTGGGTGGTCATCCGTCAGCAGAACGTCGCCGAGAACGGCGATATCGTCGCGGCGATGATCGACGGCGAAGCCACGGTCAAGACGTTCAAGCGCACCCGGGGTCAGGTGTGGCTGATGCCGCACAACCCGGTGTTCGATCCGATCCCCGGCAACGACGCAGTGGTGCTGGGGAAGGTCGTCACCGTCATCCGCAAGATCTGACGGAGATCAGTTGGCCCGTACGAATCCGTTCGTCACCGCGAACTCCTCATTGACGAACCAGATCTCAGCCGGTGTCTGGTCATAGCCGGGCGTGCCGGGCGTCCAATACTGGCCCGTGCCGGTATGCGCCTTGATCAGATAGCCCTCGGGTGCGCGGTACGGGTCGCTACCCGCCAGACGCATCGAGGTATTTGCGGGATCCGGCTCCTCGATATGGATCGCCGCGTGGCGTCCGCTGGGGAAGTCGGGTTCGTAGGTCGAGCGCGGAATCGGCGGTAGGCCCGCCACCAGGGGTACGGCGGCAGTCTCCGGTTCGGGCTCGGCGTCGTGGTCCACCTCGGCGTCGTGGTCCACCTCGTCGCGATCCACGCCGTCGTCGTCCCCGCGCGCGTCGTCATCCTCGGGCACATCGGACTGGATGCGGGTGGGGGCCGTGTCGACAGAGTCGGCATCGGAGTCGAATTCCAGCGATTCGTGGGCATCGGGTTCGGCCGGTTCGCCGGCTTCGTCGTGCTCCTCGGCGCCGAGCCCCGACAGCGCCCAGGGACTCTGCGGCGAGTAACCGCCGGGCTCCTGGCCGAATGCGGCGGGCCCACTCTCGTACTCGTCGGGCTCGTGTGACTCGGCGCGGCCGTCGTAGCCCGAATCGTGTGGGCTCCGGTAGCCGGCCGCGTACTCGTCCTCACCGTAGCGATCGCCGTCGTAGCCATCGCCGTTGTAGTGCTCGCCGTCGTAGTGCTCGCCGAAATGGTCATCCCGTGACCGCCGGTTGCGCAGCACCGCCGTGATGATGAGGCCGACCAGTGCGAGCAGCGGGATCAGGCCCAGCAGCCACCACCAACTCCACGCGTACCACTTCTTGCCTGCAGCACTGCTCGGCTCTGCGGCGGGGGCCTTGGGCGCATCGGCACCGGGCACCTCGAGGCCGGCCAGTTGCGACTGCAGATTCGCGGGCTCCGTCGTGAACTTATGGGTCGACTGGTCCCACGAGATGCTGCCGCCGTTGAACTGCTGGGTGATGACATCACCGTTCTGGGTCTGATCGCTCTTCGGTGCACCCAGATCCCCGGTCGCACCGCCGAGTTTGTCCCACGCCGCGTTCATGGCGCCACGGACGATCACGGCGCCGAAGTCGGGAGTCCAGAAGATGACGGGCTTGTCCGCGGCAGCGAAGGGCACGAACCGGCTGGCCGGGGCCAGCCCGCCGTCGGATTCGCTGGCAGTCGGGAAGCCGAGATCGCCGGTGGGTCCACCAACGCTCTCGTACTTGGCCAGCACCTGACCGGTGACGACATCGGCGCCGGTGGCCGGGCTGTAGAAGATCTTGCCGCCGGCGTAGTTCTGGCCGACACCGTCGGTGCCGATGGCGTACTGACCGCCGTCCGGGGCACCGAGCGGACCCAGCGCTCCACCGGCGGCGCGGCGGGCCGCCGCGATCTCCGAGGTGGCGTCGGACGGGACCTCCAGGCCGGCGAGTTGATCGGCGAGTTCGGGCGGCGTCGTGGTGAAGGTCTTGGTCTTACGGTTCCACGACACCTCACCGCCGGTGAACTGCTGGGAGATCACCTCCCCGCGCGAGGTCTCGTCCCCGGTGGGCACGCCGAGCACCGCGGCGGATCCACCGAGCTTGTCCCACGCGGCGTTGATCGCCCCGCGGACCACTCTGGCTCCGTTGTCCGGTGTCCAGAAGATGACGGGGTTGTCCGCAGCACTGAAGGTGGTGTTGCGACTGCCGGGCGCCCGGCCCGCTCCCTCATCGATCGTCGGGAAACCCAGATCGCTGTCCGCGGGACCGCCCAGGGACTGATATTTGTCCAGGATCGCACCGGACATGATGTGCGCGCCGGTCTGCGGAGTGAAGAAGATCTTGCCTCCGGCGAAGTTCTGTCCGAAGCCCGCGCCGACGGCGTACACCTCGCCGTCCTTGGCGCCGAGGGGTCCGGTGTCGCCACCGGCACCGTCCCACGCGGCGCTGATCGCCGCGTCGGCGTCGCTCTCGGGCGTGGCCCAAGCCGGTGCCGCGAACACCGTTGCCATCACGGCGGCCGCCACCATCATCGGCGCCGCCAGCCCCAGCAACGCTCGCCCGGCGGCGGTACGCAGCCGGGTTCGCTGCCTGGTCATCGGTCCTCCCCAACTCGTGCAAAGCATGAGAAAAGTATCGCTTTCGTCAACTTTGCGTCAGCCGGGCGCCATCTCGTGGGATATCGCGACCTGTAGAGAACGCGTGTCGGGCCGGCGGAGCGTCGGCATCGGACCTCAGACGCCCAGGCCGCGGCCGATGATCTCCTTCATGATTTCGGTGGTACCGCCGTAGATGGTCTGGATCCTGGAGTCCAGGAAGGCCTTGGCAATCGGGTACTCACGCATATAGCCGTAGCCACCGTGCAGTTGCAGACAGCGGTCGACCAGCCGGACCTGAGCCTCGGTGGAATACCACTTGGCCATCGCCGCCTGGTCGACGGTCAGCTTGTGGTCCAGGTGCAGCCGGATGAATTCGTCGACCATGATCCGCACCGCGGTGGCCTCGGTGGCCAGCTCGGCGAGCACGAATCGGTTGTTCTGGAAGCTGCCGATCGGCTTGCCGAACGCCTTGCGCTCCTTGGTGTACTGCAGTGTCGCCTCCAACGTCGCCTCCATCGCGGCGGCCGCCATGACGGCGATGCTGATCCGCTCCTGCGGCAGGTTCTGCATCAGATAGATGAAGCCGAGTCCTTCCTGCCCGAGCAGGTTCTCGACGGGCACCTTCACATCGGTGAACGACAGCTCCGCGGTGTCCTGCGCGTCGAGTCCGATCTTGTCGAGATGGCGGCCGCGTTCGAAACCCGCCATCCCCCGTTCGACGACCAGCAGGCTGAAACCCTGAGCCCCCTTGTCCGGGTCCGTGCAGGCCACCACGATGACGAGGTCGGCGTGGATGCCGTTGGTGATGAAGGTCTTCGAACCGTTGAGCACGTAGTGGTCGCCGTGCTTGACCGCCCGGGTCTTGATGCCCTGCAGGTCACTTCCGGTGCCCGGTTCGGTCATTGCGATCGCCGCGATCAATTCGCCGCTGCAGAACCCGGGCAGCCAGCGCTTCTTCTGTTCCTCATCGGCGAGCTCCAGGAAATAGGGCGCGATGACGTCGTTCTGCAGGGTGAAGCCCAGGCCGCTGTGCCGCCCCGCACTGGTCTCCTCGGTGACGACGACGTTGTAGCGGAAGTCCGGGTTGCCACCGCCGCCGTACTCCTCGGGTACGGCCATACCGAGAAAGCCCTGCTTACCGGCCTCGCGCCAGACCTCGCGGTCGACGATCTTGGCCTTCTCCCATTCTTCTTGGAACGGTGCGGCGTGCCGGTCGAGAAATGCGCGGTAGGACTCGCGGAACAGGTCATGCTCCGGTTCGAACAGGGTGCGCTCGAACTTGACGACGCCCATGGTGTGACCTCCGGTACTGGATTTCGGGTGTGTGGCGCCCAACATACCAACCAGATGGTTGGTCGGACGGCGGGCCCACCACCCTAGGATTGGTGCGTGTCACGTGCCAGCCACTCGCATTGGGGTGCCTTCACCGCCGAACTGAGCGCCGGTGACATCTCGGCCGTGACGCCGATGGCCACCGATACCGACCCCTCACCACTGCTGGCGAACCTCCCCGGTTCGCTGCGGCACCGGGCCCGGGTGGCGGGGCCGGCCGTGCGCCGCGGCTGGCTGGACGACGGGCCCGGGCCCAGCGGTGCCCGCGGAGCCGACGAATTCGTCGCGGTCACGTGGGACGAACTCACCGAACTCCTCGCCGACGAACTGCGCCGCGTCATCGACAGCCACGGCAACGAGGCCATCTACGGCGGGTCCTACGGGTGGGCCAGCGCCGGGCGCTTCCATCACGCCCAGAGCCAGGTGCACCGGTTCCTCAAACTGCTCGGCGGCTACACCTCGTCGCGCCACTCGTACAGCCTGGGCGCCACCGGGGTCATCATGCCGCGGGTGGTCGGCACCCACGATGACCTGTTCAAACGTTCCACCGGATGGGATGTCATCGTCGAGCACACCGACCTGCTGGTCTGCTTCGGCGGTATCGCACTGAAGAACACCGGCATCAATCACGGTGGCACCACGGCACATCCGGCCCGTGCGGCGCTGCGCCGGTTCCGCGACCGCGGCGGTCAGATCGTGTCCTTCTCCCCGCTGCGCGACGATGTCGAGGGCGAATACGAGTGGCACGCACCGGTACCCGGTACCGATGTGGCGATCATGCTGGCGCTGGCCCATGTGCTGGCCACCGAGAATCTCGCGGACCGGGAGTTCCTGGCCACCTACTGCACCGGGTACGACCGGTTCGAGCGCTACCTGCTCGGCACCGACGACGGCATCCCGAAGTCGCCGGCCTGGGCGTCGGCCCTCAGCGGACTGCCCGCCGAGACCATCGCCACGCTGGCCCGCCGGATGGCTGCTGCCCGCACCCTGGTCACCGTGAGCTGGTCGCTACAACGCATCCGGCACGGCGAGCAGGCCCCGTGGATGGGCCTGACGCTGGCCGCGATGCTCGGTCAGATCGGGTTGCCCGGTGGCGGATTCGGGCACGGCTACGGGTCGATGAACGAACCGGGCCTGGCCCCGTTGCGATACCGGCTGCCCGTGCTGCCCCAGGGCCCCAATCCGGTGTCGACGTTCATCCCGGTCGCCGCGATCAGCGATATGCTCCTGCACCCGGGGGAAGAATACGACTACAACGGGCTGCGGCTGACCTACCCCGATATCCGGCTGGTCTACTGGGCGGGCGGGAACCCGTTCCACCACCACCAGAACATCCCGCGGCTGCGGCGGGCCCTGGCCCGGCCGGACACCGTCGTCGTGCACGACCCGTACTGGACGGCGATGGCCAAACACGCCGATATCGTCGTGCCCTCGACCACCGCCTATGAGCGCGAAGACTATTCGGGGTCGCGTAACGACCCGCTGCTGGTCGCGATGCGCGCGCTGACCGAGCCCTACGCCGAGTCCCGGGACGACTACGACACGTTCGCCGCCCTGGCCGAGCGCCTCGGTGTGGGTGACCAGTTCACCCAGGGCCGCACCGCGCGGCAATGGCTGCAGCACATGTACGAAAAGTGGGCGGCCGGACTCGATTTCGCGGCACCGACCTTCGACCAGTTCTGGGCCGACGGGCAGCTGCGGCTGCCCACCGAGCCCGGGCTGACCCTGCTGTCGGACTTCCGCGCCGACCCGCACACCCACCGGTTGCACACCCCGAGCGGGCGCATCGAGATCTTCTCGGCCGATATCGATGGTTTCGGTTATGCCGACTGCGTGGGCCATCCGGCCTGGTTCGAACCCACCGAATGGCTCGGCGGCGGGCGGGCCGCCACCTTCCCCCTGCATCTGCTGGCCAACCAGCCCGCGTCCCGCCTGCACAGCCAGCTCGATACCGGCGCACTCAGTCAGGGATCGAAAGTGTCTGGGCGCGAACCGATCCGGATGCACCCCGAGGATGCCGCCGAACGCGGGTTGGCCGACGGCGACGTGGTGCGGGTGTACAACGACCGGGGCGCATGCCTGGCCGGGGTGGTGACCGACGCCGGTGTGCGCGCCCGCGTGGTCCAGCTGTCGACGGGCGCCTGGTACGACCCGCTGGACCCGGCGGACCCGGATGCGCTGTGCGTGCACGGCAACCCGAACGTGCTCACCGACGACGTCGGCACATCCGCCTTGGCGCGGGGCTGCACCGGCGCGCACGTGCTGGTGCAGGTGGAGAAATTCGCCGGGCCCCTACCACCGGTGCGGGCTCATCAGCCTCCGGTGTTCGCCGAGCGCTGATCGGCGGGCAGCCGAGGGGCCACCAGGTCGATGAACGCGTCGGCCACCCGGTAGGCGTCCCCGATCGGGTAACCGTTGTGGATCGCCCCGGACAGCATGGTGCTGATGATGCCCCACAACATGATTGCGGTGTCGAACGACTCCTGGTGCCCCAGCGCGGCGAAGTCCGCGGCCAGGGTGCGCTGAGCGGTCTCGGCGAACTGCTGCATCAACGGCTGGGCGTTGGCATCGGTGGTGTTCTGCAACAGCATGCACACCTTGAAGAAGGCGGGCCAGCGCTCGAAGCTGGTGATGATATCGCGCACCTTCTGTCGCACCCGGCGCTCGGCCGGGCGGTCGTCCCGGGCATTGTCGTCGAACACCGGCTGCGCCCACTCCATCAGCACGGCGGCGTAGACGTGCTCCTTGGAACTGAAGTAGCGGTAGAGCGTGCCCAGCGCGACATCGGCCGCGACGGCGACGTCACGCATCTGGATCTGCTCATAGTCGTGCACCTTGAGCGCCGCCAGCGCCGCCGCCACGATCTGCGACCGGCGCGCCTGCTTGTAGCCCGGCAAGTCCGTGCTCGCGGTCATCGGACCTCAATTCTTCGGCAGTCCCAGGATCATCGTCGCGATGATATTCAGCTGGATCTCGACGGTGCCACCCCCGATCACCTCGGCGGGCATCATCAGACTCTGCGCCACGGCCGAGTGCTCGCCGCCGCCCACCATCGCCGCACGTCCGCTGAAGGCCAGCGCATCGGCGGTGACCCGCCGCACGATCTGCGCGGTCGCCACCTTGCCGACGCTGGAGGCCGGCCCCGGGCCGTGGCCCGCCAGGCGATTGAGGGTGTCCCGGACGGCAAGCGCGCCAATGGCATTCGAGCCGGCCCTGACCTCGCCGAGAGCCTGCCGGACCGCGCCCGCGTCTGCGCCGGACCGGCTCGCCAACGTGCGCAGTTCGCTCTCCTTGTCCAGCTTGATATAGGCCCCGATGGCGACCCGCTCGTTGGCCATCGTCGCCAGCGCATGCGACCAGCCCGCGGTCGGCTCCCCCACCAGCATGGCGTCGGGCACGAAGACGTCGTCGAAGAACACCTCGTTGAAGTGTTCTTCACCGCTTGCCGTGCGCAACGGCCGCACCCGAATGCCCGGTGTCGCCATGTCCACCAGGAAGTACCCGATTCCCTTGTGCTTCTTGGCATCGGGATCGGTGCGGGCCAGCAGAGCACCCCAGTCGGCACGCTGCGCCGACGAGGTCCAGACCTTCTGCCCGTTCACCAGCCAGCCGCCGTCGGTCTTGGTGGCCCGGGTCGACAGCGACGCCAGATCGGAACCCGCGCCGGGCTCGGAGAACAGCTGGCACCAGCCGATCTCGCCGCGCAGTGTCGGATCGGCGAACTGGGCCCGCTGCGCATCGGATCCGGCGGCCAGCACGGTCGGCAGGATCCACTGCGCGATGCCCAGTGACGGGCGGACCAGATTCGGCCGCTTCTCGAACTCCTCGTCGATGATCAACTGTTGGACGGGACTGGCATCCAGTCCCCACGGCGCGGGCAGGTACGGCGCGACCAGGCCCGCGGCCGCCAGGGCGGTCCGCTGCGGCCCGGTCCAGAATTCCGCGTATTCCGGGTTCTGCCGGCCCGGAGTGTCGTTGCTCAACTGCGCCGCACGGTCCAGCGTCGAGGCGACGATGGCCCGGAAATCCGGTTCCACGTCCTCGATCTCGATGCTGAAATCGCGTCCCGGCCAGCTCGGATCACCCAGGGCGTGTGCCCATTCGCTGCGCGATCCCACGGCTGCGGCCAGGCTGATCGCGCGCTTCCAGTACAGATGCAAATCGTGCTCCCAGGTGTAGCCGATGGCGCCGAACATGGTCAGCGCGTCGATCACCAGCTCGGGCAGCCGGCAGACGGCCACGATGGCGGCGCCGGCGGCGGCGATATGGTGCTGGGGTACGGACTGGTCCGCGGCGCGGACCGCGTCCCACGCCGACGCGGCGGCCAGCTCACTGTTGATGAACAGCATCGCCGCTTTGTGCTGGAGGGCCTGAAACGACCCGATGGGGCGGCCGAACTGTTCCCGGACCTTCAGGTAGGCCACCACGTTGTCCACACACCAGCGGGCGATACCGGCGGCTTCGGCTGCCAGCAGGCTCACGGCGATACACCGGGCACGCACCGCATCGATACCGGTGAGCACATCGTCGACGCCGACGCGGACACCGTCGATCTGCAGCACGCCCACATCACGGGTCAGGTCGGTGGGGGTCTGCGCCGCCACGTGCACCCCGGCCGTGGCGGTGTCGAGGACGAACCAGTGCAGCGCACCGGAATCGGTGCCCGCACTGACGATGACCCGTTCGGCCCCGCACAGGCCGATCTCCGGGCCGACGGCCCCTGACAACGACCAGCCGACGTCGGTGGCCGCCGCGCGCAGCTGCCCGGCCTGCGGCAGGACCAGCGTCGCCGGGTGGCCGGCCACGATATCGGCGAGCAGCCGCGCGGCGGCGGTTGCCGGTTCCGCGGTCGCGGCCACCGCCCCGGCGATCACGGTCGGTAGCAGCGGTCCGGGCAGCAGACCGTAGCCGGCGGCGTCGATGACGCAGGCGGCCTCGGCCAGGCCGCCACCCTGTCCGCCGATGTGTTCGGGCAGGTGTACCGCGTGCAGGCCCTGATCCACCAGCGCGGCCCAGAACCCCGGTCGCCCGCCGGCCGCGAGCTCGTCGAACTGCGACCGGGTCAGCTCCAGGCCGCCGTGCCTGGCCGCGAAACCTGCCATCGCGTCGGTGATCTGCACCTGCTCGTCGGTCAGCGCCAATGCCACGGTGTGGGCCCTCCCTAGCCTGCGGTGTAGTGCAAGAGTGTCACCCCGGCGTCCGGTTCGTCGCCGGGGATGTCGGTGAACACCGGGGTGACCGGCATTCCCACCCGCAGTGCGTCGGCATCGATGCCGACGAACTCGGTGGCCAACCGCGGCCCTTCCCGCCACTGCACGACCCCGAGCAGGTGCGGCACGGCGTCGGCGAACTGCGGCGCGACGGGCCGCTGCGCGACAGCGAAGCTGACGACCGTTCCCGCGCCCGAGATCTGGCGCCATTCCAGGTCATCGGCCAGGGTGCCGGGTGCCAGGACCCGAGGGTAGAACACGTACGCGTCCGACGACGGCGAGTACTGGATCCAGATCTCGTGGCGGCGCAACCCATCCCAGAACGGCGCGGAGGTCGGCGTGGCCAGCGGAAGCGGCCTGCCCAACGGAATGGTCATCTAGTCGCCCTCCAAGACGAGCGCTTCCTGTTCGCTCAGCACACCGCCGTTGCCCGAGACGAAGGCGCGGTGACAGTCGGGCACCTGGGTCTGGCCGGCGCGACCCATCAACTGCCGGGTGGCATCGCAGATATGGTGCATCCCACCGGCATTGCCCGGCTGGCCGTAGCCCAACTGGCCGCCCGCGGTGTTCATCGGGAAGTCGCCGCGGAACGTGAGGTCGTGGTCGGTGACGAATTGCATCCCCTTGCCCTTCTCGCAGAAGCCGGCGTCTTCGAGGGTGAGCAGCGCGGTGATGGTGTAGCAGTCATAGATCGACACCATGTCCATATCGGCGGGAGTCAGTCCCGCCATGCCGAAGGCCGACCCGGCGACCTTGACCATCGGGGTCTGCAACGGGTCTGCCGCGTAGACGGGCGACTTGTAGGGCACCCGCTCGCCGAAGCCCTTCACCCAGACCGGCCGGTGACGGCTTTTACGGGCCAGTTCCGCGCTGGTGACCAGCACCGCCGAACCGCCCATGCACGGCATCACGATCTCGAGCATGTGCAGCGGGGACGCGATGATGGGACTGTCGAGCACATCGGCGACGGTCAGCGGTTTGTCCTTGAACACCGCCCCCGGGGTGTGGTTGGCGTTGACCCGTTGGTCGACGACGATCTTGGCCATCGCCGACTCGTCGTAACCGTATGCGGCGGCGTACATCTGGGCGACCTGCGCGTAGGGACCGTTCTGTCCCAGGTAACCGTAGGGAATCTCGAATTCGGCCTGCGGGGACCCGTAGCGAAAGCTGGACGCACCGAAGTACAGGGCGTCCCCCGGGTCGTACGGCCGCTGCGCCGACATCGGGGTGAGGTAGTTGGCCGGGATCGCGCAGAGCACCGCCTGACAGATCCCCAATTCGATGGCCGCCGCGGCGCGCCAGACCATCGCCGCACCGGAGGCGCCGCCCAGATCGACGATTTCGGCGAAGTTCACCGCCAGCCCCAGATATTCGGCGACGGTCGACGGAACGAACAGCTGCGATTCCATCACTCCGCAGGTCACCAGGCCGTCGACCTGATCGGCCGACAGTCCCGCGTCGGCGATCGCCGCCGCGGCCAACCGGGCCCACTGTTCGAGGATGAACTCCGGTGCACCGGTCGGCCTCCGGGTGGCCGGCAACTCGTGGAAGCCGACGATGGCGGCCTCGCCCCGCAATCCCATGCGGCGCTCCCTTCTCCAGACCAGGCGACATTATTAGAATGAGATTCTACTTTCAATTCCTCCACAAAGGAAGCCGCCTGGATCGCAGGTCGCCGCGGCAACTTCGCTATTAACGTCTCCGTTACCGCGCCCGGTGCGACGATCGCTGCGGGACGATGCCGTCGGACGACGAGGTGAGCAGATGGATATCGCAAAACGATCCGTACTGACCGTGCTGGCGCTGCTGACGGCGGTGTTCGTCGCCATCGGTGCGACGATGAGCATGGCCGTCGCCCTGGCCGCGACCGTGCTCCTGGTGCCCGGCACCGGTGTCCCGGATGCGACCAAGGTGGACAACTACATCGCCCACGCGCTGGACTACTACGTCGCGCCCTACACACCGTCGTGCTCGAGCACGTCGACCGACTGCACGGTGAAACCCATCGACTACCCGGCACAGTTCTGGCCCATCCCGCTGGCCGGGTGGGGCGGCCTCAGCGGCGCCAAGTGGGATGTGTCGACGGGTAAGGGCCTGGCCACCCTCGAATCCACACTCGACGGGACACTGCATCCGACGCCACCCGGAACACCGAACACCCCGATCGTCATCTTCGGGTACTCGCAAGGCGGCAATATCGTCAGCCGCGAGAAGCGCAATCTCGGTGATCTGGGCGCCAATCCGGACGCCATCTCATTCGTGATGATCGGGAACACCAACCGGCCCAACGGCGGACTGTTCGAACGGCTCGCCCTCCTGGGGCACGTACCGATCCTGGACGCCACCTTCGGCCTGCCCGCGCCGACCAACACCTGTGACGAGCGCTGCGCCACCGATATCGCGTTCGAGTACGACGGCGTATCCGACTTCCCGCTTTATCCGCTCAACGCACTGGCCACCCTCAACGCCCTGGCCGGCTTCTGGTACGTGCACGGCAGTTACCTGGCACCCAATGGCCGCACCGGTCCGAACGAACTACCCGACGGATACACCGAAGACGAGCTGAAAGCTGAACTCGACAACCAGGCCAACTGGAGCGACTACGGCGACACCCGCTACATCACCATCCCCACCAAGACGCTGCCGCTGGTGCGGCCGTTCCTGGAATTCGGCGGGTTCACCCACACCACCTTCATCGTCAAGCCGATCGTGGACCTGCTCGAACCGGTCCTGCGCGTGCTCATCGACACCGGGTACGACCGCACCCTCAGCCCCGGCGTGCCAGCCCCCTTCCGGCTGATCCCGCTCAACATCAACCCCGTCAAGCTCACCGGCGACATCGTCAAGGCCCTCGGCGAAGGCGTCAAGGCCGCGCTCGCCGATATCGGCATCAAAGCACCGCCGAAGCCCGCACCTGTCACCTCGACCAACCTGGCCGCGGCGAATGCCACCTCAAACAACCTGGCGACCGCCAAGAAGGATGCTCAGCAAGCCCCGAAAACCTTGGTGGACAACAAGACCGAAGCCACCGAAGCCGGCGACAACAAGAAGACCGAGACCCCGGAGGCCACCGACACCAAGACCGAGCCGCCCAGCACGCCCGTCACACCCCGGCCCAAGGTGCGTGGGCCGATCGGCTCCGGGCCGCTGGCCCAGCTGGTACGTCAGTTCCACGACGCCGTGACCGGCAAGCACGGCACCACCTCCGGCACCACCAAGACCGGCACCGACGCGCAGACCCCGCCTGAGACCAAACCGGACACCACATCTGAATCGAAGCCCGAAACCACGAGCACCACCGCAGAATCCACCACACCGGCGGCCGCCAAGGACAGCAGCTCAACAGCCGCGGCGGCGGCCTGACCCGTCCGCGTCTATCCGCTGCTGTACTCGCGCAGGCTCGCGGCCAGCGAAACCGGCACCCGCGCGGCGATTCTGGTGCCGTCCGCGGTGTGCTCGGTCGTGTCGATACGCCCCTCGGCGTGCACCCGGGCCACCAGGTCACCCCGGTCGTACGGGATGGTCACGTCGACGAAGGCGTCGGTCGGTTCGACCAGGGCGGTCAACCGCTGCTGCAGCAGGTCGAGTCCCTCGCCGGTGCGTGCGGACACGAACACCGCGTCGGGTAGCGCACGGCGCAGTTGGGCCAGGGCCAGATCCCCGGCGGCGTCGATCTTGTTGACCACCACGAGTTCGGGCGCCACGGGCCGGTCATGCTCGGCGTACACATCGCGCACCACCTGGCGCACGGCACTGATCTGGGCCATCGGATTCACATCGGAGCCGTCGACGACGTGTACCAGCAGATCCGCATCGACGACCTCCTCCAGCGTCGAGCGGAACGCCTCGACCAGCTGAGTGGGCAGGTGCCGCACGAATCCGACGGTATCGGTGAGCACGAACGGGCGACCGTCCGCCAGTTGCCCGCGCCGCGTGGTGGGTTCCAGGGTGGCGAACAACGCGTTCTCCACCAGCACCCCGGCACCCGTGAGCGCGTTGAGCAGACTGGACTTACCCGCGTTGGTATAGCCGACGATCGCCACCGCGGGGATGTCGGCCGAGCGCCGCTTGCCCCGCTGGGTATCGCGAATCTTCTTCATATCGCGAATCTCGCGGCGCAGCTTGCTCATTCGCTCGCGGATGCGGCGCCGGTCGGTCTCGATCTTCGTCTCACCGGGACCGCGGGTGCCCACCCCACCGCTGCTGCCGCCGGCGCCGCCGCCCTGGCGCGACATCGACTCGCCCCAGCCCCGCAGCCTGGGCAGCATGTACTCCATCTGCGCGAAGGCCACCTGAGCCTTGCCCTCGGCGGAGGTCGCGTGCTGGGCGAAGATGTCCAGGATCAACGCGGTGCGGTCGATGACCTTGACCTTGACGATCTTTTCCAGCGAGTTCAGCTGGGCCGGGGACAGCTCGCCGTCGCAGATGACGGTGTCGGCACCGGTGGCCAGCACCATCTCGCGCAGTTCCTGTGCCTTGCCCGATCCGATGTAGGTCGAGGGATCCGGCTTGTCGCGGCGCTGGACCAGCCCTTCGAGCACTTCCGAGCCGGCGGTCTCGGCCAGGGCGGCCAATTCGGCCAGGCTGGCATCGGCATCCGCGGCGCTGCCCTCGGTCCACACCCCCACCAGCACCACCCGCTCGAGGCGCAACTGGCGGTATTCGACCTCGGTGACATCGGCCAGTTCGGTCGACAGGCCGGCCACGCGGCGCAGCGCGGCGCGGTCTTCGAGGGCGAGTTCGCCGACGGTCGGGTCGCGATGCGGAGATTCAGTCATGAGTGATACCGATGGTGGCACGCCCGGTTGCCGATTGGCGAACCGTTTTCGGCGATGCCGAAGATCGGGCCCGGTTCAAATCTGTGCATCCCACCAGGTGTCGGCGAGCTCGCCGTGGGCGACGAGCACCGATGGGCCGCGCAGGTAGCTGGTCGCCTCGGTGACGGTGACGGTGACCTCGCCGCCGGGGATCCGCACCAGCAGCGAACCGGTGCTCGCCCCGGTGTGCTGCAGGGCTGCGACCACTGCGGCCACCGTTCCCGTTCCACAGGAACGGGTTTCGCCGACACCACGTTCGTGTACCCGCATCGAGACGAACCCGTCGACCGGCGGGCCGGAGCGCCGCGACTCGGGGAGTTTCTGGGGCGCGGTCAGCACCTCGACGTTGACCCCTTCGGGGAACTGCGCCGCATCGAAGGACACCGGCGCCGCGACATCGAGCACCGCCAGCGCCGTCGTGCTGAGGTCGGTCACGCACGCCAGGTGCGGGTTGCCGACGTCGACGGCCAGCCCGTCGAAGCTGCGCCCGGCGACGACGGCCGATCCGCTTCCCACCACGTTCGCCTTGCCCATGTCGACGGTCACCTCGGCGTTGACGCCATCGCCGTGGTGCACCACCACCGGGCGCGGCCCGGCCAGCGATCCCACGACGAATTCGTCGCGTCGCTCCAGCCCGGAGGCCCGCAGGTAGTGGGTGAACACCCGGACCCCGTTCCCGCACATCTGGGCGATCGAACCGTCGGCATTGCGGTAGTCCATGTACCAGTCCTGCGCAGCCACCCCTTCGGGCAGCACCCCGAAGACCCCGGCGCGCAATGCCGCGCCGGCGGTGGTGACACGCAGCACGCCGTCTGCCCCCAGTCCGCGGCGCCGGTCGCACAATGCGGACACCGCGGCCGGTGTCAGATCCAGGGCGGCGTTGAGGTCGGGCAGCAGCACGAAATCGTTCTGCGTACCGTGCCCCTTCGCGAACTTCATTTGTCCAGGATAGCCATTGCGGCCTTGGCCAGGTCCGCCGCCGAACCGTCGAGCCAGTGCACCCGGTGGTCGCGGCGGAACCAGGACCGTTGCCGGCGCACATAGCGGCGGGTACCCACGAAGGTCGGTTCCCGCGCGGACGATCCGTCGCCGCCGGCGTCCAAGTCGGCCAGCACCTGGGCGTAACCCAGCGCCCGCGACGCCGTCACGCCCGTGCGCAGCCCCTCGGCGATCAGTCCCGTCACTTCGGCGACCAGCCCGTCATCGAACATCGCATCGGTGCGTTGCTGCAGCCGCTCGTCCAAAACAGCGGTGTCCCAGTCCAATCCGATGATCGCGGTGTCCCAGCGCGGTGTGCCGATCCGGGGCGCCGAGGCGGCGAACGGCTGGCCGGTGAGTTCCACCACCTCCAGCGCGCGCACGATGCGCCTGCCGTCACTGTCCAGGATGGAAGCGCCGGCCTGCGGATCGACCCGGGTGAGTTCGGCGTGCAGGGCCGCGACACCCACCTCGGCCAGCCGCGCCTCCCAGCGGGCCCGCACCTCCGGGTCGGTGGCCGGGAACGACCACTGATCCAACAGCGACTGGATGTAGAGCATCGATCCGCCGACGATCACCGGTACCGCGCCGCGGTTCATGATCGCCTCGATATCGGCGGCGGCGCTTTCCTGGTAGCGCGCGACCGACGCGTTCACGGTGACGTCGATGACATCGAGTTGGTGATGCGGGATGCCGCGGCGCTGCGCGACGGGAAGTTTGGCGGTGCCGATGTCCATGCCCCGGTAGAGCTGCATCGCGTCGGCGTTCACGATCTCCCCGCCGAGCTGTTCGGCCAGGTCCAGCGCCAGCGCCGATTTGCCGGTGCCGGTGGGTCCGATGACGGCGACCGGCCTCACGGTGCATCTCCCCCGGTCGCTGCGCTCCAGCCCGCCGGTGCATCTCCCCCGGTCGCTGCGCTCCAGCCCGCCGGTGCACATCCCCCCGCCGGCGTCCACACACCCACGAAGTAGCCCACCCCGTAGGGCGCCCCGCGGTAGAGCTCCTGGGCGACGGAGGGATTCCCCAGCCCGGCCAGCACCTGATAGGCGGCCCGGCCCACCACATTCGGGTCCAGCCGGGCCAGCGCTGCGGTGTCACCCGTGGCCAGGGCATCGTCGAGCGCCTGCTGGACGGCAGGCGAATCCGGGTCGTGCCCACCGGGGGCCGACGCGGTCAGGGTGTGCATACCGTCGGCGACGACGAGCACGCCGATGGCGTCGCCGGTCTGGTCGATCGCGGCGCGCAGCTCACGCCCGGCGGCCAGTGCCGCGGGCGTATCCAGATCGTCGCGGTACACCCTCACCTCGGCGCATGCCTGCGCTGCCACCTGCGCCCGCACCCACCCGGCGATCAGCGCGCACAGCGGCAGCTCGGTCACCGGGCCGGCCGCGTCGGGCGACAGACGCACCCGCAGATCGACCCCGTAACCGGCGAAGGTGCCCAGCTCACCGGGCCCGATCAGCCCGGTGTCGCGGCCCGTCCCGACCACGATCCAGCGCGACGGCAGGGCCGAGGCCGCCGTCATGACAGCCGTGCGCATATCCGCCAGTTCGGCGGCGGCCGCGCCGGCAAGCTCCGGCACCAGCACAGGAGCCGACGGGATCACTGCGATGGCGGCCAACACGCCAGCCACGTTAGCGCGAGCGGCGGGTGGGCTCCGCCGCCCAACCCGCCCCACCGCGGGCCGGCACCGCGACGACCAGCGCGGCGAGTGCCGCCGGAGCGGCGATATCGGCGTCGCGCCTCCGCCGAATCGGGCGGTCCGGGAACCCGACAACGGGCACGCATCGCGAAGGCGTGCGCATGTCCGCCGGTGACCTGCTTCAATAGCGTGCGGAAGCTATTGGGCGCCGCGTCGCGCGGCAGGTGCGCGGATCACACCGCGCGGAGGTGTGAGGAACAGTGATGACGACCAGCGATTCGAATACTCCCAAGCCGGCGCCGCGCCCCGGGCCGAGGCCGGGCCCACGTCCGGGTCCCCATCCGAGCGCCGCACCCGCCGCGGTCCCGGTCGCCCCGGCCCCGGCCACCAGTGCCGTCGATCCGCACCGGTTCGGGCGCGTCGACCCCGACGGCACCGTGGTGTTGATCACCTCCGCCGGTGAGCGGGTCATCGGCTCCTGGCAGGCCGGTGATGCCGAGGCCGCGTTCGTCCACTTCGGACGCCGCTACGACGATCTGCACACCGAGGTCGCCCTGCTCGAGACGCGACTCGCCTCGGGCAGCGGTGACGCCCGCAAGATCAAGACGGCCGCGGCCGGCCTGCTGGAGGGGCTGCCGAACGCCGCCGTGCTCGGCGACGTCGATGCCGTGCACGCCAGGCTGACCGCCATCGTCGAGCATGCCGGCGACGCCGCGGCCGCCGAACGCGCGCGGCGCGACGAACACCGCGCCACGCAAACCGCCCGCAAGGAAGCGCTGGCCGCCGAAGCCGAGGAGCTTGCCGCCACCTCCACCCAGTGGAAGGCCGCCGGGGACCGGCTGCGCGAGATCCTCGACGAGTGGCGCACCATCACCGGGCTGGACCGTAAGACCGACGACGCCCTGTGGAAGCGGTACTCGGCCGCCCGGGAGGCGTTCAACCGGCGCCGAGGTTCGCATTTCGCGGAGCTCGACCGGGAACGCGTCGGTGTCCGGCAGGCCAAGGAAGCCCTGTGCGAGCAGGCCGAGCGACTCAGCGATTCGACCGACTGGGCCGCCACCGCGTCGACCTTCCGCGATCTGCTGGCCCAGTGGAAAGCCGCCGGCCGGGCTGCCAAGGATGTCGACGACGCTCTCTGGGCCCGGTTCAAGGCCGCCCAGGACACGTTCTTCGCGGCGCGTAACGCCATCAATGCCGAGCGCGACGCCGAGTTCGGGGCGAATGCGGCGGCCAAGGAGGCACTACTGGTCGAGGCCGAGGCGCTCGACGTCAGCGATCCCGATGCTGCGCGGGCGGCATTTCGCGCGATCGGCGACAAGTGGGACGCCATCGGCAAGGTGCCGCGCGAACGTTCGGCCGAACTCGAACGCCGGATGCGGGCGGTCGAGAAGAAGGTCCGCGACGCCAGTGCGGTGAACCATGTCGACGCCGAGGCGCAGGCCCGCGCCGACCAGTTCCGCGAGCGCGCCGAACAGTTCGAGAAGCAGGCCGAGAAGGCGGAGGCCGCCGGGCGCACCAAGGACGCCGAGCAGGCCCGAGCCAGCGCCGCGCAGTGGCGCGAATGGGCGGGGACCGCCGCCGAGGCCGTGCACAAGAAGCGCTAGGCGGTCGACTCAGTCCGCTTTCGTCGCCGGCGGATCGTCGCCGCCGAAATCGTCGAGCAGGCCCTTGCTTTGCCGCTGTGCGACCGCGCGGCGGCGCTGCTCCTCGGCGGCCAGCTGTACGGCGGTGCGCGCCCATACCACCCGCGCCCAGTTGTAGGTCAGCAGGATGATCGCGATCCAGCCGATGATCAGCCCGATGCCCGGTCCGGGATGTCCGTGCGTGGCGGTCTGGCGCGACCACACGGCCAGCATGCCGGCCGGGCATGCGACCGCCGTGCCGGCCAGCGCGATCCAGGACAGCGTCCAGCGCCGGGTCAGTAGCGCGGCGATGGAGAAGCCCACGCCGAACACCAGGGCCAGCCAGACGAACACCCGCGAAGGCAGTGCCACGCCGTCGTTGATGGCCGTCTGGTCGCCGGTCAGCACATCGAGTCCGCGGGTGCCGCCCATGTGCGGCAGCACGAACGACAGTGCCACCACGAACACCAGCACGGCGACCACGACGGCTCGTGCACCGGGGTCGATCTCGGAGGCCACGCGGCGCTCGGCGGCCTCAATATCGTCCTTGTAGGCGTCGAAATTCTTGTCGCTCATCGCGAGCACCCCGCTTGTGCCGGCGCCTGCGCCGGCTCGCCGATACCGGGCATGCCGAGGCCCACCCCGGTCACCGGGCGCTGTCCCGCGGCGTGCGCGTCCCCGGCTCGGGTGCGGCGATGACTCAGGACGGCACCGTCGGCCACCAGGTGATGGGGCGCTGCCCGGGTGATCTCCGTCGTCACGATGTCACCCGGCCGGATCTGCGCCGCACCGGGGGCGAAGTGCACCAGGCGACCGTCGCGGGCCCGGCCGGACATTCGGGACGTGGCCGCATCCTTACGCCCTTCGCCGGCCGCGACCAGCAGTTCGACCGTGCTGCCGATCTGTGCCTTGTTCTCCTGCCAGGAGATGTCCTCCTGCAGCGCGATCAGGCGCTGATAGCGTTCCGTGACAACGGCTTTGGGCAGCTGATCGGGCAGTTCGGCGGCCGGCGTGCCGGGCCGTTTGGAGTACTGGAAGGTGTACGCGCCGGCGAATCGCGCCTGACGCACCACATCCAGGGTCGCCTGGAAGTCCTCCTCGGTTTCGCCGGGGAACCCGACGATGATGTCGGTGGTGATCGCGGCGCTCGGGATCGCCGAACGCACCCGGTCGATGATGCCGAGGTAGCGCTCGGCCCGGTAGGACCGGCGCATCGCCTTGAGCACCCGATCCGAACCGGACTGCAGCGGCATGTGCAGGGTCGGGCAGACATTCGGGGTGGTGGCCATGGCCTCGATCACGTCATCGGTGAATTCGGCCGGGTGCGGGGAGGTGAACCGTACCCGTTCCAGGCCCTCGATACGTCCGCACGCGCGCAGCAGATCGGCGAACGCGCCGCGGTTACGCGGAATATCGGGGTCGGCGAACGACACACCGTAGGCGTTGACGTTCTGCCCCAGCAGGGTGATCTCGAGCACTCCCTGGTCGACCAGCGTCTGCACTTCGGCCAGGATATCGCCGGGCCGGCGGTCGACCTCTTTGCCGCGCAACGACGGGACGATGCAGAACGTGCACGTGTTGTTGCACCCCACCGAGATGGAAACCCACGCCGCGTAAGCGGATTCACGCGAGGCCGGCAGCGCCGACGGGAATTCTTGCAGCACCTCCGCGATTTCCACCTGCGCCGCTCGCTGATGCCTGGCCCGTTCCAGCAGCACCGGCAGTGACCCGATGTTGTGGGTGCCGAACACCACGTCGACCCACGGGGCCTTGGTGAGCACTGCGTCGCGGTCCTTCTGCGCCAGGCAGCCGCCGACGGCGATCTGCATGTTGGGGTCGGCGCTGCGCCGGGGCGCGAGGTGGCTGAGATTGCCGTAGAGCTTGTTGTCGGCGTTCTCGCGCACCGCGCACGTGTTGAACACCACGATATCGGCGTCGGCGCCCTCCTCGGCCGCAACGTAGCCGGCGGCGTCGAGCAGCCCGGCGAGCCGTTCGGAATCGTGCACGTTCATCTGACAGCCGTACGTGCGCACCTGGTAGGTGCGTGGGGTCGGATCAGCGCCTACGGACGCCTTGCCCTCGCGCGCCACCATGGAAGTCACGACAATCATGTTACGGGGGTGTCGATACGCCCCAAGCTGAGCGTTACCTGGGTAGGGTCAGAACCCATGACCACCGCGACCTCGGTCCCGATGATCTCGATACAGGGGGTCGACAAACACTTCGGTTCCCTGCATGTCCTCAAGGACATCAACCTCGACGTGCCGCGCGGGCAGGTCGTGGTGATCCTCGGACCATCGGGTTCTGGCAAGTCGACGCTGTGCCGGACGATCAATCGGCTCGAACCCATCGACTCGGGCACCATTGCCATCGACGGCGTCGTCCTGCCCGAGGAGGGACGCAAACTGGCGCAGCTGCGTTCCGACGTCGGCATGGTTTTCCAGTCGTTCAATCTGTTCGCGCACAAGACAATTCTGGAAAACGTCATGCTGGCGCCGGTCAAGGTGCGTAAGACCGACAAGGACAAGGCCCGCACCGAGGCGCAGGCGCTGCTGGAGCGAGTCGGGATCGCCAGCCAGGCCGACAAGTATCCGGCGCAGTTGTCCGGCGGCCAGCAGCAGCGCGTGGCCATCGCACGGTCGCTGGCGATGCACCCCAAGGTGATGTTGTTCGACGAACCGACCAGTGCCCTCGATCCGGAGATGATCAAAGAGGTGCTGGCCGTGATGACCGACCTCGCCACCGAGGGGATGACCATGCTGGTGGTCACCCATGAGATGGGATTCGCCCGGCGGGCGTCGCAACGTGTGGTGTTCATGGCCGACGGCGCGGTGGTCGAGGACGCCGAACCCGAGCAATTCTTCACCAATCCACAGTCGGACCGCGCCAAAGACTTCCTCGGCAAGATCCTGAACCACTGAATCAGTAAGGAGCGCTCATGTCATCGCGAATCCGGGTAGCCGCCGCCCTCTTGGTGGCCGCCGCCCTGCCGTTGTCGCTGGCCGCCTGCGGTGGCGGGGGCAACGACAGCAAGAAGGTGACCGTCGGCATCAAGTTCGACCAGCCCGGCCTGGGCCTGAAGAATCCGGACGGCACCTTCAGCGGTTTCGACGTGGACGTCGCGACGTATGTCGCCGGCCAACTCGGATACAAGCCGGAGGACATCGAATTCAAGGAGTCCCCCTCGGGGCAGCGCGAGACGCTGATCCAGAACGACCAGGTCGACTACATCGTGGCCACCTATTCGATCACCGATGCCCGCAAGGAGAAGGTCGACTTCGCCGGGCCCTACCTGATCACCGGGCAGAGTCTGCTGGTCAAGGCCGACAACTCCGATATCACCGGCCCCGAGTCGCTGCAGAACAACAAGAAGCTCTGCTCGGTCAGCGGCTCCACCCCCGCGCAGCGCATCAAGGACAAGTACCCCGGCGTGCAGTTGCAGCAGTACGACACCTATTCGGCCTGCGTCGAGGCGCTCAAGACCGGTGCGATCGACGCGGTGACCACCGATGAGGTGATCCTGGCCGGTTACGCCGCCCAGAGCCCGGGCACCTTCAAGATCGTCGGCAAGCCGTTCTCCGAGGAGCGCTACGGCATCGGCCTGAAGAAGGGCGATACCGAACTGCGCACCAAGATCAACGACGCCATCACCAAGATGGAAGCCGACGGCGCCTGGAAGGCGGCCTTCGACAAGAATCTCGGTCCGGCCGGTATCGCCACACCGACGCCGCCGACCGTCGACAAGTAGGCGGGCAGCCGGTGCTGCATTTCGGCGGGCGCGACTACAACATCCTCGGCGCGTTCGCGACGACGGTCGAACTGACCGCCTACGCCGCGGTCGGTGCGGTGATCCTGGGCACCCTGCTCGCGGCGATGCGGCTGTCCCCGGTGCCCATCATGCGGGCGATGGGCACCACCTACGTCAACGTGGTGCGCAACACCCCGCTGACGCTGATCCTGGTGTTCTGCTCGTTGGGGCTGGCGAACACCTTGCACATCACCCTGACCGATCCGAAGTCGCCGACGTCGATCGTCGACAGCAACTTCCGGCTGGCGGTGCTCGGATTGACGGTCTATACGGCGTCGTTCGTGTGTGAGGCGATCCGGTCCGGGGTGAACACCGTGCCCATCGGGCAGGCCGAAGCGGCCCGATCACTCGGTCTGACGTTCAGCCAGAATCTGCGGATCATCCTGCTGCCGCAGGCGTTTCGTGCGGTCATCATCCCGTTGGGCTCGGTGCTGATCGCGCTGACCAAGAACACCACCATCGCCTCGGCGATCGGCGTGGCCGAGGCCGCCCTGCTGATGAAGGAGATGATCGAGAACTCCTCGGCGCTGCTGGTCGTCGGTGGGATCTTCGCGGCCGGATTCGTGATCCTGACCTTGCCCATGGGGTTGCTCTTCGGCTGGCTCGGCAAACGCTGGGCGGTGCTGCGATGAGCGGGTCCGTTCTCTATGACGCCCCCGGCCCCCGGGCCCGGGTGCGGCACGCGATTCTCGCCGTGGCGACGGTGGCGGTGTTCGCCCTGATCTTCGGCTGGCTGATCTGGAAGTTCGCCGCCGCGGGACAGTTCACGGCGGCCAAGTGGGAGCCGTTCCTGACCGCAAACCTCTGGAAGAACTACGTGCTGGAGGGTGTGCAGGGCACCTTGACCGCCGCGGCCCTGTCCATCGTGCTGGCGCTGGCGCTCGGTTGCGTACTGGGCGTGGGCCGGTTATCCCCGGTGCCTGTGGTGAGCTGGGCGTGCGCGACGTTCGTGGAGTTCTTCCGCGCGGTGCCGGTGCTCATCATGATGCTGTTCGCGTATGCGCTGTTCGCGGCGTACGACGTGTTCCCCTCGAAACAGCTGGCCCTGGCGGGCGTGGTCACCGGGCTGACGCTGTACAACAGTGCGGTGATCGCCGAGATCGTCCGGACCGGTGTGCACGCCCTTCCCCGCGGGCAGGGCGAAGCCGCCTCGGCCCTGGGTCTGACGTGGGGGCAGACCATGCGCTCGATCCTGTTGCCGCAGGCCATCACGTCGATGTTGCCGGTGCTGGTATCGCAGATGGTGGTGGTCCTCAAGGACACCGCGATCGGCTACCAGATCACCTTTGTCGAGATGGTCCGCCAGGGCACCAGCGTCGGGACGTCCTACGGCAACTTGATCCCCGCGCTGATGGTGATCGCAGCGCTGATGATCAGCCTGAACTTCGCCCTATCGGCACTGGCCACCCGCCTGGAAGCCCGCTTACGCCGGTCCAAGAAGGGGCCGGAACCGCTGGCCGCCCGACCGTTGGTACAGGACGGCTCCGCGGTCTAGACGACGGACGTCCGCTAGACGACCCGCCGGGCCCGCTCCTGCGCCAGCTGCGTCTTGACCACATCGAAAGCCATGGTCTGGTGGTAACCCCGGCGGGCCAGCATGCCGACCAGCCGCCGGGTGACCTTGGCTTCGTCGTCGAGGTTCTCCCGGCGCAGCCTGGCGGCCACCAACTGCTCGGCCTGCACCCGCCACTCCCCCGCGTCGACGCTGTCGAGCGTCTCGGCGATCACCTCGGCGTCCACCCCTTTGGTGCGGAGCTCAGAGGCCAACGCGCGCTTGCCTTTTCCGGAGTTGGCACGCCGGGAGCGCACCCACTCCTGCGCGAAGGCGGTGTCGTCGATGAGCCCGACCTGGGTGAGCCGGTCCAGCACCCGGGCGCTGATATCGTCCGGGTAGCCCCGCTTGGTCAGCTGCGCTTCGAGTTCGGCCCGGGTGCGGGCTCGCACGGTGAGCAGACGCAGGCACACATCCCGCGCCTGCTCCTCGCGCTTGGGTCCCTCGGCCGGCCCGGTCTCAGAAGTCGACTGGGGCGGGCAGAACGTCATCACTGGTCACCACGGCACCGATGCCGAGCTTTTCCTTGATCTTCTTCTCGACCTCGTTGCCGACATCGGGATTCTCCAGCAGGAACTTCCGGGCGTTCTCTTTACCCTGCCCGAGCTGTTCGCCCTCATAGGTGAACCATGAGCCGGACTTGCGGATGAAGCCGTGCTCAACACCCATATCGATGAGCGAGCCCTCCCGGCTGATGCCGTGCCCGTACAGAATGTCGAACTCGGCCTGCTTGAACGGCGGGGACACCTTGTTCTTGACGACCTTCACCCGGGTGCGGTTACCCACGGCGTCGGTGCCGTCCTTGAGCGTCTCGATCCGGCGGACGTCCAGACGCACGGAGGCGTAGAACTTGAGCGCTTTACCGCCGGTCGTGGTCTCGGGCGAACCGAACATCACACCGATCTTCTCGCGCAGCTGGTTGATGAAGATCGCGGTGGTGTTCGAATTGTTCAGCGCACCAGTCATCTTCCGCAGCGCCTGGCTCATCAGGCGGGCCTGCAGGCCGACGTGGCTGTCGCCCATCTCACCCTCGATCTCGGCGCGCGGCACCAGGGCGGCCACCGAGTCGATGACCAGGATGTCCAGCGCGCCGGAACGCACCAGCATGTCGGCGATCTCCAGGGCCTGCTCACCGGTGTCGGGCTGGGACACCAGCAATGCGTCGGTGTCCACGCCGAGCTTCTGGGCATATTCGGGGTCCAGCGCGTGCTCGGCGTCGATGAAGGCGGCGATACCGCCGGCGGCCTGGGCATTGGCCACCGCGTGCAGGGCGACGGTGGTCTTACCCGAGGATTCCGGGCCGTAGATCTCGACCACCCGGCCTCGCGGCAGGCCACCGATACCCAGCGCCACGTCCAGCGCGATCGACCCGGTGGGGATGACCGAGATGGGCTGACGCACCTCCTCACCGAGGCGCATGACCGAGCCCTTGCCGTAATTCTTCTCGATCTGGGCCATCGCCAGTTCGAGTGCCTTTTCGCGATCCGGTGCCTGTGGCGCCATGGTGATACCTCTCCGGTAGTCGTGCGGTTGACCGGTGTTCCGATCGGTTGGGCGTGACACTAAGACAAACCACCGACAAGTCCGCTCAGTCGATTGCCCACCACATTAGCGAACAGGTGTTCGAAGGCAAGGTGACACGCCGCACCCGTGGCGGGAGGACCCGTGACCGTCCGGCGCAGACGGCTTCGTTGTGCCTCCGCCGATCTGGACCTATCGTGGATTGATCCAGCCCGGATCGGGGCACATGTGCACGAGTTGTCCATCACCCAGAGCGTCGTCGATGCGGTATGCGAGCATGCCGCGGGCCGCCGGGTGCACAGCGTCAGGGTCGAGGTGGGCGCACTGTGCGCGGTGGCACCCGATGCGATGCGGTTCTGTTTCGACCTGGCCGCCGCGGGGACCGTCGCCGACGGCGCACGGCTGGACCTGGACATCCCACCCGGCTCGGCCCACTGCCGAGGATGCGGCGCACGCTTCGCGGTGACCGACCCGATCCTGCTGTGCCGCTGCGGCAGCGCCGACGTCGAGGTACTCACCGGCCGGGAACTCAAGATCCTGTCGATGGAAGTGAGCTGAGATGTGCGCCACCTGTGGCTGCGGCGAGGACGCGGCGATCATCACCCTGCCCGGGCACCACTCGCACGACCATCCACATTCCCACGACCACCCACACAGCCACTCCCCTACCGAGACCATTTCGCTGGAACAGAAGGTTCTCGCGAAGAACGACCACATCGCCCACCTGAATCGGGCCCGGCTGGCGGAGAGAAATATCCTGGCCCTCAACATCACCAGTTCACCGGGGGCCGGCAAGACCACCCTTCTCGAACGCACCATCAGCGGGCTGACCCCGCATCGCACCATCGCCGTCATCGAAGGCGATCAGGAAACCCTGCTCGATGCCGAACGCATCCGGGCCGCCGGTGCGCGGGCCGTGCAGGTGAATACCGGGGCGGGCTGTCATCTCGATGCGCAGATGATCGAGAGTGCATTGAATACCCTTGCCCCTGAGCCGAATTCACTGCTGTTCATCGAGAACGTCGGCAATCTGGTCTGCCCGGCGCTGTTCGACCTGGGCGAGCGCGCGATGGTGGTCGTCATCTCGGTCACCGAAGGCGCAGACAAGCCGCTGAAGTATCCGCACATGTTCGCGGCGGCGGGATTGATCATCGTCAACAAGGTCGATCTGCTCCCCTACGTGGACTTCGACCTCGATGTCTTCGGGCACGCGGTGCGCTCGGTGAACCCGACAGCGGACGTCCTGCTGCTGTCGGCGGCGACGGGCCAGGGCATGAGAGCCTGGTACGACTGGATCGACTCCGGCCCTGGCGTTTTGGGCGAGCGGAGGTCCGGGTCCACCCGATCCATTGACAAGGCAAACCCCTCGGAGTAAACCGAGTAACAGCACCGCACAACGGGCCGTACGTCGACTCCTGCGGTGGCGGGGATCCAGCTCATCCCCGGGAAGATCGACGCAGGGGCCCAGCCCGTCCCGGAAAGAACTGCGCTATGCCCACTTCGGCAGCAGTCAAAGCAGAAGAGACGTTGATCCACGTGCTCTGGATCAACGCCGGTCTGAGTTGCGATGGCGATTCCGTGGCGTTGACTGCCGCCACCCAGCCCAGCATCGAGGAGATCGCGCTCGGCGCCCTTCCCGGCCTGCCCAAGATCGCCGTGCACTGGCCGCTGATCGACTTCGAATGCGGCCCGGCCGGCGGCGCCGACGACTTCCTCGAGTGGTTCTTCCGAGCCGACCGCGGCGAATTGGAGCCGTTCGTGCTGGTCGTCGAGGGATCGATACCCAACGAGCAGCTACACGAGGACGGCTACTGGTGCGGGTTCGGCAACGACCCCGCCACCGGACAACCGATGACGACCAGCGAATGGCTGGATCGGTTGGCTCCCAAGGCAACCGCGGTGGTGGCCGTGGGCACCTGTGCGACCTACGGCGGCATCCATGCGATGGCCGGAAACCCGACCGGCGCGATGGGTGTGCCCGACTACCTCGGCTGGGACTGGAAGAGCAAGGCGGGTATCCCCATCGTCTGCGTCCCGGGCTGCCCCATCCATCCCGACAACCTGTCCGAGACGCTCACGTACCTGTTGTACATGGCGACCGACCAAGCTCCGATGATCCCGCTGGACGAGGCGTTGCGGCCGACGTGGCTGTTCGGGGCGACTGTGCATGAGGGTTGCGATCGGGCCGGATACTACGAACAGGGCGACTTCGCCCGTGAGTACGGTTCGCCCAAATGCATTGTCAAACTTGGCTGTTGGGGTCCGGTCGTGAAATGCAACGTGCCGAAACGGGGCTGGATCAACGGGATCGGTGGCTGCCCGAATGTGGGTGGTATCTGTATCGGCTGCACCATGCCGGGGTTCCCGGACAAGTTCATGCCCTTCATGGACGAGCCGCCGGGCGGCAAGGTGTCCACCGCGGCGTCGGGTCTGTACGGCTCGGTCATCCGCAGCCTGCGGCACATCACCGGACACACCGTGGACCAGGAACCACGCTGGCGGCACCGGGGCACCACGCTCGAATCGGGTGCCACCCGCACCTGGTGACTGCGAACGGCTGCGGCTCCGCATCCGTCACTGCGAAAAGGTTCATCGAGGGAGCGAAGTCCATGACAACGATCATTCCGGGGCCCTCAGAGGTGAAGCGCGAGCCTGGCCAGCTGGTGGAGATGGCCTGGGATCCGATCACCCGGATCGTCGGCAGCCTCGGCATCTACACCAAAATCGACTTCGAGAACCGCGAGGTGGTGGAATGCCACAGCACGTCGTCGATCTTCCGCGGCTACTCGATCTTCATGAAGGGCAAAGATCCGCGCGACGCGCACTTCATCACCAGCCGCATCTGCGGGATCTGCGGTGACAACCACGCCACCTGCTCCTGCTATGCGCAGAACATGGCCTATGGCGTGAAACCGCCGCATCTGGGCGAGTGGATCGTCAATCTCGGCGAGGCCGCCGAGTACATGTTCGACCACAACATCTTTCAGGAGAACCTGGTCGGCGTCGACTACTGCGAGAAAATGGTCTCCGAGACCAATCCGAGTGTGCTGGCCAAGGCCGAGAACACCGCCGCTCCACACGCGCCGGAGCACGGATACCGGACCATCGCCGACATCATGCGCTCGCTCAATCCGTTCACCGGCGAGTTCTACCGGGAGGCCCTGCAGGTCAGTCGCTGGACGCGGGAGATGTTCTGCCTGATGGAAGGCCGGCACGTGCATCCGTCCACGCTGTACCCCGGCGGCGTCGGCACCGTCGCCACCATCCAGCTGATGACCGACTACATGACCCGGCTGATGCGCTATGTCGAGTTCATGAAGAAAGTCGTCCCCATGCACGACGACCTGTTCGACTTCTTCTACGAAGCGCTACCCGGCTACGAACGGGTCGGGCTGCGCCGCACGCTGCTCGGCTGCTGGGGCTCCTTCCAGGATCCCGAGGTGTGCAACTTCGCGTACAAGGACATGGAGCGCTGGGGCGACGCGATGTTCGTGACCCCCGGTGTGGTGGTGGACGGCAAGCTGGTCACGCACTCGCTGGTGGACATCAATCTCGGGATCCGGATCCTGTTGGGCAGTTCGTACTACGACGACTGGACCGACCAGGAGACCTTCGTACGCAACGATCCCCTGGATAATCCGGTGGACCGGCGGCACCCGTGGAACCAGCACACCAACCCGCACCCGCAGAAGCGGGATATGGACGACAAGTACAGCTGGGTGATGTCACCGCGCTGGTTCGACGGCAAGGACCACCTCGCACTGGACACCGGCGGTGGTCCACTGGCCCGGCTCTGGTCCACCGCACTGGCCGGGCTCGTCGATATCGGCTATGTGAAGTCGACCGGGCACAGCGTGCAGATCAACCTGCCCAAGACCATCCTGAAGGGGCCGGTCGAGCTGGAGTGGAAGATCCCCGTACACGGCAGCAACACCATCGAACGCAACCGTGCCCGCACCTACTTCCAGGCCTATGCGGCGGCGTGCGCGCTACATTTCGCGGAGAAGGCACTCGTCGAGATCCGCGCCGGCCGCACCAAGACCTGGGAGCGCTTCGAAGTTCCCGACGAGGCGATCGGCTGTGGGTTCACCGAGGCCGTCCGGGGCGTGCTGAGCCACCACATGGTGATCCGGGACGGCAAGATCGCCAACTACCACCCGTACCCGCCGACCCCGTGGAACGCCAACCCCCGGGACAGTTACGGCACCCCGGGGCCCTATGAGGATGCGGTGCAGGGACAACCGATCTTCGAGGAGAACGACCGGGAGAATTTCAAGGGCATCGACATCATGCGCACGGTCCGGAGTTTCGACCCCTGCCTGCCCTGCGGGGTGCACATGTATCTGGGTGACGGGAAGACGCTGGACAAGCTGCACTCGCCCACCCAGTCCGTCACCGGGGAATAGCCTGTGGGCCCGCCTGGATTGTCAGCGCCCGAGGAAACCCAGGACGACGCCTATTGGCGCACGGCGGGCGATCGGATACAGACCCTGCTCGACGCCAGCGCGACGGGCGGTCCCCTGGCACGCGAACGCGCCGAGCAGCTGGCAGGTGAGATCACCGACCTGTACGGGGCTGCGCTGCAACGGATCATGCGGCTGACCGGCGCCGCCCATTCCGCACTCACCGAGGAATTCGCCGCCGACGATCTGATCGCCAGCCTGATGCTGGTCCACGGTCTTCATCCCCACGATATGACGCGGCGCATCGAGGACGCCCTCGACAAGGTCCGGCCCTACCTCGGCTCGCACGGCGGCGATGTCACCCTGCTCGGCGTCACCGACACACCCGGCGGCGCCGTGGTCCGCTTACAGTTCGCGGGCAGTTGCAAAAGCTGCCCATCCTCGGCGGTGACGCTGGAGCTCGCCGTCGAGGACGCCATCCATGCCGCGGCCCCGGAGGTCACGGCAATCGAGGTGGCGCCCGCCGACAGCGCAGCGACCACCGGTGTCATCCCGGCGCAATCGCTGCTGAGCCGGGTCCACCGCAGTGCGCACACCCAGGCCGTCTGGCATCCCGTGCCGGAACTCGCCGACCTCGGCGACGGCGAGGTGGGTGGATTCCGGGTGTCCGACGCCACGGTGCTGGCCTGTCGGGTCCGCGACGAGGTGTTCGCCTACCGGGACCGGTGCGGGAACTGCGGCGGATCCCTGGCCGGTGCGGCACTGCACCGCCGGATGACGTCCACCGACCCGGTGTTGCGGTGCCCGCGCTGCCACGCGCATTTCGACGTCGTGCGTGCCGGGGCCTGTATCGACGGGAATGACGGTGCCGCAGTTCATCTCGACCCGATGCCGGTACTGGTGCGCGACGGCGTGCTGTCCATCGCCGCGGGTGTCTCATGACCGGCGCCTACGACGTGCTGGCACGGATCCGGGCCAACCGCGCCGAGCCCGCCCCGGCCGGTGAACGCTGCGAGATGTGCTCCGAGCAGATCGCCGGCGAGCATCAGCACGTGGTCAATATCGAAGGCCGCCAACTGATGTGCGTCTGCCGCGGCTGCTATCTGCTGTTCACCGACACCACCGCGGCGCTGCGCTACCGCGCGGTGCCGGACCGCTATCTGGCCTTCCCCGACTTCGCGCTCGGACGCCGCGAGTGGGAACTGCTCCAGATCCCGGTGGGATTGGCGTTCTTCTTCGACAATTCCGCGCTCGAGCGCACGGTGGCGTTCTATCCGGGGCCGGCGGGAGCGACCGAGTCCGAGCTGGACCTGACGATCTGGGATCAGATCCGCACCGCGGACCCGCGGGTCGACTTGCTTGCCGAGGACACCGAGGCACTCATCCTGCGGGTACCCGACGAATCCGTGATGCCCCCCGAGAGCTATCTGGTGCCCATCGATGCCTGCTACGAGTTCGTGGGCCGGCTGCGCATGCTGTGGCACGGCTTCGACGGCGGCCAACAGGTACGCCGGTTCGTCGACGAGTTCTTCGCTCACGTCGCCGCCCGCAGCAAGGTGGTCCGGCGGTGAGCGATGTGACGTTCGCGGTGCTGGCGGTGGCTCCCGAGCCGTACGCGGTGACACCGCTGCTCACCGCGCGAATCGGGATCGCCGCCGGCGACGAACCCGTGCACGCCATCGCGCTGCGCTGTCAGGTGCGTATCGACCCGCTGCGCCGCGGCTACACCGACGACGAGGCGGCCGGCCTGCTCGACCTGTTCGGCACCCGAGACCGGTGGAGTACCACCCAACACAGCTTCCTGTGGCAGCACACCACCGCGATGGTGCCGGGGTTCGTGGGCACCACGCAGGTCGAACTCCCCCTGGTGTGCACCTACGATCTCGAGGTCACCGCGGCCAAGTACCTGCATGCCCTGAGGGACGACGTCATCCCCTTGCAATTCCTGTTCAGCGGCACGGTATTCACCAAGGGCCACCACAACTTCGCCGTCCACCAGATCCCGTGGGACCGCGAAGACCACTACGACATGCCGGTCTCGGTGTGGCACGACCTCATCGATCTGCACTTCCCGAACACCGGCTGGGTGCGGTTGGACCATGACACCTTCAAGGCACTGGTCACCTACAAATCCGCGCACGGCATGCTGGGACTCGACGCCGCCATCACCGCGCTGCTGGAAACCGCCGTGCAGGACGCCCGATGAGCACCGCGGCAGATCAGGTCAGAGCCGTCGCCGATGCAGTGCTCTACGAGGGCTACCTGCTCTACCCGTACCGGGCGACCTCGGGAAAGAACCAATCCCGCTGGCAGTTCGGCGTACTCGGCCCGGCACGGGCGGCCGAACGGAGCCTCGGCGAGGACGACACGTTGTCGGCCCAGGTGCTCCTGGCACCCGGACCCGATGTCGCGCTGACGATCACCGTGCGATTCCTGCAGTTGCAGCACCGTGCGGTACAACGTCGAGCCGGCGACGGATTCGAACCCGTCGCCGAACTCACCACTGGAGCTCGATCATGGCTGACCTGGGATGAAGCGGTCGAATGCGAACGGTCATTCGGGCCGTTGGACCGATCCGCACTGGCCGTCCCGCAGACCCTCCCGCTGGTCGTCCCCGCCGGCTGCGACACCGAACAGATCGACGGCGGCCGGCTGGTGCGCACCCGCACGGAGCTGCACGCAGAGCTGACCCTGCGTACCGAATCCGATGGCGGGCTGCAACGAATCAGTCTGTCCTTGCGCAATATCGGCCCGCCACCGGCGGACAAGGACACCGCGATCGTGGCCTCGTTGATCGGCACGCACCTCATCGCCCGGGTGACCGGCGGCGATTTCGTGTCACTGCTGGAGCCGCCGGCATCGGCTGCCGACGCGGTGAGCCGCTGCCGGCAGTACCGGTGCTTTCCCGTGCTGGCGGGCCCGCCCGGCGACACCTCCGTGATGCTGGTCTCGCCGATCATCCTCTACGACCACCCCGAGATCGCCGCACAGAGCGAAGGAGCGCTCTACGACTCGACCGAGATCGACGAGATCCTCACGCTGCGGGTGATGACGATGACCGATGACGAGAAGGCGCAGGCCCGGGCCACCGATCCGCTGGCCGCCAAGATCATCGACCGCTGCGATGCGATGTCACCGGAGGCGCTGCTGAACCTGCACGGCGTGCTGCGCGATCCGCACGGTGGCGCCACGGCACCGGGACTCATACCGGAGATCCCGGACGGGGTCGACTGGTGGGATCCGCTGGCGGACAACGCCGTCGACCCCGAGATCGACGCGGTCCTGGTCGGCGGGGTGCGGGTGAGCCGCGACAGCCGAGTCCGGCTGCGGCCCTCACGGCGGGCCGATGCACAGGATATCTTCTTCGCCGGCAAGATCGCGCGGGTCACCTCCGTGCACGAAACCGTCGACGGTGACCGGCAGATCGGCGTGGTCATCGAGGACGCCCCGGGCGCCGACCTGCACGACTGGTACGGCCGCCATCTGTACTTCGCACCCGACGAGGTCGAACCACTGAATGTCGAACCGATGATCGAAGGGAAACCGAAATGGAAGTAGTGGGTTGGGTGGCCGTGACGGCCGCCGTCGTGGTGGTGGTGGCCGGAGTCGTCCTCGGATTGCGCTCCATCCCGGATGCGCGGCGCTACCTGCGCATGCGCCGGATGTGACGGAGGCGGCGATCACGCCACGAATTCTGGTTGCCGGGATCGGCAACATCTTCCTCGGGGACGACGGGTTCGGCCCCGAGGTACTGCGCCAGGCCCACCCGGCGCAGCCGGGTGTTCACCTGGTCGACTACGGCATTCGAGGTGTGCACCTGGCCTACGACCTGCTCGACGAATGGGACGCGCTGGTGCTCGTCGACGCCCTGCCCTGCCGGGGCGAACCGGGCACCGTGCACATCTTCGAGGCCGATCACGAATCACGTTTGACCACCACCGGTCTGGATGCGCACGCGATGGATCCCGCCACGGTGTTCGCCAGCCTGGAAGCACTCGGTGGAACCCCACCGCACACCGTCGTCATCGGTTGCGAGGCCGGCAGTGTCGAGGACGGCATCGGCCTGTCCGGCCCGGTGGCGGCCGCCATCCCGGGTGCGGTCGGTGCCGTCGACCGTGTCGTCGCCGACCTGCTGGCCCGCATCCCGGCGCGGGAGGGCTGAATCATGTGTCTGGGGATACCGGGCCGGGTGATCCGGAGGCTCGACGGCTACGGCGATCAGCTGGCGCTGGTCGAGGTGGCAGGCGAACCGCGCAAGGTGAACGTCGGCATGCTGCCCGAGGAGACGTTCGGCCCCGGCGACTGGGTGATCATCCACATGGGCTTCGTGGTCGAGAAGACCGACTCCGCAGGCGCGCACGCCGCACTGGACGGGTTGAAGCTGATGGGCAGCGGCACCGACGGACCCGGGCCATGACAACCACCGATCGGCGCCGCCGGCTGAACATCCAGGTGCACGGCGTGGTCCAGGGCGTCGGCTTCCGGCCGTTCGTGTACACCACCGCGGCCGCGCTGGGCCTGGCCGGTTCGGTGCGCAACGACAGCTCGGGCGCGATCATCGAGATCGAAGGTGACGCCGCCGACGTGGCCGGTTTCCTGACCACGTTGCAGGATCGGCCACCACCCCTGGCGGTGATCGATGCCGTTCAGACACAGGATCTTCCGCCGCGAGGTGGCACCGGTTTCGCCATCGCCGACACCACCCACTCCGGTGCGGGCCGCACGCTGGCCTCCCCCGACGTGGCGATCTGCGATGACTGCGTCGCCGAACAACGCGATCCCACCGACCGGCGATACCGGCACGCTTTCGTCAACTGCACCAATTGCGGCCCACGTTTCACCATCACGGCGTCGCTGCCCTATGACCGCGCCGCCACCACCATGGCGGCCTTCCCGATGTGTGGCGCATGCGCCCGGGAGTACGCCGACCCCGCCGACCGGCGCTTCCACGCACAGCCCATCTGCTGCCCCGACTGCGGACCGATGCCGGCCTTCCAGGATCACGACGGGCACCGCACCCTCGGCGAGGACGGGCTGGCGCGGGCGCGAGACCTGTTGCGCCGTGGCGGGATCCTGGCCGTCAAGGGTATCGGCGGCTATCACCTGGCCTGCGATGCCGCCGACAGCGCAGCGGTCACCGAACTGCGGATCCGAAAACGCCGCGGCGACAAGCCGTTCGCGGTGATGGTCGCCGACCTGGCGACTGCGCACACCATCGCCGAGGTGAACCTCCCCGCCGAGCGGGTGCTGACGGGCCCGCAACGCCCGATCGTGCTGCTACCTCGCCGCCCCGGTGGCCCGGTGGACCGCGCCGTCGCACCGCACCTCCCCGACCTCGGCGTCCTGCTGGCGTACACACCGCTGCACCTGCTGTTGTTCGGGCTGCCCGGTGACGAACCCGGCCCGACCGCACTGGTGATGACGTCGGGAAACCTCGGCGGCGAACCGATCTGCTTCACCGATCACGATGCGGTGGACCGGCTCGGGCCACTCGCCGACGGCTGGCTGCTGCACGACCGAGCGATCCTGGCACCGTGCGACGATTCGGTGGTCCGGGTGTGCGCGCGGCGTCAGATACCCATCCGCCGCTCGCGCGGATATGCACCGCTGCCGGTCGCGCTCCCGGCACCGGTACCACCGACTTTGGCGGTGGGGACCGACCTGAAGAACACCATGGCCGTGGCCGCGGGGAAGTACGCCTGGCTGAGCCAGCACATCGGCGATATGGACGATCTGGCCACCCTGTCGGCGTTCGACTCGGCCCGACACCATCTGCAGGCGCTGACCGGTGTGACGCCGGAGATCCTCGTCGCCGACGCACACCCCGGCTACCGGTCGACGGCCTGGGCGCACCGCAACGCCGCGGGCCGGCCGGTCCGGTCCGTGCAGCACCACCATGCCCATATCGCCGCGGTGATGGCCGAGCACGGTCTGGACGGTGCGCAGCCGGTTCTCGGATTCGCCTTCGATGGAACGGGTTACGGCCCCGACGGCGCGATCTGGGGCGGTGAGGTGTTGCTCGCCGACTACAAGGGCTACCGGCGGCTGGCTCAGCTGAAGTACGTGCCGCTGCCCGGCGGGGATATCAGCGTGCTGCGTCCGTACCGGATGGCACTGGCACACCTGTGGGCGGCCGGCCTGCCTTGGGATGACGACCTGGCCCCCGTGCGCGCCTGCCCGGACGAGGAACGCCGTGTACTGGCCCACCAGTTGCAGACCGGACTCGGATGCGTTCCGACGTCCAGTATGGGCCGGCTGTTCGATGCGGTGTCGGCGCTGGCCGGAGTACGCCAGGTGGTCGCCTATGAGGCCCAGGCCGCGATCGAACTGGAGGGCTACTCACGCGACAGGTGCTGTGGCGCAACGGTGTACGCCTTCCGCATCGAAGCGGGCGACCCGGCGGTCATCGACCCCGGCCCGGTGTTGGCCGCCGTGCTCACCGACGCGCGACTCGGTGTGCCGACCGGCGTGATCGGGGCGCGGTTTCACCGGGCGGTCGCCGACCTGATCATCGAACTCGCCCGGAGCACCGCCCGCACGGGACCGGTCGTCGCGCTGTCCGGTGGGGTGTTCCAGAATGCGCTGCTGCTCGGCCTCGCCGTGGACGGCCTGGAAGCCCGAGGTGTCGAGGTCCTCACCCACCACCGTGTGCCGCCGAACGACGGCGGTATCGCGCTCGGCCAGTTGCTGGTGGGGAACTCGTCGTGAGAGATGTCGCTCGAAAGGAGGAGCCATGTGTTTGGCAGTTCCGGGAAAGATCCTCAACCTTGCCGACCGGGACGGCACCCTGATGTCGCTGGTCGACTTCGGCGGCATCCAGAAAGAGGTCTGCCTGCAGTACATCCCCGACGCGGCGGTCGGCGACTACGTCGTCGTTCATGTGGGATTTGCGATCCAGCGCCTCGACGAGGAATCGGCCAAGCGGACGTTGGCGGAGTTCGAGCATCTCGGGGTGCTCGACGAGGAATTCGGGGACGGATTCGAGATCGCGGCACGGCAGGCGGGGCTGACCCCGCCGGAGCGCACGGCAACCACCGAGGTGACACCATGAAGTATCTGGATGAGTTCAGCGATCCCGCACTGGCCGGCAAGCTGGTCGAACAGATCCGCGCAGCCACCAGCAGACGCTGGTCCATCATGGAAGTCTGTGGTGGACAGACACATTCGATCATCCGGCATGGCATCGACCAGCTGCTGCCCGACGAGATAGAGATGATCCACGGTCCCGGCTGCCCGGTCTGTGTCACACCGCTGGAGATGATCGACAAGGCCCTGGACATCGCCGCCCGACCCGACGTGATCTTCTGCTCGTTCGGCGACATGCTGCGGGTACCGGGCAGCGCGAAGGATCTGTTCCGGGTCAAGAGCGAAGGCGCCGATGTCCGGGTGGTGTACTCACCACTGGATGCGCTGACCATTGCGCGCGACAACCCGGACCGGCAGGTGGTGTTCTTCGGTATCGGCTTCGAGACGACCGCACCCGCCAACGCCATGACCGTGTACCAGGCCAAACGCCAAGGTATCGGCAACTTCTCGCTTCTGGTGTCCCATGTGCTGGTGCCGCCGGCGATCGCGGCGATCATGGAGTCGCCGACGTGCCGGGTGCAGGCCTTCCTTGCCGCCGGGCACGTGTGCTGTGTGATGGGCACCGGCGAGTACCCGCCGCTGACCGAGAAGTACCGGATCCCGATCGTGGTCACCGGGTTCGAGCCGCTGGACATCCTGGAAGGCATCCGGCGCACCGTGATCCAGCTGGAATCCGGCCGTCACGAACTGGAGAACGCCTATCCGCGCGCGGTGCAGGAACAGGGCAATGTCGCCGCAAAGGCGATGCTGGCCGACGTTTTCGAGGTCACCGACCGCACCTGGCGTGGCATCGGCATGATCCCGCGCAGCGGTTGGCGATTGTCGCGCGCCTACCGCGACTTCGATGCCGAACACCGGTTCTCGGTGAGCGGCATCCACACCGCCGAGTCGGCGATCTGCCGGTCCGGTGAGGTGTTGCAGGGCCTGATCACACCGCATGAGTGCGCGGCGTTCGGCCGCGAATGCACCCCCCGAAATCCGCTGGGCGCGACGATGGTCTCCTCGGAGGGCGCCTGCGCCGCCTACTACCTCTACCGACGACTGGAAGTGACCCATGTCTGACGTATCGATCGACCTCGAATCGTGGGTGTGCCCCGCACCGCTGCGCGATGCGCCCAACATCGTGATGGGGCACGGCGGGGGTGGCGCGATGTCGGCGGAGTTGATCGAACATCTCTTCCTGCCCGCCTACGGCACGGCGGCCGACGCGGGGCTCGGCGATGCCGCGGTCATCGGGCTGGGCGGTGTGCGGCTGGCGTTCTCCACCGACACGTTCGTGGTGCGGCCGTTGGTCTTTCCCGGCGGCACGATCGGCGATCTGGCGGTCAACGGAACGGTCAACGACCTGGCGATGATGGGCGCGCAACCGCTGGCCTTGTCCACCGCGTTCATCCTGGAGGAGGGCACCGCGCTGCAGGACATCGCCCACGTGGCGAGCGCCCTGGGTACCGCCGCGCTGGCCGCCGGGGTCCGGCTGGTCACCGGAGACACCAAGGTGGTCGACGCCGGCCACGGCGACGGCGTCTTCATCAACACCGCCGGTATCGGCGTCGTCGACGACCGGGCCGATATCCGTCCGCAGCGGGCGGTCCCGGACGATGTGGTGATCGTCAGCGGCGATATCGGGGTACACGGGGTGGCGGTGCTCAGTTGCCGCGAGGGCCTGGAGTTCGCGACCACCATCGCCAGTGACACCGCGCCGCTGCACGGTCTGGTGTCCGCGATGCTCGACACCGGTGCCGATCTGCACGTGCTGCGCGACCCCACCCGCGGCGGCGTGGCCGCCACGTTGAACGAGATCGCCACGGCCGCAGGCGTCGGGGTGGCACTGGACGAACGCAACTTCCCCATCCCCGGCGAGGTGCGCGACGCGTGTGGGCTGCTCGGCTTGGACCCGCTGCAGGTGGCCAACGAGGGCAAGCTGCTGGCCTTCGTGCGCCCGGCCGACGCCGACCGGGTGCTGGCCGCCATGCACGCCCATCCGCTGGGTGCGCACGCCGCCGTGATCGGTCACTGCGTTCCCGACCATCCGGGCATGGTGGTGGCACGGACCGCACTCGGCGGCACTCGGGTGGTGGACCTGCCCATCGGCGAACAGCTACCGCGGATCTGCTGAATGAGCCCGGATACCGCGCACGACGACCTACCGCCGGGCCACGCGCTGTTCGCCCGGTACGCCTATCCGCCCAACGAGCTGGGTTACTGCGGGCCGGTGAATCCGGATGCCCGCGGACCTTCCGGACTCGCCGGCCACGCCGTCGAATTCGACGGCGCCTGGCCGTACCTGCGAGCCCTCGCGGACGCGGCCGGCCTCGACGATCCACTCGACGCCGAGGTGGTCCGCGCCTACTGGGTGGGCGGCGCCCTGCTGGCTGACGTCGACCCGAGCGAGTTGCTGCAGCGGCTGCGCACCGCGTTTCACCGACAAGCCACCGGGATGTTGACGGCCCCGTTGGATCCGGCCGGGGTGCTCGCCCACCACAGCTTCCACGTGTTCGCGGTCTATCCCTGGATCCGGTTACTCGATCGCGACCCGGCGACACCGCTGCGCGTCATGCAGAACTGCCGTATCCGCTGGGGAACGGTCGTATCGGTCACCGACGAACACGTACTGATGCTGTCGCGGCCGCTGACACTCTCCGACGGTGATCTCCGGCTGGGAGCGCCTGCCCCCGAACACGTCCGGTGGCGCCGCGACGGTGTGGCGCTGGCGGCCCGGCCGGCACCCGGTGAAGCCGTCTCCGCGCATTGGGACTGGGTGTGCGGGACGCTCGACGACACCGAATGCGCCGCACTCGACACCGCCACCACAAGGACGCTGGAGTTGGTCGCGGCGGCGCGGGCTCACCACACGTCGCGCGGCACCTCGAAGTCCGCACACAGCGCCCGCCACACGTCGCGCGGATCGACACCGGCCTCGATGGCCTCCGCAGCGGTACGCCCGATCCCACTCAACACGTGGTCCACCAGCACCGAGGCGCCATAGGCCGCGCCGAACTGCCCGGTGACACGTTCGTTGAATTCGGTGAGCCGCACGCCACCAACCTACCGAGCAGCCGACAGCGCGTCATGGCACACCCGTACCGGATCCGCCACCGTGCCGGCACTCGCCGCAGCCCGTTGCGCCGCGGCGCGATGGGACGGGCCCGACAGCACCTCGGACACCGCCGTCACCAACGCTTCCGCCGACAACGGCCGGATCAGCGGCCCGCTGCCTTGCCGCACAACACGATTGGCAATCTCCCACTGGTCGCCGCCGCCGGGCACCGTCACCAGCGGCACGCCGTGCAACAAGGTCTTGGACACGATCCCGTGCCCACCACCACACACCATCACATCGGCCTGGGCCAGGAGTTCGTCTTGGCGGCCCAGCCCCACCACCGCCCACGGCGGGATCTCCATATCGGCGCCGGCCAGCCGGGATACCGCCACCCGCGTGCCCTCGGGCAGATTCTGCCCGGGCCTCAACGCCGACAGCGCGACCTCCGCCAGGCCGGCGGTACCGGTCGTCGCCGTCGACGGGGCGACCACCACCAGTGGCCCGTCACCCGCCGGAGGGTGCAGCACGTGTGAGGTCGGCTCGAAATGCAGCGGCCCGACCACCACGGCCTCCGCCGGCCAATCCGGGCGGGGCACCTCCAGGGCCGGAAGGGTGGCGATGAGCCGGCGCGACGGACCCGGATCTGCTGCCGGCAGCCCGATTCCGGCGCGCGCCAGGGCGCGCTGCCGGTCCCCGTCCCGGACCGACCGTGCCGTCAGTGCCCGCATCAGCCCGTCGCGGGCCCGTCCGCGCAATCCCACGCCCGGGGCGAGGCCGCTGCCCAACGGCGGCAGGCCTTTCGACGGCAGGTACAGCGGATGTGGGTTGAGTTCGACCCACGGCAGCCCGAGCAGTTCGGCCGCCATCCCCCCGCACACGGTGATGACATCGGAGACCACCAGGTCCGGCCCCAGGGAACGCAGTCCAGCCATATTGAGCTGCGCCATCCTGGCCGCACGGTGGTGGATCTTCGCGCCGGCGTCGCCGTCGTCCTCGCCGTCCTGCGGATCCAGCCCGGCCAGCAGCACCGCGTCGACTCCGGCGGCCCGGGCGGTCTCCAGCCACTGCGCGCCCGTCAGCAGCGTCGGTGCGTCGCCGGCAGCCAGCAAGCGCAGGCACAGTGCGATCGCCGGGAATGCATGTCCGGGATCAGGCCCGGCGACCACCGCGACGCGCACGCGCCCACCCTGCCACACGCGCCACCCTCTACCCTGAGAGACATGACCGAGCAGCAGGTGGCCGCCGCGCACCGGGCGGGGGCCGACAACATCGCCACCGTCGAGGCATTCCTGAACGCACTGCGTGCACCCGACCTGGATGCCGCCGCCGAACTTCTCGACGAGAATCTCGTCTACCAGAATGTCGGCTTCCCGACCATCCACGGCCGCCGCCGTGCCATCAAGCTGTTCCGCGCCATGGAACGGCCCAGCCTCGGCTTCGACGTGTTGATCCACCGCTCGGCCGCCGACGGTGCGTCCGTGCTCAACGAACGCACCGATGTGCTGATCTTCGGCCCCGTGCGGCTGCAGTTCTGGGTGTGCGGGGTGTTCGAGGTGCACGACGGCCGCATCACCCTGTGGCGCGACTACTTCGACCAGTTCGACTTCGCCAAGGCCATCGTGCGCGGCGTGCTCGGCGCGGTGATCCCCGCCCTGCGTCCCCAGCTGACATGAGCGACCGCACCACACCCAATCTGTTCCAGCTGATCGGCTACTGCTGTAACCGGCGACTGCCGGATTCGATGCTGGACTGGGTCCGCAACGACCTGACCGGACCGGGCGCGACCCGGCGGGTGATGGTGCGCGTGCTGGTCCCGGCGGTGCTGATCCTCATCCCGTTCTGGTTCGTCCCCACGGACTTCGTGACACGGGCGAGCATGACGATCCCGATCCTCATCCCGTTCATCTATTTCTCGCACGCGCTGAACAAGATCTGGCGCAAGCACATGCTCCGGGTGCACGGTCTGGATCCGCATCTGATCGACAAGATCCAGCGGGAAAAAGACGCCGACAAGCACCGGTCCTACATCGAGCGGTTCGGGCCACGCCCGGACGGTGCCGAGACCGGCACCCACGACATCTAGGCGATCTACGCGCCGCGCAACTGGCCCAGCTCGTGGTACGCCTGCGCCCAGCCCTGCAGCCGATCGGTGGCCCCGGTCAGCTCGTCGCGGTAGCGCGCGGCCGTCGTCGGCGCATTGACCGCCGACACCAATTGCGCTGCAGCGGTGACCATGTCGCCATACTGGCGGGCGCCGGCGTGCAACTGGACGGTGAACGCGTCGATGGTGGGTGCCAGATGGGTCCTCGATTGCGGCGACACGGCGGCGGCTCGCTCCATCGCCACCACCTCGGCTGCCGTCGCGCTCATGGTCGACGCCGTCTGCGCCGCCACCATGGAGATCTCGCGCAGTTCACCGTCGGGTAACAGCCGCGATCGCGACAGCACGCCCAGCAGCGACAGCAGTCCGCGTTCGGAGGAAGCCAGCGCCGCCATCGGTGCGCGGGCCACCGACCCGCGGGGCGGCAGCCGTCGCGGCGCGGCGGTCTCCGGCAGCGGTTCGCGCCGCAACCAGCGATACCGCAGGAACAGCAGCGTGGTCGGGAAGGCGGCAGCGGCAGCGATCGCACCGGTGACGATGAGCGCCCACACCGGGGTGCTCCAGGACGCCAGCACGCCGGTCACCAGGATCCAGAATCCGGTGGTGGCCGCGAAGAACCACGCCAGCCGCCGCGCCCAGCGCCGCTTACGCAGCAGTTTGGCGCGCGGGTCGGCAGCGGCGGCCAGCTTCTGGGCAAGCACATCGGAGAACTCGGCAGCGGTGTCGATACCCCGCTGCATCAGGCCCGAGATGGTCTCCCGGCGGCCCGACTGCGAACTCCCCATCATGTGCGAAACCTACTGGGAGAGCCGGTCTTCGGGAGCAGCCGCCGGCGGGTTGACGGCCGGCCCGGCCGGCGCGGCAGCAGCGCCGCCGGACGGGAGTGCCTCACCGCGCATCGACGCCCTGATCTGCTCCAGCCGGGAATGCCCGGCCATCTGCACGCTGGCCTGCTGCACTTCCATCATGCGGCCCTGCACCGAGTTCTGAGCCAGCTCGGTGGCGCCCATCGCGTTGGCATAGCGGCGCTCGATCTTCTCCCGCACTTCGTCGAGGTTCGGGGTGGTGCCGGGCGCGGCGATCTCGCTCATCGACTGCAGCGACTTGCTGACCTGCTCCTGCATCTTGGCCTGCTCGAGCTGGCTGAGCAGCTTGGTGCGCTCGGCGATCTTCTGCTGCAGCACCATCGCGTTCTGCTCGACCGCCTTCTTGGCCTGCCCGGCCGCCTGCAACGACTGGTCGTGCAGGGCCTTGAGGTCCTCGACGCTCTGCTCGCCCGTCACCAGCTGCGCCGCGAACGCTTCCGCGGCGTTGGTGTACTCGGTGGCCTTGGCGGTGTCCCCGGCGGCGGTGGCCTGGTCGGCCAGCGTCAGGGCTTGGCGGACGTTGGCCTGCAGCTTCTCGATATCGGCGAGTTGACGGTTCAGGCGCATCTCCAGCTGCCGCTGGTTGCCGATGACCTGGGCAGCCTGCTGGGTGAGCGCCTGGTGCTGACGCTGCGCCTCTTCGATGGCCTGCTGGATCTGGATCTTCGGGTCGGCGTGCTCGTCGATCTTGGAGTTGAACAGCGCCGTGAGGTATTTCCACGCCTTGACGAACGGATTGGCCATGGGAACGTTTCCGCCTTCGTATCTGTCGAGATTGCGCTTTTGCTTGGTGCCAACCTATCGGTTAACCAGGGCGTCAGGCCACCGCCATGGACACAACCTGAGGAATGACGACCTTGGTGGTCTCGTCGATACGTCCGACGCCGTAGCCCGCACCCGCCTCCTGACGCGCCATCTGTTCACCGGCGTCGAACAGCACGCTGGACAACGGCACGTCGAGCGCTTCGCAGATCGAGGCGAGCAGCTCACTGGACGGCTCCTTGCGGCCACGCTCCACCTCGGACAGGTAGCCCAGGCTGACCCGGGCGGCGTCGGACACGTCGCGCAGGGTCCGGCCCTGGGCGGTCCGCGCATGCCGCAGCACCTCGCCGATCACCTGGCGCAGCAATGTCGTCGTCATCGCGGTCTCCTTCAACGTCGGGCGGGTTGACCTACTCGGATCAACGCGACCGGTGCGCCGTCGGTTCCCGAAGTCAGGAACGTGTCCGGGAATCCTTGATGGCCGAGATCACATAGTCCATGCCCGTCAGCACCGTCAGCACCACGGCGACCCACATGATCACGGTCGCCGTCGAGAACCAGATGGGCGGCCACGCCGCCAACGGCAGGATCAGAAGACCGATCGCCACCGCCTGGACCAGCGTCTTCAGCTTGCCACCGCGGCTGGCCGGGATGACCCCGTGCCGCAGCACCGCCAGCCGCAACACCGTCACACCGATCTCGCGGACCAGGATGACGACGGTGATCCACCAGGGCAGATCGCCGAGCATCGACAGACCGACCAGGGCCGCGCCGATCAGCAGCTTGTCCGCGATCGGATCGGCCAATTTGCCGAACTCGGTGACCATGCCATAGCTGCGGGCCAGCGCGCCGTCGAAGTGATCGGTGATGACCGCCACCGCGAAGATCACGAATGCAATTGTCCGCCAGAATGTTTCATGGCCGTCACCGATGAACAGGGTGTAGACGAACACCGGCACGAGGACCAGGCGCACGCCCGTCAGCAGGTTGGCGATATTGGCGACGGACGCGCGGGGTACCGCAGGATCGATATCTGGTTGGCCCGGCACGGGCATCAGAATATCGGTTGCTCCAACCGATACTCTCGCTGCTGTGAATGAGGCGCCTGATCAGCTGGTCGATCCCCTGATTGTGCGCAGGGCCCGGACGTCCGATGTACCGGCAATCAAAGCGCTCGTCGACATCTACGCAGGGAAGATCCTGCTGGAGAAGAACCTGGTCAACCTCTATGAGGCCGTCCAGGAGTTCTGGGTCGGCGAGCTCGATGGCCAGATCGTCGGCTGCGGTGCCCTGCACGTCCTGTGGGCCGATCTGGGTGAGGTGCGCACGGTCGCGGTGCACCCGAAGGTGCGCGGCGCGGGCGTCGGGCACCGGGTGGTGGCGCAGCTGCTCGACGTGGCGCGCGAACTGCACCTACAGCGCATCTTCGTGCTGACCTTCGAGACCGATTTCTTCGGCCGCCACGGGTTCACCGAGATCGAGGGCACCCCGGTGACCGCCGAGGTGTACGAGGAGATGTGCCGCTCCTACGACACCGGTGTCGCCGAGTTCCTCGATCTGTCCTACGTGAAACCGAACATCCTGGGCAACACCCGGATGCTGCTCACGCTCTGAGAGCGCGCCGCTCTAGAAGTCCTCGTCGTCGGCATCGGCGCCGTTGGCGTCGGCCCCACCGCGGATCAGTGCCAGCGTCCCGGCCAATTCGTCGGGCTTGACCAGCACCTCGCGCGCTTTGGATCCCTCGGACGGCCCGACGATCTGGCGGGTCTCCATCAGGTCCATCAGCCGGCCCGCCTTGGCGAAGCCGACCCGCAGCTTGCGCTGCAGCATCGAGGTGGAGCCGAACTGCGAGGACACCACCAGCTCGACGGCCTGCAGGAAGACGTCCATATCGTCACCGATATCGGGGTCGACATCGGTGCGCTCACCGGTCGGCTTGGCCTTGGTGACGCCGTCGATGAATTCGGGTTCGGCCTGGGCCTTGGTGGCCTCGACGACGGCGTGGATCTCCTCGTCGGTGATGAACGCACCCTGCATACGGGTCGGCTTGTTGGCGCCCATCGGCAGGAACAGCCCGTCACCCATGCCGATCAACTTCTCGGCTCCGGGCTGGTCCAGGATGACGCGCGAGTCCGTCAGCGAGGAGGTGGCGAACGCCAGCCGGGACGGCACATTGGTCTTGATCAGGCCGGTGACCACGTCCACCGAGGGACGCTGGGTGGCCAGCACCAGGTGGATACCGGCCGCGCGCGCCTTCTGGGTGATCCGCACGATCGCCTCTTCGACATCACGCGGCGCGGTCATCATCAGGTCGGCGAGCTCATCGACGATGGCCAGGATGTAGGGATAGGGCTTGTACACCCGCTCGCTGCCCAGGGGTGCGCTGATCTCCCCCGAACGCACCTTCTCGTTGAAGACGTCGATGTGACGCACGCGGGACGCCTGCATGTCCTGGTAGCGCTGTTCCATCTCCTCGACCAGCCAGGCCAGCGCCGCGGCGGCCTTCTTCGGCTGGGTGATGATCGGCGTGATCAGGTGCGGGATGCCCTCGTACGGCGTGAGCTCCACCATCTTCGGGTCGATCAGGATCATCCTGACCTCTTCCGGGGTGGCCCGGGCCAGCAGCGACACCAGCATCGAGTTCACGAAACTGGACTTACCCGAGCCGGTCGACCCGGCCACCAGCAGGTGCGGCATCTTGGCCAGGTTGCACGAGATGAAGTCGCCTTCGATGTCCTTGCCCAGCCCGATCACCAACGGGTGATGGTCGCGGCGGGTGCTCGGCGCGGTGAGCACGTCGGCCAGGCGCACCATCTCCCGGTCGGTGTTGGGCACCTCGATACCGACGGCGGACTTGCCCGGGATCGGCGCCAGCATGCGCACACTTTCGGTGGCCACCGCGTAGGCGATGTTGCGGTGCAGCGCGGTGATCTTCTCGACCTTCACGCCGGGGCCCAGCTCGACCTCGTAGCGGGTGACCGTCGGCCCGCGGGTGCATCCGGTGACCGCGGCATCGACCTTGAACTGCTGCAGCACCGAGGTGATCGCATCGGTCATGTGCTCGTTGGCGGCGGTGAGCTTCTTGGGCGGTTCGCCGGCGATCAGCAGGTCCAACGCCGGCAGCACGTACGGCCCCTCGACGACCCGGTCCACGACCAGGGTGTCGTCCTGCTTCTTCTTGGGTGTCTCCAGCTTCTTGCGGACCGGTTTGGACGCTTCGATCGCGCGTGGCTCCGGCAGTGTCGGCGCTGCGCTCGCCCCGTCGTCATCCGAGATCGGTTCCGGTAGTGGGTAATTGTCCATCGGCGTACCAGCCGGGCGAGTCAGCTCGGCGGTCGGCCAGGTCTGGATATCGCCGTCACCGTAGGTGGCGGGATCGTCGTAGTAACCGTCGGAGAAGTCGTCGGCGTACTCGTCCGACGCTGCGCGATCGTCGGCGTACTCGTCGTCGTATTCGTCGTACTCGTCGTCAAAAGCCCTGGTGCGGAACATGTCCCGCAGGGTGTCGGGCAGTTCTCTGATCGTCGTGCCGGTCACCAACAGCAGACCGAACAGCACCCCGATGACCAGCAGCGGGGTGGCGATCCACACGGTGAGCCCGTCGGACAGCGGGCCACCGATCGCGAAGCCGATGAAACCCGCGGCATGCCGGCGGGCGTCGGGATCCTGGGGTCCGCCCGACCAGATGTGCCACAGACCCAGCACCGGCAACGCGATCATCACCGAGCCCAGAATCAGGCGCGGGCGGGCATCGAGATCGGGTTCGGTGCGCATCAGCACCACCGCGACGACACCGAGGATGAGCGGCACCAGCACCACGGCCCCACCGATCACCGTGCGTACCGCGATATCGACCCAGCCGCCGACGGGACGGGCCGCGTCGAACCACGAGCTCGCCGCGACGATCACCGCGACACCGAGCAGGGCCAGCGCGATGCCGTCCCGGCGATGCCCCGGCTCGAGCTCGCGTGCACGTCCCACCGAGCGGGCGGTCGAGCCGGCGCCCTTGGCCAGCATCAGCCAGCCCGCCCGGGTGCCCCGGCCGACGGCGGCACCCGCGGTCGCCAGCGGTGACGAGTTCCGGCGCGGCGCCGGTCGGGCCGACTTTGCGGGCTTCCTGCGAGGGGCAGCGGGACGCGCGGGCTTGGCGGCGCCGCGGGTGCTGCTCGCCGAACCAGCCTTTGACCTGGTCGAACGGGTCGAGGACCTGGCTGCGGTCTTGTTGGCCATGGTCTCAAGCCTAGTCGCAATAGCCCCAGATTCAACATCTGCCACACCTGTCACAAATGGGTCTCGATTGCCTACCGATGCGTCATCACATGCGGAAATGTGCCGGGTCGCTGCGCTCCTGCCCTAGGTACGTAGACTGGACAACTGTCTGGTCACACTCATCGAGGAGCCGCCTAGTCATGCCTGTTGTCGTCGTCGCCACCCTGACCGCCAAGCCTGAGTCCATCGACCTCGTTCGTGACGCCGCCAAGACGGCGATCGAGGCCGTCCATTCCGAGCCGGGCTGCGAGCTGTACTCGCTTCACGAGGCCAACGGCACCTTCGTCTTCGTCGAGCAGTGGGCCGACGAGGAGGCGCTCAAGACGCACAGCACCGCACCCGCGATCGGTGCGTTGTTCGGCACCATCGGTGAGCACCTCGACGGCGCACCGGATATCAAGATGCTGGCGCCAGTGGTCGCCGGCGATCCCGCCAAGGGCAAGTTGCGGTAGGGCACCCGTGGCCGCCCTGACCGGCAAAGTCGCCTTCATCACCGGCGCCGCGCGCGGCCAAGGTCGCGCGCACGCGCTGAAACTGGCGTCCGAAGGCGCCGATATCATCGCCGTCGATCTGTGCGATCAGATCGCGTCGGTGCCCTACCCGCTGGCCACCCGGGACGACATGGCGGCCACCGTCAAGCTCGTCGAAGAGTCCGGCGCGCGCATCTTCGCCACAGAAGCCGATGTCCGCGACCGAGATTCCCTCAAGACCGCGCTGCGGGCAGGTACCGAGGCGCTCGGCGATCGACTCGATATCGTGATCGCCAACGCGGGTATCGCGCCGATGGCCGATGAGAACGCCTGGCAGGATGTGCTCGACGTGAACCTCACCGGCGTCTACCACACCGTCGACGTCGCGATGAAGCCGATGATCAAGTTCGGCAACGGCGGGGCGATCGTGCTCACCAGCTCGGTGGCCGGACTGGTTGGTCTGGGCTCGCCGGTCGGCGGGTCGGTGGGCTACGCCGCGGCCAAACACGGTGTCGTGGGCCTGATGCGGGTTTACGCGAATTTCCTGGCGCAGTTCAATATCCGGGTGAATTCAGTGCATCCCGCGGGGGTGAACACCCCGATGATCGACAACGAGTTCACTCGGTCGTGGCTTGAGGGTATGGCGCAGCAGTCGTTTCGCGGACCGGATATGACCAACGCCCTGCCGGTGCAGACGCTGGAGCCCGAGGATATTGCCAATGCGGTGTACTGGTTGGTGTCCGACGCGGCGCGCTATGTGACGGGGGTGGCGCTTCCGGTGGATGCGGGGTACGTCAACAAACGCTGAGCACAAATAAAGGGGGGCGGCCGATGGCAGGGAATCCGGAGGCGCAGACGGCTTTCGGGCCCATGGTGCTGGCGGCGATCGAGCACCATGAGGCGCCGCAACGCCGGTTGGTCGACGACGATCTGGCGCAGTCTTTCCTGCCCGGTGGCATGCGCACGGTGGTCCGGTTGCTGCGCCTGGGCGTGCTGCGCCGGGCGGTGATCGCCGCAACCGAGCGGTCCGGTCCCGGCCTGTGGGCCAGCATCGCCTGCCGCAAACGCTATATCGACGAACGCGTCTCCGATCCGGTCACCGAGTTCGATACCGTCGTCATCCTCGGTGCGGGCCTGGACACCCGCCCCTACCGCATTGCCCGCTACAGCGATCTCCCGGTGTTCGAGGTCGATCAGCAGCTCAACATCGACCGCAAAACCGCCACGGTACAACGGGTTCTCGGTTCGGTACCGGCGTCGGTACGCCTGGTGAGCGTCGATTTCGAGCGGGATGACGTGGTCGCCGCGCTTGCCGCCGCAGGTTTCCACGACACCGGACACACCTTGTTCATCTGGGAAGGGGTCACCCAGTACCTCACTCCGGGAGCCCTGCATGCGACGTTCGAGCAGCTGCGTGCCGTCGTACCCGGCAGCCGGATGATCTTCACCTACATCCGGCAGGACTTCCTCGACGGCGCCAACCTGTACGGCGCGCGATCGCTGCACCGCCGGTTCCGCGAACGCCGCCAGGTGTGGAAATCGGGTTTCGTGCCGGAACGGGTCGAGGAGATCCTGGCCGGCTACGGGTGGCGGTTGATCGAGCAGGCCGGCCCGAGCTACTACCGCGACACCTACATCCGTCCGACCGGACGGAAACTGGCCGCCTCGCCCATCGAGTGGGCCGCCGTGGCGGTGCGGGTCTGATCAGACCTCGATCACCGTCGGCACGATCATCGGCTGGCGGCGGTACACCTCGCCGACCCACTTGCCGACGGCTCGCCGCGCCGCCTGGGCGATGCGCCCGGTATCGGTAACCTGCTCGCCGGCAAGGCGTTCCAGTTCCTGCTGCACCTTCAACGCGGCGGGCTCCAGCGCCTTGGGATCCTCGGAGAAGCCGCGTGAGTGCAGATGGGCGGGGCCTGCCGGCTTGCCGGTGCCCCGATGCACGACCACCGTCACGGCGATGAAACCGGAAGCGAGGGTGAGCCGTTCGCCGACAACAGATTCGCCGACATCGCCGGTGATCAGACCGTCGACAAACATTTTGCCCACCGGCACGGCACCGGCGATCGATGCCACGCCGTTGACCAGGTCCACGCTGACACCGTTCTCGGCCAGCATGACGTTCTCCTCCGGCACCCCACTGAGCACTGCCAGCTTGGAGTTCGCGCGAAGGTGGCGCCACGTGCCGTGCACCGGCATCACATTGCGCGGCCGCACCCCGTTGTAGAGGAACATCAGCTCACCGGCGTAGGCGTGGCCCGTGACATGCACGCGCGCTTGAGCATTGGTGATGACGCGGGCACCGATCTTGGACAGCGAGTCGATCACGCCGTACACCGCCTCCTCGTTGCCGGGGATCAGTGACGACGACAGGATGATCAGGTCCCCCGCGGTCAGCGTGATGCTGCGGTGCTCGCCGCGCGACATCCGCGACAGTGCGGCCATCGGCTCGCCCTGGGTACCGGTGGTGATCAGCACGACCCGATCTGCGGGCAACAGTTCGGCCGCGCCGATGTCGATGACCTTGGAGTCGTCGACCTTCAGGAATCCGAGATCACGGGCGATGCCCATGTTGCGCACCATGGACCGGCCGACGAAGGACACACTGCGGCCCAACGCGACCGCGGCATCGATGATCTGTTGCACCCGGTCCACGTTGGAGGCGAAGCACGCCACGATCACCCGGCCGTCGGCGCCGCGGATCAGCCGGTGCAGCGTCGGTCCGATCTCGCTCTCCGACGGGCTGACGCCGGGATGCTCGGAATTCGTCGAGTCACACAGGAACAAGTCGACGCCGGCGTCGCCGAGCCGTGACATGCCGGGCAGGTCGGTGGGACGCCCGTCCAGGGGCATCTGGTCGAGTTTGATATCACCGGTGGCCAACACGGTTCCCGCACCGGTGTGCAGCGCGACGGCCAGGCAACCGGGAATCGAGTGATTCACCGCAAAGTACTGACATTCGAAGACCCCGTGCGTGGTGCGCTGTCCCTCCGCGACCTCAATGAACACCGGTTTGATGCGATGCTCACGGCACTTCTCGGCGATCAACGCCAACGTGAACTTCGAACCCACGATCGGAATGTCGCGCCGCAATTTCAACAGGTGCGGGATGGCCCCGATGTGATCCTCATGTGCATGCGTGATCACGACGGCATCGATCTCGTCGAGACGGCTCTCGACGTGCCGGATATCCGGCAGGATCAGGTCCACCCCGGGTTCGTCGTGGTTGGGGAACAGCACCCCGCAGTCGATGATCAGCAACCGGCCGAGATGTTCGAAAACCGTCATATTGCGACCGATTTCGCCGATACCACCCAGCGCGGTCACTCGCAGACCACCCGGAGCCAGCGGCCCCGGCGGAGCAAGATCAGTCATCATGCCAACACGCCGGCGGCGCGCAGATCTGCGGCCAACTTCTCGACCTCGGCCGGTTCAGCGGGCACCTGCGGAAGCCGTGGATTGCCGACCTCGATGCCTTGCAGACGCAACGCCTCCTTCGACATCGTCACCCCACCCAACCGGGCCTGCGCCTCGCAGAGCGGCCCCAATCCTGCATTGATCTTGCGCGCGGTGGCGATATCGCCGGAGTTGAAGGCGGACAGCAACTCTCGCAGCTGCCCGGCAGCCACATGGCCCCAGACGCTGATGAAGCCGGTGGCACCCATCGCCAGCCACGGCAGGTTCAGCGCGTCATCGCCGGAGTAGTAGGTGATACCCGTCTCGGCGATGATCTGACCGCCGCCGTGCAGATCGCCCTTGGCGTCCTTGACCGCGACGATGTTCGGGTGCGCCGCCAGGGTGCGGATGGTGTCCCACTCGATGGGGACCACCGAGCGCGGCGGGATGTCGTAGAGAATGACCGGCAGGTCGGTGGCGTCGGCGATCGCGGTGAAGTGCGCCACCAGACCGCGCTGGGTCGGCCGCGAGTAGTACGGCGTCACCACCAGCAGACCGTGCGCCCCCGCGGCGGCGCTGGCCTGGGCCAGGTGCACGCTGTGGGCGGTGTCGTAGGTGCCGGCACCCGCGATGATCCGTGCGCGGTCCCCGACTTCCTCCAGCACGGCCTCGAGTAGGGCGATCTTCTCGTCGTCGGTGGTGGTCGGCGACTCTCCGGTGGTCCCGGAGATCACCAGGCCGTCACACCCGGAGTCGACCAGATGTTTGGCCACCTTCTTCGCACCAGCCAGATCAAGCGAGCCGTCCGGGCCGAACGGCGTCACCATGGCAGTCAGCAGGGTGCCCAAACGCGCGCTGACGTCGATTCCGGTGGTGCTCACGGGGGCAAGATTACCCGGTGGTAGGTCCCATTTATGCATCCCGGGGGTGGTCAGAGCCGGACGTCGGCCCTGCGGGCCCGCCGACGCGGCGTTAGGGTCGCGCATGAGCCTTGCCCGCCGTCTGCTCGACGTGATCGATCTCGATGTCCTGCCGCTCACCGAACGAGGGGTGAGCGCCGGGAACAAGGTGTTCGGCGCGGCGATCCTGCGCAAGGACGACCTGTCCCTCGTGATCGCGGGGACCAATGACGAGACAAGTAATCCGCTGTGGCACGGCGAGGTGCACACTCTCAAGCAGTTCTACGAGCTCCCCCAGCATCCACCGACCGCGGAACTGCTCTTTGTGTCCACCCATGAACCGTGCACGATGTGCATGTCGGCGATCACCTGGGCTGGTTTCGACAACTTCTATTACTTCTTCAGCCACGAGGACTCCCGGGATGCCTTCGCCATCCCCCACGACCTGTTGATCCTGAAAGAGGTGTTCGGTCTGGAGCCCGGCGGTTATCGGCGCACCAATGCGTTCTGGACGGCGTACTCCATCCCCGAGTTGGTGTCCGCCGAAGAGGAACCGCTGCGCACCGAGCTGCTGGCCCGGCGCCAGTTGATCGAGGACCGATATGCCGTGCTGTCGGTGCAGTACCAGGAGTCCAAAGGCGGCAACGAGATTCCGCTGAGTTAGCGGCGAGCGGGCCCGGTCGGGGACGGCCCGACCCGACTCACTCCACAAGCACGCCGGCGCGGCGCATCGCCGTGGAGATGTTCTCGAAGTCGATGGCCACGTGCGCACGCGCCAGCGCCTCGGCATCGTCACCGCGACCGTCGGCGATCGCGTCGATGAGGTGCTCGTGCTCACGCAAGGCCCGAATCTCCATCTGCCGCATGGTCTCGGGTTCGCCCCACACGTGCGCGGGCGCACCGATGCTCACCGAGGCCTCCAGCTCCAGCAGCACCTGTTTGAGGACGGCGTTATGCGCCGCGTCCATGATGGCCAGGTGCAGCGCACTGTCGGCCTGTTGTGCCGCCAACCCGCTCTCGGCATGGCCGTACGCGGCCAGCCGGTCCCGCAGCATGGCGATATCACGTTCGGAACGGGATTCGGCCGCCGCCCGGCAGACCGCGCCGTGCAGCCGGCAGATGGCGTCGCACCGGTCGCGTAGCTCCCCGACCCGAATGGTCAGCGTGCGCCCCACCGAGTCGGTGGAGGACTCCGGCCATTGCAACAGCACGTAACTTCCGCCACCGCGGCCCCGCCTGGTTTCGACCAGTCCCCGCTCGACCAGCCGAGCCAGCGCCGCACGTACCGTCATCCGGCCGACGCACAGGGCCGCGGCGAGATCTCGTTCAGACGGCAGCCGCGCCCCGGGCAGGTACTCCCCGATGGCAATGGCCGTGACCAGCCGGTCGGTGATCTCGTCCACCCGCGAAGGCGACTGAAGCCGGCTCTCCAAGAGTCCGGGCATGCCCACGCCGACCGACCGGGTCATCGCGGCACTCCCTTCCACACTCATTGCCCACAGTATCGATACCGAATGTTAAAAGCTGATTAATGGTCTTGCAGCGAGACCTTTAACGTCCCATGCTGACCGTCATGCCACGTTTCACCCGCATGGTCCCGTTCCGCGAGCACGAGACCTGGGTCCAGCTCACGACCCCCGCCAACCCGCGCCCCGCGGCGCTGCCGCTGATCGTGCTGCACGGCGGACCCGGGATGGCTCACGACTACGTGGCCAACATCGCCGCACTCGCCGACGAGACCGGCCGCACCGTGGTGCACTACGACCAGATCGGCTGTGGCCGCAGCACCCATCTGCCCGACGCCCCGACCGACTTCTGGACCCCGGAACTGTTCGTCGAGGAATTCCACGCCGTCCGGACCGCGCTGGGCATCGAGTCCTATCACGTGCTGGGACAGTCCTGGGGCGGCATGCTCGGCGCCGAGATCGCCGTCCTGCGACCCGCCGGGCTGGCGTCGTTGTCCATCTGCAACTCCCCGGCCTCGATGCAACTGTGGGTGGAGGGCGCAGCCGAACTACGGGCGCAGCTGCCCGCCGACACGCAAGCCGCGCTGCACCGCCACGAGGCCGACGGCACCGTCACCGATCCCGAATACCTGGCCGCCACGGACGAGTTCTACCGCCGCCACGTCTGCCGGGTGGTGCCGATGCCCAAGGACTTCGCCGACAGCGAGGCACAGATGTTGGCCGAGCCCACCGTTTACCACACCATGAACGGCCCCAACGAGTTTCACGTCATCGGCACGATGCGCAACTGGACGGTGATCGAGCGCCTCCCCTCGATCACCGCACCCGTGCTCGTCGTCGCCGGCGAGTTCGACGAAGCCACCCCGGCGACGTGGCAGCCCTACGTCGACCACATCCCCGACGCCCGCAGTCACGTCTTCCCCGACACCAGCCACTGCACGCATCTGGAGAAACCCGAGGAATTCCGCGCGGTGATCGCGGATTTCTTGGCCCTGCACGATCTGGCCGCCGACGCCCGGGTCTGATCCCCACCACCAATCTGACAGGACACACCCATGGCCACCACCTCCGCCCACCTCACCACCGGTGAGGGGCAACGCAGCCTCGAATCATTCGGGTACAAACAGGAACTCAACCGGTCGATGTCGACCGTCGACCTCATCGTCTACGGGCTCGTGTTCATGGTGCCCATCGCGCCGTGGACCATCTTCGGCACCGTGTACAACAGCGCCGCCGGCATGGTGCCGCTGGTCTATCTCATCGGCCTGGTCGCCATGGTGTTCACCGCACTGGCATACGCACAGATGGCCAAGTCCTTTCCGCTGGCCGGCTCGGTGTTCGCCTACGTGGGCCGCGGCATCCACCCCGGGCTCGGGTTCTTCGCCGGCTGGGCCATCCTGCTGGACTATCTGCTGATCCCCACCTTGCTGTACGTGTTCGCCGCAGAATCCATGATCGGCCTCTTCCCGGGTACCCCGCGCTGGATATGGGCTGTCGTCTTCGTGGTCGTCAACACCGTCATCAATCTGCTGGGCGTCGGGTCGCTGAAGATCGTGAACCGGCTGTTCCTGGCCATCGAGCTGGTGTTCCTGGTGGTGTTCGTGGTCATCGCGGTGCGCGCCATCAACGGCCAGACCCTGCCCCATGTCATGTGGAGCACCACACCGATCTGGAACTCGGGCGCCATCAGCGCCCCGTTGATCGCGGGCGCCCTGTCCATCGCCGTTCTGAGCTTCCTCGGCTTCGACGGGATCTCCACGCTGGCCGAGGAATCCACGGGCAAGCGCAATCCCGCGGGCCGCGCGATGATCATCGCGTTGTTCGTCGTCGCCGGCCTGTTCATCGCCCAGACCTGGCTTGCCAGCCTGCTCGCCGGCGGCCGCGAATCCTTCAGCGACGACGAGGTCGGCAACGCCTTCTTCCTGTTGGTGCAGGCCGCGTCGAACACCGGATGGATGAACGCGTTCTTCGTGGTCAACGTGCTGGCCGTGGGATTCGCGAACGCCATGGCGGCTCAAGCCGCGACCAGCCGGCTGCTGTTCTCGATGAGCCGGGACCGTCAGCTGCCGGCATTCCTGTCCATCATCAGCTCACGCCGGGTGCCGTTCGCCGCCATCCTGGTGGTCAGCGCGCTGAGCCTGGTGCTGGTGCTGTTCTTCGTGGGCCAGATCGGGTTGATCTCCTCACTGGTGAACTTCGGCGCCCTGTTCGGGTTCTGCCTGCTGCACATCTCGGTGGCGTGGTACTACCTGGTGCGCCAGAAGTCGAAGAACTACCTGCTGCACCTGGTGGTGCCCGCGGTGGGCTTCATGATCATCGCCTACGTCCTGGTCAATGCCGATCCGCTGGCGAAGATCGGCGGCCTGGTGTGGCTGGCGATCGGCGCCATCGTGTTCGGCGTCAACGTCGTACGCGACCGGCGCGCATCGGTCCCCGCCCACGACGCCTAACCGCCGCCAGTCAACCGCGCAAAGCGATACCGCCGGCGATCGCCGGCGGTATCGCTTTGCGCTCTCGAGCGCCCGGACCTGACGCCGCACCGCCGCCCGGAAAGGGCATAGCCGCACCGCTGCATTCGACCCCATCTCCTCTTCAGCTGTGAAATTCCTCAGCAAATGGTCCGGCAAACCCGGGTCAATCGGACTGGATCGGTTGCGCAGAATGACTGGCGGATATTTACTACGTTTGCAACCGTGAGTTTGCGTTGCCGCATACACAATTCAGATCATCCACAGCTATCGCCGAAACTGTTCTGTCCCAGATGAATTGATACCAGTTCCGCACATCGGATCGATCGGCGTAATTGGCGGATGCTATGCATCGACAGTTTGCCGAAATCCGAATAATTATTGCCCCCTATGAGAAATATATGCGCGCACTGTGCCAATATGGCACACACAATTCGCTGGGAAACACTGACAATTCCTGTCAACCTGCTTAAGGTCTGCAGCATTCGCTGGAGCACTTTTAGTAGAGAGTGACTGGAGTCATGGCAATGAAGAAAATCCTTGGCCGCTGTGGCACCGATTCGGTCAAATTCGGCGCCCCACTGTTGGCCGCGATCGTGGTGACCGCGGGCGCGCATCTGTCCACGCCGCCGGAACCCCCTGCCATCCGGCAAGCCTCGTCGCCCTACGTGCTGACCGCCACGGTCGACACCAGTTCGACCGCTGCGGGCATCGCCGAATCCGACTTCTACTACATGTCCGCTGACGACCTCGCCTCCGCCATGGACAGCCTGGACTCGCTGGGTGTCACTCAGATTCGCATCCTGGTGCCCTGGCGCAACATCGAAGCCACCGAGGGCGAGTACGACTGGTCGAGTCTCGACACCGTCATCGCCGCTGCCGCCGAACGCGGGATCGCCGTCACCGCCTGTGTCACCAGTACCCCGACCTGGGCCTCGGACTACGGCTACACCGTCGCCAACGGGGAACCGTCCGATTACACGGACTACGCGTCGTTCGTCAGTGCACTGGCCACCCGGTACGGCGCCAGTGCCAACGACGGAAACCAGCTGATCTCGGCGTACGAGATCTGGAACGAGCCCAACGGATATCTGGGATGGTCGCCGACGCCGTCGGCGCAGGACTACACCGAACTTCTCAAAGCGGCCTACACCGCCATCAAAGCGGCCGACCCCGAGGCCACCGTTGTCGGCGGGGTGGTGGGCTCCGGAGTGTCGCTGGGTACGGACACGATCAATGCCGTCGACTTCATCGAGCAGATGTACGCCGCCGGTGCGGCCGATTACTTCGACGCGCTGTCGATCCACCCCTACGGCTTGGCGAGTGAATTCAGCGCCGGCACCGGCACGGTCGATTCGGCCATCGAGCAGGTAGAGGCGATCCGCGCCCTGATGGACGCCAATGGCGATACGGACAAGCTGATCTGGGCCACCGAGTACGGCATGCCCACCTCCGGCTCGTACACCGAGGCAATGCAATCGGAGTTTCTCCAGGATTTCCTCGAGGCGTGGTCGACGCTGTCCGGCGTGGGACCGATGTTCATCTACTCACTGGTGGACCAGAACACCGGCGACGGCAACATCGAGGACAACTGGGGCCTATACACCGACGACTGGACCGCCAAGGATGCGGCGGCCGTGCTGGCCGCCTGGCTGGCAGCCAACCCGACCCTGGCCGAAGCCGCGTACACGCCCGTCTTCCCCACCGAGACCGACGACGGCAACGCGTACACCCGATTCGTGAAGAACCTGCAGCAGTTCATCGTCTCGATCAAAGCCACGATCGGCACCACGTTCGGCGCCGCGTGGGCGCAGCTGACGAGCATCAAGGTGATCGCCACCGCGGTGACCAACAGTCTTTCGACGGCGGTGGGCAACGTACAGACCAGCATCACCACGGCACTGAACAGCGTGGTCAGTGCGGTCACGACGGCACTGTCGGCCGCCAAGGCATCGACCACATCGACGACCACCGGCACCACCGCCACCACCGCTCTGGCGGCGACGGCGAAATCGGCCACGGTGGCCTCGGCAGTCACCGCCGAGGCGGATACCACCGCTGCAGAGACGACGACGGTAGCCGAAACCTCCACGACATCAGCAACATCCGCGGTATCCGCCAGCTCTGCGGCATCCGAGACATCGGCTGTGTCGGCGGTGGCTCAGGCGGAGTCGACCGACACCGTCGCGGCTTCCGCCACGGAGGAGAAGGCGGCCACGACGACGGAAACCACCACCACGGATACCGCGAAGGAGTCCGGCACCTCGGGGTCGACGGACACCTCGTCGACCGCCAAAGCGGGCGATACCGATCCGGCGTCGACGTCCACGAAGGCACCGAAGCCGCCGAAGAAGACCAAGCGGACCAAGCCCGCCGAGGCGACCTCCGATGAGTCGACATCCTCGACAGCGTCCGCCACAGCGCCGCGGCGCACCGGACCGTCAACCGAGCAGCGCGCCGCAACCCACCGTCAGCCCGAGGCGTCCGAGGCCCACAGTTCCGAGTCGACGAGCACCTCGCACGAGAGTGCCGACTAGCTCCCGACCACGCGGCGCAGCGGCACGGCCAGATCCCCGCAGTCCCCGACGGTCACCCCGCCCAGGCCCAGCCAGCCGGCCATCGCCTGCAGCTCGGCGGAAAGGGCGGCGGCCACCCGGGACCGGTCCTGACCGTCCTCGGCGAACGCCCCGACCACATGCAGCGCGTTGTCGGTGCGTTTGAGGTCCACCCGGCCCACCAGCTCACCGTCGAGAAGGAAAGGCCATACGTAGTAGCCGAATTGGCGTTTCGGTGCGGGTACATAGATCTCGATGCGGTAGTGGAAGCCGAACAGGCGCTCCACCCGGGGCCGGAAGAAGATCAGCGGATCGAACGGGCACAGCAGCGCCGTGCCCCGGTCGAGGCGTGGCACCTTCTGCCCGGCTCGCAGGTAGGCGGGCGTTCCGTCGATCTCGACCGGCTCGAGTTCGCCTTCGGCGACCAGCGCCGCCACGGTGGGCTTGCTCTGCTTGGGATTCAGCCGGAAGTAGTCCCGTAGATCCGTCTCGGTCGCCACCCCGAGGGCACCGGCGGCACGCAAGATCAACTCGCGCAAGGCTTCCTGATCGTCGACCTCACGGGCCACCACGTCCGGCGGCAGCACCTTCTCGGCCAGGTCGTAGTGCCGCGCAAAACCCACCCGGGTCGCCGTCGTCAGCCTGCCGGAGGCGAACAGCGCCTCGGCCACCCACTTGGTATCGCTGCGATCCCACATCTCCTTCTTGGCGGGACCCTTGCGGCCGCGCGGCTCGGACTCCAGGTGCGCCTCGATCTGACCGGCGGTGGACGGCCCGAGCACGTCCACGGCGGCGAGGACGTCCTCGACCAGCTGCTGGTTCTTGCGGACGATCTCGGTACCCCACCGGCCGTGCGTGTATTCCCGCATGCGCCAGCGCAGCAGCGGCCAGTCCTCGACCGCCATCAGCGCCGCCTCGTGCGCCCAGTACTCGACCAGCAACCGCGGACTTTTCGCACTGTGGCTCCAGGCGGCCCGGTCCAGCACATCGCGGTCGTAGCCGCCGAGCCGGCTGAACACCGGCGCATAGTGGGCACGCACCGCGACCGATATCGAATCCAGCTGCAGCACCTGGATTCTGGAGATCAATCGCTTCAGATGCGCACGGGTGACGGCACCCGCGGGACGAGGCTCATGGAAGCCCTGCGCGGCGATGGCGATACGACGGGCCTGCGCAACGGTCAGAGAGGGCACCGGGTCATCGTGCCCTATGTCACCGACAAGCGGCGGTAACCGTTGAATCGGTAGCGCAGCCCGGAGCCGCTCGTCAACCACGGGCCATGGCTCACCGACCAGGAGTCGTCGAGCACCGGGGCGAACGCATCGCCGTCGACGTCGACATCGATCTCGGTGACCTCCACGCGGTCGGCCGACGGCAACGCCAGCGCATACAGCTGGGCCCCGCCGATCACCCAACCGTCGAGGTCATCGGGCAGCTCGGTGACCACCTCGGCCCCGTCGGCCACATAGCTCGCGTCGCGGGTCACCACCACGTTGCGGCGCCCGGGCAGTGGGCGCACCTTTGCGGGCAGCGACTCCCACGTCAGCCTGCCCATGATCACGGTCTGGCCGATGGTCAACTCTTTGAATCGGGCCTGGTCTTCGGGCAGCCGCCAGGGGATTCCGTTATCCCGGCCGATCACCCCCGAGGTGGACTGCGCCCAGATCAGCGCTGTCGTCATACCGCCACGGGGGCCTTGATCCCCGGGTGCGGGTCGTAGTTCTTGATCTCGATATCGTCATAGGTGTAATCGAAGATCGAATCACGATGGGCCAGAACGAGTTCCGGGTAGGGTCGCGGATCCCGGGACAGCTGCAGGGTGACCTGATCGACGTGGTTGTCGTAGATGTGGCAGTCCCCGCCCGTCCACACGAACTCCCCCACTCCCAAGCCGGCCTGGGCCGCCATCATGTGGGTGAGCAGCGCGTAGCTGGCGATGTTGAACGGCACGCCGAGGAACAGGTCGGCGCTGCGCTGGTAGAGCTGGCAGCTCAGCCGCCCGTCCGCGACATAGAACTGGAAGAACGCATGGCACGGCGGCAGGGCCATCTGCGGGATCTCGCCGACGTTCCAGGCCGAGACGATGTTGCGGCGACTGTCGGGATCGCGCTTGAGCAGTTCCAGGGCTTGGCTGATCTGGTCGATGTGCTCGCCGGACGGCGTCGGCCAGGACCGCCACTGCACGCCGTAGACCGGGCCCAGATCACCGGTTTCGGAAGCCCATTCGTCCCAGATGGTGACGCCGTGCTCCTGCAGCCAGCGCACATTCGAGTCACCCCGCAGGAACCACAACAATTCGTAGACGATCGACTTGGTGTGCACCTTCTTGGTGGTGATCAGCGGGAAGCCCGCGTTGAGGTCATAACGCATCTGGTGGCCGAACAGGCTGCGCGTTCCGGTACCGGTGCGGTCGGACTTCGGCGTGCCCCGCTCAAGCACCAGACGCAGCAGATCCTCGTACGGGGTGGCAATCGGCACGCGCACAGTTTACGTCCGAACACCTGAGGTAGAACGGACACCATGCCGATCACCCCAGACACCATCACCACTGCCGACGGCACCTGCACCGTCACCGTGGCCACCCCCGACGGGACCGGCCCCTGGCCAGCTGTCGTGATGTTCCCCGACGCCGGCGGCCTGCGTCCCACGTTCGACCAGATGGCGGCCCAGCTGGCCGCCTTCGGTTTTGTGGTGCTGGTGCCCGATATCTACTACCGCACCCCGGGCTGGGGACCTTTCGACCTCAACACCGTGTTCACCGACCAGGAGCAGCGCAAGCAGCTCTTCGAATTGATGGGCACGCTCACCCCGGAGGTCTTCGCGGCAGATGCCGAGGCGTTCTTCGATTATCTGGCGGCCCGGCCCGACGTCGCCGGCGACACGTTCGGGACCACCGGCTACTGCATGGGCGGGCGGGCCTCCCTGATCGTGGCCACCCGGGTACCCGAGCGCGTCGCGGCGGCGCTGTCGTTTCACGGCGGCCGGCTCGCGGTCGAGGACGATCCGGACAGCCCGCATCTGCTGGCCGACAAGATCACCGCGGTCGTCTATGTCGGCGCCGCCGAGAACGACGCCTCCTTCACCACCGATGACGCCAAGCGGCTCGAAGATGCCCTGTCCGGCGCCGCCGTCGAACACACCATCGAGTTCTATTCCGCCGCGCACGGTTTCGCGGTGCCCGATCACGCGGCGGTGTACGACGAGGCGGCCGCCCAGCGGCACTGGGCGAACACCGAGCGAGTATTCGGGGCCGCTTTCGCCCGGGCGTAGCCGGTAAGCGACGATTGACGGCGTGTACGACCAGCCCAGCACCTTCGAACCCGACCCCGCCGAGCCCGGATTCCGGATCGACCCGGTACTCGCGCGCAGCTGGCTGCTGGTCAACGGCGCCCAGTACGACCGTTTCGCGGCGGCCGCCCAGTCCCGCGCGGACATCGTCATCCTCGACATCGAAGACGCGGTGGCCCCGAAGGACAAGGAACACGCCCGCGGCAACGTGGTGCGCTGGCTGGGCGACGGCAACACCGACTGGGTCCGGATCAATGGATTCGGCACACCGTGGTGGGCCGACGATCTGGAGATGCTGAGCGGCACCTCGGTCGGCGGCGTCATGCTGGCCATGGTCGAGTCCGTCGACCATGTCACCGAGACCGCGCGGCGCCTGCCCGACGTGCCGATCGTGGCACTGGTGGAGACGGCCCGCGGGCTGGAACGCATCACCGAGATCGCGGCGGCCAAGGGTACGTTCCGGCTGGCTTTCGGCATCGGCGACTTCCGCCGCGACACCGGTTTCGGGGACAACCCCGCCACGCTGGCCTACGCCAGGTCGCGGTTCACCATCGCCGCCAAGGCCGCGCAGCTGCCCAGTGCCATCGACGGGCCCACGGTCGGGTCGAGCGCCCGCAAGCTCAGCGAGGCGACCGCCGTGTCGGCGGAGTTCGGGATGACGGGCAAGATCTGCCTGACCCCCGAGCAGTGCCCCACGGTGAACGAGGGGCTGTCCCCCTCACAAGAGGAAATCAGCTGGGCCCGAGAGTTTTTCACCGAGTTCCAGCGGGACGGCGGCGAAATCCGCAACGGCTCGGATCTGCCGCGTATCGCGCGCGCCAACAAGATCCTGGATCTGGCCAAGGCCTATGGCATCCACGAGTCCGACTTCGGCGACGATCCCGATCACATCCCCGCGCCGTCGGACACCTTCCACTACTGAGTGTCGTCGCGGTGCAGGAAGGTCCGCACCGCCCGCAGCACACCACGGCCAGCATAGATTCCGGCGGCCACCGACACGATGATCATCGCGATGAACATCACCAGCCAGTTGGCGCGACTGTGGCTGACGTTCCACCACACGATGGTGAACAGCACGGCACAGAGGAACACCACGATGTCGCGCCAGTTACCCCGGTAGGACAACGCCGCCTCGCGGATCTCACGGCTGCGCTCACCCGCGCTGATCAGTTCGTCGATGCGCATGTCGATGCTGGCCTGCAGCCGCGCTTTGCGCTCGACCTGATCCGGCGGAATACGCTCGAGCAGGTCGAGATCCTTGGCGATGAGCCCACGCATGTCCGGCGGTTTGAGGTTCCCCGCGATCACGCCCAACATGGCCCCACCGGCGATCGGGGCGGCGCCAAGTGCGAGTTCTGCGATCCCAGGCATAGCGGGGAGCGTACCGCCCGCGTCAGTTTTGACGCAGGGACTCGATGCGGTCGGCCAGCATGACGGTCCACTCCGCGACATAGTCCTCGTCCGCGATACCGGGCTGCGGTGTGTGGAACACGATGGTGCTGACTCGTTTTCCGAGCAGGGCGTTCACACCGAAGGTCGCGATCCGGCGGGCATCGACCGGCGCCAGGTTGGGCGCGCAGGCGGTGAGCCAGTCCGCGAGTTCGGTGCACAGTCCGTCGACGAGCGCGGCATAGGCATCGTGCACGCGGGCGGAGTCTGCGGCGGGGGTCCGCGCCGCGACCTGGAGGAATTCACTCTCCTGGTCCAGGACGCTCAGCAGGTAGCGGCACAGCAGGGTGAGCTCTGTGCGCAGATCACCCAGACCTGCGAACAGTGCACTGATGTCGCGCATCGCCCGGCGCCTGTCGAGCTGGCGGTCGATGCCGGCCGTGAGCAGGGCTTCCTTGGATTTGAAGTGGTTGTAGAGCGCGCCGCACCCCGGGACAAGGCCGGCCGCCTTCTCGATCTGGTTGATGCTGGTCGCCCGGTAGCCCTGCTCGCCGAACAGCCGCATGCCCTCATTGACCAGTCGTTCCTTGGTCGATACGTCCACCCTTGACCGTCCATAAGTGAGTACATATATTTGGTATGACTGCACTATAGCAAGCGGCCCGCCCGAGGAGGACCCTGATGTCCGGTGACGATCGCGCCGTCCCGCGCGGCCGGGTCCGTCGCACGATGCCGGTGGCCGGTTTCACCGCCCGGGCCGCCGGGGGCCGGGTGGTGGCCACCCTGCGGGAGAAGGCGGGCAACACCGGCGCAGTGGAGCGGTTCCATGAGCGCACCGCCGAGCGGTACGTGGAACTGCTCGGCCGCTCCAAAGGTGTCCTGATGAAGGCCGGCCAGTTGGTGTCGATGGTGGATGCCGGCGCGATCGGCGCGGGTGAGCTCACTCCGTATCAGAAGGCCCTGACCAGCCTGCAGGCCGACGCCCCGCCCATGGACAGCACGCTGGCGCTGCGCACACTGGAGAACGAGCTGGGCAGGCCGGTCGATACCGTGTTCGCCGAGTTCGACACCGAGCCGGTCGCGGCGGCCTCCATCGGTCAGGTACACCGTGCCGTCCTGCAGGACGGCCGTCGGGTGGCCGTCAAGATCCAGTACCCGGGCGTGGCGCAGGCCATCCGCGATGACCTGTCCAATACCGAGTTGCTCTCCACCGTCTTCCGGTTCGCCGCCGGCGCGGCGGGAACGCTGGGAGCGGCGATGCCCGATATCGGGGAGGCCGCCGCCGAGATCTCGGCGCGCATCTCCGAAGAACTCGACTACCGGCAGGAAGCCGCCCACATCGATGCCTTCGGTGAGCTGTATCGCGGCCATCCGTTCATCCGGGTGCCCGAGGTGATTCCCGAGGCCTCGGCCGACCGTGTGCTGACCATGACGTATCTCGATGGACTGGATTGGGCTGCAGCCCAACAGGCCGACCAGGATCTCAAGAACACCTGGGCCGAGGTGATCAGCCGGTTCCTCACCGGTTCGTACCGACACGGCAATCTGTTCCACGCCGACCCCCACCCCGGCAACTATCGGTTCGGCCCCGACGGCACCGTCGGATTCCTCGACTTCGGCTGCGTGAAGGTGCTCACCGAGCACACCCGCCAGATGATCGTCGCGATGCTGCAGGCCGCGATGAACTGCAGGAAGGACGAGCTGCGCGCTTGCATGATCGAGAGTGGTTTCTTCGCAGAAGATTCCACGCTCACCGCCGACGACGCCTTCCAGTGGTACGCGGGCATCATCCACGAGTTGCTCGGCTCCCAACCGGCCGCGTACACCGAAGCGGCCTCCGCACGCGCCATCGAGTACCTCATCGACGTGCGGTCCGCCGATCACCCGATGCGGCGGATGTCGGTGCCGCCCGACTTCGTGTTCTTCTCCCGGCTCAACCTGTCGATGAACGCCATCTTCACCGTCTTGCACGCCACCTTCCACACCCGCGCCGCGGTCGACGATATGGACGGGATAGCCGAGCCCGTAAGCGATCTCGGCCGAAGGCATATCGCCTGGGTCAGAGAGCGCGGCCTTCCGTTCGGACTGGATCACCATGACCAGCGCTGATATCACCGGTGCCCGCCTGCCGTGGGATGCCGCCGATCCGTACGAGTTCTACCAGGCGCGCCGCGCCGAGGGCAGTGTGGTGTGGGACGAGGCCGCCCAAGCCTGGCTGATCCTGAGTTATGACGCGGCCCGTCAGGTGCTCGGCGGCACCGGCTGGACCAGCGATCCGTTCTCCAACGCGCTGGCCCAGGCGTCCTCGGATGCCGTCAGCCGTGAGTTCTCGCGCAGATCCATGCTTTTCGCCGACGGCGCCGACCATCGCCGACTACGCGGGTCGGTCCGGGACGTCTTCACCCGCAGCTTCATCGAGAACCTCGGCTCGGGTGTGGAGTCCCTCGCCGACGATCTGATCGGCCATCCGCCCACTGGACACGACTTCGACTTCATGGCCGATATCGCCCTTCCGCTGCCCATCGCCGTGGTCAGCGCGTGGCTGGACCTCGATGCCGAGGCCGCCCATCTGCTACGCGAGGTCTCCCCCGTCATCATCCGCATGCTCGGGACCCTTGCCGACCCGGCCGAGATGGCCGCGGGTGCCACCGCCTCGGCGAGGCTGATGGCCCAATTCCTGCCCACCGCGGCCGACCGCCGGATGCACCCGGGTGACGATCTGTTGAGTTTCCTCGCCGGCGATCCCGACCTCCCGCTCGACGAAGTCGTCATGACAGCCATCCTCATCGCCGTGGCCGGACACGAGACCACCGCCAATCTTCTGGGCGCGGCAATGGTCACGTTGCTCACTCCGGACGGTGACGGCACCCGCATCGCCGACCGCATCGACGCTGCAGACCCAGCGGTGGTCACCGAACTGCTCCGCCTGGACGCGCCGGTGCAATCCACCGTCCGCACCGCCACCGAGCCCCACGAACTCGACGGTGTGGAGATCGCGGCCGGCGAGAGCACCCTGGTCGTGATCGCTGCCGCCAACCGCGATCCCGCCGTGTTCGAGCAACCCGACCGCTTCCGGCTCGACAGAACGGCACCGGCGCCGCTGTCCTTCGGATACGGCGCGCACTACTGCCTGGGCGGCGCGCTGGCGGCCCTCGAGATCTCGATCGCCCTGCCGAAGATCCTTGCCCGCCAACCCGTTCTGCACGGGGCGGTGCGGTGGCGGGACACGCCGGCCATCCGGGGTCCGCTTGTCGTGCCGATGGCGTTCGGCGGCCCGTAGTGCGCGTCTTCGTGACCGGGGGCACCGGCGCCATCGGTGGTTACGCGGTACCGGCGCTCATCGCCGCGGGCCACACCGTCTCGGCCCTGGCTCGCACCCCCGCGACGGCCGCGGTCCTGCGTGGTCAGGGTGCGACACCGGTGCCGGTGTCGCTGTTCGACCGCCACGCGCTCACCACCGCCTTTGCCGGTCATGACGCCGTACTGAACCTTGCCTCCGCACTACCGTCGACGAGCCGGTTCCTGCTGAAGTCGGCCTGGACCGAATGCCACCGCATCCGGACCGAGGGCTCGGCCGCGGTGGTCGACGCGGCGACCGCGGCCGGAGTCGGGCGGCTGGTTCAGGAGTCGGTGGTGATGATCTACCGCGCCGGCGCCGACCGGTGGATCGACGAAAGTTGGCCGACGGAGCACTATTTCATCGCCACGGGCAATCACGCCGCGGAGACCAACGCCCGGCGCTTCCCCGGTGCGGCCGTGATCCTGCGCTTCGGCATCTTCTACGGCCGCGGCGCCGCGCACAGCGAACAGCTCATGGCCTTGGCGCGCCGCCACATCGGGTTCGCGGCCGGGCGACCGGACAGCTATCTGTCGTCCATCCACCTCGCCGATGGCGCCGGCGCCGTGGTGGCGGCGCTTGATTGTCCGGTCGGCACCTACAACGTCGTCGATGACGAACCCGTCAGCGCGCGCGACAACGTGGCCGCGATGGCGGCAGCGGTGGGCTCCCGTGCCTGGTTGCGTGGCCCCGGCCGGGCAGCCCTCCTGCTCGGCGACCGGTCCACGTCGATGACCCGGTCACTGCGGGTGAGCAACGCGCGGCTGCGCTCGGCCACCGACTGGGCGCCGCGGTATCCCAGTGTGTGCGAGGGCTATCGGGCGATGGCGGCTCAGACCGCCGGGTGAGCTGTATGTCATCCGCCGGTGAGCGCAGGTACTGTCCAGGCGCCGGTGAAGAACTCGCTGCGCGGGCGGTACAGCCGAATCAGGTAGTTCCAGCCAATCGGTGTGACGATGCAATTGGGTGGAGCGTCGTCGCCGACCTCGGCCCGCAGGCGCACGGTGATCGAGCCGTCCTCGTTCGGCACTCCGGTAATACTGTTGACCGAGTATAGGTTTCGTGGATTCGGCTCGAAGAAACCTGCAGCGTTGTACACCGAGACCGACCAGAATGCCTCCACCGGAACATCTTTGAAGGTCAGCTCGTACTCGCCCGGCGGTAACGCCGGGTCGACACCGACATAGGAAGCCTCCGACGTCGGCAACCCGCCCCATCCTGCGGCGGTGCCGATGAGATGGTGGACCGGATCCACCTCGTCCGGACGTCCGAATGTCCGATCGAATGCGGTCAGACCACTGGCCAGGCTCAGCAGGGCTTCGCGTGTTTTGTCCAGACTTGCGCGGTCGTAATCCGGCGCGATGAAAGCTTCCGAAGAGCTCGTTTCCAGCTTCATACGATCCTGCAGGGCGCTTACCACAGCGACATCGTCAGGGTCGAGCGGATCGACCAGGGTGCGGACACCGACCATGACGTACCGCGATCCACTCAGCTCCTGTGTCAGAAGGTGGCGGCCCGGCTCGTGCAGGATGACGTTGATGTAGTGGTCCTCGTTCACCACCATCGCGGACATGTACCGCCCGCCGGAGTCGGGTAGGGAGAGCCAGGCCGGTTCCGCAAGGTCGAGGATGGCAAAGCTGTACAAGGTGTCCCGGTTCAGGCGGATGACGGTCTGCTCGTCGATCGACGCCGGTAGGCGGTTGTGCCGGAACACATTGACCCCGCCCGCGTCGCGCTGGATATCGGCGAACATCCTGTGCGTCTCGGCACGAACAAAGTTGTCGGCATTGACCAACACCGCCATATCAGGTTCTCCCGTCGATCAACTGAGCGGCGACCGTCGCGCCCAGATTCCAGCACGCTTCGAGGTCGGATTTGGCGGGCTTGCCCGAAACCACGACATACTCGGCCGCTTTCACCCAGCCCAGTCCCGCGGTGATCCCCGTGATCGCACGCTCGGCGCCTTCGGTGCCCTCATTGCCGTGCAGCCATAGTCCGAACGGTCTGCCCCGGGTGGAATCGAGGATCTGGTAGTACGACTCGTCGAAGGCATGTTTGAGCGCCCCGCTCAGATATCCCAGGTTGACCGGGCTGCCGAGCAGATAGCCGTCGGCTTCCAGCATGTCCACCGGCGACACCGTCAGCGCCGGACGGCGCACCACCTCCACGCCTTCGATCTCCGGATCCGTCGCACCCGAAAGCACCGCCTCGAACATCTCCTGACAGTGCGGCGACGGGGTGTGGTGCACGACCAGCAGCTTCACGCGCGTTCCACGGCCCGTTCCATATCGACCGCCGTGCGCATCGTCTCGCGGGCCCGGCTCCGGTCGCCGGCGTAGTCATAGGCCCGGGCCAGCCGGTACCACCGCACCCAGTTGTCCCGGTCGGTTTCCAGTTCCTCGCGCACCGTCTCGAAGAGACCGTCGGCCGCGTCGCGGTCGATCCGCCCCGACGGCATCCTCGGCAGGGCACTGACGTCCAACTCCATCCCGGCCTCGCGGGCCAGACGAGCCAGCCGCTGGTGTGCGAATCCGGCCCGCAGGGTGCTCACCATCGCCCACAGTCCGACGATGGGTAGCAAGAGCAACGCCACCCCCAGCCCGATGGCCGCGGCCTTGCCGGAGGCGATGAACGCCACGGCGATCCGGCCGAGGATGACGAAGTAGACGACCATCGCGACGCACATCAGGCCGATCAGGAGCTGGATGCGCAGGCTGCGCACACCTGACTGTCTGTCCGAGCCGGCCATTACAGGTCGAGGAGCGGTTCGATGCCGATGGTCAGGCCGGGGCGCTGGGCCACCTTGCGCACCCCGAGCAGCACCCCCGGGACGAACGACGTCCGATCCAGGCTGTCGTGGCGGATGGTCAGCGTCTCCCCCGTGGTGCCGAACAGCACCTCCTGGTGCGCGATCAATCCGGCCAGCCGGATCGAGTGCACCGGGATCCCGTCGACATCGGCCCCGCGTGCACCGTCGAGGCCCGTACTGGTGGCATCGGGGTTGGGCGGCAGACCTTTTCGTGCTTCCGCGATGAGCTTGGCGGTGCGCGTGGCCGTGCCCGACGGCGCGTCGGCCTTGTACGGGTGATGCAGTTCGATGACCTCGACGGACTCGAAGTGCCGCGCGGCCTGCTTGGCGAAGTGCATGCTCAGCACGGCACCGATGGCGAAGTTCGGGGCGATCAACACCGACGCCCCGGGCGTGGCATCGAGCCAGGCCCGGACCTGGGCGAGGCGTTCCTCGGTGAAGCCCGTGGTCCCGACGACGGCATGAATCCCGTTGTCGATCAGGAACTTCAGGTTGTCCATCACCACATCGGGATGGGTGAAGTCGATGACCACCTCGGTACCGCTGTCGGTCAGTGTCGACAGCGCGTCACCCGCATCGACCTCGGCCGACAACTCCAGATCGGCGGCATCCCGCACGGCGGCGACCATGGTCGCACCGACTTTGCCCTTGGCACCCAGCACCGCAACTCGCATGGGGGAAGCCTACTGCGGGGTCCGTACCGTGGAGCCATGCGCCTTGTCCCGTTCCTTGTCGCCGTGCTGGCCGTGGCCGGCAGCGCCGGTACCGCTACGGCTGATGAGACCCCCACGCCCGAAGGCCGCACCTTCGTGTCGGTGGCGGTCACGGGCGAGCAGATCCCCGGCAACGGGCCGTTGACGCTGGGTTTCGCCGACGGCCGGCTCTCGGCGTTCGCCGGCTGCAACCGCGGGTCCGGCCCGGCCGATCTCAGCGGTGGGCATCTGACGACACGGCTGGCCACCACGATGATGGCCTGCCCGGCGCCCCTGGGTGACGCCGACGCGTGGATGGCGCGGTTCCTCGAGTCCGGCCCGGCGTGGTCGTTGAATGCGGACACCCTGACGTTGAGCACCGCCACCGCGACCGTCACGCTGCGTGACAAGTCGGTCCTTGACCCCGACCGTCCGCTCGTCGGCACCGGTTGGCGGGTGGACACGCTGGTGACCGGGCAGGCCGCCATGACCTCGGTGGCGCTGGAGCAGGCCAGGCCCGGATTGACGTTGCGCGCCGATCGGACCGTCACCGGTTGGACGGGTTGCCACACCTTCTACGGTCGCGCCGAGATCGTCGGCGATACGGTCACGTTCGGCCCCCTCAACACCAGCGGGCCGGTATGCGACGGTGAACTCGGTGACCTCGAACGGTCGATCCTGCGCGTACTCCACGGCCCGGTCCAGGCCTCGATCGACGGCGATCACCTGACACTGACCGGCGCCGAAGGCACCGGATTGGTGCTGCGCGCCGAGTAGCATCTGGCCATGCGTGGCTCGAAGATCCTCATCACAGGTCCGACCGGACAGGTCGCGGCTCCCCTGGCGTTATCGCTGGCAGCCGAGAACGAGGTGTGGGGTATCGCCCGTTTCACCGACACTGCGGCCCGAGAGAGCCTGGAACGCGCGGGAATTCGCTGTGAGAAGGTCAACCTCGCCGCGGGCGACTTCAGTGGCATCCCGTCCGATTTCGACTATGTCCTCAACCTCGCGGTCGCCAAGAGCGGACGTTGGGACAAGGACCTGGGGGCCAACGCCGAATCGGTGGGTCTGCTGATGGCGCACTGCGCCGACGCGAAGGCATTCCTGCACTGTTCGTCGGCCGCGGTGTACGACCCGCCCGATGACGAGCCGCGCACCGAGACCGCAGCACTCGGCGACAATCACAAGTCACTGCTTCCGACGTACTCGATCTCCAAGATCGCCGGTGAGGTGGTCGCCCGCACGATGGCCCGCGCGCTCGGTGTGCCGACGGTGATCGCCCGGCTCAACGTGCCCTATGGCGACAACGGCGGCTGGCCGTTCTATCAGATGGAGATGATGCGCGCCGGGGTGCCGATCCCCGTGCCGCCCGGCGGTCCCGCGCGCTACAACCCCATCCACGAGGACGACATCATCGCGACGCTGCCGAAGATGCTCGCCGCGGCGTCGGTACCCGCGACAACGGTCAACTGGTGCGGTGACCAGACCGTCAGCCTGCAGGAATGGTGCACCTACATCGGCGAACTCGTCGGCAGCGAGCCGGTGTTCGAAGAGAGCGAGCAGGCCTTGCGTGGCGGCCCGACCGACACGACACGGATGCACGAACTGGTCGGCGGCACGGCGGTGGACTGGCGCGACGGTATCCGCCGAATGGTGGCGAACTTCCACCCCGAGTTGGTATCCCTAGAGCGGTGACGCGCCCCGCAGGTGCTCGAAGATCAACGAGGTCTGCGTACCGGCCACGTCGGCGTCGGCGTTGAGGTTCTCCACCACGAACGCGCGCAGGTCATCGGTGTCACGCGCGGCCACGTGCAGGATGAAATCGTCCCCACCGGCCAGGAAGTACACGTCCATCACCTGGGGCCGCTTGCGGATGTTGGCGATGAAGTCCCGGATTCGCCCACGCGCGTTGGACTGCAGGCTCACCGAGATCATGGCCTGCATCGTCAGCCCCACCGCCGCCGGGTCGATATCGGTATAGAACCCGCGGATCACCCCGATGTCCTGCAGGCGGCGTAAGCGGCCGTGGCAGGTCGACGGGGCGATCCCGACGATATCGGCCAGCGCGCTGTTGGAGATGCGGGCGTCGGCGTGCAGGGCCAGCAGCATGCGCCGGTCGATATCGTCGAGCTCCGCCGGCCGAACATCCTTCGGCGCGGGTGCCAGACGCGCGCGCGGTGCTGCTGATTGTTCACGCATGACGGCATCTTATCGAATTAACATCATAGTCATTGCTGTTGGGTCGAAGGTTCTTCACAATTGGACACAACATCCACCGTATCCACGGTATCCGCCGTATCCACCGGTTCACACAGGAGCATGAAATGCGCGTCGGCATCCCGACCGAGATCAAGAACAACGAGTTCCGCGTCGCCATCACCCCGGCCGGCGTGGCCGAATTGACCCGCCGTGGCCACGAGGTCCTCATCCAGGCCGGCGCGGGTGAGGGTTCGGCACTGTCCGACAGCGACTACAAGGCCGTCGGCGCGCAGATCGTCGCCACCGCCGATGAGGTGTGGGCCCAGGCCGACCTGCTGCTGAAGGTCAAGGAGCCCATCGAGGCCGAGTACGCGCGCCTGCGTAAGGGCCAGACCCTGTTCACCTACCTGCACCTGGCCGCGTCCAGGCCCTGCACCGACGCCCTGCTGGCCTCGGGTACCACCTCGATCGCATACGAGACCGTGCAGACCGCCGACAATGCGCTGCCACTGCTGGCCCCCATGAGTGAGGTCGCGGGCCGGCTGGCCGCCCAGGTCGGCGCCTACCACCTGATGCGCACCCAGGGCGGTCGCGGTGTCCTGATGGGCGGCGTCCCCGGTGTCGCCCCCGCCAAGGTCGTCGTGATCGGCGGCGGTATGGCCGGTGACAACGCGGCCGCCGTGGCCTGGGGTATGGGCGCGCACGTCACCGTGTTCGACCTCAACGTCAACACCCTGCGCAAGATCGATGCCGAGTACGGCGGCGCCATCGAGACCCGCTACTCCTCGAGCCTGGATCTCGAAGATGCGGTCAAGCAGGCCGATCTGGTGATCGGCGCGGTCCTGGTGCCCGGCGCCAAGGCGCCCAAGCTGGTCACCAACGCGACTGTCGCCCAGATGAAGTCCGGTGCGGTCCTGGTCGACATCGCGATCGACCAGGGTGGCTGCTTCGAGGATTCCCGGCCCACCACCCACGACGACCCGACCTTCGCGGTGCACGACACGGTGTTCTACTGCGTGGCCAACATGCCGGGTGCGGTGCCGCGGACGTCGACCTACGCGTTGACCAACGCCACCATGCCGTACGTGCTCAAGCTCGCCGACAAGGGTTGGCAGGCCGCGTGCGCCGCGGATGCCGCACTGGCCAAGGGACTCTCGACGCACGAGGGCGCGCTGCTCAACGAGCACGTCGCCAACGACCTCGACCTGCCGTTCACCGACCCGTCGACCGTCCTGATCTGATACCTCACCCCCACCGTCGCCCGGCTGGATTTCTCCGGCCGGGCGATGTGTACGTCACGGGTGATTCGGATCCAGCAGGTAGGGCAACACCAGGGTGGTGAGCTCACCGATCAGCGGCCGCAGGGCGTCGGCCTTGGGATCGTCGACCGCTGAGCGCGTCATGATCGCCAGCAGCACGCGCTGCCCCTCGGGTCCGAACGCGACACCGACGTCATTGGTGCTGCCGTAGTCGCCGCTGCCCGTCTTGTCCGCCGTCGACCAGCCCGCCGGCAGACCGGCCCGCATGCTGGATGTCTGATTGGCCCGCATCCACTGCTCCAGCAGCAGCCGTTGCGCAGGGGCCAGCACATCCCCGGTCAGCAGTGCGCGATACCCGCCGGCCAGGGCCGCCGGCGTGCTGCTATCGCGGGGGTCGCCCGGGATCGCCGAGTTCAGCTCCGTCTCCCAACGGTCCAGGCGGGTGCGGTCGTCGCCGATGCTGCGGGCGAACGCCGTGATCGCAGGCGGGCCGCCGAGGCGCCTCAGCAACAGGTTGGCGGCCGTATTGTCGCTGCGCTGCAACGCCGCCTGACACAACTCGGCCAGCGTCATCTGGCTGCCCGCCCTGGGTCCGGTTACCGGCGAGTTCGCGACCACCGCGCTCGGGTCGACGAACTCCGTTGTCTCCAGCGCCAATTCACCGCGGCCGACCTGCTCAAGCACCCGACCCGCGGCATAGGCCTTGAAGGTCGAGCACATCGCGAACATCTGGTCGGCCCGATGCGCCACCGCCCCCGGGGAATTCAGGTTCACGGCCGACAGACCGACCACGGCATTGTGCCTGCGCTCCAACGCACCGATCCGCTGGTCGAGCGGCGGCAGCGGTTCGGCGGGGTCGGCGTGCACGCGTTCGGCACTGCACGCGGCCACCGCGAAGGTGAAGCCGCCGATCAGGACAGTTCGCCGGGACAACCGCATGTCCCGACTGTACCCATCAGCCCGCGATATGGCGAAGACGTTGCGGCAGTGAGCGTTTCGATTTGTAGGGCCCCAAGACCGCGGCACCGAGCGGTTTGCTCAGCAGTTTGCGTGCCACCGCGTTCACCTCGTCGAGGGTGACGGCATCGATCTGTTCCAGGGTCTGGGCGATGGTGCGGTGTGCGCCGTAGTTGAGCTCGCTGCGGCCCATCCGGTGCATCCGCGACCCCGAGTCCTCCAGGCCCAGCACCAGGCCACCACGCAACGAGCCCTTGGCAATCCGGCATTCGGCTTCGGTGAGACCGTCGCGGGCCACCTCGTCGAGCACATCGGTGGCCAGCCGCACCACCTCGTCGAAACGCTCCGGCAGGCAGGCCGCGTACACCGACAGCGCACCGGCGTCGGAGAACATGTCGATGGTCGAATACACCGAGTACGCCAGTCCTCGGGACTCCCGGATCTGCTGGAACAGACGGGAACTCAGACCACCACCGAGCGCGGTGTTCAGTACCGACATCGCCCAGCGGTGTTCCCAGTACCGTCCGGGTGTACGCACACCGGCGAGCACGTGGCTCTGTTCGCCGTCGCGGTTGACCACCAGCAGACCCGGCCGTCCGGGCACCCGCCCGGCACCCTTGCGGGGCGGGAGCGCGGTGCGCCCCCGGACCAGATGCGGGCCGAAATACTCGCGCGCCAGGGCGACGACCCGCTTGTGGTCGACATTGCCGGCCACCGCGAGCACCATGCGCTCCGGCGTGTAGCGACGCACATGGAACGAGTGCAGCTGCGCGCGGGTCATCGCCTCGATGGACTCCGCGCTGCCGATCACCGGGCGCCCGACGGGGTGATCACCGAACATCGCGGTCAGGAACACGTCACCGAGGGTGTCCTCGGGGTCGTCGTCGCGCATGGCGATCTCTTCGAGCACGACATCGCGTTCGACTTCGACATCCTCGGCGGCACAACGGCCGCGCAGCACGACGTCGGCCACCAGGTCGACGGCGAGTTCCAGGTCGGCGTCCAGCACGTGGGCGTAGTAGCAGGTGTGCTCGCGTGCGGTGAACGCGTTGAGCTCGCCGCCCACCGCGTCCATCGACTGGGCGATATGAACCGCCGAGCGCGTGGGTGTCGACTTGAACAACAGATGTTCGAGGAAATGCGCGGCGCCGGCCACCGACGGACCCTCGTCACGCGATCCGACGTTGACCCACACCCCCACCGACGCGGAATGCACCGACGGGATGTACTCGGTGACCACCCGCAACCCTCCGGGCAGTGCGGTGACCCGCACTGCCTCGGAGGTGTCTTCGCCGCGACTTCCGCGGCGTAATGCGGGTTTAGGCGTCAGCGGTCGCGGCATCTGTGACTGCGGGCTCCGCCGAATCATCTCCGGTGGCCTCGCCCTCTTCGGCGACCAGCACCAGCGAGATCTTGCCGCGGTTGTCGATATCGGCGATCTCCACCCGGAGCTTGTCACCGACCTTGACGACATCCTCGACCTTGGCGATGCGCTTGCCGCGGCCCAGCTTGCTGATGTGCACCAGCCCGTCGCGACCCGGCAGCAGCGACACGAACGCACCGAAATCGGTGGTCTTGACGACCGTGCCGAGGAACCGCTCGCCGGTCTTGGGCAGCTGCGGGTTGGCGATCGCGTTGATCATGTCGATCGCGGCCTGGGCCGCCTCGCCGTTGGAGGCGCCGACGAACACGGTGCCGTCGTCCTCGATGGAGATCGACGCACCCGTCTGCTCGGTGATCGAGTTGATCATCTTGCCCTTGGGCCCGATGACCTCGCCGATCTTGTCGACCGGCACCTTGATCGTGGTGATCCGCGGTGCGTACGGGCTCATCTCGTCGGGCTCGTCGATGGCCTCGGCCATCACGTCGAGGATGGTCAGGCGCGCGTCCTTGGCCTGGGCCAGCGCACCGGCCAGCACCTTGGACGGGATGCCGTCGAGCTTGGTGTCGAGCTGCAGCGCGGTGACGAAGTCCTTGGTGCCTGCGCACTTGAAGTCCATGTCGCCGAACGCATCCTCGGCGCCGAGGATATCGGTGAGCGTGACGTAGCGGGTCTCCCCGTCGACCTCGTCAGAGACCAGACCCATAGCAATGCCCGCTACCGGCGCTTTCAGCGGCACACCGGCGTTGAGCAGCGACATGGTCGAGGCGCACACCGAGCCCATCGAGGTGGAACCGTTGGAGCCCAAGGCTTCTGACACCTGGCGGATGGCGTACGGGAACTCCTCCACCGAGGGCAGCACGGGCATCAGGGCCCGCTCGGCCAGCGCGCCGTGGCCGATCTCGCGGCGCTTGGGCGAACCGACGCGACCGGTCTCACCGGTCGAATACGGCGGGAAGTTGTAGTGGTGCATGTAGCGCTTGGAGGTCTCCGGTCCCAGCGAGTCGATCTGCTGGGCCATCTTGACCATGTCCAGTGTGGTCACACCCATGATCTGGGTCTCGCCGCGCTCGAACAACGCGCTACCGTGCGCCCGCGGGATGATGGCGACCTCGGCGCTCAGGGCGCGGATATCGGTGACACCGCGACCGTCGATGCGGAAGTGATCGGTCAGGATGCGCTGGCGCACAAGCTTCTTCGTCAGCGATCGGTAGGCGGCACCGATCTCCTTCTCGCGGCCCTCGAACTGGCCGGCCAGGCGCTCGAGCACCTCACCCTTGATCTCATCGGTGCGCTCATCGCGCTCGGCCTTGCCGGCGATGGTCAGCGCCTGCGACAGCGCCTCGGTGGCCACCGCGGCGACCTGGCCGTAGACGTCGTCCTGGTATTCGGGGAACAGCGGGTACTCCGCGGTTTCCTTGCCGGCGGCCGCGTGCAGTTCCTCCTGCGCGGTGCACAGCGCAGCGATGAACGGCTTGGCGGCCTCCAGGCCCTCGGCCACCACGGCCTCGGTCGGCGCACCCGCGCCACCGGCGACGAGCTCGATGACCCGGTCGGTGGCCTCGGCCTCGACCATCATGATCGCGACATCGTCGCCGGCCTTACGGCCCGCGACGACCATGTCGAACACCGCACCCTCGAGCTGCTCGACGGTCGGGAAAGCGACCCACTGGCCGTCGATCAACGCCACGCGGACGCCGCCGACCGGGCCGGCGAACGGCAGGCCGGAGATCTGAGTGGACGCCGAGGCGGCGTTGATGGCGAGCACGTCGTACAGATCCTTGGGATCCAGGCTCAGGATGGTGACGACGACCTGGATCTCGTTGCGCAGGCCGGACACGAACGTCGGGCGCAGCGGGCGGTCGATCAGGCGACAGGTCAGGATCGCGTCGGTCGACGGGCGGCCCTCACGGCGGAAGAACGAACCGGGGATGCGGCCCGCGGCGTACATCCGCTCCTCGACGTCGATGGTCAGCGGGAAGAAGTCGAAATGGTCCTTCGGGGACTTGCTGGCGGTGGTCGCGCTCAGCAGCATCGTGTCGTCGTCGAGGTAGGCGACGACGGAGCCGGCGGCCTGACGGGCCAGCCGGCCGGTCTCGAAGCGGATGGTGCGGGTGCCGAAGCTCCCGTTGTCGATGACGGCGGTGGATTCAAACACGCCTTCGTCGGTTTCAACTGCAGACATATGTGTCCGTACAGCCTCTCTTGGTCAGGTATTCAACTGTTTCGCGCGTCAGCGAACGTGAGACCCGTCCCGGATACGGCTACGGCCGTCGATCGAAGCGGCCGGGATGAACTCCCGGCAGCCACTACCGAAGACCGCCCGATACCTCGAACGGTGCGGTGACGCACAGGAACGGTGCGCGCGGAAACACGCGAACCGCACCAAGTGTCAGGGCCCAGTGGCCTAAAACACCCCCATGTTACACCGGGACGAAACTGCCACTGGCAAGCAGTGTCACGAGACGTCCTCGACGCACACGGTGAACTCGCGCTGGTCGTACGGGTAGCCCAGGCCACTCCCGCACTGATCGACGTTGGCCACCCCTTGCAGGATCTGCGTGGCGCGCTGGCGATGCGGCTGGGTGGTGTCGCCGCAATCCACCCGGATGGGGTCGCGGCCATGCTCCGGATCGATGCTCATGCAACCGCCGGGCACCCAGTCGATATCCATACAGGTGGTGCCGCCACCGTCACCGAAGGTGCTGTGCATGGAGTAGTACGAGTCGGCATCGGTCGGACACTCGTCGCCGGTGGCAACGGTGGCGATGACCTTGTAGTTCGACTCGGGGCTTCCGCACTGCGCCTTGATGGCCTCCGGACGGTCCGGCGGACCGCCCACTTTCAGGCAGTCCCCGGCCCGCAGATCCGCGGCAGCAGCCGACGAACAACCGGTGGTGAGTCCCCCCACGAGAAAACAGAACGCGGCCAGCGCGGCCGCGGCCCGCCGCGTCAGCGACGCAGACCGAGGCGCTCGATCAGCGACCGATAGCGCTCGACGTCGACCTGCGCGACGTACTTGAGCAGCCGGCGCCGGCGACCGACCAGCAGCAGCAGCCCCCGCCGCGAGTGGTGGTCGTGCTTGTGCATCTTCAGGTGTTCGGTCAGATCGGAGATCCGCTTGGTCAGCAGGGCCACCTGAGCCTCCGGCGAGCCGGTGTCGGTGTCATGCAGGCCGTACTGGCCGAGGATTTCCTTCTTCTGTTCGGCAGTGAGCGCCACGAAACAACTCCATCAAAAAGGTCCGCGAGGATTATCTGAGGCACGGCCGCCGCGAACTGCAGCACGCGCTGGGTCGCCGCGAAGTCTAGCAGCACCTCACTGCGCAGCGAGAATCGTGCGCGCCTTGGCGGTATCGCCTTGCATCGCGACCACCAGGTCGTCGACCGAGTCGAACTTCTCCTGGCCACGGATGCGCGCCACGAAATCGACGGCGACGTGCTGGCCGTACAAGTCTGCCTCGGTGTCCAGCACGAAGGCCTCGACCGTGCGGGTGCGCCCGGAGAAGGTCGGGTTGGTGCCCACCGACACCGCCGCCTGGTAGCGCTGTCCGGGGGTGACGGTGCCGACCACCGGGCCGTGCCCGAGCACGGTGAACCATGCCGCGTAGACCCCGTCGGCAGGGATGGCCGAATGCATGGGTGGCGCGACATTGGCGGTCGGGAAGCCGAGCACGCGGCCGCGCCCGTCACCGCGCACCACCACACCTTCCACCCGGTGCGGCCGGCCCAGCGCCTCGGCGGCGGCGACCACGTCACCGGCGTCGACGCAGGACCGAATGTAGGTCGACGAGAACGTCACGGTCTCGTCCCGGAGCAAGACCCCGTCGCTGCGCTCGCCCAGACCGGGTTCGGCCACTTCGGACACCAGGGTCATCCCTTCGACGGCGAAGCCGAACCGCTCACCGGCCTTGCGCAGCAGGTTCACATTGCCCGCCGCCTTCTTGCCGAAGGTGAAGTTCTCCCCCACCACCACCTCGACGGCATGCAGGCTTTCCACGAGGAGCTCGTGGATGTAGCGCTCCGGGGTCAGTTTCATGAAATCCGCGGTGAACGGCATCACCAGGAAGACGTCGATACCGGTCTCCTCGACCAGTTCGGCGCGCCGGGTCAACGTGGTCAGCTGCGCCGGATGGCTACCGGGAAAGACCACTTCCATCGGATGCGGGTCGAAGGTCATGAGCACGGTGGGTACACCGCGCGAGCGGCCGGATTTCACCGCATGATTGATCAATTCGGCGTGTCCGCGGTGAACACCGTCGAACACCCCGATGGTCACGACACATCGTCCCCAGTCTGTGGGGATGTCTTCCCGGCCCCGCCACCGTTGCACAACGCAAGCCTACGGCGCGCACGCCTCGCCGTCTGCTCCGGATCCCCGGATCAGGTGATGATTGCCTAAACTTTCTCGGTGTGAGGTCCACGTGAGTCCCAACGGCAACCCGCACGACCTGACGACGGTTGCTCAGGACTACCTGAAAGTCATCTGGACCGCGCAGGAGTGGTCCAGGGAAAAGGTGAGCACCAAGCTGCTCGCCGAACGGATCGGCGTGTCGGCGAGCACGGCGTCCGAATCGATCCGCAAGCTCGCCGATCAGGGCCTCGTCGATCACGAGAAGTACGGCGCGGTGACACTGACCGACGCCGGCCGGCGTGCCGCGCTGGCGATGGTGCGCCGACACCGATTGATGGAGACGTTCCTGGTGCGCGAACTCGGCTACGGCTGGGATGAGGTGCACGACGAGGCCGAGATCCTCGAGCACGCGGTATCCGACCGCATGCTGGACCGCATCGACGCGAAGCTGGGCTTCCCCACCCGTGATCCGCACGGAGATCCGATCCCGGCCGCCGACGGCAGGGTGCCCACGCCGCCGGCCCGCCAGTTGTCGGCATGCAACGACGGCGATACCGGGACCGTGGCACGCATCTCCGATGCCGACCCGGAGATGCTGCGCTACTTCGACAGTGTGGGCATCAGCCTGGACTCGCGGTTACGCGTACTGGCCCGGCGTGACTTCGCCGGCATGATCTCGGTGGGTATCGAAGGCGACGGCACCGAGGACGGCGGTCACGCTACGGTCGACTTGGGAAGCCCTGCGGCACAGGCGATTTGGGTTGTGCCCTAGCAGTTTCGGCGACCCGGCCGGCTAACGCACCAGGCGCAACTGCGGGCGTGCCGACGCCTCGCGGGCCTGCACTTCGCGGGCACGCATATCCAGCCCGGCCAGGCTGTCCACCAGCCGGCACACGCCGTCGGCCTCGACGGCCTCCAGCAGCGCCGGACTCAGCAACGCGCCGCTGAACTGTCCGCTGGCGGTGATCCACGACCCCGAGCCCGCGGGTGACACGCGGAACATCAACCGCACCGACAATCCCTCAGCGCCGGTGGCGGCCAATTCGATTCGGGTGCCCTCGTCGACCGACTCGACAACCCAGTCCAGAGTGTTGGTGACGCCCAGCATGCGCAGCTTGGCGCTGAGCCGGGTACCCGCGGCGACGGTGGCAGGCGGCGGCGTGACCCAGCTGTCGTGCACGGCGAACCACTGACCCCAGGTGCGGGGGTTCGTGAGTACCTGCCACACCGCCGCCGGGGAAGCGGACAGATGCTGCGAAGCATCGATATAGCCGACGGGCGCTTCACGTTCGCGGTGCGGGAAGATCCGTGCGCGGTCTCGTCGCGACACAAGGCGCCGTCCGTCGATGTGGTCTGCGGCGTATCCGAACCACTCGGAGGGATGAGCGGGCAGCTGCATCGTCATATCTGTAACAACGCAAGCCGAACGACCGCGGTTCCCGTGAATTCTTGTGGTGCTGATCTCGAATTGGTCACGACCCCGGGATGAACCACAACACGCTGGACGCGTGTTGTGGATGTGGCGCACGGGGCTGTCGAGGCCTGGTGTGGCGCGCTACAGCGTGGCCGGCCGCAGCACGACGATCGATTTGGTACGAGCGGGACCGTCCTGCAGCAGCGCGATCACCCGGCCGTCCGGCGCGGTGGCCGCGTACACCCCGTCGATACCCGCGGGCGCGAGCGCCCGGCCGTGCCGGGCGTCCTCGGTCTCGGCGTCGGTGAGATCACGTCTCGGGAACCCGAGCAGGCAGGCCTCGTCCAACCCGTAGGACAACCGCGCGGCGTCGGCCAACTCGTCGAGCGTGCGGGCCTCGTCCAGGCCGTAGCGCCCGACCCTGGTGCGCCGCAGCGCGGTCAGGTGCCCGCCGACCCCCAGGGTGGCGCCGACATCGCGGGCCAGCGCCCGGATATAGGTACCCGACGAGCAGTCCACCTCGACGTCGACATCGACGAATTCGCCGGCCGCCGGCACCGCGGCCTGAGCGTCCGATCTGCGCACGGCGAGCACCTCGAACCGGTCGATGCGCACCGGCCGCGCGGGCAGTTCGACCGTCTGCCCTTCCCGGGCCAGCTTGTAGGCCCGCTGCCCGTCGACCTTGATGGCGCTGACCGACGACGGCACCTGGGAAATGTCTCCGCGCAGGACCGCCACCGCCGACTCGATCTGCTCATCGGTGATATGCGTCGCGGAGACATCTTGCAGCACTTCGCCTTCAGCGTCCTCGGTGGATGTCGTCCGGCCGAGCCGAATGGTCGCGGCATAGGACTTGTCGGTGGCGGTGAGCAACCCGAGGATCTTGGTGGCCCGTTCGATGCCGACCACCAGCACGCCGGTGGCCATCGGATCCAGCGTCCCCGCATGTCCCACTTTGCGGGTACCGAAGAGCCGTCGGCAGCGGCCCACCACGTCATGGCTCGTCAGCCCGGCCGGCTTGTCGACGATCACCAGGCCCGGCGGGATCACGCTCTGGCCCGCTGCACCGGTCACAGCGTGATCGCCGTCAGCGCCAGACCGTCTCGCACGGTCCACCGCCCGGCCAGCACCTTCAGCGGTGGCCCGGACTCGGCGGCGGGATCGATGAGGATCCTCGACTCGAAGGTGCCGGCCGAACCCGAGGAGTCGGTGGTGAACCTGATGTGCGCATCCTCGAATCCCAGCCAGCGATGCGTGAGGGGAAACCACGCCTTGTAGGTGGCTTCCTTGGCGCAGAACAGGATCCGGTCCCAGTGCAGTCCCCCCGGCAGGCCGCCGAGTTCGAGGCGTTCCACGGGCAGACTGATCGCGTCGAGCACACCCTTGGGCAGCGTGTCGTGCGGTTCGGCGTCGATCCCCAGCGCGCGCACCTCGGCGCTGCGGCCCACCACCGCGCCACGGAACCCGTCGCAGTGCGTCAAACTCCCGACCACCCCGTCGGGCCAGCACGGTTCACCCTTGTCTCCCTTGAGGATCGGCACGGGCGCCAGCCCGAGTTCGCCGAGGGCTTGCCGGGCGCAGTGCCGCACCGTGACGAATTCGTTGCGCCGCTTGGCCACCGAACGCGCCACCAACGGCTCCTCCTCCGGTAACGGCGCCAGGCCGGGAGGATCGTCATAGGTTTCGGCGGTCACCACGACCTCCGACACCACCGTACGCAACAAACTCACGGTCAGTACCCCCGCCGGGTCTTGATGCGTTCCTGCATCTTCTGGGCGTTCTCGCGCATCTCGGTGGTGATCTCGAAGTGCCCGCCGAATTCGTTGAGGTAGCCGGGCGCGTAATTCGGGTCCGGCAGGATCTGTCGCAACCAGCGATATGGCTTGCGGCGCCGCCATTCCCGCGGATAGCCGACCGAGACCTCCTCGAACCGCACGCCGTCGTACCAGGTGGTGCGCGGGATGTGCAGATGCCCGTACACCGAGCAGATGGCGTTGTATCGGGTATGCCAGTCCTTGGTCGCCGTGGTGCCACACCACAGCGCGAACTCGGGGTAGAACATGGCGTCGCAGGGTTCGCGCACCAGCGGGAAATGGTTGACCAGCACCGTCGGGTTCATCCAGTCCAGATCCTCCAGCCGCTTGCGGGTCTGGGCCACCCGGTCCCGGCACCAGGCGTCGCGGGTGGCGAACGGTTCGGCGGACAGCAGGAACTCGTCGGTCCCCACCACGTTGCGTTCCCGGGCCACCGCCAGTCCCTCGGCCTTGGTCGCGGTGCCCTCGGGCAGGAACGAGTAGTCGTAGAGCAGGAACATCGGCACGATGGTGGCCGGGCCGCCCTCCTCGTTCCACACCGGGAACGGGTGCTCCGGGGTCACGATGCCCATCTCGTCGCACATGGTGACGAGGTAGTCGTACCGGGACTGCCCGAAGATCTGCATGGGGTCCTTGTTGGTGGTCCACAACTCGTGGTTGCCCGGCACCCAGATCACCTTGGCAAACCGTCGGCGCAGCAGATCCAGCGCCCAGCGGATCTCGTCGGTGCGCTCACCGACGTCACCGGCAACGATCAGCCAGTCCTCGGGCGAGGACGGGTAGAGCGATTCGGTGACGGGCTTGTTCCCCGTGTGACCGGTGTGCAGGTCGCTGATGGCCCACAGCACAGGCCGGCGCTGATCTCGTGACGTCGCGGACACAACGGATCAGCCTACTTGCGCCACCCGTGGGCCTCCGGGCGAGCACGCGCCGAGCAACTAGAACCTGTTCTCATTTCCCGTCCGGACGCCCGATGCACCCTTGTACACTCCCCCGCAGTGCTCGATTGGGACGCACTGCGAAGTTCGAGGGGGTGTGATGGCTGCCAAACTGCGTCTGCTGTCGGCGCTGTGCGCGCTGGTGGCCGCGGTGATCGTGGTGTGGCAGGCCAACCCGGCCGGCGCTCCTGTGCAGGTCCGCGCCGCCGACCTGCCGCTGACCAACGTCTCCACGACCATCAAGTGGCCGGTCATCGAGACCACCGATCCGTCCCCGTTCGACCCCTGCCGGGACATTCCGCTGGACGTGGTGCAGCGCATCGGGCTGGCCTTCACGCCGCCCACCCCGGAGGACGGACTGCGCTGCCACTACGACGCCGGCAACTATCAGATGGCCATCGAAGCCTTCGTCTGGCGGACCTACGAGCAGTCCCTGCCCGCCGATGCGATCGAACTGAACATCGGCGGCCACCGCGCGGCGCAGTTCTGGATCATGAAGCCCACCGACTGGAACGACCGCTGGTGGATCACCTGCATGATCGCCTTCAAGACCAGTTACGGCGTCCTGCAGCAATCGGTGTTCTACTCGCCGGTCGATTCACCGGATCGCCCGGACTGCCTGCAGACCAACCTGCAACGCGCCAACGAACTGGTTCCGTACTACAAGTTCTGAGCCGGCGGGCGTGGGTAATGTTCGTTAGGTGAGCTCCAGAATCTCGCAGCTGTCCCGGCACGCCCTCGGCCGCGCCCTTCACCTCCCTCCGCCGATCTGTGACTACGCCGTGCACCGGGCGCTGCCGGTACCGATGCGCGACGGGGTGGAGCTGCTGGCCGACCATTACCGTCCGCTGACCCCCGCCCCCGCGGGCACCCTGCTGGTTCGGGCCCCGTACGGACGCCGATTCCCATTCACCATCTTTTTCGGCAGTATCTACGCCGCCCGTGGCTACCACGTCGTATTCCAAAGCGTGCGTGGGACGTTCGGGTCCGGTGGCACGTTCACGCCGATGGTCAACGAGGTCTCCGACGGGATCGACACCGCCGCCTGGTTGCGCGAACAGCCCTGGTTCACGGGGACATTCGCCACCATCGGGTTGTCCTACCTCGGCTTCACCCAGTGGGCGCTGCTCACCGATCCCCCACCGGAACTGGTCACCGCGGTGATCAGCGTCGGTCCGCATGACTTCGCGCAATCCTCCTGGGGCACCGGGTCGTTCTCGCTCAACGACTTCCTCGGTTGGAGCCACATGATGTCCCACCAGGAGGACCCGAACCTGGTGCGGGCGGTCGTGCGTCAGGCCCAGGCCGGCCAGCGCGTCGGCGCCGCGACGATGGATCTGCCGGTGGGCGCGGCCGGGCGGCGGCTCCTGGGCGACGGCGCACCCTGGTACGAGTCCTGGCTGCAGCCACCGGACGAAGACCCCGAGCTGTGGGCCCGCCTGGCGGTGACCGAGGCGCTGGACCGGGTGGACGTCCCGGTGCTGTTGATCAGCGGCTGGCAGGATCTGTTTCTGGACCAGACGCTGGCGCAGTACCGGCGTCTGCGCGAGCGCGGCGTCGACACCGCGCTGACCGTCGGGTCCTGGACGCACACCCAGTTGATGCAGCGGGGCGCCTCGGTTGTCCTGCGCGAGACGCTGGACTGGCTGGGCACCCACCTGGCGGGCCGGCCCAGCGCCCCTCGCAGTCCGGTGCGGATACACCTCAACGGCGGTGCCCCCGGGGACGGCTGGGTCGATCTGCCGGACTGGCCGCCTGCATCGACGGACCACACGCTCTATCTGCAGGCCGCTGGCGGGCTCTCGGACGCACCCGGACAGGGTGGTCTCACCTCGAGCTTCACCTACCATCCCGCCGACCCCACCCCCACCATCGGCGGACGGCTGCTCTCCGCCAAGGGCGGCTACCGTGACGACACCGCGCTGGGCGCCCGCGCCGACGTCCTGACCTTCACCGGAGCCCCGCTGCCCGCGGATCTGTATGCGGTGGGAGTTCCGGTGATCGAACTGGCCCACCACACCGACAATCCGCATCACGACCTGTCCATCCGGGTCAGCGAGGTCGATGCACGGGGGCGGTCGCGAAACGTCACCGATGGTTTCCGGCGGTACACCGGCTGCTCCGAGGACGTCGTACGGATCGAACTCGACGCGATCGCCCACCGCTTCGCCGCCGGTACCCGCATCCGGGTCGTGGTGGCGGGCGGTTCGCATCCGCGGTTCGCCCGCAATCTGGGCACCGGTGAACCCACCGAGACCGGTCAGACGCTGCGCCCGGCGACCCACACCATCACCCACGACGACCGCTCGCGGCTGATCCTGCCTGCGGGCCGCCCGACCCCGTCAGCCGACTGAATCGCGGACCCGTCCGGCGATCGCCGCCAGGGTCTGCGCATCGTGCACCGGCGCGCCGAAATCCTGCGGTACGGCGAGCTGTACCCAACTGGCGCAGCCCGCGTACTCCGGTGTGCGGGGCAGCCGGATCGGCACCGCCAGCGGGTGGGCCTGCACCACCAGCACCGTCAGGCGATGCCTGGGGCGGAAATCCAGCCGATCGGTTCGCACCGACTCGGCGGTCCAGATGTGCAGGTCGGCGATCTCTTCGATGGCCTCGGGCCGATTCACCTGCACCGCGGCCACCACCGTCGCCCCGGCCCGCAGCACGACCGCCTCCTCGGTGCTGTCGGCCTCCTGACCGCCAGGGGCCAGCAGGTCCCGATGCTCCGGGCGTACCCGCTGCGCATGGCTGTGCGCCACCGTGGGAAACAGCAGAAACGGCGCCGCGGCCGCCGCCGGATCGAGGGAGAAGCGCTTCTCGTGGATACCGCCCTTGCGCAGCAGCACCGTCTGGCGGCCGTCGAGCAGGGCCCGCACCGCGGCGCTCCATTCCTTGAGGGCAGGTGAATTCACTTGGCCGCCAGGCGAGCCCGCACCTCGGGACGGCGCAGCGGCGGCACCGTCTTGGGCGGTTGACGGCGCGGCGGCAGTTGCCGCAGCAGCCTGGTGGTGATCTCGGTGACCTCGGCGACCGCCGTCTCGAATGCCGCTTCGTTGGCGGCGGTGGGTCGGGTGATACCGCTGACCTTGCGGATGAACTGCCGGGAGGCGGCTTCGATCTCCTCAGCGGTGGCGGCCGGTTCCAGACCGCGCAGCTCGGTGATGTTTCGGCACATACCCCCACGATATGTTCATGCGATGACCTCTGCTGACGTCCTTCTCATCGAGACGACCGACCGTGTCCGCACGCTGACGTTGAACCGGCCGCAGGCGCGCAATGCGCTCTCGGCGCAGCTGCGCACCGCGTTCTACGCAGCGCTGCGCGCCGCCCAGGCCGATGACGCTGTCGACGTGGTGATCCTCACCGGCGCCGACCCGGTGTTCTGCGCAGGGTTGGACCTCAAGGAACTCGGCGACACCACCGAGTTGCCCGATATCTCCCCCAAGTGGCCGCCGATGACGAAACCGGTCATCGGCGCGATCAACGGTGCGGCGGTCACCGGCGGACTCGAGCTCGCGCTGTACTGCGACATCCTCATCGCCTCCGAACAGGCCCGCTTCGCCGACACCCACGCCCGGGTCGGATTGCTGCCCACCTGGGGCCTGTCGGTGCGGCTGCCGCAGAAGGTCGGCGTCGGGCTGGCCCGGCGGATGAGCCTGACCGGGGACTACCTGTCCGCCGCCGACGCGCTGCGCGCCGGGCTGGTCACCGAGGTCGTGGCCCACGACGAGTTGCTGCCCGCGGCGCGCAAGGTCGCCGCCTCGATCGTCGGCAACAACCAGAAAGCCGTTCGCGCCCTTCTGGATTCGTATCACCGAATCGATGCCGAGCAGACCCAGGCCGGTCTGTGGATCGAGGCCGAGTCGGCGCGGGCCTGGATGGCGGACACCTCCGGTGACGATATCGCCGCCAGCCGGGCCTCGGTGTTCGAGCGGGGCCGCGAGCAGGTACGCCCCTAGCCGTTGCTCATATGAGCAAAAATATGCGCATGTGTTGACGCGGTCTCTTTGCCCTTCCTAACGTGATGGCCGTCACGCGCCTCGACGCCGAGGCACAAGTTAGGAGTAGCGATGAGACTGGCAAGAGTTGCGGCCGGGTTGGCAATCTCGGCCACGGTGGCCATCGGTTCCACCGCCTGCACCATGCCCGGGGACAAGGGCGCCACCGGCGGCAACACGGCCGGCGACGGCGCGGTCAAGATCGGGTTCAGCCAGGCGACCCAACAGAGCCCGTTCTACGTCGCCCTGACCGACGCCGCCAAGCAGACCGCCCAGCGGGATGGCAACGAGCTCTTCTTCGCTGATGCCAACGGTGACGTCACCAAGCAGAACAACGACGTCCAAGATCTCATCACCCGCGGGATCAACGTCCTGGTGATCAACCCCGTCGACCCCAAGGGCGTCGCTCCGTCGATCGCCGCCGCGTCGGCGGCGGGCATCAAGGTCGTCACCGTCGACCGCCCCGTCCAGAGCGGCGCGGCCGCCTTCGTCGGACGGGACAACAAGGCCATGGGCCAGACCGTCGGCGAGGCGGCCGTGACCGCACTCGGTCCCGCCGGCGGGACCATCATCGAGATCCAGGGCGACGCCGGCGGCGCGGTCGCCCGCGACCGCCACGACGGGTTCGCCGCCGCGGTCAACGGCCACCCCAACATCACCGTGGTCGACGGTCCGTACAGCGACTACATCCGGTCCAACGCCGTCACCGCCATGCAGGACCTGCTGCAGGCGCACCCGGACGTCAAGGCCGTCTACGCCCAGAACGACGACATGGCACTCGGGGCGCTGCAGGTGCTCGACGAGAACAACCGCCGTGACGTCTTGGTGTTCGGCGTCGACGGGCTCATGGAAGCCGTCCGGGCCATCGCCGACGGCAAGCAATACGTGGCCACCGCCCTCAACGACCCCAATATCGAAGGGCAGCTCGCCGTCGAGACCGCCGTCAAGGTGGCCAAGGGTGAATCGGTCCCCGAATTCATCGACGCCGGTACGGGTTTGGTCGACAAGACGAACGCCGCATCGCTGGTCGGCGACACCACCTTCGCCAAGGCGCCGGCGCCCCCGGCCTGATCCGCACCGACACTGCCACCTCGACTCCAGGAGATTCACACCGATGACCACCGAAGCACCCACCCGTGATCTGGCCGCCGATGACGTCATCCCGCAGACCATGACCGCCGCCGTCATGCACGCTCCGGGCGATATCAGGGTGGAGGATGTCGCGGTGCCCAGGCCGGGGCGCGGGCAGGTCCTGCTCAAAGTCGCCGCCTGCGGTGTCTGCGGCTCGGACATCCCGCGGATGCTGCACAACGGCGGCTACATCATGCCGATCATCTGTGGCCACGAATTCTCCGGCTGGGTCGTCGAATTGGGCGAGGACGTCACCGGTTTCGAACTCGGCGAACTCGTCTCGGTGCCACCGCTGATCCCCTGCCGCAGTTGCGATTTCTGCCTCAAGGGTGCGTTCGGGCTGTGCGAGAACTACGACTACTTCGGTAGCCGCTGCGACGGCGCCTACGCCCAGTACGTGGTGTCGCCGGTGGGCAATCTGCTCAAGATGCCCGCAGGTATCGACCCGCGGGCCGCGGCCATGATCGATCCCGCAGCGATCGCGTTGCACGGATTGTGGAAGACGGGGCTGCGCGCCGGGCACCGCGTGCTGGTCATCGGCGCGGGCCCGATCGGCCTGTTCGCCGTCCAGTGGGCCCGGCTGCACGGCGCGACCGAAGTCGTCACCGTCGACCTGAGCGAGGAGAAGGCCGCCATGGCACGCGAAGCCGGCGCCACGGCGGCGGTGCAGGGCGCCGAGGAAGCCCGCGCCCTGGGCGGGCGCGGATTCGACATCGTGCTGGAATCCGCGGGCGTGCCCGTGACGGCCGATATGGCGGCCAACCTGACCGGGCCGCACGGGCACGCGGTGTTCATCGGCATTCCGCACGCCCCGGTGCCGCTGGGTAAGGACACCTTCAACCGGTTCATGCGTCTGGAAGCCAGCCTGCACGGATCGTGGAACTCGTTCTCCGCGCCGTTCCCCGGCGATGAATGGCGCACCTCGGCCCAGTTGATGTCCACCGGGCAACTGAGATGGGAATTCATGATCACCCACGAACTGCCGTTGTCGGCCCTGCCGCAGACCATGCACCAACTCGGCGAACGATCGATCTTCTCGTCGAAGGTTCTGTTCCTACCCAACGAGGACTGATCATGGGAATCCTGCTGTCGATCGACCTGGGCACCGAAGGTGCCCGGGTGGGAGCGTTCACCGAGGACGGACGCGCGCTGGGTGAGGCGCACCGGACCTATCCGACCCAGTTCCCCAAACCGGGCTGGGCGGAACAGGATCCGCGAGACTGGTGGGAAGCCCTCACCGGAGCCACGCGCGAACTGCTGAGCACCGCCGAGTGCCGGGCTTCGGGTGACGTGGTGGCGATCGCGGCGGCCACCACGGCGTCCACCGTGGCCGTGGTCGACGCCGCGGGCGTGCCGCTGCGACCCGCCATCCTGTGGATGGACTGCCGCAGCAGCGCGGAATCCGAACGCACCGCGAAGATCTCTGCCGAGTTCCCGATCCTGGACTGGTCCGGGGGCTCCGATGCCGCGGAATGGCTTGTGCCCAAAGCAATGTGGTTACGTTCACACGACGCGGAGAACTATCGCCGGGCGGACCGGATCGTGGAGGCGGTGGACTACGTCACCTTCCGCCTCACCGGCCAGTGGGTCGGCTCGCAGATGAACGCGGTGTGCAAGTACAACTACGACACCATCGCCGGGCGGTTCCCCACCGAGTTGTACGCCGCGCTCGGGGTCGAGGATCTGGCGGCCAAACTGCCCGATCGGATCGTCGAGGTGGGCGGGGTCGCCGGCACGTTGTCCCCCACCGCCGCAGCCGATCTCGGTATCTCCGGCAGTCCCGTCGTGGCGGTCGGCGGCATCGACGCGCACGTGTCGTTGCTGTCCTGTGGCGATGACCTCGACGGGCTGGTCTCCCTGGTGTCGGGCACCTCCTCGGCGATCATCGCCGAGGTCGACGTGCCCACCGACACCCACGAGATCTGGGGCCCGTACCCGCACGCCCTGCACCAGGGCAAGTGGCTGGTCGAGGGCGGTCAGGTCACCAGCGGCTCCGTACTCAAGTGGACCGGCGAGTCGATCATGGGAGTGCCCAGGACCGACCTGCCCGGACTGATCGCGCAAGCCACCGCGGTCGATCCCGCACAGCACGGCCTACGCGCACTGGACTACTTCATGGGCAACCGCACACCGCATCGTGACCCGACGCTGCGCGGCGCCGTCCTGGGCCTGTCGCTGGGCACCACCAAGGCGGAGCTCTACCGGGCCATGGTCGAGGCGGTTGCCTGCGGCACCCGCGCGGTCATCGACTCGTTCGAACGCGCCGGGGTGTCCTGCCGGCGCCTGGTGTTCTCCGGCGGTATCGAACGAAACCCGTTGTGGCAGCAGGTCACCGTCGATGTACTGGGCCGACCGGCCGAATTCGTCGTCGGCGCGAACCTGACGCTGCGGGCGTGCGCGGCGATCGCCGCCACCGGTGCCGGGGTGACCGCCTCCCTCGTAGAAGGATCCCGGCTGTTCGCGCCTCAGGTGCGAACCCTCGAACCGGATCCGCAACGAATTCCCGTCTACCAGGACACTTATCGGGACTATCAACGCCTGACCGCCATGGTGGCGCAGTTCACGAAGGACGGCGCCCATCGGCCGGCCACCGGAGCTGCCACGCCGGCACGGCCCATCGAGCTGATCCGCTGATGACGCATCCGGCCGACCGCAGTCACATCGAACTGCTGCTGCACGTCGCCCAGTGCTACTACGAGCACGGGCGCACCCAGGAGGACATCGGGCACGAACTGCACCTGACCCGCTGGAAGGTGGGCCGCCTGCTGGACGAGGCGCGTGAGGTCGGCATTGTCCAGATCAAGATCGTGCATCCGCAGGCCCGCCGCGCCCACCTCGAGGTGGCGCTACGCAGCGAGTTCGGGCTGCGGGAGTGCATCGTGGTGCCCGGCCCCGAAACACCGGGCTCCGACGGGCACATCGCCGCCGCGGCGGTCGGCTACCTCAAGGCCAACGCATCGTGGATCACCACGTTGGCCGTCTCGTGGGGTAACACCCTGCAGCACATCGCTGCCGTGCTGCCGGCCGGATGGACCAGCGGGATCGAGGTGATCCAGGCCAACGGCGGGGTCAGCCGTTCGGTACGGCCCACCACCGCAGCCAATATCGCCACGAGCATCGCGCACAGCGGCAACGGCCGGGCCACGCTGCTACCGGTGCCCGCCATCGTCGAGCGGATCGAGACGCGCGACGCGCTGTACACCGAGGGATTCGTCGTCGACGTGCTCAGCGTCGCCCGCCGGGCCGACGCGCTGCTGTTCTCGCTCGGGGCGCTGGGGCCCAGCTCGGTGCTCGTCGAATCCGGTGCGGTGACGGCCGGCGAGCTGCGTGAGCTGGAGTCCCTCGGCGCCTGCGGGGACGTGCTGGCGCACTACATCACCGCCGCGGGTGAGATCGCTCATCCCGGGATCGACCGCAGGACAGTCGGGCTCGGCCTCGACGATGTCAAGAACGCCCACTGCGCGATCGCCGTGGCGGCGGGCCCGGACAAGGTGCCCGTGGTCCGCGCCGCGCTGCGCAACGGGCTGTGCACCGTGCTGATCACCGACGAACCCACCGCGACCACCGTTCTCGAACAGAGCGCGGTGTTGGAGGCATGACATGACATCGCTGCATCCCAGGCCGCCGGTCGTCTCGGCGGTCCCGACGGCGCTGAAGATGACGGGCATCGTCAAGACCTTCCCGGGCACCAGGGCCTGCAACGGCGCCGATCTGGAGGTCACCGAGGGTGAGGTGCACTGTCTGCTCGGCGAGAACGGCGCCGGCAAGAGCACCTTGATGAAAATCCTGTCCGGCTCCTACACACCCGATGCCGGGACCATCACCCTGGGCGACCGGACGATGGTGTTCGGCTCACCGCTGGACGGGGTGCGCGCCGGTATCAACACCATCTACCAGGAACTCGATCTGGTACCGGATATGACCGTAGCGCAGAACCTGTTCCTGTGCCACGAGCCCCGGCGCGGACCCTTCGTCGCCCGCAGACAGCGAGACCGGCTGGCCGCCAAGGTGATTGACCGGGTCGGGGGCACGTTCGGCCCGTCGAGCATCGTCGGTCAACTCTCGGTGTCCGACCAACAGCTCACGGCGATCGCCAAAGCGCTGACCACCGATGCCCGCATCGTGGTGATGGACGAACCCAGCGCAACCCTCACCGAACACGATCTGGCCGCGGTGTTCCGGGTGATCCGGGAACTCACCGCGGCCGGGAAATCGGTCATCTACATCTCGCACCGCCTCGACGAGGTCAAGGAGATCGGCGACCGGGCGACCGTCATGCGCGACGGCGCCACCGTCGGCGTGTTCGATGTCGCCTCGGTGTCCAAAGAGCAACTCGTGGAGGCGATGATCGGCCGCGCCGTGGCGGTTCGGCCTCCGCGCCGCGTTCACGACACCGTGGCAGATCCGGTGCTGCGCGTGCGCCGCGCGGTGGTGCCGAACCTCATCGACGTCCGCGACATCACCGTCGGCCGCGGCGAGATCGTCGGCCTGGCCGGTCTCGGCGGATCGGGCCGGTCCACCTTGCTCGCCGCGCTGTTCGGCGACCGGCGGGCCGATCTCGACATGACCTTCGCGGGCCGGCACGTCACCTCGCTCACCCCGCGGGGCGCCGTCGGCATGGGCATGGGCCTGGTGCCCGAAGACCGCAAACGCCAGGGCCTCTTCCTGGAGCAGTCCATCCTGCGCAATGCGGCGATCGCCACCTTGCGCCCGCTGCGGCTCAATCCGCTGGCGCGTGCCCGCCAGGTGTGCGTACCGCCTTTGCAGCGTCTGGGCGTCAAGTTCGCCGATCTCGGCCAACCGGTCGGCCAGCTCTCCGGCGGCAATCAGCAGAAGGTGGTGCTCGCGAAGTGGATGGCCCGCGGGGTCGACCTGCTGCTGCTCGACGAACCCACCCGCGGCCTGGACATCGGGGCGAAAGACGACCTGTTCGAACAGGTTCACGCGCTCGCCGACACCGGTGTCGGTGTCGTGATGGCGTCCAGTGAACTCAGTGAGCTGACCGAGAACTGCAATCGGGTCTGGGTCATGCACGAGGGCCGCAACATCGCCCAGTACCAGCCAGCGACCACCCCGGCAGCGGATATCGCCCGCTGCATCGTCACAGGAACGAAGCCCACCCATGACTGACCTGATAGATCGATCCGCAACCCCCGGCCCCCTCACCGTCGCAAAAGCTCAGCGCCGCAACATCATCATGCGGTTCAACCTGCTGTTCATCTTCATCGCACTGTTCGTGGTGGCCTCGGTGTCCGCGCCACAGTTCCTCACCAGCCAGAACATGGCCAATCTGCTCCAGCAGTCCAGCCTCACCGGCATCGTCGCGATCGGCATGACGGTGGTGATCCTGACCTCCGGTATCGATCTGTCAGTTGGCAGTGTCGCCGCGCTGTCGGGCATGCTGGTGGCGATCTTCATCGGCGCGGGCATCCCGTGGCCGGTGGCCATGGCGCTCGCGATCGGTGCCGGGCTGGTGCTCGGCGGCGTGATGGGCGGCCTCAGCGCCTATCTGGCACTCCCGGCATTCATGGTGACGCTGGCCGGCATGCAGAGCATCCGTGGCCTGACCTACCTGACCACCAACGGCACCCCCACCACCGCCGAGATCCCGATGGGGCTGCGGTTCCTGGGCGCGGGGTCCATTGCCGGCATCCCGGTGGTCGGGGTGATCTTCGTGCTCACCACGGTGATCGTCGGGCTCGTGCTGCGGCGGACCACCTTCGGTGAACACCTCTACGCCGTCGGCAGCAATCCGCAGGCGGCTCGCCTCTCCGGATTGCCCGTGCAACGCATCGCCACCGCGGCCTATGTCATCTCCGGTGGCCTGGCGGCGCTGACCGGCGTATTGCTCACCGCACGCCTGACCATCGGCCAGCCCACCGCGAACACCGGCCTGGAACTCGACGCGATCGCCGCGGTGGTTCTCGGCGGCACCAGCCTGTTCGGCGGAAAAGGCGGCGTGATGGGCACTTTCATCGCCGTGTTGTTGCTCTCGGTGCTGCGTAACCTGTTCAATCTGTTGGGGCTCAGCTCGTTCTTCCAGATGCTGGTCACCGGCCTGATCCTGATCGCGGCACTGATCATGAACTACCTGCTCGACCGCCAGTCCAAGAGCGCGGCCTGACCGCACCGCACGACCACCCCCGAAGGAACCCGATGAGCACCTCCCCCACGCCCACCGCCCCCGCCGTCGCGGCCGTCATCGACCACACCCTGCTCAAGCCGGAAGCCACGGCCGCCGACGTCGCCGCACTGGTCGCCGAAGCCGAGGAACTGGGCACCTACTCCGTGTGCGTGTCACCGTCGATGCTCCCGATCACGGTGCCCGCACGTCTGAAAGTGGCCGCGGTATGCGGGTTTCCCAGCGGGAAGCACACCTCGGCCGTCAAGGCTGCCGAAGCGGCCGAAGCCGTGCGCAACGGGGCTGACGAGATCGACATGGTCATCGACGTCGGCGCCGCCAAGGAGGGGGCATTCGACCGGGTGCAGGCCGATATCGCCGCCGTGCGCGCGGCCGCTCCGGCACCGACCGTCCTGAAGGTGATCATCGAATCCGCGGCGTTGACCGACCACGAGATCGTCGGGGTGTGCCTCGCCGCGGTGGCCGCCGACGCCGATTTCGTCAAGACCTCCACCGGTTTTCATCCCGCCGGCGGGGCGAGCGTGCACGCGGTGGAGTTGATGCACCGCACCGTGCGCGACGCCGGGCTGCAGGTGAAGGCGTCGGGCGGGGTGCGCACCATGGAACAGGCGGTGGCGATGATGGCCGCCGGGGCCACCCGGCTGGGGGTGTCCGGCTCGCGTGCGCTGCTGACCAGCGCCGGCAGCGGGGACACCACGTACTGAGGCCCCTAGCCGGTGCCCGCCACCAGCCAGCGTCCCGAGAAGGCGCGCCAGCCGACGAAGACCAGGCGCAGCACCATGAACGTGCTCAGCCCGGACCAGATCCCCACCAAACCCCAGCCGAAGGCCAGCGACAACCAGATCAGCGGCAGGAACCCGACCAGCGCACTGATCAGGGTGGCGTTGCGCATGAACTTCGCGTCCCCGGCGCCGAGGAGCACACCGTCGAGGGCGAACACCACCCCGGCAACCGTCAACTGCCCCACCATGAACCACCAGGGCGCGACGATCTCGTCCAGCACCGCCGCGTCGGAGGTGAACAACCCGGGCAGCATCGGCGCCCCGAGCGCGAACACCAGCGCCAGCACCGCGGCGGCCACCGTCGAGTACACCGTCACCCGCCACGCCACCCCTTTGGCATGGCCCAGCCGGCCCGCCCCCAGCGCCGCACCCACCAACGACTGCGCCGCGATGGCCAGCGAATCCAGTACCAGCGCAAGGAAGTTCCACAACTGCAGAACCACCTGATGGGCAGCCACCGCGGCCGCACCGAAGCGAGCCGCGACCGCTCCCGCCGAGACGAAACAGGCCTGGAACGCCAGCGTCCGCAGCGCCAGATCGCGGCCCATCACCAGCTGCGCCTTGAGCAACGGCGGCCGGATACCCAGCGGTACCCGCTCCACCAGCAGGGCCCGCACGAACAAGCCGGCGGCCAGCCACTGCCCCACCAGGTTGGCCACCGCCGATCCGGCCAGCCCGAGCCGCGGAGCCCCGAGGAGGCCGTACACCAGGGTCGGGCACAGCAGCGCTGAAACACCAAAGCCGACAAGCACATAACGCAGCGGGCGGGCGGTGTCCTGCACACCGCGCAGCCAGCCGTTACCGGCCATCGACACCATGATCGCGGGGGCGCCCAGGATCGCGATCCGCAACCAGGGCAGCGCCGCGGCAGCGATCTCGCCGCCTCCGGAGATGGCATTGCACAGCGGCACGGCGAAGATCTGCACGAGGAGCACCACCAGCAGCCCCAGCCCCAGCGCCAGCCAGGTGGCCTGTACGCCCTCGCCCACCGCGGCGCGGCGGTCGGCGGCACCGAAGAAGCGGGCCGCGCGTGCCGTGGTGCCGTACGACAGGAAGGTCAGCTGGGAGCTGACCAGCGAGAGCACCAGACCGCCGATCGCGAGCCCGGCCAGGCTCAGCGCACCGAGCCGCCCGACCACGGCGATATCGAAGAGCAGGTAGACCGGTTCTGCGGCGAGCACCCCGAGGGCGGGCAGCGCCAGACCTGCGATGCGCCGTGCGGTGACCGGCTGGTCGGACAAATCGCTCAGCCGAGGACGCGGCGCAGCCCCGCGGCCACTTCGTCGGCGGTGCCGGTGGCCGTGTAGCCGGCCGCGCGACGATGCCCGCCGCCGCCGAACTCACTGGCCACCAGGGAGATGTCGAGCGATTTCGACCGCATCGACACCGACCACGTCCCGGGCTCGATCTCCTTGAACACCGCGGCCACCTCGGCCTCGGCGGTGGTGCGCACGATATCGACGATGCTCTCCACTTCCTCCGACTGCGCCTTGGACCATTCGTCGTGTGCCACCACGACATACACCAGTCCGTGGCCGTCGGCGGCGTCGGCGATCAGCTGAGCCGAACCGAGCACACGCGAGAGCATCGGCAGCCACGTGAAGGGATGGGTGTCCATCAGGGTGCGGCTGATCCCGGCATTGTCGACGCCCAGGTCCAGCAGCCGCTCGGCCAGCCGATGCGCCCTCCCGGTGGCCCACCGGAACGAGCCGGTATCGGTGGTCAGCCCGGCGTACAGGCAGTGCGCGACCGCACCGTCGATCGGTTTACCCCAGGCGTCCAGCAGCTCGGCCACCATCATGGTGGTCGAATCGGCCGACGAATCGACGTAGTTGGCGGTGCCGAACAGTGCGTTGGACGCGTGGTGATCGATCACCAGCACACCGCGCGCACCGTCGACGAGCTCGGACAGGCTGCCGAGCCGGTTCACGCTGGGGATGTCGACCGTGACGACGAGATCGGCATCGCGGCGCACCCGGTCCGGCGCGACCAGCAGGTCCACGCCGGGCAGGCTGCGCAACGATTGCGGGAGCTCGGCCGGGGTCGCGAAGACGACCTGGACGTCGATCCCGGACCCGGCCGCGACCTGAGCCAGCGCCAGCCCGGCGCCGATCGTGTCGGCATCGGGATAGACGTGACAGACCACCACGATGGAACGGGCTGCGGCGCACAGCTCTGCCGCGCCGTGCGCGTCGACCCGCGCGCCGGTGAGCGCTACCTCAGCCCTCGGATCGGTCGTCGTCACTGGTGTCCTCAGCCGTGCTGGTCGTACGGTCACCCTCCACCCCAGTCACACGGTACGGGTCGGGGTCACCTGCCGGCACGGCACCCTCCCTGGCCCGGGCCAAGTCGGCGTCGGCCGCCCGGACCCGCGACAGCAGCTCCGCCATCCGGTTGGCGGTATCGGGCACGGTGTCCCGGGCGAACGCCAGCGTCGGGGTGAATCGCACCCCGGTGCCGGCGCCCACCTTGGACCGGAGCACACCTTTGGCGCTCTCCAGCGCCGCGGCCGCGCCGGCATAATCCGGCTCGTCCTCCAGTGTCGACCCCAGCACCGTGTAGTACAGCGTGGCGTCGTGCAGGTCCGCAGTCACCTTGGCGTCGGTGATCGTCACACCCGCCAGTCGCGGATCCTTGATCTCGTACTCGATGGCCGAGGCGACGATCGTGGAGATCCGCTTGGCGAGCCGTTTGGCGCGTGCGGGATCAGCCATTAGATCTCCGCCTCATCTGTCCTCTTCGCTCCGCTCATCAGACGCGCGCTTTTTCGACCAGTTCGTAGGCCTCGATGACATCGCCTTCTTTGATGTCGTTGTACGTCAACGTCAGACCGCACTCGTAACCGTCGCGGACCTCGGTGGCATCGTCCTTCTCCCGCTTCAGCGACGAGATGGTGACCGTCTCGGCCACCACGACGTTGTCGCGGATGAGGCGCGCCTTGGCGTTGCGCCGCATGATGCCCGAGGTGACGAGGCAGCCGGCGATATTGCCGACCTTCGACGACCGGAAGATCGCCCGGATCTCGGCGCGGCCGAGCTCCTTCTCCTCGTAGACCGGCTTGAGCATGCCCTTGAGCGCGGCCTGGATCTCGTCGATGGCCTGGTAGATCACCGAGTAGTACCGGATGTCGACGCCCTCACGGTTGGCCAGCTCGGTGGCCTTGCCCTCCGCCCGGACGTTGAAGCCGATGATGATCGCGTTCGAGGCCGACGCCAGGTTGACGTTGGTCTCGGTGACGCCACCGACACCACGGTCGATGACGCGCAGCTCGACCTCGTCGCCGATGTCGATCCCCAGCAGGGCTTCCTCCAGCGCCTCCACGGTGCCGGAGTTGTCGCCCTTGAGGATCAGGTTCAGCTGGCTGGTCTCCTTCAGCGCGGCATCGAGATCGTCGAGGCTGATGCGCTTGCGGCTACGGGCGGCCAGCGCATTGCGCTTGCGCGCACTGCGCCGATCGGCGATCTGCCGGGCGATCCGGTCCTCGTCGACGACGAGCAGGTTGTCGCCGGCACCCGGCACCGAGGTGAAACCGATCACCTGGACCGGCCGCGACGGCAGCGCCTCCACGACGTCCTCGCCGTGCTCGTCGACCATGCGACGGACACGTCCGTAGGCGTCGCCGGCCACGACCGAGTCGCCGACCCGCAGGGTGCCGCGCTGGATGAGCACCGTGGCGACCGGGCCGCGACCGCGGTCCAGGTGCGCTTCGATGGCCACACCCTGGGCTTCCATATCGGGGTTGGCCCGCAGATCCAGCGCCGCGTCGGCGGTCAACAGCACCGCTTCCTCCAGCGCCTGGATATTGGTGCCGTTCTTGGCCGAGATGTCGACGAACATGGTGTCGCCACCGAAGTCCTCGGCGACCAGCCCGTACTCGGTCAGCTGGGCCCGGATCTTCTGCGGATCCGCACCCTCCTTGTCGATCTTGTTGACCGCGACCACGATCGGCACATCGGCGGCCTGCGCGTGGTTGATGGCCTCCACCGTCTGCGGCATGACACCGTCGTCGGCGGCGACCACCAGGATCGCGATATCGGTGGCCTTGGCACCACGGGCACGCATGGCGGTGAACGCCTCGTGACCGGGGGTGTCGATGAAGGTGATGAGCCGCTCGGCACCGTCATGCTCGACGGCGACCTGGTAGGCGCCGATGTGCTGGGTGATGCCACCGGCCTCACCCTCACGGACGTTGGCCTTACGGATGGTGTCGAGCAGGCGGGTCTTGCCGTGGTCGACGTGACCCATGACGGTGACCACCGGCGGACGCTGTTCGAGGTCCTCTTCGCCGCCCTCGTCCTCGCCGTAGGTGAGGTCGAAGGATTCGAGCAGTTCGCGGTCCTCGTCCTCCGGGGATACGACCTGCACGACGTAGTTCATCTCGCTGCCGAGCAGTTCCAGGGTCTCGTCACCCACCGACTGCGTCGCGGTGACCATCTCACCGAGGTTGAACAGCGCCTGCACCAGCGAAGCCGGGTTGGCGTTGATCTTGTCGGCGAAATCGGAGAGCGACGCGCCGCGGGCCAGCCGGATGGTCTCGCCGTTGCCGTGCGGCAACCGCACCCCACCGACGACCGGGGCCTGCATGTTCTCGTACTCGGCGCGTTTTGCGCGCTTCGACTTGCGGCCACGACGGGGCGCACCACCGGGACGGCCGAAGGCACCCGCGGCGCCGCCGCGCTGACCGGGACGGCCACCGCCGCCACCTCCGCCACCGGCACCGGGCGCACCGCCACCACCGGGACGGCCGCGGAATCCACCGGCCGCACCGGCACCTGCGCCGGCACCACCGCCGGCGCCGCCGCCGCGGTAGTTACCGCCGCCACCGCCGGGACGCGCACCCTGACCGGGGCGCGGACCGCCACCGGGACCGGGACGGGGACCGCCGGGGCGACCCGTTGCGCCGGGTCGGGCGCCGGGCGGGCGAGGGGGCATGTTGCCGGGCGAGGCACCGCCCGGACGAGGTGCGCCGGGACGCGGGCCACCGGCACCGGGGCCGGGGCGCGGACCGCCCGGGCCGGCCTGCGGACGCGGGGCCGGACGCTCGACCGGCTGCTGGGACGAGAAGGGGTTGTTGCCGACGCGGGGTGCCCGCGGAGCCGGCTTGGGACCGGGACGCGGACCCGGACGGGCATCAGACGGGGCGGCCGAGGCGGCAGCCGCCGCCGGGGCAGCGGGGGCCGGTGCGACCGGCGCCTCGGGGGCGGCCGGTGCGGGGCCGGGCCGGGGGCCCGGACGCTGGGCAGGCGCCGCGTCGGCCACTGGGGCCTCGACGGGAGCTGCGGGCGGAGCCGCGGGTGCCGGCGGCGGAGCTGCCGGGGCCGGGGCGGCCGGGGCCGGCGGTTTGGGGCCGGGCCGGGGTCCGGGGGTCGGCGCGCCACCGGTGGGCGACGACGGCCGAGCGGCGGGGCTCGCGGACTTGGCGGGTTTGCCGCCGCCGAACGATTCCCGCAGACGGCGGGCCACGGGGGCCTCGACCGTCGATGATGCCGATTTGACGAATTCGCCCTGATCGCTCAGTCGGGCGAGCACTTCCTTGCTGGTAACACCGAGTTCCTTAGCCAACTCGTGTACACGGGCCTTACCTGGGGCTGCCACTACATCTCCTCATCTGGAGGCGACAGCGGTGGTAGGGCCGCGCCTCGGGTTTAGCTATGACGCATGGTCATCGGGACTTCACGGTGTGCTCATGTTCTTCGCTACCTGTTCTCTTGACCGTGATGATCGGGCGGCCGAATTGCTTCGACGTACTCGACCACCCCGGAAACTTCCGGTGAACCGGTGATCCGTAACGCTCGGACGAATGCCCGCCGCCGGATCGCCGCTTCGAGGCATTGTCGGTCGGGATGCAACCATGCACCCCGCCCCGGCAGGCTACCCGCTGAGTCGACGGTTACGGCGCAATGACCGGTCCCGTCGAGGACAGCGGCCAGCCGAAGCAGATCGACGGCCAACTCTCGCTTCCGGCACCCCACACACGTTCGCACCGGCCCATCAGGGCTTCGGTGCGCACGAGGCTGGGAAGTCGGAGTCTCGCGCTGGATCACGGCTCAGTCTACCGTCACCGTTCGCCCAGACAGAATCGCGTGTCGGGGTGGCTCGCGCTCAGCCCGTTCCGGGCTCGGCGGCGTCGCTGCGGATATCGATCCGCCAGCCGGTCAGCCGCGCCGCGAGCCGGGCGTTCTGCCCTTCCTTGCCTATCGCCAGCGACAGCTGGAAGTCCGGCACCACCACCCGGGCGGCGCGGGTGGCCTCGTCGATGACGCTCACCGACACCACCTTGGCCGGGGACAGCGCATGGGCCACGAACCGTGCCGGGTCGGGGTCGAAATCGATGATGTCGATCTTCTCGCCGGACAGCTCGCTCATCACATTGCGCACCCGCTGCCCCATGGGGCCGATACACGCCCCCTTGGCGTTCAGCCCGGACACCTTCGACGCCACGGCGATCTTGGAGCGGTGGCCGGCTTCCCGGGCCACCGCGACGATCTCCACCGATCCGTCGGCGATCTCGGGCACCTCGAGCGCGAAGAGTTTGCGGACCAGATTCGGGTGGGTACGGGACAGCTCGATCTTGGGTTCGCGCACGCCGCGGCTGACGCCGATGACATAGCAGCGCAGGCGGTCGCCGTGCTCGTAGCGCTCCCCCGGCACCTGCTCGGCCGGACGGATCATGCCGTCGGATCCCTTGGCCTCGGTGCCCACGCGCACCACCACGTTGCCGCGGGCGTTCTCCCGGGCGTCGCGCTGTACGACGCCGGCGACGATATCGCCTTCGTGCGCGGCGAACTCGCCGTACATCTGCTCGTTCTCGGCGTCGCGCAACCGCTGCAGGATCACCTGGCGCGCGGTGGTCGCCGCGATACGCCCGAATCCCTCTGGGGTGTCGTCCCATTCGTTGATGAGATTGCCGTCATCGTCGGTCTCCCGGGCCATCACCTTGACCACACCGGATTTTCGGTCGACGTCGATCCGTGCGTCCGCCTCGTGGCCCTCGGTATGCCGATAGGCCGTCAACAAAGCCGACTTGATGGTCTCGACGACCACATCTACCGAGATGCCCTTGTCGGCTTCGATGGCATGCAGCGCCGCCATGTCGATGTTCACGCGTCGCCCCCCTTTCCAGACTGCTCCACCAGATCCAATTCACGTTGATTGGGTGGCGAAAATTCAACTTGTACAACAGCTTTGGCGATCTCAGACAATTTCAGTTCCCGGACCGAGAGCTTGCCCCGATCGGCGATCACGAGGCGTACGGCGCCATCGCCGACATGGCCGATCCGCCCGGTGACGACGGACCCGTCCTCGAGCACCACCTCGACCTTGCGTGTGCGGGCCCGCCGGAAGTGTTTTTCCTCGGTCAGCGGACGATCGACGCCGCGCGATGTGATCTCCAGCACGTAGGGTGCGGTGTCGGCACTGTCGAGTGCGTCCAGCAGCGGCGAAGCGATCCGCGACAGGGCGGCGATGGCTTCCAGGTCCAGACCGTCATCGCTGTCGGCGATCACCGTGATGCGCGGCGGTCGGGTCGACGAGTTGACCACGACGTCCTCGATTTCGTAACCCGCGCGCGCGAACTCACCGTCGAGTAGCTCGAGCACTTGCTTCTGCGTCGGCAGCAGCGGGACGTCCGGTGCCACGGCGAGCTCCTCATCTTGAGTTGTGCGGACACATTCCAGGCTGGGTGTGACCGAGTAATCGGTTACCAAACGATACGCCAGGCGCGGCTGCGCTTTGGCCAAACGAACCGCAGCGCAGCGAACCGCCCCACCCACCATGGCAGGATGTGGGCGTGCCGAGCGCCTTGCCCACAATCACCCGCCGGCGGCTGTTGGCCACGGCACTGCCCGCAGGGATGGCCCTGACCGTGCTCGGTTCGGCAGCCGCGTGCGCGCCCCCGCCGCCGCCACCCGAACTCGCCGATCTGGTAGGGCAATTCGAACGCGCGCACGCCGACAGCCGGCTCGCGGGGCTGGCCGCCACCACCGCACGACCCCAGATCGCCCCCATCCTGACCACCGTCGCCTCCGAACGCGCCGCACACGCCAGGGCACTCGGCGACGAGATCACCCGGCTCACCGGCGGCCAGGCCCCCACCACGCCGTCGGCACCGTCATCGGCGGCCCCGACGTCCACCGCATCCGGAGCCGTCCCGGCACCCACGGTGGCCGACGTCACCGCAGCCCTGCAGGCCTCGGCCGAGGACGCCGCACGCTTGGCGGTGAAGCTCTCCGGCTACCGCGCCGGACTCCTCGGCTCGATCGCCGCGGCGTGCACGGCGTCGTACCAGGTGGCCCTCGCCGACCCAGGGCAGGCCCGATGACCTCCCCGCAACCGAATCGGCCCACCGACGCGGCTCAGGGCGCGTTGTTCGACGCGGTCGCCACCGAGCACGGCGTGATCTACGGCTACGGCGTGGTATCCGCGCACTCCACCCCCGACGACAACGACCTGGTGGCCGAGTCCATGGCCCAGCACCGGGAGCGGCGCGAGCAGGCGATCGCCCTACTCGCCGCGCGGTCGGTGCCGGCGCCGCAGCCCGCCGTGGGTTATGAGCTACCGCTGGAGGTCTCCGATCCCACCCAGGCCGCCCAGCTCGCCGTCCGGATGGAAGAGGACGCGGCGGTGGCCTGGCGGGCGGTGCTCGAACAGGCCACCACCGGTGCGGACCGCACGTTCGCGGTGACCGCCCTGACCCAGTGCGCGGTGCTGGCCGCACGCTGGAGCCAGGTGCTCGGCACCGCCCCGGTCACGCTCGCGTTCCCGGGCGGCACCGAGTAGGGCCTATCCGGTGAGCGCGGCCGCGATCTCGGCCGACGCGCCGTCCACCGCGATCTCCCGGGTCTCGCCGGTGAAGCGGTTGCGCAGCTCGACCACGCCATCGGACCAACCGCGGCCCACCACCACGATCCACGGGACGCCGAGCAGTTCGGCGTCCTTGAACTTCACCCCGGGCGAGGCGGTGCGGTCGTCGAGCAGAATCTCGACACCGAGGCGATCGAGCTCGCCGGCCAGCTCGATCGCACCGGTCCGGGCGGCGGCGTCCTTGTTGGCGATCACCACGTGGGCGTCGAACGGCGACACCGAGGCCGGCCACCGCAGACCGATCTCGTCGTGGTTCTGCTCGGCGATCACCGCCACCAGCCGCGACACCCCGACACCGTAGGAGCCCATGGTGAGCCGCACCGGCTTGCCGTTCTCGCCGAGCACGTCCGCGGCGAACGCGTCGGTGTACTTGCGGCCGAGCTGGAAGATGTGGCCGATCTCGATGCCGCGCGCCGAGGTCAGCAGGCCGGCACCATCCGGCGACGGGTCACCGTCGCGCACATCGGCGGCCTCGATGGTGCCGTCGGCGACGAAATCGCGGCCGGCGACCAGACCCACCACATGCTTGCCCTGTTCGTCGGCACCGGTGATCCAGGCCGTGCCATCCACCACCCGCGGGTCCACCAGATAACGAACACCGTTGGCCTGCAGCGCTTTCGGCCCGATGTAGCCCTTCACCAGGAACGGGTTCTTGGCGAAGTCGGCGTCGTCGAGCAGCGCGTACTCGGCGGGCTCCAGCGCCGCGCCGAGGCGTTTGTCGTCGATCTCCCGGTCGCCGGGGATGCCGATGGCCAGCAGTTCCCAGTCACCGCCGGGCTCACGAACCTTGAGCAGCACGTTCTTGAGCGTGTCGGCCGCGGTGGTCGCACCCGGCAGCGCCTGGTTGGCCCAGTCCACGAGCGCGGCAATGGTCGCGGTGTCCGGGGTCTCGTGCACGACGGGCTCGGGCTGCCCGTCGATCGGCCGGGATTCCGGGACCGCGGTGATCACCGCCTCCACGTTGGCGGCGTACCCCGATTCCAGGCAGCGCACAAAGGTGTCCTCGCCGATCGGGCTCTCGGCCAGGAACTCCTCCGAGGCGCTGCCGCCCATCGCCCCCGACACCGCCGACACGATCACGTACTTGATGTCGAGGCGGCCGAAGATGCGCTGATAGGCCTCGCGGTGCGCGTGGTAGGCGTTCTTGAGTCCGTCGTCGTCGACATCGAAGGAGTACGAGTCCTTCATGACGAATTCGCGGCCACGCAGGATGCCCGCCCGGGGCCGCGCCTCATCCCGGTACTTGGTCTGAATCTGGTAGAGCCGCAACGGGAAATCCTTGTAGGACGAGTACTCGCCCTTGACCGTCAAGGTGAACAATTCCTCGTGGGTGGGGCCGAGCAGATAGTCGTTGCCACGACGGTCCTGCAGGCGAAAGAGGTTGTCGCCGTACTCCGTCCACCGATTCGTGGTCTCGTACGGGGCGCGCGGCAACAGCGCCGGGAACAGGATCTCCTGGCCGCCGATCGCGTTCATCTCCTCACGGACGATGCCCTCGATCTTGCGCAGCACGCGCAGGCCCAGCGGCAGCCAGCTGTACAGCCCGGGCCCGATCGGGCGGACATAGCCGGCGCGGATGAGCAGCTTGTGGCTGGGCACCTCGGCATCGGCGGGGTCTTCGCGCAGGGTTCGCAGGAACAGTTCGGACATCCGGGTGATCACAGCGGGCCAGCTTAATCGCGGCCCTGCCACGTGCAGACACACACCTCGTTGCCTTCGGCATCCGCGAGCACCGTGAACGCCGGCGCGCGGCGGTCGCTGAGCAGCACGCCGCCCGCCGCCAGCGCCGCCCCGATACGGGCCGGCGCGTCGTCGTGCGGGACGTCCACATCGAGGTGGAGGCGATTCCGCGGCTGCTGCCCGCCCGGCACCCGCGGCGCGTCCATCTGCTGGAACCAGATCGCCGGACCGCGACCGGCGGGGTCGACCAGCCCGGCGGTCAGGTCGGACGCACCGGACTCGTCGACGTACCCGGTGACCGCCTTCCAGAACGGCCGCACCGCCGGGATGTCCAGCGCGTCGATGGCGATCTCCAGGGCCTGAACCGACACCGCACCCACCGTCGTGGCCCGGCCACCCGCGGCCACGACGGCCGAGATCGCCTGCGCCAGCCGGATGTCTTCGGTGGTGACCCCGCGCGCCGAGCGCACTCGGAGCACCGCCCGGTCGGCCCTGATGTCGACGCCGAGGCGGTCCTGTGCGCCCTCTGCCGACGCCGCGGTCACCGCGACGGCGGCGGCATCCGTCAGCGAGGGCACCCGCACCTCGGTGTGGAGGGCCCCGAGTACCAACCGCCAGCCCAGCGCGCTGACCGCATCGGAGATCTGCTGACGGCTGGGCAGTGCTGCGTCGGTCATAGCTCCCCCGCGTCCACGGCTTCCTTGGTGTGCTGTGCCTGGGCGATATCGCGGGCCGAGAATCCGATGAACAAGGCGGCCACCCCGACCAGTACGGCGATGGCCGCCACCCACAGCAACGAATACGTGTAACCGTGGCCGAGCGCGTCCAACTGGGCCGGTGTCATGGCCCCGACCGGCCCGGTGGTGCCCCCGAGATAGAGGGTGCGCGAGGTCTGCACCGCCTGGATGACCACCAGGACCAGCGGGCCACCCAGGTTGTAGACCATCAACGTCACCGAGGACACCGGCCCGATGTCGCGCGGTCCGACCTTGGCCAGCGTGCACAGCGGCAGGATCACCGAGATGACGCCGATCCCGGCGCCACCGACCACCACCGGGACGAAGAGGTCCGGGAAGTACGGGATCGACCTGTCCAAGGTGGATCCGAAGAGCATCGCGGCCAGCACCAGCAGGCCGCCGCCGACGATGACCCACCGCGGTGCCACCCGGGGCGCCAGCCGGGTCGCGACGACATTCCCGGCCACGAACGCGAGGGCGAACGGCATGAAGCAGATCCCGGCCCGCAGCGGCGAGTAGCCGAGCACGTCCTGGACCAGCAGGCCGATCATCACGCTCAGCGTCAGCATCACCCCGCCGGCCAGGAAATAGGCGGCGAACGAGGCCACCCGGTTGCGGTCGTCGAACATCGACAGCGGTACCAGCGGATTGTCGGCACCCCGCTCGTCGATCAGGAATGCCAGGAAGAACACCGCGGCCGCCACCCCGGCGCCGATCACCCAGGGGTCGGTCCAGCCCAGCGGCGGCCCCTGGGTGAACACCAGCACGGCGCAGGTGCAGGCCATGGTGGCCAGCAGGGCGCCGGTGACGTCCAGTTTGAGCCGCTCCTGCCTGGTCTCGGCGAGCCTGGTCACCGCGATCCAGACGATGACGATGCCGATCGGCACGTTGACCAGGAAGGCCAGCCGCCACGACAACCCGGTCAAGGCGCCGCCGAGCACCAGCCCCAGCACCGAACCGAGGCCCTGCATGGCCGCCGACACCGCCAGCGCCTGATTGCGGGCATGGCCGACGGCGAAGGTGGTGGCGATCAGCGCCAGTCCGGTCGGTGCCGCGACGGCGGCACCCACACCCTGCACCGCGCGCGCGGCGATCAGGGTGTACGGCTCGGTGGCCAGCCCGCAGACCAGCGATGCGATGGTGAAGACCCCGACGCCGGAGATGAACGCCCGCTTGTGCCCGATCGCGTCGCCGACCCGTCCGCCGAGCAGCAGCAGGCCACCGAAGGTGAGCACATAGGCGGTGATGACCCAGCTCTTGGCCGCATCGGTCATGCCGAGTTCGGCCTGCATGTGGGGCAGCGCGACGATGACGACGGTGCCGTCCAGGGTCGACATCAACTGCATGCCGGTGATGGCGACGATGGCGACACCCATCACCTTGTCCGACAGGCGCGCGATGCCACGGTCTGACGCTGACATGCCACCCGACCCTACCTGCGGCCCACACCGGCTACCGGGACGATGGTCAGGCGGCGTGGACGGCGGGGTTGGGCGTCCCGGGGATGCCGAGCCGGTCCGCCAGCCACGGCAACGTCGCTGCGAATGCCCGGGATGCGAACGCCCAGTCATGCCGGCCCGGCCAGGTCTGCACGGCGCCGTCGATCCCGTAGGTGCGGGCGAGGGCGTTGAGTGTGTTCGCGGCGACGTCCTGCCCCTCGGGGTTGGCCAACGGGTCATGCCCCGGCTCCCCGCTGGGCACCACGAACCGTGCCGACAGGTCGGTGTACCGACCGTGGCGGGCCATCACCGTCGCCGGATCGAATTCGGCCCATGCGGCCGAGTCGCCACCGAACAGGCGGTCGATGGATTGCTCCTTGGTGCCCGAGTTGGGGCCGAGGTCACCGGCGATATCGACGAAGGCGCTGAACAGCTCCGGGCGCCGCACACTCAGCTCGACCGCGCAGGTACCGCCCATGGACCAGCCCATGATGCCCCACCTGCTCCGGTCGGGGCTCACCCCGAAGTTCGAGATCATGTAGGGCACCACGTCTTTGGTCAGGTGCAGCGAAGCGTTTCCCCGCGTCCCGTTGACGCATTCGGTGTCGTTGTCGAAGCTTCCGGTGGGGTCGACGAAGACGAACACCGGTGCGGTCCCGCCGTGGGCGGCCGCGAAGGCATCGATCGTGGCGGCCGCATCGCCGGCCCGCAGCCAGTCCGCCGGGGTGTTCAACTGCGCGCCGATCATCATGACCGTCGGCAGCCTGGGCGGCGGATTGCTGGCGAACCAGGCGGGCGGCAGGTAGACCAACTCGTCACGATGGGCGAAACGGGAGGCTGCCGGGCTGATCGTCACCGGCAGGACCACCCCGTGCGCTGGATGTGCGTGCGCCAACTGCAGTTCGGTGACCGTCATCCGGTCGGCCTGATCCGGTACCGCGGGGGCTGCCAGCCTGGTCCACGCACTGTTCACCGTCGGGAAGTACCCCACCCAGACATTGATCATCAGCACCGCGCACAGCGCGCAGGCCGGCACCGCGGCAACCGACACCACACGCCGCCACCACCGGGTCCGAACCCAGCCGAGCACGGCGACGACAGCGCAGAATCCGGTCAGCGCGATCCACAGCCACAACGGCCGCGGCGCCGGATCACCGGCGATGCCGATGGCCGCGATATAGGAGTGCACACCGCCCGCCAGCGCCACCCCACAGACCGCGGCGAGCGCGAGCACGCGCCGACGTCCCCGACGCACCGCGGCGGGCACCACCAGGGCCAGCGTGGCGATCTCGATCAGAGGGGGCAGTAAACCGTGTGTCAGCGGGACGGTGCCGAGGAAGTGCCACACCGTCAGACGGCGGGCGCGGGCATACGGGTCACGGCGTCAGGCTAGAGCGGCTGCCTGTGAGGCAACTGACCGCTCAACCGTCGAGCTCTCCGGCGTCCAGCGCGTCCTTGACTTCCTGCGCGTGCGCGACCTCTTCGGCCGAGTAGCGGATGAACAGCGCGACGGCGCCCACCAGGACGGCCACCGCGGCCACCCACAACAGACCGTAGGTGTAACCCTGGTCCAGCGCGTGGTGTTGGGCGGCGTCCATGTTCTTGACCGGGCCGGTGGTACCGCCCAGGTAGAGGGTGCGCGAGGTGATCACGGCCTGGATGATCGCGAGCACGACCGGCCCGCCGAGGTTCTGCAGCATCAGGGCGATCGCCGAGACCGGACCGATCTCGTCGAAACCGACACCGGCAATGGCCGAGACGGTCAGCGGGACGACGATCATGCCGATCCCGAAACCGCCGACCGTGATGGGCAGCACCAGGTTCGGGAAGTACGGGATACCGGCATTGAGCGTCGAGCCGTAGATCATGGCACCGAGCACCAGCACACCACCGGAGATGACCAGCCAGCGCGGCGCGAACTTGGACACCAGCACCGAGGAGACGCCGAGTCCGATACCGAGCGCGATGACGAACGGGATGAAACCGATACCCGCCTTGAGCGCGCTGTAGCCCATGATGTCCTGCACGTACAGGCCGATCAGCACGGTCAGCGTGAACATCACACCGCCGGCCAGGAACACCGCGGCCAGGGTCGCGACACGGTTGCGGTCCCGGAACAGCGAGAACGGCACGACGGGGTTCTCCGCGGAGCGCTCCACATAGAAGAAGGCGAAGCCGAACAGCACCGCGCCGGCGCCGGAGGCCAGGGTGAGCGGCGACAGCCAGCCCTGCTCCGGGCCCATCGAGAAGCCGAAGACCGCGGCGGTGCACGCCAGGGTGGCCAGGATGGCACCGGCGGCATCCAGCTTCATCCGAGCGCGGTCGGTCTCCTTGAGGGTGGTGTGCGCCAGGTAGAGCATCACCAGGCCGATGGGGATGTTGACCAGGAACGCCAGCCGCCAGGACACCTCGGTGAGTGCCCCACCGACCACCAGACCCATCACCGAGCCGACGCCCGTCATGGCGGCGAACACGGCGGTCGCGGCGTTGCGGGCCGGACCCTTGGGGAAGGTGGTGGCGACCAGCGCGAGCCCGGTCGGTGAGGCGATGGCCGAGCCGACACCCTGCAGCAGGCGGGCGATGACCAGGGTGGCCTCGTCCCAGGCCACACCGCACAGCACCGAGGCGATGGTGAACAGCGCGACGCCGACGATGAAGGTGCGCTTGCGCCCGATGGTGTCGCCGAGGCGGCCGCCGAGGAGCATCAGTCCACCGAAGGTCAGCACGTAGGCGGTGATCACCCAGCTGCGGCCGGCATCCGAGAGCCCGAGTTCGTCCTGGATCTTGGGCAGAGCGACGATCGCGACGGTGCTGTCCATCGTGGCCAGCAGCTGCATGCCGCCGATGGCGATGACCGCGGCGATGAAGTTCCAGGACGGCAGCCAGGCCGGAAGCCGACCGCCGCGCTGCGCCCCGTCATGCTCGATGCGAACAGGCAGCGCGCGGTTGTTCCCGCGCGCTCGCTCTGCGTCGTTGAGAGCCGTCATGCGGGTTACCTTACAGTAATCTTAAGAATCCTTTAACTCCCGAAACCGGCCACGGGCCCGATCACGATGATCGCCGGCGGCCTGATTCCCTCGCTGCGGACCGTGTCGGCAACGTCGGAAAGCCGGGCACGCACCGTCCGCTGGGCGGCCGTCGAGCCGTGCTGCACCACCAGGACCGGCGTATCCGCAGGTCGGCCGCCCGCCAGCAGGACATCGGCGAACAGTTCGATGCGTTCGACGGCCATCAGCAACACGATGGTCCCCGTCATCTGGGCCAGCGCATTCCAATTCACTAACGATTCGGGATGCTCCGGCGCAACATGGCCGCTGACCACCACGAACTCGTGGTTGACGGCGCGGTGCGTGACCGGCGTACCGGCCAGCGCGGGAACCGCTATGGCACTGGTCACACCCGGCACCACGGTGACCGGGATCCCGGCCTCGGCGCACGCGAGCACCTCTTCGTAGCCGCGGGCGAAGACGAACGGGTCACCGCCCTTGAGCCGCACCACGAACTTGCCGGCCCTGGCGCGGTCGATGAGGACCTCGTTGATGGCCTCCTGTGCCATGGCCCGCCCGTACGGGATCTTGGCGGCATCGATCACCTCGACGTGCGGGGCCAGCTCGGCGAGAAGTTCCGGCGGGGCCAACCGGTCGGCGACGACGACATCGGCGTGGGCCAGCAGCCGCCGTCCCCGCACCGTGATCAGTTCGGGGTCACCCGGTCCCCCGCCGACCAGTGCGACCCCCTCGTGCACGGTGTCCGGCGCCTGCCCGGAGATCAGGCCGCGCAGCAGCGCTTCGTGGATGGCGGTGCGGATGGCCGCCGACCGCCGGTGCTGCCCGCCGGCGAGCACGCCGACCGACAGGCCGTCGAACTCGAAGGAAGCCGGGGTGACCGCGGTGCCGTCCCGCGCGGCGTCGGCGCGCACGCAGAAGATGCGGCGCCGCTCGGCCCCGTCGACGATGGCGGCGTTGACGTCCGGATCGTCGGTGGCGGCCAGCACGTACCAGGCGCCGTCCAGATCCTCGTCGCGGAAGTCGCGCAGGGTCAGGGTGATCGGGTGCATGGCCTCGACCGCCGGGGTGGCGGATCGGGTGACGACATGCACATCCGCCCCGACCGAGATCAGCAGCGGCAACCGGCGCTGGGCCACGCTGCCACCGCCCACGACGACAACTTTGCGCCCGTGCAGGCGCAGACCGACGAGGTAGGCGTTCTCTGAACTCACCCGGCGAGCTTAAAGGTTGCACCGGCGGCCACGAACCGGGTGATGGCCTGCGGGTGTGCGGCCGGGTGGGTATGCAGGTAGCCGGCGTGGATGCCGCGGTGCACCGCGCCGTCGCGGCCCAGCCCGCCCCGATAGGCCCAGGCCTGCTCGTAGTCGGTGGCGAAAGTGACTGCGGTGCGATGGAATTCGTGTCCGGAGACCCGCTCGCCGACCCGGTGCAGCGACGAGTCGGTGACCGCCACCGCGTCCCGGTAACCCAGGGTCAGGCGTTCGGTGAACCGCGCCGTGCCCGCCAGCACACCGCACATCGGTACCCCGTCGAGATCGTCGACCAGATAGGTCAGCCCGGCGCACTCGGCGTGCACCGGGGCGCCCGCGGCGGCCAGCTCCCGGATCTGGGCCCGTACCGTCTCGTTGGCCGAGAGTTCGGCGGTGAACTGCTCCGGGAAACCGCCCGGGATGACGACGGCGGTCGCCGCGGCAGGCAGTTCGTCGGCCAGCGGGTCGAAGTCGACGACATCGGCCCCGGCGGCGACGAGCAGTTCCCGGTGTTCGGCGTAGCCGAAGCTGAAGGCCCGCCCGGCGGCCAGGGCGACGGTCACCCCGCGCACCGGTTCGGCCACCGCGGGACTCCACGGCGCAGCGGTGACCCCGGACCCGGCGGCGGCGACCACGGCGGCCACGTCGACGTGGCGGGCCACCAGATCGGCCATCGCCGCCACGGCCCGTTCGGCGTGCCGGCCGTATTCGACGGCGGTCACCAGGCCGAGATGGCGGGACGGCACCTCGAGTTCTCCGGCGCGCGGGATGGCGCCCAGCACCGGTACGCCGACCTGTTCGCAGGCCTGCCGCAGCACCTGCTCATGGCGCGGCGAGCCGACCCGGTTGAGGATCACCCCGGCGAAGCGCAGCCCGCTGTCGAAGGTCGAGAAGCCGTGCAGCAGTGCGGCGATGCTCTGACTCTGGCCCCGCGCGTCGACCACCAGCACCACCGGCGCACCGAGCAGGCCCGCGACCTGGGCGGTGGATCCGCGGGCCGGCCCGGGGTCGGGTGCGATACGGCCGTCGAACAGACCCATCACGCCCTCGACGACCGCGATATCGGCGTGCGCGCTGCCGTGCCGGTACAGCGGGCCGATCAGGTCCTCCCCGACGAGCACGGGATCCAGATTCCGACCCGGCAGCCCGGTGGCCAGGGCGTGATAGCCCGGGTCGATGAAGTCGGGACCCACCTTGAACGGGGCGACCCGGTGTCCGGCGCGGCGCAGCGCGCCCATCAGACCCGTCGCCACCGTGGTCTTACCGCTGCCCGAGGCGGGGGCGGCGATGATGACCGCTGGTGTCGCCACGCTCACCGTCGCTACCACTCGATACCGCGCTGACCCTTGCGGCCGGCGTCCATCGGGTGCTTGATCTTGGTCATCTCGGTCACCAGATCGGCGGCCTCCAGCAGACGCTGCGGCGCGTCCCGGCCGGTGATCACCACATGCTGGTTACCGGGGCGGTCGGCCAGCACCTCGACTACCTCTTCCACGGAGATCCAGCCCCACTTGAGCGGATAGGTGAACTCGTCGAGGACGTAGAAATCGTGGCGCGCATCCGCGAGCCGGCTGCGAATCTCGGCCCAGCCGTCCCGGGCCGCCTCGGCGTGGTCGACCTCGGACCCGTGCTTACGCGTCCACGACCAGCCCGACCCCATCTTGTGCCACTGCACCGGCCCGCCGACACCGTGCTCGTCGTGCATCCGGCCCAGGGCGGTGAAGGCGCTCTCCTCGCCCACTTTCCACTTGGCGCTCTTGACGAATTGGAACACCGCGATATCGAAACCCTGGTTCCAGGCGCGCAGCGCCATACCGAAGGCTGCGGTCGACTTCCCCTTGCCGGGGCCGGTGTGCACCGCGAGCAAGGGAGCATTGCGGCGCGCCTTGGTGGTCAGCCCGTCATTCGGAACCGTGAGCGGTTGCCCTTGTGGCATGAGACATCTCCTAGGCTGCTGATTTGACCAGCGAGGTCAGCTCGCCGGCCTGCAACTGACTCAGACGGACCGCGGGGGCATCGAGCTGCTGAGCCAGCCGGGTGGCCAACCCCAGTCGCACGTAGGACGTCTCGCAGTCCACCACCACGGCGGCGACACCCTCGGCCACCAGTAACCGGGCAGCCGTCTCGGTGCGGCCCAGCGGATCGGCACCGCCGGTGGCCCGCCCGTCGGTGAGCACGACCACCAGCGGGCGCCGGGACCGGTCCCGCGCCTTCTCCCGCAACACGACGTCGCGTGCGGCCAGCAGACCCTGCGCCAACGGGGTTTTGCCCCCGGTGTCGAAGCGCGCCAGTCGTCGTCCGGCGATGTATACCGAGGAGGTCGGGGGCAGCAGCACCTGCGCCCGGTCCTGACGGAAGGTCACCACCGCAACCTTGTCGCGACGCTGGTAAGCGTCCCGCAGCAGCGACAGCGTGGCACCGCTGACCGCCGACATCCGGTCCCTCGCGGCCATCGACCCGGAGGCGTCGACCACGAAGATCACCAAGTTGGCCTCCCGGCCTTCACGCACCGCGCGCCGGACATCCTCGGGCCCGATGCGCGGCCGGCCGGCCCGGCGCTGATTGCCCGCGGCCGCCAGCACCGAGGCGAAGATATGCACCCCGTGACCGTCGCCCGGTACGTCGGTGGCCGCCACGGTGGCGCCGGTGCGGTTGCGCGCCCGCGAACGGCGGCCCGGGGCGCCCTCACCGACACCCGGGACGAGCAGCGCCTTGGTCCGGAAGGTCGCCGCGGGCGGCGCGCTGGGACGGCTCGCACCGTTGCCCGAATTCCTCTGCGGCGCAGGACTCTGGGCGCCATCGGACGCCTCGGCGCCCTCGGATGCTTCGGCCCCACCGCCGCCCGGCGGGTCGGGATCCGGTTCCTGCTCCGATTGATCGGCCGCGGCCAACGCCTCGTCGAGGCGATCCTGATCCAGTCCCGGATCGTCGAACGGGTCACGGCGGCGGCGGTGCGGCAGCGCCAGTTCCGCGGCGATCCGGATGTCTTCTTCGGCCACGGTCGTACTACCACGCCAGGCCGCGTGTGCCACCGCCGTGCGGGCCAGCACCAGATCCGCGCGCATCCCGTCCACGTCGAAGGCCGCGCACAGGGCGGCGATCCGCCGTAACTCGTTGTCCGGCAACACGACATCGACCAGCGCGGCCCGGGCGGTGGTGATCCGGGCCGCCAGTGCGGCGTCCTCGTCGGCGTAGCGGTCGGCGAACCCCCGCGGGTCGGCCTCATAGGCCAGCCGCTGCCGGATCACCTCGACGCGCACATCGACATCACGCGAGGCTGCCACATCGACGGTGAGCCCGAACCGGTCCAGCAGCTGCGGGCGCAGCTCCCCCTCCTCGGGATTCATGGTGCCCACCAAGACGAACCGGGCGTCATGGCTGTGCGAGATACCGTCCCGCTCGATGTGCACGCGGCCCATCGCGGCGGCGTCCAGCAGCACGTCGACCAGGTGGTCGTGCAGCAGGTTGACCTCGTCGACGTAGAGCACCCCGCCGTGGGCCCGGGCCAGCAGACCCGGTTGGAAGGCCTGCTCGCCGTCGCGCAGCACCCGTTGCAGATCCAGCGATCCGACCACCCGGTCCTCGGTGGCACCGATCGGCAGCTCCACCAACCGCGCCTCGTCGTCGACCTGGGACAGCACGGTCGCCAGGCCGCGTACCGCGGTCGATTTGGCGGTGCCCTTCTCGCCGCGGATCAGCACCCCACCGATATCGGGGCGCACCGCGCACAAGATGAGCGCAAGACGGAGCCGGTCGTGGCCCACCAGCGCGCTGAACGGGTAGTTCGCCATCGTAGAGCTCACTGTCGAGGTCACTATTGCTGTCCCGCTCCCAAGCCCGGCCGGATCATCGGCACGTGGGGAATGCCGTCCTCCAGGAATTCGTCACCGTCGCGGACGAAACCGTGCGCGCTGTACATCTCCTGCAGGTAGGTCTGCGCGTCGATCCGGCACGGATAGTCGCCGACCTCCGCGATGGCGGCCTGCATCAGCCGGGCGGTGTGCCCGTTCCCGCGTTCGGTGCGTTTGGTGCACACCCGCCCGATTCGGAACACCTTCTCCCCGCGGGGGTGCTCCTCCATCAACCGCAACGTCGAAATCACCTGTCCGTCAGGGCTTTCCAGCCAGAAGTGCCGGGTCTCGGCGAGCAGATCACGGCCGTCGAGCTCCGGGTAGGGGCAGGCCTGCTCGACCACGAACACCTCGACGCGCAGCTTGAGCAGCTCATAGAGGGTGGCGGCGTCGAGATCCTGCGCCCAGCTCCGGCGCAGCGCGACCGTCATCGGCGCACCGTCGTCACACGGCTGCCGGCGTGTCGAGCTGCAGCACCTTGGTGCCCCAATCCCATACCTCGCGGTACAGGCCGGGTTCGCCGGACAGCTTGGTACCCAGCGACGGCACCATCTCCTTGAGTTTGGGCTGCCAGGACGGGTACCGGTCCCCGAAGCAGCGCTCCATCACCTCCAGCATGGCGGGCACCGCGGTCGACGCTCCGGGCGAGGCCCCGAGCAGACCGGCGATGGAGCCGTCGGCCGCCGAGAGCACGGTGGTGCCGAACTCCAGCACGCCACCGGCACCCTGGCGCCTGATCACCTGCACACGCTGGCCCGCGATATCGAGTTCCCAGTCGGAATCGCGTGCGCTGGGCGCGAATTCGCGCAGTGTCTCGACCCGGTCGGCCTCGCTCAAGAGCAGCTGGCCGATCAGGTACTTGAGCAGACTCGTCTCGGTCAAGCCGACACCGAGCATCGAGGTCATGTTGTTCGGTTTGACCGACAGCGGCAGATCGGTGACCTTGCCCTGCTTGAGGAACTTCGGCGACCAACCCGCGAACGGACCGAACAACAGGTAGGACCGCCCGTTGATCACCCGGGTGTCCAGGTGCGGCACCGACATGGGCGGTGCGCCGAGCGGGGGCGCGCCGTACACCTTGGCCTGGTGCGCCGCCGCGAGCTCGGGATTGTCGGTGCGCAGCCACTGGCCGCCGACGGGGAACCCGCCGAACCCCTTGGCCTCCGGGATACCGGCCTTCTGTAGCAGGGGCAGCGCACCGCCACCGGCGCCGACGAAGACGAACTTGGCGTTGATCTTGTACTTCTCGCGGGTACGCCGGTTGACGTAGCTGATGGTCCAGGTGCCGTCGGACTCCTTGCGCAGGTTGCGCACCTGGTGGCCGAACAGCGTCGTCATGCCCTGGGCGGCGCCGTACCCGATGAGCTGGCGCGAGAGCGAACCGAAATCGACGTCGGTGCCGGACTGGGTCCAGTTCAGCGCGACCGGTTCGGAGAAGTCCCGCTTGGCCGCCATCAACGGCAACCGGCGGGCGAACTCGTCGGCGTCGTCGATGAACTCCATGGAGGCGAACAGCGGGTTGCCGACCAGGGCCTCGCGGCGGGCCTTGAGGTAGGCGACGTTGGCCGCGCCGTGCACGAAGCTGACATGCGGGATCGGGTTGAGGAAGTTGCGCACGTCGGGCAGCACACCGTTCTCCACGGCGTAGGCCCAGAACTGGCGGGAGACCTGGAACTGCTCGTTGACGGTGACGGCCTTGGTGATGTCGATGGTGCCGTCGGCCTTCTGCGGCGTGTAGTTCAGCTCGCAGAGCGCCGAGTGCCCGGTGCCGGCGTTGTTCCACGGGTCGCTGCTCTCGGCAGCGGCGCCGTCGAGGCGTTCGATCAGCGTGATCGACCAACTGGGCTCGACCAGTCGCAGCAGCGCGCCGAGGGTGGCGCTCATGATTCCCGCACCGACGAGCACGACGTCGGTCTTGGCTACCTTGGGGTCAGACACCGTTGGCTGGTCCTTCGTGTCGCATGGCCCGCCGCAGGTGGTACGCGACGGTTCTTCTGGTTCTCAGGTTATCGCGACGGGTCCACCGGGTAACGGGCCGTGCCGGGTGCTTTCGGTCACCTGTGCGGATAGGCGTGCGGATAGGGTGAAGCCGTGACGGCATCGCAGGGCCATTCGCATGCGCAATGGAAGCCCGACGTCCTGCCCGGCTACCGGGCGCTCACCCTGGCGCTGGGAGCCGACCCGGATGGCGAGGGCGACCTGGTGGCCACCCTGGTGCACCGGGAGCGGGACAACCCGCGCGCCCGGGCCGTGCTGGTGGTGCACGGGTTCACCGACTACTTCTTCCACACCGAGCTCGCCGACCGCTTCGCCGCCCGCGGATTCGACGTCTACGCCCTGGACCTGCCCAAGTGCGGCCGGTCCCGGCTGGAAGGGCAGACCCCGCACTTCACCACCGACCTGGCCCGCTACGACACCGCGCTGCAGGCCGCGCTGGCGCATATCGACGCCGCCGAGGTGCTGGTGTACGGCCATTCGGCCGGCGGGCTCATCGTGACGCTGTGGCTGGACCGGCTGCGCCGCCGCGGCGCCGACGGGCGCATCACGGGTCTGGTGCTCAACAGCCCGTGGTTCGATCTGCACGGACCGGCGATCCTGCGCAGCGCGCCGACCTCGGCGGCACTGATCGCCCTGGCCCGGCTGCGCAAGATGCAGGTCATCCGCAGGCCCGTCGCCGAGGGCGGCTACGGCAGCACCCTGCACCGCGACCACGCGGGGGAATTCGACTACGACCTGGAATGGAAACCGCTGGGCGGGTTCCCGGTGACGTTCGGCTGGATCAACGCCATCCGGCGTGCGCAGGCGCGCTTGCACCGCGGCCTGGATGTCGGGGTGCCCTCGCTGATCCTGCGGTCGGGGCACAGCGTCGCGGAGTCCTCCGACCCGGACCTCATCCAGCGCGGGGACGCGGTACTCGATGTCGCCCAGATCGCGCGGTGGGCCGGGTGTGTCGGCAACCGCGTCACCGTGGTGCCGATCACCGACGCCAAGCACGATGTGTTCCTGTCCCTGGCCGGGCCGCGGGCCGCCGCCTACCGGGAGCTCGACGCCTGGTTGGATTGGTACTTGAGTAACCAGAATCGTTCATTCACAACACAATCCGGATAGGGCGCAACCGCGTGCAGCATTACGACCTGACCATCATCGGTACCGGCTCGGGCAACAGCATCCCCGACCCCGGGTATGACGCCCGCTACGGCGATATGCGCATCGCCCTCTGCGAGCAGGGCACCTTCGGTGGCACCTGCCTCAATGTCGGCTGCATTCCGACGAAGATGTTCGTCTACGCGGCCGAGGTCGCCCACACGGTGCGGACGTCGGCCCGGTACGGCATCGATGCGCATATCGACGGGGTCCGCTGGCCCGATATCGTCGACCGGGTCTTCGGCCGTATCGACCCGATCGCGGCCGGTGGCGAGGCCTACAAACGCGGGCTGTCCAATATCGACGTGTACTCCCACCACACCCGGTTCACCGGCGTGCGGGACGGCCGCTACCTGTTGCGTACCGAGGCCGGTGACGAGTTCAGCTCGGATCAGGTGGTCATCGCGGCGGGTTCGCGCGCCACGGTGCCGCCGGCGATCCACGACTGCGGCGTGGCGTACCACACCAGCGACACCATCATGCGGATCGAGGAACTGCCCGAGCATCTGGTGATCGTGGGCGGTGGTTTCGTGGCCGCGGAGTTCGCGCACGTGTTCTCCGCGCTCGGGGTACGGGTGACCGTCGTGGTGCGCGGGCCGGGGATGCTCACCCACTGCGATGAGACGATCTGCCATCGCTTCACCGACCTGGCGAAGCAGAAGTGGGATCTGCGCACCCACGTCAACGTGACCGGCGCGCGGACCGAGGCGGGACGCACGGTGCTCGAACTCGACGACGGGTCCGAGATCGACACCGATGTGCTGCTGGTCGCCACCGGCCGGATCCCGAACGGGGACCTGCTGGACGCGCAGACGGCCGGGGTGGCCGTCGAGGACGGCAGCGTGGTGGTCGACGAGTACCAGCGGACCACGGCGCGCGGCGTTTTCGCGCTCGGCGATGTGTCCTCGGCGTTTCAGCTCAAACATGTGGCCAATCACGAAATGCGCGTGACCCGGCACAACCTGCTCCAAGACTGGGATGACACCGCCTCGATGGTGGCCAGCGATCACCGGTTCGTGCCCTCGGCGGTGTTCACCGAGCCGCAGATGGCGATGGTCGGCCTCACCGAATCCGAGGCGCGAGACGCCGGCCTGGACATCGTGGTCAAGGTGCAGAACTACGGGGACACCGCGTACGGCTGGGCAATGGAGGACACCGTCGGTGTCGCCAAACTGATCGGCGAGCGTGGCACCGGCCGAATCCTGGGTGCGCACATCCTGGGGTACCAGGCCTCCTCGATCATCCAGCCCTTGATCCAGGCGATGAGCCTGGGCCAGACCGCCGAAGAGGTTGCCACCAAGCAGTATTGGATCCATCCGGCCCTGCCGGAGGTGATCGAGAACGCGCTGCTGGGCCTGCTCTGACCCGGACCGGAGTGGTCAGGCTCCCGGCACGGCCTCCCAGCGTTCCTCGATCCGGCCGAAACGCCAGATCCCCAGGGAGACCAGCCAGGTCACCACGAACAACCCGACGATGACGAAGCCGACGAATTCCAGGTCGGCCGAACCGACGACGGCCAGCGGGCCCGACGTGATGCCCAGCCGGTCGACGAGCAGACCGGTCAGCACGATCACGCCGATGACCAGGGCGACGAAGACCGAGAGCACCGTGACGGTGAGGTTGTAGTACACCTTGCGGATCGGCTTGAGCAGCGCCCAGCCGTAGGCGCGGGCCATGAAGATCCCGTCCAGGCTGTCGAACAGACTCATCCCCGCAGCGAACAGCACCGGCAGCACCAGGACGGCGTACCAGGGCAGGGTGAACGCTGCCGCCCCGGCCGCCAGCACCAGCAGCGCCACCTGGGTGGCCGTGTCGAATCCCAGACCCATCAACAGGCCGACCGGGTACAGGTGCCACGGCTTGCTGACCCGGTCCATCACCCTGCCGAGCAACCGCGCCAGGAAGCCGCGGCGGTGCAACTGCCGCTCGAGTTCGGTCTCGTCCAGCTCACCGCTGCGCATGGCCCGGAACACCTTGGTGATACCGACCACCGCCGCCAGGTTGGTCAGGCCGATCAGGATGAGGAAGGTGCCCGCGACCACCGAGCCGATCAGGCCCAAGGTCTGCAGCATCGCCGAACCCTCGTCCTGTACCGGGCCGATGACGGCGCGCACGCCGAGCGCCAGCAGAAACGCCAGGCCGAACACCACGCTGGAATGCCCGAGCGAGAACCAGAACCCGGATGACAAGGTCCGGGTTCCCTCACCCACCAGCTTGCGCGTGGTGTTGTCGATCACCGCGATGTGGTCGGCGTCGAAGGCGTGCCGAACGCCGAGCAGGTACGCCGTCAGTCCGAGCCCGACCCCGAACACACCGGCCGAGCCCAAGGTGATGTGTTGGGGCGCCACCCCGAAAATGAGCACGCCCCAGCCGAATACGTGGAGCGCGAGGACCACACCGCCGATGGTGGCAATCGAGATCACGTCGGAGCGATCGAAGCGCGAGGCCATCAACGGAGCGTAGGACGCCCGGTGACATCTGTCTAGATGAACAGATGATCAGGAGTGCCGGGCGCCGATCCAGTGCAGCAAGTCGTGCACCACCTCGTCGTCGAGCCGGTAGGTCACCATCCGGCCGACCCGGGTGCTGGTGACCCAGCCCTGATCGCGCAACACCCGAAGCGCTTGTGACACCGCATTCTCCGAACGCCCCAGCGCGGCGGCGAGATCGCTGACGCAGATGCCGGGAGCCCGGTGCAGCGACAGCAGGATCTCGAGCCGATGCTGATCGGAGAGCAGATCGAAGCGCCGAGCCCAGCCACCGGTGTCGACATCGGACAGCGCGGCGGATGCGCGCTGCACGACGGCGGGGTCCCCGGTATCGGTCACCCGATGAATCGTAGTGAACGTCAGTCCAGGAAACCGTGCAGCAGCGCGGTCGAGCCGGCGATATGGGCCGCCATCGCGGCCGCGGCACCCTCGGCGTCCCCGGCCAGGATCGCCATCACGATGGACTCGTGTTGTTCGTCGGAGTGCGCGATATTGCGCGACAACAGTGGGATCTGGTCCAGCAGGGCATTGATCCGCATCCGGTTCTGGGCCACCAGCGGTACCAGCGACGGTGATCCCGCGGCCTCGGCGATGGCCAGGTGCAGTCGGGAGTCCAGCCTGCGGTAGTCGTCGGGGTCGGCGCCGCGCACGTCGCGCAGCCGCGACCAGAGTCCCTCCCTGTCGACGGCGGTCAGGCTGCGCCCCGCCGCCATCCGCGCCGCGCCGACCTCCAGGATCTCCCGCAGCCGCACCGCGTCGTCGATCTCCTCCCGGGTGATCCCCCGCCGCTCGGCGCCGGTGGGCAGGACGGGCATTTCGGTGGCCAGGAAGGTGCCGCCGTAGCGCCCGCGCTTGGAGACCAGATAGCCGGCGTCGGCCAGGGATTTGATGGCCTCGCGGACGGTGTCCCTGCTGACGCCGAGCCGCGCTGCCAGTTCCCGTTCCGGCGGCAGGGATTCCCCCGGCGCCAGCACACCGAGCCGGATGGTCTCCAGCAGCCGCCCGACGGTGTCCTCGAAGGCGTTGCCCAGCCGGACCGGGCGCAGCAGTGACGATGCCGCCGCCTCCGCGGCGGGGCGCTCACTTGCGGGCAGTGGATCCGGCATCGGATCGGACACGGACATCTGTCGGAACTTACTGTGCCGGCTCAGAGCGGAGTCACGTAGTGGCCACTGATGCCACCGTCGACCAGGAAGGTCGATCCGGTGATGAACGATGCGTCATCGCTGGCGAGGAACGCGACCGCGGCCGCCAGCTCCTCGGGCTCGGCGAACCTGCCCACCGGCACGTGCACCAGCCGGCGCGCGGCGCGCTCGGGATCCTTGGCGAACAGCTCCTGCAGCAGCGGCGTGTTCACCGGTCCCGGGCACAGGGCGTTGACCCGGATGCCCTGGCGGGCGAACTGCACCCCGAGCTCGCGTGACATGGCCAGCACCCCGCCCTTGGACGCGGTGTAGGAGATCTGCGAAGTGGCCGAACCCATCACCGCGACGAACGACGCGGTGTTGATGATCGAGCCCTTCTGGGCGGGCACCATATGGCGCAGGGCCGCCCGGCAGCACAGGTACACGCTCTTGAGGTTGATGTCCTGCACCCGCTGCCAGGCCGGCAGCTCGGTGTTCTCGATCAGGTCATCGTCGGGCGGGCTGATCCCGGCGTTGTTGAAGGCGATGTCGACTCCCCCGTGCACCTCGAAGGCGGTGTCGAAGAGCCGATCCACCGCGGCTTCGTCCGAGACGTCGACCTGCACGAACGTGACGTTCAGCTCATCGGCGACGGCCTGCCCGGTGACCGGGTCGATATCGCCGATCACGACGACGGCACCTTCGGCCTGCATCCGCTTGGCCGTCGCCAATCCGATACCGCTCGCACCCCCGGTGATGACGGCGACCTTGTCCTTCAGTCGCTGGGTCAGATCCATCTGGCACTCCTCTGCTGGCTCAACTGTCCGCTTCGCTCACGGCGAAGAAGACATTCTTGGTTTCGGTGAAGGACAGCGGCGCGTCGGGGCCCAGCTCGCGGCCCAGGCCGGACTGTTTGAAGCCGCCGAACGGGGTGGTGTAGCGCACCGACGAGTGCGAGTTGACGCTGAGGTTGCCCGCCTCCACCGCCCGCGACACCCGCAGGGCCCGTGACACGTTATCGGTCCAGATCGACCCGGACAGCCCGTAGGAGGTGGCGTTGGCGAGAGCGATCGCATCGGCCTCGTCCTCGAACGGCAGCACCGTCACCACCGGCCCGAAGATCTCCTCGGTCACCGTGCGGTGGGTGCGGTCCGGGGTGAGCACCGTGGGCGCGAACCAGTACCCGGCACCCGCCGGGGCCGATCCGCGGAAGGCCACCGGCGCGTCGTCGGGAACATAGGCGCACACCGACTCCCAGTGCGGTTTGGACACCAACGGTCCCATCTCGGTGGCGCGGACGGTCGGGTCACCGACCACCACGCCCTTGACGGCCGGTTCGAGGAGTTCCATGAACCGGTCGTAGACGTTGCGCTGCACCAGGATCCGGCTGCGGGCGCAGCAGTCCTGACCGGCGTTGTCGAACACCCCGTAGGGTGCCGTGGCGGCGGCGCGCTCCAGATCACAGTCGTCGAAGATGATGTTGGCGCTCTTGCCGCCCAGCTCCAGCGTGACGCGTTTGACCTGTGCGGCCGCCCCCGCCATCACTCGGGTACCGACCCGGGTGGAACCGGTGAACACCACCTTGCGCACCTCGGGGTGGGTGACGAACCGCTCCCCCACCACCATGCCCGCCCCGGGCAGCACCTGGAACAGGTCGGGGTCCAACCCTGACTCAACGGCCAGCTGACCGAGCCGGATCGAGGTGAGCGGCGTCCATTCGGCCGGTTTGAGCACGACCGCGTTCCCGGCGGCCAGCGCCGGGGCGAACCCCCAGGCCGCGATGGTCATCGGGAAGTTCCACGGGGTGATCACCCCGACCACACCGAGGGGCTCGTGGAAGGTCACGTCCAGGCCACCGGCGACCGGAATCTGCTTGCCGGACAAGCGTTCCGGACTGGCCGCGTAGTAGGTCAGCACATCGCGCACATGGCCGGCCTCCCACTCGGCCTGGCCGATCGGATGCCCGGAGTTGGCGACCTCCAGCGCCGCGAGTTCGTCGATATGGGCGTCCACGGTCGCGGCGAAGGCGCGCAGTCCCGCGGCCCGTTCCGCGGGCGCCAGCCGGGCCCAGCGACGCTGGGCCGACACCGCGCGCGCCACCGCGTCATCGACCGCGGCGACGTCGAGCAGATCGACGGTGCGCAGCACCTCCTCGGTGGCCGGATTGACGATCTCGGTGACGCTCATGAAACCCTTTCCGACGCATAGCTGGTGGCGGCCTGCACCAGGCCGGCGAACAGGCGCAGGTCATCGAGCCGTTCCTCGGGATGCCACTGCACCGCGAGGACGAACTGCTCGCCCGGCAGCTCGACCGCTTCGATCACCCCGTCGGCGGTCTCCTGGGCGCTGATGATCAACCCGTCACCGAGCCGGTCGATGGCCTGGTGGTGATAGCACTGGGCGTGCGAGGACTCGCCGATGAGGGCGGCCAGCCGGGTTCCGGGAACGGTGTGCACGGCCGAGGTGGAGAACACCGCGTTGCCCTGCTGGTGGCGGCTGTGGCCGAGCACATCGGGCAGGTGCTGGTGCAGGGTGCCACCGAGGGCCACATTGAGCACCTGGGCGCCGCGGCAGATGCCGAGCACCGGCATACCGCGGCGCAGGGCCACCGCCAGCAGCGCGAACTCCCAGTCGTCGCGCGGGCCGGCCGGCTCGTCGGTGGCCGGATGCCGTTGCTGGCCATAGCTTTGCGGGTCGACGTCGCGGCCGCCGGTGATGATCAGTCCGTCGACACCGTCGAGCACCCGCTCGGCCACTGCGGTGCCGGCCGGCTGCGGCGGCAGCAGCATCGCCGTCCCGCCGCCGAGGTTGACACCCTCGATGTAGATGGCCGGCAGGAAACTGGCCTGCACATCCCACACCCCCGTCTGCGCCTGCTGCAGATAGGTGGTCAACCCGATGACGGGTCTCGTTCCGGCGTCAGAGCCGCTCAAAGCCGCGTCTCCTTTCCCAATCCGTGACGGCACCGTTGAAGGCCGTCAGTTCGACACGCGCATTGTTGAGGTAGTGGTCGACGACGTCGTCGCCCAAGGCGGACCGGGCCACCGCCGATCCCGCGAACAGATCGGCCGCCTCGGCCAAGGTGGTGGGCAGGCGTGCGGCCCCACCGCTGTAGGCATTACCGGTACATGCCGGCTCCAGTTCCAGACCCTGTTCGATACCGTGCAGACCGCCCGCGATGAGGGCGGCGACGGCCAGATATTGATTCACGTCGCCGCCGGGCGCGCGGCATTCCATCCGCATGCCGTGGCCGTGCCCGACCACCCGCAGCGCGCAGGTGCGATTGTCCATACCCCAGGCCACCGCGGTGGGCGCGAAGCTGCCGTCGACGAAACGCTTGTAGGAGTTGATGTTCGGCGCGTAGAACAACGTCAGCTCACGCAGGGTCGCCAGCTGGCCGGCCACGAAGCTGCGGAACATCGCCGACATGCCGTCACCGTCGGCGTCATCGGCGAATACCGCGGTGCCGTCGGCACCCCGGAACGACAGGTGGATGTGGCAGCTGTTGCCTTCGCGCTCATCGTATTTCGCCATGAACGTCAGCGACTTGCCGTGTTGGTCGGCGATCTCCTTGGCACCGTTCTTGTAGATCGTGTGGTTGTCGCAGGTGACCATTGCGTCGGCGTAGCGGAACGCGATCTCCTGCTGGCCGAGATTGCATTCCCCCTTCACCCCCTCGCAGTACATTCCGGCGCCTTCCATACCGCGCCGGATATCGCGCAGCAGCGGCTCCATCCGGGTCGAGGCCAGCATCGCGTAGTCGACGTTGTAGTCGGTCGCCGGCGTCAGCCCGCGGTAGTCGGCCGCCCAGGCGGCCCGGTAGCTGTCGTCGAACACCATGAATTCCAGTTCGGTGCCGACGAAAGCGACCAGCCCCCGGTCGGCGAGTCGGTCGAGCTGGCGACGCAGGATGCTGCGCGGCGCCTGGACCACGGGGCGCCCGTCTGTCCAGGACAGATCGGCCATCACCAGGGCGGTCCCGGGCAGCCAGGGCAGCAGTCGCAGGGTGCTGAAATCGGCCGTCATGACCATATCGCCGTAGCCGGTTTCCCAGCTGGAGATGGCGTACCCGTCGACGGTGTTCATGTCCACGTCGACGGCAAGCAGGTAGTTGCAGCATTCGGCGCCGTGGGCGGCGACGTCCTCGACGAACAACCGGGCCGACACCCGTTTGCCGGTGAGACGGCCCTGCATGTCGGTGAACGCGACGATGACGGTGTCGATCTCACCGTCGGCGACGAGATGTTCGAGTTCGATCTGCGTCAGCATGACGTCCTCTCTACGACGAGAAGTCAACCATTACCGCCATGTGAGTAGCGCAGGGCAGCATCATTCACCTACAGATTTACACATCTGTCACGCCAAAGGTAGGACAGCAGACCAATAGCGGCCTATTCTCCCCCTAGATCCGGGGGCTGCGATAAAGGAGAACACCGTGCCAGAAGGCCACGAACTGCTCGATGAGGACGAGAGGCATCTCGCCAGCCTGGGTTACGCCCAGGAACTGCACCGGTCTTGGTCGGGGTTCTCCAACTTCGCCATCTCGTTCTCGATCATCTCCATCCTGGCCGGCTGCTTCACCTCGTTCGGGCTCGGCTGGAACAACGGCGGTCCGGCCGCCATCGCCTGGGGCTGGCCGATCATCTCGGTCTTCATCCTGATGATCGGGCTGTGCATGTCCGAGTTGGTCTCGGCATTCCCGACCTCCGGTGGAATCTATTGGTGGGCAGCCAAACTCGGTGGCCCCAAGGCCGGTTACTACACCGGATGGCTCAATCTCGTCGGCCTGATCGCCATCCTGGCGTCGGTGGCGTACGGCAGCGCCACCTTCCTCGACCTGACCTTGAGCACCTTCAGCGAGACATGGGCCTCCGGATACAGCCTGACCAGGGTCTTCGTCATGTTCCTGGTGATCCTGGCGATCGTCGCGACCATCAACATCTTCTCCTCGCACCTGCTGGCCGTGATCAACAACATCTCGGTGTGGTGGCATGTCGCGGGCGCGGTGATCGTCATCGCGATCCTGTGGCTGATCCCCACCCGACACGCCGGCCTCTCCACCGTGTTCGCCACCACGGTCAACAACACCGGCTTCTTCGGCGGGTCGACCTCGGGGCTGGGGTTCCTGTTCTTCGTGCTGCCGATGTCGGCGATCCTCACGCAGTACACGATCACCGGATACGACGCGTCGGCCCACCTGTCCGAGGAGACCAAGAGCGCGGCCGACGGTGCCGCCAAAGGCATCTGGCGCTCGATCTTCTACTCCGCCATCGGCGGCTGGATCCTGCTGCTCAGCTTCCTGTTCGCCGTCCAGGATGTCGACGGGGTGACGGCGGGCGGCGGCGCGGTCGCCACCATCTTCACCCAGGCGATGGACTCCAAGTGGGTCGGCATCGTCCTGCTGATCTCGACGGCGGGCCAGTTGTTCTGCACCACCGCCTGCCAGACCAGCGCGTCCCGGATGTTGTTCGCCTTCAGCCGTGACCGTGCCGTCCCGGGTCACCAGCTGTGGTCCAAGCTGAGCGCCAAGCGGGTGCCCGCCAACGCCGTGATCGTGACCGCCGTGATCGCGGCCATCATCACGCTGCCGGCCCTGGTCGAGGTCGACATCAACGGCGCACCGGTCCCGGTCGCGTTCTTCGCCGTCGTCTCGATCGGTGTCGTGGGCCTGTATCTGTGCTTCGCGGTGCCGATCTACTACCGATGGAAGGCCGGCGATTCATTCCCGATCGGCAAGTGGAATCTGCGCGGCCACCACAAGTGGATGGCTCCGCTGGCACTGATCGAGATCGTCGTGACCTCGATCATCGCGATGTTCCCGACCTCGATCGGCGGCGCACCCTGGGATCCCAGTTTCGAGTTGAAGTTCGTCAACTACACCCCGATTCTGGTGGGCGTCGTCCTGCTGCTGCTGGCGATCTATTGGCAACTGTCGGTGCGGCATTGGTTCACCGGACCGGTCAAGCAGGTCGACCTCAGCGGGGACGCGCTGATCGATGACGGCGTCTGACCGGCCCGCTCACCGGATCATTCCCCCTACCACGTGCTGGTGCGCATCACGATCTCCGCGGCCACCTGGGCGGTGGACTCGCCCGCGTTGCGCCGGCTGACCAGTTCGACCTGCCGGTACTCGCCGTAGACGTACCGCTGGCTGGCCTGTGCCACCGCACGCGCGGCCGGATTGCTCACCAGCACAGTGGTGTTCAGTTCCACCGGCGGACAGTGTTCGTCACGGACGACGCCGGACTGGTCGGCGACCCGTGGATGTCCCCGGTCGATCACCACCAGCCCGATGAACCGATCCAGCCGCGTCGCCGCCAGCTCCCAGGCCAGTTCGCCGCCGAACCGGTCGCCCACCAGCAGACCCCAGCGCACCCCGAGGGCATCGAGCACCCCCACCACCGCTTTGGCCGTCAACTGGGGGTCGGGGTAGATGACGATCGTCCGGAGCGAGGCGGTGTGCAGGCGCTGGCACACGGCGTCGTAGGCGCGGGCACCGGGCGCGGCGGCGCCGAGCAGCACCACCACCCCGCCCTTGTCGGGGCCTGCCACCTCGACAGCGACAGGCACCCCATCGACGGTCACCATGGTCGAGGGCATTGCGTCACGCTAGGACATGTCCCGGTCCGGCGCGGCCGTTTTGGCCGGTCTGGCACCGGCTGTCAGCGTTGCCCGATGCGGGCGGCCTGTTTGCCGGTCACCTGCAGGAAGGTCTGCGGCAAGGTGCCCTTGGCCGTGATGCCGGGGTCGGGCGTCGGAAAGCCGACCGCGAAAACCGCCATCCCGTCCACGTTTTCGAACGAGGAGTACACGCTGGTGCGCTCGCTGCCGAGCTGCATGGTCTGCTCGAAGACGAGCGCGCCCGGCCGCTCGGTGGGCAGACCGGTGGTGGTCATCGGTATTCCCGGCGACGACCGGTCGAAGAAGGTTTCGTAGTGCGCGCATCGCTGCGCCGTCGCCGCGATCGCGTCCAGATCCAGTTGCCGGCTCAGCACGGTGACGAGCATGCGGACACCGTCGTAGCTGACGGTGTACTTGGCCGCGCTACCCGGGCCGCGTTCGGCCGTCGCGGCGATCACCCGGGTGAAACCGTCACTGCACCCTTGCGGGGTGGACAGCATCGCCGGCGGTCCGCCAGTGCCGTCAGGTTCCCCGGGTCGTTCGACGATCCGGTCATAGCGCACACCGGGTGCGAAGTCCGCCGACGTGAGCAGTACCGACTCCAGCCGTGCGCCCGGCCAGGTGGCGCTCCCCGCCACGACGTGGGCGCATCCACTCTGCATGAGCGCGATCAGCATCGCCGGGACCAGCAGGCGTGCGATCATCGGCCCAGATTAACCACTGGTGAGCGCGCTGGCGATGACCGCACGCCGCGGTGGCCCGCCGAGCAGCCCCAGAACGGCCTGCAGGTCGAGATGCGCGGCCAGCGCATCTGCCATCACGTCCAGCTGGGCGTCGCGCCGGGCCCGCACGTCGGTGTCCGCGGCCACGACGAATCCGGTGCGGCCCGCCGCGGCGGCGGCTTCGGTGAGCCAGGCCCGGCGCTCATCGTCGTTGTCCAGCAGGCCATGCCAGTGGGTACCGAACACCGCGCCGCGGCGGATCCCCACCCCGAGCCAGTCCTGCTCACCGGACCGGCGCACCTGCCCGTGGTGAATCTCGTACCCGTGTAGCGGAGTCTCCCAGTGCCGCAACGTCTTCGCAGGGTCGAACACGATATCGGCGTCCAGCAGCCCGAGGCCTTCGACCGTCCCGGACCGCGACTCGACGGGGTCATCGATCCGGCGGCACAGCATCTGGAATCCGCCGCACACGCCCAGCACCGGCCGGCCGGCCGCGGCATGCGCCACCACCGCGGCCGCCAATCCACGCTCCCGCAGCCACGCCAGGTCCGAGACCGTGGCCTTGCTGCCCGGCAGGACCACCACGTCGGCGTCGCCGATATCGCCGGGGTCGGCGACCCAGCGCACCAGGACACCGGGTTCACAGGCCAGCGCTTCCACATCGGTGGAGTTGGAGATGCGCGGTAACCGGACCGCGGCCACCCGCAGCCATTCGGATCCGCGCGGTGCCACCGGCTCGCCGAGGGTCGCACCGGCGGTCACCGACAGCGAATCCTCGGTGTCCATCCAGAGCGAGTCGAGGTGCGGGATCACGCCGTAGGTGGGCCGTCCGGTCAGCGCCTCGAGCTGGTCCAGTCCGGGAGCCAGCAACGCGCGGTCGCCGCGGAACTTGTTGACCAGGAATCCGCTGATCAGCTTCTGGTCCTCGGGTTCGAGCACCGCCACCGTGCCGAACAGGTGCGCCAGCAGGCCCCCGCGATCGATATCGCCGACCAGCAGCACGGCCAGCCCGGCCGCGCGCGCCAGGCCCATATTCGCCAGATCACTGGCGCGCAGGTTGATCTCGGCGGGCGAACCCGCCCCCTCGCAGATCACCGCATCGAATTCGGCTCGCAGTGCGGCCAATTCGTCGGCGACCACACCGGCGAGCTCGCTGCGGCGGGTGAAGTAATCGCCGGCGGCCATGGTGCCGGCTACCTGGCCGCGCACCACCAGTTGCGAGGTCCGGTCACTGCCGGGCTTGAGCAGGATCGGGTTGAACCGGATGCTGGGCGCCAGGCCTGCGGCGCGGGCCTGCATCGCCTGAGCCCGGCCGATCTCACCGCCCTCGATCGTGACGGCGGAGTTGTTGCTCATGTTCTGCGCCTTGAACGGGGCCACCCGCATCCCGTGGCGGGTCAGCAGTCGGCACAGCCCGGCGACGACCATCGATTTACCGGCGTCGGAGGTGGTCCCGGCGACCAGCAGTGCACTCACACCAGGGTGAGAATGTCGGCGCCGTCCGCGGTGACCACCAGGGTGTGCTCGAACTGCGCGGTCCACTTGCGGTCCCGGGTGGCCACCGTCCAGCCGTCATCCCAGATCTCGTAGTCCAGCGCACCGAGGTTGATCATCGGCTCGATGGTGAACGTCATGCCCGGTTCGATCACCGTCTCGACGGCGGGCTGGTCATAGTGCAGCACCACCAGACCGTTGTGGAACGTGGTGCCGATCCCGTGCCCGGTGAAATCGCGAACGACGTTGTAGCCGAAGCGGTTCGCGTAGGCCTCGATGACGCGGCCGACCACCGAGAGCTGGCGGCCGGGTTTGACCGCCTTGATGGCCCGCATGGTCGCCTCGTGCGTGCGCTCCACCAGCAGCCGGTGTTCCTCGGACACGTCACCCGCCAGGAAGGTGGCGTTGGTGTCCCCGTGCACCCCGTCGATATAGGCGGTGACGTCGATATTGACGATGTCACCGTCCTCGATGACGGTGGAATCCGGGATGCCATGGCAGATCACCTCGTTCAGGGAGGTGCAGCAGGACTTCGGGAATCCCTTGTAGCCCAGCGTCGACGGATAGGCGCCGTGGTCGATCATGTACTCGTGGGCCACCCGGTCCAGGTGATCGGTGGTGACGCCGGGGGCGACCGCCTTCCCGGCCTCGGCGAGTGCGCCCGCGGCGATCCGGCCGGCCACCCGCATCTTCTCGATCACCTCGGGCGTCTGCACCCAGGGTTCGTGGCCCTCGACGGCGGTCGGCTTCCACGCGTACTCCGGGCGCGGGATCGACTTGGGCACCGGAAGGGTCGGGGACAACTCGCCGGACCGAAGGGGCGCGCGAACAGGCATGGCGGTCAGCCTACCGAGATCGTGACCGGCATCGGGGTCAGGCCGGACACCCAGGGTAGAACCTGACTCTCCATCCGCGGTAATGGTGTTACCGTACGGCGGTGAACGACGAGCACATCCTGCACCGGCTCGACTATGTCGAGGTCGAGTCGACCGGGGACCGGCTCGTGATGGAGATGGACAACCGTCCCGATCTGGCGAATGTGCGCGGCGCGCTGCAGGGCGGCCTGGTGGCCACCCTCATCGACATCGCCGCAGGCATCCTCGCCGGGCGGCACACCGGCGTCGGTCACGACGTCACCACCGCCGACCTGAACATCCACTTCCTGGCGCCGGTCATGGGCCGGGCGCGTGCGGAGGCGACGATCGTGCGAGCGGGCCGACGGCTCATCGTCACCGCCGTGGATGTCACCGATCTCGACCGGAACCGGCTGGCAGCCAGGGCCACCCTGACATTCGCGGTGCTCGAGCCGCGCTAGGTGCGGCGCCGCAATCGCGGCGGCGACCACGAGCGCCGCGGTCCCCGGATATCCACCGAACCGCAGACCACCTTGCCGGTGAAGACGATGTGCGGCGTGCCTTCGGCCGGCGCGTCCCGGCGGTGGTCGTTGGCGCTGCCCACCACCACCTCCACATCGTCGATCGAGGCGCTGGCGCCGTCGGGTAGCCGGATGTCGAGTCCGCCGAACTTGAGGTCGAGCTCGACCACGATCATCGGACCGGCGAAGCGCGCCCGGGTGAGGTCCAGGTCCACCGAACCCATCCGCCGGTGCAGGGCCAGCCGGGTGGGCACCACCCATTCCCCCTGCCGCTTCAGCGAGCCCATCACACCGCGCAGTTCCACCCGGTCGGCGGCCGAGGTGACGATGGCGCCGGGCCCGGGCAGGTCACCGACCAGGGCGTCCAGATCCGTGTGCAGGCGGGCCTGGGAGACCAGCGCCGAGCGCTCCTCGAATTCGCCGATGTCGATCAGCCCGAGCGCCACCGCATTGTGCAGCCGCCGCAGCGTGCCGTTGCGGTCCGCATCGGACACCCGCATGGTCGCGTAATCGTCAATACCTGTCATCGCCCCTGCATCCTCCAGCAGTCAGGCTACTGCGCGGGCGGCGCGAGATCAGGCCAGGTAGTCCGGCGGCAGACCGTTGAGCATGTCCCGGCACATCCGGACCGCGTATTCCGAGCTGCCACCACCGACGATCAGCGCGGCGAAGGCCATATCCCCGCGATAGCCGGCGAACCAGGCATGCGACCCGCCGTTGAACTCGGCCTCACCGGTCTTGCCGCGGACATCGCCCAGCCCGTTGAGTTCCTTGGCGGTGCCGTTGGTCACCACCAGCCGCATCATCGGCCGCAGCGCGTCGAGCATCTTCGGCGAGATCGCCGCCGCCGTCCCGTTGACCTGCGTCGGGCGCCCCAGGATCAGTTGTGGCACAGGTGTTTTCCCGGCCGCGACGGTAGCCGCGACCAAGGCCATCCCGAACGGGCTGGCCAGCACCTTGCCCTGGCCGAAGCCGTCCTCGGTGCGCTCGGTCAGATCCACCGTCGGGGGCACCGAACCGGTCACCGTGGGGATGCCGTCCACCACATAGTCCGAACCGAGGCCGTACTGGGCGGCGGCCTGGTTCAGGCCACGCGGGGGCAGGGTACTGGCCAGCTCGGCGAACGTGGTGTTGCACGAGTTGGCGAACGCCCGCGACATGGGCACCGTGCCCAGGTCGAAGGTGTTGTAGTTGTTGATGGTCCGGTGACCGATATCCAGTGACCCCGGGCAGCCCAGCAAGGTGTTCGGCGTGGCCATATCCCGGTCGACGACGGCGCCGGCGGTGATGATCTTGAAGGTCGATCCCGGCGGGTACAGGCCCATGGTGGCGGTCGGCCCGTCGGCGTCGGCGGCGGCGTTCTGGGCGACGGCCAGGATCTCGCCCGTCGACGGCTTGATCGCCACGATCATCGCCTTCTTGCCCACCATGTTGACCGCGTCCTGCGCCGAGTTCTGCACCGCGCGGTCCAGGCTGATCGTCACCGAGGGCGCCGGAGTGCCCGGCACTTCGTTGAGGACGTCGACATCGACGCCGTTCTGGTTGACGCTGACCACCCGCCACCCGGCCTGGCCCACCAGATCGGTGGACACCGCCTTCTTGACCTCGGAGACGATGGCCGGTGCGAACTTCGCGTCCGTGGGCATCATCTCGGGCTGCGGGGTGATGACCACCCCTGGGCGCCGGGCGATCGCCGCCGATACCCGGTCGTTGTCATCGGTACGCAGCGTGATGAGGTCCAGCGGGGTGGTCGACGAGCTGGCCTCTTCGGCCAGCCGCTGCGGGTCCAAGGTGTTGTCGAACGGTCGCAGCGCATCGACCACGGCGCGGGCCGTGGGCATCAGAGCGGCACCGGCCACCCGGGCATCGAGCGCGTAGTGGTACAGGTAGCCGGGAACCAGGACGTCGGTGCCCCCGCGCTCGTTGACCGAGGCCCGCCGGGGCGGGTCGGCCCGCAGCGCCAGGGTCTGATTCTCGCCCAGTTGGGGATGCAGCCCGGTGGCGCTCCAGCGCACCTGCCAGTGCCCCTCTTCGCGGATCATGTTCAGTTCGCCGTCGTAGGTCCACACCCGGTCCTTGGGCAGGTGCCAGCTGTAGCGATATTTGATGGTGCCGGTGTCCTCGGCGTATTTGGAGCCCAGGATCTGGGTGTCCAGCCGGGTGGCCTGCAGCCCCGACCACGCCTCGTTCAGCGCGGCCTGGGCTTGCGCCGGGTGATCGGCCAGATCTGCCGCGGCGGTGGTGTTCCCGGTGGCCAGTGCGGCGAAGAACGCTTCGGCGGTGGGCTCGGGACCGTTCGGCTTGGGGGTGCAGGCACTCAGCGTCGTCGCCGTCGCGACGACGGCCATGACGGCCGCCGCAATTCGCGAGACCGGTGTGGTGATAGTTGCCATTGAGGCAAATGTTAAAACTGTGGCGACCGCCGCAGGCGGAGGCGCACCGAGACCGGACCGTGATGGGTTCGAGATGGAGGCGCGAGCTGCGGTTCTGTCAGTCCAGGAGCACGGTCGCGAAGGTGCCCACCTGGGTGAAGCCGATCTTGGCGTACGCGCCGCGGGCGACGTGGTTGTAACCGTTGACGTAGAGGCTGGCGATGCGCCCGCTGCGCAACACCGCATCGGCCAGGGTGGCGGTGCCCGCGGCGCCCAGTCCCCGCCCCCGCCACTGCGGATGCACCCAGACACCCTGGATCTGGCCCACCGTCGGCGACTGCGAACCGATCTCGGCCTTGAAGACCACCTGACCGTCCTCGAAGCGGGCCCACGCCCGGCCCGCCGCGATCAGACCGGCCACTCGACGCCGGTAGCCGCGTCCGCCGTCGCCCATCCGCGGGTCGATCCCCACTTCGCCGATGAACATCTCGATGGCGGCCACCAGATAGGCGTCGAGCTCCTCCATCCGGACGGGCCGCACCGCGGTGTCGACGGCGCACAGCGGCGCAGCCGACAACGCCATCAGCGGTTGCTCGTCACGCACATCGCGGGCCGCTCCCCAGCCCGCTTCGAGCCGCCGCCACAGCGGCAACACCATCTCGGCCCGTCCCACGAGTGACGAACATCGCCGCGGCGCGCTGAGCGCTTTGTCGGCGAACGCGGCGATATCGTCCGGGCCGCCGCGCAGCGGAATGAGATTGGCTCCCGCGTAACACAGTGATTCGGTGACGCGGCGACGCGTCCACAACTCTCCACCGATGGCGTTCGGGTCGACACCGTAGTCGAGGACCCGGCACGCGACCATACAGGCGCCGACCGGGTCGTCGTCCAGAACCACACGTACCGAATCCAGGTCACGCACCACCGAGACACGGCGCTCATCGGTGAGGCGGTAGAGGGGCGGAGCCGACATGAAGGTTCTTTCTGAGCTACCGGAGCCGGAGGGTGACCCCGCTCACAGGGGCCTGTTTCAGCTTACGGTGACAACGGGCGAACCGCTGGCACTTGCCCCCGGGTCCAATTCGGCCGCGATGCGCATGGCCTCTTCGATCAGGGTCTCCACGATCATCGCCTCGGGCACCGTCTTGACCACTTCACCCTTGACGAAGATCTGACCCTTACCGTTGCCCGACGCGACACCGAGGTCCGCTTCGCGGGCTTCGCCCGGGCCGTTCACCACACAACCCATCACCGCCACGCGCAACGGCACATCGAGCCCGTCCAGTCCCGCCGACACCGCATTGGCCAACGTGTACACGTCGACCTGGGCGCGCCCGCAGGACGGACAGGACACGATCTCCAGGCCGCGCGGACGCAGGTTCAGCGATTCCAGGATCTGGTTGCCGACCTTGATCTCCTCGGCCGGCGGCGCCGACAGCGACACCCGGATGGTGTCGCCGATACCGCGCGACAGCAGCGCACCGAAGGCGACGGCGGACTTGATGGTGCCCTGGAAGGCGGGGCCGGCTTCGGTGACACCCAGGTGCAGCGGATAGTCGCACCGGGCGGCCAACTGTTCGTAGGCGGCCACCATGATCACCGGGTCGTTGTGCTTGACGCTGATCTTGATATCGCCGAAGCCGTGCTCCTCGAACAGCGAGGCCTCCCACAGCGCGGATTCGACGAGCGCCTCCGGGGTGGCCTTCCCGTACTTCTCCAGCATCCGCTTGTCCAACGACCCGGCATTGACCCCGATCCGGATCGGGATGCCCGCCGCGCCCGCGGCCTTGGCCACCTCTTTGACCCGGCCGTCGAATTCTTTGATGTTGCCGGGGTTCACCCGCACCGCCGCGCAGCCCGCGTCGATGGCGGCGAAGATGTACTTCGGCTGGAAATGGATATCGGCGATGACGGGGATGTTCGCCTTCTTCGCGATGATCGGCAGCGCGTCGGCATCCTCCTGCCGGGGGCAGGCGACCCGGACGATATCGCAGCCCGACGCGGTCAGCTCGGCGATCTGCTGCAGCGTCGCGTTGATGTCATGGGTCTTGGTGGTGCACATCGACTGCACCGAGATCGGCGAGTCGCTACCCACCCCCACATCGCCCACCTTGAGCTGGCGGGTCTTGCGACGCGGCGCCAGAACGGGCGGCGGCGGGGCTGGGATACCCAGGCCGATGGAAGTCACTTCATCTCCAAACTTCAGGGTCCGACTACTGGAACAGTCTGATGGGATTGACCAGGTCGGCAGTGACGGTCAACAACATGTATCCGACAACGAACACCAGCACCACATAGGTGGCGGGCATGAGTTTGAGGTAGTTGACCGGCGCGGCAGCCACCTTGCCGCGCGCCGTGCGGATCATGTTGCGGACCTTCTCGAACACCGCGATCGCGATATGACCGCCGTCGAAGGGCAGCAGCGGGATCAGGTTCACCGCGCCGAGCACGAAGTTCATCTGGGCCAGGAAGAACCAGAACGCCACCCACAGGCCGTGGTCGACGGTGTCGCCGCCGATGATGCTGGCGCCCACCACGCTGATCGGGGTCTCGGGGTCGCGCTCGCCGCCACCGATGGCGTGCACCAGCGCGCCGACCTTGGTGGGGATCTTGGCCAGCGACTTGCCGAGTTCGACGGCGAGGTCACCGGTGAAGGAGAAGGTGGCCGGGACGGCGGTCAGCGGGTTGTACCGGGTGGGGCCCGGCGGCTGCGCCGCACTCACCCCGATGGCGCCGACGGCGATCGTCTTGTCGGCATCCTTGTCGGCGAAGCGCTGGGTCTGGGTGACGTCGACGACGGTGGCGATCCGCTCACCGTCGCGTTCGTAGACGATCGGCACCGGGCCGGAGAGCTTACGGATGGCGGCGGCCATATCCGCGAAGGTCGCCACATCGGTGCCGTTGACCTTGACGATGGTGTCGCCGGCCTTGATGCCGGCAAGCGCGGCCGGGCCGGGGCCCGGTTCCGGGCACGGCCCGAACGGGTTGTCCCCGCCCTTGCTGATCTGCGGTGCCACACAGGCGGTTTGACCGACGATCGCGGTGGTCGGCGGGTGCAGGTTGGGCAGGCCCCAGATGACGGCGATGGCGTAGATGAGCGCCAGGCCGATGGCGAAGTTCATCCCCGGGCCCGCGAACAGCACGGCGACGCGCTTCCACACCTTCTGCTTGTACATCGCGTGGCGCTGCTCGTCGGGGGCGAGCTCTTCGACCGAGGTCATGCCGGCGATATCGCAGAAGCCGCCCAGCGGGACGGCCTTGACGCCGTACTCGGTGTAGCCGAGCTTGTTCGGCCGCATGGTCGACCACAGGGTGGGACCGAAGCCGACGAAGTAGCGGCGCACCTTCATGCCGGTGGCGCGGGCCACCCACATGTGCCCGCATTCATGCAGGGCCACCGAGACCAGGATGGCCAGCGCGAACAGCGCGATGCCGATAGCGAACATCATCGGGCTGCGGTGACCTCCTGCGTCGATTCGGTGCGGATCAGGCGCCTGGCCTCGGCCTTGGCCCAGTCCTGTGCGTCGAGTACTTCTTCCACGGTAGCGGGTGCGGCGGCCCACTGGTCTGCGGCGTGCAGCACGTCGGCAACAGTTCGCACAATCGAGGGGAACGCGATACGCCCCGCGAGGAAGGCCTCGGCGGCCTCCTCGTTGGCCGCGTTGTAGACCGCGGTGAGGCAGCCGCCCCGCCGACCGGCTTCCCTGGCCAGCTCCACCGCGGGGAACACCTGCGCGTCCAGCGGTTCGAACGTCCACGTCGACGCGGTGCTCCAGTCGCAGGCCTGCGCGGCCCCGGCCACCCGGTCCGGCCAGCCCAGGGCCAGCGCGATGGGCAGTTTCATATCGGGCGGGCTGGCCTGCGCCAGCGTCGAGCCGTCGGTGAACGTCACCATCGAGTGCACGATCGACTGGGGATGCACCACGACCTCGATGCGGTCGTAATCGATGCCGAACAGCAGATGCGTCTCGATCAGCTCCAGGCCCTTGTTGACCAGTGACGCCGAGTTCAGGGTGTTCATCGGTCCCATCGACCAGGTCGGGTGCGCACCGGCCTGTTCGGGGGTGACGCTGGTCAGCGCCTCCGCCGACCAGCCGCGGAACGGCCCGCCCGAAGCGGTCAGCACCAGGGCGGCGACCTCGTCGGCGCTACCGCCGCGCAGGCACTGCGCCAGCGCCGAATGTTCGGAGTCCACCGGCACGATCTGTCCGGGCGCGGCGGCCGCCAGCACCAGGGGGCCACCGGCTACCAGTGACTCCTTGTTCGCCAGTGCCAGCCGGGCCCCACTGTGCAGGGCGGCCAGGGTCGGCTTCAGTCCGAGCGCACCGACCAGGGCGTTGAGCACCACGTCGGCCTCGGTGTCCTCGACGATGCGGGTGGCCGCGTCGGGCCCGCGGTAGGCGGCCTCGATGGTGGCGTCGGGGTCGGCGACGGCCACATTGCGCACCCCCGTCTCGGCGGCCTGCCGGGCCAGCAGCTCGGCGTTGCCGCCGCCGGCGGCCAGACCCACGACCTCGAAGCGATCCGGGTTGGCCGCGATGACCTCGAGCGCCTGGGTGCCGATGGAACCGGTGCTGCCCAGCAGCAGCACCCGCACGCGTTCCTGCCCTCCGACGTTCGTCACCGTCCCATTGTGCCGCGTGGGATCACCCTCGGCGGAATCGACGCCGGATGCGTCGTGTCACGCCGGCTCGACAGGTCACCCATCCGGTCCGCACATCGCACCGAATACATCGGTGAGGGCGGCCCAAAAGACCGCTCCGGAACAGATTCGAGTGACAACAGTGATGAACCAAGCTCAATCGAAAACACTCGCGGTGATCGGTCTTTCGGCGGTCACCCTCTTCGGAGGTATTGCGTGTTCCAAGGATTCGTCCACGAACGCCAGTGCCGCACCGGAAACCGGCACCTCGGCGAGCATGACTGCGATGACATCGCCCGCGGCGACTTCGGCGATGGCCGATCCCGCCGCCGGTCTGGTCGGCAACGGGTGCGCCGTCTACGCGCAGCAGGTGCCCAGCGGGCCCGGTTCGGTCGCCGGTATGGCACAGGACCCGGTTGCCGTGGCCGCCTCGAACAACCCCATGCTCAAGACGCTGACCTCGGCGTTGTCGGGCAAGCTCAATCCGAACGTGAACCTGGTCGACACGCTGAACAGCAACCCCGGTCTCACCGTGTTCGCGCCGACCGATGACGCCTTCGCCAAGATCGACGCGGCCACCCTGGACAAGCTCAAGACCGATTCGGATCTGCTGACCAAGATCCTCACCTATCACGTGGTCGAGGGGCAGGCCAGCCCCATGCAGGTCACCGGACAGTACAAGACGCTTCAGGGCGGCACCGTCACCGTGACCGGATCCGGTCCGGGGCTCAAGGTCAACGACGCGGGCCTGGTGTGCGGCGGCGTGAAGACCGCCAATGCCACCGTCTACATGATCGACACCGTGCTCATGCCCCCCGCCTGAGTCCAGCTGCAGCACAACAGAACCCACGTGCGGCGTCCCGATTCGCACCCCCCCGTGGCACTCGGGGCGCCGCACGTGCCTGGACCGACCGGGAAGTCACGCGCATGCTCACCGTCATCGCCATCGGACTTCTCGGCGGTCTGATCACCGGCATCTCGCCGTGCATCCTGCCGGTACTCCCGGTGATCTTCTTCTCCGGCACCCAGAGTGGACCCACCTCCGCACGCCGGCCCTATCTGGTGATCGCCGGCCTGGTGCTGAGCTTCACCGCCGTCACCCTGACCGGTTCGGCGGTGTTGTCGCTGCTGAATCTGCCGCAGGACGCGCTGCGGTGGGTGGCGCTGGCCGCCCTGACGGCCATCGGTATCGGGTTGATCTTCCCCCGGTTCGAGGCGATTCTGGAGAAACCGTTCGCCCGCCTGCCGCAACGGCAATTCGGTTCCGGAACTTCGGGTTTCGGTCTCGGCCTGGCCTTGGGGGTGTTGTACGTGCCCTGCGCAGGGCCGGTGCTGGCCGCGATCATCCTGGCCGGCGCCACCGGCAATATCGGGTTGCCGACGGTGGTGCTCACCGCGTCGTTCGCGATCGGCGCGGCACTGCCGCTGCTCTTCTTCGCGCTGGCCGGGCGGCGGGTGAGCGAACGCGTCGGCGCCTTCCGCCGCCGCCAGCGTGGCATCCGCGTCTCGGCCGGCCTCGTCACCCTCGCGCTGGCGGTGGCCCTGGTGTTCGATCTTCCGGCCCACCTGCAGCGAGTCGTACCCGACTACACGGCGGCGCTGTCCGATGCCGTCGGCGGCGACCGGCAGATCCGCGACACACTCAACCTGGGCGGGATCGTCAACGACCAGAATGCCGGGCTGTCCAATTGCTCCGACGGTGCACCCGAACTCGAAAGTTGCGGCCCGGCACCGGATATCAAGGGCATCACGGCGTGGCTGAACACGCCGGGGAACTCCGCTGTCGACCTCGCGGCGCTACGCGGCAAGGTGGTGCTCATCGACTTCTGGGCCTATTCGTGCATCAACTGCCAACGCAGCATCCCGCACGTCACCGACTGGTACCGGGCCTACCGGGACGCCGGGTTCGACGTCATCGGTGTCCACACCCCGGAGTACGCCTTCGAACGGGTTCCGGCCAACGTCGCCGGCGGGGCCCGCGATCTGGGCATCACCTACCCCGTCGCGCTGGACAACGGTTACGCCACCTGGACCAACTACCGCAACCGCTACTGGCCCGCCCACTACCTGATCGACGCCGAGGGCACCGTCCGGCACGTGAAGTTCGGCGAGGGCGACTATGACGTCACCGAGAAACTGATCAGAGAGCTGCTTTCCCAGGCGCATCCGGACCGTGCCCTGCCCCCGCCGACCGGCGCACCCGACACCACCCCCCGGTCGCAGCTGACTCCGGAGACCTACCTCAGCGTGGGGAAAGTGGTGAACTACGGCGGCACCGGCACCTACGACCAGGGCACCGCGACCTTCGATCTCCCGGCCCGTCTGGCCGACGACACCTTCGCCCTGCGCGGTCCGTGGCGACTCGACTACCAGGCCGCCACTGCCGGGGCCGACGGCGCCCAGATCGCGCTGAACTACCACGCCCGCAACGTCTATCTCGTCGTCGGCGGCAACGGCACCGTCGAGGTGACCACCTCCGGCGGCACCCGGCGCATCCCCGTGCGCGGACCGCCCAACATGCGGCAGATCGTCGCGGGCGACTCCGCCGGGCCCGGCCATCTCGACGTGACGTTATCCCAGGGCCTGCAGGCGTATTCGTTCACCTACGGCTGACGGGCGGCCGGGTCCGCGGTGGCTTCGATCTTGATGACCCGCTCGCCGCGCAACGTCAGCACCACCACCGCGAACAACCGGCCGCGGTCGAAGGCCAGCAGCACCGGTTCGGCCGCGCACACCACGGTGGCGCCCGGCCCCAGGTAGCGCAGCAGGTTCACCGCCACGTCGTGCCGACCGTGATTCACCTGCGCGGGTACGGGCGGATCGGCCAGCACCGTGCCCACCCCCCAGACCTCGGGGTCGAGCACCGCGGTCAGCGCGGTCAGGTCGCCGTTGGCGCAGGCCGTGATGAATGCCTCGGTGACGTGGCGGTGCTCGGCCCGGGTCACCTCCACCAGGCCGGGTCCCGCTCCGGTGACCTTGGCCCGGGCCCGGCGGGCCAGCTGCCGGCAGGTGCCCACCGGCCGGCCCACGGTGGTGGCGATCTCCTCGAACGGCGCCCCGAAGACGTCGTGCAGCACGAATGCCACCCGCTCCCCCGGGCTGAGCATGCGCAGCACCGCCAGCAGCGCCGCGCTGACCTCGTCGTCCAGCGTGACCCGGTCGGCGGGGCCGGGCGTGGGGTCGGGGACCGTGGCCGTGGCGCTGTCCCCGCCGAGGTGGACGCGGCGCACCCGCGCCGAGCGAAGCAGATCCAGACACAACCGGCCCGTCACCACCGTCAGCCAGGCCCGCACGTCCTCGATGGGCTCGCCGGCCCGGGCCAGCCGCAGAAACGCTTCCTGCGCAGTATCTTCGGCGTCGCCGATATCGCCGAGCATCTGGTAGCCGAGGTTCACCAGGTAGGCGTGGTGCTCGCGCCAGGCGGTGTCGATCGAGTCGGTCATGGTGTTATGACGATCTCGCACCGGGAAAAGTTACGGGTAACTTTCCGCCCCGGGGTTCCGTCCTTGGTGGCATGAAAACAATTCTGGTCACCGGAGCGACCGGCAACGTCGGCCGCCCCCTCGTCGCACATCTTCTCGACGCCGGGGTGGCGGTCCGCGCCGTCACCCGTTCGGCCTCGCCCTTCCCGCCGTCGGTCACCTCGGTGCCGACCGCGGCGGCCGGAATGCCGGGCGCCGACGCCGTCTTCCTCAACTCGCGCGCACTCATCGGCGAACTCGAGGCCACCGTGGAACTGGCGCGGGCGCACGGGGTGCGCAAGCTGGTGGCACTGTCGGCGATCAATGCCGAGGACGAGGATGCGCGCCAGCCCTCGCGGGTGCGCGGTGATCGCAACCGCGAGTGCGAACAGCTCGCGGTCGCCTCCGGCCTGGACTGGGTGAGCCTGCGGCCCACGGTGTTCGCCTCGAATTTCGCGGGGATGTGGGCAGGGCAGATCAGAGCCGGGGACGTGGTCAGCGGGCCGTACGCGCAGGCGTGCACCGCGGTGATCGCCGAAGCCGATATCGCCGCGGTGGCGGCCGTCGCACTGCTGACCGACGCCCTCGACCGAACGCGGATCCCACTGACCGGCCCGCAGTCGCTGACCAATACCGAGCTGGTGCAGGTGATCGGCGCCGCGCTGGGCCGCGACCTGCGCTATGTCGAGCTGCCGCCCGACGCGGTGCGCGAGCGGTTCGCCGCCATCGGGTTTCCCGCCGCATTCGCCGACGCCTATATCGGCCTGCTCGAGGCCGGGGTCGGCCGGCCGGCACCGGTCACCGACGAGGTGCAGCGCATCCTCGGCCGGACCGCCACCACCTTCGCCCGGTGGGTCGGCGCCCACCTCGCCCTGTTCGCCGAATATCAAGGAGCAGAACATGTCTGATGACCCCACACCGCCGAGCTGGCTGAAGACGATGAACAAGCTGGTGGTCGCCCTGGGCCGGCTCGGGGTACCGGCCGGACCGTCTCAGGTCCTCACGGTGCCGGGACGCAAAACCGGGCAACCGCGCAGCACACCCATGACGCCGTTCGAGTACGGCGGTGCGTTGTACACGGTGGCCGGCTACCCCGGTGCGGACTGGGCGGCCAATGCCCGCGCCGCCGGCGCAGGTGTGTTGACCAGGGGCCGGCGCGCACGCCGGGTGCGCATCGTCGAGCTGACCGCCGAGCAGTCCCGGCCCGTGTTACGCGCGTTCGCGCAGAAGGTGCCGGTCGGGGTGGGGTTCGCCAAACGGTCCGGGCTCGTGGTGCACGGCACACCGGAGGAGTTCGAGGCACTGGCCGGGCGGCTGGCCGTGTTTCGTCTCGACGACCGGTGAGCTCACACCGTGCGGACGGTCCCGCCGTCGACGACGATATCGGCGCCGACGACCGATCCGGCGGCATCCGACACCAGGAAGCCGATGACCTCGGCCACTTCGGCGGGCTGGGCCGGCCGGCCCAGCGGTATGCCGCCGAGTGCGGCCATCAGGGATTTCAGCGCCGCGTCCCGGTCGGTGCCCTCCCCTTCCGCGATCCTGGCCACCAGGGCGTCTGCGGCCTCGGTCCGGATGAAACCCGGCGAGACGGTGTTGACCCTGATTCCCTTGGGCGCCAGCTCGTTTGCCAATCCCTTGCTGTAGGCCCGCAGCGCCGCCTTGGCCGCCGCGTAGCCGAGGGTGCCGTCATACAGGGGCATGCGGCTCTGGATGGATCCCACGTGCACCACCGCCCCACCGCCGGCGGCGATCATCGCCGGCAGCAAGGCCCGGTCCAGCCGGACGGCGGCCATCAGATTGAGTTGCAGCTCAAGGGCCCAGTCCTCGTCACCGAGATGGGCGAACCCACCGGCGGGAGCACTGGAACCGCCCGCGACGTGCACCAGGATATCGGTGCCGCCGTGGCGGCGGACCTCGTCGGCGACGACGGCCGCACCCTCGGGCGTGGTCAGGTCGGCGGCGACGAAATGGTCGGCGGTGACGGTCTCGGGGCGGTGTCGCGCCACGGCGGTCACCGAGACACCGCGCTCTTGTAACCAGTGCACCACCGCGGCGCCGGTGCCCTTCGTGGCACCCGTGACGACTGCCCGGCGCTGCCCCGCGGTCATCGCCGGCCGCCGCGGTCGGACCGGAAGATCGGCCAGCACAGGTCGGTTCGCCACTGCGCCGGATCCGGGGTGTCCCAGGCGAACCGCTCGTAATACTCGCGCAGGGGTCCGTCGACGCTGATCTCGTGCCGGGTCGCGTAACTGCCCAGTTCGGTGTAGGCGAGGTCCACGTCGTCATGGGGTCCGTCATGACGCACGACCAGCAGCTCGGCGGCCGGCACGGTGTACTCGGCCACCCGCCCGACCGGACGGACCGGTCCGGTCGCCGGGATGAACACGGTGGCCGGTCCGTGGTCACGGTCGAAGATCCCGAAACCGAAAAGGGCTCCGGGCGGCCCGGTCTGGGTCAGGTGCTGGGTGCGCACGGTCGCCTGCAGTTCGGCGACGGCACCCTCCCACCAGGTCGGCAGGTCGTCGCGGTCCACGTTGTCGTGCACCGCCACCGCGGCGGTCGTGGGCACGCTGCGATGCTCCAGCTTCCACGCACCCCGCGGCGGGTCGAGGATGTCCCGCAGCGCGTCGACCGCGGCCCGGGTATCGGCCAGCTGCGCCTCCAGCCGCTGCAGGTGGGTGCCGATCAGCGCATTGCGACCGGCGGGGTCGGCGGCCAGCACCGCCTTGACGTCGGCGATCGACATATCGAGTGCGCGCAACCGGCGCACCACCGCCGCGGTGGGCAGCTGGTCGTACGAGTAGTACCGGTATCCGGTGCCGGGATCGACATAACTGGGCGCCATCAGCCCGATGTCGTGATAGTGCCGCAGCGTCTTCACGCTCAACTGCGTCATCCGGGAGAAGTCACCGATGGATACCGTGTCGGAGGAGTCAGGCATGTGGCCAGTCTGGCGTCTCCCCCTGCGGGAGGGTCAACACCGCGCCGGTCGATCACTGAGCCGGGAAGCGCTCGATCCAGTGCCGGGCGATGTCCACCCGGCGGGCGATCCACACCGAGTCATGGGACTGCACATGGTCGAGGAACCGTTCCAGTGCGGCGATGCGGGCGGGCCGGCCCACCAACCGGCAGTGCAGGCCCACCGACAGCATTTTCGGCGCACCGGCCTCGCCTTCGGCGTAGAGCACATCGAAGGCATCCCGCAGGTAGGTGAAAAACTCTGTTCCGCTGGGAAACCCACTGGTGGAGACGTACTTCATATCGTTGGTGTCCAAGGTGTAGGGCACCACCAGGTGATCGCGTCCGCCGACCCGAGTCCAGTACGGCAGGTCGTCGGCATAGGAATCCGAGTCGTACAGGAAGCCGCCGTGCTCCACGACCAGCTGCCGGGTCTGCGGGGAGTCCCGGCCGGTGTACCAGCCCAGCGGCGCCGAACCGGTCAGCTCGGTCATCAGTGCGACGGCCTGTTCCAGGTGGTCGCGTTCGACGTCGACGTCGGTCAGTTGGTAGTTCAGCCAGCGCAGGCCGTGACAGGCGATCTCGTCGCCGCGGGCGGTGAACGCCGCCACGGCCTCGGGATTGCGGGCCAGTGCCATGGCCACCCCGAAGATCGTCAACGGCAGCCCGCGACGTTCGAAGGTCCGCAGCACCCGCCACAACCCCGCGCGCGAGCCGTATTCGTACAACGATTCCACGCTCAGGTGCCGGTTCGGAAACGACTGTGCGCCCACGACATCGGACAGGAAAGTCTCCGAGCCCGCGTCACCGTGCAGCACGGAGTTCTCGGCACCCTCCTCGTAGTTGAGCACGAACTGGACGGCGATGTTGGCCCCGCCGGGCCATTGCGGGTCGGGTGGGTGCGGCCCGTAGCCGACCATGTCGCGGGGGTACGTCACCGAAGTAATGTCGCACGCCGGGCGGCGTCACCGCATCTTGATGATGACCTCGTCGGCGAACCGGGCGATCGCCCCCGCCATATCGTCCGAGCCGAACCAGGGAGCACACATCACCGCGGTGATCCCGACCTCCTCGGCCCGCTGGAACACGTCCAGCGTCGGCACCTCGAGCAGGGCCAGCATGATCTCGAACGGCTCGTTCTCCCGGCCGTATTCGCGCCGGAGCACGGTGAGCCGGTCCACGTAACGCACCGCTTCGTCGAGCCGGTAGGCGGTGCCGACCCAGCCGTCGCACAGCCGGGCCGCGCGGCGCAGCGCCACCTCGGTCTCGCCACCGCACAGGATCGGCACCGGCGCGGGCGGGTGCGGCTCCAGCATGAGTTCAGGCACCTGGTAATGCTCGCCGTGCCAGGACACCCACCCACCGCGCCACAGTTCGCGCAGCGCCGGGATCATCTCGTCCAGGCGTGCACCGCGGGTTCCGAAATCCTGGCCCAGCAGCTCGAATTCCTCGCGCATCCACCCCGCTCCGACGGCCAGCGCCACCCGGCCCGCCGAGATGACCGAGGCGGTGGCCACCAGTTTGGCCACCGCCACCAGCGGTCGCGACGGGGCGACGTAGATGGCGTTGGAGAATCGCAGCCGCGTGGTCAGCGCCGCCATCGCCCCGATGAGCACCCACGAGTCGGGCCACGCCGTCTCCGGCTGCCACGGCGGAACCCCTTCTGGGGAAGGGTATTTCGATTTCAGGTCGCGCGGATAGACCAGATGGTCGGCGCTGATCAAGCCGTCGAACCCGGCGTCGTCGAGCAACGGCGCCAGCCGCAACGCGGCGGCGGTGTCCATGAACGCGGTGCCGCTCCAGAACTGCATCAGCGCAGCGCCACCTCGCGTTGCGCCAGTACCGAATGCCGCCGCCCGTAGGCCAGGTAGACCACCACACCGACGGCCATCCAGATCCCGAACCGCAACCAGGTCAGGCCGGTGAGGTTGAGCATCAGCCACGCGCACGCGGCGATCGAGGCCAGCGGCAGCAGCGGCACCCACGGCACGCGGAAGCCGCGCGGCAGGTCCGGCCTGCTGCGACGAAGCACCAGCACGCCGGCCGAGACGAGGATGAAGGCGAACAGGGTGCCGACGTTGACCATCTCCTCCAGCTTGCCGATCGGGAACACCGCCGCCGCCACCGCGGTCAGCACGGCCACCAGGACGGTGATGCGCACCGGGGTGCCGCGGGTGCCGGTGTGGGCCAGCCGGCGCGGCAGCAGGCCGTCCCGCGACATCGCGAACAGCACCCTGGACAGTCCGAGCAGCAGCACCATCACCACGGTGGTGAGCCCGGCGAGGGCGCCGATCGAGATGACCTTCGCCGCCCAGTGCACGCCGTTGAGCTCGAACGCCGTGGCCAGGTTGGGATGGCCGTTCCCGGCCTGCTTGAGGTCGGCGTAGGACGCCATCCCGGACAGCACCACCGATACCGCGACATAGAGCAGGGTGACCACCGCGAGCGAGGCGAGGATGCCCTTGGCCACATCGCGCTGCGGATCGCGGGTCTCCTCGGCGGTGGTCGCGACGACATCGAAGCCGATGAACGCGAAGAACACGATGGAAGCCCCCGCCAGCACGCCGTAGAAGCCGTAGTGACTGCCCGCGGCGCCGGTGAGCAGGGAGAACACCGACTGATCCAGGCCGGTTCCGGTCGCATCCGCCGATTCCTGGGCAGGGATGAACGGCGTGTAGTTGGCCGCCTTGATGAAGAACGCACCGACGATCACCACCAGCAGCACCACCGCCACCTTGACGGCGGTGACGACGGCACTGAAATGCGAGGACAGCTTCGTGCCGAAGGCCAGCAGGGTGGCCACCACCGCGACGATCAGCAGCGCACCCCAGTCCAGCGTGAGCGCGCCGATCTCGGTGGTTCCGCCGGCGAACCCGAACACGGTGCCCAGGTAGCTGGACCAGCCCTTGGCCACCACCGCCGCCCCGATCGCGAACTCCAGGATCAGATCCCAGCCGATGATCCAGGCCACGAACTCGCCGAAGGTGGCATACGAGAAGGTGTAGGCGCTGCCGGCCACCGGCACCGTCGAGGCGAACTCGGCGTAGCACAGCGCGGCCAGGCCGCAGGTGACGGCGGCGATGACGAAGGACACCGAGATGGCCGGGCCGGTGATGTTGGCCGCGGTCGAGGCCGTGACCGTGAAGATGCCGGCGCCGACGACGACGGACACCCCGAACACGGTGAGGTCCCACCAGGTGAGGTCCTTGCGCAGCCGGGTTCCGGGCTGGTCGGTATCGGCGATGGACTGCTCGACGGATTTGACTCGACTGCCTGCCATCTTGGGAAAGTACCCACAATCGACGGCCGGTCGGGCCGGATCGCCCGGGTGTGCCAGAATGTCGAACCAGACAAGTCTGGACCAGATGTAGACCGACGAGGAGCAACCGTGGCCAACACCGAGGTCGAGCGACACACCGGTGTCGACGTGGAAGAAGTTCCGTCCGCCGCGTGGGGTTGGTCGAAGGAGAACCACACCTGGATCCACATTGGCGGCATCCTGTCGGCCATCTTCCTGCTGTGCATGCTGCGCGGTAACCACGTCGGCCATGTCGAGGATGTGTTCCTGATCCTCTTCGCCATCGGCATCCTGGGCGTGGTGGCCCGCGACTGGTGGGCCCGCCGCGCCGGCTGGTACCGCTGACCGCGTCAGCGGGATCAGCGAAAAAGCACCGCCGGGTTGAGATAGCCGGTCGGATCGAAAGCCGTCTTCACCGCCCGCATCGCCGCGATATCGGCGTCCGTGCGCGACATGGACAGGTAGTCACGTTTGCGGCTGCCGACGCCGTGTTCTGAGGACACGTTGCCGCCGTGCGCCGCGATCAGGGTCATCATCGCCGCGTAGAGGGCGCGCTCCCGTTCCCCGGTGAGGGTGCAGCGCACCAGGTTCAGATGCAGATTGCCCTCCCCGATGTGGCCGAACAGCACCGGGATGGCATCGCGCGTGTGCTCGGCCACCAGTACGGTGGCATCCTCGGCGAAGCTCGCGATGGCGTGCAACGGTAGCGACACGTCGAATTTCAGCGGCGGACCGTACACACCGAGGATGTCCGCCACCGCTTCGCGAACCTGCCAGAGTCGTTGCTGGGCAAGGGTGTCCACCCCGACGGCGGGTTCCCCGCGCACGCCGGGCACATCGAGCAGCTCGGCCAATCGCTCCGTCGGATCCAGGTCGGCGGCCAGTTCTATCAGCAGTAGCCACGCGCCCCCGACGGGGGCCGCGACACCCAGATGCTCGGCGGTCAGTGCGGCGGCACGGGCGTCGAGCAGTTCCAGCGCCGCGATACCGTCGGTGTCCCGGAAGACACGGCCGGCCTCGACGAGCGCGGCCAGGTCGTCGAAACCCGCGATGGCCGTGACCCGGTGCGCGGGTACCGGATGCAGCCGGAGATCCACTTCGGTCAGCACACCGAGGGTGCCCTCCGCGCCGACCAGCAGGGCGGTCAGGTCGTAGCCGGTGTTGTCGCTGCGCACCTGGCTGTGCCGGGCCAGCACGCTGCCGTCGGGCAGGGCCACCTGCAGGCCCAGGATCTGCTCGCCCATATTGCCGTAGCGCACGGTGCGCAGCCCGCCGGCATTCGTCGACGCCATCCCGCCGATCGTCGCCGAATCGCGGGCGGCCAGATCGACCCCGAAGAGCAGCCCGGCCGCGTTGGCCGCACGCTGGACCGCGGCCAGGGTGACGCCTGCGCCCACGGTCACCCGGCGTTCGGCCACGTCCACCTCACCGAGCGTGGTCAGCCGCTCGGTGGACAGCAGCACATCGTCGTGTTCGGGTACCGTGCCGGCCACCAGGGACGTCCGGCCGCCCTGCACCGTCACACAGGCCCCGGCATCCCGGCACACCGTGAGCACGGCCGCGACCTCCGCGGCGGTTCCGGGGCGCACCAGGGCCTGCGCGTGACCGCGGTAGCGGCCCGTGTGGTCTATCGCGCGCCCGGCCAGCACCTCGGGATCGGCGCTGACGTACCCGGCGCCGACGGTCGAGGCCAGCCGGTCGAGCAGTGGGGTCATCCCCGAATACTAAAGCTAGCTAACCGATATGAGATCAGGACCGTCCGATGGGTACCACAACGCACAGCTGTGGAATTCCTCCGTGGCGGTGACGGTGGCCGGGTCGCCCCCTGCGGCGGCCATCGCGTGCGCCTTGAATGCCCGCGCCGCGGGACTGAGTCGGTGCTGCACCGGCTCCACCCTGCCCGCCATCTCCGACGGCTGCGATCCCCAGACCGATACCTCGATGGCCCGTCGTTCCACCGCCCGCACCACGTCGCGGCGCATCCGGGCATCCATCCCCCAGGCTTGCGCCGACACCGCGAGCGCCGCGGGATCAGCGGTCACGAGGTCGAAATTGGTTTCCAGCGCGCACGCCCGGACACCGAGGATATCCAATGGGCGTGAGCCATACCGCTGCGGCACAAGCACTTTGACCTTCCAGCCGGCGCGCACGCGGTCGAACATCCAGCCGCCGGCCGCGCGCACCGCGTCCAGCGGATCGACCGCGACGACCGAGAGTTCATAGGACAGCCGCGCGTGCAGCGGGTGGGCATCGTCGAGGCGAAATGAGCGGGCTTTCATGCGGTCTCACTCCTTGGGGACGGGACTCGGACGGCGGGAGGGCAGGCCGGGAGGGCATCGCCATACCCACAGCGTGACATTTTGTACCGTTTCTGTAAAGCTCTGTGGGTCAGCTGTCCGCCCCATCGCCTCGTTCGTGGAGTGCCGTCATGAGTCTTTACGCCGGTCGCGGCCCACTGGGCCCCGACCCCGCGGGGTGGTGCTTTCCGCCGCTGCCCGACGATGTCGTGTTCATCGAGCCACATCCTCGCCGCGTTCAGGCAGTGGTCAACGGCCGCATCGTCATTGATACCGAAGCCGCGTTGATGGTCCATCGTCGCGGCCACCCCCTCGCCTACGCGTTCCCCCTCGGCGAGACCGCCGATCTCCCCACCACGCCACTGCCCGAGAAGCCCGACCATGTGCACGTCCCGTGGGACGCCGTGGACACCTGGCTCGAAGAGGGCCGCACCCTGGTGCACTATCCGCCGAACCCCTACCATCGGGTCGACTGCCGGCCCGGCCACCGCGGGCTGCGGGTGACGGTCAACGGCGCCACCCTGGTGGACACCGCCGAATCGACGGTGCTGTTCGAGACGGCCTTGGCGCCGCGCCTGTACGTGCACCCCACTCAGGTCCGCACGGACCTGCTGCGCCGCTCCGCCACCACCGCATACTGCAACTACAAGGGGTACGCGACGTACTGGTCGGCGGTGGTCGGTGACGCGGTCATCGAGGACATCGCCTGGAGCTACGAGACGCCGCTGCCCGAATCGGCCCCGATCGCGGGCTTCCTGAGCTTCGACGAGACCCGCACCGAGGTGCTCGCCGAACTACCCGGTGGCAGCCACGGCGACTGCGGTTGCTCCACCTGACACCGACCCGAGAGGAACCTCCGTGGGCATCGTGACCACCAGCTCGTCAACCACTTTCACGCACTCCGCAGAGACGATCTACGACTTCGTCACCAACCCGGCCAACTGGACCAAGACCTACCCGAACGCCCCCCGCATCAGCGGTCTCGACGGCACCCTCCCGCTGCGCGTCGGTGACACCTGGCAGGAGTCGCATCCGACGGCCGACCGCACCTTCACCTGGCAGCTGGCCATCGCCACCAGGCCCAGGCTGTGGGTGTTCAGTTCGGTGGGCCGGCTGTCCGCCGACAGCGCCGGTGAGGTCGGCTTCGACGGCCGGATGACCATCGAGTACCACTTCAGCACACCGGGACCGGACCTCACCCTGTTCACCAGGACGATGACCATCGAGGCCTACCGGGATGCGCCGATGTCGGACGGGTTCTTCCGCATCGTCAACCCGTCCCATATCGACGCCTATCACGCCGCCGTCGCACGCGAATTAGCCGTGTAGTGCGCGGCGCAGGGCAGCTCCCTGCAGGGCGAAGAGCTGCCCACTGGTCTCCCACTGCGGCAGCAGCGATTCGAAGCCGTGGCAGGTGCCGGGGAAGACATGCAATTCGCATGCCACGCCGGCCCACATCAACCGCAGCGCGTAGTCGACGGCCTCGTCGCGCAACGGGTCGAGCTCGGCACAGCTGATGAAGGCGGGTGCCAGGCCGGCGAGATCGTCGCGGCGACCCACCACCGCGCCGGCCTGCGCCGCCCCGGTGCCGCCGAGGTAGTGCCGCCACATCAATCGTGTTGCCGGGCCGTCGAATCCGGGGGTGCTGTCGAATTCGTCCTTCGAGGGTGTCGGCCGGTCATCGAGTACCGGCTGGTGCAGCAGCTGGAAGGCGACCGGCGGAGCCGCACCCGCTGCCGCCCGGTGCGCCAGCCCGGCGGCGAGCGAGCCGCCGGCGCTGCTGCCCGCGACCGCGACCCGGCCCGGGTCGATACCGAGCACGGCGGCGTTCTCGACCACCCAGTCCAGCACCTGGCCGGCATCGTCGAGGGCGGCCGGGTACGGGTGCTCCGGTGCCAGCCGGTAGTCGACGGAGATGACGGTCACCCGCGCCTGCCGGGCCAACTCGACGCACAGGTGATGGTCGGTGTCCAGATTTCCCAGCATGAAGGCGCCGCTGTGGCAGAAGACGACGGCGGGCTCGCCGCCGCCCCGATAGATCCGCACGCCGGTCCCCCACGCCACCTCATCGGTGACCTGTACGCCGGTGCAGTCCAGCAGCCGGGCCGTCTCCCTGCGGCGGGCGTCGAGGGAAGCCCTTACCGCGGTGAGCTTTTCGGCCGACAGGTCGGTGCGTGCCCCGGCCAGATGCCGCAGCGCCGGGGCCAGCCGCTCGTCGATACCCACCGGGATCAACCGATCTTCAGGATCTGACCGCCGTCGACGACGAGTTCGGCACCGGTGATGAACGACGCCTGGGCCGAGACCAGGAACGCCACCGCGTCCGCGATCTCGGCGGGCGTCCCCAGCCGACCGTGCGCGGCCAGCCGGTCCTGGGTGCGGTCATCGAGCATCGGGGTGGCCACCGGGCCGGGAAACACGGCGTTGACGCGGATACCGGACGGAGCGAGTTCGACCGCGGTGGCCTGGGTGAGACCGCGCAGCGCCCACTTCGACGATCCGTACGCGGCGTGGTGCGGGAACGGCCGGACGGCGCTGGTGCTGCAGGTGTTGACGATCGACGCGCCGTCGGCCGCGGTGAGGGCCCCCAGCGCGGCGCGGATACCCAGGAACGGGCCCAGGCAATTCACCCGCCAGCTGCCCTCGAAGCCGGCCGCCGTCTCGTCGGCCAGCGCGGCCCGGTGCAGCACGCCGGCGTTGTTGACCAGCGTGGTCAGCGTCCCGAATCGGTCGACCGCGGCGGCCACCGCGGCCGCCCACTGCTGTTCCGAGGTGACGTCCAACGCCATCGCGATGACACCGTCACCGTAATCCGCTGTGCTGGTGCGGAGTTCGTCTATACGCACATCGCCTGCCACCACCCGATATCCGTCGGCGTGCAGGCGTGCGACGATCGCGGCACCCTGCCCGCCGGCCGCGCCGGTGACGAGGGCGACCGGGGCCGTGCTCATACGTAACCCCGGGATTCGTCGGTGATTGGCGCCCCGTCTTGTGCCTCGGCCAGGTGGGCGGCCGCACCCCGGCGCAGGGCCTGGGATTCCGAGGCCAGGGTGATCATCCGGAAACCCAGTGCCGCCGCCGCCTTTCCGAGCGTGCCGGTGCCCGCATGCACCCCGGTGATCAACCCGGCCGCGGTGCCGGCGCGCTGGATGCACGTCATCGCGTCCGTCATCTGCGGGTGGCTCCAGGCGTCCGCCAGGCGCAACCCCATCGAGATGGCCAGATCCGCGGGACCGACATAGAGGCCGGCCACTCCGGGTACGGCACAGATATCGTCGAGCGCGGCCAGCCCGCGTGCCGTCTCGATCATCACGTACACACCGGCCCTGGACTGTAGTTCGGCGATGTCGTGGCCGAGGCCGGCGCGCAACGGCCCGAAGCTGCGCACACCGGCGGGGACATAGCGGGTGGCGGCGACCGCCGCGGCGGCCTGTTCGGCCGATTCGACCATCGCGATGATCACCGCATCGGCACCGGCGTCGAGCACCCGGCCGATCGGTGCGGGATCGACCGAGGGCAGGCGTACCGCCGTCGCGATCGGGACGTGCTCGAGGCGGCGCAGCAGCAGCGCGATATCGGCATCGTCGAGATAGCCGTGCTGGGCGTCGAATCCGACATAGTCATAACCGGCGTGGGCGAACTCCTCGGGGCCCAGCATGGTGGGGCCGACCACCCAGCCGCCCCAGATCTGTCGCTGCGCCGCCAGCGCATCCTGTAGTCGCGAACTCATGCCTGGGTTCCCACTCATGCCACCAACGCGATCTTGACCCGCGCGGGATCCGGGCGGCAGGCCAGCTCGAAGGCCTGCTGCACCTGCGCGACGGGGAACGTGTGGGTCAGGTAGGCCGGCAAGAGCGCGGGATGCTCCCGGGCGAAGGCGTCGGCACGCTGTAACACCCGCCGCCGGTCCAGGGTCACCCCGGATTTCAGGGTGAGGTTGTTACGCAACATGATCCGCATGCTGATCGGATAGCTGTCGTCATCGGGCACCCCAAAGTAGAACACCGTACCCCCGAAGGCCGCGGCTTCCACCGCGTGGCCGAGGGTCGCCACCTGGTGTCCGACGGCTTCGATGACGATATCGGGCCGGGCGGCGGGATCGAGGTGGCGCACCCAACGGTCACTGGTGGACCGCACGGCGGTGTCGACACCGAAGGTCCCGGCCAGCGCCGACCGGTCGACGGGGTCCACACCGGTGACGTGCGCGGCGCCGAACGCCTTGGCGACATAGGAGAACAGCAGCCCGATCGAGCCCTGCCCGATCACGGCGACCCGCTTGCCGGTCAGGTCGCCGAGTTGCTCGACGGCGTAGAGCACACACGCCAGCGGCTGCAGGCCGATCGCGTGCTGCGGCGTCAAACCCGGCTCGTAACAGGTCAATCCGTCGCCATCGGCGATCACCTGGGCCATCAGGCCGTCGAATCCGGACGCCCAGCCCACGACGCGATCCCCGAGCGCGTGATCCGGGTGCGCACTGGCCAGGACCTCGCCGGCGATCTCGTGGATCGGAAAGCCGTCCATCTCCGCAGCACAACAGCCGGTGTCGCCGGGCAGTTTGCCCTGCGTCCCCCGGAAGCCGGGCAGATCGCTCCCGCAGATGCCGGCCGCCAGGAACCGAATCAGCACCTGGCCGTCCGCAAGGCCGGCAGGCTCGGCAAGATCGATACGCGCGAACGTGTACGGCGCGACGAGGCGGTAACCCCACATCACGCCGCCACGCCGACGTCGACGGGAACAGAGTTCCACCCCCACTGGAAGCTGGACGGTGGCCGGGACGCCGCCTCTTCCCGCACCGTGAACTCGGGGACTCGCTTGAGCCATTCGGTGACCAGGATGGTGATCTCCAGGCGGGCCAGGTGAACGCCGAGGCAGAAATGTGTCCCGCGGCCGAAGGACAGGATCCTGGCACTGCGCCGATCCCATTGGAAATCATCGGGATTCACGTACTCCCGGACGTCTCGCGCCGCCGATCCGAGCAGGGTGATGATCCGCTGTCCGGGATTGATGGTGGTGCCGTGCAGCGTGAACGGTTTGCGCAGGGTGCGCGCGAACCACTGGGCCGGCGCGCAGTAGCGGATCATCTCCTCGCGGGCGACCGGGACATTGGCATCCAGGTCCGCGCGCACCGCGGCCAGCTGCCCGGGATGCCGTAGCAGCTCCCACAGGCCGTGCGCGACGATCTTGGGTACCGTCTCGGTGCCCCCGATGAACACGCCGAGCATCTGCACCGCCGCCTCCATATCGGTGAACCCCGACCCATCGGGCAGCCGGTAGTCGATCAGGTTGTCCGCGATCGCGAGCGGCGGCCCGGCACCGGCCCGCCTGCGTTCGATGATCGGGGTGAGGTATTCGAGGTAACCGGGCCGGGCGTTGGCCACCTCCACCCCGCTGCCGGGCTCGGCCAGACTGCCCGCGTTGACCGTGGCCAGCACATCCGGGGCCAGCTCAACCGGCAGACCGACGAGTTCGCACACCATCGAGGCGGCCACGATCCCACCGTAGTCCTGGGTGAGATCGAATGAGCCGAGCGGCAGCAACGCGTCGAGCCGGTCGTTGGCGAGCCGGCGGATCCGGTCGGCGAAGGTGGCGGCGGTGCGTGGCCGGAACTGCCCGGACGTGCACCGGCGCACGTCCTCGTACAGCGGTGAGTCGAAGTTGGCGTGAAACGGCATCGGGTGCAGCGGCGGGTCAGACACCGGACCGTCGTGATGCCGGGCGAGAATCGTTGCGGCGGGCAGCGTTCCCTCCGAGGGTACGAACGTGCCGTCGTTGATCGCCAGCACATCCCAGATGTCGGCGAACCGCGACAACGCGTAGGTGTCCCACTTCGGCAGGTAGTAGACGGGGTACCGGTCACGCAGCACCCGATAGTACGGCAGTGGATTCGCCATGACCGCGGGATCGAACGGATCGTAGGCGAAGTCTGATGAGGCAGAGCCGGCGGACTGTCGCACCTCCCGAGCGTGACATTTCCGTCGTGTTTTGTAAAGGTGCAGGGCACTCGTCGGCTATCGTGGCCACATGACGGTGCAGTCGCTGGCCAACGGATTCTGCTTCGGCGAGGGCGCACGGTGGTTCGAGGGCCTGGTGTGGTTCTCCGACATGCTGGGCGAAGCGGTGCACACCGTGACACTGTCCGGCGAGATGTCCACCCTGCCGCTACCGGGACATGCCCCGTCCGGGTTGGGATTCCGGCCCGACGGGACGCTGCTGATCGCCTCGACACAGGCGCGCCAGGTGCTGCGATACGACGGCGAAAACGTCTCCGTCCTGGCCGATCTCAGTGAGCTGGTGCCCGCCGATCTCGGCGATATGGTGGTGGACGCCCATGGTCGGGTCTATCTCGGCTCGCAGGCCCGCACCGGCGGTGTCCTCGTGCGCATCGACACCGACGACAGCGTGCACGTGTCCGCGGGCGATCTCGACTTCCCGAACGGCATGGTCATCACACCGGACGGCGGCACCCTCATCGTGGCGGAGTCGACGGCCCGTCGCCTCACCGCGTTCACCCTCGACGAAGCGGGCGACGTGCACGACCGCCGGGTGTTCGCCGACGGGCTGGACGGCCCGCCCGACGGCATGGCCGTCGATGCCGCGGGCGGTGTCTGGGTGGCCATGACGCTGGCGCACCGGTTCGACCGCATCCTCGGCGACGGAACCGGTGTCCACACCGTCACCGACCGTATCGAACTGGACGGGCGCACAGCGATCTCCTGTGCGCTCGGCGGCCCGGAAGACCGCACCCTGTTTCTGCTGTCCTCGACCGAGGCCTATCCGCAGCGCCTGATCGGCACCAAACTGTCCCGGCTCGACGCGGTGATGGTCGACATCCCCGCCCCCTGACCTGCACCAGAACCTGAAAGCGAGCCATGTCGGACTGCTATTACGAACTGATCGACGTCGATACCAGCGGCGAGCGATTCCGGGCCACCGACATGGTGCGCAGCACTTGGTCGGCGGATATCCAGCACGGCGCCCCGCCGTCGGCCCTGCTGGTCCGCGCGCTCGAGCGGTGCGAGCAGCGCGAGGACACCCGGCTGAGCCGGGTACTGGTGGACCTGCTCGGACCGGTTCCGGCCACGGGTGACTTCTGGGTCCGCGCGGCCCGCGAGCGAGCCGGCAAGCAGATCGAGCTCATCACCGCCGAGATGCTGGCACCGGGTCCGGACGGCGCGGTGCGCCCGGTGGCGCGGGCCAGCGGATGGCGATTTCAGCACCAGGACACCGCCGATGTGGTGCATGCCGCCGAGGCCCCACTGCGCCCGCTGTCGCAGGCCCGCAGCCGCGATATGGCCGAGCACTGGGATCCGAACTACCTGCACAGCATCGACTGGCGCTGGCTGACAATGCCTTTCGGTGACGGACCGGGAGAGTCCTGGCTGTCCCCGACGGTGGACCTGGTCAAGGGTGAGGCGCTCACGCCGTTGCAGCGGTTGTTCACGGTGGCCGACGATGCCAACGGGATCGGCACCAAGATCGATATCCGCGCGTTCACCTTCCTCAACACCGATCTTGCCGTGCACATCCACCGGATACCCGACGGTGAGTGGATCGGTATCCGCGCCGAGACCGATTACGGACCGGATGGGATCGGGACCACCCGGGGCACCTTGTTCGACGAGCACGGCGCCGTCGGCGCGATTCAGCAGTCGGTCCTGGTGCGGCGCAGACAGAATCGCTGACCCCGCACGGTCAGCGCAGCACGTGGTCTTCCGGTGACACCGATCGCGTGCGTTTCCAGTAGTCCACGCAGCCGAACGGGTTCAGCACGTACACACCCCCGTCGGGCGACTTGTACCAGGAGTGCTCGATCGACGGGTGCCCCCACATCAACGTGGCCACCTCGGTCTGGAGCTCACCGTGGTAGCGCGCATACGCCGCCTCGGTCGGTTCGATCGTCTGCTTGCCCGCCTCGATCGTCATCCGCAGTGCCGCCCCGATATAGCGCATCTGGCATTCGAGCATGAAGATGACGCTGCCCGCATGGGCCAGTCCGGTACCCGGCCCGGCCATCATGAAGAAGTTCGGGAAGCCGGGCACCGAGATCCCGTTGAACGCACCGGGTTTGCCGTTCCAGACCGACGAGAGGGGCACCGCGCCGCGTCCGATGACCTCCATCGGACACAACACCTCGGAGGCCCGGAAGCCCGTCGCCAGCACGATGACATCCACGTCGTGCCGGCTTGTCGCGGTGTGTATCGAAGTCCGGTCGATGCCGGCGATCGGGTCGTTCACCAGATCGACATGGTCTCGCCGCAGGCAGCGCAGCCAACTGCCGTTGTCCTGCAGCATCCGCTTGGCCATCGGCGGGTAGTCCGGCGTGACCTTGCGCGCCAGCTCTGGAAGATCGCCGACCTGATCGTCGATCCAGGTGGCGAAGATCTCGCGTCGAGCCGCACTGGCCGCATTGGCGGTATGCGGAAAGTCCGGCCAATCCGGGTCGGCGCGCACCAATTCCAACAATCTGTCGCTGGACTGCCACATCAACATGAACCGATACCAGCGCGAGTAGCCCGGCAGATGGCGCATCGCCCACCGTTCGCCGGCGCCGACTTCGGCGTGATAGCGCGGGTTGGGCGCCATCCACTGAGGGGTGCGCTGGAAGACCGCCAGGTGGTCGACATCGTCGACGATGGCCGGCCCGATCTGGAAACCGCTGGCCCCGGCCCCGATGAGGGCCACCCGCTTACCGCTCAGCTCCACCGCGTGATCCCACTGGGCCGAATGGAAGACCGGCCCGTCGAAGGTCTTCAGGCCGGGGAGATCGGGGATCAACGGCCGGTTCAGGAATCCGACACCGGAGATGACCGCCGATGCGGTGCGCACCTCGGTCCGTCCGTCGCGGTGACGCAGCGTCACCGACCACCGGGCGGTGTCGTCATCCCACTGGGCCCGCTCGGCCTCCAGTCCCCAGTGCACGTACGACTCGATCTCGTGGTCCGTCATGACTTTTCGGAAGTACGCATGCAGTTCCGGCTGGCGCGTGTAGTAGGCCGTGAAATCCCCGACGTGTTCGAAGGAGTACGAGTAATAGTGACTGGCCACATCGACCCGGCAACCGGGATAGGTGTTCTCGAACCACGTACCGCCGACATCGAGGTTCTTGTCGACGATCTCGAACGGGATACCGGCCTCTTTCAGCCGGATCGCGGCGAGCAGCCCGGACGCTCCGAAACCGATGACGAGCACCGAGAAGCCGGGCGGCGGTACCAGGGCGCCCGGCCCGGCGATGGCACGGGGATTGTGGCCGCGAAGATCCATCTCCTCCATGTAGAGCGCGGCGTTGTCCTCGGGCACCGGCTCGCAGGCGATCCAGTCCATCACCTCGCGGATCAGGCGGTCGTCGATCGGCGGTGCCGACGGGCAACCCGCATCACGCCACGCGCAGATCGCCGTGAGCGCCTGGCGCCGCAGCTGTTGCCTGTCGCCCTCCGGGAGCATGCCCTGAAACTCATTCTGGACGAACTGCACCGGGCGGATCGGCCCGCGGACGAAATCCGGATCGCCGGTGATCTGCACGACCGAGGCCATCAGGGCGGGCACCGAGAGGTGGTCGAGCGCCGCGGCGATCGTCGCGTCATCGATACCGACGATCGACTCGGTGACCAGATGCCTACCGCCCATGAACTCTCCCTGTCTTGACACCCAGAAGTGTTCTTCATGGCACTCATGAGTGTCAATAGCGCGATTTCGGCGCTAGACTCTCCCTGTGCCGAAACCCGTTCCCGTCACGGTGGCCGAGGCGAAACGCCAAGCCACCGTCGACCACATCCTGGCGCTGGCACGACGACTGGTCCTGCACGACGGTCTCGACGTCACGATGGATCAGCTGGCCGCGGCCACCGGAGTGAGCCGGCGGACGCTCTTCCGGCTGTTCGACACCCGCGAGAAGCTGGTCGGCGCCGCGTTCGAAGCGGGTATGAGCGGCTACGTTCGCCAACTGCCCGAATATGGGCATCCTTTCGGCGATCCGGGCAGCTGGCTGCGGGCCACCTGCGAGACGGCGCACCACATGAACGCGACCATCGGTCCCGGCTTCTTCGAGCTGGCCTCACGCCGCGACCTCCCGCCCGACCTGGCCGCCGCGGAACGCCTGCGGCGCAGGGAGTTCCGTGGCGCCATGACAGCCATCACGCGCACGCTCTGGCAGGCCACCGGCAGCGCGGCCGACCCGCCGCCGGCGCTGAACACCACGGTGACCGCACATCTGAGCCCGCACTTCACCGCCGCCCTCATGGTCGACGCCGACCGGGACTGGCAGACCGCGGCCGAGCTGGCCTACGGAGCGATCGCGACGGTGCTCGCCACCGAATCGGGTTACACCCTGCCGGATTTCGGTCCGCGAGGCTGACCAGCCGTCGACGAGTGAGACAGGAGCCGCGCCACCATGAGCATGAAGAAGTACTACGGCCACACCCTGCTGTATCTGCACGAGACGATTTCCCTGGGCCGCAGTGACCGGTTCTGCGACGTCTTCGCCGAGGTCTACCAGCCGATGATGGAACAACTCGGGGCACGGCTGTTCGCCCTCTGGGAGAGCACCCCCTACAACGGGCACTGGCCCCAGGTCACCGTGATCTGGGAGATCGACGCCTTCGCCGATTACGCCAGGATCGGGCGCGCGCAGGCGCGCGGCGGCAGCCACGCCAAGGCCGCCGGCCAGTGGTCGGAGTACCTGGCCGAGGCCGGGGCCCACGGCGAGGGCAGGATCATGTACGCCGGCAAGTACAACAAGACGCTGAGCCAGCTCAAGGCGGCGAATTTCGGTGCGGGCCTGGTGATCCAGGAGATCATGCAGACCAAACCCGGCCGTCAGGATGACTACATCCGTGAACTGGAACGGCTGTACGTGCCGTGGTCGGAGTCCACCGGCAAGCGCTGGCTGGGCTCGTTCATCACGACGTTCCGCTTCAACGAGGTCATCCACTATTGGGCGCTCGACGGGGATTGGGCCTGTTTCGAGAACCACTACCCGTCCTGGAAGGACGCCCCGCCCGCGGAGATCGTCACCTGGATGAGCGTGGCGCCCGCGCTCCGCGACGGCTGGGAGGATTCGATCTTGTCGGCCCTGCCCGCGCATCCGTTGCCTTAGCGCATCCCCGTCACCGGATGTGCGCCGGCACGCGCTTGATGCCGTGCACGAACGAGCTGTACAGCAGGTCCGGCTCGCCGAACTCGATGGTCGTGAGCCGGGTGAGCAACTCGCGGAACAGATTCCGCAGCTCGGTCTTCGCCAATTGATTGCCCAGACAGAAGTGGGGGCCGCCGGCGCCGAAGCCGACGTGCGGGTTGGGCGAACGACTCAGGTCGAACCGGCCCGGCGCGTCGAACACCGATTCGTCGCGGTTGGCCGAGCAGTAGAACAGTCCCACCTTGTCCCCGGCGCCGATCATCTGCCCGGCGATCTCGACGTCCTCGGTGGCGAAGCGGGCGAACTGCAGCACCGGTGTCGACCAGCGCACGAATTCCTCGACGGCAGTGCCGATCCGGGCGTCGAAGTCGGCCATCAACCAGTCCCGCTGCTCCGGGTTGGCCGCCAGCGCCATCATGGCGTGCGTGGTGGTCTGTTTAGTGGTGTCGTTACCGGCTGACGCGAGCAGGATCAGGAAGGCACCGATCTCCTCATCGGTCAGCCGATGACCGTCCACCTCGGCGTTGACGATGCTGGTCATCAGGTCATCGCCGGGGTTCGCGCGGCGGAACTTGGCCAATTCGATGCCCGTGTTGGAGATCAACATGATCTCGTTGATGGTCGCCATGGCGCGTTCTTCGAGCGTGGAGAACTCGTCGTCGCTGATGCTGAACAACTTCTCGGCGGCCTTGGCCAGGGCGGGCTGGTCGGCCTTGGGCACCCCCAGCATCGAGGAGATGGTCACCATCGGCAGGCGCGCCGAACAGGCCTCGACGAAGTCGACATCACCCACCCCGATCAGGTCATCGACCACCGCGACCGCGTCACGGTGTATCTGCTCGTCGATCTCGCGGACGTGGCGCGGGGTGAACGCTGCGCTGATCAGTTTGCGATACACCGTGTGCGTGGGCGGATCCATCGTCAGGAAGAAGGTGGCGAACTTCTGCACCTCGGCAGGCATCGGATCCAGCGCCACCCCGCGCTCCGAGGTGAACAGCTCGGGGTGCTGGCTGGCGAATTGGATGTCGGCACGGCGGGTCAGCGCCCAGAAACCGGGCTCCTCGACATCGAAGAGGGTGGGCATCGGCCGGTGCCAGGAGACTCCGTCCGCCGCCCGCAGCCGGGCAAAGGTGTCATCCCGCACGGCGAACGGCTGATTCCAGAAATCGTGCGAGGTGATGTCGAACGGGCTGTATTCGCGTGCCTGCGGCGTGCTGGCGACGGTCACGGGGCGTTCCCTCCTACAGGGCTTGCGACGGCGATGTCGCGACAGATTGAGCGTGACAGTTGTGCGATAGTTTGTAAAGCTGTGGGGATGGCCGAACCAGTGCTCGCCGCGGACGCGAACAGCACGCGCGAACGCATCCTGGCCGCGACCGCCGAAGTCCTGGGCAACTACGGCATGACCAAGCTCAGCCTGTCTGAGGTCGCAGCCCAGGCCGGCGTGTCGCGTCCGACGCTGTATCGCTGGTTCGCGTCCAAACAGGAACTGTTGGACGCGTTCGTGGTCTGGGAGCGCAGACACTACGAGCGCGCCGTCGCGGCCGTCGTGACGCGGCTGCCCGCCGCCGAACGACTCGACGCCGCGCTTGCGGTCATCGTCGAATACCAGCAGTCCTACCCGGGCCTGCGGATGGTGGATATCGAACCGGAACAGGTCATCGCCCGGCTGGCGCAGTTCATCCCGTTGATGCGCGAACGCCTGGAACGGCTCACCGACGGCCCCGAGGCGGCGGTCGCGGCCGCCACCGCGGTCCGGGTCGCCGTCTCGCACTACCTGGTGCGCAGCGATGACGGCGACGACTTCCTGGCTCAGCTGCAACACGCCACGAGGGCCAGGACGCACAGTTCGCGTCGGTAGCCTGGCGCCATGGCCGATCTCGGTGGACTCGATGTGTCACAGGCAGCGGCGCTCGGCAGCGGCGCCACGTTCTGGGCCACCAAGGCGGTCGGACCGGTCCCCGCCATGGTGCTCACCGACGGTCCGCACGGCGTGCGCAGGCAGTCTGGCGGCGGCGCCGATCATCTGGGCCTCGGCGAGAGTGCGCCTGCGACGTGTTTCCCACCCGCGGTGGGCCTGAGCCAGGCCTGGGATCCGGAGTTGGTCGAGCGGATCGGGGTGGCCCTGGGCGAGGAGTGCAGGGTGCTGGGGGTGCATGTGCTGCTGGGCCCCGGCATCAATATCAAGCGAGATCCGCGGTGTGGGCGCAACTTCGAGTACTTCTCCGAGGATCCGTTGCTGTCCGGTGTGCTCGGCGCGGCCTGGGTTCGCGGTGTGCAAAGCCGCGGCGTGGCCGCGTCGGTGAAGCATTTCGCGGCCAACAATGCCGAATTCGACCGGATGCGAGCGAGTTCCGATATCGACGAGCGCACCCTCCGGGAGATCTATCTGCGCGCTTTCGAGTTCGTGGTGCGCCAGGCCCGACCGTGGTCGCTGATGTGTTCCTACAACCGCATCAACGGTGTGTACGCGGCCGAGAACACGTGGCTGCTCACCGAGGTGCTGCGTGGTGAGTGGGGTTTCGACGGGGTGGTGGTCAGCGATTGGGGCGCGGTGGCCGACCGGGTCGCGGCGGTCGCCGCCGGGTTGGATCTGGAGATGCCGGCGACCGGCGGCGCGTCGGACCGCGATGTCTTCGAGGCGGTCGAGCAGGGCAGGCTCGCGGCCGGTGTGGTCACCCGGGCCGCCGGGCGGGTCGCCCGCCTGGCCGGGAGGACACATGAACAGACTTCCACCCCAACGTCATTCGATATCGAGGCGCATCACGCCCTGGCCCGCGAGGCCGCGGGCCGCGCCATTGTGCTGCTCAAGAACGACGCCGACCTGCTCCCGCTGGCGCCGTCGCGGATCGCGGTGATCGGCCGCCTTGCCGAGCAACCTCGCTTTCAGGGTGGCGGTAGTTCGCGGGTGAATCCGACGCGGCTGGACAGGGCATTGGACGAGATCCGCAGGCTCGCCGGGGATCACGAGGTGACGTATTCGGATGACGCGACTCACGCCGCGGCCGCCGATGCGGCCGTGGTGTTCCTGGGCCTGAGCGCCGAGGACGAATCCGAGGGCTTCGACCGCCCGCATATCGATCTGCCGGCAGAGCAGATCGCCCTGCTCCGTGCGGTGGTGCGGGTACAGCCGCGGACGGTGGTGGTGTTGTCCCACGGCGGGGTGGTGCGCCTCGATGAGGTGAGTGCGCTGGCTCCGGCCGTCCTCGACGGTGCCCTGCTCGGGCAGGCCGGTGGCGGCGCCATCGCCGATGTGCTGTTCGGCGTGGTGAATCCGTCCGGACGGCTCGCCGAGACGGTGCCCGTGCGACTGCAGGACACGCCGGCGTTTCTGAACTTTCCGTCCGAACGGGGCCACACCCAGTACGGCGAACGGATTTTCGTCGGCTATCGCTGGTATGACGCGCGTGAGCTGCCCGTGACGTATCCGTTCGGACACGGCCTGTCCTACACCACATTCGGCTATCGCGGTATGGAGATCACCGAACACGGCGACGGACTGACCGTCGCCGTCACCGTCGCCAACACGGGCGCCCGGCGTGGTCGCGAGGTGGTGCAGGTCTATGCGGGCAAGAGCGCCTCCCGGGTGAGCCGTGCCCCGCGCTGGCTGGTGGGATTCGGGTCGGTGACGTTGGATCCCGGCGAAGACCGTGTGGTCGAGATAGCGATATCCCGGCATGACCTCGCGTACTGGGCCGATCGCTGGACCGTCGAAGGAGGCGACTACATGCTGTGGACCGGGGCGTCCAGCCGCGATCTGCGGTTGCACGCCACGGTGACACTGGCCGGTGACGAGCAACCCGTGCCGTTCACCGCCGAGTCGACCCTCGGTGAGCTGTGGGCAGACCCCTCGGCTGCAGCGTTGATCGCGGCGACGATGGCCGAGTTGCCGGGCGCAGCAGCAGGCCTCGCGATGAGCCCCGAACTTCTCGCGATCATCGCGTCCACCCCGCTGGACCGGCTCGTCGGATTCAGCGGTGGCCGGCTGACCCAGGACCGGCTGGCGGCGTTACTGGTCGAGATCAACGATCGGCGCGCGCCCTGAGCTCAGCCAGGATCTCGTCGGTGTGTTCCCCCAGCTTGGGGGCCACCGTCCGGGGCGCCCACGGCGTGGCGGAGAAGTCGGCCGGGGTGGCGACCATAGGGATCGACGAATCCCCTTCGGGCACATAGACGATTCCCCCGGTGGCGTGGAACTGCTCGTCGGCGACGACATCGTCGAGCGAGTTGATCGGCGACCAGAAGAAGTCCGGTTCCCCGTCGAATACCGTCGCCCAGTCGGCCAGCGGCCGGGTGGCGAAGATCTCGTCCAGGCAGGCGATCAATTCGCGCGCATGCACGAACCTGTCGCGGGGCTTGGCGAACTTCGGGTCGGTCAGCCAGTCGGTGCGGTCGACCGCGCGGCACAGCGCCGGCCAGTGCCGCTCCCCCTGCAGACCGACGATCCAGAACCGCCTGCCGTCCCCGGCGGCGTAGTTGTTCATGCACGGATTCGCCATCGACTCGCGCTCGCCGATCGCCACCTGCTGCCCGGTCAGCAGCAGCGTGTTGAGATCGAACGACACGGTGTAGGCACCTTGGCGGTACAACGAGGTGGTCACCAGTTGCCCGGCGCCGGTCCGCGTCCGGGCCAGCAGCGCCGCGCACACCGCGGCCGCCAGCGTCATCCCCGCCGAATGATCCCCCATTCCACCCCGCTGAAACGGCGGTGTCGCACCGGGCCGGGTGAGCAGATCGGCGATGCCGGCGCGGGCCCAGAATGCCGCCACGTCATACGCGGCGCGATCGGCGTCGGGGCCTTCGGTGCCGTATCCGGTGATCAGTCCGTACACCAGCCGCGGGTTGATCGCGGCCACCGACTCGTGGTCCAGGCCGAGCCGGCGCAGTGCCGCGGGACGCAGATTGGTCACGAAAACATCTGCGGCGCTGAGCAACTCGACGGCAGTGTCACGCCCCGCGGGCGTGCCGAGGTCCAACACGATGCTGCGCTTGGAGCGGTTGTCCATCTCGAAGGGTGGGTTCACCTCACCGTCGAGACCCATCATCGCGGCGAAGGTGCGTGCCGGGTCGCCGGCCGGGGGTTCGATCTTGATGACGTCGGCGCCCCAGTCCGCCAGGATGGCACCGGTCGCGGGTGCAGCCACCCAGACACCGAGTTCGATCACGGTGAATCCGTCCATCGGCCCGGCCATGACGCCCCTTTACAATCAAACGCACATTTGTAAACATCGACGGATGTCCTCGCTGCGCCGGCGCGTCACACCCGTCCTCGGCCTGACCGCTCATCTCGGCCGCGGTGTGCAACGTATCGCAACCGACGCCGCCATCGGGCGGATGCGGACAGTCCCACGCCGGATCGGCGACCTGAACGCCGCGTTCCTGTCCGGCCTGCTGGGCCGCGAGGTCGAGTCGGTGGCGGTGATCGGGGGTGACGCCGGCACCTCGTCGCGTGCGAGGCTGGCGCTCACCGGCGCCGGTGTGCCCGCCTCGGTGTTCGTGAAGATGCCGGCCGAGACCGCCGCAACCCGGCTGATGGGCGAGCTCGGCAGGCTGGCCGACACCGAGGTGCGCTTCTATCGCGACCTCGCCCCCCGTCTGCCCGAGGTGCCGGTGAGTCACGGCGGGATGTTCGATGCCCTCACCGGACGCTTCGTGCTGGTGCTCGAGGATCTGACGGTCGACCGGTGTGAGTTCCCCGACACCCTGCATCCGTTGTCCGTCGACCAGGCGGCACTCCTCGTCGAACTGCTGGCCCGCGTCCACGCCACCTTCTGGGAGCGGGTGCCCTCGTGGACGTACTCCGCCTCCGGTGACGCCACCTCCCTGCTGACCGGGTCATTGGCCCGCACCTCGGTTCGCCGGCTGGCCGGCCGGACCACCATCGCCGTGGACAACGGCCGCTTCATCAATGACCACTACCGCGCCGTCGCGGCACTCATCGACGCGGCCCCGCACACCGTCATGCATGGGGACGCGCACCCCGGAAACGTGTACTTCCGCAATGGAAAAGCCGGTCTGCTCGACTGGCAGGCGGTGCGCCGCGGGCATCCGTCGCGAGAGCTGTCCTACACGTTGATCACCAGCATGACCACGGCCGACCGGGTGGACCATCAACGCGAACTGCTCGATGTGTACCGGCGCGCCCTGGCCGCGGGTGGCGGTCCCGAACTCGGCGGCGACGAGCTGTGGGACAGGTACCGCCAGGCCGCGCTGTACGCCTATGTCGCCACCCTCATCACGGCCGGTATGGGTGGCATGCAGGACGAGACGATCGCGTTCGAAGGCCTGGGCCGCGCGGTCGCGGCACTCGACGATCTCGACACGGTCAAGACACTGCAGGCGAATGTGTAATGCACCAGCAACTACCATCAGGGATGTGAACAAGCCATTGACCACCGATGCGAGTGAGGACACCTCGACGCGACGGCGGATTCTGGTGGCCACGGCAGAGGTGCTCGGGCGCAGCGGACAGACCAAGCTCAGCCTGTCCGAGGTGGCGCTTCAGGCCGGTGTCTCCCGGCCCACGCTGTACCGGTGGTTCGCCTCCAAGGAAGAGTTGCTCGCCGCGTTCGGCCAGTACGAGCGCGAGATGTTCGACACCGGTATGAGCCGGGTTACCTCGGGTCTGCGCGGCAATGAAAAGCTCGATGCCGCACTACGATTCATCGTGGAATACCAGCAGTCCTATTCGGGGGTGCGGGTGGTGGACATCGAACCCGAGGTGGTGATCGGGCAGCTGTCCCACATCATCCCGCTGATGCGCGCCCGGCTGCTCAAGCTGATCCCGGGGCCGAACGGGCCGGTGCGCGCCGCCACCGCCATCCGGGTGGCGATCTCGCACTACATCGTGCGCAGCGATGACGACGGTCAGTTCCTGGCCCAGCTGCGACACGCGGTGGGCATCCGCCAGACCGACTAGGACCAGCGCGCTACACACTCTCCAACCGCACCGCGACCCCGTTGAGCACGGCCATCCCGGCCAGCGCCTCCAGATCTTCGGGCCGGTTGGAGGTCAGTTCGTTGACGTTGGCGCCCGGCACCGTGTTGGCCAGGTGCCAGCCCCCGCCCCGATGTCCCCAGCCCTGCGGGATCGCGACGGTGCCGGCCACCATCTCGTCGGTGACCAGCACGCCCGTCTCGATCTTGCCGTGCGCGGAGACGATCCGTACCCGGCCCCCGTCGACGAGGCCGGCGGCCGCGGCATCGGCGGGATGGATCCGGGTGTTGTGCCGACGGTCCCCCTTCATCAGGGTGGGGCTGTTGTGCATCCACGAGTTCTGCGATCGCATCTCACGAATACCGATGGCCAGCAACGGAAACCGTGGATCGGCGGGATGGTTGCGGCCCAGCCGGGCGATCTCCGCGGCGATCTGCGGTGGGTCCAGGTGTACCTTGCCGTCGGGGTGGCGCACCACATCGGACAGGATCCCGGTCGGTGCGTGCTGCGCCAGCACGATACCGTGCGGGTGTTCGCCGAGTCGGGTGAGATTCAGTCCCCGGCGCCGCAGTCCGAACAGGTCGCCGTGCGGGCCGGTGCGCAGCAGCAGCCCCATCAGCCGGCGTGGCGTCATCCGCCCGATACCGCGCCGGTCCAGCCAGGCCAGCACGCGGTTGAACCGCAACAGCGGGCCGGTGGCGAACAAGGCCATACCCATCCGGCGGGCGATCTCGGAGTACACCTCCCATTCCGGCCTGGCCTCCCCGTAGGGTTCCAGCACGGGTTCGCACGACTGGACGAACAGTGTCGGTGAGCAGGCCGCGAACGCGATCGGCAGGTCGTCGCGCTCCAGCATGGTGGTGGCAGGTAATACGTAGTCCGCCAACCGGTTCGTCTCGTTGATATAGAGGTCGAACGAGACGAACAGGTCGAGACGGCGCAGCGCCGATTCCAGGGCCGCGCTGTTGGGCACCGACAGCACCGGGTTGCCGGCGACGACGAAGAGCGCCCGCAGTTGCCCTTCGCCCTCGGTGGTGATCTCGTCGGCCATGAGTGCGGCCGGGAAGGTACCGAGGACGTCGGGAAAGCCACCGATCCGCGAACGGGTCTTGCCGTAGCTGAAGCTGTCGACCCGCTCCCCCATCTCCTCCAGCGGGATGACCGAGTGCGACATCAACGTGCCGCCGGGCCGGTCCAGGTTCCCCGTCACCGCGGTGAGGGCATCCAGCAGGAAGCTGACCAGGGTGCCGTGCCTGCCGAGGCAGGCACCGGTCCGGCCGTAGGCGGTGGCGCTGGGCGCCGCGGCGAAATCACGGGCCAGGGTGCGCACCACGGCCGCGTCCACGCCGGTGCGTGCCGCCGTCTGCTCGGGCGGGAAGGGCGCGCACAGTGACCGCAGCGTCTCCAGGCCGCGCGCCTGGTGGTCGATATCGGCGTGCAGGCCCTCGGCGAACAGCACATGCAGCATCGACAGCAACAGCCACGCATCCGAATCCGGTCGCACCGCGATGTGCTCGTAATGGCGGGCGGTCTCGGTACGGCGCGGGTCGAGTACCACCACCCGTCCACCACGGCCGACGATCGCGGCCAAGTCGTCCTTGATGCGCGGCGCACGGACCGCGCTGCCGTGCGAGACAAGCGGATTCGCGCCCAGCATCAGTAGGAAGTCGGTGCGCGGCAGATCCGGGAACGGCAGCTGGCTGGCGGCACCGTAGAGCAGCTTGCTGGCCACGAAGCGGCTGTTGATGTCCTGGGACCCCGCCGAGTACAGGTGCCGAGATCCGATGCGGGCCATGAAGATGCCCGACCACACGCTGGATGCGTAGCCGAACGCGGCGGGGTTGCCGAAGTACTGCCCGACCGAGGCCCCGCCGTGTTCGGCGACCACCGCACTCAACCGTGCGGCGATATCGTCGATCGCGGTATCCCAGGCGACCCGTTCGAAGGTGCCGTCCTCGCGGCGGCGCATCGGATGCAGGACACGGTCCGAGTCGTTCTGGACATCGGTGAAGGCGATCCCCTTGGGGCATGCCCGCCCCTTGGACAGTGGATGATCCTGATCCGGGCGCAGTGATACCAGCCGGCCGGCCGAGACGGTCGCGATCAGGCCGCACATCGGCTCGCAGATTCGGCAGTAAGTGACCTTCTGCTCGTCGGTCACGGGGCTGGGCGACATCGCCAAATCGTGACACTTCAACGCGACCGTGTAAAGCTGCCGGCCGATACCGGCTTGTCCAGAACCGGGCCGATCAGCCCTCGGCCGCCAGCTGGCCGCACGCGGCCGCGATCTCGCGCCCGCGGGTGTCGCGGACGGTGCACGAGACCCCCTTGGCCAGAACCCGTTTGACGAACTCGCGCTCGACCGGCTTGGGACTGGCATCCCACTCGCTGCCCGGGGTCGGGTTCAGCGGGATCAGGTTCACATGCACCAGCGGCCCCAGCTTGCTGTGCAACTTCTTGCCGAGAAGGTCTGCGCGCCAAGGTTGGTCGTTGACATCGCGGATCAGGGCATACTCGATGGACACCCGACGGCCGGTGCTATCGGCGTAATAGCGTGCGGCATCGAGGACTTCGTCGACGCTCCAGCGGTTGTTCACCGGGACCAGGGTGTCGCGCAGTTCGTCATCGGGCGTGTGCAGGGACACCGCCAGGGTGACCCCGAGTTTCTCGTCGGCGAGCTTGCGGATGGCCGGTGCCAGCCCGACGGTGGACACCGTCACCGAGCGGGCGCTGATCCCGAAGCCGTCCGGCGGCGGGGCGATGATCCGGCGCACGGCAGCCAGCACCCGGTTGTAGTTGGCCAGCGGCTCACCCATACCCATGAAGACGATGTTGGACAGCCGGCCGTCATGCTCTTCGCGCATCGCGAACGACGCGGCGCGCACCTGCTCCAGGATCTCCGCGGTGGACAGGTTGCGTTTGAGGCCGCCTTGACCGGTCGCGCAGAACGGGCACGCCATACCGCAGCCGGCCTGTGACGAGATGCAGACGGTGTTGCGCTGCGGATAGCGCATCAACACCGATTCGAAGGTGGTGCCGTCCAGCGCGCGCCACAGCGTCTTGCGGGTTTCGCCGGCATCGCACTGGATCTCGCGAGCCGGCGAGATCAGCGTCGGGAACAGCTCGCCGGCCACCGAGGCGCGCACGGCGGCCGGCAGGTCGGTCATCTGGTGCGGATCGGCGATGAGGCGCCCGTAGTACTGATGGGCCAGCTGTTTGGCCCGGAATTTCGGCAACCCGAGCTCGGTGACGGCCGCCACCCGCCCGGCTTCGTCGAGATCGGCCAGGTGCCGCGGCGGCATACCGCGGCGGGGTGCTTCGAAAACCAGTTCCTGCTTCATGATCGATTCCAGTATCAGTCTTGTCCGGCGAGAACGTCACGCACGGTCTGTTCGACGGTATCGAGGATCCCCGCGTCGACCCCGGCCCGGCCACGGACGAACACCGACGCGCGACTGGCCGGAGGCAGCCCCTCGGCCAGACAGAGGCCGTCGGGCAGCCGGCCGATCATCGGCAGCAGCGCCACCCCCAGCCCCGACCGCACGGCGGCGAACAGGCCGGACAGATCGGCGGATTCGGCGGCGATGCGGTAGCCGATCTTCATCCGGTCCAGCGTGGCGAAGGTCGGTTCGCGCAGGGTGCACGGTTCGGAGAACATCACGACCGGCAGCGGCTGGTTGGCCGGCGCGGCGAAACTGCGACCCGAGACCCATTTCAGCGCAAGCGTTCCGGAGGCATGCGCCGGATCCAGACCGGATCCGTCGAGCATCACCGCGAGGTCGACGAGGCCGTGTTCGATGGCGTCGGCCAGCATGACGTTGCGATCGAGCCGGAAGCGCAGCCGCCAGTCGGGTAACCGTTCGCCCAGCGCCGCGGTGAGCCCCGGCAGCATGACATCGGCACCGTGTTCGGTGGCGCCGATCAGCAGCACCCGCTCCTCGGCGGCGCCGAGGTCGGTCAGCGCCCCGTCGTGTGCGGCCAGGATGGTCCGGGCGTGCCCGAGCACGCGGTGTCCCAGTTCGGTGAAGGCGACGCCGCGGCCGGAGCGTTCGACCACCGGGCCGCCGACGACGGCCTCGATCCGCCGGACATGCTGGCTGACCGCGGACTGCGTCATGTGCAACACCGCGGCGGCGCGGTGAAACCCACCACAGTCGGCCACCGCCACCACGCTGCGCAGCGGCGCGATGTCCAGCACCTGACCCATGCCGTCAAGGTACTCCGATCAGTGCATACGATCAAAAATCGAGCCTTCGGCGGTTGATCGTGCAGCTATTCCCAGAAATCGATCAGCATTCACGATCAATCGTGATAGCCGATATTCGTTGGACCTTGCGCCACCGGGCAACCCACCATGAACCCATGACCCCGATGCCGTTGCGTACCGCGACGACCGTGACGTTCTTCTATGCGCTGGGCTACCCGATCGGCAACCTGGCCGTGCACGCACTGTCCCCGATGGCGGTGCTGGCGTTCCGGTTCGGGCTGGCGGGCACGATCCTTGGGGTGTGGGCGGCGTTGTCCGGGGTGCGGTTCCCGACCGGGCGCACCCTGGCCCATGTCGCGGTGGCCGGGCTGCTGATGCAGGCCGTGCAGTTCTGCGCGCTCTACATCGCCATCCAGCACGGCGCCCCGGCTGTGCTGTGCGCGGTGGTGATCGCGATGAACCCCGTGGCCACCGCACTGCTGGCCGCAGCGTTCCTGCGGGACCGGTTGACCTCACGGCGCGTCATCGCCCTGGTGCTCGGCGTCGCCGCCGTACTCGCGGCGTGCGCGACCCGCCTCATCGCGACCGGCGGGGTGGACCCCGTGGTCGGGCTCCTGCTGGTGGCCCTGCTCGGCCTGGCCGCAGGTGGGGTCTATCAGCAGCGGTTCTGCGCCCATATCGACTTCCGCGCCTCCACCTCGGTGCAGAACGCCGTGGCGTTCGTGCCGGCCCTGGCGCTGACGCTGAGCACGCCGATCGAAGTGCACAACATGACCCACGCGGTGTTCGCGGTCGCCGGCGTCGTGCTGCTCAACGCCACCCTCGGCGTCTCGCTGTACGTGCGAGCCATCAGCCATCACGGTGCGTCGTCGGTGGCGATGCTGTTCTGTGTGATTCCCGCGGTCGCCGGGGTGCTGTCCTGGCTGATGCTCGGCGAGCGGGTCACCGTCGGGATCGCCGTCGGTTTGGTGCTCGGCGCGGTGGCGTGCTGGCTGAACGCGTCAAGCCAGCAGCGTCAGGACGATCCAGCCGACGACCGCGGACGGCAGCATCGCGTCGATGCGGTCCATGATCCCGCCGTGACCGGGTAGCAGCGTGCCCATGTCCTTGATCCCGAGATCGCGCTTGACCTGAGACTCGACCAGGTCACCGAGCACGCCGGTGACGACCAGCAGCACACCGAGTGGCACGCCGACCCAGGCGGGCTTGTCCAACAGGAACGTGACCGACAGCACCGCGGCGGTGATACCGAACAGCAGCGATCCGCCGAGGCCCTCCCAGGATTTCTTGGGGCTGATCGCCGGCGCCAGTAGGTGCTTGCCGAACAGCACCCCCGCGACGTAGCCGCCGATATCGGCGAAGACGACCGTCACGATCACGGTGAACACCCGCACCCCACCGTGGTCGGCGAAGATCAGCAGTGCGGTGAACGCGGCGAACATCGGGACCCAGGTGGCCAGCAGCACGGTGGCGGCGATATCGCGCAGGTAGTTGACCGGTTGCTGGTCCAGACCTTGGCCGACGAGCCGCCAGACCATGCAGACGACGATGGTCGCGCCGTAGGCGCCCAGGAGACCCGCCACGCCGAACGGCCAGGTCAGCCAGATCATGGCCTGGCCGCCGGCGAGCAGCGCCAGGGTGGGCAGCGCGTAGCCGTGTTCGCGCAGGCGCCGGATCACCTCGTGGGTGGCGATCCCGATCGCGACAGCGAGCAGCGGCAGCCACCAGATCGGCGCGAACAGCAGGGTGCCGATGGCCAGGGCGCCGAGGACCACCCCGACCGCGATGGCGGCAGGCAGATCGCGGCCGGCGCGCGACGTCTTCTTGGGTGGCTCGGTCTGTGCCACGGGACTGGGGTGCTGAAAGGTCATCTAGACCTCCAGCAACTCGCCTTCCTTGTGCTTGACCAGTTCGTCGATCTGGGCGACGTACTGCCCGGTGCTCTTGTCGAGGTCCTTCTCCGCGCGGCCCACCTCGTCCTCGCCGGCCTCGCCGTCCTTCTTGATCCGGGCCAGCTCGTCCATCGCCTTACGACGGATGTTGCGGATGGACACCTTGGCGTCCTCACCCTTGGACTTGGCCTGCTTCACCAGTTCGCGTCGGCGCTCCTCGGTGAGCTGCGGGACGGAGATCCGGATGACGTTGCCGTCGTTGGACGGATTGACACCCAGATCGGAGTTGCGGATGGCGTCCTCGATGGCGCGCAACTGATTGGCCTCATAGGGCTTGATGACGACCAGGCGGGCCTCGGGCACGTTGATGCTGGAAAGCTGCGTGATCGGCGTCGGCGAACCGTAGTAGTCGATGTTCAGCCGGGAGAACATGCCGGGGTTGGCACGGCCGGTACGGATCGACGCGAGGTCGTCGCGCGCCACCGTCACCGCCTTCTCCATCTTCTCTTCGGCGTCGAAGAGGGTTTCGTCGATCACAGGGTCTCCTTCACATGCGCGGCTGTCAGCTGGTGACCAGTGTTCCGATCTTCTCACCTGCGACCGCTCGCGCGATATTGCCGTGGATGAGGAGATTGAACACGAGCATCGGCATGCCGTTGTCCATACAGAGGCTGAAGGCGGTGGCATCGGCAACCTTCAGTCCGCGATCGATCACCTCGCGGTGGGTGATCACGGTCAGCAATTCGGCGTCGGGCACCTCACGCGGGTCGGCGGTGAACACACCGTCGACGGCCTTGGCCATCAACACCACGTCGGCGCCGATCTCCAGCGCGCGCTGCGCGGCGGTGGTGTCGGTGGAGAAGTACGGCAGCCCCATACCGGCGCCGAAGATGACGACCCGGCCCTTCTCCAGGTGCCGCCGGGCGCGCAGCGGGATGTAGGGCTCGGCGACCTGCCCCATCGTGATGGCGGTCTGCACGCGGGTGTCGATACCTTCCTTCTGCAGGAAATCCTGCAGCGCAAGGCTGTTCATCACCGTGCCGAGCATGCCCATGTAATCGCTACGGGTGCGTTCCATACCGCGCTGCTGCAACTGGGCACCGCGGAAGAAGTTGCCACCGCCGATGACGACGGCCACCTGCACACCGCTGCGTACCACCTCGGCGATCTGCTGCGCCACCAGCGCGACGACGTCGGGGTCCAGGCCCACCTGTCCACCGCCGAACATCTCGCCACCGAGTTTGAGGAGCACTCGGGAGTACGCCGGCCGGATCTGTCCCTCCGTCATCAGGCTCCTTCGCTTCCGACACAGAATCGCCACCATCCTGCCTCATGACGGTGCCCCGGCCACGTCGGGGTGGCCGGGGTACCGGTGGAAGTTTGGTCAGGCGCGGTGTGCGGTGAGAAGCCAGGCGCCCACCGATTTGCGTCCATTCGGCTCATCGCGGACGTCCGCTCCGGCGAAGGCACCGAAGTCACCGAGCTCCGGCGGCACCTGGGCGTGGATTCGGGCCGCCCGGATCTCGTCGATCTCCCAGTACTTGCCGACGACTTCGCGCAGTTCCTCGGAGGTGACCGGGTTGACCGGGCCGTCGGTGGGCATACCGGTGGCATCGAAGACCAGCACGAAATACGACGCTCCGGGCGCGGCCGCGCGGACTATGGACTGCTGGTAGCCCTCACGCAGCTCCACCGGCATCGAATGGAACAGCGTCGAGTCGATGATGGTGCCGAACCGCCCGTCGTATCCGGTGAAGGCGCTGATATCGGCGACGTCGAAGGTGGCGTTGGTCAGTCCTCGCCGGGCCGCTTCGGCGCGGGCCAGCTCGATCGCGGTGGGCGATGAGTCCAGTCCGACGGTCGTGAAGCCCCGCGCGGCGAGATCCAGGGCGGTGGCCGCCTCACCGCATCCGGCGTCCAGCACGTCACCGTGCACGCGTCCGGCGGCGATGAGAGCGGCGATCTCGGGCTGCGGTTCCCCGATACTCCACGGCGGCCGGGCACCCTCGAAATCCGGCGCCTCGCCCCGGTAGGCCGATTCGAACATCTGTTGTGGTGTGGTCATGTCTCCGGTATATCAACGTAGTTGATATGTGTCAATATGCTTGACATGGGTGACGCACTCGACGATCTGCCGCTGGGCTACCTGCTGCACCGAGCTGCCATGGCGTTGCGGTCTGAGGTGACGACCTCCGTCCTGGAGCCCCTGGATCTGACCTTCGCCCAGTACCTCTGCATGCGGATCCTGTCCAAGGCTCCGGGAAGCTCCAACGCCGAGCTCGCGCGCCAACTCAACGTCTCCCCGCAGGCGATGAACATGGTGGTGCGCGGGCTTGAAGACCGGGGGCTGGTCTCCCGTCCGGCCAGCGTGGCCTCGGGACGCGCGCTGCCCGCCGAGCTGAGCCGGGAGGGCGTGGCGATACTCAGCCGAACCGACTCCGGTGTGCGCGCCGCGGAACTGCAGGTGTTGGGCAACCTCGCCGAAGACGAGCGTTCCCAGCTGAAACGGATCCTGGCGGCCGTCGGCGAGTAGGCGTCCGCAACCGGCCACAAGCCGGCGATCTGACCCTTCAGATCGTGAAAGTCGCTGCGCCTTCCGGCCTATCCCGCAGTACCGACCCGCGCGCGAAGTCCGCCTTGTCCGCGGTCCTGAAGAGCAGGCCGATATTGTCGCCCGCCGATGCCGTGTCCAGTGACTTGCGGAAGGCTTCGATCCCGTCCACCCGGAAGGTCCGGTCGGCCACCCACAGGGTGTCACCGACACGGACCTCTCCGGCATCCACGCGACCGGTCACCACGACGCCGCGGCGCGTGATCACGAATACATCCTCGATCGTCATGCTGAACACGCGGGCAATGCTAGTGCTGGTGGCAGGCTTTCGGCGGGGACGGCGGCAGATCCAGCGCCGGGTTACCGTCGAAGAAGCCGATCGGCTTGAGATGGAAACCCGTGTAGGCACACGGCATCACGGGCCAGTCCTCGGGGCGCACCACGTGATGGGCACCGAGGGTGTACCAGAGCACCACATCGGTGTCTTCCAGCGGCGCATCGTCGGCAACGAACTCGGGCAGGCCCTGGACGTCGGCCGACTGGTACATGTAATCACCGGCGGCGAACATCTCCGACGGGTCGTACTTGGTCACCCACAGGTTGTGCTGCACGAATCGGGCCCGGTCGTAGATGTAGGAGCCCTCCTGCACCATCACCGGCACGATCTCCTTGGGCACCAGCTTGTAGGCCACCGGTGCACCGAGTTCGTTGACCTTCGACGGATTGGTCACCTTCCAGTACCGGCCGGTCTCCCAGTTCCAGTCGCGGGCGCCCTCGGCCTCCGACGCCACCAACGTGTCCTGGGTGATCCACGCGTTGTGGTGCGGGTTGAGTGCCGGATCCGGCTCGGGCACCGAATCGACCTCGTACACACTGTTCCCGGCGCCGTCGATGCTCATGTCGAGCCGGAAGTTGAAGAAGTGCTGGTGATTCGGACCGTAGATGCCGGGGGCCACCATCTTGCCCCAGCGGGGCGTCTCCCCCTCGGGCACCGCACCGGTGGTCAGCACACCGGAGAGCTTGACCTCCACCTCGATCGAGGCGTCGTTGTAGAAGTACCAGAAGAATCCGTACTCGTAGTTGCCCACCGTGCAGATCATCGACACGACCAGCCGCCGCGAGCGGCGCACCTCCACTTCGCCCGTGCGGAAGTCGGTGTGCTTCCAGGAGATACCGAAGTCCTCCTCGTGCATGCAGATCGCGTTCGGGATGACCACCGCGTTCCCGTTGGAATCGTTGACCGTACCGTCGAAGTAGTGGATCTCGCCCAGACAGTCGCAGCCCAGCGTCAACGGATTGGCCGAGAAGCCCATCCCGACCTCGCCCATGTCGAACACGTTCTTGTTCCAGTGCGTCGGCGAGGTGTCGCCGTAGGGCACCACCATCTCCGAGAGCGACCCGCGGTAGAGGATCGGGCGTGTCTCGCCGCGATCCGTGTAGGTCACCTCATGGATCGTCACACCCTCGCGGGGATTGAAGCCGATACGCAGAGACCACTTCTGCCACTGCACCTTCCATCCGTCCACGGTGAAGCTCGGGCCGTCCGGCTGGGTGATCTCGATCGGCTTGACGTCATCGCGGAACTGCGTGAACGCCGGCCGGTTGTCAGGTGAGAACATGAACTGTTCGGAATAGTTGCCCGCGGTCGGCGGCAGGGGAACCACCCCGTGGTCCTCGATATCGATGACCGTCATCGTGTCCAGGTCGAAGGTGACGATCAGCCCCTCGACGGGTCGCGCGTACCCGTGTTCGGACGGTGCGGCACGCATGAACGTCAACGGACGGCAGATCAGCGGCGAGTTCTCGTAATGGTCGCCCGCGCCGTAATAGCCCGCAGGCCAGGGGTCGATCATCGCGAGACTGAAGTCGGTGACGCCACGCTTGCGCATCGCCTCCTGCCACCGCGGGTCCTCACGGACCTTCTCCTCCACACCCGTCATGTGTTCGACGAGGTAAGAGGGGAACCGGCCGGGCACCCCCTTCCACGATTCGATGACTCGGGCGCCGAGGTCGACGACCGCTTCATAGATCATCTTGGCGGCCGCGTCGTACATGCTCACGAACGCACACCGCTGGACTTCGAGTCCCTCGAAGTTCAGCCCGGCAGTCTTGTCCGGCTCGGCGAGCTGAATCATGACGAATTTCAGTGTGGGAGTGGCATATTCCGACCCCGTGATGACCGCCGCGGCTGCCTCGATCTCGGCGCCCGACAGCGGGTCGAGCGGGTAGAACGTGGCATCACTGGCAGTGCCCGTCGCGCGGGTGTCTTCCATGGTCACTTGGCGGTTTCCTCTGCTTCCTTGGTGAGATCGAACACCGCGAGATGGGCCAGGGCATCGTCTTGGGACACCTTGTGCGCCGACCGTCGGCCGAAGACGTAGACGACCAGGCCGAGCGCGAACATCCCGACGCTGATGCTGCCGACCCACGTCATCCACTCACCGTCCCCGACGCCGGAACTGGTCAGCCAGGACTTCGCGAACGAGTAGTAGACGCCGGCGATGGTGCCGAGGGTGCCCACGACCACGGTGATCCAGACGCCGACCATGCCACCGGGGATGCGCCAGAACGTCTCGCTTGCATACCGGTCGGCATACTTCTTGCGGGCGATGACGACTGGGATCAGGAAGAAGAATCCGGAGAGCAGCCACACCGTCGACAGGCCACCCTGCAGGAAGATCGTCGTGTTCACCAGGCTGCTCTGCGAGTAGAGCCCGATGATCAACAGCGAGGAGAGCACACCCTGAATCAGGATGGCGCTCACCGGGTTACGGGTGCGCGGGTTGAGGTGGGTGAAGATCCGCGGCAGGTGGCGTTCCAGGCCGGACACGAAGATCAGCCGGGAGTAGGCAACCTGGTAGGTCATCAGCGCCACGACGATGATCAAGGCCAGCACCACCGCGCAGATCTCCATCAGGCCGGGGAATCCCGAGACGCCCAGCATGCCGATCACACCCGTGACCGCGTCGATCTGATCGGTGGGCAGTGCCATCATGGTGCCCAGGGTCGTCAGCAGGTAGATGGCCACCAACGCGGCGGAACCCCAGAGGATCATCCGCGGGCCGCTCTTGCGGACCGACAGGAACTCGGCTCCCATGTTGTACGGCGTCTCCACGCCGAGCAGGTACAGCAGAACCGTGCCGTACAGGAAGCCCGATACCGCGAAGTTCGGGATCACGGCGTCATGCCAGTTGAAGGGGGTCGCCGAGCCGTGTTTCACCGCGAACAGCACGCCGCAGATGAAGATGGTCAGTGCGAGAATGCCGAACACGACGAAGACGACGTTCATGATGCGCTGGTTGGCGGCGAGTTTGGCGAGCGCCAGCCCTACCACCACCCACATGATGACCAGCTGCAGGATGACGCTCGTCATCACCCCGAGTTCGGTGTGAAACGCCAGCAACAGGAACGAGAGCACCACCGCCGGGGAGGACGCCGCGTTCAGGATCACCGGCACCCAGGACAGGTAACCGCCGATGAAGCCCCACGTCTCACCCATCGTCCGGGTGGCCCAGATGTACACACCACCCTGGCCGGGCCACAGGTTGCCGAGTTCGACGACGGCCATGCCGGCGGGAACCAGGAAGGTCAGGATGCCGAGGATCCACATCGGGATGGCGGTCCACCCACCGGTGGCCATCACCGAGGAACCGGTGATCCAGCAGATGATGAACACATAGGCGGCGGTGAGGCCGAATGTGCTCATCACCTTGGGCAGGATCTGTTCCGGTACCAGTTCGGTGGTCATCAGCTTGTCGCGTTCGGCGGTGGCCGAGTGTTCGAGTTCTTGTGTCATGACTAGTCTCCCAATACCGTTGGATCAGTTGACGATCTGTCCGTCTCGCATCCGGACAACACGGCTCGCTTCGTCGGCCACCGTGGGGTCGTGTGTGCTCGCGACGACCGTGACGCCGAGCGTCGAACACAGGTCGCGCAGCATGCGCACCACCGTCTCCCCCGTGCGGTGGTCCAGATTGGCAGTCGGCTCGTCGGCCAGTACCAATGTCGGATTGCTGATCAGCGAACGCGCAATGGCGGTGCGCTGCTGCTCGCCGCCGGACATCTTGGTCGGCTGGTGATTGATCCGGTGCCCCAATCCGACCAGTTCGAGCAGTTCGGTGGCGCGCTTGCGCAGCGCCTTGCGGTCATACGGCTCGAACATCAGTGGTAGTTCGACGTTCTCGACGGCAGACAAGAAGGGGATCAGGTTGTAGCTCTGAAAGATGAACCCGATCGTGTCGTGCCGCAGCGCGGCGAACTGGCTCTCCGAGATCGTCGAGGTGTCTTGACCCGCGACGTGGACGGCGCCCTTCGTCGGGCGATCCAGGCCGCCGATGATGTTGAGCAGCGTCGACTTGCCACTTCCACTGGGGCCCATCAGGCAGACGAATTCGCCCGGCATGACCTTCAGCTCGACGGCGATGAGTGCCTTGACGACCTCGTCCCCCAGTTTGTGCAGCTTCCACACATCGGAGATCTCGATGACCGGCGCGGCGCCGGCTGATGCGCCGTCGGCCACCGTGACCGAATCGGTGGCGGATTCGTTGATGGCAGTCATGTCTTCCTATCCCGTGCTCAACGATCGGATGGGTGGGCGAGACGCCGCATTCCAGGTGGGGACGACACTGGTGGCCAGCGCGGCGACCACACTGACGGCGACGGCGATGGCGGTCCCCAGCGCGAGGCCGCCGATCGCCACCCCGGTCGGGACGAAGCCGACGGCCCCCAGCACCAGTCCGGCGATCACCGCCAGCACCGCCCCGCCGACGGCCCCCAGCAGGGCGGCGATGACGGGTTCGACGAGCAGCGCGACCACGACGGGTGCGCGGGGAATTCCGTTGGCCCCCAACACGCCCAGCTCTCTGGTCCGCTGGGCTACCGTCCTGGTGGTGGCGACCGCCACCTCGACCACACCGACCAACAACACGGTGACGGCGATGAGCACCACAGCGGCGCTGATCTCGTCGGCGTGGCCCAGCGATGCCGACTGGGCCCGGATCCCCTCCGACATCCCGAAGACGATGACGACCAGAAAGGCACCCGTGGCGGTGGTGATGGCGGGCAGGATCATCTCACCGAGCCGGCGCCGCGCCGCCAGCCAGCCGTACGACAGTCCGTAGCGCATGGCTACCTGCCTCCCAAAAGGTCGACGGGCCGTTGTTGCAACAGCCGGTGCACCGGGATCAACGCTCCGACGATCGCCATGGCGGGGATGAACGCGGCGACCATACCGGCGGCCTGTGCCCACGCGGTCACGGTCGCGATACCCGGAATCACCAGAGCGACAGCCGCTCCCGCACCCAGTACACCGACCAGATAGGCGACCACGAAGACGATGGCCGACTCGACGAGGAAGAAATACAGCACTTCGTCGGCGAGTCCGATACTCGACATGATGCCGAACTCCCGTTTGCGTTCGGCGACGGCGGCCAGGAAGGAGGACACGGCGATCACGAAGCCGAGAATGAGGCCGATGGTGGAGATGAGCCCCAGCGTGGACCCGGTCACCTTGCCGGAGAACAGCGCCGAGAAGTTCTGCTCGAAGGTCAGCGGTCCCACCCCGCCCACCGTGTCATAGATCAGTCCCGATCCGTTGCGGTCGGGCTGCACCGCCGGATCCGTGGTGGTGGGCAGCCCGGTCGCGGCGCCGAAGATCTGGGCCAGGTCACGGCGCTTCTGCTCACCTTCGGGTGCGGTGATGGTCCACCACCCGTTGTCACCCACCACGCTGTGCGCCAGATCGGTTGACACGGTGGCAGATTCGCCCGGGCCGGAGGGATCCACCACGAGGCTCTGTCCACCGATCACCACGCGGTCTCCGGGGCCGACACCCAGTCGGGTCGCCAGCTGCTCCCCCACCGCAGCGTGGCCGGCGGCCACCGAGTCGTTACCGCGTACGGACACCGTCATACCGTTGACCGAGGTGGTACCGGACAGCGTGCGGACGGCCGACCAGTCGGCGGGCACGACGGTGATGGCGGAGGCGGGGCCGTCGGCCACCAATGCCAGGGCCGCGGTGTCATAGTGCACCCCGGCGGCCGGCACCACCCACAGCTGCGCGCCGCCGATCACATCGGTGACCGACTCCGCTCCTGTGATAGCGAAACTCGCGGCGATGGTGCGTACCACGGTGACGCATGCGATCGCCAGCGCGATACCGAGGACGGACAGGACGAATCGGTCGGGCCGGCGCCTGATGTTCGCCAGGGCGAAACGCACCAGGCACAAAAAAGTGTTACCGGACGCGGTGGCGATCTCCGGTGGTCGCGTGATCGTGAGTGGTGCAGCGGACTCCACGGAAGGGATGGTGGGCGCGCTGTGTTTCGTCGAAAGCTATCTGCGGTATCTGCCGCGTTAACGGAGACTGCTTGCGATTACAACAAGGTGTCTCGACGACAACGGATTTCGTCGTCGGATCAGAGAATCGCGGCCGCGATGATCAGCCCGAAGGCCAGATACGACGCCGCCACGACCAGCACTTCGGGGGTGAAGCGCTCCTCGGCAAGCACGCGGCCGATGTCGACACCCTTGATCACGCCGACCAGGCGGACCGAGAACGCCTGGGCGGCAATGCCCAGCAGACCGAACACCAGGGTCTTGATCAACCCGCCGACGAGATCACCGGTGGAACTGTAGATCGCCAGCACGATGATCAGTGCCATCGACAGGACACCGGAGGCGGTGATGGCGGCGGCGTTGGGTCGTCCGGCTTGTACCAAGGTGCGCAGCGGACCGGGCGTGGTCCAGTCGATGACGAAGAAGCCCAGGACCATCAGCGCGATACCGACGATCGTGTACAGCACGATGGCCGACACACCGTGGCCGACGATCGACCAGTAGTCCGGTCCCAGGGCCGAGAGGGTGGCGCGGTTCATTGACGGATCCTTCCGGTCACAGCGGAATACGATGGGGGACGAATGCGGCGCCGTCATCGGTGATGAGGCCGGAGGTCTCCCGGATGCCGAGCCCGGCGGATTCGTCGCCGACGATCCACGCACCCAGCGCGGGCCGCATATCGTCGAATTTCGGTAGTGGGTCCAGCAGTTGGTAGACGTAGCCTTCTTCGCCGTAGACCCCGCCGGTCTCCATATCCTGCCCGGCCCCGACCACGCTGATATTCGCCCCTTCACGGCCCAGCTTGGGTTTGCGGACGTATTCGGTGAGCTCGTGCGGGCTGTCCAGATAGGCGGGCAGCAGGTTGGGGTGGCCCGGGTACATCTCCCAGAGCACCGCGAGGATGGCCTTGTTGCTCAGCAGCGTCTTCCACAGCGGTTCCACCCACATGGTCGACGGCAGCAGATCCAGGGCGTGGCGCCCGAAATCGTCGTCGAGGATCCACTCCCACGGGTAGAGCTTGAACAGCGACGCGATGGGGGCTTCCTCGAGATCGACGAAGCAGCCCAGGTCCCGGTCGAACCCGATGTCCTCGATCGAGAGGCCGACGGTGTGCAGGCCGGCTTCGGCCGCGCACTCCTGGATGTAGCCGAGCGTGACGTTGTCCTCACCGCTCGCGTCGGCTGAGGACCAGGTGAAGTGGGTTTCCTTGCCGGGCAACCGATCCCGGATCTCGCCCCACCGCGCGACGAGGCGTTCGTGCAGCGAGTTCCACTGGTCGTCGGCGGGAAAGACGTCGGTCTTCCAGTGCCATTGCAGGATCGCGGCTTCCAGCAGCGAGGTCGGGGTGTCGGCGTTGTACTCCAGCAGCACCGGCGGCCTGCGCCCGTCGTAGCGCAGATCGAATCGCCCGTACAGGTGCGGATCGCTGCGACGCCAGGACTTCTCGATGTGCTCCCAAGTCCACTCGGGCAGGCCGAAGTCTCGGTAGCGCTCCGCCAGCACCACGTGTTCTACGGCATCCAGGCACATCGAATGCAGCACCTCGACGGAGGCTTCCAGCGACAGCACCTCGTCCATATCGAAGACGTAGTGCACCGACTCGTCCCAGTACGGCCGATCCGCACCGGCCGAATCACGCGCCGGGGTGCCGAAGCACATGCCCTGCTCGGCCACGATCCGTTCCCAGCCCGGTCGCGGGGAACTGTGCTCACGGCGCATTCAGCTGCCCGAGCTTCCGTGGCTGGACGAGCCGAAGCCACCGCGCGAGATCGACGATCCCGAACTCGTCTTGCCGGTGGTGCCCTTGGGGAGTTCGAGGGTGCCGCCCCGCGCCGTGGTCCCGATTCCGCCGTTGCTGCCGCCGTAGTAGTAGCGGTACGGCGAGCCGGCGAAGATGAACAGCCCGCCCGTGCCCGCGTAACCGCTGCTGCAGTAGCTGTCCGGCACCACCTGGTTGCTCCCGTCGGCGACACAGGTGGCCGAGACCGTGTCTTCGTGCAGTACCTGGTAGCCCAGCGCGATGGCCCCCACGACGCCCACGACGGCGACCGAGCCCATCAGGACTTTCTTCCCGGTGGCCGCGCGCTTCTCCGCGTTCTCGCGTTGCAGGGCGGCGAACTGTTCGGCGGCTTCCCGGGCCCGGCGCGCCTTATCGCGCTGACGGGCCTCGGCGACGGTGGGCGGCCGCGGTGTTGTCGAGCCGGGGTCTTGATAGCGCATGGAGCCCCGCGGCTCCGGTGGGCGCTCGGGCGCGTCGTCGGACCCGGATTCCATCCATCCCCCCAAATTTTTCTCCCGCCCAGCGGCCTTCCCCATCCAGCCGCCTCACAGCATAGAGCGGTCAATCCTGGATGCGGGGGAACGCCTGGGCCTCCTCGAGTTCGTAGGCAAGTTCCAGCAGGAGACGTTCCTGCCCGACCGGCGCCGCGAACATCATCCCGACGGGCAGGCCGTCGGCGGATTGGCCGAGCGGCAGCGAGATCGCCGGGTCCCCGGTGACGTTCTGCAGCGGGGTGAAGGCGACCCAGTCGATGAGCCGGTCGATGATCTGCTCATACGGGGCTGTCGGATCGAGGTGCCCGATCCGGGGCGTCACGTCGGCGAGGGTGGGCGTGAGCAGGACGTCGTAGGAGGCGGCCAGCCGCGCGATGGTGCGGCGGGTCCGGGCCAGCCGGCCGATCACCAGCGGCATGCGCACCAGGTTGCGGCCGGCCAGCTGTTCCAGCCCGAGGGTCAGGTTGTCCAGTTTTGTCTTGTCGAAGCTGGGGCCGAACGTGCGCGGTCCACCGCGCACCAGGGCGAACGCCAGCAGCGACCAGTACAGCAGGAAGTCGTTCATGAACGACGCCGGCACCGGGTTGGCGATTTCGGTGACCCGGTGCCCGAGACTCTCCAGCAGTGCCGAGGTCTTCATCGTCACCTCGCGGATCTCCGGGCTGGATTCCCGCGCGATCGATTCGGTGCACACCGCGATGTGCAGCCGCCGGCCGCCGGGCCCGGTGACGTCGCCGATGGGCGGCAGCTTCGGGTTCCGCTGCAGGCGTTCGGCCTCGCGGTAGTACGCGGCGGTGTCACGCACGGACCGGGTGAGCACCCCGTTGGCCACGATGCGCAGCGGCATCTGGCGCATCGCCTTGTCCAGCGGCAACCGCCCACGGGACGGTTTGAGGCCGACCAGTCCGTTGCAGGCGGCCGGGATGCGGATGGATCCGCCACCGTCGTTGGCGTGCGCGATCGGCACCACGCCGGCGGCCACGAAGGCGCCCGATCCCGACGACGACGCCCCGGCGGTGTGGGCGGTGTTCCACGGGTTGCGCACGGGCCCGAGGCGGGGGTGCTCGGCCGAGGCACTGAAGCCGAACTCGGAGAGCTGGGTCTTGCCCAGGGCGACCAGACCGGCGCCCAGGTAGCTGCGGGCGAAATCGCCGTCGACGGGCGCCGGCCGCGGTGTCCAGGCGTCGGTGCCGTCCATCGTCGGCATCCCGGCGACATCGGAGTTGTCCTTGACGAACGTCGGTACCCCGCCGAAGAAACCGTTGCGGGGTGCGGCCGTGCGGGCTCGGTCGAATGCCGGGTAGGCCAGCGCGTTCAGCGCCGGATTGACGGCTTCGGCCCGGGCGATCGCGGCCTCGACCAGTTCGGCCTGCGAGACGTCGCCGGCCCGCAGCGCGGCGGCCAGCCCGACCGCATCCAGATCGCCCAGGGCGTCATCGCCGAAGGCGTGCACACGTGTCATGAGCCCGACGGTACCAGTACGTACCACGCCGCTGGGAGGTTCCCGACGCAAAGAACCCCGCGTCGCGGAGGCGACGCGGGGTTCTTCTGGCCGCAATGGGCCGAGCTGTTACTGCTGGCCGACCTCGAACCGGACGAACCGGGTCACGGTCACGCCGGCCTCGTCGAGCAGCGCCTTGACGGACTTCTTGTTGTCCGACACCGACGGCTGATCGAGCAGCACGACATCCTTGTAGAAACCGGTGACGCGACCTTCCACGATCTTGGGCAGCGCCTGCTCGGGCTTGCCCTCCTCCTTGGCGGTCTCCTCGGCGATGCGACGCTCGTTGGCGACGACATCGGCGGGCACCTCTTCACGGGTCAGGTACTTGGCCTTGAGCGCGGCGATCTGCAGGGCGACCGCGTGCGCGGCCTCCTCCGAGGCGCCGGTGTACTCGACCAGCACGCCGACGGCCGGCGGCAGGTCGGCCGACCGCTTGTGCAGGTAGGTCTCGACCTGACCGTCGAAGTACGCCACCCGGCGCAGCTCGAGCTTCTCGCCGATCTTGGCACTGAGGTCCGCGATCAGTTGCTCGACGGTGGTGTCGCCCGACTTGGCCGCCTTGAGAGCGTCGACGTCAGCGGCCTTGGAGGCTGCCGCGGCGGTGACGATCTGGTCGGCGAGCGCCTGGAACTCCGCGTTCTTGGCGACGAAGTCGGTCTCGGAGTTCAGCTCGATGAGCGCGCCGTCCTTGGCGGCCACCAAACCCTCGGCGGTCGCGCGCTCGGCGCGCTTGCCGACATCCTTGGCACCCTTGATGCGCAGTACCTCGACGGCCTTGTCGTAATCGCCGTCGCTCTCGGTCAGGGCGTTCTTGCAGTCGAGCATGCCGGCGCCGGTCAGCTCCCGAAGGCGCTTGACGTCGGCAGCGGTGTAGTTAGCCATGAAAGCGGTTCTCCTTGAACTGAGAAATCAGGAAGCGTCAGTGGTGGTCTCGGCAGCGGCTTCGGTGCCGGTGGTCGCGCCGGCCAGCAGCTCCTGCTCCCACTCGGCCAGCGGCTCGGCGGCCTCGGCTGCTTCGGTCTTGCCGGCACCGGCACGGGCCTGCAGGCCCTCGGCCACGGCGGACGCGATGACCTTGGTCAGCAGCGCGGCCGAGCGGATCGCGTCGTCGTTGCCCGGGACCGGGTAGTTGACCTGGTCGGGGTCGCAGTTGGTGTCGAGGATGGCGATGACCGGGATGCCGAGCTTGATGGCCTCGTTGACGGCCAGGTGCTCCTTGTTCGTGTCGACGACCCAGATGGCCGACGGCACCTTCTGCATGTCCCGGATACCGCCGAGGCTGCGCTCCAGCTTGTTCTTCTCACGCGTGAGCATGAGGATTTCCTTCTTGGTGCGGCCTTCGAAACCACCGGTCTGCTCCATGGCCTCAAGCTCCTTGAGGCGCTGCAGACGCTTGTGCACGGTGGAGAAGTTGGTGAGCATGCCACCCAGCCAGCGCTGGTTCACGTAGGGCATACCGACCCGCGTCGCCTCAGCGGCGATGGACTCCTGGGCCTGCTTCTTGGTGCCGACGAACATCACGGTGCCGCCGTGGGCGACGGTCTCCTTGACGAACTCGTAGGCCTTGTCGATGTAGGTCAGCGTCTGCTGCAGGTCGATGATGTAGATGCCGTTGCGGTCGGTGAAGATGAACCGCTTCATCTTGGGGTTCCAGCGCCGGGTCTGATGCCCGAAATGGGTGCCGCTGTCGAGCAGCTGCTTCATGGTCACTACGGCCACGATGGTGCCTCACTTATATATCGGTTGTCGCCCGGCATCGGGTGATACCGGACCCTGGCGTCCGCTGCTGCCGGACCCGTTTCGGTTTCCCGAAGCGGGACCGCCCGGCAAGCTGGTGCAACCCTGGTTCCCGGAGGGAATGGCGATTGCAAAGCAGGCGCGCGAAGTCAGCCCACAAAAGTGAGCTGCGGGTAGCAGTTTACACCGTGGATACCGGTGCTTTTACCACCGCAGTTATCCACAGTCGGGCCCTCATCCACATTCTCCGGCGACCGCCTTCCCATACCGACGGCGGACCGCTGAACTGGGATGATGAGGTTTCTCGCCGTGCTGTCGGCAATGCTCGCCGCGGCCGCCCCGGCACACGCCGACACCACCCGGCTGGGCTGGCCGCTACAGCCCCGCCCAGCCGTGACACGCGGCTTCGACGCCCCAGCACCCAACTGGAACCGCGGCCACCGCGGTGTCGACCTCGCGGGGGCACCCGGACGACCGGTCTATGCCGCCGGGCCCGGGACGGTGGTGTTCGCCGGCGAACTGGCCGGCCGGCCACTGGTGTCCATCAGCCACCCCGGTGGCTTGCGCACCAGCTACGAACCGGTGCGCGCGACGGTGCGGGCGGGCCAGCTGGTGGCCGCCGGAACCCCGATCGGTGTGCTGATCGCCGGGCATGTGGGCTGTCCCGCCGCGGCGTGCCTGCACTGGGGCGCGATGTGGGGCCCGGCCGCGCGGGCCGATTACGTCGATCCGCTGGGGCTGATCGCCGAGACACCCATCCGGCTCAAACCGGTCAGGCTCGCGGGTGCGCCTGGTCGTGGACCGCCCGCAGTCGCGCCACCGTGACATGGGTGTAGAGCTGCGTGGTGGCCAGTGAGGAATGGCCCAGGAGCTCCTGCACGATGCGCAGATCGGCGCCGCCCTCGAGCAGATGGGTGGCCGCGCTGTGCCGCAGTCCGTGCGGCCCGATATCCGGTGCACCGTCGACCGCGGTCATGGTGTCGTGCACGACGGTGCGGACCTGACGCTGGTCCACCCGGCCGCCGCGGGCTCCGAGGAGCAGGGCCGGCCCGGACTTCTCGGTGGCCAGCTCGGGCCGACCATCGGTGAGCCAGGCGTGCAGAGCCACCGCGGCCGGCTGCCCGAACGGCACAGAGCGTTGTTTGTTGCCCTTGCCCAGCACCCGCAGCACCCGCCGCGACGTGTCGACATCGTCGATGTCCAGCCCGCACAGCTCGCTGACCCGGATACCGGTGGCATAGAGCATCTCGACGATGAGCCGGTCCCGCAGCGCGAGCGGATCTCCCTGCTGCGCACCGGAGTTGAGCGCCTCCAGCGCGTCGAGCGCCTGATCCTGGCGCAGCACCGCGGGCAGGGTGCGGTGAGCCTTGGGGGTCTGCAGCCGGGCCGCCGGGTCGGTGCGCAGCAGACCCCGGTGGCACGCCCACGCGGTGAACGTCTTGACCGCCGAGGTGCGCCGGGCCAGCGTGGTGCGCGCCGCTCCCGCACCGGCCTGCGCGGCCAGCCAGGAGCGCAGCGTGATCAGGTTCAGGCTGTCCAATCCGCCGCCGGTGAATTCGAACAGTGCCCGCAGGTCACCGAGGTAGGCGCGGCGGGTGTGCGCGGATCGGCCACGCTGAAGCTCCAGGAATTCGTCGAATTCCTCCAGAAGGGGCCCAATCTGCACTCCCCCACCGTGCTCAGCCGCACGCGCCCTGTCTAGGTGACGCGCCGCAGCGTGTCCGGGGTGAGATCCGCCAGTGACCGGTAACCGTCGATCGCCATGATCAGGTCGGCCTCGGCGAGCAGGGATCGCAAGACGTGCACCACGCCGTCGACGCCGCCGAGCGCCAGCCCGTAGGCATACGGCCGCCCGACGCCGACCGCGGTGGCACCCAGCGCGAGCGCCTTGACGATGTCGGCGCCGCTGCGCACCCCGGAGTCGAACAACACCGGCAGCCCGTCGGCGGCGGCCACCACGTCGGGCAGGCAGTCGATGGCGGGCAGGCCGCCGTTGGCTTGGCGGCCGCCGTGGTTGGAGCAGTAGATGCCGTCGACCCCGGCGTCGCGGGCGCGGCGCACGTCATCGGGATGGCAGATGCCCTTGACCAGCAGCGGCAACGTCGTCAGGGTCCGGAGCCAGGCCAGGTCGTCCCAGGTGACGCATTGGCCGAAGTTCTGGATCCAGCTCAGGATCGCGCCCTGTGGGTTCTCCTCCGGCGGCTGCGCCAGCCCGGCCCGGAACACCGGGTCGCTGGTGTAGTTGGTCAGGCAGTGCCCCCGCAACTGCGGGAAGTTCGAGGTGCTCAGGTCGCGCGGCCGCCAGCCGGGCACCCAGGTGTCGAGCGTGACGATGATGCCCTTGAACCCGGCGGCCTCGGCGCGCGCCACGAAACTCGCCGCCAGCTCACGGTCTTTCGGGGTGTAGAGCTGGAAGAAACCCGGGGTCTCACCGAATTCGGCGGCGACGGACTCCAGGGGGTCCGCGGTCAGCGTGGAGACCACCATCGGGACGCCGGTCCTGGCGGCCGCGCGGGCCGAGGCGATATCGCCGTGACCGTCCTGGGCGCATAGCCCGATCACCCCGATGGGCGCCATGAACAGCGGCGACGGCAAGGTCAGCCCGAACAGCTCCACCGTCAGGTCGCGTTCGGTGGCGCCGACGCACATCCGCGGGATCAGGCCCCAGTTCTCGAACGCGGTGACGTTGACCCGCTGGGTGCGTTCGTCGCCGGCACCCCCGGCCACATACGACCACAGCGACGGGGACATCGCCTTCTCGGCCCTGGCCTCCAGTTCGGCGTAGCCGATCGGGAGGGTGGGCACGACCCCGGAGAGGCCCTGGAAGTAGATCTCGAGCTGATAGTCGCCGAATGCCATGGGGTCAGTCTGACTGGCCCGCTTCGACTTTCGCCAGCTCCGCTTTCCACTGCCGGAAGGTCTCCTCGGTCCGCCCGCGGCGCCAGTACCCGGAGATGGAGGCCCACTTGGCCTCGACACCGCGCTCTTTGCGCAGATAGGGCCGCAGATTGTGCATGACGGTCTGCGCTTCGCCGTGCACGAAGACCTGCACCTGACCGGGCAGCCATTCGGCGGCGCGCACCGCCGCGATGAGCGGCGCGTGGTCACCGGCGACCGAGTCGGGCACCTGATCGGCACGGCCGCCGCGGTGGATCCAGTGCACCGCGACGCCCGACGGGGCGGTCAGGTCGAGCTCGTCCTCGGGTCCGGCGACCTCGATGAAGGCCTGCCCGACCGCGGTCGGGGGTAGGGCGTTCAGTGCGGCGCTGATCGCCGGCAGTCCGGCTTCGTCACCGGCCAGCAGGTGCCAGTCCGCGGCGGGGTCCGGCGCGTAGGCACCGCTGGGGCCCATCAGGTAGGCCAGCTGGCCGGGTTGGACCTTCGCGGCCCACGGGCCGGCCACCCCCTGCTCGCCGTGCACCACGAAATCGACTGTGATCTGGCGCTTTTCGGCATCGACACGGCGGACGGTGTAGGTGCGCACCGTGGGTCGCCGATCCTCGGGCAGCTCGTTGAAACTGTCCAGGGTCAGCGGTCGCGGGAGCGCGCTCACATCGGCACCGTCGGGGAGGATGACGAACTTGACGTAGGAGTCGGTGAACGCGCTGGGGGTGAAGGTGTCAAAGCCCTGCCCCGCCCCGGAGCCACCGAGCACCAGCCGGATCATGTGCGGTGTCAGCTGCGTGGAGCTGATCACCTCGAAGGTATGGACCGGACGTCCCGCCACAGTGCCTCCCCGTTCTGTTAGACGATCTCCGCACCACTGTACGAGTGGCCGGCCGGCGGCGGTCGGCTACGCCGGCGTGGACCGCGACACGATCCGCCACCTGCCTTCCTTTCGCTGCACCAAGCCCGACACCTCGAGCAGCGCCAGCGGCCCGAGGACGGACTCCGCGGGAAGGGCAGCATCGACCGCGATCTCCTCAAGGCTGCGATAACCCCGCGCCGGCAGCGCCTCGTACACCAGCCGCTCGGGCCGGGACAGCCCGTCCAGTGCTGCGACCGGGTGTTCGGGCTCGTCGGCAAACTCCCCGGCCTTGCCCACGATCTCGACCAGTTCGTCGGGCCGGTCCACCAGCAGCGCCGTGCCCCGCAGCAGCACATGGCAACCCGCTGACGCGGAGGACGTCACCGGTCCGGGCACCGCACACACCACTCGTCCCATCGCCGCGGCCCACGAGGCGGTGTTGGCCGCCCCGCTGCGCAGCCCGGCTTCCACCACGACGGTGGCACGCCCGAGCGCGGCCACCAGACGATTGCGGGCCAGGAAGCGGAACCGGGCCGGACGCACGCCGGGTGGGTACTCGGTGAGCAGCAATCCGGTCTGTGAAATCCGGTGCAGCAGAGCCGAATGACCGCTCGGATACGGCACATCGATACCGCCGGCCAGCACGGCGACCGTGCAGCCCTCGGCGGCCAGCGCCGCCCGATGGGCCGCGCCGTCGATCCCGTAGGCGCCGCCCGAGACCACCGCCACATCGTGTTCGACGAGCCCGTCCGCCAGGGTCGCGGCCATATGTTCGCCGTAGGCGGTGGCCGCCCGGGTGCCGACGATGGCCGCGGCGCGGTCGGCGATATCGTCCAGGCGCGCGGGCCCGATCGCCCACAGCACCATCGGCACCCGCCCGTCCTGTTTCCTCCTGACGTCTTCGGCCCCGAACGCGGCGAACGACAGGTACGGCCACTCGTCATCGTCCGGCGTGATCAGCCGGCCGCCGCGACGATCGAGCATCGCCAGATCGTCTGCCGAGCGGTCGATATCCCGGCGCCCCGCCACCGCATCGGTCAACGACGGCGGCTCGGTGCCAGACCGTATCCTGGCGGCCGCCTCGACCGGACCGTGCACGCCGACGTACTCGGTCAGTGCGGGACAGGGTGGTTCGGTCACGCGGGACAGATAGGCCCACGCCCGCCGGGTCTGGTCATCGGCCATCGTTGACCACCTCATCGCGGAAGCTCAGCGCCGTGCCCACGTCCACCACCGTCGGAGATTCCTTGCCGGCCAGATCGGCGATGGACCATGCGACACGCAGGGTTCGGTCGACTCCGCGGATGCTCAGCGTGCCGCGATCGAGCGCTGTGCGCAGCGGTGCCATGGCCTCGCGGCTCAGCCGGAACGCGCGCCGCAGGATCGGCCCGGGCACCTCCGCGTTCGTCCGCACCCCGACGGCCTGCCATCGGTGCGCCGCGGCGGCCCGGGCGTTGGCCACCCGTTCCCGGACCACCGCGGTGGGTTCGGGGACCTGGTCGCCGAATGCCCCGCCGCGCACCTGATGCATCTTGACGCGCAGATCGACCCGGTCCATCAACGGGCCGGACAGCTTGCCCAGGTAGCGCCGCTTCACCGCGGCCGGGCACACACAATCGCGGGGATTGGCCGGTGCACAAGGACATTCGTTGGCCGCGAGAATGAGCTGGAACCGCGCCGGGTATTTCGCCACCCCGTCGCGGCGGGCCAGCCGGATCTCGCCGTCCTCCAGGGGCGTCCGCATGGCTTCCAGCACGCTGGTACCGATTTCGGCGCATTCGTCCAGGAACAGCACGCCGCGGTGCGCCCGGCTGACCGCACCCGGGCGGGCGATGCCCGAGCCACCACCGACCATGGCCGCGACACTGGAAGTGTGATGCGGTGCGATGAACGGCGGCTCGGTGATCAACGGCGTGGCCCCGGTCAGCAACCCGGCCACCGAATGGATCGCCGTCACCTCCAACGCCTCCTGCTCCGTCAACGGCGGCAACAACCCCGGAAGCCGTTGCGCGAGCATCGTTTTACCGATCCCCGGCGGCCCCGACAGAAACAGGTGATGCGCACCGGCGGCGGCCACCTCGACCGCATACCGGGCCTGGGTCTGCCCGACCACATCAGCAAGATCAGCCACCACCGCCGGCGCAGGCGCCACAGTCTCCAGACGAGCGGCCAACCCACCCTTGCCCGCCAGCCACGCCTGCAACTGACCCAGCGTGCGCACACCCCACACCTCGATACCATCCACCAGGCTGGCCTCGGCGAGATTCTCCTCGGGCACCACGACCACCGGCCACCCCTCGTTCTTGCCCGCCCACACCGCCGGCAGAATCCCGGTCACCGGCCGCACCCGCCCATCGAGCGCCAATTCCCCCAGCAGCAAGGTCTTTTCCAGCCGCGGCCAGTCCTTCTTCCCGTGCGCGGACAACACCGCAGCCGCCAACGCCAAGTCGTACGCCGAACCGTTCTTGGGCAGCGTCGCCGGTGACAACGCCAGCGTCAACCGCGACATCGGCCAGGTATTGCCACAATTGGTGATCGCCGCACGCACCCGGTCCCGCGACTCCTGCAACGCCGCATCCCCCAAACCCACCAGATGCACCCCCGGCAGACCAGAGGTGATATCCGCCTCGATCTCGACGATCACCCCCGCCACCCCACGGATCGCCACCGAAAACGCCCTCCCCAGCGCCATCAGCCGACTCCCCGCACATGCGCCAACTCCGGCACCCGGGTCCGCCCGATCCGCACCCCGACCACATCGATGCGCACGCCGGCCCAACTGCCCCGCTGCTGCGCCAGCCACACCCCGGCCAACCGCCGCAACCGACGCACCTTCGCCGGCGTCACCGCCTGCGCCACCCCACCGAAGGCATCACTGGTCCGGGTCTTGACCTCCACGAACACCACCGTGGAACCATCCGCAGCGATCACATCCAACTCGCCGTAACGGCACCGCCAATTACGTTCCAGCACCCGCAAACCCAAGGCCTCCAGGTGCGCCACCGCCAACCGCTCCCCCAACGCACCGATCTCGGCGCGACTCCATGTCTCCATGGACCCCAGGATCGACCGCACAACCGACAACATCACCCACGCCGGCACCCAAAACGGCTAGTTATCCACAGTCACCGATCCATCCACAGGCCCCGGCCGAAACCGGCCTTCTACCAAGCGAGTAACTGCGATTTCGGCGCCCGAGCGACGGAGTCGAACTCACCCAGCACCGAGACGTTCGTCCCGGCCGGCAGCACCGTGGTCAGTTCCTCGGCCAGCATGCGCAGTGACCGCGGTGACGGTTTGTCCACATCCACCAGCAGCAGGTATCTGTTCGTTTCACGGATACCCGCGGAGCTCAGCAGTTCCGATGCCAGCACACTGCCAGCACGGCCGGCAGGTCGTCGCGGTAAGGACTCCAGGAACGGCTGCACCGACGCGAGCACCATGTCGTGCTGTTCAGCCAGTGGGCCGTCCGCTGCCATGTCGATCGAGATCACCCACGTGGTCATCCCGACCACGTTAGGGTGGCCCGCTTCTAGGAAGCTGAGTAAGCGGGTACTCGCTTTCAGGCCAGCGCGTCGAACGCCCGTCTGGCCGTTAGGCCAGCGCATCAAACAGCGCCGCCAGCTTGCCCGGCGACACCGAGACACCGCACTGGCTGCGCAGCGAGGTCAGCGGGCGAGCGATGTTCTGCAGGTCCAGGAACTCGCCGGGGTGTCCGGTGAAATAGCCCCTGATCGCCGCGGACGCATCACCGGTGTCCTGATTGCCTGCGGCGGTGAGGACATCGTTGGCGCCGGGATGCGCATCGAGGTAGCTCCCCGCTTGCGCGAGCACGCCGCTGGCGGTGCTGGCCAGACCGCTCGCCGAACACGGGTCGGCCGCGGCTGCGGTCGGGGCCGTGACGGTGGCGAGAACGGCAGACGCGCTGAACAGGAGGAGGGCAATCGGCTTCATTGCTCGATCCTATGGATTCGCTACGACATCGCGCAGACTTTGCGCGGACCGGCTCGCGTGTCCCGGGACTTGTCGGACCTCCGCGCTACGTTGCGCCCATGACTTTCGACATGGAGTCCTACGTCGACCTCGACCTCCCCACCAGGCGTTCCCCGGGCGTCGGCTCGTTCGATGCCGATGCCGCCCTGGATCTGGTGACCGAGTTCTGCATCTCGCGGGATGTGTACCTGGGCACCAAGTACTCGGTCATCCCGCAGTTGGACCGGGCGCTGCGGATCGCGTCCTTGATCGGGCCGGACAAGCGATGGTCCCGGATCGCACGTTGGTCGGGCAATGACGATACCGGCGCTGCCCCCGGGGCCATCGTGCCGAACGATCTGCGGGACATCCTCTACAGCCGGTTCGTTGCTGCCATGCCCGATGCGCGATGGCTGCCACCGATCAGCGTGGTGTCCGTCAGCAGGTGGGCCCGGTTCTCGCAGTCGATGCGCAGCGCCCGGGACCTCGATCTGGGCTGGATCGTCCCGATTCACCGGGAAGTGCTTCTGGTGCCGATGCCGACGGTCCGCTATGCCGACGGCAGTGCCGGTGTGCTGCACGACGATACCGGCCGCCCGGCCATCGAATGGTCTGACGGATCCGGCATCTACTATCTGCACGGCACCGAGTTCGGTGAATCGGTCTATCAGCGGATCGTCGGCCACGAGATGACCATCGAGGCCGTCGCCGGCCTCCGGAACGCCGATCAACGGTCGATTGCGTTGCGCTACCTCACTTTTGAGCAACTCGTCGGCGGGTCCGGCGCGCAGTTGGTCGACACCGATGCGCGCGGCGCCGGCCTTTACCGCCTGTCCCTGCCCCCACGGCTGACGCGAGACCGCGCACCGGGGTACGGCACGTTCGACTACTTCATCCACCGGCGGGATGCAGGTGATGTGGTCGAATGGGTCGACCCGCGAAATGCTCTGCGCCACAAGGCTGAATCCAACGCGGACTGAAGTGCTCGGGATCACCGACGGACAGTGACTCCGAATCGAAGTCGAGGGCGCGGAGAAGTAACCGCACCGGCACGGGTATGTTGCTAAGGGCAGCCTCAACTTAGGAGAGGATCCTTGATGCGTGCCCGATGGGGTCGATTCACCGCCTTGTTCGCGGTCCTTGCGCTGGTCGCCGCCGCGACTGCTTGCTCGTCGGGCACGCCCAACGACGAACTGCTGATCTACAACGCTCAGCACGAGTCGCTGGCCAAGGAATGGATCGAGGCGTTCACCAAGGAGACCGGGATCAAGGTCACCTACCGGCAGGGCGGTGACACCGAGCTGGGTAACCAGATCATCGCCGAGGGAGCTGCGTCTCCGGCAGACGTGTTCCTCACCGAGAACTCACCGGCGATGGCCGCGGTCGAGAAGGCCGGACTCTTCGCCGACGTCGATGCGGCCGTCCAGCAGCAGGTGCCCGCGCAGTACCGCCCGGCGTCGAACAAGTGGACCGGCGTCGCCGCGCGCACAACGGTGTTCGTCTACAACAAGGCAAGACTGCAGGAGAATCAGCTGCCGAAGTCGATCATGGACCTGCAGTCTCCGCAGTGGAAGGGTCGCTGGGGCGCACCACCCGCCAAGGCGGACTTCCAAGCCATCGTCGCGGCCATGCTCGCCCTCACCGGTGAAAAAGCCACCGCGGCCTGGCTGTCCGGGATGAAGACCAACGCGACCATCTTCCAGGACAACATCGCCACCCTGCGCGCGGTCAACGACGGTCAGGTCGACGGCGGCATCATCTACCACTACTACTGGTTCCGGGACCAGGCCAAGACCAAGGACATCAGCGCCAACACCGCGCTGCACTACTTCCGCAACCAGGACCCCGGTGCGTTCATCAGCATCTCCGGCGGCGGCGTCCTCAGTTCGAGCAAGAAGAAAGACCAGGCCCAGCAGTTCCTGCGGTTCATCACCGGCAAAGCCGGTCAGGAGGTCCTGGAGAAGGGCACCTCGTTCGAATACCCGGTGGCCAGCGGCGTCCCGGCCAACCCCGCCCTGCCTGCGCTGGACACCCTGCAGGCACCCCGGGTGGATCCCTCTGACCTGAACGCCACCAAGGTGACCGACCTCATGACCAGCGCCGGCCTCCTGTAGGTGGTCACTACCCAGGCCCCGCGCACCACCCGCACCGGAGCCGGACCGCTGTTGAGCGGGACCGTCGCGCTGCTGGTGGCGTTGACGTTCATCCCGCTGGGCTACGTCGCCTGGGCGATTGTCTCCACCGGGCCCGCCCGCGTGTACGCGTTGGTGGTCCGTCCCCGCGTCGGGGAACTGCTCGTCAACACCGTCGGGCTGGTGGTGGTGACGGTGCCGATCTGCATTGCCCTCGGGGTGGCCGCGGCCTGGTTGGTGGAACGCACCGATGTGCCCGGCCGGGCGGTGTGGCGCCCACTGCTGGTGGCCCCGCTGGCAGTGCCGGCCTTCATCAACAGCTACGCCTGGGTGAGCGTCTGGCCGCAACTGCACGGATTCGGCGCCGGGGTGCTGGTCTCGGCACTGTCCTACTTCCCCTTCGTCTATCTGCCTGCCGCGGCCACGCTGCGCGGGCTCGACCCTGCTGTCGAGGAATCCGCACGCGCCCTGGGATCCAGCCCGGTCGGGGTGTTTTTCCGGGTGGTACTGCCGCAACTGCGGTTGGCCGTGCTGGGCGGCGGCCTGCTGATCGGGGTGCATCTGCTTGCCGAGTACGGCGCCTTCGCCATGCTGCGGTTCGCCACCTTCACCACGGCGATCTTCGAGCAGTTCCAGGCGACCTTCGACGGCGCCGCAGGCGCAACCCTGGCCGGGATTCTGGTGACGCTGTGCCTGGTGCTGCTGCTGGCCGAGGGCACGTTGCGCGGCAAGGCCCGCTTCGCCAGGATCGGCTCGGGTGCCCCCCGCATACTCACCCCGATTCCGTTGCGCGCCTTCGGGCCGGCGGCGACGGCCGGGCTCGCCGCGCTCACTGCTCTGGCGCTCGGAGTGCCGGTGTGGACGTTGACGCGCTGGTTGCTCATCGGCGGCACCGCGGTGTGGTCGCTCAGCGATCTGGGCACCGCCCTGCTGCAGACGACCCTGCTGGCAGCGGGGGCCGCGATATTGGCCACGGTGCTGGCATTTCCGTTCGCCTGGCTGGCCGTTCGGTTCAGCGGTCCCCTCGCCCGCACCGTGGAGGGCGCCAACTTCATCACCAGCGCGATGCCGGGCATCGTCACCGCGCTGGCATTGGTGACGGTCGCCATCCGGTTCGCCCCCGGGCTCTATCAGACGACCGCCCTGGTGCTGTGCGCCTACCTGTTGATGTTCCTGCCCCGCGCGTTGGTGAATCTGCGTTCCGGCCTGGCCCAGATCCCGCCCGCACTGGAGGAGGCATCGCTGTCTCTGGGCCGATCCCCCGCGCACACCTTCTTCCACGTGACGCTGCGGTTGACCGCTCCCGCCGCGGCCGCCGGGATGTGCCTGGTGTTCGTGGCCGTCGCGACTGAACTGACCGCCACCCTGCTGCTCGCCCCGACCGGCACCAGAACGCTGGCCATGCGGTTCTGGTCACTGTCCAGCGAGCTGGATTACGCCGCCGCCGCGCCCTACGCGACGGTCTTGGTCCTGCTCTCCATCCCGGTGACGGTGTTGCTGTTCAGACAGTCGACAAAGGTGGCGGCCGCATGAACACCCTTGACGTCACGTCACTTTCGAAATCGTTCGGCACCGCACGGGTGCTGGATTCGGTGAATCTCACACTGACGCCCGGCAGTACGACGGCGGTGGTCGGCGCATCCGGTTGCGGAAAGACCACCCTGCTGCGACTGGTCGCCGGGTTCGAGAATCCCGACGCGGGGACCGTCGAGATCGACGGCACACAAGTGGCCGGTCCGGGCCGCTGTGTCCCCGCGCACCGACGAGCCGTCGGGTACGTCGCCCAGGACGGCGCCCTGTTCCCTCATCTGAACGTGGGCGCGAACATCGCCTACGGCCTGCACGGCCGGCTGGGCAGGAAAGCCATTCGCGAGCAGGTGGCACGACTGCTGGAGACGGTGTCGCTGGACCAGTCGTTCGTCGCCCGCCGCCCCCACGAATTGTCCGGCGGCCAGCAGCAGCGGGTCGCGCTGGCCCGCGCGCTGGCTCGGCGACCGGCACTCATGCTGCTCGACGAACCGTTCTCCGCGCTGGACACCGGCCTGCGAGCCGCCACCCGAAAGGCGGTCACCCAGGTGCTGCTCGACGCGGGTGTCACCACCCTATTGGTCACCCACGACCAGGCCGAGGCGCTCTCGATCGCCGACCAGGTCGCGGTGATGCGCGACGGGCGGTTCACCAGTGTCGGTACCCCGCAACAGGTCTACCGCAATCCCGCGGATCAGTTCACCGCCGAATTCCTCGGCGACTGCGTCCTGCTGCCCTGCACGGTGCGCTCCGGTAGCGCCGAGAGCGCACTGGGCCGGGTCCCCGTGGCGGCGGACGACGGTCCGGGCACCCTGATGCTTCGGCCCGAACAGCTGCGCGCGACCGTCACCGCCGACTCCCACGGCGGTACCGGTCTCGGCATCGTCGTCGGCAGCGAGTTCCTCGGACACGAGGTGCTGCTGACGATCGACCCCGGCGGGGATGCCCCTGCCTTCACCGTCCGCCAGCACAGCATCGACCCGCCGCCGGTCCATGCCAAGGTGTGCATCGACATCATCGGAAGCGGCCTGGTTTTCCGGTGAGCCCGCTCATCGACCACCTGGCGTCCCTCGGCGAGCGCCCGGCAGTGCACGGCGCGGAATCGACGCTGACCTACCGCCAACTCGCGGTCCAGGTATCCAGTGCCGCAGCGCAATTCACCGGTGATCGCGGTATCGCACTGATCGAGGTGCGCAACGACATCACCACACTGGTGCAGTATCTGGGCGCACTGGCGGCCGGGCATGTCCCGCTTCCGGTTCCGGCCGGGCGCGATCACCGCGCCCTCATCGAGTGCTACCGGCCCGATTTCGTCGCCGACGCCGGCGGGGTACACCATCGCGGAAGGCAGGGGCACCGCCTACACCCGGAGTTGGCGCTGCTGCTGTCGACATCGGGCAGTACCGGTTCCCCCAAGCTGGTGCGGTTGTCCTCCGAGAACCTCTTGGCCAATGCCGCAGCCATCGCCGACTACCTCGATATCCGTGAAACCGACTGTGCCGCCACCACGTTGCCGATGTCCTATTGCTATGGACTGTCGGTCATCCACAGTCACCTGCTGCGCGGAGCCGCGTTGCTGCTGACCAACCTGTCGGTGACCGACGACGAGTTCTGGACGCTGTTCCGCCGCTACCGCGCCACCACGTTCGCCGGGGTGCCCTACACGTTCGATCTGTTGGAGCAGATCGGATTCGACTCCATGGACCTGCCCGATCTGCGCTACATCACCCAGGCCGGTGGCCGGATGGCGCCGCGGCGGATCCGTGAGATGGCGACGCTGGGCCGACGCCGGGGGTGGGAGCTTTTCGTCATGTACGGCGCCACCGAGGCCACCGCGCGGATGGCCTACCTGCCGCCGCATCTTGCGCTGTCCCTACCGGGTGCGATCGGGCGGGCGATCCCGGGCGGGCAGCTGCGGGTCGACGCCCCCGACGGTGAGATCGGCGAACTGACCTACCGCGGACCGAATGTGATGCTCGGCTACGCACACAGTGCCGACGATCTCGCGCTGGGCCGCACCGTCGACATACTGCGCACGGGTGACCTGGCCCGGCACCTCGGCGACGGCCTGTACGAGGTGGCGGGCCGGGCCAGCCGGTTCGTGAAGATGTTCGGTCTGCGGATAGATCTCCAACGCTTGGAGGCATCCCTGCGCGACCGCGGCATCCTCGCGTGGTGCACCGACGACGCCGACACCCTCGTGGTGGCCGCACTCGCCGACCCGGCGCAGGTGCGCGACGCCGTGGCCGCCATCACCGGCGTGCCACCGGCCGCCGTGCGCGCAGCCCGGGTCGACGAACTGCCGGTGCTGCCCTCCGGTAAACCGGACTATCCGGCAGTGCGGGCGCTGGTCCCGGCGCACGCGGCAACATCCACCGTCCGTGCGGTGTTCGCCGATGTCCTGCACCTCGACCCCGACCGCATCGATCCCGGCGCAAGTTTCGTCGATCTCGGCGGCAACTCCCTGACGTATGTGGCGATGTCGGTGCGGCTGCAGAAGGTCCTCGGCCGGCTACCGCCGCAGTGGCAGCAGGCCCCGGTGCACGATCTGGAACAGGCCGCGCAGCCGGCTACGCTCGGCACCGCGCTGGAAACCAGCATCGCCCTGCGGGCGCTCGCGATCGTCTTGATCGTCGGATCCCATGCGGGACTCTTCACACTCTGGGGTGGCGCACACATCCTGCTCGGTCTGGCGGGCTACAACTTCGGCCGGTTCTGCCTGACGCCGGTATCCCGCAGCGACCGGGTCCGCCATCTGCGCCACACCATCGGCTGGATCGCCGTTCCGGCGATCGTCTGGGTGGCCGTCGCACTGGTCGTCACCGACGATTACCACGCCACGAACCTCTTGCTGGCCAACAAGTTTCTCGGCCCAACCGACAGCATGACGGCCGGGCGGTTGTGGTTCGTCGAAGTGCTGGTGTGGATCCTGCTGGGCCTCACCGCGCTGTGCTGGCTGGGCGACCGCGCCGAACGACGGCACCCGTTCGCCTGCGCCGCAGCGTTTCTGGCGCTCGGGCTGATGCTGCGCTACGAATTCCCCGGCCGCGACGGGTGGTTCACCATGGTGGCATTCTGGTTCTTCGCAGCGGGGTGGACGGCGGCGAAGGCCACCTCGGCCTGGCAGCGCCTGGCGGTCACCGCCGTGCTCGCTTCGGGGATCCACGGCTACTTCGGCAACACCAACCGGGAGATCCTCGTGTTCACCGGGCTGGCGCTGCTCATCTGGCTGCCGACCGTGCGGTGCCCGGCGCCGCTCGCGATGATCGCGGGCGTGGTTGCCGAAGCGTCGCTCTACACCTACCTCACACACTTTCAGGTGTACCCGTTGTTCGGCGAGCACCGGCTGCTGGGTGTCCTGGCTTCCGTCGCCGCGGGCATCGCGTTGAGTCAGCTGATCAACGGGATCCGCAGGCGCATCCGTCAATCCCGGTCGGCCAACAATCCTTCCTGGACCAGGGTCGCGGCGATGACGCCGTCGGCGCGCACCAGGCTGGCGGTGATGACGCTGCGCCCCCGCGCCGCCGCCGGTGAGGACGACTCCAGCAGATTCCACTCGTCGGCCCGGACCGACTGATGCAGCCAGATCGACGAATCGGTGGTACCGGTGCGGTGCGTGCGGTCGCTCATGGAGTGGCCGTGCACCTGTGAGGCCGGGTCGACCCCGTACAGATCGGTGATGTACACGGCGATCAGCGTGTGCAGCAACGGCACATCGGGCAGCGGCGCGGTCACCCGCCACCACATCCGCCGGACGAAATCCGGTCCGGAGCCGACGTCCTCGATCCGGATGTCGAGTTCCTCCAACGGCAACGACGGCGCCGGACCGGGCGGGCCGGTCGGCGGCAAGGTGTCCGGGTGCGCGGGCAGCACGGTGTGTACCCCGTGTTCGGGGCCGGCCAGCGGCACGGTGAACGACACCGTCGCGGCGGTGAGCAGCCGACCGCCCTGGCGGCTTTCGACGCGGCGGGCGGCAGCGGTGCGCCCGTCGTACATCCGATCCACCCGCAGGTCGAGCACCGCGCCGGCATCCCCGCCGCGCAGGAACTGCAGGTGCATGTTGGTGGGCTGGAATGCCGCATCGAGGGTGTGGCAGGCGGCGGCCAGGCTCTGGGCGGCGATCAGCCCGCCGAAGGCCCGCTTACCCTCGGGCCCGCTGGCCACGCCCGTCCACGCGTCATGACCTGCCTCCGTGAGGTCGAACAGTGCCGCGAGCGCGCTCATGCCACCGTGCCGGCTTCGGTCAGGCGGGCGAGCTCGTCCGCCTCCAGCCCCAGCGTGTCGACCAGCACCTGCGCGGTGTGGTCACCGAGCGCGGGTGACGGCACCGCGGGCGGGTAGCTGCCGTCGATGGCCACCGGCAGCCCCGGCGCCAGGTAGCTACCGACGCGGGGCTGGTCCAGGGTGGTGAACAGCGGGTTGTCGGTCACCGACGGGGCGGCGGCGGCGTCGGCGAAGCTGCGGTAGCGTTCCCACAGGATCGAGGTACCCGACAGCGCGGCGCTGATCTCCTCGGCGGTGTGCGCGCTGAACCACGGGGTGAACAGCCCGGTCAGCGCATCGCGATGCTGGTAGCGCCGGCCTTCGTCGGTGAAATCGGCACCCAGCGATTCCCCGAGCGCCGCAACCGCTTTGGCGTTGCCGGTGACCTCGGACAGGTCCCGGAAATGCCGCCCGGTCAACGCGACGATCATGAACGCGGCACCGTCGGCGCTGGTGAACTGTTGTCCGTACTGGCCGTAGATCGAGTTGCCGATGCGCGGCCGGTCCGTGCCGTTGATCATCACCTCGGTCAGAAAGCTCAAGTTGCCCGCGGTGGCCAGCGCGACGTTCTCCAGCGGGATCGACACCCGCTGGCCCTGTCCGGTGGCATCGCGGTGCCGCAACGCGGTGGTGACGGCCAGCGCGGTGTACAGACCGCAGGCCACATCCCAGGCCGGCAGGACGTGATTGACCGGAACGTCGAGGCCTTCGGGCCCGGTCACCAGCGGAAATCCCAGGCCGGCATTGACGGTGTAGTCAACCCCGGTGCCGCCGTCGGCGCGACCGGAGATCTCCACATGGATCAGGTCGGGCCGCACCGCTGCCAATGTGTCGTACGAATGCCACTGCCGCCCAGCCACATTGGTGATCAGCACACCGGCCTCGGCGATCAGCCGAACCACCAGGTCCTGTCCCTGCTCCGAGCGCATGTCCACCGCGACCGACCGCTTGCCCTTGTTCAACCCGGCCCAGTAGATGCTCTCACCGTCGCCGGTCACCGGCCAGCGCCGGTAATCGGCGGCCCCGCCCACCGGGTCCACCCGGATCACCTCGGCGCCCAGCTGGGCCAGCGTCATTCCGGCCAGGGGTACGGCGACGAAACTGGAGATCTCGATGATGCGCACACCGGCCAACGGCCGGAGCGCCTCAGGTGCGTCAGTCACCCCGGTCACGTTACGTTGGTGCCGTGCCCTCGATCACGCTCGATACCCCTGCCGGTCCCATCGACGCATTGCTGAGCACCCCGACGGGGCCCGGGCCGTGGCCGGGGGTGGTGGTCGTGCACGACGCCTTCGGATACCGGCCGGACAACGAGGCGGTCTCCCAGCGGATCGCCGACGCCGGCTATCTGGCCCTGACCCCGAACCTGTACGCACGGGGCGGCCGTGCCCGCTGCATCACCCGCGTCATGCGGGAACTGCTGACCCAACGTGGGCGCTCACTCGATGACATCTTGGCCGCGCGCGACCATCTGCTGGCCCTGCCGGAGTGCACCGGCGCGGTCGGCATCGCAGGCTTCTGCATGGGCGGGCAGTTCGCACTCATCCTCTCCCCCAAGGGATTCGGTGCATCGGCCCCGTTCTACGGCGTACCCTTGCCACGCAACCTGGACCGCACGCTGTCCGGTGCCTGCCCCATCGTGGCGAGCTTCGGCCGCCGCGATGTACTGGGCATCGGCGCGCCGGAGAAGCTCAGGCGAACCGTGAACGCCCACCACATCACCGCCGATATCAAGGTCTACCCGGAAGCCGGGCACAGCTTCGCCAACCAACTGCCCGCGCAGCCGCTGCTACGGGTCGCCGGGTTCGGCTACAACGAGGCCGCCACCGCGGACGCCTGGACGCGGGTGTTCACCTTCTTCCGCGAACACCTGCGGGCTTAGTCGGGCAACCGCAGTTCGGGCTTCTCCACCTCTTCGATGTTCACGTCCTTGAAGGTGATCACCCTGACCTGCTTGACGAAGCGCGCCGGGCGGTACATGTCCCACACCCAGGCATCGGCGAGCCGCAGTTCGAAGTAGACCTCACCGTCGGCGTTCCGCGGCACCAACTCCACACTGTTGGCCAGATAGAACCGGCGCTCGGTCTCCACCACGTAGCTGAACTGCCCGACGATGTCCTTGTACTCGCGATACAGCGAGAGCTCCATCTCGGTTTCGTACTTCTCGAGATCCTCGGCACTCATCTGCTCTGCTGTCCTTCGTCTAGGTTGGGTTCCATCATTCCGCACTGCGCTTCGGTATCCAACCGCGGACGCGTCGCCTCGACCGATCCCGCAACGCGTGCGATATTGGCGAACGAGAACCGGTGCTGGCGGCACGGGCCCAGTCGCTCCAACGCCTCGGTATGGGCCGCCGTGCTGTAGCCCTTGTGTTCGGCGAAACCGTATCCGGGGTGCTCGGCCTCCATGGCGACCATCATCCGGTCGCGACTGACCTTGGCCAGCACGCTCGCCGCGGCGATACAGGCGGCGGCCGCGTCACCGCCGATCACCGGCAGCGACGGAACCGCCAGGCCGGGTACCCGGAAGCCGTCGGAGAGCACGTAACCGGGACGCATCGGTAGGCCGGCGACCGCGCGGCGCATCCCCTCGATATTGGCGAAGTGCACCCCGCGTCGATCCACCTCTGTCGATCCGATGATCACCACGTGATAGGCCACGGCGTACCGGCGGATCAACGGGAACAGCCGCTCCCGTTCGGCCTCGGTGAGCCTCTTGGAATCGTCGAGGGCGTCCAGGCTGGAAAGCCGGTTCGGGCCGAGCACGCACGCGGCCACCACCAGTGGACCGGCACACGCACCGCGCCCCACCTCGTCCACACCCGCCACCGGGCCGAGTCCGCTGCGGTACAGCGCGGACTCCAGGGTGCGCAGGCCGGATCTGCGGATCACGGTCCTCGGGGGCCAGCTCGCCGGCAACGCCGCAGCTCCTAGGAGGCGGGAGCCGTCTGCGGGTTCACGCTGTGCACGCCACCCCAACGCGATGGCGGCCACGCGATGAACCGGGCCTTACCGATGACGTTGTCGACGGGCACCGTGCCTGCCACCGGATCGCCGGTGCACAACAGGCCCTTCTGCGCATCGGCAGGCAGATTGCTGCAGTGGGCGCGCGAGTCGGCCGAATGAGTGCGGTTGTCGCCCATCACCCACAGCCGGCCATCGGGCACCTTGACCGGGCCGAACTCATTGCCCAGGCAGGGGTAGACGTTGGTGTCGGCCATCATCGTCGTCGGGTCCAGGTAGGGCTCGTTGAGCTTCTTCCCGTCGACGGTCAGCCCGGTCGCCGCTCGGCATTCGACGGTCTGGCCGCCGACCGCGATGACCCGTTTGACCAAGTCGTTCTCATCCGGGGGCACGAAACCGACGAAGGACAGCGCGTTCTGCGCGAAGCGGATCACCGGGTTGTCCGACCGGATCGACTTGTAGCCGATATTCCAGTTCGACGGGCCTTTGAAGACGATCACATCGCCGGGCTCGGGCTTGGAGAAGTCGTAGGTCAGCTTGTCGACCATGATCCGGTCCCCGACGCAGCCCGCGCACCCGTGCAGGGTGGGCTCCATCGATTCGGACGGGATCAGGTACGGGCGCGCCACGAAGGTGAGCACCACGTAGTACATGACCAGCGCGATGGTGACCAGGATGACGCCCTCACGCAGGGCACCGCCCTTGCGCTTGGGCTCGTCGCCGTCTTCGGATACATCCTCGACGGAGTCTTCCGCCGTGCCTTCTTTTTTGTCGTCGGTCACGGCATCAGGGTAATCAGCGTCATGCCGCGTTCCCTGGCAGGGCGCGTCAGCGCTTCTCCTTGATCTTCGCCTTCTTGCCGCGCAGTTCGCGCAGGTAGTACAGCTTGGCGCGACGCACGTCGCCACGGGTCACGACATCGATGTGGTCGATGTTGGGCGAGTGCACCGGGAAGGTCCGCTCGACGCCGACGCCGTAGCTCTCCTTGCGCACGGTGAAGGTCTCCCGGGCGCCGCCGCCCTGGCGCCGGATCACGGCGCCCTTGAAGACCTGGATGCGCTCCTTGGAGCCCTCGATGACCTTGACGTGCACATTGATCGTGTCGCCGGGGCCAAAGGCCGGGATATCCTCGCGCAGCGACGCCTGATCGATGAAGTCCAGCGTGTTCATCGGTGACACTTCCTTGCTGTTAGCGGCTCGTGTCAAACCACGCCGGGCGCGGTCGAGCCGAGGTATTTCGGGTGTATCGGGTTCTGCGTCACGCAGCAGGCTTCACGCTTCACAGGCGAGGCCGTGCGCAGACAACTGCTCAATTGTGCCAGACGGCACGCATACGACGAAATCGCCGTATACGGGCACGAAACGCCCGGAGTCGGTAGCTGCGCGGCAACGGCACTCTGCCGTTAGGCTACGTAAACGTCACGACCGGCATCCAGGGGTCCGAGCTCGGGCCGAAAAGTCTCGGTTTACCCAGCGGTTCACCCGGTTACTGACATGCCACGTCAAGGAGGAGAGCTATGCGCGCGCGGCCGTCGAAGTTGATGACGGTGACCGCGACCGTGCTCTGTACCGGCGCGCTGGTATCGGCCTGCGAGGCCAAGGTCTACGGGACCCCGCCCCCGCCCCCCGAATCACCCCAGCTGACCGTCATCGCGCCTTTGGGCAACTCCGCCCCGCTGCCCGAGACGCCGCCCGACCAGCCGACCGCCGCATTCGACGGACTGGACATGCGTATCCGACAGGCCACCGCGGAAGCCGCCAGATCCGGCGCCGATATCACCGTGGCCATCCTCGACCGCAACACCGGCCAGCTGGTCACCAACGGCGCAGCCGATACCGTGGCGATCGCCTCGGTGGTGAAGCTGTTCATCGCCGACGATCTTCTGCTGCAAGAGGCCAAGGGCCAGACCACTCTCAGCCCCGACGACCGCCGGATGCTCGATGTCATGTTGCGCTCGTCGGATGACAGCGCCGCCGAGGTCTTCTGGAATCGCAGTGGTGGTAGCGCGATCATCAACCGGGTCGTCGCGCGCTACGGGCTGTCGGCGACGCGGCCGCCGGGTAACGGCCGCTGGTACAACACCACCAGCACGGTGACCGACCTGGTGCGCTACTACGACATGCTGCTGGCAGGCACCGGTGGACTGCCGCTGGCCGACGCCAGCATCATCTTGTCCAATCTCGCCGAATCCACACCCACCGCCCCCGACGGCATGGTGCCCGGCGGGGTGTACCCGCAGCGCTTCGGGATCCCGGAGGGATTACCCGCGGAACCCGTTGCGGTGAAACAAGGGTGGATGTGCTGCATCGGCGCCGACTGGATGCACCTGTCCACCGGGGTGATCGGCCCGGACCGGCGCTACGTGATGGCGATCAGTTCGATGCAGGCCGCCGACGCCACCAAGGCGCGCCAGACCATCACGCAGGCGGTGGCCACGATCTTCCCCGGCGGGCGTATCTAGACCTCGTCGAGCAGGTCCGGCCGACGGTCACGGGTGCGCGCCAGCCCCTGCTCGTGCCGCCACGCCGCGATCTTGGCGTGATCGCCCGAGAGCAGCACCGGCGGCACCTCCAGGTCGCGCCAGACCGCCGGCCGGGTGTAACTGGGCCCCTCGAGCAAGCCGTCAGAATGCGAATCCTCAAGGTGGGACTGCGGATTGCCGAGCACCTCGGGGAGCAGTCGCACCACGGCCTCCACCATGACCAGTACCGCGGCTTCACCACCGGCCAGCACATAGTCGCCGATGGAGACCTCTTCGACGCGCATCCGGCGGGCGGCGTCATCGGCCACCCGCTGGTCGATCCCCTCGTAACGGCCGCAGGCGAACACCAGATGCGATTCGGCACTCCAGCGTTGCGCGACGGCCTGGGTGAACGGTCGCCCTGCCGGCGTCGGGATCACCAGAAGTGTTTCCGGCGAACAGATCTCGTCGAGCGCCTCACCCCAGACGGGCGCCTTCATGACCATCCCCGGGCCGCCGCCGTACGGGGAATCGTCCACCGAGCGGTGCACATCGTGAGTCCACCGGCGCAGATCATGAACACCGACGTCGTAGATGCCCGCGTCGATGGCCCTGCCGGGCAGCGCCTGCCGCAACGGTTCCAGATAGGCGGGGAAGATCGTGATGACGTCGATCCGCATGGCGATTACAGATCTTCGAGATTGAGCAATCCGTCGGGCGGATCGATCACGACGAGCTGGTCGTCCAGCGACACCGACGTGACGATGGCTCCGACGAACGGCACCAGAATCTCGGCGCCCTCGGGGGTCGTGACCGACAGCAACTCGCCGGCCGCGGTGTGCAACACCTCGGCGACGGTGCCGACCGCGGCGCCGGCGACGGTCCGCACGGCCAGCCCTTCGAGTTCGTGGTCGTAGAACTCGTCGGGATCGGTGATGGGGGGTAGATCGTCGGTGTCCACCAGGAACACCGTGCCGCGGACTTCGTCGGCGCCGTTGCGGTCGTTGACGCCGGCCAGCCGCACCAGCAGCCGGTTGCCGTGCTCGCGCACCGCCTCGATGACGAATTCGCGCTGCGCACCGCCACGCTTGAAACCGCGTAACCGGGCGCCCGGGGTGAACCGGGCGTCCGGATCGTCGGTGCGGACGTCGACGACGACCTCGCCGCTGATGCCGTGGGCCTTCACGACCCGACCGACGACGAGATCCATTCCGTGCCCGCCCGACCTACTGGTCGGTGTCGACCACGTCGACGCGGATGCCCCGGCCGCCGATGCCGGCGACCAGGGTGCGCAGCGCGGTGGCCGTGCGACCACCACGGCCGATGACCTTGCCCAGGTCCTCGGGGTGCACATGGACCTCGACGGTGCGGCCGCGCCGGTTGGTCACCAGGTCGACACGCACGTCATCGGGGTTGTCGACGATCCCGCGAACGAGGTGCTCGACGGCGTCGACGACTACAGAGCTCATTCGGCGGCGGGGGCTTCAGTCTCGGTGGCCTCAGCGGCGGCTTCGGCAGGAGCGGCCTCGGCCTCGGCGGCTTCCTCCTTCTTGGAGGGCGCCTTCTTCTTCTTCAGCTGGGTGGCCTCGCCGGTGGGCTCGTTGTCCGCGGCGGCCAGGGCCGCGTTGAACAGATCCAGCTTGGACGGCTTGGGCTCCTTAACCTTCAGGGTGCCCTCGGCGCCCGGCAGGCCCTTGAACTTCTGCCAGTCACCGGTGACCTTCAGCAGCGCCAGGACGGGCTCGGTGGGCTGCGCGCCGACGCTCAGCCAGTACTGCACGCGCTCGGAATCGACCTGGATGAGGCTCGGCTCTTCCTTGGGGTGGTACTTGCCGATGACCTCGATGGCGCGTCCGTCGCGGCGGTTGCGCGCGTCGGCGACGGCGATGCGGTACTGGGGGTTGCGGATCTTGCCGAAGCGGGCGAGTTTGATCTTGACAGCCATGGTGAAGCGTTTCTCCTGTGATTGCCACGCTGGCAATTCGGCGATCCGGGCGGGGTGCCGGGATCCGGTTTTGCCTTTGCGTGTGTGACCGGGGTGCGGCGCATCTAACGTGTCGCACGCGGACAGCCGACCATTGTGCCAGAACGGCGACAGCCAGCCCAAATCCCCGTCAGACCACCCGGTCGAAGCACTTCACCTCGACGCGCCGCGTCATCCGCCAGCCGTCGGCGGTGCGCACGAACTCGTCCTCGTACCAGAGCCCACAGAACAGCACCTGCTGCTGTTCGCCGCTGGAGCCCGATGTCGCCGCCGGGGCGGCTCCGAGCACCATGGGGTTGAAGCACAGCGTCCGCGAGCTGGCGGTGTCGCCGGTGATACGGATATCGAAGTTCCCCAGCATGTGCGCGTACGCCGGGAAGTTCGGCAGCACCTGAGCCAGCCATGCCTTCACCTCGGGGAACCGGCCGTCCACCCCGCCCATGGCGCGGTAGTCGATATAGGCGTCCTCGGTGAACACGTGATCCAGGTCGTCGAACCGGCGGTTGTCGATGGCCGTCGAGTACGCCACCAGCAGATCCTGGATTTCCAGGCGGTCGGAGATCTCTTCGATGCTCAGCACGCCTCGATTGAACCACCGCGGTGGCCCGGACAGGTCAGGCTTGCGGTCCTTCGGCGGGCGGCCAGTGTTCGCCGGACCACTCCCCCGGTTCGGCATGGTCACCGCGCGAGAGCGGCACCCACTGCTCGGTGGGCGCGGGCTGCTTCGACGACGGGAAATCGCGCAGCTTGCCCGACGGTTTGGCGTCCCACTTGGCGAATGTCAGCGGGGTCTGCAGCCAGGCGAACAACAGGTTGTAGACGGCTTCGAGCGAGTCGATGTGGGTACGTTCCCAGCCGTGGCTGCCGTCCAGCCCGAAACCGACCAGCGCGGCCCGGGTGTTGGCACCGGCCTCGATGGCCGCCGCCGCGTCGGAACGGTAGAAGCGGAACACGTCGCGCGCGTAGGGAATCCGGCGCTCGTCGGCCAGCCGGCAGAGCTTGCGGGTGAGGTGGTAGTCGAACGGCCCGTGCAGGTCGGCCATCGGGATGGTCACGCCGTCCTCGATGGAGTGCTGGCCCGGCGCGCAGACCGCGTTATCGACCGACACCAGTTCCGCGACGTCCGGGTCCAACCCGTGGCTGGCCCCATGGCCGACCTCCTCGGTGATGGTGACCATGATCGTCGTCTTGTGCGGCAGCACGATGCCACCCTCGGCGACGGTCTTGGCCAGGGCCAGCGCGACGGCGACGCCGGCCTTGCCGTCCAGGTGTCGCGAGACGATGAAACCGTCGGCGGTGAGCTCGGGCGCGGCGATCAATGCGACGAAGTCGCCGACGTTGAACCCGAGGCGCTCCAGGTCGTCGCGGGTGGCGACCTTGCGGTCGATCCGGACCTCAACGCCCGGCCAGTCCGTGGGCTGGGTGTCGATCTCGTCGCCGAACGCGTGCCCGGACGCCTTGAGCGGCATCACGGTTCCGGTGAAGAATTCCTCGGGATCGTCGGTGAAGATGCGCACCCGGGCACCGGTGGCAAAGCGCGCCGAGAACGTTCCCACCGGGATGAGCTCGAGCCGGCCGTTGTCCTTCAGATCCCGGACCATGCAGCCGATGGTGTCGGCGTGCACGACGACCGCCCGGTCGGTGGTCTTCGACTCGCCGGGCAGCTCCGCGGTGAGCGCGCCCCGACGGGTCAGGGTGAACGGCACCCCGAGGTCGTCGAGGACGTCGCCGATCAGCTGCATGACGGCGTCGGTACGTCCCGACGGGCTCGGCGTCTGCAACAGACCGAGCAAGGTGTCGATCATCCACGCGCGGGTCGCCTCCGGCATCGCGGCACGTTCGGACTTCATGTCTCCTCTTCTCATCCTCGAATCGGGGTCGCATAGGCAACCCCGGCGGCCTAGCCCTGATCGACCGGTTCGGGCTGCCAGGCCCACGGTGTGGCCGCGGTACGGGGAAAGAGTAGATCCACGAAGGCCTTTGCCGTCGGGCGCGGTTCATGATTGGCCAACCCGGGGCGCTCGTTGGCTTCGATGAACACATATTCCTCACCGTCGACCGCGGGCACCATCAGGTCGATACCGGTGACGGGAATGCCGATCGCGTCGGCGGCGTCGATGGCCACCCTGGCCAACGTGGGGTTCACCTCGTCGGTGACATCACAGATGGTGCCGCCGGTGTGCAGGTTCGCGGTGCGCCGCACGGTCAGCCGTTCGTTGACGGGCAGCACCTCGTCGAGCTCCCAGCCCGCCTCCCGCACGGTGTCGGCGGTGACCTCGTCGACCGGGATCACGGATTCCCCGTGGGTGGCCGCCGATCGCCGGCGGCTCTGCGCCTCGATGAGCTGCCGCACGGTGTGTTTACCGCTGCCCACCACCTCCGGTGGGCGCCGGACTGCCGCGGCGATCACCTTGCCGTTGATCACCAGCAGTCGCAGATCCTCACCCTCGCAACGCTCTTCGATGAGCACGTCGGGGCAGTGCTTGGCGGCCCAGCTCAAGGCCCGGTCCAGCTCGTCGGGTTGGGTGACCCCGACGGTGATACCGGCCCCCTGCTCGCCGCGTGCGGGCTTGACCACGACCGACCCCACCTCGCGCAGGAAGGCGTAGTCCTCGTCGTCGAAGGTCGCGGTCCGGCCCCGCGGCACCCGGATACCCGCCTCGGACACCACTCGGCGTGCCACGCGTTTGTCGTCGCAGCGACTCATCGCCACCGCATTGGTCAACTCCGACAACGACTCTCGGGTGACGACACTGGTTCCCCCGTGGGTCAGCCGCAGGTAGCCACCCTTACCGTCGAGCACCTCCACGTGAATCCCCCGCATGATGGCCTCATCGGCGATGATGCGGGCGTACGGGTTCAACTCGGCGAAGCCCTCCTCCTCCTGCACCGGGGCGAAGAGCTTCTCGTTGATGGCGTTCTTGCGCTTGATGCCCAGCGCGGGAACGCGGCGGAATCCCATCCGTTCGTACAGCGCGATCGCGCCCTCGTTGTCGTGCAGCACCGACAGGTCCATCTGGGCGCGGCCGCGCCGGATGAACTCCTCCACCAGTGAGCGCACCAGCAGGCCCCCGACACCGGGCCGCGACACCGACGGGTCCACCGCCAGGCACCACAGGCTTGAGCCGTTCTCGACGTCCCCGAACAGTTGCTGATGGTCGATACCGGTCACGGTGCCGATCAGTGCGCCGGTGTGTTCGTCGGTGGCCACCAGATAGACCATGTGCCGCTCGTGCTCGACGTTGTTCCACATCAGGTCGATATCGGCGGGCACCATCCGGCAGCGCAGGTAGATCTCGTTGATCGCGGCGCAGTCGGCCGGCGATTGCACGGGACGCACCACGACCCCGGGCACCTCACCCGGCCAGAATTCGCCGCGGTCGTCGAATGTGAGCCGGTAGGTGAAGCTGGGGTCGATGAAGAACTCCTGCGGGTGCAGGGCCACGAAGACGTGCGGGGCATCGAGGTACATGCCGATATCGCGGCGGCCGCTGGCCTCGGCCCGCAACGCGGTGCCGAACTCCGCAGGGTCGTCGAACGTCTGGCCGAAGACCAGCCGGCCCCAGCCGAGGTCCTGCACCACTCCGACGTCATCCCGTGTCTCCGACATGGTCAACTACGGCCTCCATCGATGTGCTCGGCAAGCCACATCTCCAGCAATCCGATCTGCCACAACGGATTACCGCGCAGCGGAGTGAGGTTTCCGTTCGGGTCGGAAAGCAGGTCGCCGACGGCCCCGGCGTCGAACAGTCCGCGGGAGCGGGCGGCGTCGCTGTGCAGCGCGTCGCGCACCAGGTCCAGGTAGGGCCCCGCCAGGTGTTTGAGCGCGGGCACCGGGAAGTAACCCTTGGGCCGGTCGATGACGGCATCCGGGATGACCCGGCGCGCAGCCTGTTTCAGCACACCCTTGCCGTCATGGGCGGTCTTCAGGCCCGGCGGGCAGGTCGCGGCCAACTCGACGAGTTCGTGGTCGAGGAACGGCACCCGGCCTTCCAGTCCCCACGCCATGGTCATGTTGTCCACCCGCTTGACCGGGTCGTCGACCAGCATCACGGTGGTGTCCAGCCGCAGTGCCCGGTCGGTCGCGGTGGCCGCACCGGGGGCGGCGAACTGCGCGCGCACGAAATCGCCTGCCACGTCCGTGTCCAGCCGCCATTGGGGTTGCAGCAGCGCGTTCACGCCCGAGTTGTCGCGGTCGAAGAAGGCGGTGCGGTATCGCTGCAGGGCGCCGTCGACGTCACCGTCGCCGGCGTGCGCCATCGGCGGGTACCAGTGGTAGCCGGCGAAGATCTCGTCGGCACCCTGGCCCGACTGCACCACCTTGACATGCTTGCTGACCTCTTGGGAGAGCAGATAGAACGCCACACAGTCGTGGCTCATCATCGGCTCGCTCATCGCCCCGATCGCCCCCGACAGTGCGGGCAGCATCCGCGCGGTGTCGATACGGATCTGATGATGGTCGGTCCCGAAGTGCCGGGCGATGACATCGGAGTATTTGAACTCGTCGCCCTCTTCGCCGCCCGCGGCCTCGAAGCCGATCGAGAAGGTCTGCAGCCCATGCTGTCCCGCCTCGGCCAGCAGCCCGACGATGAGGCTGGAATCCAGTCCGCCGGACAGCAGGCAACCCACCGGCACGTCGGCCACCAGGCGCCGCTCCACCGCGGTGCGCAGCGAGGCCAGCACGGCCTCTTCCCAGTCGTTCTCCGACCAGGACGCGCGCTCCGGCACGCGCTCGAAGACCGGGGACCAATAGGTCCGTTCCACCCGTCGGCCCTCCGGATCGATCCGCATGACGGTGCCCGGGGCGAGCTTGTGGACACCGCGCAGGATCGTGTGCGGGGCGGGGACCACCGAATGGAAGCTCAGATAGTGGTGCAGCGCAACCGGATCGATCGAGGTGTCCACTCCGCCTGCGGCCACCAGCGCGGGCAACGTGGACGCGAACCGGAAGGCGCCGGTCGGCCCGGCGATGTCGGCCCAGTACAGCGGCTTGACCCCGAGCCGGTCCCGCGCCAGCAGCACCGCGCCGGTGTCGGTGTCGGTGACCGCGAAGGCGAACATCCCGTACAGGCGGTCGACCACACCCTCGCCCCACGCATGGAAGCCCTTGAGCACCACTTCGGTGTCGCTGTGCGAGAAGAAGCGGTAGCCCTTCGCGATCAGATCATCGCGTAGTTGCGGGTAGTTGTAGATGCAGCCGTTGAAGGCCACGGTCAGGTGCAGCTCGGGGTCGTGCATCGGCTGGTGACCATGACTGGACAGGTCGATGATCGCCAGGCGCCGGTGCCCGAAGGCCACCCCGTCCTTCGCCCAGAATCCGCCGCTGTCGGGTCCGCGCGGGACCATGGTGTCAGCCATCGACGCGATGGCTCCGATATCTGCTGCCCGTCCGCGAGCGATCTCGCCCGCGATGCCGCACATGGCGTGAACCACCTCTTCCTTTTCAGGGGCGACCGAGCATGGTGCTAGCGCGATACGTCGCCCGCGAGCACGGGTACCCGCCTGGAACGGCTTCAAACCCGCGACCCGGATCACAGTGGGTGCTCCGCGCTAGGCTGATGCACCCATGGGGCGATTCCTGACCGTGCTGCTCACCTGCCTGGCGCTCGTCGTGACCTCGGGGCCGCCGCCGGCCTCGGCGGATCTGGAGATACCCGCCGGCGCCGCGCCCGCGCCGGACGGACCGGCGGAGGCCTGGCTGGTCGCGGATATCGACAGCGGCGAGGTGCTGGCCGCCCGCAACGAATTCGGCCGGTACGCCCCGGCGAGCACCATCAAGGTCCTGCTGGCCCTGACAGTCCTCGACGACCTTCCGCTCGACGCGACCGTCGTCGCCAACGACGCCGACACCAAGGTCGAATGCAACTGCGCCGGGGTGACACCCGGCGTGACCTACACCACACGTCAGTTGCTCGAGGCGCTGCTGCTGGTGTCGGGCAACGACGCCGCCAACACCCTGGCCACCATGCTCGGTGGCCGCGATGCCGCGATCGCCAAGATGAACGCCAAAGCGGTGTCCGTCGGCGCGACGGGGACCATCGCCGGCAGCCCGTCCGGACTCGACGGCCCGGGAGTCGACGTCTGGACCACGCCGCACGACCTGGCGGCGATCTTCCGCGCCGCGCTGGCGCATCCGGTGTTCGCCGAGATCACCGCCCAGCCCACCGCGCTGTTCCCGAGCAAGACCGGTGACCGGGTGCTGGTCAACCAGGATGAGATGCTGGCCCGCTATCCCGGCATGCTGGGCGGCAAGACCGGATTCACCGATCTGGCCCGAAAGACCTTCGTCGGCGCGGCGCAGCGCGACGGCCGGCGCCTGGTGGTGGTGTTGATGCACGGGCTGATCCATGAGGGCGGGCCGACGTATTGGGATCAGGCGTCCGCCCTGCTGGACTGGGGATTCGCCCAGGGCCACGGCAGCTCCGTCGGCGCGCTGTAGATGATGCAGAACGGCAACCTCACCGCGCGCTGAGCGAGTCCTGTGCGCCGTAATCTCGACGCGCGTGCGAAGACTCCTGACGGCGACGCTGCTCACCGTGACCGCAGCCCTGAGCGCTGGGGTCGCCTATGCGGCCCCGGACGCCGAACTCGCCGGCGTGCAGGCGTTCGCCAACGGGCCGGCCAAGGCCTGGCTGCTCGCCGACCTGGACACCGGGGCCGTGCTGGCCGCCCAGGATCCCTACGGCAGCTATGCCCCGGCGAGCACCATCAAGGTGCTGCTGGCCACCGTCGTACTGGACAATCTGCGGCCGGACAATTTCGCGCGCGCCAACGCGTCCCATACCAAGGTCGAATGTTCCTGCGTCGGACTGAAACCCGGCCAGGCCTACACCACACGCCAACTGCTGGAAGCGCTGCTGATGGTGTCGGGCAACGATGCGGCGAACATGCTGGCCGATATGCTGGGCGGCCAAAAGGTGGCGGTGGCGCGGATGAATGCCAAGGCACAACAGCTCGGCGCCCGGCACACCAAGGCGTCCTCCCCTTCCGGGCTGGACGGTCCCGGTTGGGAGACGGTGACGACACCGCACGATCTCGCGGTGATCTTCCGCGCGGCGCTGACCTATCCGCTCATCGCACAGATCATGCGGGAGCCTTCGGCGCAGTTCCCGGGTCGCGTGCTCACCAATCAGAATGAGCTGCTGAGTCGCTATCCGGGCGACCTGGGCGGCAAGACCGGATACACCAACTTGGCCCAGCACACCTATGTCGGCGCCGCCCAGCGGGGTAACCGCCGGCTGGTGGTGGTCCAGATGTACGGCAACGGGGATCTGTACGGACAGGCGATCGATCTGCTCGACTGGGGTTTCAGCCGGTCCGCGTAGGGTGGCCACCGCGTGGCACCGCATATCAAGTAAGGTGACCCTAATTTTGCGAACGCACATTGAGGGGAACCGAGTTGACCGGCACTGCAGAGATATCGATGATCGTCGCCTTCGGCACGGACATGGGCAATGCCGAGGATGCCGCGATGACCTTCGCCGAATCGGTCGCCCCGCTGGGCATCCAGGCCGAGGCGATCGAACTGAACCAGGTCGAGGTCTCCGAACTGCAGTCGGCCACCCATTTCCTCGCGGTCGTGTCGACCTTCGGCGAGGGTGAATTCCCCGATAGCGCGACGCTGTTCTGGGAGGCGCTCGAATCCAGCACCGAGCGGTTGGAGAATCTGAGCTTCTCGGTTCTGGCGCTCGGCGACAGCTCGTACGAATTCTTCTGCAACGCAGGCAAACTGCTCGACGCGAAGCTGGAGCAGCTGGGGGCGACCCGAATCGTCGACCGGGTGGATGTGGACGGTTTCTACGAACAGCCGGCGAAGGCGTGGACCGCCGATGTGGTGAAGATCCTGACCGCCGAGCGCGGCGCCACCGCACCCACCGAGGCCGTCGCGGCACCAGCCGCGGCCCGGGAACGCCACGAGGAGTTCGAGGCGGCGCTGGTCGTGAACAGGTTGCTCACCGCCGCCGAATCCGACAAGGAGGTGCGCCACTACGAGGTCGATCTCGCCGGGTTGGGCCTCACCTACCAGGCCGGCGATTCCCTGGCGGTGCATGCCACCAACGACCCGGCACTGGTCGCACTCATCCTGGCCGAGCTGGGCGTGGGACCCGATCACATGGTGCCCGACCACGACGAACCGCTCGGCGTGCTGCTGACCGAGCGGCTGGAGATCCGCACGCCGTCGCGCGCGCTGCAGGACGTGGCCGGTCCGGCCGCCTACGGAGAGGATGTCCTCGACCTCATCAAGCGCGCCGGCCTCAAGACCGAGGAAGTCTTGGATACCCTGCGCCCCTTGGGATTCCGTGACTACTCGATAGCCTCCAGCCCACTGGTCCACCCCGAACGCATCCACCTGACGGTGGCCTCGGTGCGCTATCCCGGTGCCGACCGTGATCACAGCGGCGTCGCGTCGACCTTCCTGGCCGACCGCGCCGACCGCGTCCGCGTCCACCTGCGCCCCAACCACAACTTCCGGCTGCCCGCCCCCGACGTTCCGATCATCATGATCGGGCCCGGCACCGGTATCGCCCCGTTCCGCGCCTTCCTGCAGGAACGCGAGGCCACCGGCGCGACAGGCCGCGCGTGGCTGTTCTTCGGCGACCGCCGCCGGGCCACCGACTATCTGTACGGCGCGGAACTGGAGGACTTCCTGGAGTCGGGCGCGCTGACCCGGCTCGACCTGGCGTTCTCCCGCGATCAGGATGCCAAAGTCTATGTGCAGCACCGGATGTCGGAGAATGCCGAGGAATTCTTCAGCTGGCTGGCCGACGGCGCGTACGTCTACGTGTGCGGCGACGCCGACCGGATGGCCAAGGATGTCGACGCCACCCTGCACGAGGTCGTGGCACGTGGCGGCGGCATGGACGCCGACGCCGCGCATACCTACGTCAACGACCTCGTGAAGTCACATCGCTACGTGCGCGACGTCTACTAGTAGACCCGCCCACGCAGGATCACCACATCCGGGTGCCCGACACCGGCCAGCCGGGGATCCTCGGTGAAGCACAACAGGTCCGCGGACTCGCCGTGCTCCAGCGCCGGCCGACCCAACCAGGCGCGGGCATCCCAGCACGCCGCGCCCAGCGCGTCGGTGGCACTCAAGCCCACGGTCCGCAGTGCCGCGATCTCGTCACCGATCCGGCCGTGCGCGATCATCCCACCGGCGTCGGTACCGGCGAAGATCGGCACCCCGGCCTCGTGGGCGGCGCCGACGCGCTGATGGCATGAGGCGTACAGCTCGCGCATATGGGCGGCGTAGGACGGGTATTTGCCTGCCGCATCGGCGATCCCGGGAAAGTTCTCGATGTTGATCAAGGTGGGTACCAGCGCCGTACCGTGTGCCAGCATCAGGTCGATGGTGTCCTCGGTGATGCCGGTGCCGTGCTCGATACAGTCGATGCCGGCGTTGATCAGGCCGGGCAACGCGTCCTCGCCGAACACGTGCGCGGTGACACGGGCGCCGTTCGCGTGCGCGGCCGCGATGGCGTCGACGAGGATGCCGTCGGACCACAGCGGGGCCAGATCGCCGATCCCGCGGTCGATCCAGTCACCGACCAGCTTCACCCAGCCGTCGCCCCAACGGGCTTGTTCGGCGACGGCGGCGGGCAGCTGCGACTCATCCTCGATATCGATGGGCAGACCCGGCATATAGCGCTTCGGCCGGGCCAGGTGTCGGCCGGCGCGGATGATCCGCGGCAGGTCCTCCCGGTCGTCGAAAGCACGGGTGTCCACCGGGGATCCGGCATCGCGCAGCAGCAGCGCGCCGGCGTCGCGCTCGGCCTCGCCCTGCGCGACGGCCTCATCGAAGGTGGTGGCGCCACCGGGCTTGAGCCCGACGTGGCAATGGGCGTCGACCAGCCCCGGGATGATCCAGCCGCCGGCCCCGTCAGCCCCGAACACGGTGTGGGCGCCGGCGATCGGTTCCGCCGACAACACCCCCTGGTGGATCCACCACTGCACCTCCTCGCCGTCGGGCAGGCCCCGGCCGCGAACGTGCAGCGCCACGGGCTACTTCTGGCCCGGGAACTTCAGCTTGGACAGGTCGAAGTCGGCCAGGCCCGGTGGCAGTTCGTCGAGGCCTTTGGGCATATTCGACAGATCCGGGAAGCCCGCGGGCAGCCCGCCCACGCCAAGCGGATTGGCGGCCTTCGGCGGCGTCGGGCCGCGACCCTTCTTCTTGCCCGCCTGCTTGTTCTTGCCCTTGGCCGCCTTGCGCGGAGAGCTCTTGCGGCCGAACGGCATTCCCATCTGCCCGGCCATCTGCGACATCATCTTTCGAGCCTCGAAGAACCGATCCACGAGTTGATTGACCTCGGAGACGCTGACACCGGAGCCGTTGGCGATGCGCAGGCGGCGGGACGCGTTGATGATCTTCGGATCGGACCGCTCCGCCGGTGTCATCCCGCGGATGATGGCCTGTACCCGGTCCAGCTGGCTGTCGTCGACGGCGGCGAGCGCGTCCTTCATCTGGCCGGCACCGGGCAGCATGCCCAGCAGGTTCCCGATCGGCCCCATCTTGCGGATTGCCAGCATCTGCTCGAGGAAGTCCTCCAGCGTCAGCTCCCCGGAGCTGATCTTGGCGGCGGCATCCTCGGCCTTCTGCTGGTCGAAGACCTGCTCGGCCTGCTCGATGAGGGTGAGCACGTCACCCATGCCGAGGATGCGGCTGGCCATCCGGTCCGGGTGGAAGACGTCGAAGTCTTCGAGCTTCTCCCCTGCCGAGGCGAACAGGATCGGCACACCGGTGATCTCCCGGACCGACAGTGCCGCACCACCGCGGGCGTCACCGTCGAGCTTGGTCAGCACCACGCCGGTGAAGCCGACGCCGGACCCGAAGGCCTCGGCGGTGCTGACGGCGTCCTGACCGATCATGGCGTCCAGGACGAACAGCGTCTCGTCGGGCTGCACGGCGTCGCGAATGGCCGCGGCCTGGGCCATCAGTTCCTCGTCGATGCCGAGGCGGCCGGCGGTGTCGACGATCACGACGTCGAAATGCTTGGCTTTCGCCTCGGCCAGGCCCGCAGCCGCCACCGACACCGGGTCGCCGGTGGTCATCTGTTCGATCGAGACGCCGTCCGGTGACACCCCGGGGTGCGGCGCGAACACCGAGACGCCGGCGCGCTCACCGACGATCTGCAGCTGGTGGACCGCGCCGGGGCGCTGCAGGTCGCAGGCCACCAGCAGCGGGGTGTGGCCCTTGGCCTTCAGCCACTTGGCGAGCTTGCCGGCCAGCGTGGTCTTACCGGAGCCCTGCAGACCGGCCAGCATGATGACAGTCGGTGGGGTCTTGGCGAAGGCGATCTGGCGGGTCTCGCCGCCGAGGATGCCGACGAGCTCCTCGTTGACGATCTTGACGACCTGTTGGGCCGGGTTGAGGGCGCCGGAGACCTCCGCGCCCTTGGCGCGATCCTTGATGCGCCCGACGAACGCGCGCACCACGGGCAGCGAGACGTCAGCCTCGAGCAGGGCCAGCCGGATCTCGCGCGCGGTCGCGTCGATATCGGCGTCGGTCAGCCGACCCCGCGAGCGCAGGCCAGCAAGTGCACCGGTCAACCGGTCAGACAGCGATTCAAACACCTGGTAAGCCTAACGGTCGGGCGCAGGGGCGAGGAACTCACGCGGACTCGGCCCGCAGCCCGGTGTGCCCGCGCTAGTCTGCGAGCGCACGCTGACCAAGTCGCCGGAGGCCCCATGACAGCGATCGACGTCCCCCTGCCCGAGGTCCGCAACTCGTCGCACGAGGCCAGGAGCACCACTCATCTCAGTCAGTGCACCCTGTGTGAGGCGCACTGCGGGATCCACGTGACGGTGACCGACGGGAAGGTCAGCCGCATCGAGGGCAATCCCGACGACGTGTTGTCCAAGGGCTACATCTGCCCGAAGGCCACGGCGATGGGCGGTCTGCACGACGATCCGGACCGGCTGCGCACCCCGATGCGGCGGGTGGGCGACGGGTTCGAGCCGATCGGCTGGGACGAGGCGTTCGCCGAGATCGGTGCCCGGCTGCGCCGGGTCCGCCGGCTCCACGGGCCCCGGTCGGTGGGCATGTACCTGGGCAACCCGGCCGCACACAGCTCCGGTGCCGGTTACGGGATGCTGCTGCGGATGGCCCTGCGGACGCCGAATTTCTTCACGGCCTCCTCGATCGACCAGATGCCACACGAGTACGCGGCCTGGCGGGTGTTCGGTTCCAACGTGCTGATGCCGATCACCGATATCGACCGCACCCACCGGCTGGTGGTCCTCGGTGCGAACCCGGCGGTGTCCAACGGGTCGTTGTCGATCATGCCGGGCGCCAAACGGCGGATCAAAGCGGTGCGCGACCGCGGCGGGAAGGTCGTCGTGATCGACCCGCGCCGGACCGAAACCGCCCGGTTGGCCGATCAGCATGTCGGGGTGCGCCCGGGCGGGGACGTTTTCCTGTTGCTCGGCATGCTGAATGTCCTTGTCAGTGAAAACCTGTGCGACACCGCCCTGATCGCCGAACAGGCGACCGGCTGGGCCGAGCTCGGGCGGCTGGTCGCCTCGGCCACCCCGGAGGCCGTCGCCGAGCGGGCGGGGGTTGATGCCGACACCATCCGCACCCTCGCGCGCGAGCACGCCGCAGCGGAATCGGCCGCGATCTACGCCCGGATCGGTATCTGCCAGCAGGAGACCGGCACCCTGGTGAGCTGGCTGGTCATGGTGATCAACACGGTGACCGGCAACCTGGACCGGCCGGGCGGGACGATGTTCTCCACACCGATCGTCGACGCTCCCCGGCTGGCCAAGCGCCTTCCCCTCAAGCACGGGAAGTTCACCGACCGGTCCGGACGGTACAAGTCGTTCCGTTCCGAATTGCCCGCGGTGGCCATGGCCGAGGAAATACTCACCCCGGGCGACGGCCAGATCCGGGCGATGATCACCTACGCCGGCAACCCGGTGTCGTCCATCCCGCAGAACGGCCGCCTCGACGAGGCCATGGCGACCCTGGATCTCTATGTGGCAGTGGATATGTACGTCACCGAGACCAGCCGGCACGCCGATTTCATCCTGCCGCCGGTGTCGCCGCTGGAACGCGCGGACGTCAGTCTGCTGACCACCGTTTTCAGTGTGCGCAACAACGTCCGGTACCAGCACCGGTCCTTCGTCCCGCCGGCAGGTGCCAAGGAGGACTGGGAGATTCTCACCAGGCTGGCACTGGAGTTGCTGCCCACCCCGCTGCGGCGGGTGCCTGCGGCGCTGCGCAGCCGGCTGATCGATGCGATCAACCCGATGCGCGTCGCCACACTGGTATTGGCGACCGGACCGTACGGCCGGCTGCGGCGGGGTCGCAACGGGATCACCATGAATGACCTGCGGTCCAGCCGGGGTGGCCTGGATCTGGGTCCCCTGCAGCCACGCCTGCGTGAGGTCATCGCCACCCGCGACCGCAAGGTCGCGCTGGCGCCGGCAGAGTTCGTGCAGGCCGCTGCGGCGTACCTGCGCGAGTCCGCCGACCGTTCCGAGCGCACCTACGATCTGCAGCTCATCGGGCGTCGGCAACTGCGCAGCAACAACTCGTGGCTGCACAACGTGCCCACGATGACCGGCGGGAACAACAAGTGCACCGTCCTGATGCACCCCGATGACGCGCTGGCCCGCGGGCTTGCCCAGGGTGACACCGTCCGGGTTGCCTCGGCCGTCGGGGAAATCGATGTGCCGCTGGACATCAGCGAGGACATCCGGCCCGGCACCGTCGCGGTGCCGCACGGCTGGGGTCATCAGGGCACCGGTTGGCGGCACGCAAGCACCCTGCCCGGGGCGAACGTCAATGCGCTGCACGACCCCGATCAGGTGGACGCATTCACCGGGACGGCCGCGGTGAACAACACCTGGGTGACCGTCACCGCCGGCTGACTCGGCGTCCTCACCCGAAACTCACGCGCATCGTCCTCGACGTGGGCGTCGATCACTTCCATGGCCGGGGCCAATACTGCGTTCGCCCACAACACATCGTCGGGCGTACACGAATCTCCGGGCAGGTCACGGGCGAGGATCAATCCGACTCTCATCGCAATGCAACGCGACGATTGGCCGTCGACCTTCACCGGAACGCCCTCGAAGATCTGCCCGTCACCCGCCGACGATGGCCTTTACCTTGGCCGCAACGTCGAGCAGCGAGGCGTCCGACTGAATCACCGCGCCGTTCGCAGGATTGATCAGGTCGATCCGAGTCCTGGTGAGTTTCGACGTCTTCACCACCCACTTACCGTCGGTCTTCACGTAGGTGTCGTTGTAGTGACCGTAGCCGTGCACTCCGAGCGTGCCGCCGAAGACCAGCACGTCTTCCAGCGTCCACAATCCCGAAGCGGTGGTGGCGGAATTCACCTTGATATGCGGATCGGAGCCTTGATGATGTGTGGTGGCCCCACCAAGAGTGAGCTTCAGGAACGAGATGAACGCGTCACGGCCGTAGAGGATCGGACCCGCGCTGCAGGTGGTGTCCTCGACGACGTTGGGGTCGAGAAGATCACGGAGGCCATCCCAGTTCTTCGCATCGATGCTCGCGAAGTACGTCGCTTTGAGTGCCTTGATGGCATCGACCTCCACGCCCGAATCGTCACCGGGCGATGAATAACCACACAGACTCGGCAACGGCAAGGGGTCGGCGTTCACCATCGGGACGTTGACACCGCCCAACATCATGACCGCCGTGCCGACGGCAACGGCGCCCTGGCGCATGCGCCGCTGAATGTCTTTGCGGGAGAACAGGAAGTTATCTTCTACGGGCATTACTCTTCTCTTCCTTGAGTGGGGATTCGATGATCTCTGGGCCACCCGGAGCGCGCCGGCGGATATGAACAGGATGTCGATAGTTCAACATAGACACCCGAATATATGAAGCCTAGACAGGCTCGACGAACCCGTCAAGCACTCCACGACAGCAAGTTGGCGCGAGCCCGCTCGGCGCTGGTAATCAGATCGCTTACCGCAGAACATTTTTCAGATACGGAGGGTCTCTGCCACCCTAGACACGCTGAGCTGCAAAGAATTTGGCAGCCTTGTCAATTGCGATGTCGACACCTTGAGGCTCCCAACCGAGCTCGCGGGCCGCCTTGCCATGGTCGAGAGGCGACATGAGTGCGGCCATGCGCAATCCGACCACCGCAAACGGCAGGTCGCGCCGCAACACTCGACTCGCCAGATCGTTGAGATGAGCCATGAAGTACAGCACTCCCATGGGGATGCCGATGCGGGGCGGCCGCCGTCCCGTCGCGGCTGCGGCGATCGCGTGCACTTCGCGCGTGCTCAGATAGCGGTCGGAGATGATGTAACGTTCCCCGACCTTGCCGCGCTCTGCGGCGAGCAGCATGGCGCGGGCCGCGTCCTCGATGCCGACCACCTCCGATGAGAAACGGAAGTAGAACGGGAACTTGCCGGCCGCGACCCGCGCAATGAGTGAGCCGTGCGGTGTCGGCTGCCAGTCGCCGGGACCATATGTGGTGGAAATGCAGAGGGCAACGCCGGGCAGGTTCTTCTCTCGGCAGTACCGCAGCAGGAGATTCTCCGCCTGCACGCGACTGGCGATGTAGGCACCACCGTCAGTCCAGTTGTGCACATCGACTTCAGTCACCGGTCTGCTGTTGCTGATAGCCAATGTGCCTGTGGTACTGGTGAAGACGAACTTACGTAGGCCGGCCGCCGCTGCCGCATCGAGAACGTGTCGCAACCCCTCGACATTGGTGCGGAACAACGGCGTGGGGTCTCGAAGCCACATCCGCGCATCGACCACGCAGTAATACACGACGTCGCAACCGGCCATCGTGTGTGCCAGCGCAGCATCATCGAAGACGTCTCCGAAACACCGTTCGACGGTGAGATCATCTATGCCGCGGGTGTCACTGGTGCGGCGAAGCATGACGCGCACGTCCTCCCCCGCTTCGACGAGCTGGCGCGTGACGTGGGAGCCGAGAAATCCGCTCGCGCCGATGACCAACTTCTTCGGGTGACCGCGGCCACCCAGATCATTCATTGTGCCGCGCGTTTTCGAGCCAGCGATGCGCCGATATCGCGAAGCGAACGCGGAACACGAACGGAGAAGAAAGGATTGAAGAGGTCCTCCCTGAGTCGAGTGAGCCGTGACGTTCGGATGACCCACTGGCCGTCGACCTTGGCGTAGGTTTCGTGATAATGGCCGTAACCGAGAAGGTTCACGCCGGGTGCCAGCCGGATCACGTCTTGCATCGCCCACACACCCGTCGCCGTGGTCACTGATGTCAAGGTGATCTCGGGTGAATGGACTTGGTGCACGGTGGGTTGGGAGGGCTTGCCGAGGTGTTCGCGGACCGACTGGACGAAATGGTCGGCCCCGGTGATCAGCCGGCCGCCCGCCTCAGACGTATCGCTGATGAAGTCCTCCGCGAACAGGGTTCGCCACGCAGCCCAGTCCTTGCTGTCCAGCAACCGGCAGTAGCGTGCCTTCAGCTGCCGAATCTCTTCGAGATCACTGAGCCACACCACGCCACCGAACTCCGATACCGTCACCGCACCACCCACCTGCCGCCGCCGCCCCGACAAGACGAATATTCAACTTCAGTAGCTGAATATGCGAAACGTAGCGGAGGCTGCCGTGCGCGTCAATGTGTCGGCGTGCCTGCCACTCGCATCGCCAGCGGTCCGGCCCGGCCAGATCTCCTAGGAAGCCTGTGCGGTGATCGCATCGGCCAACCGGCGCAGCCGGTGTCCGATCTGCTCGATCTTGCGAGCGGACAGATCAGCGAACGGATGCACGCCGATGTTGTGGGTTACCCGGCCGCCTGAGTTGAACACCGGGGCCGTGATCGATCCGACGTAGTGACGCTGCCGGCCGGCAGGAGTCGGCTTCGGACCGCTGGCCATCTCCACCAGCACCTGGTCGAGATTGTGGCGCATCGAATCCGAGAGCGCTTCGGACTGCAGCCTGGTCATGACGGGCAACGCAGACACCATCTCCGGGCTCAAGCGTTCCACGCTGAAGCCCTGGCCCAAGGTGTCGTCGAGGAACTGCTCGAGCTGAGCATGGAATGCCGGACTGTTGACTCCGCTGCGCCGAATCCATGCTCGGCGTTCGTCATCGGGCTCCCATGCGGCGAACGCCGGACCGAACGGAGCGGCGAAAGGTAGGCGGTCGCCGACCGACGGATCCCACTGATCGTCGGGACCGTTGGCTCCGGTGACGAATGCCACGATGATCAACTGATTCCCGACGCGCTCGGACACCGATGTGGCGTATCCGGTGTCAGCGGTGGCGGCCTGCGCGGCGGCATTCAAGCTCAGTGCAGACTGGTCGATCTGCCTGATGAGGCCCACCAGTGCCGCGCCGATCGCGAATGCCTTGGTGTCGGGATCCCTGGTCACCCAGCCCGTGTCGACGAGCTCCTTCATGATGGCGTACGCGGTTGCCTGGTTCAGATCCAGTTCTTTGACGATGTCGCTCAGGCGCGTTGAGGTATCCCGGCGTTGCGTCAGGAGTTCAATGATCTCGACGACCCGACGGGTCGGCGGGGACGAACTGGTCACGAGAACTCCTGCTGCGAGGCTGTGGATCATTCGAAGACTACTGGCAGCACAGTCGTTAGTCAGCCATCGAGGCCGTGACCCGCTCTCGCGAGGTGAGCACCAGCGCAGCGCCGTCGGTGACGGCGACGGTGTGCTCACTGTGCGCCGTGCGGGAACCGTCCGCCGAGCGCAGGGTCCACCCGTCGGGGTCGAAGACGATCCGGTCGGTGCCTGCCGCGAACCAGGGCTCCAGTGCCAGCGTCAGCCCGGGACGCAGGGTGAGACCGCGCCCGCGGCGCCCGATGTTCGGGACGTGCGGATCCTCGTGCATGGTCCGACCCAGGCCGTGTCCACCGAACTCGGTGTTCACCAGATACCCGTAGTCGGCGGCCACCTCGCCGATCGCGGCGGAGATGTCCCCCAGTCGGTTCCCGGGCAGCGCCTGCGCGATACCCGCCGCCAGCGCCTCCTCGGTGGCCGCGATCAAGCGCCGATCTTCGGCTCGCGGGGTGCCGATGATGATGCTGCGAGCCGAATCTGCCACCCATCCGTCGATGGAGACCGCGATGTCCATGGTCAGCAGGTCGGCGTCGGCGAGCACGTAGTCATGCGGAAGCCCGTGCAGCACCGCATCATTGACCGACAGACAGATGACATTGCGGAACGGCCCGCGCCCGAACGACGGCGCGTAATCCCAGTAGCACGACTGGGCGCCACGCTCGGCGATCAGCACCCGGGCTCGCTCCTCGAGCTCGAGCAGGTTCACCCCCGGCCGTGCGCGGCCGGCCAGGTCATCGAGCAGCTCGGCGATGAAGGTCCCGGTGACGTCCATCGCCGCGATCTCGTNTGCCGTCTTCAACTCCACCAAAGCCATGCCTCCTGAGCGGTATGAAAATACCACCGTACCCGAGTGATCGGTATTTTCATACCGAGTCCGAGGTAGGCTGACCGCATGGTGCGCCTCCCGCTGACCGCAGAACAACTCGCCGCCGGCAAGCGCCTGGGCGAACAACTCCGTCAGGCGCGGGGCAACCGCACCCTCGCCGAAGTCGCCGAAGCCGCGGCCATTTCCCCGGAGACACTGCGCAAGATCGAAACCGGCCGGCTGGCCACCCCGGCGTTCAGCACCATCGCGGCACTGGCCCGCGTGCTGCCGTTGTCACTGGATGCGCTGGCCGAGAGCTGCTTCGCCCGGGCCGATCTCCGGCATACGGGTTAGCTGGCCTCGGACACCGGCTTCGGTGGAGCGGGGAGTACCCCGTACAGGTCGCGCTCGAGTTCGCGGCGGAGTGCGGCAGTCTCCTCGGTCAGTACCGGAACCGTGATGCAGAAGACGTCCACCACCGCCGATCCCAGGGTGGTGACCTTGGCCCAGGCGATATCCAGCCCGTCGCGCTCGATCACCGCGGTCAGGCGGGCCAGCAGACCCGGCCGGTCAGCGGCACGCACCTGCACGATGAACTCGTTCGGACCGGAACCCTCCGACCACAGGATCCGCGGCGGGGCGCTGACCTGGTTCACCGGGACGGCGGACACGACCTCCCCCGCCCTGGTGTTACCGGCCGCATCCCGATCACGGTGTTCCAGCGATTCGATGACATCCAGTTCGTCGTCGAGCGCCAGGATGAACTGCTGACGCAACAGTCCGGCCGCCGGTGGCGACCCGAAATGCGGTGACACCACGAACGTGTTGATCGCCATGCCCTCGTGGCTGTTGACCGACGCCGAGTGCACGCGCAGCGAGTTGAGTGCCAAGACCCCGGCCGCCTTGGACAGCAGTCCGCGGCGATCGGGTGCGATCATCGTGACGTTGTGGATATGCGCACCGTCGCCCGGGACGAGGTCGACATGCACACCCGCATCCGATGCCAGCGAGAGATAACGCGGATCGATGGGGTCGGGCTGCGGCAGCGACTCACCGGCCATCACCAGGCGGCACCGCCGCACCAGATCGCCGATCAGCGAAGCCTTCCAGTCTCCCCACACACCCGGGCCGGTGGCCAGCGAATCGGCTTCGGCCAGCGCCTGGAGCAACTCGAGCAGCACGGGGTCACCGCCGAGGGCGTTCACCACGTGATCGATGGTCTTGGGGTCCTGCAGATCGCGGCGGGTGGCGGTATCGGGGAGCAGCAGGTGATAGCGCACCATCTTGGACAGCACCTCGATATCCGAGGGCCACAACCCCAACCGGGTGCCCACCTGGGTGGCCAGCTCGGCCCCGATCACACTGTGGTCGCCGCCGCGTCCCTTGCCGATATCGTGCAGCAGTGCGCCCAGCACCAGCAGGTCCGGCCGAGCCACGCGGGTGGTGAAAGCACTTGCCCGTGAGACGGTTTCGACCAAATGACGATCGACGGTCCAGATGTGCACCACATCGCGGGGCGGCAGGTCGCGCACCGCACCCCATTCGGGGAACAACCGGCCCCACAGACCGGTGCGGTCCAACGCCTCCACGGTGGCCACCGCGGCGGGGCCGGCCGACAGCATGACGAGTAGGTCTTTCAGCGCCGCACGTGGCCACGGTGTACGCAGTTCCGGTGCGGCGCCGGCCAACCGGCTCAACGTGGAGGCGGCGATGGGCAGTCCGGTGGTGGCGGAGGCGGCCGCGACCCGCAGGATGAGCCCGGGATCGCGTTCCGGTCGCGCGTCGCGGGCCAGGATCACCTCGCCGGCGAATTCGATCACTCCCTCGTCGAGCGGCCGGCGGGCCGGTCGGCGCAACGCGGCGAACCCGCGCCGCGGCAAGGCATTCCCTGCCGTGCGGATACCGGCGTCCACGTAGTAGCTGACGGTGCGGGCCGCGTCGGAGAGCATCCGGGCCAGATCGAAGCGGTCCCCGATGCGCAGCGAGGCACCGATCTCGTCGGCGTACTGGGCCAGCACCTGGTCCCGACCGCGTCGCGAGATGCGGTGCAGTTCGGTGCGCACGTTCAGCAGCGCCAGATGCGCGCCACCCAAGGTGCCGGTGGGCGAGGCAAGCATCCGGCTGGGATACACGTCCGCGAGCTGCGCGATCGCCAGCGCGTTGAGCAGCTGGACGTCACGTAGGCCGCCGCGGCCGTTCTTGAGATCCGGTTCGGCACGGTGCGCGATCTGTCCGCTGCGCTGCCAGCGGGCCTGGGCGTGTTCGACCAACTCCTCGAATCGAGGGGCGATACCGGTGCGCCACTGCCGTCGCGCCCCGCCGATCAGCAGGGTGGACAGCTCTTGATCGCCGGCGATATGCCGGGCATCGAGCATCGCCAGTCCGGCGGACACGTCCTCGGCGGCCACATTGAGCGCCTCCGGCACGGTGCGCACACTGTGGTCGATGCGAATGTTGGCATCCCACAACGGGTACCACAGCAGGTCGGCGACCTGGCTGACGATCTCGGCGGGCATGTTGTCATGCAGCAGCGTCAGATCCAGATCCGAGTAGGGCAACAGCTCACCGCGGCCGAGGCCGCCGGTCGCGACGATCGCGAAACCACTCGTGGCCGTGATGCCGATCTCGGTGGCTTTGGTGGTGAGCCAGAATTCGTTGAGATCGAGCAGGGCGGCCCGTAGCGCAGCCGAATCGAGCTGGCGCCCACCGGCGGTCAGCAGTTGTTCGGACGCCTTGGCCAGATCCGTTGCCGGACGCAGCGATCCCGCCGCCGGCGCCTCCCATCGGGACGCTCCGGCAGCGGGATCTGGTGTCTGCTCTGTCATTCGGTCCTCCCCCGGCCATACCTAACAAACGGTCAATTACTGCAATTGGCCGGGAGAGACCCCCTCAGCTCAGCGTGCGGTCAGAGGGCGTCGGCTCCCCGCTCACCGGTGCGCACCCGCACGACGGTGTCCACGGGGCTGACCCACACCTTGCCGTCACCGATCTTGCCGGTGCGGGCGGCCTGAACGATGACGTCCACCACCTTGTCGACAGCGGAGTCATCGACCACGACCTCGACTCGCACCTTCGGCACGAAATCCACGGAATACTCCGCGCCGCGGTAGACCTCGGTGTGGCCCTTCTGACGCCCGTAACCCTGGACCTCGCTGACGGTCATCCCGAGGATGCCCGTCTGCTCGAGACCGGTCTTCACGTCTTCCAGGGTGAACGGTTTGACGATCGCAGTAATCAGCTTCATTTTCCTCATCCCTCCGCGCCGTGGCGACCAAGAACGGAACCGGTTCCGACAGCGACGAAGTCGTAACCGCTTTCAGCGTGCTCGGACTCGTCGATGCCGGAGGCCTCCTCTTCCTTGTCCAGACGCAGGCCAATGGTGTATTTCACGATCAACGCCAAGATAGCCGTACCGATGGCCGAATACGCAAGAACCGCGCCGGCCCCGATGGCCTGCTTGATCAGCTGATCGACGCCTCCGCCGTAGAACAGGCCGGCGACGGCGGCGGGTGCCTCCGGCGCGGCGACCAGGCCCACCATGAGCGTACCGATGATGCCGCCCACCAGGTGGACACCCACGACGTCGAGCGAATCGTCGAAGCCCAACTTGAATTTCAGGCCGACGGCCAGGGCGCACACCACACCGGCGATCACACCGATGGCCAGGGCGCCAACGACGTTCACCGAGGAGCAGGACGGGGTGATGGCGACCAGACCGGCCACGATGCCCGAAGCCGCACCCAGCGAGGTGGCCTTGCCGTCGCGAATGCGCTCGGTGACCAGCCAGCCGAGCATGGCCGCCGCGGTGGCCACGGTCGTGGTGATGAACGTCGCACCGGCGATACCGTTGGAGCCCACCGCCGAACCGGCGTTGAACCCGTACCAGCCGAACCACAGCAGGCCGGCGCCCAGCATCACGAAGGGCAGGTTGTGCGGCCGCATCGGGCTTCCGGGCCAGCCGAGACGCTTGCCCAGGATGATCGCCAGCACCAGACCTGCCGTACCGGCGTTGATGTGGACCGCGGTACCACCGGCGAAGTCGATCGCCTTGAGCTTGTTGGCGATCCAGCCACCGTGCTCGGCGGTGACACCGTCGAACGCGAAGACCCAGTGCGCCACCGGGAAGTAGACGAACGTGGCCCACAGCCCCGAGAACAGCAACCACCCGCCGAACTTGAGGCGGTCGGCCACCGCACCCGAGATCAGGGCGACGGTGATGATCGCGAACATCGCCTGGAAGGCCACGAACACCGTCTGCGGGATGGTGCCGGCCAACGGGATCGAGACCGCCGCGTCCTCCGGGTGCAGCTGCAGGTAGGTGCCGCCGATCAGGCTCTTGAGTCCCCAGTACTGAGTGGGATCTCCGAACAGGTTGAACTTGTCGTTGCCGAAGGCCAGCGAGTAGCCGTACAGCACCCACAACACCGTCACCACGCCCATGGAGCTGATGCTCATCATGATCATGTTGAGCACGCCCTTGGCTCGCACCATGCCGCCGTAGAAGAACGCCAGACCTGGCGTCATCAGCAACACGAGTGCGGCACTGGCCAGCATCCATGCGGTATCACCGGTGTCCGGTATACCCATCATCGGAAATCCGTCCACTCCCAGCATCCTCCTTCGACATGCCACGGTTAGGCACCGTTGACCTGGTAGGGAACTCTGGCGAGTAGTTGTTTCGCCGACGACGCGCTGGCGTTTCGTGCACGTGAACGGATCGACCGGTTTCGTTTCTCCGGTGTTACGCGCTGCAGGTTTACCGGCTGATGACCTACACCAGGAGGGCGTCGACGAACGCCGACGGCTCGAATGGGGCCAGATCGTCGGGGCCTTCGCCGAGACCGACGAGCTTGACCGGAACACCGAGTTCCTGCTGCACGCGGAACACGATGCCGCCCTTCGCGGTTCCGTCGAGTTTGGTCAGCACCACACCGGTGATGTCGACGACCTCGGCGAAAACCTTGGCCTGCGGCAGGCTGTTCTGGCCGATCGTCGCATCCAGCACGAGCAGCACCTCGTCCACCTTGGCGCGCTTCTCGACCACGCGTTTGACCTTGCCGAGCTCGTCCATCAGACCGGTCTTGGTGTGCAGGCGTCCCGCGGTATCGACCACGACGACGTCGGCGCCGGTCGCGATGCCCTTGTCCACGGCGTCGAAGGCCACCGAGGCCGGGTCCGCCCCCTCGGCTCCGCGGACCACTTCGGCGCCCACCCGCACCGCCCAGCTCTGCAGCTGGTCGGCAGCGGCCGCCCGGAAGGTGTCGGCCGCGCCCAGCACGACGCGGCGGCCGTCAGCGACCAGCACACGGGCCAGCTTGCCCACCGTGGTGGTCTTGCCGGTGCCGTTGACCCCGACGACCAGCAACACCGCCGGCTTGTCGGCATGTGGCAGGGCCCGGATCGAGCGGTCCAGCTCCGGCCGCAGCGCGGCGACCAACACCTCCTTGAGCACGGCGCGGGCGTCGGCCTCGGTGCGGGCCCCGGAGCTGGCCATCTTCTCGCGCAGTGCCGCAACCACGGAGGTGGTGACCACCGGGCCGAGGTCGGCGATCAGCAGGGTGTCCTCGATCTCCTCCCACGACTCCTCGTCGAGGTCGCCGCCGCCGAGCAGGCCGAGCACGCCGCGCCCGAGCGTGTTCTGCGATTTCGCCAGCCGCCCGCGCAGCCGCTCCAGGCGGCCTTCGGTCGGCGCAATGGCGCCGCCATCGACCGGGGCGGGGGCGATCTCCTCGACGACCGGGGCGGGCTCGGGCTCGGGTGCAGGCTCGGGTTCGGCGACGGGTGCAGGTTCGGCCACCTCGACCGGCGGCTCGGGCAGCTGCACATTGGAGATGGTGCGTTTCGGTGCGTCGCGGGGTACCGCGGCGTCATCGCCCACCCCCGGCGAGCCGGTCCCCGTCGAGGTCTGTGCCGGTTTTGTCGGCGCTTCACCGGTGGGCGCCGGTTTCGGCGGCGCCTCGGCAAAGGTGATCCCGGAGGCAGCGGTGTACCCGCCGGAGCGATCGATCGGGGTGGCGGTGTCCTGCTTCGATAGGGTGATCTGCCGGCGCCGGTAGCGCACCAGCCCGACAACCAGCGCAGCGACAACCAGAACGGCGATGACCGCAAGTGCGATCCACAGAGCATCTGACACGCCGCCATTGTCTCAGGGCGGCCTCATGACGATCGGCCCCGGCTTCTCGTCCAGCCCAGGTGACGGCATTCAGATACGCAAACGCCGCCATATCGACGTGTGTCTGTCCGAGCCCGTCGAATACCAGACGGTGCGAACGGGCCTGGAGCGCTACCGTCTGCCCTACAACGCGCTCACCCAGACCAGCCTCGCCGAGATCGACCTGAGCACTGATTTCCTCGGCGTCGGACTGCGGGCACCGGTGTTGATCGGTTCGATGACGGGCGGCTCCGAGCTGTCCGGGACCATCAACCGCCACCTGGCCGCGGCCGCGCAGGCGCTGGGGATCGGCATGATGCTCGGTTCGCAGCGGATCATGCTCGGCGACGATCTTGCGCCGACGTTCCGGGTCCGCGACGTGGCCCCCGACGTGCTGCTGGTCGGCAATATCGGGCTGGCCCAGCTGACCCCTGCGGTGCTACCCGAGCTGACCGACGCCCTGGGCCAGGTCGGCGCGAATGCCCTTGCCGTGCACACCAACCCACTGCAAGAAGCGGTCCAGCGCAATGGCGACACCGATTTCACCGGGTCGGTGGACCGGTTGCGCGAACTCGCCACGTCCATCGGGTATCCGGTACTGCTCAAGGAGGTCGGCCACGGGATCGGCGCCGCCGCGGCGGCGCAACTGGAAGGCATCCCGATCGCCGCCGTCGACGTGGCCGGCGCCGGCGGCACCTCATGGGCCCGGGTGGAACAGTTCGTCCGCTACGGCCGGATCAACGATCCGGAGCTGGCCGAATGGGGTATCCCCACCGCCCAGGCTCTCGTCGAAGTGCGCCGCACGCTGCCGGGTATGCCCCTGGTCGCCTCCGGCGGCATCCGCACCGGCATGGACGCCGCCAAGGCCATCGCGCTGGGCGCCGACGTGGTGGCCATCGCCCGGCCGCTCCTGGTGCCGGCGATCGAATCCGCTGCGGCCGTGCAGGATTGGCTGCAGCGTTTCATCGCGGAGCTGCGCATCTGCCTGCACGGCTGCGGCGCGGCCGATCTTTCGGCGCTGCGCGATATCGGCGTGAGCGCTACGGCGTGGTGACCAGTTCCTGGCCGCGCATCCGCTGCGAGATCACCTGGGTGATGCCGTCGCCCTGCATCGTCACGCCGTAGAGTGCGTCGGCGATCTCCATGGTCGGCTTCTGGTGGGTGATGACGATCAGCTGGGACTTCTCCCGCAGCTGCTCGAACAGGCCCAGCAGCCGGCGGAGGTTCACGTCGTCCAGCGCCGCCTCGACCTCGTCCATGATGTAGAACGGTGACGGCCTGGCCCGGAAGATGGCCACCAGCATGGCCACCGCCGTCAGCGACTTCTCGCCACCGGACAGCAGCGACAGTCGCTTGACCTTCTTGCCCGGCGGGCGCGCCTCGACCTCGATACCGGTGGTGAGCATGTCCTCCGGATTGGTCAGCAGCAGGCGCCCCTCGCCACCGGGGAACAGCGAGGCGAACACCTGCGTGAACTCGCGTTCCACATCCGCGTAGGCCTCGGCGAACACCGTCAGGATCCGCGCGTCGACATCCTCGATGACATCCAGCAGGTCCTTGCGGGCTGCCTTGACGTCCTCCAACTGCGTGGACAGGAAGTTGTAGCGCTCCTCCAGCGCGGCGAACTCCTCCAACGCCAGCGGGTTGACCCGGCCCAGCTCGGACAGCTCACGCTCGGCTTTCTTCGCCCGGCGTTCCTGGGTGGGCCGGTCGAACGGCATCGGCGCCGGCGCGGTGACCTGCTCGCCCCGTTCCTTGGCCTGCTCGTATTCGGCCATCTCCAGTTCGGTCGGCGGCAGCGGCACCTGCGGGCCGTACTCGGCGATCAGGTCGGCGGCCGCCAGCCCGAACTGTTCCAGCGCCTGCTGCTCCAGCTGCTCGATCCGAAGGGCCGCCTGCGCTTTGGCGACCTCGTCGCGGTGCAGCGAATCGGTGAGCGCGGTGATCCGGGCACCGAGCTCGGTGACCTCGGTGCGGGCCCGGCTCAGCGCCTCGGCGCGCATCTGACGTTCGGTGGCCAGCTCGTCACGGACCCGGGAGGCCGCGGCCACCGTGGCCCCCAGCCGGGCGGCGACGAGGCGACCCGACTCGGCCACCGCGGCCGCCACGGTCGCCGCATACTCGCGTGCCTCCCTGGCGCGCAGCGCACGCGCCCGTGACTCCCGCTCGGCAGCCGCCGACCGGCGAAGTGAATCCGCCCGGCCACGAACGGCATTCGCCCTTTCCTCGGCCGTGCGTACCGCCAGCCGGGCCTCGACCTCGGTGGCGCGTGCGGCGTCGGCGGCGACGGTGTGCTCCTGCCGGTCCACCTGCTCGACCTCGAACATCGGTTCCTGCTGGGCGTTGTGCAGCCGGGTTTCGAGCTCGGTGAGTTCCTCGACCGTCGCGTCCCGGGTGGCTTCCAACTCGTCGCGCTGTTTGATCAGGCGCTGCCACTCGGCATCGGCGTTGCGGGACTCCTGGCCCAGCCGGCCGAGCTGTTCGTAGATCGCCGAGATGGCGGCATCGGATTCGTTCAGTGCGGCCAGCGCCTGCTCGGCGGCGTCCTGGCGGGCCTGCTGCTCCTGCTTCGCCCCGGCCAGTGCGGCCGTCAGTTCGCCGCTCTGCCGCTCCACGGTGGTCAGTTCGGCGCGGGCCTTGTCGATCTCCGAGGCGATCTCCAGCGTGGACACCTTGCGGTCGGAACCGCCGCTGACCCAGCCCGCCCCGACCAGGTCGCCATCGAGGGTGACGGCCCGCAGATGCGGCTGCGCGGCAACGAGATCCAGGGCGGCCGAAAGGTCGTCCAGTACCGCCACATCGGCGAGCATCGCAGTGATCGCGCCGCGCAGCCGGTCCGGGACCTCCACCAGGTCGATGGCCCACTGCGCGCCATGGTTCAACGCGCCGGTGTCGGTCCGCGGCCGAACCGGCCAGTCCCCCAGCACGATCGCGGCCCGGCCGCCGTCGGCCTCCTTGAGAGCGGCGACCGCCGCACGTGCGGCACCGTGGTTCTCCGCCGCCAGCGCGTCGGCGGCGGAGCCGAGCACCGTCGCGATCGGCACCTCGAACCCGGGACGTACCCGGATCAACTTGGCCACGGTGCCGAAAAGACCACCGTCACTGTGATTCTCAGCGAGCCATGCCGCGCCGTCCTTACGGGCCAGGCCGACCGACAGCGCGTCGATACGGGCCTGCAGCGACACCATCTGGCGTTCGGCGCCCCGCTCGGCCGCCTGCAGTTCCGCGACCCGTTCATCGGCCAGCCGCAGCGCCGTCACCGACCGGTCGTGCTGGTCGTCCAGGCCGACCTCGCCCTCGTCGAGTTCACCCACCTTGGCCTGGACCAGCTCGAACTCGGCCTGGGCGTGTTCGACCCGGGCGGCCGCCTCCTCGATGCGCGCGGTCAGCCGGGCGATACCGTCATCGGTCGATTCGACGCGGGCGCGCATGGTCTCGACCTGCCCGGACAGCCGAGCCAGCCCTTCCCGGCGGTCGGCCTCGGCGCGGGCCGCGGCGCGCTGCGCCCGTTCGGCCTCGGCGGCCACGCGTTCGCGCTCGGCCAGCTCGGCGCGGGCCGCCTCGAGTGCGTACCGCGATTCCTCGAGCTCCTCCAGCAGCTGGCGTTCCTCCTCGGCGACCAGATCGGCCTCGGCCTCCAGGGCCTCCGGGTCCCGGCCGGGAGTCGCCTCCGGCGCGGAGTCGAGCAACTGGGTGCGTTCGGAGGCGATACGCACCGTGGCGCTCACCCGCTCGGCCAGCGCGGACAGCCGAAACCAGGTCTGTTGGGCCGCGTCGGCCCGCTCGGACAGTTCGGCCACGGCCGACTCATGGGCGGTCAGCTCGAGGGTGGCCGCCTCCAGCCTGGTGTTGACCGCGTCGTGCTCGCGGCGCAGCGTGGTCTCGGCCTGGTTGGTGTCGTTGAACTCGGTCTGTCGGGTGAGCAGATCGTCGGCGGCCAGCCGCAGCCGGGCGTCCCGCAGATCGGCCTGGATGGTCTGGGCGCGGCGCGCCATCTCGGCTTGGCGGCCCAGCGGCTTGAGCTGGCGGCGCAGTTCGGTGGTGAGGTCGGTGAGCCGGGCCAGATTGGCCTGCATCGAGTCGAGCTTGCGGACCGCCTTCTCTTTGCGCTTGCGGTGCTTGAGCACCCCGGCCGCCTCTTCGATGAAGGCGCGACGGTCTTCGGGGCGCGATTCCAGGATCTCGGAGAGCTTGCCCTGCCCCACGATGACGTGCATCTCACGGCCGATGCCGGAGTCGCTGAGCAGTTCCTGCACATCCATCAGCCGGCAACTACTGCCGTTGATCTCGTACTCACCCGCTCCGTCGCGGAACATCCGGCGGGTGATCGACACCTCGGAGTACTCGATGGGCAGGGCGTTGTCGGAGTTGTCGATGGTCAGCGTGACCTCGGCGCGGCCCAGCGGCGCCCGCGAGGACGTGCCGGCGAAGATGACGTCCTCCATCTTGCCGCCGCGCAGCGTCTTGGCGCCCTGCTCGCCCATCACCCAGGTCAGGGCGTCGACGACGTTGGATTTACCCGACCCGTTCGGCCCGACGACGCAGGTGATCCCCGGCTCGAAGCGCAGAGTCGTCGCCGCTGCGAAGGACTTGAAGCCCTTCAGCGTGAGACTCTTCAAATGCATGACGGATAACCCTACCGTCGAGGGGATTAACGCTCGGTGAAGCCCGGGATCTGTTCGCCCGCGTCGGACCAGTCCGCGACCACGGTGTCCACCGTCCCCGGCGTGCCGCCGCCGCGCAGCAACTCCAGCAACCGTTCACACGCCGGGCGCGGCCCCTGCGCCACCACGTACACCCTGCCGTCGGGGCGGTTGGACGCGAAACCGGTCAGGCCCAGTTCCAGCGCCCGAGACCGGGTCCACCACCGGAAGCCGACGCCCTGCACGTGACCGTGCACCCAGGCATTCAGCCGGACGTCAGGGCCGGCGTCCACCGGACCCCGATGCTCTTCGCGCAAGCGGCTCATCGCTGACCTCGAACTTCACCTCGGTGCCCGACTTGAGGGTGCGCCCGACGGTGCACACCTGGTCGATGGCGCGTTCCACCACCACGAGCAGGCGTTTGACCTCGTCCTCGGACAACCCGGACAGGTCGACCTCGAGCGTCTCCTCGAGCAGCGGGTAACGCTCCTGCTCGCGGTCCGCGGCCCCCGATACCCGCAACGTGGCGGCGTAGTCGTCGCCGAGCCGGCGCCGCAGTGGCTGATCGCTGCTCATGCCGCTGCATGCGGCGAGCGCGATCTTCATCAGCTCGCCGGGGGTGAACACACCCTCGACGTCCTCGGACCCGACGAGTACCTCCGCGCCGCGGGAGCTGCGACCGGTGTAGCGGCGCACCCCGGTGCGCTCCACCCACAGTTCTGTCATGACGTCATTCCTACCCGCTACGTGCGGTTCCCCGCTGCGGACCCCACCCCGAGTTAGGGTGAAGTGCAACACCTCCAGGAGCGATGACCGTGACGTACTACCCGCCCCCACAGCCGGGGCCGCAGGGGCCCGGCCCCCAGGGCTGGAATCCGCAGGGCTGGAATCCCCAGGAGGCCCCCGCCGTGCCCTACCCGGCGTACGACACGCCCCCGCCATATGGCTATCCGCCTCAAGCCGGATACGGCGTCCCGCCTCAAGCGGGATACGGCGGCCCGTATCAGTATCCGTACCCGTATCCGGCACCGCCGCCCAAGCGCAGACGCGGCTGGCTGATCGGCGGCGCCATCGCCGCCGTCGTCGTGGTCATCGCGCTCGTCATCGGCGGCATCGTGGTGTTCCGCTCGGGCGGCGTCACGCAGGCGTCCAAGGACGAATCCGAAATCCAGCAATTGGTCAAGGATTTCAACGCCGCGGGCAGCACAGGCAAGTTCTCCGATATGGCGCAGTATTTCTGCAAGGCCGAGGCCGGGATGTTCGGCGCGCTCAGCCAGCTCGGCGAGATCCTGCAGGGCATCGAGGCGCCCAGCACCGCACCGAAGGCCGACGTGACCGCCACCGATATCAAGGTGAAAGGCGATGTGGCGTCGGCCCGGATGAACACCGGCGGCCCCTTCGACACGGCCTATTTCCGCAAGGAATCCGGCCAGTGGAAGGTCTGCATGTCCGCGGCCACGGAGTTCAACCGCAAGCAGTAGGTCTACAGAGCCGACCGCCGCACCCGGGGCGGCGGTTGGCATTTCGGGCAGTAGAACGACGACCGGTTCATGAACTTCTCCCGCCGCATCACCGCGCCGCAGCGCCGGCACGGAAGGTCCACCCGCCCGTAGGCATCCAGGGACCGGTCGAAATACCCCGACTCGCCGTTGACGTTCACGTACAGCGAGTCGAATGAGGTGCCGCCCTGGGCCAGTGCGGCCGTCATCACCTCGGCGGCGGCGTCGAGCACCTCGGCCAGCTGCTTGCGCGGCAGCCCCGATGCCAGCCGGCCGCCATAGATCCGGGCGCGCCACAACGCCTCGTCGGCGTAGATGTTGCCGATGCCGGACACCACGGTCTGATCCAGCAGCTGCCGTTTGACCTCGGAATGCTTGCGCCGCAACACCGTCACCACACCGTCACGGTCGAAGGCGGGATCCAGCGGGTCGCGGGCGATATGCGCGACGGGTAGCGGCACCCCATCGGCTCCACCATCGTCACTCACCAATTCCGTCACCATCCAGCCGCCGAAGGTGCGCTGGTCGACGAAGCTCAATGCGGTGCCGTCGTCGAGCACCGAGGCGATGCGCAGGTGCCCGGGATTGGCAACCGGACCCAACAGCATCTGCCCGCTCATCCCCAGATGGACCACCAGCGCATCACCGCTGTCGAGGGTCAGCCACAGGTACTTTCCGCGCCGACCGGTGCCCGCGATCGTGGTGCCGCGCAGCCGGGCCGCCAGGTCGGCGGGGCCGCCTTCATGGCGGCGCGCCGCCCGCGGATGCAATACCTGAACCTCGGCGATCCGGCGGCCGACGATATGGGCGTCGAGCCCGCGCCGCACCACCTCGACTTCGGGAAGCTCAGGCATCCTTGAGTGCATTCCACGCGGCCGCGGCGGCCTTGAGTTCGGCCTCTTTCTTGGTGCGGCCCACGCCCTTGCCGTGCTCGACGGCGGCGACCACGACGACTGCGGTGAACTCCTTGTCGTGGTCGGGGCCCTCAGAGGTGACGGCATACGACGGCGCACCCATACCGCGGGCGACCGTCAGTTCCTGAAGGCTGCTCTTCCAGTCCAGGCCGGCGCCGAGCGTCGGTGCGGTGTCGAGCAACTCGCCGAACAACCGCAGGATGGCTTCCCGGGCCACCACGTTGCCGTGCTCGATATAGATTGCGCCCAAAAGGGATTCGACCCCGTCGGCCAGGATGCTGGACTTGCCCGCGCCGCCCGAACTCTCCTCGCCCTTGCCCAGCAACAGGTAGGCCCCCAACCCCTGCTCGCCCAGTCCCCGCCCGACATCGGCCAGCGCCTGGGTGTTGACGATGCTGGCGCGCAGCTTGGCCAGGTCACCCTCGGCGCGGTCGGGGTGCCGGTGGTAGAGCTCCTCGGTGATGGTCAGCCCGAGCACGGCGTCGCCGAGGAACTCCAGGCGCTCGTTGGTGGGCAGACCGCCGTTCTCATAGGAGTAACTGCGGTGGGTCAGGGCGATGGTGAGCAGATCATCGGAAAGGGTGACGCCGAGCGAGCGGAGCAAAGGGGCGCGGTCGACGGTCACGCATCCGCTCCGGGGCCGGAGATATCGTCTTTCAGCGCGGCCAGCTTGGCCCAGCGCGGATCGATCTTGTCGTGCTGGTGACCGGGCTCGGCCGAGGCCAGCGCGACACCGCAGTCCGGGCACAACCCGGCGCAGTCGTCCTGGCACATCGGGGAGAACGGCAGCGCCAACCCGACCGCGTCCACGATGGGCTGCTCCAGGTCCACCCGGTCGTCGACGACATGACCGACCTCGTCTTCCTCGGTCGTCTTCTCGGTGGTGCTGCCGGGATAGGCGAACAGTTCGGTGAGGTCGATGGACACGTGACCGGTCACCGGTTCCAGGCAGCGCACGCACTCACCGGTGGTGGGTGCCGACACCGTGCCGGTCACGAGCACACCCTCGGACACCGATTGCAGCGTGAGATCCAGCTCGATCGGTGCGCCCGCCTCGATGCGGATGAGGTCCAAACCGATCCGGGACGGCGAGGGCACCGTCTCGGCCACCGTGATCATCGAGCCGGGACGGCGCCCCAACCGCGAGATGTCGATGACGAGCGGATTCGAGGCGGCCATGCCGCTGATCCTACTTTGGTGTGGATGGGCGCCCATCGGGGCCGATCCTCGATCATCGAGATTTTTATTCACCGGCGCCGCTGTGGCCGGTGAGATCGGTGGCGTCGCGCATCGCGCACAGCTGGTGGCGTTTTCCCGGGCCGCGGCCGCCGATACTCGACCCGTGACTGTGAAGCTGCATTGGTTCCTGCCCACCTACGGCGACAGCCGCCTGATCGTCGGCGGGGGCCACGGCACGCCGGCCGGCGCCGCCGGAGGCGATCGCGAGGCCACCATCGACTACCTCGCCTCGATCGTGCGCAGCGCCGAGCGTTTCGGTTTCACCGGAGCCCTCATCCCCACCGGCGCCTGGTGCGAGGACGCGTTCGTCACCGCCGCGTTGCTGGCGCGCGAGACCACGTCGCTGTCATTCCTGGTGGCGTTCCGTCCCGGTCTGGTCAGCCCCACGCTGTCGGCTCAGATGGCCGCCACGTTCGCCCGGCATGCGCCGGGCCGCATCCTGCTCAACGTCGTCGTCGGGGGCGAGGCGCACGAGCAGCGCGCCTTCGGCGACCACCTCGACAAGGACGCCCGCTACCGGCGCTGCGATGAGTTCCTCGACGTCGTGCGCCGGTTGTGGGCCGGCGAGACCGTCACGCACAAGGGTGAGTTCCTCGACATCGAAGAGGCCGCGCTGGCGGTACCGCCGAACCCGGTGCCGCCGTTGTACTTCGGGGGCAGCTCGAAGGCGGCCGGCCCGGTGGCCGCTCGGCATTCCGATGTGTACCTCACCTGGGGCGAACCGCCGGCCGCGGTCGCCGAGAAGATCGCCTGGATCCGTGCGGAAGCCGCCGCGCAGGGCCGCACGCTGCGTTTCGGGATCCGGCTGCATACCATCTCGCGCGACACCTCCGAAGAGGCCTGGGCACAGGCCGACAAGCTGGTCGCCGCCCTCGACGAGGACACCGTGCGCGCCGCGCAGGCCGGCCTGGCCCGCAGCCAGTCCGAAGGCCAGCGCCGAATGCTGGCCCTGCACGCCGCCAACCGGGCCGACGGTACGTGGAGCGATGCCCGCAGCCTGGAGATCGCGCCGAACCTGTGGTCGGGTGTGGGTCTGGTGCGCGGCGGGGCGGGCACCGCGCTGGTCGGCAGCCACACCGAGGTGGCCGACCGGATCGCCGAATACGCCGAGATCGGCATCGACGAGTTCATCTTCTCCGGCTACCCGCACCTGGAGGAACTGTTCTGGTTCGGTGAGGGTGTGGTGCCGCTCCTGCGGCAGCGCGGCCTCTTCAACGCGGGCGCCTCGGAGGCACCGAGCGTGTCCATCCCGTTCGTGGGCTCGGCACGGTGACCCGGGCGGTCACTCGCATCCTCGACGCCGATCACGCACTGGCGGTAGCCGCGGCACTGTCGGAGGCGTTCGCCGAGGGGGCCGGGGCGCGCGACGCAGGACGCGAACTCCCCCACGAGCAGGTGCAGGCCCTCAAAGATGCCGGGCTGCTCGCCTTGTCGGTGCCGGTCGCGTTCGGCGGGATCGACGCGCCGGCGTCGGTGATCGCCGAGGTGTTCCGGCTGCTGGCGCACGCCGACGCGTCGCTGGCGCAGATACCGCACTCGCACTACACGTTCCTGGAAGCGGTGCGCCTGCAGGGCACCCCGGCGCAGCAGGAGTTCTTTTACGCGTTGGTGCTCGATGGGGCACTTTTCGCGAACGCGCAATCCGAACGCTCCGGTCGTATCGACGTCGACACCACGGTCCTGGTGCCTTCCGCATCCGACGACTACCTGTTGTCGGGCCGCAAGTTCTATTCCACCGGCGCACTTTTCGCCGACTGGGTGATCGTGCGGGCCTCCATACCGGAAGACCCGGCGCAGACTCCGACCTCGTCGACGCCGAAGGCGGTGGCCTTCGTCCCGGCCGGCGCGCCCGGGCTGACGGTGGTCGACGACTGGGACGGGATGGGTCAGCGCACCACCGCGTCGGGCACGGTCACCCTCGACGATGTGGTGGTGCCCGCCGCCCACGTGATTCCGTTCACGCCGATCTTCGCCGGCCCCAGCGTCTATGGCGCGCGGGCGCAGCTGTTACACACCGCGCTGGATGTCGGGATCGCCACGGCCGCCCTGGCCGAGGGCGTCCGTCAGGCCGCCAAGGCGCGGCCACATTTCGAGTCCGAAGAGTCGGCGGCCGTGGACGATCCGACGCTGATCCAGCTCGCCGGGAACTTCACCGTGACGGTCCGCGGCGCGCAGGCACTGCTGGCCGAGGCCGGGCGGGCGGTGGACCGGGCCGCCGCCGACCTGAACGCCGACAGCGCGGCTGAGGCGTCGATCGCGGTGGCGGTCGCCAAGGTGGCCGCCACCCGCGCATCGCTGGAGGCGGCCAGCACGCTCTTCGAACTCGGCGGAACCCGAAGTGCTTCGGCCACAGCCAATCTGTCCCGCTACTGGCGTGATGCGCGGACGCACACCCTGCACGATCCGACCCGCTGGAAGGTGCAGCACATCGGCCGCTACACGCTGTCCGGGACGTTGCCGCCCCGGCACGGTCAGCTCTAGTCGCATCGTCTCAGAACGGGATGGGTTCCTCGTCGAGGGCGGCGACTTCGTAGAGGTGGTCCTCGAGTTGCCAGGCCAGGAGACGACGTTCGGCGTCGTGTCGATTGATCCGCTCGCGGTTGATCCCACGTTCCTCGGCGACGCGTTGCGTGTTTTCCTCAGCGCGGCTTCGGGTACGACGAGGCATCTTCAGAGCGCGCAACGGGTTCGGTTGCCCAACCGGGGCCACGGCCGGCACGCCGGTGGGGGTGGCAAGGTGTGGGAACCAGTGCGCCCCTTCGGGCCTGGTGGTGTGTACCTCACCGGTGGGTGTACGCCATTCGACAGTGCCGTCGGGGTACTGGGTGTCGGTCCATCCGTCGTGGAACGTCTTGAGCAGATGGTGAAACCTGCATAGACACTTCAGGTTTGATGGATGCGTCGGGCCGGCTGGCCATGGCACGGTGTGGTCGATATCGCAGTATTCGGCCCGTATCGCACAGCCCGGAAAGCGGCAGGTGAGATCGCGGGTGCGCACGAACTCGGCCAACGCCGTGCCGGGCCGGTAACCGGGCTCGGCCGCATCTGGCGGGATCTGGACCTCGCGGATCATGGCGGTCGGGGCCAAGGTGGCGACCTGGTCGGCAGGCAACAGTCCATACCCGGGCAGATACCCGGGAGCGTGCGGGTCACCGGCCACGGTGGCAGGGGACGCGATCACATGGATCACGAGCCGGCTCGCGGTGGCGGGCCGGCCGGGGTCGGCGGCCGGGCAAGCACCGGAACCGCACAGACAGGCCAGTGCCGTGCCCATCCCGATCGCAAGGATCGCATCGGAGCGGCGTTGGTCTTTGGTGCGCGGATCATCGGCGCACACCCCGTCGGCCATGGTGTCCAGCAGGGCGTCGAGCGCCGCCGCGGCGGTCGCATCGACGCGCGCCCAGATATCGGCGAGTCCGCACGGGAGCGGTTCGATATCCACCCTCCGTTTGTCTCGCGCCGGGGTGGGGGTCCGTACCCCGACCGGGTCGGCACGCGCGATGACCTCATCGATGCGCTGTTCCTGGGCCGGCCCGGACAACCGCACCCATCCGAGGATCTCGGCGGCCACGGCCCGATCCACCATCGCGAGCCGCGCGGGATCGTCCACCAGGTCGGTCCGGGTGATCACCGTGCAGATCAGCCGGTAGTCCACCTCGCCGGACAGGTACACGGTGGCCACTGCCGGCAACCGGTCCCGTAGCGCGATCGCCAATTTCAGCTGGGCATCCGCACGCGACCGAGAAATCCCCAACCCGACCGCCACCTCGGCCCCCCAGGCCGGCGTACCCGTCGATCACCCAATTCAGCCGCTCGGTGTCATCGCCAGGCGCGCGGATCTCATAAAGATCGGCGATCGCCTCCAACCGCCGCGCGCCCGCAGCGTTCTCCTCGCGCGCGGCGGCGGTCATCCGGTCCAGCGCCTCGCCGGCGGCCGACCGATCCAGAAGAGTTCGAACATACGTGCGATCGTACGACGACCCTCTGACACGTGCATCGCCCCGACGCTTAGGGCATCTAGGCACATTCCCGCCAACGAAAACCCTTAGCCCCACTAAGCGTCGAGGCTGAGTACAGCGCAGGTTCTAGGCCGAGCGGGTCACGTAATCGTGCGTGCCGGCGGCGGTGCGCAGCTGATGCCGGCCACGGCTCACCGAGCGCAGGGTGCCGTTGAGGTAGTCCTCGAACTCGGCGAGCTTGCTGTCGACGTAGATATCGCATTCCCCGCGCAGGCGATCCGCCTCGGCATGGGCGGAGTCCACCAGGCGGGTGGCCTCGGCGGTGGCCGTCTGCACGATCTCGGTCTGTGAGACCAGCCGCTGCTGCTCCTTGATGCCTTCCTGCACGGCCTTCTCGTAGGAGATGTTGCCGTTCTCGATCAGGCGGTCGGCCTCGGACTTGGCCCGGCCCGTGCTGGCCTCGTATTCGCGCTTGGCCGCAGCGCCGATGCGCGCCGCCTCGTCACGGGCGTCGGCGACGGTCCGCTCGGCATGCGCACGCGCTTCGGCGACCATCCGGTCGGCCGCCGACTTCGCCTCGGCCATCATCCGGTCGGCCTCGCTGCGCGCATGGTTGAGCAGGGAGTCGGCCTCCGCATTGGCCGAGGACACCGTCGAATCGGCGTGCTCGCGGGCCTCGTTGAGCATGGCGTCCCGGGCGTCGAGCACGTCCTGGGCATCATCGAGCTCGCCGGGGATGGCGTCCTTGATGTCATCGAGCAGTTCCAGGACGTCGCCACGGGGCACCATGCAACCGGCCGTCATCGGCACGCCGCGTGCTTCTTCCACGATCGCACTGAGTTCGTCAAGCGCCTCAAAGACTCGGTACACGGCAACACCCTCCAGGCGTAGTTGTTAGTGACCAGTGTGCCTGGTGTTACGCCTGTGACTCGGTTTGTCGTGCGGTGTGTCGCGCGGTCAGCTGTTCAGCTTGGCGCGCAACCGGGCGTTGACCGGTTCCGGCAGCAGGTCGCTGACATCGCCGCCGAGTGCGGCCACCTCTTTGGCCAGCGACGACGAGACGAACGAATAGCGCGGCGTGGTGGCCACGAAGAAGGTGTCCACCCCGGCGACGTGCTTGTTCATCTGCGCCATCTGCAGCTCGTATTCGAAATCGGTCCCGGTGCGCAGCCCTTTGACGATGGCCGTCAGGCCGCGTTTTTTGACGAAGTCGACCACCAGGCCGCTGCCGGCCTCCACCCGAAGATTGGACAGGTGGCCCGTGGACTCCCGGATCAGTTCGATGCGCTCCTCGGCGCTGAACGTGCCCTTCTTGTTCGGGTTGACCAGCACCGCCACCACGACCTCGTCGAACTGGGCGGCCGCCCGCTCGAAGATGTCGATATGACCGAGGGTGACCGGGTCGAAGGATCCTGGGCAAACGGCGCCACTCATGCCCCAAGACGCTACGCGATGCCGAACTCCAGCCGGGTATCGCCGTAGCGCCGATCGTCGACGGGTTCCCAGCCGTCGGGCCAGCTCAGTGCGGGACCGCCGGCGGCACGTTCGACGACGGCGACGGCACCGGCCGCCACCCACCCGTGCCGCAGCAGCGCGGCAAGCACCGCCTCGACCTCGGTGGCCCCCAACTCATAGGGCGGATCGGCGAACACCAGATCCACCGGCCGGCCGGCTCCACCGGCGAGCACCTTGGCCACCGGCGCACACCGCACGGTCCCCGCGGCGCCCAGCGCGGCGATGTTGTCGGTGATCACCGCTGCGGCCTTGCGGTCCGATTCGACGAACAACGCCCTGGCCGCCCCACGCGAGAGCGCTTCCAACCCGAGCGCCCCCGAACCCGCATACAGGTCGAGCACCTGCGCACCGTCGAAGTCCATCCGCGCCGCCAGCACGTTGAACAGGGACTCGCGGACCCGGTCGGTGGTGGGCCGGGTCCCTTTGGCGGGCACCGAGATACGGCGCCCGCCATAGGCTCCGGCGACGATCCGGGTCAGGTCGCTGCCCCCACCACCACCAGCAGGTCGCCGCCTTCGACCTGTGCCGTGGCCCCGACGGCGACGCGCGCCACGGTGCCGGCCTTGGGCGCGGTGATGGCGGCCTCCATCTTCATGGCCTCGATCGTGGCGATGGTCTGCCCGGCCTCGACGGCGTCCCCGACCGCGACACCGACGGTGACCACCCCGGCGAACGGGGCCGCCACATGATCGGGATTGGTCTTGTCGGCCTTCTCGGCGGCCGGAACTTCGGCGGCCACCGATTCGTCGCGCACCAGCACCGGGCGCAGCTGCCCGTTGATGATGCACATGACCGTGCGCATACCCCGTTCGTCGGGCTCGGAGATGGCCTCCAGGCCGACGATCAGCTCGACACCCTTCTCGATCCGGATGCGGTGCTCGTCACCGTGGCGCAGTCCGTAGAAGAACTGATTCGCGCTCAAACCCGAAGTATCGCCGTATATTTCGCGATGGGCTTCAAACTCGCGTGTCGGGCCGGGGAACAACAGCCGATTCAGTGTCGCCTGCCGCACCGGCCCGGCCTGCGCCAGCAGCTTCTCGTCCTCGACGGCCAGGGCGACCTCGGGCTTGGCCGGCGCGCGGCCCTCAAGGGCCTTGGTGCGCAACGGTTCGGGCCAACCTCCCGGCGGATCACCGAGTTCGCCGCGCAGGAACCCGATCACCGAGTCCGGGATATCGAATCGGGCCGGGTCGGCCGCGAACTCATCGGCGGTGACTCCGGCGCCGACCAGCGCCAGCGCCAGATCGCCCACCACCTTGCTGGACGGGGTGACCTTCACCAGCCGGCCGAGCACCCTGTCGGCGCCCGCGTAGGCACCCTCGATCTGCTCGAACTGGCCACCGAGCCCCAGCGCGATGGCCTGCTGGCGCAGATTGCTCAGCTGGCCGCCGGGAATCTCGTGGGTGTAGACCCGGCCGGTCGGGGCGGGTAGGCCAGACTCGAACGGCGCGTATACCTTTCGCAGTGCCTCCCAGTACGGCTCCAGGGCGCAGACGGCGTCCAGGGACAATCCGGTGTCGAACGAGGTGTGCGCCGCGGCCGCCACGATCGACGACAGCGCCGGCTGGCTGGTGGTGCCCGCCAGCGGTGCAGCCGCACCGTCAACCGCCGACGCGCCCGCCTGCCAGGCCGCCGTGTAGGTGGCCAGCTGCCCGCCGGGCGTGTCATGGGTGTGCACGTGCACCGGCAGATCGAACCGCGACCGCAGTGCCGCAACCAATGTCGCCGCCGCGGGCGGGCGCAGCAGGCCGGCCATGTCCTTGATGGCCAGCACATGCGCCCCGGCGTCGACGATCTCTTCGGCCAGCCGCAGCCAGTAGTCCAGGGTGTAGAGCCGCTCAGCCGGATTGGACAGGTCGCCGGTGTAGGACATGGCGACTTCGGCTATCGCCGAACCGGTTTCGCGCACCGCGTCGATGGCGGGGCGCATCGATTCGACGTTGTTCAGCGCATCGAAGATGCGGAAGATGTCGACCCCGGTGTCGGTGGCCTCCTGGACGAACGCGTTGGTCACGATCTCCGGGTACGGCGTGTAGCCCACCGTGTTGCGGCCCCGCAGCAGCATCTGCAGACAGATGTTCGGGATCGCCTCACGCAGGGCGGCCAGCCGCTCCCACGGGTCCTCCTTCAAGAACCGCAGCGCGACATCGTAAGTCGCCCCACCCCAGCATTCGACGGACAACAACTCCGGCGTCATATGCGCCATGTACGGCGCGACGGCCAGCAATCCGGTGGTACGCACGCGGGTGGCCAACAGCGACTGATGCGCATCGCGGAACGTCGTGTCGGTGACGCCGACAGCCGGCGAATCCCGCAGCCAGTCGGCGAACCCCTGCGGACCCAGCTCCACCAACCGCTGCTTGCTCCCTGCCGGCGGTTGGCCCGACGTGACGTCGACATCGGGCAGCTTGTCCTGCGGGTAGACCCGCTCACGGTCCCGATTGGGTGAGTTGACCGTCACCTCGGCCAGGTAGTTGAGCATCTTGGTACCGCGATCGGCGGGAATGTGCGCCGTCAGCAACTGCGGCCGGTCGTCGATGAACGAGGTCGTCACCCGTCCCTCGCGGAAATCGGGATCGTCGATGACGGCCTGCAGGAACGGGATATTGGTCGACACCCCGCGAATCCGGAACTCCGCCAACGCACGTTTGGCGCGGGCCGCCGCCACGCCGAAATCCCGGCCGCGGCAGGTGAGCTTCACCAGCATCGAATCGAAGTGCGCGCCGATCTCGGCACCCAGGTTCGTGCCGCCATCGAGCCGGATGCCCGCACCACCCGGGGAGCGGTACCCGGTGATCCGGCCGGTGTCCGGGCGGAACCCGTTGGCCGGATCCTCGGTGGTGATACGGCACTGCATGGCCGCCCCGCGGATGGTCAGGGTGTCCTGCGCCAGGCCCAGCTGCGCCAGCGTCTCCCCCGCGGCGATGCGCAACTGAGAGGACACCAGGTCCACATCGGTGATCTCCTCGGTCACCGTGTGCTCCACCTGGATACGCGGATTGCACTCGATGAACACGTGGTGGCCACGCTCGTCGAGCAGGAACTCCACCGTGCCCGCACAGAAATACCCGATACCGCGGGCGAAAGCGACTGCGTCCGAACAGATCCGGTCCCGCAGTTCCTGGCTGAAGTTCGGTGCGGGGGCGAGCTCGATCACCTTCTGGTGACGGCGCTGCACACTGCAGTCCCGTTCGAACAGGTGGATGACCTCGCCGGTAGCGTCGGCGAGGATCTGCACCTCGATATGGCGCGGGTTGAGCACCGCCTGTTCCAGGTACACGTTGGGATCGCCGAACGCGGACTCGGCCTCTCGGGAGGCCGCCTCGATCGCCTCGGCCAGCCCGCCGAGATCCACCACGCGCCGCATACCGCGGCCACCGCCGCCGGACACCGCCTTCACGAACAACGGGAATTCCATCTCGGCGGCCGCCGCCACCAGCTCCTCGACCGACGCCGACGGCGCCGAGGAAGACAGCACGGGCAGCCCGGCCTCGCGCGCGGCGTCGATGGCACGGGCCTTGTTACCCGTCAGCTCCAGCACGTGCGCACCGGGACCGACGAACGTGATACCCGCCCGCGCGCACGCCGCCGCCAGTTCCGGGTTCTCCGACAGGAAGCCGTAACCGGGATACACCGCATCCGCCCCGGCGTGCTTGGCGACCCGGATGATCTCGTCGACGGTCAGGTAGGCCCGCACCGGATGCCCGACCTCACCGATCTGATACGACTCGTCGGCCTTCAGGCGGTGTGGCGAATTGCGGTCCTCGTACGCGTACACCGCGACGGTGGCGATACCGAGTTCGTATGCCGCACGAAATGCGCGGATGGCGATCTCACCGCGGTTGGCTACCAAGAGTTTGGAAATCACGAGGTGAACCCTAACTTTCCCGCCGTAACCCCGGTGTTACAGAAGCGTTGACCAGTAATTCCAGAACCTCACCAGGATCATCAGCAGCAGTGAGGTGAACCAGAGCGCCACCAGCGACCAGCGCCATTGGTAAAGCAGACGGCCGACGGTGCTGGTCGCGGCCTCCCCACGCAGGGCGATGGACGCGGCGACGACGAACAGCGGGATGGTGACGGACCAGACCACCATGCAATACGGGCACAGTGCACCGATGCGGTACAGGCTCTGGAAGATCAGCCAGTGGATGAACACCACGCCCAGGGCGCTGCCGATCGTCAGACCGATCCAGTACCAGCGCGGGAGCCGCACTTTCGCCACCGCGAGCACACCGGTGACCACGACGACGCTGAAGGAACCGATGCCGATCAGCGGATTGGGGAAACCGAACACCGACGCCTGATGGGTGATCATGACCGACCCGCAGGACAGCACCGGGTTGATGCTGCACGACGGCACGTAGGCCGGGTTGATCAGGAGCTCGATCTTCTCGATCGTCAGCGTGAGCGCCGCCGCCAGTCCGGCGATGCCGGCGATGAGAACCCACCACGCACTCGCGGGGCGAACGTCCTCGTCCGCCTCGACGGAGTCCGCCGGGTCGACGGTGGCGGCAGTGGTCACGTCAGCCCCGGCACGTCGCCGACGATCTCCTTGACCTTGGCGACCAGCGCTTCGGGGGTGCTGAACTGGTAGTCCTCGCCGTTGATCCGGACCGTCGGCGTGGAATTGATCTTGGTGGCCTGAGCCAGACCCTGCACCATGTCGACGTACTTGTTCTTGTTGACGCAGTCCGGGACCTTGCCGGCCGCACCGGCCTGGCGCGCCGTCTCGATGATCTGGGCATTGGTCGGGAACGTCTGCGCGGTCTCGTTCGGCTGCTGCGCGTACATCGCGGCGTGGAAGCGGCGGAACGCGTCGATGGACTCGTCGGCCACGCAGTAGGCGGCGCCGCCGGCCCGGGACGGATAGTTCTGGTTACTCGGGGCGTCGAGGATCGCGACCATGTAGTAGTCGGCGGCCACCGCGCCGGTGTCGATGAGCTTGCTCACCGTCGGACCGAACTGCTTCTCGAACGCGCCGCAGTGCGGGCACAGGAAGTCTTCGTAGAGCGACAGCACCGCCTTCGGTTCGGAGGTGCCTTCCTTGGTGATGAGCTTGCTCGAGGTCACCCGGACGGATTTCGCCTCACCGGCGGGGGCCTTCTTGTCACCGGACATCACGATGTAGAGGACCAGCGCCACGGCGAACACGACGACCACGGAGGTCAATCCGATCTGGATGAGCAGATTGCGCTTGCGGTCGGCGGCCTTGAGGTCATAGCTGGCCGGACGTTTGGGTTTGTTCGCCACGGGGTGCAGCCTACCGGCGCCCCGCGCGGACGTTCTCAGGTCCGGCTCAGATGGGCCCGCAGCGCCGATGTCAGGTCGGCCACCGCGGCCTCGCTCCCACCCCCGAGCGGGAAGAAATTGGCGAAGGCGTGCACCAGCGAGCCGTACTCCCGCCAGTCGACCGCGACCCCGGCGGCGGCCAGCGCCCGCGCATAGGACCGGCCCTCGTCACGGAGCGGGTCGAACCCGCCGGTGGCCACGAGCGCCGGTGACAGGCCCGACAGATCGGAGGCCAGCAGCGGCGACACCCGCGGATCACCGGGGTCGGTCGCCGACCCGGCCAGGTAGTGGTGCCGGAACCAGTCCATATTCGCCTTGGCCAGGAAGAACCCGTCCGCGAACAGGGTCTTGGACACCGTCGAGCCCTGGAAATCGGTGACCGGATAGAGCAGCACCTGCAGAACCGGCAATCGCACGCCGGCGGCCCGGGCCGACTGCGTGACGACCGCGGCGAGATTCCCGCCGGCGCTGTCACCGCCGACGGCCACTCGACCGGGGTCGGCACCGAGTTCACCGGCATGCTCCAGCGACCAGCGGTAGGCGGCGTCCGCGTCGTCGGCCGCGGCGGGCGCCTTGTGCTCGGGCGCAAGCCGGTAGTCGACGGACAACACGTGCACGCCGGCGTCGTGGCAGAGGCGTCGGCACAGCGCGTCGTGCGTGTCGATGCCACCCTCGACGAATCCGCCGCCGTGGTAGAAGACCAGCAGCGCGGCACCGTCACCGGACCGGTAATGACGCACCGGGATCGGACCGCCCGGTCCGGGAATCGTGAAGTCGCGGACCGGGACCACGACCGGGGTCCGGAACGCCGCGGCCGCGCGGCTCAGCTGCCGGCGCGAGACGGGAATGTCGTCACTGGCGCTCAATCCACGCACACCGGTCAGGTGCTGCGCCGCGAGCATCAGCTGCAGCGACGTGTCCAGGGTGTTGCCGTCGATGGTGATCGACCGGCGCCCCAGGAGCAGCCGTTTCACCGGGTCGGGGATTCTGGCCATGACCGGTACGCCGATTCGGCCGGCCGTGCTGGCGGCCCGCAGACGTAACCGCCCGGGATTCCGCCATGCTGGCAGACTTTGCGTCATGACTCCTCCTACGCAACCCACGATCGTGCTGAACGACGGCAATGCCATACCAACCGTCGGGTTGGGAGTCTGGCAGACGCCGCCGGAAGAGACGCAACGCGCCGTCGAAGCGGCCCTGTCGACGGGCTACCGGCATATCGACACCGCGGCCGTGTACGGCAACGAGACCGAGGTCGGTCACGCGATCAAGGCCTCCGGGGTGCCGCGCGAGGAGGTGTTTCTGGTCACCAAGCTGTGGAACGCCGACCAGGGTTACGACAAGGGTCTGAAGGCTTTCGACGTCAGTGCCGAGCGTCTCGGCGTCGACTACGTGGACCTGTACCTCATCCACTGGCCCGTCCCGGCGGCCAACCTGTTCGTGGATTCCTTCAAGGCGCTGGCGCACCTGCGCGAGCAGGGCCGGGTTCGGTCCATCGGGGTGAGCAACTTCGCCCCCGAGCATCTGCGCACGCTGATCGCCGATACCGGGATCGTCCCCGCCGTCAACCAGATCGAATTGCACCCGCGTCTGCCGCAGCAGGAGTTGCGGCAGGTGCACGTGGAGCTGGGCATCGCCACCGAGGCCTGGAGCCCGCTGGGCCAGGGCGGACTGCTCAGCGACCCGGTGGTGACCACCGTGGCGGACACGCACGGCAAAACACCTGCCCAGGTGCTCATCAGATGGCACATCCAGCTGGGTAATATCGTGATCCCGAAGTCGGTGAACCCTGACCGGATTGCGAGTAATTTCGACGTGTTCGATTTCGAACTGAGCGAGCAGGACATCGCATCCATCGCCACGCTCGACGACGGCGCACGGCTGGGTCCCGATCCACGCACGTTCAATTTCACAGGGTAGGTAGACATGACCTCGGTAGCTGCTGTGCCCAATGTTGGGCTCAGCGATGACAACACCATTCCGGCGCTGGGTATCGGTGTCGGTGAGCTCTCCGACACCGAAGCCGAGCGCGCCGTCGCGGCGGCACTGGAAATCGGTGTGCGCCTTATCGATACCGCTGCCGCCTACGGCAACGAAGCGGGAGTCGGGCGCGCCATCGCCGCGTCCGGCATCCCGCGTGCCGAGATCTTCGTCACCACCAAACTGGCGACGGCCGACCAAGGGTTCCAGTCCGGGCAGGATGCCGCCAAGGCCAGCCTGGAGCGTCTCGGCCTGGACTACCTCGATCTGTACCTGATCCACTGGCCGGCCGGGGACACCAGCAAGTACGTCGACAGCTGGGGTGCGCTGATGCGCCTGCAGGGCGCCGACAAGCTGGTCAAGTCGATCGGTGTGTGCAATTTCGGCGCAGAGGAACTCGCCACGATCATCGATCTCACCTACAACAGCCCGGTGGTCAACCAGATCGAGCTGCACCCGCTGCTCAATCAGGCGGCGCTGCGTGCGGTCAACGCCGAACGCAATATCGTCACCGAGGCCTACAGTCCGCTCGGGGTGGGCAAGCTGCTGAGCAACCCGGCCATCACCGCGATCGCCGCCGAGTACGGCAAGACCCCGGCTCAGGTGCTGATCCGGTGGAGCCTGCAACTGGGCAACGTGGTGATTCCCCGGTCGTCCTCACCCGAGCGCATCGCGGAGAACGTCGACGTGTTCGACTTCGAGTTGACGACGACGCATATGGCGACGCTGAACTCGCTCGACGACGGCACCCGGTACCGCCCGGATCCGGCCACCTACACCGGCACCTAGCGTTCATCGCGCGGACATCTCGATGGAGTTACCTGCGCCGGTGGGTTTTTCGGTGCGAGCAGGGGCCGCGAGCCTCGCCCTGACGCTCGTGGCGGTGGCGTTGCCGGTGGCCGCCGCGGCTCCGTCGGGAACGTGTCCGCCCGGTGAGGTCGAGGACTTGTACACCGGTGTGTGCATGCCGCATGTGGTGCCGAACTCACCGCAGATCACCTTCGGCTCGGGACCGGATCCGCTGCCCGAGGTGGACGGTATCCCGTGCACCGGACAGAACTCGTACGAGTGCCTCGGCCTGGGCGAGGAGCCGCCGACGCCCAGTCCGTCGCCGACGTCCAAGGTCGGGCGCTGACGCGTCGACGGGGCTGCCGGGGGCTCGCCCCGCAATTACTGGCAGCTGACCGGGTTGCCTCCTATGGTTAGCCGGTGGAAGGAACTCCGTTCGGCCGGTACCGCCTGGTCAGGGTGCTGGGCCGGGGCGGTATGGGCGAAGTGTGGCAGGCCTTCGACACCACGATGAATCGGGTGGTCGCGCTGAAAGTGCTGCCCGCCAACCTTGCCGACGACGACACCTACCAGCGCAGGTTCCGCCGCGAGGCCCAGATGGCGGCCGGGCTGGATGAGCCCCACATCGTCCCGATCCACGATTTCGGCGAGATCGACGGTCGCCTCTATGTGACGATGCGGCTGATCGACGGCAAGACCGTGCACGAACTCCTCGAGGGCGGCCCGCTGTCACCCCCACGGGCCGTGGCGATCATCGAACAGATCGCCGCCGCACTCAATGCCGCCCATCGCGTCGGTCTGGTGCACCGTGACGTCAAACCGTCGAACATCTTGGTCACCGACGAGGACTTCGCCTACCTGATCGATTTCGGTATCGCGCGCAGCGCCGGGGCCACCAAGTTGACCAGCACCGGCTCCACGATCGGCACCTTGTCCTATATGGCGCCCGAGCGGCTGTCCACCGACAGTTCCGATGCCCGCGCCGATGTGTACGCGCTGACATGTGTGTTGCACGAATGCCTGACGGGCTCGCAGCCGTTTCCCGGCGACAGCGTGGAACGGCAGATCGCCGGCCACCTCACTCTCCCCCCGCCCCGGCCGTCGACGCTGCGGCCCGGTATCCCGCCGCACCTGGATCAGGTCATCGCCACCGGCATGGCCAAGAATCCGGAGCACCGCTACGCCACCACCAGGGATCTGGCGGTGGCCGCCCGTGCGGCCCTGACCACACCCGCGGCACCCGCGGCACCCGTGCCGATCGCGCCCGCCACACCGACCGCCGTCGGAACCTGGGCTCCCCCGGCCACTGCGGCCCCGTATCAGCAGTGGGCCGCACCTGCGGCGCCGGCCTGGCAGCCCGCCACCCAGAACACGGCACCGTGGTGGCGCGGACCGGCGATCCTGATTCCCCTCGGCCTGCTGGTCGTCGTCGTCATCGCCGTGGCCGCCGTCCTTCTCATCATCAACGGACAGTCCGGCAACTCGACCGGTCAACGGGTCGCCGGTACCACCGCCGCCCCGCGGACATCCGCCGCAGCGGGCACGAATACCACTGCACCGCAGTCGACTTCGTCATCCACGCCGACATCCTCACCATCTCCATCGGGACCGGTGCAGCTGCAGACCGCCGACGGGCTGGCCGCCCTGATGGAAACCATCCGGGGCAAGTTCGCCGACACCATGGGCTACCAGTTGGTGGTCTACCCCACCTACGCGATCCTCGACCGGGCCGATCCGACGAACTCCCATGTCGAGCACAGCTATATGTACCGCGGCGACAGCTGGCAGGAGTGGGGCTCGCCGACCTCCACGAGTTCGTTCGATGTGCTGGCCGATCTCGGCGCCATCAACGTGCCCGCCGTCGCGGCCACGCTGGCCGCCGCGCCGATGAAGCTCGGCGCACCGGACGGGAGCGGGGTGTACCTGATCGTGGAAGGTGCCGAAGGTGGGGTCCTGGAATTGGCCGTCCATTCGACGGCCCCGGGCACCGGCTTCATGCAGGTCAATCCCGACGGCAGCATCAAAGAGGTGTTCCCGCCCTAGCCCCTCAGGCGGCCGGGCAGGTGGCGGCCGCCTCGCGCAGCACCGCCGCCGAGGGCATGTCGACCGGGAGTCCGTAACCGCGCAGCACGGCGGCGAACTGCACCGCGTACTGACACCAGAACGCATGATTGGGCGGCATCCAGCGCGCGGGTTCGGCATCGCTCTTGTCCTGATTGGCCTGCCCCTCAACGGCGATCAGATTGGCCGGGTCGTTGGCGAAGCGCAGCCGCAGCGCATCCGTCCAGTTCCGCGCACCCAGATCCCAGGCCAGCGCCAACGGCACGATGTGGTCGATCTGCACCGACGCACCGACCTGATTGCCGCGCACGAACGCGATCGCGTTGTCGGTGTACGGGTCGTGCAGTGTGCCGGTGGCCACCGCCTGGGGGCAGCGCTTGATCGCCACGTAGGTCTTGTCGACGAGATCCCGGTTGAGGATGTCGTTTCGGGTATCGCACCCGTTGTGCCCACCCGGAGCGTCGTTGAGGTCATCCCAGGCATCGCCGAACGCCGCGCGGCGATAGTCGTTACCCCGGTCCCGCGCCGGGATCTCGGGGATCCCCGACAGGATGTCCACACCCGCTGCGACGGTGGGGATATCGGCATGCGCGAGCCTGCCCGCGTCGGTCTGGGTGAGCACCTGCACCGCGACGACGACCGCGAGCACCACCCCGGCCGCCAGCGGCCACAGCCGCCTCACGACATGTCCAGGTACTGGACTCGCTCGGTGTCGGTGAACTGCGCGGCCAGGACGTCGAGTCCGGGTTGGCGCGGATTGTCCTGGTAGGCAGCCTGACAGAACTCCCGGGCGGCCTCGATGATGTGCTGGTGGTCGGCCAGGGACAGAAACCGCAGGGTCATTCGCCTGCCGGACTGGCTGTAGCCCAGCACATCTCCCTCACGGCGCTCCTGCAGATCCAGATCGGCAAGGGCGAAACCGTCGAGGGTGCCGGCCACCGCACGCAGCCGGTCGGCGGCCTTGGTCGATTCCTTCGTCCTGGACACCAACAGGCACAGGCTCGGATGCTCGCCGCGGCCGATCCGTCCGCGCAGCTGATGCAATTGGCTGATCCCGAATCGCTCGGCGTCCATCACCACCATGACGGTGGCATTGGGCACATCCACCCCGACCTCGATGACGGTGGTGCAGACCAGCACATCGATCTCGCCCGCCCGGAATGCACTCATCACCGCGTCCTTCTCGTCGGCGGGCAGCCGGCCGTGCATCAGCCCCAGCCGCAGTGCCGACAGCGGGCCGTTGCGCAGGAACTCCAGCAGTTGCAGCACGGTGATGGGCGGCGGCCCCTGCTCGTTCTCCGATTTGTCGGACTCGTCGATGCGGGAGGCCACCACGTAGGCCTGCCGGCCGGCGGCGACCTCCTCCACGATGCGCGCCCACACCCGATCCAGCCAGGCGGGTTTGTCGGTGGTGAACACCGCATTGGTGGTGATCGGCTGACGACCGCGGGGCAGCTCACGCAACACCGAGGTTTCCAGGTCGCCGAACACGGTCAGTGCGATGGTGCGCGGGATCGGCGTGGCCGTCATGACCAGGAGATGCGGAGTGATCCCACCGGTTGCCTTGGCCCGCAGTCGGTCTCGCTGTTCGACGCCGAACCTGTGCTGTTCGTCGACGACCACCATGCCGAGCTGATGGAACTCCACCGACTCCTGGATGAGGGCGTGGGTGCCGATCACGATGCCCGCCGCGCCGGTGGCGATCTCATCGCGGACCTGACGCTTCTGCTGTGGCGACATCGACCCGGTCAGCAGCGCGACCCGGGTGGCACCCTCGGGAGCCCCGAGTTCGCCCGCCGTCGCCAGCGGTCCGAGCACCGACCGCACCGAGCGGGCGTGCTGCACCGCCAGGACTTCGGTGGGGGCCAGCAACGCGCACTGGTAACCCGCGTCGACCACCTGCAGCATCGCCAGTACCGACACGATGGTCTTACCGGAGCCGACCTCACCCTGGAGCATCCGGTTCATCGGGCGGGCCTCGGCGAGGTCGGCGGAGATGACCTCAAGCACCTCACGCTGGCCACCGGTCAGCTCGAACGGCAACTGCCGCAAGAGCGCCCCGGCCAACCCGTCATCGCGCTTCGGGGCGGCCGGACCGGTCTCACCGAGCTCGCTGTAGCGCCGGGACACCAGCGCCCATTGCAGGCCGACGGCCTCGTCGATCGCCAACCGTTCCTGGGCCCGCGTGCGTTCGACCGCGTTCTCCGCCAGGTGAATCGCCCGCAACGCCTGGTCCTCGGAGATCAGATCCCATTGCCGCACAATCGCTTCCGGGAGGACTTCGGGGACCGGATCGAGCACGTCGAGCACCTGGCGCACGCACCCGTAGACATCCCAGCTCTGCACTTTCGCCGTCGCGGGATAGATCGGGAAGAAGTCACGCTCGAAGGCGGCCAGCAGGTCATCTCCCGCGGAGGCCTCCGCGATCGACTTCAGCGACTTGGTGCCGATGGTGCGCCCGCTCGGGGAGTCCAGGACCAGGAAGGCCGGATGGTCCAACTGCACTGTCTGGCGGAAGAATTTGACCTCCCCCGACATCATCAGCCGGGTGCCCGGCACCAGATCCTTGATCAAGTAGTCGGCATTGAAAAAGGTCGCGGTCACCTCGGGACGGCGGTTGCCCAGTGTCACCCGCAGGTACATCCGCTGCCGCTTACCCGGCTGGCGCCGCATCGGTTTGGCCACCGCGTCGGTGATGACATCGACGAGGGTGACATGGTCGCCCTCGGTGAGCTCGAGTTCCTCACCCTCCCCGCTGACCGACATGCCGTCGCTGTACTTACGCGGGAAATGACGTAACAGGTCGTTGACGGTGCGGAGTCCGAACGCCTCCTCCAGCTTGTCGGCGGCCTTGGCCCCCAGCACGTTGACCAGCCGTTCGCCCAGTGCGACCACCGTTACTCCACCCCGATCAGCAGTGCGTCCCCATGGTGGTCGGTGCGGTAACTGATCACCTCGGCACCGAGATGTCGCTCGTGCACATGCCTGCGCAACTGCTCACCCACCGCGTCGTCGACCCCCGCACCGATCAGGACGGTCACCAGTTCGCCGCCGGACGCCAGCAGCAGATCAACCAAACCCGTTGCAGCCGAGCCGATATCGTGGGCGACGATCAGCACCTCGTCACCGGTGATGCCGAGACCGTCGCCGGGTTTGCACGCACCCGCCCACGTCAGCGCCGACTCCGTGGCCACCCGAACCGCACCGTGCCTGGCGCCCGCCGCGGCCCGCGCCATGGCGTAGCCGTCATCGACGGTCTGGCGGCCCGCGTCGTGCACCGCCAATGCGGCCAGACCCTGCACCATCGATGCGGCCGGCACCGGCACCACGTCGATACCCCAGCCGGTGGCCGCGGTGCAGCCGGCGACGAGTTCCTCCGCGGCGACAAAGCCGTTGGGCAACAACATCACCTGTTCGGCATCGGCCTCGACGAGCGCCCGCAGCAACCGCTGGGCGCTGATGGGCGCGCCGTCGTCGGGCCGCAACACCCGGGCGCCCTCGCCGGCGAACAGTTCGTCGGCGCCGTCACCGTCGACCACCGCGAGCACCGCGCGGTCCCGGCTCCGGTGCGCATTCGGGTGGGCTCCGGTCAGCGCGGTGATCTGGATCCGGCTGAGCACGCCGGCCGCCAGACCCGCCTCCACGGCCGCGCCGGCATCGTCGGTGTGCACGTGCACCGAATGGCTGCCGGCGGCCCCGCTGGAGGCGGCCGCGGCGATGGCCACCGAATCCCCCAGCTGGTCCAGTGCGCCGCGCAGTCTGTCGACATCGCCCTGGCTGCATCCACTGAGCAGATACATCACCTCGAACCGGGGAGTGGCCGAACCGGCGGAGACCTCGAGGTGCGGGGTCGCCGGTTCGTACCGCTGCCGCCGTGGCGCGCTGCCGGTGAGGGTCATGGTCATGGCATCCAGCAGCACCAGCAGACCCCGGCCGCCGGCATCCACGACGCCCGCCTCGGCCAGCACGTCGAGTTGGTCGGGGGTCTTCTCCAGGGCGATCGCCGCCGCATCGGCGGCCGATGCCACGACCACGCCCACCTCGGCGCCCGACGCGGCCACGTCCTCGGCGGCACCCGCGGCGGCCTGCAACACCGACACGATGGTGCCGGGCACCTCCTGGCCCATCGAGGCGACGACCAACCCCTCGGCGCGGCGCAGCGCCTCGGCCAGTACCGGTCCGTCGATCTCGGCGAGGCCGAGCCCGGCGGTGACCTCGGCGAGGCCCCGCAGAATCTGCGAGAGGATCACCCCGGAGTTGCCGCGGGCCCCGTGCAGGGCGCCGTCGGACAGGGCCGCGGCCACGCCGGCGACTCCGGTGACGATGTCCTGGCCGATCCGGTCATCAGCCCAGACCACCGCGGCCCGCATGGTGAACAGCATGTTCGTCCCGGTGTCGGAATCCGCCACCGGGAAGACGTTGAGGCCGTTGATCTCGTCGGTATGGGTGATCAGGTGCCCGACGGCGTGGTGCGCCCAATCCCGCAGGCCGGCCGCATCGAGCCGAACTCCCGAAATCTCGGCCACCTCACCTCCACTGACGCACGTTCAGACCGCGCCAGCCTAGCCACCGCACCCGACAATCCGGCGCGCTGCTGCACAGGTTGTGGACCGTTTTGGCGATCCGTCACCCCGGCCGGTATCCTGGTCAGGTTGTCGGGTCGACTCGCGACGCTTTGGCGGCGCAGCATCCAGACCCCCCAAGTACTGATACAAGGAGTTCTCGATATGGCTGCCGTGTGCGATATCTGCGCGAAGGGCCCCGGCTTCGGCAAGTCGGTGTCGCACTCGCATCGTCGGACCAACCGTCGCTGGGATCCGAACATCCAGACCGTGCGTGCCGTCACCCGTCCGGGTGGCAACAAGCAGCGCCTGAACGTGTGCACCTCCTGCCTCAAGGCCGGCAAGGTCGCCCGCGGCTGATCTAGGCCGCACTCCGCGTCGATAGGCCGGTGGACTTCGGTCCGCCGGCCTATTTGCGTGCTCGCCTCATGGCAGGCGCCAATCGATGGGATCGGCACCCAGCCCGGTCAGCAGCTCGTTGGTCCTGCTGAACGGCCGGGAGCCGAAGAATCCGCGGGACGCCGACAGTGGCGACGGGTGCACCGACTCGATCACCGCACAGTCGCCTTCGGCCAGCATCGGCTTGAGGGTGGCGGCGTCGCGTCCCCACAACACCGCGACGAGCGGCTGCGGCCGGGCCACCAGGGCCCGGATCGCCCGTTCGGTGACCGCCTCCCAGCCCTTTCCGCGGTGTGAGGCCGGACTGCCCGGCCGCACCGTGAGCACCCTGTTGAGCAGCATCACGCCCTGCTGCGCCCACGGCGTGAGATCACCGGTCGCGGGTACCGGGTGCCCCAGGTCGGTGCTGTACTCGTTGAAGATGTTGCCCAGACTGCGCGGTACCGGGCGGACATCGGGTGCCACCGAGAAGCTCAGACCCACCGCATGCCCCGGCGTCGGGTACGGATCCTGGCCGACGATGAGCACCCGCACGGCCTCGAAGGGAAAGGTGAACGCCCGCAAGACGTTCTCGCCGGCCGGCAGGTAACGGTGCCCGGCGGCCAGTTCCTCACGCAGGAATTCCCCGAGTGCCGTGATCTGCGGGGCCACCGGCTCGAGCGCGCGCGCCCACCCCGGTTCGACGAGTTCGGTCAGAGGGCGTGGTGTCACGAACGCCCAAACTAGCGTGTCGCGCGTTCAGAACGACTGCCAGCCCGTGCTTCCACGCCACGGCTCACCGTCGAGGTCCACGCCGGCGGCGCCGTCGAGCACACGCCCGATCGTGCGCCAGCCAGGTGGCGGCGCCCCGGCGAAGGTGGCCACCAGCGCATGGTCCTCACCTCCGCCGAGCACCCAGTCCCAGGCGTCGTCGCCGGTGCCGGCGGCCACCGGGGCCAGCGCGTCGTGGTCGGCCCGCAGCGCCTGCCCGGACAGGTCGATGCGCACCCCGGAGGCCGCCGCGATATGCCCCAGATCGGCGGCCAGCCCGTCGGACACGTCGGTCATCGCGCTGGCGCCGGCCCGCGCGGCAGCCGCACCCTGCCCGTACGGCGGTTCCGGCACCAGATGCCGCCGGCGCAATTCGGCCGGCTCGCAGATTCCCTTGAGCCACAACGCATAGCCGGCCGCCGAGCGGCCGAGTTCGCCGATGACCGCCACGATGTCACCGGGCCGTGCGGTATCCCGGCGTACGGGTTCGCGACCACCGAGGTCACCCAGGACGGTCACCGAGACGACCCACAGCGGTGCACTCACCAGATCGCCGCCGGCGATCCCGGCACCGAACTTCGCGGCCTCGGCCCACATCCCGTCGCTCATGGCGACCGCCGCCGAGGCCGGCGTTTCCTTGGGGGCCCCGAAAGCCACCACGAACGCCGTCGGGGTGGCGCCCATCGCCTCGGCATCGGCGGCATTCTGGGCGACCGCCTTGCGGCCGATGTCGTACGGCGTGGACCAGTCCAGCCGAAAGTGCCGGTCCTGCACCAGCATGTCGGTCGACACCACGGTGCGGCCGTCGCCGGCCAGCACGATCGCCGCGTCGTCGCCGGGGCCCAGGGCCACCGACGGCGGTTGCGCACGTCCCGCCACGATCCTGTCGATGACGGTGAACTCCCCGACCTGCGCCAGGGTGGGGTCCCTGTCCGTCATCTCACCTGTCTCCACCCTGAACAGTCACGCGACCTGCGGTACGTTTGGTCCCTGCGACGCCGAGTCTATGTACTGGAATGGAGGGGACACCCGGTGGTGGAGGCTTTCATGCTGATTCAAACCGAGGTGGGCCGTGCCGAGGTCGTCGCCAAACAACTTGCCGGACTGCCCGGGGTGCTCTCCGCCGAGTACGTCACCGGGCCGTACGACGTGGTCGCCAGGATCGGCGCCGCCACCATGGCCGAACTGCATGACGGGGTTGCCGCACAGGTGCAGCAGGTGACCGGTATCACCCGCACCCTGACCTGCCCGATCGCCGACGGGGCCGCCCCATAGAGTTGCGGGGTGCCCGATCCCGATATCCAGGACGGTCCGCCCCGGGGCCTGATCATCGCGGCGGCCGGTGTGGCGCTGGCCGCAGTGGTCGTGCTGCTCAGCCTCGCCGCCATCCGCCAGACCGATCCGGCTCCCCGTCCGGTGGCGATCGCCGCCGCCCCGGCCCCGGCTGCCGACGGACCGCAGTGCGCGGCGCTGCTCGCGAGCCTGCCCGACCAACTCGGTGACTACCACCGCGCCGTGGCCGTCGAGCCGGTGCCCGCGGGTGCGGCCGCCTGGCAGCAGGAGTCCGCGAACACCGAACCGGTGATCCTGCGCTGCGGACTGGACCGGCCCGCCGATTTCGTGGTGGGGGCGCCGCTGCAGGTGGTCGACGAGGTGAGTTGGTTCGAGGTCAAAGGCGACGGCTCGAGCACCTGGTTCGCGGTCGACCGCGGGACCTACGTGGCGCTGACGCTGCCGCAGGGGTCGGGACCCACGCCCATCCAGCTGATGTCACGCACGATCGCACAGGTGATGCCGGCGCAGCCGCTCAATCCCGGCCCGCCGCGCTAGCGCAGGCCGGTACCGCGGGCGACGGCGGTCTCGACCATCGTCGCCAACAGGGTGGGATAGTCCACGCCGCTGGCCGCCCACATCCGCGGGTACATCGAGATGGTGGTGAACCCGGGCATCGTGTTGATCTCGTTGATCACCGGGCCCTGCTCGGTGAGGAAGAAGTCGACCCGGGCCAGGCCCTGGCAGTCGATGGCGCGGAAGGCCCGCATCGACAGCTGCCGGATCTCTTCGGCGACGGTGTCGTCGACCTTGGCCGGCACGTCGAGTTCCGCGGCGTCCTCCAGGTACTTCGTGGCGAAGTCGTAGAAGCCGTCCTCACGGCCGCGCACACCGGCCACCCGGATCTCGCCCACCGTGCTGGCCTCCAGATGGCCGTCGGGGAACTCCAGCACCCCGCATTCGAGCTCGCGGCCGGGCACCGCGGCCTCGACGATCACCTTGGGGTCATGCGTGCGTGCGTGGGCGATGGCCGCGGGAAGCCGGTCCCACGCCGTCACGCGGCTGACGCCGATGGACGACCCGCCGCGCGCCGGCTTCACGAACACCGGCAGGCCCAATCGTTCCCGGTCCTCCAGTTCCAGCGTGGCGTGGTGTGCGCGCAGCACCACCTGGTCACCGATCGGCAGGCCTTCGGCGGCCAGCAGCTTCTTGGTGAACTCCTTGTCCATACCGGCCGCGCTGGCCAGGACCCCGGCGCCGACATAGGGCACCCCCGCCAGTTCCAGCAGCCCCTGGATGGTGCCGTCCTCGCCGTAGGGACCGTGCAGCACCGGGAAGACGACGTCGACGGCGGCCAGCAGGTCACCGGCGGCCTCGTCCAGGGACAGCAGCTCACCTCGGCGGAGCGGATCGGCGGGCAGCGCCAGCGCGGTTCCGGAGGCTCCGGTCACCTCGGGCAGCGTGCCGTCGGTGATGGCCAGAGTTTCCGGGCTGCCGTCGGTGAGCACCCAGGATCCCTCGGGCGTGATCCCGACGGCGACCACTTCGAACCGTTCCGGGTCGAGGTTGCGCAGGATACTGCCGGCCGACACACACGAGATCGCGTGCTCAGAGCTGCGTCCGCCGTAGACGACGGCGACGCGGATACGGGCACTCACAATCAGGAGACGTTACCGGCTGGCGCCGCGGCGGGGAGTTTCAGCCCAGCGCGCTCTCGATATCGGCGACGATGTCGTCGGTGTCCTCGATACCCAGCGACAGCCGCGCGAAGCCCTCGCCGACCGGGTCCCCCCAGCGGGCCCGGCGGTCCACGCAGGTGTGGATGCCACCGAAGCTCGTCGCGGCCACCAGCAGCGAGCTGCGCTCGACCAGGGCGTGGACGGCCGCCGCGTCCTCGAGTTCGACGGCCACCAGACCGCCGAAGCGCTTCATCTGTTCGGCCGCGACCGGATGCGAGGGGTCACCGGGCAGCCCGGGATAGCGCACCGACCGGACGGCGGGGTGGTCGCGCAGCATCAGGGCCACCGCCGCGGCGTTGCGGCACTGCCGTTCGATCCGCAGACCCGCGGTGCCCAGACTGCGCAGCGCCAGCCATGCCTCGAACGGCCCGAGCACCGGCCCGGACAGCAGCCGATCCCGCTCGATCCGGGTCATCAGCTCGTCGTTGCATCCGGCCACGTACCCCGCCAAGAGGTCGCTGTGCCCCGACAGCGCCTTGGTGGCGCTGGCGACCACGAGGTCCGCGCCCAGCGACAGCGGTTGCAGACCCAACGGTGTCGCGGCGGTGTTGTCCACCACCAGAGTGCTTCGGCGGCCCCGGCAGATGGTGGCCAGGCGGTGCAGATCGACCACATCCAGCGTGGGGTTCACCGGCGTCTCGGCCAGCACCACATCGGCGTCCGCGGCCGCATCGCACATCTGCGCCGCGGTCGCCTCGACAACGTTGACCCCTTGCCGGGCAAGGTATTCGGCCGCGTACCGGCGGACCTGATAGTAGCCGTCGGCCGGCACCACGAGCGTGGTCTGCGGCCCGGTCAACACCCGCAGCACCGAGGTGATGGCGCCCATCCCGGAGCCGTAGGTCAGCGCGGTCGACGCGCCCTCCAACTCCGCCAACGCCGATTCCAGTTGACGCCAGGTCGGATTCGAGACCCGACCATAGGTGTCCAGATCCCCGGATTCGTCGGCCGCCAGGTGGTAGGCCGAGGCCGGAACCGGCGCGGGAGCGATCGGAGCACCCGGACTTGCATGGCCGCCAACGACTTTGACCGTTCGGGTGGAGTCCCCGTATGTCCCGCTCATGCCGGCCTACTCCGGTTTGGTGCTGCGCCCGAGCAGCAGCATGACGGCATCGGTGACGGACAACCCGCGGTGGCAGACCTGGTGGACGGCATCGGTGAGCGGCATCTCCACGTCATAGCTGGACGCGAGTGCGAGCACCGACCGGCACGAGGTCACCCCCTCGGCGACGTGCCCTTCGGCGGCCTCCAGCGCGGATTCCATCGAACCGCCCAGCCCGAGACGCTCCCCGAAGGTGCGATTGCGCGACCGCGGCGACGTGCACGTGGCGACCAGGTCACCGACGCCGGCCAGCCCGGCCAGGGTGGCGCCTTTGGCGCCCAACGCGATTCCCAGCCGCATGATCTCGGCCAGGCCCCGGGTGATGATCGCGGCCGAGGTGTTCTCCCCCAGCCCGACACCCGCGGCCATGCCGCAGGCCAGCGCGATGACGTTCTTACAGGCGCCGCCGATCTCGGCGCCCACCACATCGGCATTGGTATACGGCCGGAAGTACGGCGTGGACAGGGCACGTTGAAGGGCGACCGCCCGGCCGGAGTCGCTGCAGGCGACCACCGTGGCCGCCGGTTGCCCATCGGCGACCTCTTTGGCCAGGTTGGGCCCGGACACCACCGCGACCCGCGCCGGGTCGGCACCGGTGACCTGCACCACCACCTGACTCATCCGCATGAGCGTGTCCAACTCGATGCCCTTGGCCAGGCTCACCAGCGTGGCGTCGACACCGATCAGGTGCTTCCAGTGCTCGAGATTGGTCCGCAGCGTCTGCGACGGCACCCCCAGCAGCACCGTGCAGGCACCGTCGAGCGCCTCGGCCGGATCGCAGGTGGCCCGGATGCTCTCCGGCAGCGCCGTGTCCCCGAGGTAGAACGGATTGCGATGGGTCGCGTTGATCTCCTCGGCAAGCTCGGGACGGCGCGTCCACAACGTCACACCGTTACCGGCATCGGCAAGCACCTTCGCCAGCGCTGTTCCCCATGCACCGGCACCCATCACCGCGGCTTCGACCACGCTTCACCCTAGCGCGATCACCCCCGTGCGCCGGCCGGCTGGCAGGATGGCAAGGGTGGGGACACAGGTGGGCCTGGTGATCGCGGTCAAGCGGCTCAACGCCGCCAAGACCCGGCTCGCGCCGGTGCTGTCGGCGGCGGCGCGTGAGCGTCTGGTGCTCGCCATGCTGGCCGACACCATCTCGTCGGCGGCAGCGGTGCCCGCGGTGAGTTCGATCACGGTGGTGACACCGGACCCGGCGGCGGCCGCCGCCGCCGTCGAACTCGGCGCCCAGGCACTCGCCGATCCCACCCCCGACGGCCATCTCGACCCGCTCAACAACGCCCTTGCGGCCGCCGAAAGGTCCAGCGCGACAAAGGCGATGATGATCCTTCAGGGTGACCTGCCGGCACTGCGCACCGACGAGCTGAGCGATGCCATCACCGCGGCGGCAGCGCACCGGCGCAGCTTCGTCGGCGATCGCCACGGCACCGGCACCTCCGCACTGTTCACCTTCGGCGCACCGCTCGACCCGCGGTTCGGCACGGATTCCGCACGCCGCCACGCAGATTCGGGTGCGGTCGAACTCACCGGCGATTGGCCGGGCCTACGCTGCGATATCGACACCCCCGATGATCTCGCCGCGGCGTTGCGCCTCGGTGTCGGCCCGGCCACCAGCCGGGTGATCGGCAAGCTGGCGTGTACGGGCACCGACTGTTAGTCGCGCCGCACTGGAATGCGCCGTGGCGATGCGCAATGATCGGTACATGACCGAAGCCGACACGCGACCCGCCGACGCCGAGTGGACGTCACCCGAGAACACCCCCGACGCGCCGCCCGCGGCGACCGCGGATTCACCCGCGGACGCCCTGCCCGAGGATCGTTACCTCAACCGGGAACTGAGCTGGCTGGATTTCAACGCCCGGGTGCTGGCGCTGGCCGCCGACAGCTCGCTGCCGCTGTTGGAGCGCGCCAAGTTCCTCGCCATCTTCTCTTCGAATCTCGATGAGTTCTATATGGTTCGGGTTGCGGGGCTCAAGCGCCGCGACGAGATGGGATTGTCGGTGCGCTCCGCCGACGGCCTGTCCCCTCGTGAGCAGTTGCGCCGGATCGGTGAACGCACCCAGCAGCTCGCCAGCAGACACGCCCACGTCTTCCTCGAGTCGGTGCGGCGCGGACTCGCCGAGCAGGGCATCATCATCGTCGCCTGGAACGATCTCGACGAGCACGAGCGCGACCGGTTGTCGACCTACTTCCACGAACAGGTCTTCCCGGTCCTCACCCCACTGGCCGTCGACCCCGCACATCCGTTCCCGTTCGTGAGCGGTCTGAGTCTCAATCTCGCGATCACGGTGCGCCAGCCCGATGACGGCACCCAGCACTTCGCGCGAATCAAGGTGCCCGACAACGTCGACCGGTTCGTCGAACTGCCCGCCCGGGAATTGGCGGACGGCACGGCCGGACCGGTCCGCTTCCTGCCGCTGGAGTCGCTCATCGCGGCGTTCCTCCCGGTGCTGTTCCCCGGTCTGGACATCGTCGAGCACCACGCCTTCCGGATCACCCGCAACGCCGACTTCGAGGTCGCCGAGGACCGCGACGAGGATCTGCTGCAGGCCCTCGAGCGGGAACTGGCCCGGCGTCGATTCGGCTCACCGGTGCGCCTCGAGGTGGCCGACGACATGACCGAGAACATGCTCGAACTGCTGCTGCGCGAACTCGACGTCCATCCCGGCGATGTGATCCAGGTGTCCGGTCTGCTGGATCTGTCCTCGCTGTGGCAGATCTACGGCGTGGACCGGCCGGACCTGAAGGACCGCCCGTTCGTGCCCGCCACACCACCGGCTTTCGGCGAGCGGGAGACGCCCAAGAGCATCTTCTCCACGCTGCGTGACGGCGACGTCCTGGTGCATCATCCTTACGATTCGTTCTCCACCACCGTGCAGCGGTTCATCGAACAGGCGGCCGCGGATCCCAATGTGCTCGCCATCAAGCAGACGCTGTACCGCACCTCCGGCGATTCGCCGATCGTCAACGCGCTCATCGACGCCGCCGAGGCCGGCAAGCAGGTGGTGGCGCTCGTCGAGATCAAGGCGCGCTTTGACGAGCAGGCCAACATCAAGTGGGCCAGGAAGCTGGAACAGGCCGGTGTGCACGTGGTGTACGGCCTGATCGGGCTCAAGACCCATTGCAAGACGGCGCTGGTGGTGCGGCGGGAAGGATCGGCAATACGGCGGTATTGCCATATCGGCACGGGCAACTACAACCCGAAAACCGCGCGGCTGTACGAGGATGTCGGCCTGCTCACCGCCTCCCCCGAGGTCGGCGCCGATCTGACGGATCTGTTCAACTCGCTGACCGGGTACTCACGCAAGGAGTCCTACCGCAACCTGTTGGTCGCGCCGTTCGGCGTGCGCAGAGGCATCATCGAGCGCATCGAGCGAGAGATCGCCGCGACCCGGGACGGCGCCCGGGGCCGAATTCGCATGAAGGCCAACGCACTCGTCGACGAGCAGGTGATCGATGCGCTGTACCGCGCCTCGCAGGCCGGTGTGCACGTGGAGGTCGTGGTGCGCGGAATCTGCGCGCTCAAGCCGGGCGTTCCCGGCTTCTCCGAGAACATCGTCGTCCGGTCGATCCTGGGGCGGTTCCTGGAGCACTCGCGAATTATTCACTTCAATGCCATCAACGAGTTCTGGATCGGCAGCGCCGACATGATGCATCGTAATCTCGACCGCCGTGTCGAGGTCATGGCCCAGGTGAAGGACCCCCGGCTCACCGCGCAGCTCGATGACATCTTCGAGTCCGCAATGGATCCGGCCACCCGATGCTGGGAACTGCGTGCCGACGGTCACTGGACGGCAATGCCACTCGAAGGTCAGACCGTGCGCGACCATCAGGTGTCGATGATGGAACGTCATCGACACCCCTGACGGATTCCTCTCGCGCCGGTCGCCGCACGAACCACAGGAGTTGATGTGCAGAACACGGTGACCCGCCCGACGACGATCTACGCGGCGGGCGCGGTGCTGTGGCGGGAAAGCGGTGTGCGCACCGACGGTGTGCCCGCGGTCGAGGTCGCCGTCGTGCACCGGCCCCGCTACGACGACTGGTCACTGCCCAAGGGCAAGGTCGACCCTGGTGAGACGGAACCGGTGACCGCCGTGCGGGAGATCCTCGAAGAGACCGGGTACGCCTGCCAACTCGGCCGGCGGCTCGCCGCGGTGACCTACCCGGTGGTGGAGGACACCAAGAAGGTGCAGTACTGGGCGGCGCGCACCCTCGACGGGGAATTCATCCCCAATGATGAGGTCGATCAACTGCTCTGGCTTCCGGCCGCCGAGGCAATGGAACGCCTGCACTACCCCCATGACCGGAAGGTGCTGCGACGCTTCACCAAAGTGCCGGCACACACCAGCACGGTGCTGATCGTCCGGCACGGGCGGGCGGGCAGGCGATCCCGGTACAAGGGCGACGATCGGGAGCGCCCGCTGGACAAGCACGGCCGCGCGCAGGCCGAATCCCTGGTGGGACAGTTGCTTGCCTTCGGCGGCGATCGCCTTTTCGCCGCGCCGCGGACCCGTTGTCATCAGACACTCACTCCCCTGGCCGAGGAACTCGGTGTGCCGGTCGACGACGAGCCGACACTCACCGAGGAGGCCTACAGCGATCGCCGCGGCCCCGGCCGCTCCCGCGTGCTGGAGATCGCCAACGAGTCCTCCGTTGCCGGCGGCACTCCGGTGATCTGCACTCAGGGCAAGGTGATCCCGGACCTGATCGCGTGGTGGTGCGAGCGCGATGGCGTCAAGCCGGATAAGTCACGCAATCGCAAAGGCAGCACCTGGGTGCTGTCCCTGGCCGACGAACGGTTGGTGGCCGCGGACCATATCGGCAGCCCGCTCGCCAGCGATGACTGAGGTCTCAGACTAGGCACACGCACGCGAAAACGCCGTGGATCGCGAGGATCCACGGCGTTGTCGTGTTGAGAGAAGTTCCCTACTTGCGGCCGCGCTTGACCGGAGCAGCCTTCTTGGCCGGAGCCTTCTTGGCCGGAGCCTTGGCGACGACCTTCTTGACCGGAGCGGCCTTCTTGACCGGAGCGGCCTTCTTCACCGGAGCGGCCTTCTTCACCGCGACGGCCTTCTTCACCGGAGCGGCCTTCTTGGCCGGAGCCTTCTTGGCAGCCGGAGCAGCCTTGGTCGCGACGGTCTTCTTGACCGGAGCGGCCTTCTTGGCCGGAGCCTTCTTGGCAGCCGGAGCAGCCTTGGTCGCCACGGCCTTCTTGACCGGAGCAGCCTTCTTGGCCGGAGCCTTCTTGGCAGCCGGAGCAGCCTTCTTGGCGGCGGTCCGCTTGACGGGAGCCGCAGCCACACCGCGCTTCACGGCCGGGCCGTCGGCCGGGAGCTTCTGCGCGCCAGCGACAACCGCCTTGAACTGCGCACCCGGACGGAAGGCCGGAACCGAGGTCGGCTTCACCTTGACGGTCTCGCCGGTGCGCGGGTTACGCGCCACGCGTGCGGCGCGCCGACGCTGTTCGAAAACGCCGAAGCCTGTGATGGTGACGCTCTCACCCTTGTGCACAGCCCGCACAATCGTGTCGACGATGTTCTCAACCGCCGCAGTAGCCTGTCGACGATCGGTGTCCAACTTGGCTGTGAGTGCGTCGATGAGCTCTGCTTTGTTCATGCAAACCCTCCGAAGTCAGTGGTCCACTCTGGACCGACTAGAGGACACGGTAAACCCACATGCTGCAGATTTCCAAGAGCCACGCGCAGTTTCAGGCATAGCTGTGAAAAATTTCTGGATTCGGTTGCCCCACTTGAGCGGTGGTACGGGCGTCCGAGAATGTGGTTGCCGGGCGGGATTTGGGCCCCCGGGAGGCCCGATTTCAGACCGGCAGAGTGGTCGGTTTGAAACTCGGACGACCCTGCTCGAAGGCCGAGATTTCGGCCTGTTTCCGCAGCGTAAGGCCTATATCGTCGAGTCCCTCGAGTAACCGCCAGGCCGTGTAGTCGTCAATCTTGAACGGCAGCAGGACCGTTCCGGCGGTGATATTCCGATCTTGAAGATTCACAGTGATTTCCAGCCCGGGATTCTGCTCGATCAGTTTCCACAGGAGTTCGACGTCATCGTGTGTGACTTCGGCCGCCAACAGACCCGCCTTGCCCGCATTGCCGCGGAAGATATCGGCGAATCGGGGCGAGATCACGACCCGGAACCCGTAATCCATCAGCGCCCAGACCGCGTGTTCCCGTGACGAGCCGGTGCCGAAATCGGGGCCGGCCACCAATACCGAACCCTTGTCGAAGGGCGCCAGGTTCAGGATGAAGGACGGATCGTTGCGCCAGGCGGCGAACAAACCGTCCTCGAAACCCGTTCGGGTGACCCGCTTCAGATATACCGCCGGAATGATCTGATCGGTGTCCACATTGGACCGCCGCAGCGGAACGCCGATTCCCGTATGAGTGGTGAAAGCGTGCATGACGAAATCTCCTTCTAGCGGCTCTGCGCGGCAGGCAGATCGGCGGGTGAGGACAGGGTGCCGCGAACGGCGGTGGCGGCGGCGACGGCCGGCGACACCAGATGGGTGCGCCCGCCCTTACCTTGACGGCCTTCGAAATTTCGGTTGGAGGTGGATGCGCAACGCTCCCCCGGCGCGAGCTGATCGGGATTCATGCCCAGACACATCGAACAGCCCGCCTGCCGCCACTCGGCACCGGCGGCGGTGAAGATCGCCCCCAGGCCTTCGGATTCGGCTTGTGCGCGCACCCGCATGGATCCCGGGACGACGAGCATCCGCACCCCGTCGGCGACCCGGCGGCCGTCCAGGATCTCGGCCACCACCCGCAGATCCTCGATGCGCCCGTTGGTGCACGATCCGACGAACACGGTGTCCACGGCCACCTCGCGCATCGGGGTACCCGCCCGAAGGCCCATGTACTCCAATGCCTTTTCCGCGGCCTGACGCTCATCGTCACCCGACATCAGCTCGGGGTCCGGCACGGTGGCCGACAGCGGAACGCCCTGCCCGGGGTTGGTGCCCCAGGTGACGAACGGGCTGAGCGTCGAGGCATCCAGGTAGACCTCGGTGTCGAATTCGGCGCCCTCGTCGGTGTGTAACCGGCTCCAGGCCGCCACCGCGGCGTCCCAGTCGGCACCGGTCGGGGCGTGCGGGCGACCCTTGAGGAATTCGTAGGTGGTCTCGTCGGGCGCGACCATGCCCGCCCGTGCACCGGCTTCGATACTCATGTTGCAGATCGTCATCCGGCCCTCCATCGACAGCGATTCGATGGCGCTACCCCGGTATTCGATGACATGCCCCTGCCCGCCACCGGTGCCGATCTTCGCGATGACCGCCAGGATGATGTCTTTCGCGCTCACGCCGGGGGGCAACACACCGTCGACGTTGACCGCCATGGTCTTGAAAGGCTTGAGCGGAAGCGTCTGGGTGGCCAGCACATGCTCGACCTCCGATGTGCCGATGCCCATGGCGATCGCACCGAACGCGCCGTGGGTGGAGGTATGACTGTCACCGCACACCACCGTCATACCGGGCTGTGTCAGACCCAGCTGCGGACCGATGATGTGCACGATGCCCTGTTCGACATCGCCCATCGGGTGCAACCGGATACCGAACTCCGCGCAGTTGCGGCGCAGCGTCTCCACCTGGGTGCGTGACACCGGATCGGCGATCGGCTTGTCGATATCGATGGTCGGAACGTTGTGGTCCTCGGTGGCGATCGTCAGATCCGGCCGGCGCACCGGGCGCCCCGCGAGCCGCAGACCGTCGAACGCCTGCGGGCTGGTGACTTCGTGCACCAGATGCAGGTCGATGTAGATGAGGTCGGGCTCCTTGGCCGCTCCCTCGCCGGGGCCGGGCACCACAACGTGGTCGTCCCACACCTTTTCGGCCAGGGTCTTCGGCTTGGTGGTCTGCTCCATGACAGTCTCGATTCGTGTTGGGGCGTCCTGCCGTGACGGGCTGGCTATCTCACGATACGGAACGCTAGTATCTCCCTATGAGACAGGATAGCGGCATCGGCGTCCTCGACAAAGCGGTGGGCGTGCTGCACACGGTGGCCGAATCACCCTGTGGCCTTGCCGAACTGTGCGAGCGGACCGGGTTGCCGCGGGCCACCGCACACCGTCTGGCCGCCGGCCTCGAAGTACATCGTCTGCTGGCCCGCGACCCGGAAGGCCGGTGGCGACTCGGCCCGGCCCTGACCGAACTCGCCGGACATGTCAACGACCCGTTGGTGGCCGCGGGCGCCGCGGTGCTGCCTCGCCTGCGCGAGATCACCGGCGAGAGCGTGCAACTGTATCGGCGCGAGGGCACCGCACGGGTGTGTGTGGCCGCGCTGGAACCGCCGGCCGGGCTGCGGGACACCGTGCCGATCGGCACCCGGTTGCCGATGACCGCCGGATCCGGCGCCAAAGTGCTGCTCGCCTTCAGCGATACGGCGACCCAACAGGCGGTGCTGCCGTCGGCGATGTTCACCGAGCGCACCCTTGCCGAAGTCCGCAAGCGCGGTTGGGCGCAGAGTGCGGCCGAACGCGAGCCCGGCGTCGCCAGTGTCTCGGCACCGGTGCGCGACGGCCGCGGCGCGGTGATCGCCGCGGTGTCGGTGTCGGGGCCGATCGATCGGATGGGTCGCCGTCCGGGAGCCCGCTGGGCTGCCGATCTGCTGGCCGCATCCGAGGCGCTGACCCGGCGGCTGTGAACCACCGGGCACTGCCGAATCGGGCAAACACCGTTCGCTCCAAAAAAGCTGTGAACCTGCACAGTTGGGCCGCGACTTTAGCAAACGTGTGATTGGCTCTATCCTTCCTTGAGAGACGGCCGCCGAGTTCGGCCCGAGGAGGTACCACGGCTTCGCAGTCACCCCAATGGCTCGCCACCGCACGCATGCTGCGCCGGGCCGGCTTCGGCGCGTCCGGTCCCCAGATCGATGCCGTCGTCGGACAGGACTGGTCGGTCTATCTGGACAAGGCCCTGAACATGGACCCGGATTCCGATCCGGGTGCGCTGGCCACCCCGATGCCGGCGCCGGTGACACCACCGATCCCGCCGGACAGCGCACCCCTACCGGTCCGCACCGAGTTCATCAAGGTGCTGTCCGGCCAGATGCTGGATCTGGGCGCCTGGTGGACCCGGCGGATGGCCGCCGTGCAGGAGCCCATCCACGAGAAGTTGACCCTGGTCTGGCACAACCACTTCGCCACCTCGGCCGAGAAGGTGCTCGCCGCCGAACTCATGGCGGCGCAGAACCAGAAGCTGCGCACCCTCAAACTCGGCGACTTCCGTGAGCTGGCCTACGCGATGCTCATCGACGCGGCGATGGCGCTGTGGCTCGATGCCGTGCGCAACACCAAGGCCGCGCCGAACGAGAACCTGTCGCGCGAGTTCATGGAGCTGTTCACGCTCGGCCACAACAACGGCTATACCGAGGCCGATGTGAAGGAGGGTGCCCGCGCCCTCACCGGCCGCTATGTCATCCCGGGTGCACAGACCGTCATCGCACCGGAAAACCACGACACCGCCGCGAAGACGGTGTTCGGCGTCACCGGAAACCACGACGACACCGCTTTCTGCGACATCGTGCTCAGCCAGCCGGGCTCACCGGGTTTCGTGGCGGGAAAGCTCTGGCGTCTGCTGGCCTCCGATACTCCCGCGCCGCCCGACGTCCTGGACCGCCTGGTGGCGGCCTACGGCCCGAACCGAGATCTGAAGGCGCTCACCAAAGCCGTCTTCCTCGACCCCGCGTTCACGGCGAGCGCCGGAAGTATGGTCACCCAACCGATCGAGTGGCTCGTCGGGATGCTGCGCTCGCTGGCCGTGCCGTTGGGCAGTCCCGACGCCGTCGCGGGCACCAACGTCGTCCTCACCGTCATGGGCCAGCGACCGTTCTTTCCCTACGATGTCGGCGGCTGGCCACGGGGCCAGGTGTGGCTGTCGAGCACCAGCACCGCCGCCCGGGTGTGGGCCGCCGACAAATTCGTCCCGATGGGTGACATCTCGGTGGTCCAGGAGGCCGCCCCGACCGACCGCGTCGACGCCGCCGGCTATCTGCTGGGCATCGGCGCCTGGTCCGACAGCACCGCCGCCGCCCTGAAACCGCTGCACGACAACCCGGTCCGGCTGGTCGCCGCTGCCGTCAACACGCCCGAATACCTGACGTCCTAGCGAGATACAGATGCCCGAGCTCAATCGCCGCAACTTCCTGATCGCCAGTGTGGGCGCCGCCGGCCTGCTCGCCGGGACCGCCGTCACGCTGCCGCACCTGCTCGATCAGGGACAGCAGCGCCCACTCGCCAAGGACAGCGGCATCCTGGTGATCGTCACGCTCTACGGCGGCAACGACGGGATCAACACCGTGATCCCCGTCAACGACAACGCCTATCACGATGCCCGCCGCGACCTCTCCTTCGCACCGCACGAGACACTCGACCTGGACGGGCACCTGCACCTGAACCCGGCGTTGTCCGGCCTCAAGGACATCTGGGACAGCAAGGAGCTCGCGATCGTGCGCGGGGCCGGGTATCCGAAACAGGACCGCAGCCACTTCCGCTCCATGGACATCTGGCAGACCGCCTCGCCGGACGCACCCGTGTCGACGGGTTGGATCGGTCGCTGGCTCGACGCAGGGGGCGACGACCCGCTGCGGGCGGTCAACGTCGGATCGGTACTGCCGCCGCTGGCCATCGGCGAGAAGCACGTCGCCACAGGACTTTCGGTGAAGATTCCGCGGATCCCCGCCGATGTCGCCGGCACCCTGAGCGCCTTGAGCTCCGCGGACTCCCACGACACCCCCTCGATGGCGGCGGTGCGGGCGAACTATCGGGACTGCGCCACAACCGATTCGACGTTCAGCAGCTTCACCGACAGCCCGTCCCCGGACGCCATCGACGATGCCGGCAAGCAGTTGGCCGAGGATCTCGATCTGGTGGCCACGTGTGTGCACTCCGGCGTGCCGACCCAGGTGTACATGGTGACGCTCGGGGGTTTCGACACCCATGCCAACGAGCGCGATGACCATCAGCACCTGCTGACGGCCCTCGACTCGGCGCTGGCGCCCTTCCTGAAGCAGATGCGGCGCAGCGAGCGCGGCCGCAATGTGGTGGTGATGGTGTATTCGGAGTTCGGCAGGCGCGTCGAGGCCAACGCGTCCCAGGGCACCGACCACGGCACTTCCGGCCCGGTGTTCATCGCCGGCCCCCGGGTCAAGGGCGGCTTCTACGGCGACGAGCCCAGCCTGACCGATCTGGCCGACGGGGACCTGAAGACCACGACCGATTTCCGTGACATCTATCACGAGTTGCTCAGCAAGACGCTCGCGAGTGATCCGGAACCGTCGGTGGGCCCCGGGCGCAAGAGCATCGGGTTCCTCTGACGAAAAAAGCCCCGGGACTCTCGTATGAGTCCCGGGACCTTCGGTGGTACCCCCGATGGGATTCGAACCCACGCTACCGCCGTGAGAGGGCGGCGTCCTAGGCCGCTAGACGACGGGGGCTAGAACTTAATCCGGTGAGAAAGCATAGCCGAGGAGCTTGTGCTGACCTAATCGCCGGATTGGCTGGGGTACCAGGACTCGAACCTAGAATGAGGGAATCAGAATCCCTAGTGTTGCCAATTACACCATACCCCAATATATGCCCATCACCGCTGGTCACGGGCATATTGGACCGGATCACTCGGCGGGGGTCATCCCGCTTTCACTTTCCGGACCGACGAGCAGACTACCAAAGATTCCGGGCCGGTTTTCACACCCCACCCCGTACCGCCCGCAACCTGGCCAGACTGCGCTCGGCACCGAGTAGTTCCATCGACTCGAACAGCGGAGGGCTGACCGTCGCACCGGTGATCGCGACCCGGATCGGGCCGAAGGCCTTCCTCGGCTTCAGCTCAAGACCCTCCAGAAGCGCCGTCTTCAGTGCCGCCTCGATGTTCGGCGTGGTCCACTCGCCCACCTCCGTCAGGGCCGTCAGAGCCGCGTCCAGCACCGGCGCGGCATCCGGCCCGAGTTCCTTGGCGGCCGCCTTCTCGTCCAGGGCGTAGGAGTCGTCGTCGAAGAACTTCAACAGGTCCCAGGCATCGCCGAGCACCACGATCCGTGTCTGCACCAGGGCCGCCGCTTCCGCGAAACCCGCTTCGTCGAGGTCGGTGGAGTGACCGTGCGCGGCCAGGTAGGCGTCCAGCCGCGCGGTGAAATCCTCCGGCGTGAGCAGCCGGATGTGCTCGGCGTTGATGCTGTCGGCCTTCTTCTGGTCGAACCGGGCCGGGTTGGAGTTGACGTTGGCGACGTCGAACGCGGCCACCATCTCCGCCAGGCTGAACACATCGTGATCGTCGGCGATGCCCCAGCCCAGCAGCGCCAGGTAGTTGAGTAACCCCTCCGGCAGGAACCCACGGTCCCGGTGCAGGAACAGGTTCGACTGCGGGTCGCGCTTGGACAGCTTCTTGTTGCCGTCGCCGAGAACGCTTGGCAGGTGCGCGAACTCGGGAACCCGCTCGGCGATGCCGATTCGGATCAGCGCCTGGTACAGCGCGATCTGACGGGGCGTCGAGGGCATGATGTCCTCGCCGCGCAGCACGTGGGTGATCTTCATCAAGGCGTCGTCGACCGGATTGACCAAGGTGTACAGCGGATCTCCGGTGGCCCGGGTGATCGCGAAATCGGGCACCGAGCCGGCCGGAAAGCTGACCGGACCGCGCACCAGGTCGTTCCAGGTGAGGTCTTCGTCGGGCATCCGCAACCGCAGCACGGGCTTGCGGCCCTGCGCCGCGAACGCGGCACGCTGCTCATCGGTCAGGTCCCGGTCGAAGTTGTCATAGCCCAGCTTGGGATTGCGGCCGGCCGCGAGGTGGCGCGCCTCCACCTCCTCGGGAGTGGAGTACGCCTCGTACACCTCGCCGGCGGCCTGGAGTTTGGCGATCACGTCGCGATAGATCTCGGCCCGCTGGGACTGACGGTAGGGCTCGTGCGGGCCGCCCACCTCGGGGCCCTCGTCCCAGTCCAGGCCCAGCCAGCGCAACGCATCCAGGATCGCCTCGTAACTCTCCTGGCTGTCACGGGCGGCGTCGGTGTCTTCGATGCGGAACACGAAGGTGCCCCCGGTGTGCCGGGCGTAGGCCCAGTTGAACAGCGCGGTGCGTACCAGCCCGACGTGTGGGGTGCCGGTGGGCGAGGGACAGAAGCGGACGCGGACGGACGGAATCGACATGGGCCTCTACTTCTGCTTGCGCACAACGGGATTGGTGAGGGTACCGATACCCTCGACGGTGATGCTGACGGTGTCCCCATCCTCGATGGGGCCGACACCCTCCGGTGTCCCGGTCAGGATCAGATCGCCCGGCAGCAGGGTCATCACCGCCGACACCCACTCGATGATCTCCCCGACATCGTGCAGCAGCAGCGCGGTATTGCTGTCCTGGCGCACCTTTCCGTTGACCTCGGTACGCAGATCCAGTCCCGACGGGTCGACCGCCGTCTCGATCCACGGTCCCACCGGACAGAAGGTGTCGTGCCCCTTGGCCCGCATCCACTGGCCGTCCTTGCGCTGCTGATCGCGCGCGGAGACGTCGTTGGCGATGGTGTAGCCGAGGATGTACTCGGCGGCCTTGGCGGCGGGTACGTCCTTGCACGGCCGTTCGATGACCGCCACGAGCTCACCCTCGTGGTGCACCGGATGGGCGTCGGCGGGCAGCTGGATGGGCACATTCGGCCCGATGATGGCGGTGTTCGGCTTGAGGAAGATGACCGGGTCCTCCGGCGGCTCGCCCCCCATCTCGCGGGCATGGGCGGCGTAGTTCTTGCCCATACAGACCACCTTGCTGGCCAGGATCGGCGCCAGCAGCCGGACATCGGCCAACGGCCAGCTGCGGCCGGTGAAGGTGGGGTTGCGGGACAGGTACTGCTCGGCTATTTCGCGGCACACCGCGTCGGAGTTGGGGTCGCCTTCGATCACAACGAAGGCGACACCATCGGGACTGGCGATTCGACCAAGACGCATTGGTCCAGCCTAGTGAGCGAGCTGGGCCTGCAGAAATGGGGTGGAGTCCGCCATCGATGCCAGCACGGTGCCCGAATGGTCGGCGTCGGGGTAGATCTTGAGCGTGACGTCCTGGCCCTGCGCCCGCAGCCGGTCATCGAGCTGGATGGACAGCGCGGGCGGTACGTCCTTGTCCTGCAGGCCCACTCCGAGGAAGATCGGCCGGTCATAGCCGCTGGTGGGCGTTCCCATATAGGCGTCCAGCGCTTCGGCGACACCGGGCAGGGTCGCCAGCGGCGCATCGAAGAAGGCGGGCGGCGTCATACCCGCCAAGGCCTGATCCAGCTGACCCTTGCAGAGGGATTGCGCCTTGTGCACCGCATCGCGCCCGGCCGGGGTCAGCACGCTGTCGATGTCCAGGTCGGGGCGGGCGTCACGCAGGCCCGCCAGGATGTAGGCGGTGTAGCTGTTGGCGGCCGGCCCCAGATTCGGTGGCAGCGCCATCTGCGGTCCCGCCTGGGCGACGATGCTCTCGACGTTGAACGGTGTCCCGGTGGCGACCACGCCGCGGTAGTCCAGTCCGGTGCCACGGGTGAACTGGGTGGCCCAGCGGGCACTGTTGACCGCCGCCCCGCCACCCTGGGACTGGCCGACGATGGCCCATTTCGGCGACAGCGGCAGATCCAGCTGGTGGCTGGCGATCACCGAGTCGACGACGCCGTGTGCGGTGGCCACGCTGTTGAGATAGCTCATCAGGCCGGGCGTGCCGAGCCCGGCGTAGTCCGACCCGACCACCACGTAACCCTGCTCGAGCCAGTGCGAAAGATATTCGTCGTCACGCTCGCTGCGGGGCCGCACGGACGGCGCGCAGTCATCGCCCAACCCGACCGTGCCGTGTGCCCACGCAATCACGGGCCAGCCACCGTCGGGGGCCTCACCGCGCGGCACGAACACCGCGGCTGTACTGACGGCGGGCGAATCATGTTGGTTCACTGTGGAATACAGAATCCGATAGGCGCGCGCCGCCCCCGGGACGCTCAGCGCGGGATCCATCGGCACTGACGTGATCAGGTTGCCGGGCGCCGGAATCGGGGCGTCGTAGTGGCGCGCGTCCAGCCCGGACCAGTCGGGGCCGGTCGCCGCGGCCGCCGGGGTGGCGGCCACGATCCCGAACGCCAGCAATACGGCGGTCACTCTGCACAGGTTCACCACGCCAGGCTAGGACAGGCGTCGCGTGTTCCATATATTGAGAAACTTGTTCAATATTTTGGGAAGCACATGGCACCATGGCCGCATGCCCACCACGACGATAGGCACCGTCCGTCGCTGGTCCATGTTGGTGATCGCGCTCACCGCAACCACATGCGCCAACGTCTTCATCAACGGTGCCGCGTTCCTCATCCCGACACTGCACGCCGAACGCGGTCTCGATCTCGCCCGGGCGGGCACGCTGTCGGCGATGCCCAGCCTGGGCATGGTGACGACGTTGATCCTGTGGGGGTATGTCGTCGACCGGTTCGGCGAACGACTGGTGTTGAGCCTGGGCTCGGCCCTGACCGCACTGGCGGCTTTCGCCGCGGCCTCGGTGCAGTCACTCGTCGCCGTCGGCGCGTTTCTGTTGATCGGCGGAATGGCCGCGGCCAGTAGCAATTCGGCAAGTGGCCGGCTGGTGGTCGGCTGGTTTCCGCCCGAACAACGCGGCCTGGTGATGGGCATCCGGCAGACCGCCACCCCGCTCGGCGTCGGACTGGGGGCACTGGTGATCCCGCGACTGGCCGAATCACACGGCGTAGCAACGGCATTGCTGTTCCCGGCCGTGGTGTGCGCGTTGGCGGCCGGCATGTGTCTGGTGGGGGTCATCGACCCACCCCGGCCGCCCCGCGCCGAGGCCCCCGACGAGCATCTGGCCAATCCCTATCGCGGATCGTCGATGCTCTGGCGCATCCACGCCGTGTCCGTACTCCTGGTGGTGCCGCAGTCGGTGGTCTGGACATTCACCCTGGTGTGGCTGATGACCACGCGCGGCTGGTCGGCGGCCTCGGCCGGTCTGCTGGTGACATCGGCTCAGGTGCTCGGCGCCGCGGGCCGGATCGCCGCGGGCCGGTGGTCGGATGTGGCCGGGTCGCGGCTGAAACCCATCCGCACCATCGCCGCCGGCGCGGCGGCGTCCATGGCGCTGCTCGCGGTCACCGACTGGCTGCACTCCCCTGTCAGCGTCGCACTGGTGGTGATCGCCTCGGTGATCACGGTGTCCGACAACGGGTTGGCGTTCACGGCGATCGCAGAGATCGCCGGCCCGTTCTGGAGTGGCCGCGCCCTGGGCACCCAGAACACCAGCCAGCACTTGGCATCCGCCACCGCCGCACCGTTGTTCGGCGCACTGATCGGCGTGTTCGGCTATCCGGCGGCCTTCGCCGTCTGCGCGTTGTTCCCGGTCGCGGCCATCCCGCTGGTGCCCGCTGATCCCGTAGCAATGACGTAGATCGGCTTCCCAATTCTCGTCAACCGCGAGCACCCACGAAGAAAAATATGACCAACACCGTCACGAGCCCGAACACGGCCGCCAACAGCGCGCCGCAGGCCGCGTCGGCAAACCGTGGACGGGCCAGACTCACCAGCACGCACGTACCGGCGGCCAACACGGCACCTACCGGCGCCAGAAGCCAGTAATAGACCAGTGGAGCCGGCGACATCGCCGCCAACCCCAGCACGTAACCGCCTAACAAGAACCTTGGATCAACTCGCCGAATACGCTTCGGCTCGAGTCGATTCTCACGTTCGAAGGACATAACCACCCCTTGACGTAGCCGACCTGCAAGCACTCGGTACGGCAACCCCGACTTCCGTCTTCATCTCAGCACCAGTGATTGCAAATATTGCAGGCCCAGAAACAGCCAGCCACTGACCGGGGCGACTGCCAACGCAACCGCCGGTGTGCACAAGTGCCGTATCCGGGCAAGGAATCCGGAGATCGCCAGGCAGGTCAATGAAATACCGGCCGCGACAGTGAGATACCGGCCGAACACCGCGTTCAGATGGGACTGATCACCCCGCGCCCCTACGGTCAGCGCGGCAAACAAGCCCCATCCGATCCCCCCGAGGATGGCACCGGCAAGGAGGCCCCGAACCCACACAGTTCCGGCCCGAACGTCATCCGTATTCATCGTCAAGCCTTTCTCGGGCGAGGCGTCGCACTCACTTGCCGACCGGAACACTGGGTGCGGACTCTACCGGCCCCAATGTCACGGAAGGGTAGGGCATGACCGTCGGGACAGGGATTTGGATAGCCGACGGCACGTGTGGCGCGCCACCAGGCAAAGTCACGGGTGCGGGCCCGGTAGACAGCCCCGGAATTACGGTGTCCGGAAACTCACCCATCAAGCCTGGCCCGATCGTTTGGGAAAACGGCAATCCGGCCAGCGGACCAAATACTGAAGTGTTCTGTGGCATAACATGACCCAGATCAGTGACACGTCCACGATCATCGTGGTAAATCTCCACTGCTGGGAAATCCGAGACTGTGCCACCGACGATAGGCCCATTTGGTGTCGGTTTGATCACGTACTCGCCGTTGACGTTCCGGCGTCGCTAATGGTTGTCCACCGCACTCATATCCCCCGTTGCGGGTATGCCGTCGGCCAGGCCGTAGCGCAGGAACACCGTCCCCTTGGCGCCGGCCACCGGCGGTTCGAGCAGCGTGACATTCGAGGGCACCGCACCGCCGTCGAAGATCTTCTTGCCGGAGCCGAGCAGGATCGGGTGTACCCAGAGATCGAGCCGGTCGAAGAGCTTCTCGCGCAACAGCGTCTGCACCAGATTCAGGCTGCCGACGACGCTGACGTGCTCGTGCCGGTCTCGGATCTCGCGCACCGCGCCGGCGAGATCCGGGCCGAGCTGTGTCGACCCGGGCCAGGCGAGGTTCGGCTTGCCGTGGGAGGCCACGTACTTCGGGATGCGATTGAACAGGTCGGCGAAATCGCCGTCCTGGTGCGGCCAGTAGGCCGCGAAGATGTCATAGGTCCGCCTTCCGAGCAACAAGGCGTCGGTGTCGTCGTATGCGGCAGCCACCTGTGCGCCGGTGGTGTCGTCGAGCAGCGGGGCCTGCCAGCCACCGAAGGCGAATCCCACCGGATCCTCGTCGGGGCCACCGGGCGCCTGGCCGACGAGGTCCAGGCTGGCGAAGAGTTCGATCTGAATCAGTCCCATGATGGTCAGACCCGGCGCGTCGGGAAAAGTCATCGGGGTACCGAAACAAGCATTCACACATTGCTTTTCACGCCGCGCATGTGTCGACAATCACGAGGGTAGGTGTTGTCGAGCCGCGGCGGATCGCGCAGAATCGAGTCAGCAGATATTGGAATTATTCCAGTTTGGAAGGGATGGACGTTCAAATGACGTTGCTCACGATCGGTGATCAGTTCCCGGCCTATGACCTCACCGCCGTCATCGGAGGTGACCTCTCCAAGGTCGACGCGAAGAAGCCCGAGGACTATTTCACCAAGGTCACCAGCGCCGACCACGCCGGCAAGTGGCGAATCGTGTTCTTCTGGCCCAAGGATTTCACCTTCGTCTGCCCGACCGAGATCGCGGCGTTCGGCAAGCTCAACGACGAGTTCGAAGACCGAGACGCCCAGGTGCTCGGCGTCTCGGTGGACAACGAGTTCGTGCACTTCCAGTGGCGCGCCCAGCACGAGGACCTCAAGACCCTGCCCTTCCCGATGGTCTCGGACCTCAAGCGCGAACTGGCCACCGCCACCGGTGTACTCAACTCCGAGGGTGTCGCCGACCGCGCCACCTTCATCGTCGATCCGAACAACGAGGTCCAGTTCGTCTCTGTGACAGCGGGTTCGGTCGGGCGCAATGTCGACGAGGTCCTGCGGGTTCTCGATGCTCTGCAGTCCGATGAACTGTGCGCCTGCAACTGGCGCAAGGGCGATCCCACCATCGATGCCGGCGAACTGCTGGCAGAGGCGGTCTGATCATGTCGCTCGACAACATCAAAGAGGCGCTGCCCGAATACGCCAAGGACCTCAAGCTCAACCTCGGCAGTATCGCGCGCAGCACCGAACTGTCCGAGCAGCAGCTGTGGGGCGCGCTGGTGGCGACGGCCGCAGCCTCGAAATCGCAGCGCCTGCTTCGGGAGGTCTCCGAGGACGCCTTGGACATCCTGTCCGGCGAGGCCTACCACGCCGCGCTGGGTGCCGCGGCGATCATGGGGATGAACAACGTGTTCTACCGCACGAAGGGCCAACTCGACGGGCGTTACGACGACCTGCGGGCCGGTCTGCGGATGAACATCATCGCCAATCCGGGTGTCGCCAAAGAGGATTTCGAGCTGTGGTCGCTGGCCGTCTCGGCGATCAACGGATGTGGGCACTGCCTGGCCGCGCATGAAACCGTGCTGCGTGATGCCGGCGTCGACCGCACCGTCATCTTCGAGGCGATCCGGCTGGCGTCCATCATCTCCGGTGTGGCCCAGGCGCTGTCGACGGCGGATGCGCTGTCGGCGGTCTGAGCCCACGCCGGCCCGGCAGGATCAGCAGCGCCGCAGCCAGAAAGCAGAGGGCCCCGGCGAAGGTGCCGAGGTTGGCCAGCCCGATGTCCTCGGTCGTCCCGGCCTTGGTGACGAAAGCCGCCACTGCGGACACCCCGAACGCGACGCAGCCCGCCAGGTTGATCCATTCGGCTTGCCAGTCAACCGATCTCGGCGCCCATAGGCCGACCACGATCACCCCGAGCACACCCGAGATCAGGAAGGCCAGCGACCCGGTGGCATCCGGGGCCCACACATAGCGCCGCTCGCCGTGCACCGTGTGCGCCCACACCGAGGCGCCGGTGCTGACATTGAACAGAATGGTGCCGGCGAACTGGATGGCCGAGGACCACCACGCGGTCCCGCGGTCGGAGAGCCGCAGTTGCATCCACGCGGCCGTGGTGAAGAACCACGATCCGGCGAAGCACAGGACATTCGTCGCACCGGCGCCGGCGACCGCCGTGAATCCGGGTGCCGTGCCGATCGCGAAGAAGCTGGAACCGACCGCGAACAACCAGCACTGCCGGCGCAGCGTTGCGACGTCGGCCATCAGCCGGCCTGCTCCATGACAGGGACCTTACAAAACCCGCTAGAGCAGCGCGCGAATCCGCTCGCCGACTGCTGCGGTGGACAGCTTCTCGTCCCCACGGGTGGCCAGATGCTCGGCGACGGCCTTGTCGACCCGGGCGGCGGCGGCGTCCTCGCCGACATGGGCCAGCAGCAGCGCAACACTCATGACGGCCGCGGTCGGATCGGCGATGCCCTGGCCCGCGATATCGGGTGCGCTGCCGTGCACCGGTTCGAACATCGACGGGTTGGTGCGGGTGGCGTCGATGTTGCCGCTGGCGGCCAGCCCGATGCCGCCGCATACCGCGGCCGACAGGTCGGTGATGATATCGCCGAACAGGTTGTCCGTGACGATCACGTCGAACCGGCCCGGGTCGGTGACCATGTGGATGGTGGCCGCGTCGATGTGCTGATAGGCGACCTCGACATCCGGGAACTCCGCGCCGACCTCGGCGACCACCCGCGACCACAGGCTGCCCGCGAAGGTCAGCACATTGGTCTTGTGCACCAGCGTCAGGTGCTTGCGCCGGGACTGGGCCCGCGCGAACGCGTCCCGCACCACACGCTCGACGCCGAACGCGGTGTTCACACTCACCTCGGTGGCCACCTCGTGCGGGGTACCGACACGCAGCGCGCCGCCGTTACCGGTGTAGGGCCCCTCGGTACCTTCGCGCACGACGACGAAGTCGATACCCGTCACACCGGACAGCGGGCTGGTGACACCCGGGTACAACCGGCCCGGACGCAGGTTGACGTGATGATCCAGCGCGAAACGCAGTTTGAGCAGCAGACCGCGCTCCAGCACGCCGCTGGGCACCGAAGGATCACCGATCGCACCGAGCAGGATCGCGTCGTAGCCGCGCAGTTCCTCGATCGTCTCTTCGGTGAGCAGCTCACCGGTCGCGTGGTAGCGCCGTGCGCCCAGGTCGTACTCGGTGCGCTCCACCCCCGGCAGCACCGTGTCGAGCACCTGGAGCGCCTCGGCGATGACCTCGGGACCGATACCGTCGCCGGCGATGACAGCTAGTTTCACGACAGGTCAACCACTTCCAGTGTGGTGGCGCCGACCGCCTTGGCGATTGCGGCGCGCACGTTTTCGGGGACATCGGTATCCAGGCGCAGGATGATGGTCGCGCTCTCACCGCCGGCGTCCTGGCTCAGCTGGGCGGCCAGGATGTTGACATCCGCCCCGCCGAGTTCGGTGCCGATCTTGCCGAGCGCACCGGGCTGGTCGCTGTAGTTGACGACCAGGTTGAAACCCTCGGCACGCAGGTCGAAGTTGCGGCCGTTGATCTGGACGAGTTTCTGCACCTGCTGCGGACCCGACAGCGTGCCGGCCACGTTGAGTGCGCTGCCGTCGGCGTAGACCGCACGCACGTCCACGACGCTGCGGTGGTTGGGGCTCTCGGTCGCGGTGGAGATCTCGGCGGTCACACCGCGCTCGGCGGCCAGCGCGGGGGCGTTGACGAACGTCACCTGCTCGTCGACGACGGCCGAGAACAGGCCGCGCAGTGCCGAGAGGCGAAGGATCTCGACATCCTCGGAGGCCAGCTCGCCTTGCACCTGGACGGCCAGCGACACCGGCGCGGCATCGGACAGCGAGCCGACCAGCAACCCGAGCTTGCGCACCAGATCCAGCCACGGTGCCACTTCCTCGCCGACCACACCGCCGCCGACGTTGACCGCATCGGGTACGAACTCGCCGGCCAGGGCCAGCTTCACGCTGGCCGCCACATCGGTGCCGGCCCGGTCCTGGGCCTCTTCGGTCGAGGCACCCAGGTGTGGGGTGACGACCACCTGGGGCAGTTCGAACAGCGGACTGTCGGTGCACGGTTCGGTGGCGAATACGTCGAGCCCGGCGGCGCGCACGTGACCACTGGCGATCGCGTCGGCCAGGGCCTGCTCGTCGATCAGGCCACCACGGGCGGCGTTGACGATGATCACGCCCGGCTTGGTCTTGGCCAGATTCTCCTTGCCGAGCAGACCGGCGGTTTCCTTGGTCTTGGGCAGGTGCACCGAGATGAAATCGGCGCGCGCCAGCAGATCGTCGAGTGGCAGCAGTTCGATGCCCAGCTGCGCGGCACGGGCCTGGGAGACATAGGGGTCGTACGCGGTGATGTGGGCACCGAAGGCGGCCAGCCGCTGCGCGACGAGCTGACCGATACGGCCCAGCCCCACCACACCGACGGTCTTACCGAAGATCTCGGTGCCGGAGAACTTCGACCGCTTCCAGGTGTGCTCACGCAGCGTGGCATCGGCGGCCGGGATCTGGCGCGCGGCCGAGAGCAGCAGGGCCAGCGCATGCTCGGCGGCGCTGTGGATGTTGGAGGTGGGCGCGTTGACGACCAGCACCCCGCGCGCGGTGGCGGCGTCGACGTCGACGTTGTCCAGGCCGACGCCGGCCCGGGCGACGATCTTGAGCTTGGGTGCGGCGGCCAGCACCTCGGCGTCGACGGTGGTGGCCGAACGCACCAGCAGCGCGTCGGCATCGGTGACCGCGGCCAGCAGCTTCGGGCGGTCCGGGCCGTCCACCCAACGGACCTCTACCTGGTCACCCAGGGCAGCGACGGTCGATTCGGCGAGCTTGTCGGCGATCAGTACAACGGGAAGACTCACGCGGTAAGGATAGTGGGCTGCAATATCGACGAAACACCGGGCATTCTGGTGCCATGGACGTCACCGTCGTCGGCTCCGGACCCAACGGCCTGTCCGCCGCCGTCATCCTGGCCCGGGCCGGGCTCGCGGTGCGGGTCATCGAGGCCCAGCCGACCGCCGGTGGCGGCGCGCGCACCCTGCCCGACGCCGAGTTCCCCGGTATCACCCACGATATCTGTTCGGCGGTGCATCCACTGGCGCTGGCCTCACCGTTCTTCGCCGACTACGACCTGACCGCACGCGGTGTGCGGCTGGCGGTACCCGAGATCTCCTACGCCAGTCCGCTGCCCGACCGCCCCGCGGCGATCGGGTATCGCGATATCGGCCGCACCTGCGCCGAACTCGAGCACGGGCCGTCGTGGCGGCGGTTGCTCGGACCGTTGGTCGACGACAGCGATGCCGTGGTGCGACTGATCCTCGGCAACAAGCGTTCGGTGCCACCGCTTTCCGCCGCGGCGAAGGTGGCTCCTCGCCTGCTTGCCCAGGGCAGCCGGTTGTGGAGCACGCTGCGCGGCGATGACGCCCGGGCCCTGTTCAGCGGTGTCGCCGCCCATACCATCGCCCCGATGCCGTCGCTGGTGTCCAGCGGCGCAGGCCTGATGCTGGGCACGCTCGGGCATGCGGTGGGCTGGCCGATTCCGGTCGGCGGCTCACAGGCCATCGTCGCTGCGCTGCTGGCCGACCTGCACGCCCATGGCGGCGAGCTCGTGCTCGGCGAGGAGGTGACCGCGCCGCCTGCCGGTGTGGTGCTCTACGACACCGCCCCCACCGCATTGCTGTCCCTCTACGGTGACACCCTGCCCTCCGGTTACGCCCGGGCCCTGCAGCGCTACCGGTACGGGCCGGGCGTGGCCAAGGTCGATTTCGTGCTCTCCGGTGAAATCCCTTGGCGCGACGAGCGTCTGGCGCAGGCGCCGACACTTCACCTCGGCGGCAGCCGGGAACGGATGGCGCTGGCCGAGGCGGAGATCGCCGCCGGCCGGCACGCCGACTGGCCGATGGTGCTGGCCGCGCTGCCGCATGTGGCCGACCCGGGTCGCATCGACCCGGCGGGCCGGCGCCCACTGTGGACGTATGCACATGTGCCGCATGGCTCGTCGCGCGATATGGCCGAGGCGGTGACCGGGATCTTCGAGCGGTTCGCCCCGGGCTTCCGCGATATCGTCGTCGCGACGCGCAGCGTGCCGGCATCACGCTTGGCCGACCACAACGCCAATCTGGTCGGCGGCGATATCGGGGTGGGCGGCAACAACATGATCAGCGCGCTGGCCGGCCCGACGCCGCGCCTGAATCCGTGGAGCACGCCCATCCCGAAGGCGTATCTGTGTTCCTCCGCCACCCCGCCCGGCGGCGGTGTGCACGGGATGGCCGGGTATTACGCGGCCGCCACGGTGCTCAGGCGTGAGTTCGGCATCGCGGAACTGCCGACCCTGGCCCCGTGAGCCGCCCGGACATTGTGGGTATACCCCTGCGGTGAGCACTCTCGACGATGCGCACGCCCGGCCACCGGGTGTGGATGATGCGACGGTGGCGGCGGTCGGCAAGGTGTCCGAGGCCCTCGAGTACGTGGAACGGGCGCGGGGTCACCTGTACTCGTTTCACCAGCTGATGGGTCACGCCGACCTGCTGCTCGGGCAGGCGTGCGACGACCTGCGCGAGGCCGGGCACGGCGCGGCCGCCGACCGATTGGCCGAGGATATGGTCGGCCGCAACGTCATCCGGGGCCGCTGGACATTCCAGGTGGTCGAGGAATTCGATGACGACTACTGGTCGCGCCTGCGTGCGCACGAGAAACGGGTCCGTGACGACCTCATGGACGGCAAGCGTCACGTGTACGAGGCGGAGATGAAAGAGGACCGCCGCACCAAGGGCCGCGACGGCCACGAAGCCACCCCATGAACGCCGAAAGGCCAGTTATTGCACGCTCTTTCGAGTTCGCCGTGCAATAACTGGCCGTTGGGCTGGGAGAGCCTAGGCGGTCTCGGTGATCGGCCGGTCGACCCAGCTCATCAGGTCGCGCAGCTTCTTGCCGGTGACCTCGATCGGGTGCTCGGCGTTGGCCTTGCGCAGGGCCTCGAGCTCGGTGTTGCCGTTCTCGACGTTGGCGACCAGACGCTTGACGAAGGTGCCGTCCTGGATGTCCTTGAGGATGTCCTGCATACGCTTCTTGGTGTCGGCGTCGATGACCCGCGGGCCCGACAGGTAGCCACCGAACTCGGCGGTGTCGCTCACCGAGTAGTTCATCCGGGCGATGCCGCCTTCGTAGATCAGGTCGACGATCAGCTTGAGCTCGTGCAGCACCTCGAAGTACGCCATCTCGGGGGCGTAACCGGCCTCCACCATGACCTCGAACCCGGTCTTGATGAGCTCCTCGGTGCCACCGCACAGCACGGCCTGCTCACCGAACAGGTCGGTCTCGGTCTCCTCCTTGAAGGTGGTCTTGATGACACCGGCACGCCCGCCACCGATGGCCGACGCGTAGGACAGCGCCAGCGCCTGGCCCTCACCCTTGGGGTCCTGGTCGACGGCGATCAGGGCGGGCACGCCCTTGCCGTCGACGAACTGCCGGCGCACCAGGTGGCCGGGGCCCTTGGGGGCGACCATGCCGACGGTGACGTTGGCGGGCGGCTTGATCAGACCGAAGTGGATGTTCAGGCCGTGGCCGAAGAACAGCGCGTTGCCGTCCTCCAGGTTGGGCTCGATGTCGTTCTTGAAGATCTCGGCCTGCGCGGTGTCGGGCGCCAGCAGCATGATCACGTCGGCCCACTTGGCGACCTCGGCCGGGGTGTCGACCTCCAGGCCCTGCTCCTCGACCTTGACGCGGGACTTCGAGCCCTCTTTCAGGCCGACCTTGACCTGCACACCCGAGTCACGCAGTGACAGCGAATGGGCGTGGCCCTGGCTGCCGTAGCCGATCACCGCGACCTTGCGGCCCTGGATGATCGACAGATCCGCGTCGTCGTCGTAGAACAGTTCGATTGCCACTTACTTTTCCTTCTCTTGTTTTCGGTCGTGTTGAAGCTGTGTCGATGGAAGCTATTTGGCGGTGCCGATCCCGCGCGGTCCGCGCGACAGCGAGACGATGCCGGACTGCACGATTTCCCGAATACCGTACGGCTCGAGCACCCGCAGGAAGGCCTCGAGCTTCTCCGGCGTCCCGGTGGCCTCGATGGTCAGCGACTCGGTGGACACGTCCACCACCTTGGCACGGAACAGGTTGACCGCTTCAATCACCTGGCTGCGGGTGGTCGCATCGGTGCGCACCTTGATCAGCGCGAGCTCGCGCGAGACCGACTGAGCCTCGTCCTGTTCGACGATCTTGATCACGTTGATCAGCTTGTTGAGCTGCTTGGTGACCTGTTCGAGCGGGAAGTCCTCGACCTGGACGACGATGGTCATCCGGGACAGGTGCTTCTGCTCGGTGGCGCCGACGGCCAGGGACTGGATGTTGAATCCGCGCCGGGAGAACAGCGAGGCGACGCGCGCCAGGACGCCGGGTTTGTCCTCGACGAGCACCGACAGGGTGTGGGTGGAGATGGTCATCAGATTCCTCGGTTCTTCGCGCAAGCGCTCATCACGCGTGCCCTTCTTCGGAGTCGAACAGCGGCCGGATTCCGCGGGCGGCCTGGATCTCGTCGTTGCTCGTCCCGGCGGCGACCATCGGCCACACCTGGGCGTCCTTGCCGACGACGAAGTCGATGACCACCGGCCGGTCGTTGATGGCACGGGCCTGGTTGATCACGTCTTCGACGTCTTCTTCACGCTCGCAACGCAATCCGACGCAACCCAGCGCCTCGGCCAGCTTCAGGAAATCCGGGATCCGGCGGCTGTGCGTCGACAGATCCGTCTGGCTGTACCGCTTCTCGTAGAACAGCGTCTGCCACTGCCGCACCATGCCCAGGTTGCCGTTGTTGATCAGCGCGACCTTGATCGGCGCGCCCTCGATGGCACAGGTGGCCAGTTCCTGATTGGTCATCTGGAAGCAGCCGTCGCCGTCGATGGCCCACACCTCGGCCTCGGGCCGGCCGAACTTGGCGCCCATGGCCGCCGGGACGGCGAAGCCCATGGTGCCCAGACCGCCGGAGTTCAGCCACGTCTTGGGGTTCTCGTACTTGACGAACTGGGCGGCCCACATCTGGTGCTGGCCGACACCGGCGACGTAGAGCGCGTCGGGTCCGGCGATCTGACCCAGCTTCTCGATGACGAACTCGGGGCTCAGGCTGCCGTCGCTCTGCGGGCCGTAGCTCAGCGGGTAGGTCGACTTGATGCTGGACAGGTATTCCCACCAGTTGTCCAGCTTCAGCGACGCCGCGTTGGTGCCGTCGCGGCGCAGCACCTCCAGCAGATCGGTGATGACGTTGCGGACATCGCCCACGATCGGCACGTCGGCGTGCCGGTTCTTGCCGATCTCGGCGGGGTCGATATCGGCGTGGATGACCAGGGCATCCGGGGCGAATGAGTCCAGCTTGCCGGTGACCCGGTCATCGAAGCGGGTGCCCAGTGCGATCAGCAGATCGCTCTTCTGCAGCGCGGCGACCGCGGAGACGGAGCCGTGCATGCCCGGCATACCCATGTGCTGCGGGTGGCTGTCCGGGAACGCACCGCGGGCCATCAGGGTGGTGACCACCGGGATGCCGGTCAGTTCCGCCAGATCCATCAGTTCGGCGGTCGCCTCACCGCGGATGACGCCGCCACCGACGTAGAGCACCGGTTTGCGGGCCTCGGCGATCAGCTTGGCGGCCTCGCGCACCTGGCGGCTGTGCGGCTTGGTGTTCGGCTTGTAGCCGGGCAGGTCCATCACCGGCGGCCAGGAGAAGGTGCACTGGCCCTGCAGGATGTCCTTGGGGATGTCGACGAGCACCGCGCCGGGTCGCCCCGACTGGGCGATGTGGAAGGCCTCGGCGATCACCCGCGGGATGTCGTCACCGTCGCGCACCAGGAAGTTGTGCTTGGTGATCGGCATGGTCATGCCGGTGATATCGGCCTCCTGGAAGGCGTCGGTGCCGATCAGGGCGCGACCGACCTGTCCGGTGATGGCGACCACCGGGATGGAGTCCATCTGGGCGTCGGCCAGCGGGGTGACCAGGTTGGTGGCACCGGGACCCGAGGTGGCCATCATCACACCGACCTTGCCGGTGGCGTGGGCGTAGCCGCTGGCGGCATGCCCGGCGCCCTGCTCGTGCCGCACCAGGACATGGCGCAGCTTCATCGAGTCGTACAGCGGGTCGTAGACCGGCAGGACCGCTCCGCCGGGGATACCGAATATCACCTCGACGCCGATCTCTTCCAGCGAACGCACCACCGACTGCGCGCCGGTGAGTTCAACGGGCGCAACGTGTTTCGGCTGCGTCACGGGATTGGCCGCAGCCACGGGTGAGTTTGCGCGCTGGGCGGGCTCGGGGGGCCGCGTGGTGGGAGCGCTCACGATGTCCTCTTCGTCGGGTTGGTTATCTGTCGGATCTGGTACTTGGGCAAGAAAAAACCCCCGTCAGCGGAGTCCGCTGTACGAGGGTTGGCGCGTCGATGCTGTGTGCTATGCCCGAGTGAGGGCCAGCGCGGCATCAACGCGCCAACCAAGTACTACGGAAATCTCGGACTTCTGCATAACAAGTGACGGTAGCCCGCGCACTGGTCAAAGGTCAAATTGCCCTGACCCGTCTCGGACGCCCGGATTCGCGACGCGGGCACGGTGCAAAGATGGCGTGGTGAGTTCCGCTCGTGCGCAGACCGACGTCGTCATCCGCATCTCCCCGATGGCCTATTTCGGGGTGGGCTTCTTCACCCTGGGTCTGCTCGCCCTGATCTTCGCGTGGCCGGGCTATGCCGCCGTGCTGTTGATCCTGCCGATCCTGTTGGCGGCGGCCGTCTTCCGGTACCGCACGGTGGCCGACCGCGACCACGTGCGGGTGCGCACGCTGCTGGGCAGCCGCACGGTGCGCTGGGAAGAGATCGACGGCCTGCGGTTCACCAGGAGTTCCTGGGCGCGCGCACGTCTCACCGACGGCAGTGAACTCGTCCTGCCCGCGGTGACCTTCTCGACGTTGCCGTTGCTCACCGCGGCCAGCGGTGGCCGGGTGCCCAACCCCTACGAGTGATGCCTAGGCGAGGTTGATTGGCCTGACCTTCTCAACGCGGCTCGTTCCTCGCCGCTTGATCGGCGTCAGGCGATCGGATTGGCGCCGTTGAGCAGCACCCAGAAGCCGACGCCCACACCGATCCCCAGCAGCAGCGCCAGGAACGAGCCGACGAACGGCCGACGGGCCCAGCCCCGGCCGGCATCCAGCCCGTAGCGTCCCGGACCGGTCAGCGTCAGCGCCGCCGCCACCAGCACGAGGGTGACCTGGTGCTCATGGCCCGACGGTACGACGAAGCTGACGAAACTGTGGTCGGGCGCCGCGGCGATGCCGGCCAGCAGCGCGTTGATCAGGTACGCCAGCGCGGCTGCGGCGGCCAACGGGGTGAACAGCCCGAGCACCAGCAGCACGCCCGCGCCGACCTGCGCGCCCGCGGCGACATAGGTGATCAGGCCGGCGTGCTGGTAGCCCAGCTCGTTGAGCGAACCTTCGAAACCACTCAGGCCCGCGCCGCCCCACCAACCGAACGCCTTCTGCAGTCCGTGTATGACGAGCAGCACGCCCAGCCCGGCACGCAGCAGGAACAGGCCCAGGTCGGTGGTGCCGCGCCGACCTGCCGCGCGGATGCGCTGGTCGGCGTCGTGCGGTCCGATCTCGGTCGGCACCGCCGGTGCGGCCGCGTAGGGGTTCGGCGCCGCCGGGGACACATAGGGCAGGGGTTCGGGTTCGCCGAGCAGCGAATAACCGGACTGTTCCGGTTTGGCGGAACCCTCGGTGTCGTACCGCGGGATGGCCGTAGTCTCGAAATCGCCCCCGTACGTCGACGAGGGCAAGTCGTCTTCAGGGTCGACCAGCCGGGCCGACGCCGGCCGTTGCCAGTCGGTCATGCCATGAGGTTCAGCGGTCACGGTTGCCAGGGTAAATGCAAGACACGCCGTAACTCGGTATTGGCGCGACACAAACGCGCACGTATCCACACCGATACACACTCGTGACACAGGGTTGCGACCGACACCTTCTTGGCGCGTTCGGCGCATCCATCCGTAGTCTGGCCTGCATGAGACAGGGCGGGCCTACGCTGACGGCGCTTCGAGACGCTGCGGTGCTGTGCACGGTGATGGTGGCAGCGGTCGGATGCGCCCGGTTCGACGATGCGCAGTCGCAGCCGTTCACCACCGAGCCACAGATGGAGGCCCCGCCCTCGTCGTCGCCGCCGCCTCCCCCGCCGCTGCCGGGTGCACCGTTTCCCAAGGAGTGCCCCGCCCCCGGTGTGATGCAGGGCTGCCTGGAGAGCACCAGCGGCCTCATCATGCTTCCCGACAGCCAGTCCGCGCTGGTGGCCGAACGCACGACGGGCGCCGTCAAGACCGTGTCGACCAAGGCCGAACCGAAGGTCAAGGTCGTCATCCCCGTCGACCCGTCCGGCGACGGCGGCCTGCTCGACATCGTGCTGTCGCCCACCTACTCACAGGACCGGCTGATGTACGCCTACGTCAGCACCCCGACCGACAACCGGGTCATCCGCATCGCCGACGGCGATGTGCCCAAGGCGCTGCTGACCGGAATCCCCAAGGGCGCCACCGGCAACGCGGGATCGCTGATCTTCACCAGCCCGACGACGCTGGTGGTCCAGACCGGTGACGCCGGGAACCCGGCGCTGGCCAACGACCCGGCCTCGCTGGCGGGCAAGATCCTGCGCATCGAGCAGCCCACCACCGTCGACCAGGCCCCGCCGACCACCGCCCTGTCCGGGATGGGCGCGGCCGGTTCGATGTGCACCGATCCGGCCGACGGGTCGCTCTACATCACCGATCGCACCCCGACCGGCGACCGCCTGCAGAAGATCACCAAGGACTCCAAGGTGTCCACGGTGTGGTCCTGGCCGGACCGGCCCGGGGTGGCCGGCTGCGCCGCCCTCGACGGCGCCGTCCTGGTGAATCTGGTGAACACCAAACAGACCGTCGCCGTGCGGATGGCCCCCGACACCGGGGCGGTGACCGGTGAGCCCGAGGTGGTGCGCCAGGATCAGCACGGCCACGCCTGGGGGCTCGCGGTGTCCCCGGACGGCAACGTCTGGGGCGGCACGATCAACAAGACCTCAGGTGACGCCGAGAAGCTCGACGACGTGGTGTTCCCGCTGTTCCCGTCGGGTGGTGGCTTCCCGCGCAGCAACGCCGACAAGACGTGACGACGGCGGGCTGACCTAACTACACGCGGCGATCACCAGTTCGCGCACCCGCGCGGCGTCGGCCTGGCCCTTGGTGGCCTTCATCACCGCGCCGACTATTGCGCCTGCCGCAGCCACTTTGCCGGCCCTAATCTTGTCGGCGACATCGGGATTGGCGGCCAAGGCCTCGTCGACCGCGGCCTGGATCAGTGAATCATCGCGCACCACAACGAGTCCGCGATCATTCATGACCTGCTCGGGTTCACCCTCACCGGCGAGCACGCCCTCGACCACCTGGCGGGCCAGTTTGTTCGACAACTTGCCGCCGTCGACCAGTTCGACCACCGCGGCCACCTGCTTGGGCGTGATGGCCAAATCGGATACGGCCACCCCGATCTCGTTGGCCTTCTGCACCAGGAAGTTGCCCCACCACGCACGGGCGGCCTCGCTGGAGGCGCCGTGCGCGACGGTGGCGGCCACCATATCGATGGCGCCGTTGTTCACCAGGTCGCGCATCACCTCGTCGGAGACGCCCCACTCCTGCTGAATCCGCTTGCGCGCCAACCACGGAAGCTCCGGGATGGTGGTGCGCAGCCGCTCCACCAGTTCGGCACTGGGCGCGATCGGCTCCAGGTCCGGCTCCGGGAAGTAGCGGTAGTCCTGCGCGGTCTCCTTGCTGCGCCCGGGCGTGGTGTGGCCGGACTCGTGGAAGTGCCGGGTCTCCTGGGTGACGGTGCCCCCGGCGCTCAGCACCGCGGCCTGGCGGCGCATCTCGTAGCGCACCGCCACCTCGACACTCTTGAGCGAGTTCACGTTCTTGGTCTCGGTGCGGGTACCGAATTCACTGGCGCCCTTGGGTTTCAGCGACAGGTTGGCATCGCAGCGCAGCGAACCCTGGTCCATCCGCACATCGGACACGTCCAGTGCGCGCAGCAGATCGCGCAACGCCGTGACATACGCGCGGGCGATCTCCGGTGCGCGTTCTCCGGTGCCCTCGATCGGCCGGGTGACGATCTCGATCAGCGGCACCCCGGCGCGGTTGAAATCGGCCAGCGAGGTGGTCGCCCCGGAGATCCGGCCGGTGTCGCTGCCCAGGTGGGTCAGCTTGCCGGTGTCCTCCTCCATGTGCGCACGCTCGATCTGGACCCGGAAGGTGGTGCCGTCGTCCAGCGGGACGTCCAGATACCCGTCGACGGCGATCGGTTCGTCGTACTGCGAGATCTGGTAGTTCTTCGGCTGATCCGGGTAGAAGTAGTTCTTCCGCGCGAACCGGCCCCACGGCGCGATCTCACAGTTCAGCGCCAGCCCGATCCGGATCGCCGACTCCACCGCCGACCCGTTGAGCACCGGCAGTGCGCCGGGCAGACCCAGGCACACCGGGCACACCTGCGTGTTGGGCTCGCCGCCGAACTGGTTGGCGCAACCGCAGAACATCTTCGTCGCGGTCGACAGCTCGACGTGCACCTCCATCCCCATGACGGGATCGAAAGCGGCGATGACCTCGTCGTAGTCCAGGAGTTCGGCGGTATCGACAGACATGCCGTCGATCCTAATGGGGCCAGCTCAGCCGAAGAATTCCGCGGCGTCGTCATAGCGGCTCTGCGGCACCAGCTTGAGCTGTTGCACCGCGTCCGCCAGGGCCACCCGCCCGATGTCCTGCCCGCGCAGCGACACCATCATGCCGAACTCGCCGGCATGGGCGGCGTCGGCGGCGTTGACGCCGAACCGGGTGGCCAGCACCCGGTCATAGGCCGTCGGGGTGCCGCCGCGCTGCACGTGGCCGAGCACCGTGACGCGCACCTCCTTCTTGATGCGCTTCTCCACCTCGAGGGCCAGCTGCTGGGCCACACCGGTGAATCGCTCGTGGCCGAACTCGTCGAGGCCGCCCTGCCGGAGCTGCATGGTGCCCTCGGCGGGTTTGGCGCCCTCGGCGACGACGCAGATGAAGTGCGAGGAGCCGTGCTGGAACCGCTTCTTGACCAGCCGGCACACTTCCTCGACATCGAAGGGCTGCTCGGGGATCAGGGTCATGTGCGCGCCGGTGGCCAAGCCCGCGTTCAGCGCGATCCAGCCGGCGTGCCGGCCCATCACCTCGACGAGCATGACCCGCTGGTGCGACTCCGCCGTACTGTGCAGCCGGTCGATGGCGTCCGTGGCCACCTGCAGTGCGGTGTCGTGGCCGAACGTGACGTCGGTGCAGTCGATGTCGTTGTCGATGGTCTTGGGGACCCCGACCACGGGCACGTTCTCCTCGGACAGCCAGTGCGCCGCGGTCAGTGTGCCCTCCCCGCCGATCGGGATGAGCACATCGATGCCGTTGTCCTCCAGCGTCTGCTTGATCTGGTCCAGACCGGCCCGCAGTTTGTCGGGATTGACCCGTGCGGTGCCCAGCATGGTGCCGCCCTTGCCCAGCAGCCGGTCGTTGCGGTCATCGTTGGCCAGCTGGATCCGTCGGTCCTCCAGCAGGCCGCGCCATCCGTCCAGGAAGCCGACCACCGTGGATCCGTAACGCTGGTCGCAGGTCCGCACCACCGCCCTGATCACGGCGTTCAGCCCCGGACAGTCACCACCACCAGTCAGCACGCCAATACGCATGCCGCCTATCTAACCCGTTTACAGCGCGGTCGGCAGCGATCCCCGGGCCGCCTCGTAGGCCGCACCCACCCGGTAGAGCCGGTCATCGGCCATGGCGGGGGCCATGATCTGCAGGCCGACCGGCAGGTTGTCGTCGGCCGACAATCCCGACGGCACCGACATGCCACAGTGCCCGGCCAGGTTGAGCGGCAGGGTGCACAGGTCGAACAGGTACATGGCCAGCGGGTCGTCGACCTTCTCCCCGAGGCGGAACGCCGTCGAGGGCGTGGCCGGGGTGGCCAGGACGTCGACCTTTTCGTAGGCCCGGTCCAGATCGCGGGCGATCAGCGTGCGGACCTTCTGGGCCTGGTTGTAATAGGCGTCGTAATAGCCCGCCGACAGCGCGTAGGTGCCGATCATGATGCGGCGCTTGACCTCCGGCCCGAAACCGGCGGCCCGAGTCAGCGCCATGACCTCTTCGGCGCTGTGCGTGCCGTCGTCGCCGACCCGCAGGCCGTAGCGCATGGCGTCGAAGCGCGCCAGGTTGCTCGACACCTCCGAGGGCAGGATCAGGTAGTAGGCCGCCATCGCGTGGTCGAAGTTCGGGCAGTCGACCTCGATGACCTCCGCGCCGAGAGCGGTGAGCTGCTCGACGGCGGCGTGGAAGGACGCCAGCACGCCGGCCTGATAGCCCTCGCCGCGCAGCTGCTTGACGACGCCGACCCGCACACCCTTCAGATCGCCCTGAGCGCCGGCCTTGGCGGCGCCCACCACATCGGGCACCGGGACGTTGATCGACGTGGAGTCGCGCGGGTCGTGGCCGGCGATCACCTCGTGCAGCAGCGCGGTGTCGAGCACCGTGCGGGCGCACGGCCCACCCTGGTCCAGCGATGACGCGCAGGCGATCAGCCCGTACCGGCTGACGGTCCCGTACGTCGGCTTGACGCCGACGGTCGAGGTGAGAGCGGCCGGCTGGCGGATCGAGCCACCGGTGTCGGTGCCGATGGCCAGCGGGGCCTGGAACGCCGCGAGCGCGGCGGCGCTACCGCCGCCGGAGCCGCCGGGCACCCGCTCGACATCCCACGGGTTGCGGGTGGGGCCGTACGCGGAGTTCTCGGTCGAGCTGCCCATCGCGAACTCGTCCATGTTGGTCTTGCCCAGAATCGGGATACCGGCCGCTCGCAGCTTCGCGGTGACCGTCGCGTCGAACGGGGACCGCCAGCCCTCCAGGATCTTGGATCCGGCGGTGGTCGGCGCATCGATCGTGGTGAAGACGTCTTTGAGGGCCAGGGGCACACCGGCCAGCGGCGACGGCAGCGGCTCACCCGCGGCGACCTGGCGGTCGACCTCGGCGGCCGCGGCCAGTGCCTGCTCGGCGCCGACGTGCAGGAACGCGTGATAGCGCTCATCGGTCGCGGCGATCTGGTCCAGATGCGCGGTGGTGACCTCGGTCGAGGTGACCTCCCCCGCGGCGATCTTGGCGCCCAGCGTGGCGGCGTTCTCGCGGATCAACTCGGTCATTCTTCTTCTTCCAGGATGCGAGGCACCGCGAAGCGACCGTCCTCGGCGCGCGGGGCGGCGGCAAGGGCCTGGTCCTGGGTGAGGCTCGGCACGACCTCATCCGGCCTCGTCACATTGGCGTAGCCACCCGACTCCCCTTGTCCGGGCCGCCGCGAAAGCGGATTGTCCGTGGCTTCGACGCCGGTGACGTCGACGGACTGGATCTGGCCGACGTGGGCCAGGATGGCGTCGAGCTGACCGGCGAAACTGTCCAACTCGCCATCGGTGAGGGCGAGCCGGGCCAGCCGCGCAAGGTGGGCTACCTCGTCCCGGGAGATCTGTGACACGACTGGAAAGCCTAGTCGCTGCGCTCCACCCCTTTTCATCCCCCGGTCGTCCCCTGGTCGCTGCACCCACTGCCCGCCGGTTCGCCGCGCACCTGCCGCTGTGACAAGGTGTCACGCGTGCCGTCATATCTGCTGCGGGTCCAGCTGGAGGACCGACCGGGCAGCCTCGGCTCGCTGGCCGTCGCGCTCGGTTCGGTGGGCGCCGACATCCTGTCCCTCGACGTGGTCGAGCGCGGAGCGGGCTACGCCATCGACGATCTGGTCGTCGACCTGCCGGTCGGTGCGATGCCCGATTCGCTGATCACGGCCGCCGAACACATCCAGGGTGTCTACGTCGACAGCATCCGGCCGCATACCGGGCTGCTGGAGGCGCACCGCGAACTCGAGCTCATCGACCACATCGCCGCGGCGGGCGACAAGCTGCAGATGCTCGCCGACGAGGCCCCGAAGGTGTTGCGGGTGGGCTGGTGCAGCGTCGTGCGGCTGACCGAAGGCGGGCTGGAGACCATCGTCGGCAGCCCGGGGGCACCCGAAACGCTTGCGCAGAGCGCGCCCTGGCTGCCGATCGAGCATGCCGCGGTACTCGACGGCAGCGCGCCGTGGGTGCCTCAGGTCTGGCGCGATATCGACACCACCCTGGCCGCCGCCCCGCTGGGCGATCACGGCACCGCGGTCCTGTTGGGCCGCCCGGGCGGGCCCGCCTTCCGGCCGTCGGAGGTCGCGCGGCTGGGCTACCTGGCCGGCATCGTGGCCACCATCCTGCGTTAGTCCGCCGGCGCCGGACCGTTCTCCAGCAGTGCGCGAAAGCCGTCCTCATCAAGGACCGGCACCCCGAGTTCGATGGCCTTGTCGTACTTGGACCCCGGGGCGTCCCCGGCCACCACGTAGGCCGTCTTCTTCGACACCGAGCCGGCCGCCTTGCCGCCACGCACCAGGATGGCCTCCTTGGCCTCATCGCGCGAGAACCCGGTCAGCGACCCGGTGACGACGATGGACAGGCCTTCCAGGGTCCGTTCGATGCCCGCGTCGCGTTCATCGGCCATCCGCACCCCTGCGGCGCGCCACTTGTCGACGATGGCCCGGTGCCAGTCCACGGTGAACCACTCGATCACGGCGGCGGCGATGGTCGGACCCACACCCTCGACCGCGGCGAGCTGCTCCTCGGACGCCGCCATCACCGCGTCGAGGCTGCCGAACTCACCGGCCAGCGCGCGCGCCGCCGTCGGCCCCACGTGGCGGATGGACAGCGCCACCAGCACGCGCCACAGCGGCTGGGATTTGGCCTTGCCCAGATTGGCCAGCAGCCGCTTACCGTTGGCGGACAGTTCGCCGGCCTTGGTGGTGAACAGATCGGTGCGCAACAGATCGTCGGCCGTCAGGGTGAACAGGTCGCCCTCGTCATCGATCACGCCGGCAGCCAACAGCGCCACCGCCGCTTCGTACCCGAGCCCTTCGATATCGAAGGCACCGCGGCCCGCGACGTGGAACACGCGCTCGCGCAACTGGGCCGGGCAACTGCGCGTGTTGGGGCAGCGGATGTCGGCATCGCCCTCCTTGGCCGGCGCCAGGGGGGTGCCGCACTCGGGACATGTTGTGGGCATGACGAATTCGCGTTCGGTACCGTCGCGCAGATCGACCACCGGCGCCAGCACCTCGGGGATGACGTCACCGGCCTTGCGGATCACCACGGTGTCGCCGATCAGCACGCCCTTGCGTTTCACCTCGGAGGCGTTGTGCAGGGTGGCCAGTCCGACGGTGGATCCCGCGACCTTGACCGGCTCCATGTAGGCGAACGGGGTGACCCGGCCGGTGCGGCCGACATTGACCCTGATGTCGAGCAGCTTGGTGGTGACCTCTTCGGGCGGATACTTGTAGGCCACCGCCCAGCGCGGTGCGCGCGATGTCGCACCGAGCCGGCGTTGCAACGCCACCTGGTCGACTTTGACCACCACGCCGTCGATTTCGTGTTCGACGTCATGCCGGTGCTCACCCCAGTAGGAGATCCGCTCGGCGACCGCGGCGATGCCCTGCACGCGGGTGGTGTGCGTCGAGACGGGCAGCCCCCACTGACCGAGCGCGCGGTAGGCGTCGTGCAAGGAGGCGAACGTCGTACCTTCCACGAGGCCCAGCCCGTGGCAGATCATCCGCAGGCGGCGCCGGGCGGTGACGGCCGGGTTCTTCTGGCGCAACGACCCGGCGGCGCTGTTTCGCGGGTTGGCGAACGGCGGCTTGCCCTCGGCCACCAATCCGGCATTGAGGTCCTCGAAATCGGCGAGCCGGAAGAACACCTCACCGCGCACCTCGAGGACCGCGGGCAGCGGGAACTCCTCGGAGTCGATGAGCCGTTCGGGGATGTCCTCGATGGTGCGCGCGTTGAGGGTGACGTCTTCACCGGTGCGGCCGTCACCCCGGGTGGCCGCACGCACCAGTCTGCCGTCGCGGTAGACCAGCGCCAGCGCGACACCGTCGATCTTCAGTTCGCAGAGATACTCGGTGTTCTCACCGGTCTCGGCGCTGATCCGGGCGGCCCATGCCGACAGTTCGTCGCTGTCGAACACGTTGTCCAGCGACAACATCCGTTCCAGATGGTCGGCGGAGGCGAAGTCGGTGGCGAAGCCGGCACCGCCGACCAACTGGGTCGGCGAGTCGGGGGTGCGCAACTCCGGATGCGCCTCCTCCAGGGCCTCCAGTTCGCGCAGCAGCGTGTCGAACTCGGCGTCGGAGATGATGGGCGCGTCTTTGACGTAGTACCGGAACTGATGCCCCCGCACCTCCTCGGCCAGTTCCTGCCAACGGCCGCGTACCTCAGAGTCGGAAGAGCTCACGCTCAAGAGGCTAGTCGAGCGCGCCGACACCTCTTTGCCGGCTCACAGCGGCGGCCAGAGCCGGAACCGCACCACATCGCGCCAGGTGGTGCCCTCCCAACCCTGCAACACGAAACCGTGCGGCTCGACCAGTTCACGCAGAGTCTGCGCGCTCTGCCGGTCGGGATCGGGGAAGGCCTCGACGAACACCAGCAGCCCGCCCGGGCGCAGCACCCGCGCCAGCCCACGGATGCAGATCTCCTTGTCGGGCACCTCACCGAGCACCGCCGCCAGGAACGCCACATCGAAGGTGTCCTCCGGGAACGGCAAACCGGCGCCGGCATCGCCGGAATGGAATTCGACGTTGCGGCAGCCCGCGGCGTCGACCGCGCGGCGTGCCTTGTCCAGCATCTGCGGTTGCAGATCGAACAGGTGTAGGTGTCCGTGCGGCACCCGCGTGGCGATCTCGGTGCTGTAGTAGCCCGGGCCGGGCCCGATCTCGAGGACCCGCTCGTCACCGCCGAGCATCAGCCCGTCGATGACGGTGCCGGGCCGACCGATGAACCGCCGAATCGGGTTGTTCAGGAACATCGACGCCCAGTGCGGATAAGGGAAATCGCCGACCATACGGGTGTGACGCACCACGGTGTCGAGCCACGATATGGGCATATCACCCTCCTCATCTGCATAAGTAAGGTGAGCCTAACTCAATGTCCCGCGGAATAGACTGCTTCCCGTGCCGCACCCCGTGATGTTCAGCGATGACGACTTCGGACTGGCCGAGGTCCGCGAGATCGCGCTGGGCTTTCCCACCGCGTTCGAGAAGGTCTCGTGGGGCCGGCCCGTGTTCTGCGCGCCGAAGATGTTCGCCATGTTCGGCGGCAACCTCAAGAGCACCGACGGGATGGTTGCCTATCCCTATTCACTCCTGGTCAAGGTCGACGATTCCGATCGCCGGGCACTCGAGGCGGACAGCCGGTTCTTCTTCCCGGCCTACATGGGGCCGTTCGGTTGGCTGGGCCTGGATCTGACCGCGGGCACGGTGGGCTGGGCCGAGGTCCGCGAACTCGTCGATGCCTCATTCCGGCTCGTGGCATCCAAGAAGTTGATCCGGCAGCTCGACGAAACGGCTTGAGCGACAACCTCGTTCAGGCAGATTTACCCGCGTCGGCACCCAGGGTCAGGAAGGTGCGCAACCGGTCGAGCACCAGTTCCGGGCGTTCCTCGATGATCCAGTGTCCCGCGCCGGGCACCAATTCGAGGTCGAAGTTCGAGCAGTGTTCGGGCAGCACCCGCAGCAGTTCCGGGGTCAGCACCGAATCCTCGGTGCCGTGCAGCCAGCGCACCGGCACCGTCACGTGGTAGCGGTCGTATTCGCCGCGCATCCACCGCGCCGCCTCCCGGGTCTGGAAGGTGCGGTACCACTTCGAGCCGGCCAGGGCGTACGCCGGCCGCGACATGCACGCCCGGTAGAACTCCATGTCCTCTTCCGGAGTCACGAAGTCGCCACCCACCCAGGAACCCAGCAGCCGGAAGAACCGCATCTTCGGGTCGGCGATCACGCGCGGTCCGATGACCGGCAACAGCATCGGAATCTGGTACCACATCCGCCAGATGTTGGCCAAGGCCGTGAGGTCGCGTTTGAGCCAGGGCACCGCGGTGTTGATGCCCATGAACGACACCACCTTCTCCGGATGGCGCAGCATGAAGATGGTCGCGACCGGACCGCCCCAGTCGTGGGCGACCAGGCGGACCGGACCGACACCGAGGCGGTCGACGACACCGGCCAGGTCATCGGCCAGGTCGTTCTTGAAGTAGTGATCCCCCGGCGGAGTCGAGCTCCATCCGGCCCCCCGCAGATCGGGGCACAACACCCGGTAGCCGTCGGCGGCCAGTGGCTCGATATGGCGTCGCCATTCCCACCAGTTCTGCGGGAATCCGTGCACCAGCATCACCGGCGGTCCGTCTTCGGGACCGGCTTCGGCGACGTGAATCGTCACGCCGTCGCCGAGATCGAGATAGCGGTGCTGCACGCCGGGCAGATCGGGCGGGTTCTCCATGGGTACAACCTACGGTATCCAGTACCGTCGGTAACGCATGATGCCTGTTTTGCTCGAATCCGTCAGCGAATGGCCAGGGTGGACGCCGCTTTGGCGGCGCGGGCCTGCCGGTAACCAAGTGCCGCACCGGCGAGCGGGATCAGCAGCAGCCCGGCGAGGCCGAACCACGAGGTCATCGGCTGCCCGGGCCGCGCGGAGTCCCAGCCGTGCAACGCGGACAGGTCCAGCGGCGCACTCGGCGGTGCCGGCGCGGGCGCAATGCCGAGCGGCGCGGGTACCGCCATCACCACCGGCGGCAGGGTGATCGCGACACCGGGCTGCGGCACCGAGACGACGGGGTGGCGCGCGCCGTCACCGGGGGTACGACCATCCCCGAAGGTCACTTTCGGGGCGACGAAAGCCGGTGCCGCGGGGGGCATATCCGAACCGGAGGAGGCCCGCGCCCCGGCAACGGACAGGGTCGGTGTCGCAGTCGACGACTCCGAATCGCCGGTACTCGCGGCGGTCTGCGGCGCGCGGCTCACGGTGGCGGTGTCGGTGCGACTGGTGGTCTCGCTGTCGCCGGTCGTGCTGGCGACACTGCTCTTGCGGTTGTCGGCGCCGGCCCGACCGTAACCGGAATCGCTGCGGGGCCCACGCTCACCGCCACGCTCACCGCGATGGTCGCCGCCACGGTTGCCGTGCTGGCCGCCGTGCGAACGACTCGAATCGCCCGGCGCGGCCGCCGCGACGGTCGCTGTCGGCCCGCCGACCAGTACCAAGGCGGCGAGCGCGGTGGCGCTCGCTGCTACGGCCCGCCTCGCTCGATCCACAGTCTCCCCCGCGTTCGAACCTCACCATACTGCGAACCGATGTTTGCGGGCTAGATCGCGTCGGGATCCTGATGCAGTCCGTCCGCGGCCTTCTGCGCCAGCGAAATCGCGGTCCGCGCCCAGTCCGCGGTGGCGCCGGCCAGGCCGCACGCCGGTGTGATGCCGATCCGGTCGCGCAGTACCGCGCGCGGAAACCCCAACCGGTCGGTGACCTTCGCCGCGGCGGCCGCCACCTGATCGGCTGTGGGCCGCGTGGTCGGCGCGGTGGACGGGACGACGCCCAGCAGTACCGTGCGGCCGGATTCCACGAACTCCCCGACCCCATCCAGATCGGCCGCGCCCAGCACCGCGACATCGACGGACACGGCATCGATGGCACTGTCCCGCAAGAGCTTCCACGGCAGGTCGGGAGCACAGCAATGCACGACGACGGCACCGCCGACGCGTCGGGCACATTCGTCGAGCAGCGCACCCGCCACCGGCGCGTCGACGGGATGCACCGAGGACAGGCTCGTCACCCCGGTGAGCCGGCCGGCCAACGCCGCGGGCAGCGTCGGCTCGTCAAACTGGACCACCACCTCGGCCCCGATGCGCCGGGCCACGGTGGCACGGTGCACGGCGACCCCCTCGGCCAGGGATGCGGCCAGATCGCGCACTGCGCCGGCGTCGGTGATCGCGCGGTGCCCGTTCGACAGCTCCAACTGGGCGGCCAGGGTGATCGGCCCGGGCACCTGCACCTTGACCGTGCGTCCCTGGACGCCGCGCAGTCCGGCCTTCTCCCAGGCCTCTTCCAGCGCGTCGACATCCTCGTCGAGCAGGCTCGCCGCGCGGCGCTGCACGGCGCTGCGACCAGGGGCGATGCGGTAGGCGCGCGGCGCGGTGTCGATACCGATATCGACCAGCAGAGCGCCCGCCCGACCGATCAGATCGGCGCCGATTCCGCGGCCGGGGAGTTCGGCGAGGTGCGGCAGTGCGTGCAGTTCGCCGACGATCACCTCGGCCGCCTCGCGCGCGGACGTGCCGGGCCAGGATCCGATGCCGGTCGCAGTGCCGAAAATACTCACGCGGCCAACAGTATTCGATGGCTCAACCTGCGGGGATGCGGGCCTCGCTGAGCGTCAGCGGGCGATGGTTGCGCTGCCGAGGACCTCGTCCCCGGCCGGATCGGGCCGGTAGAGCACCATCGTCTGACCGGCGGCCACACCGCGCAGCGGGGTCCGCAGGTCGGCGTGCAGCGCACCGTCGCGGACCTCGACGACGGCGTCGACCAGACCGCCATGGGCACGCACCTGCAGCACGCATTCGACCGGCCCCACGAACGCCGCGCCGGAGGTGAACACCGGCTTCTCGCCGCGCAGTGTGGAGATGTCGAGGTCGGTGGCCGGACCCACCCGCACGGTGCCGCTCGCGGCGTCGATCCCGGTGACGTAGCGGGGCGCCCCGTCGGGACCCGGCCCGGCGATGCCCAGGCCCTTGCGCTGACCGATGGTGAAACCGTGCACACCGTCATGCTCGGCAAGCACCGCGCCGCCGGCGTCGACGACGGCGCCGGGCCGGATGCCGATCTTGGCTCCGAGAAACGCCTGGGTGTCACCGGACGGGATGAAACAGATGTCGTGGCTGTCCGGCTTGTCGGCCACCGCCAGCCCACGCCGGGCAGCCTCCTCGCGGATCTGCGGCTTGGGGGTGTCCCCGATCGGGAACAGCGCGTGACGCAGCTGATCGGCGGTCAGCACAGCCAGCACGTAGGACTGATCCTTGTCGGCGTCCACCGCACGCCGGAGCCGGCCGTCGGACAGCCGGGCGTAGTGCCCGGAGGCCACCGCGTCGAAGCCCAGCGCCAGCGCCCGGGCCGACAGCGCGGAGAACTTGATCTTCTCGTTGCACCGCACGCACGGGTTCGGGGTCTCACCGCGCGCATAGGAGTCGACGAAATCGTCGATCACGTCCTCTTTGAAACGGTCGGCGAAATCCCAGACATAGAACGGAATGTCGAGGATGTCGGCGACGCGACGCGCATCCCCGGCGTCCTCCTTCGAGCAGCACCCGCGCGATCCCGTGCGCAGGGTGCCCGGCGTGCTGGACAGCGCCAGATGGACCCCGACGACGTCATGACCGGCGTCGACCATCCGGGCCGCCGCCACCGAGGAGTCCACTCCGCCGCTCATCGCGACCAGGACGCGCATCACAGCACCCCCGCACTGGCCAGCGCCGCAGCTCGCGCCCGCTGCACCGCGGCGGGCAGCGCGTCCAGGGCGGCATCGACATCGGCATCGGAACTGGTGTGTCCCAGCGACAGTCGCAGTGACCCGCGAGCGGTGGCCGGATCGGCACCCATCGCCAGCAGCACATGCGAAGGCTGGGCCACCCCGGCCGTGCACGCCGAGCCGGTCGAGCACTCGATTCCCTTGGCATCCAACAACATCAGCAGCGAATCACCCTCACAACCGCGAAACGTGAAGTGCGCGTTACCGGGCAGCCGGCCGTCCCCGAGCGCACCGTTGACATCGACATCCTCGATGGTGGCGCGCACCCCGTCGATCAGCCGGTCACGCAGCGCCCGAACGCGGGCGCTGCTGACCTCGAGACCGTCGACCGCCACCTTCGCCGCGGCCGCCATCGCGACCACACCGGCGACATCTGGTGTGCCCGAACGGACATCGCGTTCCTGTCCGCCGCCGTGCAGCAAGGGCACGCACGCGGTATCGCGGCGCAACAGCAGTGCCCCCACCCCGGTCGGTCCGCCGAACTTGTGCGCGGCGATCGACAGCGCCGACAGTCCGCTGGCCGCGAAATCGACCGGAACGTGCCCGACGGCCTGGATCGCGTCACTGTGCATCGGTATATCGAATTCTGCTGCGATACCGGCCAATTCGGCGACCGGCAGGATGGTCCCCACCTCGTTGTTGGCCCACATCGCCGTGATCAACGCGATATCGTCGTGTTCGGCGAGCACGGCGCGCAGCGCCTCGGGTGACACCGAACCGTCGGCAGTGACCGGTAGCCACGTCACCTCGGCACCTTCGTGTGCCACCAGCCATTCGACGGCGTCGAGCACGGCGTGGTGCTCCACCGGCGTCGTGACGATCCGGCGCCGGTGCGGCTCGGCCGCGCGGCGCGCCCAGTAGATGCCCTTGATCGCGAGGTTGTCGCTCTCGGTGCCGCCCGCGGTGAAGATGACCTCCGACGGCCGGGCGCCGAGCACACCGGCCAGCGCCTCGCGCGCCTCCTCCATCCGGCGCCGCGCCGCCCGACCCGCCGTGTGCAGCGAGGAGGCGTTACCGACCGTCGCAAGCACGGCTGTCATCGCCTCGATGGCAGCGGGGTGCATCGGGGTGGTGGCGGCGTGATCGAGGTAGACGGCGGTCATAGCCTGTCCAGGATAACCGCCATCCGGCGGCCGCCCGCCCGCGCAGCTCAGGCGGCCAGGATCTCCCCCGTCGCTGCGCTCGCCCCTGAAGCCTTCCCCGTCGCTGCGCTCGCCCCTGAAGCATGCCCGTGCGCACGTCGGCCCGCGTCCCCGCGCACGGCGGCCTCGCACCGGGCTTTCAGATCGCGGCGGGAGGTCCCCGGCAGCTGCAGCGATTCCACCCGCACGTGCACCACCGTGCGCCGGGCGGTGACCAGGCGCCGGATCGATGCCAGCAGCGTGTCGTCGCCGATATAGGCCGGCACCGTGGACGGGCTGCCGTCGCGGTGGTGGTAGGTCAGCCGAAGCGGCTGCACGGGTCGCGCGGCGTCCACCGCCGCTTGGAACATGGCCGGCCGGAACTCGCCGTAACCCAGTCCGCACCAGGTGGTGCCCTCCGGGAAGGCGACGACGGTCTGCCCGTTGCGCAATCGCGCGGCGACCGCGCTGACCACGGCCGGCAGCCGGCGCAGGCTCTCCCGCTCGATGGGGATGACCTTCATGATCCGGGCCAGCACACCGAGTGCGGGCCAGTCGATGAGATCGGCCCGCGCCACGAACGAGCCCGGCATCACCGCACCGATCGCGAAGATGTCCACCCAGGACACATGCCCACTGACCACCAGAACGCCGCGCAGGTTACGGATCGGCCCACCCGACACGGTGATCCGCACCCCGATACAGCGCAGCATCAGCCGGCAGTAGGCCCGCTGGATGTGGGAACGACCGGGCAACGGCACCGCCAGTAGGGGCACCGCCAGGATCAGCAGCAGGGCCGCGGTCACCCGAAACGTGGTCCGCAACCAGACCATCGGCCGAGGGCCCACCGGCGCGGAGCCGGCGTGCATGCAGCTGGCGTCGCAGGAGGCCTGCGGGAGCCACGAGTGCTGTGTGCTCATGCTCCGCCGCCCATCTCGCCGGCCTGCGACACAGATCGCAGACGCTTCAGGTACCGCACGTCGGCTTTGCGTTTGTCCAGCAGCGCCGGGAAATCACCGACGCCGAAGTCGGGGTCGTGCGCGGGTTCACCGCACACCTCGGCGCCCAGGCGCAGGTAGCCGCGCATGAGGGCGGGCACACTGACCCGGGCGGGCGGCTCGATCTCGTCGAGGCTGCGGCCATCGATGACCACCGGACGGTACGGACGCACGGTGAACTCCTCCGGCGCGCCGTGGCGGCGCAGGACGAAGTCCCGGACGCCGCGCAGCTGGCTGCCCGGCACCTCGCCGTCCACATGGGTGGGCACCGACACGCAGCCGGTGACGTAGTCGTAGCCGCAGCGGTCCAGGTAGGCCAGGATGCCGGCCCACATCAGCAGCACCACACCGCCGTTGCGGTGATCGGCGCGCACCACCGCACGCCCCATCTCCACCAGCGACGGACGCAGCGGGTCCAGCGCCCGGACGTCGAATTCGGTGGCGGTGTAGAGGCTGCCCGCCGCGATGGCGCCGGGCGGCGGCAGCATCCGATAGCAGCCGACCAGGTCGCCGGAGCCGTCCTCGCGCACCAGCAGGTGATCGCAGAACTGGTCGAAGCGGTCGGCGTCGCGGCCCTCCTCGAAGCCGGGGCTCGCCGAGGTGAGGGTGAAGCCGGGTTCGGAGGTGAACACCTCATGGCGGAGACGCTGCGCGGCGTCGATATCGTCGGCGTCGGTGGACAGCAACAGGGTGTAGCGCGGTCCGTGGGCCGCGGAGGCCCCAGAACCCCCAGCGGTCATCTGATCGGTGTCATCGGCCGGTATGAGTACAGATGCGGTGCTCATAGTCAGCACGGTCGCCCAGCCGGGTCTCGAGGCGGCATCGCAGGCGTGACGTGTCTGTGCACGCCACGTGAACACCGTGGGCACACACAAAACTGCCCCGAAACCGAGGTTTCGGGGCAGTTTCGAGAGTGTTGACGAACTAGCCCTTACGAGCCTTGACCGCCTCGGTGAGCTGCGGGGTCACCTTGAACAGGTCGCCGACGATGCCGAGATCGGTGATCTCGAAGATCGGTGCCTCTTCGTCCTTGTTGACCGCGATGATCGTCTTGGACGTCTGCATACCGGCCCGGTGCTGGATGGCACCGGAGATGCCGAGCGCGATGTACAGCTGCGGCGACACGGTCTTACCGGTCTGACCGACCTGGAACTGACCCGGGTAGTAGCCCGAGTCCACCGCGGCGCGCGAGGCACCGACGGCGGCGCCGAGCGAATCGGCGAGATCCTCGACGACCTTGAAGTTCTCCTCGCTACCGACACCGCGGCCACCGGCGACCACGACACTGGCCTCGGTGAGCTCCGGACGGTCGCCACCGACGACCGGCTCGCGAGACGTGATCTTCGTCGCATTCTCGGCCTGGGCCGGGACCTCGACGTTGACGACCTCGCCGGCACCGTCGGCCGGGGCGGCCTCGACGGCACCCGGACGGATGGTGATCACCGGGAGTTCACCGGTGGCCTGGGCCTCCACGGTGTACGCGCCACCGAAGATGCTGTGCACGCCGACGCCACCGTCTTTGAGTTCGACGATGTCGACGAGCAGACCCGACCCCAGACGCGCGGCCAGCCGGCCGGCGACCTCTTTGCCCTCGGCGGTGGCGGCGATGACCACACCGGCCGGCGCGGCCGACTCGGCCAGCGCGGCCAGCACGTCGACCTTCGGGGTGACCAGGAAGTTGTCCACATCGGCCGACTCGGCGACGTAGATCTTGGCGGCACCGGCGGCCTTCAGGCCGTCGGTCAGGCCGGCGGCGATGCCGGGACCGGCCACCACGACGGCAGACGGCTCGCCCAGCACACGGGCGGCGGTGATGAGTTCGGTGCTGACCTTCTTCAGCGCACCATCGGCGTGCTCAACGAGCACAAGTACTTCAGCCATGAATATGTCCTTAAGTGTGTGTCTGAGGGGTCAGCTGCTAGATCAACTTCTGGGCGACCAGGTACTCGGCGATCTTGGTGCCGCCTTCGCCTTCGTCGGTGATCTTCTCGCCCGCGGTCTTCGGCGGCTTCGGGGTGGACGACAGCACCTTGGTGCCGGCGTTGGCCACGCCCACCTCGTCGGCCTCGACACCGATCTCGGCCAGCGTCAGGACGGTGACTTCCTTCTTCTTCGCGGCCATGATGCCCTTGAAGGACGGGAAGCGCGGCTCGTTGATCTTCTCGTTCACGCTGACCACGGCCGGCAGCGTCGCTTCGAGGCCGAAGACGCCCTCGTCGGTCTCGCGCTCGGCGGTGACCTTGCCGCCCTCGACGTTCAGCTTGCGCACGTGGGTCAGCTGCGGCAGGCCGAGGTACTCGGCGATGACCGCGGGAACCGCGCCGCCGACGCCGTCGGTGGCCTCGTTGCCGGCGATGACCAGCTCGGTGCCCTCGATGGTGCCCAGCGCGCGGGCCAGGGCCCACCCGGTCTGGACGACATCGGAACCGTGCAGACCGTCGTCCTTGAGGTGAACCGCCTTGTCGGCACCCATGGACAGGGCCTTGCGGATGGCTTCGGTAGCACGCTCGGGACCAGCGGTGAGCACGGTCACGGTGCTGTCGCCGCCCTCGCGTTCCTTGATCAGCAGCGCTTCCTCGACGGCGCGCTCATTGATCTCGTCGAGAACGGCGTCGGCCGCTTCCCGGTCGAGAGTGAAGTCGCCGTCGGTGAGCTTGCGCTCCGACCAGGTGTCAGGGACCTGCTTGATCAGGACCACGATGTTCGTCATGACTGTGGTTCGTCCTCCTCGATGAGGCCGGCAGCCGGCCTGGGCATATCACGTAATGCGTAACGGCCACCAGGTTACTGCTCGGTAACTTTGACGGCGCGCAAGGACACCATAACTGGTCAATCCACTCATTCAGACCCCACAGTCGCCGGGCATCCGTTCGCGAACACGTCATCACGGGTTAGCCTGCCTTCCAATGAGCACATTCGGTTCGGTCGACAACCCGGGCGCGCAGCCGTCACTGCCGCTGACCGGTGAACGCACCATCCCCGGCCTCGCCGAGGAGAATTACTGGTTCCGCCGGCACGAGGTCGTCTACCAGCGCCTCGCCGGGCGCTGCGCCGGTCTCGACGTTCTGGAGGCCGGCCCCGGGGAGGGGTACGGCGCCGACCTCATCGCCGGTGTCGCCCGCCAGGTCATCGGGGTGGACTACGACGAATCCGCGGTGGCGCACATCCGCGCCCGCTACCCGCACGTGCAGATGCACCTGGGGAATCTCGCCAACCTGCCCCTGGCCGACGCCTCCGTGGACGTGGTGGTGAACTTCCAGGTCATCGAGCATCTCTGGGATCAGGGCCAGTTCGTGGCCGAGTGTCTCCGGGTGCTGCGGCCCGGCGGTGTGCTGCTGATGTCCACGCCGAACCGGATCACCTTCTCCCCCGGACGGGATACGCCGCTCAACCCGTTCCACACCCGCGAGCTCAATGCCGACGAGCTGACCGAGCTGCTCACCGAGGGCGGCTTCGCGATGGAGGCCATGCTCGGGGTCTTCCACGGGGCGGGCCTCTCGGCCATCGACGCCCGGCACGGCGGATCGATCATCGACGCGCAGATCGCCCGCGCGGTCGCCGACGCACCGTGGTCCGACGAGCTGCTGGCCGATGTCGCCGCGGTGCGCTGCGACGATTTCGATCTGACCGACGCGCGCCCCATCGATGACAGCCTGGACCTGGTGGCGATCGCGACTAGGCCATGAGTGGGGAGCAGACCCCGGGGCTGTTCACCCTGGTCCTGCACACCCACCTACCGTGGCTGGCCCATCACGGCCGCTGGCCGGTCGGTGAGGAGTGGCTCTACCAGTCGTGGGCGGCGGCGTATCTGCCGCTGATGCGGGTGCTGCGCACGCTGGCCGCCGAAGGGCGCGGACATCTGGTCAGCCTCGGCATGACCCCGGTGGTCACCGCCCAACTGGACGACCCGTACTGCCTGACCGGGATGCACCACTGGCTGGCCAACTGGCAGCTGCGCGCCCTGGAGGCCACCACCGTCGCCTCGGGCAGCGCCTTCGCGGCCCCAGAAGCCATGCGCCAGTTCGGTATTCATGAGTTCGAAGCGGCCGGGCGCGCCCTCGACGAATTCACCTCACTGTGGGCCCACGGTGCCAGCCCACTGCTGCGTCAGCTCATCGACGCCGGCACCATCGAACTGCTCGGCGGGCCGCTGGCCCACCCGTTCCAGCCCCTGCTGAATCCGCGGCTGCGCGAGTTCGCGCTGCGCGAGGGCCTGGCCGACGCCCAGTACCGGTTCGCGCACACCCCGACCGGCATCTGGGCCCCCGAGTGCGCCTATGCGCCGGGGATGGAAACCGGTTATGCCGCAGCCGGTGTCAGTCATTTCATGGTCGACGGCCCGTCCCTGCACGGTGACACGGCGGTGGGCCGTCCGGTCGGCTCGTCGAATGTCGTCGCCTTCGGCCGCGATCTGCAGGTCAGTTACCGGGTGTGGTCACCGAAATCCGGCTACCCGGGGCACGCCGCCTACCGCGACTTCCACACGTACGACCACCTGACCGGCCTCAAGCCGGCACGGGTCACCGGCCGCAACGTGCCTTCCGCCGAGAAAGCCCCCTACGACCCGCAGCGCGCCGATCGCGCGGTGGACGCGCATGTCGCCGATTTCGTGGAGGTGGTGCGGCGCAGGCTGATCGATGAGGCCGATCGCACCGGGCGCCCGGCGCATGTGGTGGCGGCCTTCGATACCGAACTGTTCGGCCACTGGTGGCATGAGGGCCCGCTGTGGCTGGAGCGACTGCTGCGGGCACTGCCCGAGGCCGGCATCCGGGTCGGCACGCTGTCCGACGCCATCGCGGACGGATTCGTCGGCGCACCGGTCGAATTGCCGCCCAGCTCTTGGGGTTCCGGCAAGAACTGGCAAGTCTGGAACGGCGAGAAGGTGGCCGACCTGGTGCGCCTCAACGCCGAGGTGGCCGACACCGCACTGGCCGCGGTGGACAAGGCGCTGGACCAGACCGACGCACCGCACACCCGCGACCGGGTGGCCGACCAGATCCTGCGCGAAACCCTGCTCACCGTGTCCAGCGACTGGCCGTTCATGGTGAGCAAGGACTCGGCGGCCGAATACGCCCGCTACCGGGCCCATCTGCACGCACACGCCACCCGCGAGATCGCGGGGGCGCTGGCGTCGGGCCGCCGTGATCAGGCCCAGCGCCTGGCCGATGACTGGAACCGCGCCGACGGACTCTTCGGCGCGCTCGACGCCAGGAGGTTGCCGCGATGAGCCCCCTGCCCCCCTTGCCCGCGAGCGTGCGTGTTTGCACGCCAACACGCCGTGAACACCGTGCATTTTGCGCACGCTCACCACTGGCCGAAGGTGCGCTGGCATGAAGATCCTGATGGTGTCCTGGGAGTACCCGCCCGTGGTGGTCGGCGGACTCGGCCGGCACGTGCACCACCTCGCCACCGCCCTGGCCGAAGCCGGCCATGAGGTCGTCGTGCTGTGCCGACGGCCCACCGGTACCGATCCGAGTACACATCCGTCCACCGACGAGGTGTCCGAGGGCGTGCGCGTGGTCGCCGCCGCGGAGGACCCGCACGAGTTCGATTTCGGCACCGACATGATGGCCTGGGTACTGGCCATGGGTCACTCCATGACCCGCGCCGGGCTGGCCTTCGGCACTCGGGGCGAACACGCCTGGTATCCCGATGTCGTGCACGCCCATGATTGGCTGGTTGCCCACCCCGCCATCGCCTTGGCCGAATTCTTCGATGTGCCTTTGGTTTCCACCATCCATGCGACCGAAGCAGGCCGTCACTCCGGCTGGGTGTCGGGCGCGATCAGCCGGCAGGTGCATGCGGCCGAGTCCTGGCTGGTGCGCGAATCCGATTCGCTGATCACCTGTTCGGCGTCCATGGGCGACGAGATCGTCGAGCTGTTCGGTCCCGGATTGGCCGAAACGCATGTCATCCGCAACGGGATCGATTCGGCCGCATGGCCGTTCGCGCGGCGCACCGCTCACGACGGCCCGGCCCGGTTGCTGTTCCTGGGACGGCTGGAATACGAGAAGGGTGTGCAGGACGCGATCGCCGCACTCCCCCGGATCCGGCGCACGCACCCCGGCACCAGGCTGGTCGTCGCCGGCGATGGCACCCAGCGGGACTGGCTCGGCGAGCAGGCCCGCAAACACAAGGTGCTCAAGGCGGTCGACTTCGTCGGACGCCTGGACCACGCCGAACTGGTGCAGCTGCTGCACACCGTTGACGCGGCCGTATTACCCAGCCACTACGAACCATTCGGCATCGTGGCGCTGGAAGCCGCCGCCACCGGGACGCCGTTGGTCACCTCCAATGTGGGTGGACTCGGCGAGGCCGTCATCGACGGTGAGACCGGGGTGTCCTTCCCGCCACACGACGTCGCCGCTCTGGCGGCAGCGGTGCGCACCGTGCTCGACGATCCGGCCGCCGCACAGCGGCGCGCCGTCGCCGCGCGGGAGCGACTCAACCACGACTTCGACTGGCACACCGTCGCGGCCGAGACCGCTCAGGTGTATTTGGCCGCCAAACGCGGTGAACGCGAACCGCTTCCGCGCCGGCCGATCGTCGAGCACGCGCTGCCGGATCGCTAGGGAGCACCCAGGGGCGCGACCGACCAGTTGCACAGTTCCGATGGCCCGAGAATTCGGTGCCGGGTCTGTCCGGCCGTGTAGAAGGTGAACTTTGTTGCGCGATAACACTGTTCGAAACAGTCGAAGGCCTGTCCGGACGCATCGAAGCTGACACCGCGAATGCGCACCATCGGCTCACCAGGCTCGAGCTCCAATTGTTCGGCCTCCCAGCCGCTGGGACTGTCGACCTCGAACGCCTGCTCGGTGTACTCATCGGTGAACCCATACCGTTCCTGCAGAAAGCGGTACAGCGACTGGCCGCCGGCCAACCAGTCCCGGTCGATCGCGGGCACCCTGCTCAACGGCAGCACAGCCCGTTCGAGGATCCGGTCGGCGATCGTCCCGACGCCGATGTCGCGCCGACGCCAGATCTCCCATACCGGCTGACCGGCATCCACGCCCAGCGCGGCGGCGATCGTCGCACTGGGAAGCCCGACCGATATGGCGATCAGCGAAGTGGACATCGCCGGCGCTCGCCCCTGATTGTCGGTCAGGGTCTGTAGCAACTCCCCCGGCCGGGTCGGATCGGCGGCGATACGGGGCTCGGCGACGAAGGTCCCCAGCCCCTGGTGCCGCTTGATCCGGCCGGCCCGCTCCAGCTCATCGAGGGCCCGGCGCACCGAGATGGTGCTGACATCGGCGATATCCGCGAGTTCTGTGGTGGACGGCAGACGATCGCCGGGACGGAGATCCCGCTCCGCCATGATGGTCAGCACCAACTCCTGAACCTGCTGGTATCGCAGCTTCCGATCTCCCCCAGTCGGGCCGGCCTTTCGTGGTGTCGCCATCCGCCCCCCATCCTGATCGCGCGCGCGTCACTGTGCTGCTCAGAGCATACTAACTATGCACCATCGTTATCAGCGCTCAGATATGCGGTTTTCGTGGCGATTCTTTCCCAAGAAGATGAGATGTCGATGAAACACTCACGAAATCGCCCGATCACATTGATACTCAAAATACTGTGTATACACAGTTGCCTCTGCGCCTGGAGCAGACGAAGGAGAACTCGAGCGATGCACGCTATGGATCGACGCAAGTTCCTGCGGACCTCGGCGGTGGTGGCGGCCGCGCTGGGAGGCGCCGCCGCATTGGCCGGTTGCGCCCCGCAAACCGCCACCCGCACCGTGCTCCGCGTCGGATCCACCACCGACATCGATTCGCTCAACCCGTTCACTGCCGACTCGACCCAGTCCGATGACGTCCTTCAACTGGTCTACGACAAGCTGATGACCTACGACGCGCAGCTGAATATCGTCCCGTCGCTGGCCACCGACGTGCAGAAGACCGACGGTGACCGCACCTTCACCTACACACTGCGCTCCGGCGCCACCTGGCACGACGGCAAGGATTTCACCGCCGACGACGTCGTGTTCACCTTCCTGATGGTGCGGGACAACGACTACGGGACCTACGGCGCCTACCTCAAGAACCTCGTCGACGTGACCAAGGTGAGCGGCACCCAGGTGCGGCTCACCTACTCCGAGCCACAAGTCCTGGAGCCGGGCATCATCGTGCCGATCGCCCCCAAACATGTGTGGGAGGGCGTTCCCAAAGACGACCTGCCGAAGTTCGCCAACGAAAAGCCGGTCGGCACCGGACCGTTCACCTATGTGTCATGGAACAAGGGCAGCGTGGCGACCGTTGCCCGCAACGACGCCTGGTGGGGTCCCAAACCCGCAGCCGAAAAGGTGACCTGGACCAAGTACGGCAGCGACGATATCGTCACACAAGCGCTGCGCACCGGCGATGTCGACATCGTCGCCGAGGTGCCCCCGACCATCTACGCCGGCTTGAAAGACGCCTCGAACGTCAAAAGCACGGAGATGGAGGCATTCTCATTCCACATGATCGGGTTCAACTGTTCGGCCGCACCGGGATCGAAAGGCAACCCGTTGCTGCGCGACCAAACCATCCGGCAAGCACTGTCGTGTGCGGTCAGTCGTCGACAACTCGTTGAACTCGCCCTGTCGGGGTACGGCGAGCCGGGCACCGACCTGTTACCGCCCGCATTCGGCGATTTCCACTACAGCCCAGGCACCGAGGCCGTACTGGACAACAACCCGGACAAGGCACGCAAGCTGCTGGACGAGGCGGGATACACCGATCGCAACGGCGACGGTATCCGCGAATCCAAAAATGGTGCGCCCCTAGAGTTTCGCATCCTGTCGATAGCCGATACGGCCGTGGACGTCAAAGCGGCCGAACTGTTCACCACCGCCGCCAAGGCGATCGGAATCCGGCTCCAGCCATCGACCACCGATGCCGACAGCATGGGGGCCACGGTGTACAACACCGACGCCCCCGACTGGGACATCATGGTGTGGGGCTGGGACTCCGGACTGTACGACCCCTCGTATCTACTCGGCCTTGCCACCACCGACCAGATCGGCGGTAACAACGACACGTTCTGGACCGACCCGCGCTATGACGATCTCTATGCCCGGCAGAACACCACGACGGACCGACCCGCCCGGGTCAAGCTCGTCCAGGAGATGCAGGCCATCCACTACGCGGCGTGTCCGTACATCGTGATGTGGTACCAGAAGAAGCTCACCGGGACCCGGACCGACACCTGGACCGGATGGGAACCGATGAAGGGCGGCATGGTGTTGAACTTCTCCAGGGCCAATTACCTCGACGTGAAACCCGCCTGAGGTAGCCACGACGCGATGGTGCGTTATCTCGCAACGAAATTCGTCTACCTCTTCCTCACTCTCGGAGCTGTGCTGACGACCAACTTCCTCATCTTCCATTTGATGCCCGGTGACCCGGTGACCCACATCGCCCGGGGCCAGCACCTCGATGCCGCTGCGGTAGCCCGCCTGCGTACGTACTACGGGCTGGACCGACCGCTGATCGATCAGTTCGCCACCTACGTGTCGCACCTGCTGCACGGTGACTTCGGATACTCCTTCTCGTATTCAGCCCCCGTCGGCCCGATCGTGGCCGACGCACTGGTGAACACCGTGATCCTGGTGACGGTGTCGACGGTGCTGGTGATCGCGCTCGGTGTGTTGATCGGTGTGTTCGCCGCATCCCGTCGAGGCAGCCGAGCCGACCGTGGGCTTGTCGTGGGGTCACTGGTGTTCTGGAGCCTGCCCACGTTCTGGATCGGCATGTTGCTCATCTTCGTGTTCGCGGTCGCACTGAACTGGCTGCCCATCGCCGGCATGTACACCGCCGATGCGATCTATCCCACCTTTGTGACCCGGATCTCGGACCTGGCAAGGCATTTGGTCCTTCCGACCACCGCGATGGTGCTGGTGGACATCGCCCAATTCGTACTGATCACCCGCAGTTCACTGGTGAGCACGCTGTCGGAGGATTTCATGACCACCGCCCGAGCCAAGGGGTTGCATCCGCGGCGGGTCCTGTGGCGGCACGGTGTGCGCAATGCCCTACTACCGGTCGTGACCGCGACCACCCTGTACGCCAGCGCCACGGTCGGCGGCACGATCCAGGTCGAGACGGTGTTTTCCTGGCCGGGGATGGGGCAGCTGATCTATCTGTCCGTGGTGCGCCGCGACTACCCGGTGATGGAGGCATGCTTCCTGATCTTCGCCGTTGTCGTGGTGCTGGCCAACTTCGGCAGCGATGTCCTCTATCGCGCATTGGACCCGAGAGTGCGGCTGACATGACCGAGAAGAAACCCCCGACCACCGGATCCGGCTGGCGCCACCTACCGGCGCGACTGTGGCACGACGCGCTCGGTCGCATCGGCCTGGTGCTGGCCGCCATGGTGATCGTCGTCGCCATCGTCGGTCCCGTGCTGGTCCCGTATGACCGTGCTGCGGTCGCGCAGTCCCGCACCGGAATCCTGCAGGCCCCCAGCACCACCCATCTCTTGGGCACCGATGAGCTGGGTCGCGACGTCCTGCGCCAGGTGCTCGCGGGCGCTCCGATCTCGCTGCAGATCGGCGTGATCGCCACCCTGGTCACCGTTCTCATCGGGACCATCGTCGGAATACTCGCCGGGTGGTTCACCGGTGTCGTCGATGCCCTCTTGATGCGGATCACCGACTTCTTCCTGGTGCTACCGAACCTGCCGCTGATGATCGCCCTCGGCGCCATGGTGGGGCAAAGCCTTCCGATGATCGTGCTGGTCATCGCCGTCACCAGCTGGCCCACGACGGCCCGCATCGTCCGCTCACAGACGCTCGAGCTACGGGAACGCGAAGTGGTGGCCCGGGCCCGCACGGTGGGACTGTCGTCCTCGGGCGTGCTGTGGAAGTTGATCCTGCCCGGTGTACTGGCCTTGGTGATCGCCAATGCCGTCCTGGTGATCGCCGGATCCATCCTTGCCGAGGCGACGTTGTCATTCCTGGGGCTCGGCGACCCGTCGCGCACATCATGGGGCCAGATCCTGCACAACGCCTTCGTCTCCGGCGCGGTCGGTAACGGGTACTGGTGGTATTTCCTGCCACCCGGTATCGGCATCGTCGCCGTCGTGCTGGCCTTCTCACTGATCGGGCAGGCCCTCGAACACATCCTCAACCCGAAACTGGCGGCGACCTCATGAACCTGCTCCAGATCCGAAACCTGTCGGTCACCTACCGGTCCGATAGCGGTGATGTGCGTGCCGTCGATGGCGTCGACCTCGACATCGACTCCGGGGAGGTGGTCGGTCTCGCCGGTGAATCCGGCTGCGGCAAAAGTACCTTGGCACTCGCGGTCACCCGGCTGCTACCGCCGAGCGTCCATGTCAGCGCCGACCGTATGGTCCTCGGCGACACCGATGTGCTGACCGCTGACGACGAGCACTTGCGCAATATGCGCTGGAGCCGGCTGTCGATGGTGTTCCAGGGCGCGATGAACGGCTTCAACCCGGTCATGCCGATAGGTGCGCAGATCGGCGAGGCCATCCGCACCCATCGGCCCGGCGTCGGGAGGCGCCAGATCAAGGCGCGCGTCGCAGACCTGCTCGGCCAAGTGGGCATCACGCCAGGCCGCGCCGCCGATTATCCGCATCAGTTCTCCGGCGGCATGAAGCAGCGGGCCATGATCGCCATGGCGCTGGCCTGCGAGCCCGACCTGGTGATCGCAGACGAACCCACCACCGCGCTCGATGTCATGACCCAAGCGCAGATCCTGGCTCTCATCCGGCGGCTGGCCGACGAACTCGACCTGGCGATGCTGGTGATCTCCCACGATCTGATGGTGCTGGGCGAGCTGTGCGACCGGGCCGCAGTGATGTACGCCGGGCGCATCGTCGAAAGCGGTCGAGCCGAACGCATGTTCAGCGATACCGGTTCGGAGGGCCCGGCCCACCCGTACACCCGAAAGTTGTTGGACTGCTTTCCCCGAGCGGGAACGGGTACCACCACGATCAACGGAATTCCCGGCAGTCCGCCTGATCTCGTCCATCCACCGGATGGATGCCGGTTCCACGATCGGTGCGAGGTGGCGCTGCCCGAGTGCGCCACCGAAGACCCGGGATTGCGCCTGGTGAACGGTGACACCGCGCACCTCACCGCCTGCCATCGGATACCGGCTCACGGAGGGCTCACGTTGGGGGTGGCCCGATGACCGAACAACGAGCCGTCGCCGAGATCTCGGACCTGCACGTGCATTTCCCTGTCCGGCACGGTCGCAAACGGATGCTCGCCCGCGCCGTCGACGGCGTGAGCCTCACCATCCACAAGGGCGAGATCCTGGCGCTTGTCGGCGAGTCGGGCTGCGGTAAGACCACTATCGCGCGGACGGTCATGCGGTTACAGGATGCGACCTCAGGATCGATCGCGATCGGAGGGGTCGACATCACCCATCTGGGGGGCCGGCAGTTGCGCACCATGCGCCGTGACTTCCAGATGATCTTCCAGGACCCGTTCGAGAGCCTGCCCACCAACGCCACCGCGCTCGACCTGGTCACGGAGGGGGTGGCCATCCACCATCGCCACCTGAACAGTGCCGATCGCCGCGTTGCGGCGGTCGCAGCCCTTGCCTCGTGCGGTCTGCCCGAGGCGATTTCGGGGCGGCGGATGTTCGAACTCTCCGGTGGCCAACGACAGCGGGTGGCCATCGCCGCGGCGGTGGCCGTCGAGCCGCGACTGCTCATCGCCGACGAGCCGGTATCCATGCTCGATGTGTCGCTGCGCGCCGGGATCTTGCGGGTGCTACTGGATCTGCGCGAGCGCCTCGGTATCGCCACGTTGTTCATCACCCACGACCTCGCATTGGCCGGCGTCTTCGCGGATCGGGTGGCGGTGCTCTATCTGGGTCGTGTCGTCGAAGAAGGGGTGGCGGCACAGGTCATCGACCACCCAGCGCACCCCTATACGCGGGCACTGGTCGACGTGATGCCCAAGCCCGGCAGTCGCCACCGTGCCCGCGCGCTGCTCACCGGCGAGCCGCCCAACCCCACCACCCGATTCGCCGGCTGTCGCTTCGCGCCGCGTTGTCCGCTGTTTGCGGCACTCGGCGCTCCGCAGCGCTGCACCACCGAGCCTCCGGCATTGCGTTCGATCAGTGCCGAACACACCGTGGCGTGCCACTTCTGGGACACCACAGTTCATCCAACCCGAAGGAGAAGTTCAGATGACCGTCAGCCGTGAAGAGACGATCGCACTGCTCGACAGTCTGGTCCGGATCGACTCGGTGACACCGTGGCTCATCCCCGGTGGCGCCGGCGAGGGCGAGGTCGCGCGATTCATGCAGGACTGGCTCACCGCCGCCGGGCTGGAGGTCACCCTCGAAGAGGTCGAACCCGGCCGGCCCAATGTGCTGGCCTGGCTGCGCGGCAGCGCTCCCGGACCGACGATCTGCCTGACCGCGCACAGCGATACCGTCGGCTACGCCTCCTGGTCCGACCGCGCCCTCACACCGGTCATCGACGGTGACCGAATGATCGGCGTAGGCGTGGCCGATGACAAGGGAGGGTGCGCGGCCGCCATGCTCGCCGCCGCCGACCTCGTGCGCTCGGGTGTACCGCTGGCCGGCAACGTCCTGGTGGCATTGGCGATCGACGAGGAGGGAATCAGTATCGGCACCGAACATCTCGTCGCGCACCACGCCGACGAGATCGACCTGGCGATCGAGCTGGAACCCGACAGCTCACACCAGATCTTCGGGGAACACCAGGGCTTCGGCTGGATCGACATCGTGGTGTTCGGCAAGCCGGCGCACGGGTCTGCCCCGGACAAGGGGGTGGATGCCATCGTGCACATGGCCGAGGTCATCACCCGGCTGCACCAGCTCGACGAGACCCGCTGGAAGCCCAATCCCGACCCGCGCAACGGCCGCACGGTGTTTCACACCGGAACCATCCACGGCGGAACCGATTACGCCACCTACCCCGCCGAAGTGGTGCTGGGTATCGAAATCGGCACGCAACCCGGCGAAACACTGGCCGACCGGGTGTCCGAGATCGAAGCCATCTTCGCCGAGATCGCCGAGTCCGAGCCGCAATTCCGGGGTGAGGTCAGGGTGCGGCTGGACCGCGATCCGTTCACCGGCGCCGGCAACGACGCACTGCTGACCGCACTCGCCGACGCCACCGAAGCAGTCAACGGGACCCGGGCACAGATTTCGGGGCTCAACGCCTGGACCGACGCGGCGCTGCTGCAGAGCGCGGGCATCCCCACCGTCTTGTTCGGCCCGGAAGGCGGGAACTATCACGCCGCCGAGGAGTGGGTCTCGATCCCGGATGTCGTTGCCACCGCCGAGATCCTGCGCCGCACGGTGGTGACCCTGCTCGGTGCGCCGGTGCCCGCCACACCTCATCCCTGATGCCCGTCTACCGCCCCATCCCACAGAATCAAGGAATACCAATGTCATTCGACGAGGCGTTCGCTTCGCGTACGCCGAACACCCGTGCCCTGTTCGAGCGGGCCAAACTGACCATTCCTGGCGGGGCCGGGTCGACGGCCCGGTTGCCACGCAACGGATGGAATCCCTACCCGATCTTCATGGCCGAGGGCACCGGCTCACGTCTGGTCGATGTCGACGGGAATACCTATATCGACTATCTGCTGGGACTCGGACCGATGATCCTCGGCCATCGCCATCCCGTGGTGACCACGGCGGTACAGCAGGCGATCGCGGATCTGGGCACCTGCTTCGGGCTGCCCTACGAACTGGAGATCACCGCCGCCGAGAAGGTCGTCGCCGCGGTACCGGGAATCGAACAGGTGCGATTCACGAACTCCGGTTCCGAGGCGGTCGGCACAGCCGTCCGATTGGCGCGGGCCACCACCGGTCGGCGGTTGGTCGTCCGGTTCGAAGGGCATTACCACGGCTGGCAGGACACCGTGTACTGGTCGAATCACGTCGACATCGATCTGGCGGGTCCGGCCGATCACCCGAGGCCGGTGGCCATGGGACCGGGAGTGCCCGCCGAGCTGGAGAGCACCCTGGAGGTGTTGACGTGGAACGATCCGGAGAGTTTCGTCGAGTTGATGGACCGTCGCGGTCACGAGGTGGCAGCCGTGCTCACCGAGCCGGCAGTGTTCAACACCGGCTGCATCCTGCCTGAACCCGGCTATCTCGAGCTGCTGCGCAGCGAGACTCGCAAACACGGCGCGCTGCTCATCTTCGATGAGGTGATCACCGGTTTCCGCTTCGCCCGCGGCGGGGCCCAGGAGTGGTTCGGCGTGCTGCCGGATCTGACGACGCTGGCCAAAGGTCTCGGTGGGGGGTTCCCGGTCGCGGCCGTCGGCGGTACCACCGAAGCCATGGCGCTCGTCGCGTCCGGGCAGTATTCGCACTCGGGCACCTACAACGCCAACGTCGTACAGTGCGCTGCGGTGTCGGCCACCATGGATGTGCTCGCCGAACCGGGACTCTATGAACGGCAGCGCGCGCTCGGGTACCGGCTGGCCGAAGGGCTCTCGTCGCTGGCGACCGAACGAGGTCTGGATGCCTACGTCGAGGGGCTGGGCACTGTCTTCCAGCTCTGGTTCGCCGATGGTCCCATCCGCAACTGGCGAGACGCGGCGGCCCAGGCCGACGAGGCGTTGTTCACCCGGTGGTATCAAGAGATGGTGGTGCGCGGAGTGTTGTTCCACCCGTTGCAGTTCGAGAATCTGTTCGTCTCGCTGGTACACGACGACCGTGATATCGACGAGACGCTGAACGCCGCCGCCGACGCGTTGTCCGTGGTGGCAGCCGGCCGGCAGCCCGCGCGCACGCCGTGACCGTCGACCGTGCGTACCTCGGCGTCGACCTGGGCACGTCCGCGCTGAAGGTGGTGGCTGTCGGACCCGACGGGGCCGTGCGTGCCACCGCGCGGCGCGGCTACCCCACCCACCATCCCGAACCTCTCGCCGCAGAGCAGAATCCACAGGATTGGTGGGACGCGCTGGAAGCTGCGCTGGGCGAGGTCGCCGAAGCCGTGGCACCGTCGCGATGGGCCGGCATCGGGTTGTCGGCGATGTTGCCGACGCTGGTGGCTCTCGACGGTGCCGGTCACCCGACCGGGCCGGCAGTCACCTGGGAGGACGGCCGAGCCGAACCCGATGCCGCGCGGTTGCGGGACGCACTCGGCGACGACCACCTCTACCAGGTGACCGGCCAGCGGGTGGACGGCCGGTATCTGATCCCCATGCACCGGCGTCTGGAACGGCTCGGCCGCGGCGGAGTTCTGGCAGCCGCGGCCAAGGACGTGTTGTTCGCCCGCCTCACCGGTGAGCTGCTGACCGATCCGAGCACCGCCGCCGGTACCGGGGTGTTCAACCTCGACGACGGTGCGTGGGATGCCGAAATGGTTGCGGTGTCGGCTGTTCCGGGGCTACCCGCGGTGGCGCCGGCGTCGACCTCGGCACCACTGTCATCGGACTGGCGATCGGCATTCGGGCTGAGCGGTACGGTGCCGGTGGTGCTCGGCGCCGCCGATTCCGTGCTGGGTGCGCTCGGCATCGGCGCCGACCGCCACGGTGATGTCGCCGTGATCGCCGGGACCAGTGCAGTCGTCATGGGCATCTGTGACACCGCGGTCCGCGATCCCCAGCACCGGTATCTGGTCACCCCGCTGGCCGGCCCGGGCTGGGGTCTGGAGATGGACATCCTCGCCGTCGGCGCCGCCTTCGGTGGTATCGCCCGCTTGGTCGGCCTGCCGGGGCCCACCGAGTTGCTGACCGCAGCGGCCGACGTCCCACACCACTGTGCACCGACCTTCCTGCCCTACCTCACCCCGGGCGAACAAGGCGCACTGTGGGATCCGGATCTGACCGGGACCCTGCACGGGCTGGATCTGTCCATGCACGCCGGCCATGTGGGGCGGGCCCTGCTCACCGGTGTGGTGGTCGAGCTGCGCCGTGCCGTCGCGATAGCGGAAGCAGCCACCGAACGACGGGGCCCGGTACTGCTGGGCGGCGGCGCGGCCGCACATCCGCTGTTGTGGCAGGACCTCGCCGACGCCACCGGGCGCGAGGTGCTCGTCGACCGTGTCAGCCGCGACCATTCGGCGATCGGTGCGGCCCTGTTCGCGGCGAACAGCCTGGGCCATGAGATCGTCCACCGACCACAGTTTCACCGGATGACACCGCGAGGTGCGCAGGCCGACTGGTGGGCGGCGACCGCCGACCGGCACGACGCGCTGCGGATGGCCCTCGGGAAGGTCGGCCCGTGACGATGTCTGCATCCTTGCGGCTGCTGGTGGTCGATACGGATCAGTTCGGTGCCGCGGCCGCCGACGCGGTTCTGCGCCGGCTGCCCGCTCATCGCCCGCGACTCGGCGTCGCCACCGGCGACACCCCGATCCCGCTGTATCGTGAGTTGGCCCGTCGGCACGAGTGCGGACAAATCGACTTGCACACAGCGCTTCTCATCGCGCTCGACGAGTACGTCGGGCTCGGCCCCGACGATCCGGACAGCTACGCAACCTATGTCCGCACACGGGTGGCCGCGCCGCTGGGGATCGGGACGGAGAACATCGTGATAGCCGACGGACTGGCCCCCGACCCCGACACCGAAGCGGCGAACCTCGACGCACGGATCGAGGCGCTCGGCGGTGTGGACGTGCAGATCGCCGGGATCGGCAGCAATGGACACCTGGCCTTCAACGAACCCGGCTCGGCATGGGAGTCGGGTACCCGAGTCGTGCACCTGTCGGAGCGGACCCGCCAGGACAATGCCCGCTTCTTCGGCACTGTGGCCGATGTCCCGCACCGGGCGATCACCCAGGGGCTGGGCACCATCTCGCGGGCCCGGTCCATCGTCGTGCTGGCCGCAGGTACGGCCAAGTCGGCGGCCCTGACAGCCGCTGTTTCCGGTCCGATCGACCCGCACGTACCGGCTTCGATGCTGCAGCGGCACCCCGCCGTGACCGTGATCGCCGACCGGGCCGCGGCCGCCGGCCTTTCACCCCGAGGAGAACACCGGTGAACGAAACCAGCACGGCACCAGAGATTCTCCAGCTCTTTCCGGCCGACACCCAGCTCGATGAGGACGGCATGATCATGGTGGGAGGCTGCCGGCTCGGCGATATCGCCGCCGAATTCGGGACGCCGACCATGGTGGTGGACGAATCCGCGCTGCGCCGGCGAGCCCGCGACTATCTGCAGGAGTTCCGCAGCCGCTGGCCCCGATCAGATGTGGCGTTCGCATCGAAGTCGTTTCCCTGCACCGCAATTCAGCGACTGATGACCGAGGAAGGGTTGCACCTGGACGTCGCGGGAGGCGGTGAGATCGTCACCGCCGTCGCGGCGGGAGCAGATCCGTCCCGGATGGTGCTGCACGGCAACGCCAAGACCGACGAGGAACTCGAGTTGGCCATCGGCCACGGAGTCGGCTTGGTGGTGGTCGATAATTTCGACGATATCGACCGGTTGGAGCGCCTCGTGCCGCCCGGGCGAGTGCAAGCCTGCCTGGTCCGGGTGATACCCGGGGTCACCGCGGATACCCACGCCTCGGTCGCCACGGGCCACAGCGGCTCCAAGTTCGGCTTGTCCCCCGGCGATGCCCGCACCGCCATCAGAAGGATTGAACGCAGCGCTGTGCTGCGTTGCGACGGACTCCACACTCACGTCGGGTCCCAGCTGCTCAACGTCGACCAGCTGGCGGCCGCCGTCGCACCGCTGGCCGCGCTCGGCACCTTCGATGTCTACGACCTGGGTGGTGGGCTGGGCGTGCGCTACACCTACGACGAAGCCCCGCCCACCGTGGGCGAGTACGCCGAGGCGATGGTGGCCGCGGCCCGGGCATTGCTCCCCCCGGGTAGTCGCATCATCGTCGAACCCGGTCGCAGCATGGTGGCGGCGGCGGCGTGCACGCTGTACCGCGTGGTCACCGTCAAACACGGCGTCGTGACGCACGTGGCCGTCGACGGTGGGATGGGCGACAACCTCGAGGTGTCGCTCTACCGGCAGCGGTTCGAAGCCACCATCGTCGACCGGGTCGGTGGGGGCGCGCCGGTCAGCCTGGTCGGGCGGCACTGCGAATCGGGCGACCAGCTCATCGACGGCGTGCCACTGGCACGGCCCGCGGTGGGAGATCTGCTGGCGGTGCCGGTGACCGGGGCCTATTGCTACACGATGTCCAACCAGTACAACGGGGCCCGGCGCATCCCGGTGGTCTTCGTCACCGGCGGCACCGCCCGGCTGGTGGTCCGTCGCGATACCTGGACGGACTTGCTCGCCCGCGATATGTGAGGGCCGCCTTCCGGCATCGTCAGCGGGCGGCTTTCTTGCGCTCGATATCGGCCAGCGCCTCGGCCAGCGCGGCACGGTCGGCGGCCGACGCGTCCCAGGCCACTTTGCGGTTCTTGACCACCTTGGCGGGCGCACCCACCGCGATGGAGAAGTCCGGGATATCACCCTTGACCACCGCGTGCGCACCGAGTACGCAGCCCCGGCCGATCGATGTCCCACGCAGGATGGTCACCTTCGCGGCGACCCAGGTGTCCGGTCCGATCCGCAAGGGGCTCTTGATGATGCCCTGGTCTTTGATCGGAAGCTCCAGGCTGTCCATCTTGTGGTCGAAATCGCAGACGTAGCACCAGTCGGCCATCAGCACGGAGTCGCCCAGTTCGATGTCGAGATAGGTGTTGATGACGTTGTCGCGGCCGAGCACCACCTTGTCGCCGATGCGCAGCGACCCCTCATGACACCGGATGGTGTTCTTGTCCCCGATGTGCACCCACCGGCCGATCTCCATCGTGGCGAGTTCCGGGGTCGCTTGAATCTCCACACCCTTGCCCAGGAACACCATGCCGCGGGTGATGATGTGCGGGTTGGCCAGCTTGAACTTCAGCAGCCGGAAGTACCGCACCAGGTACCACGGGGTGTAGGCCTTGTTCTTCAGCACCCAGCGCAGCGAGTCGGCGGTCAGAAATCGCGCCTGACGCGGATCACGCAGCCGCGAACCGCGCCACCTCTTGTGAAGGGGGGCGCCCCACATCGTCGTCATGGCCGGTCAGCCTATCCGAGGGTGGCACAGACTAGTCTCGGACCTCGATGCCTGCTTCCACGACGACGATGCGCCGGCTGGCCGCCATGCTGGGGATCACGGTACTGACCGCGACTGCCTGCGGAAACACCGACACCTGGGTGGAGGCTCATGCCGCGCAGGGCTGGTCGGCCCAGTACGCCGACGCCGCCAACAGCAGCTACACCCCGGTCGACGGTGCGAACGCCCTCACCTTGGAGTGGAGCCGATCGGTCAAGGGCCGACTCGGCGCCCAGGTGGCGCTCGGCGCGGGCGGTTACCTGGCCGCCAACGCACAGACCGCCGACGGCTGCTCGCTGATGCTGTGGGAGAGCGACAACAACGGCCGCCAGCGGTGGTGCACCCGGCTGTGGCAGGGCGGTGGGATGTCCAGCCCGCTGATCGATGGATTCGACAACCTTTACATCGGCCAGCCCGGCGGCATCATGTCCTTCCCCCCGACGCAGTGGATCCGCTGGCGGCAGCCGGTCATCGGGATGCCGACCACCCCGCGACTGCTCGACCCCGGCCAACTGCTGGTGATCACCCACCTGGGTCAGGTGCTGGTCTTCGACGCGCACCGCGGCACCGTGATCGGCACGCCCCTGGACCTGGTGGAGGGTGTCGACCCCACCGATGCACAACGGGGCCTGCAGGACTGCCCGCAGGGCCGCAGCGGCTGCCCGGTGGCGACGGCGCCCGCGTTCTCGGCAGGCACCGACATCGTGGTGACCACCCTGTGGGAACCGAACGCGGCCGCCCCGATTCTGGTGGGACTGCGCTACCGGCCGGATCGCACGCCCATGCTGACCCGGGAATGGACGAGCACTGCGGTCGGTGGCGGCCCGATCGCCGCCCCGGTGCTCTCGGCCGACGGCAGCACCGTCTACGTCAACGGCCGCGACCGCCGGCTGTGGGCGGTGAACACCGCCGACGGTAAGCCGAAATGGTCGGTGCCACTGGACTATCAGCCGCAGACACCGCCGTCGGTGTCACCGCAGGGTGTCATCGTGTCCGGCGGCGGGCCGGGCGCCGCACTCGTCGGCGTCACCCCCGACGGCAAGATCGCCTGGTCGCACTCGGACGTCGAACCACTGTCCACCTCGAGCCAGGCCGGCGAGCACGTGGCCTACACCGTCACCCGGGACGGGGCGAACGGCCAGGCATTGCTGGCCTTCGACCCCGCCGACGGACACACCCTCAACCGTTATCCCCTGCCGGAGGCCACCGGCTGGCCGGTCGGGGTATCGGTAGGCCACGACCGCCGCGTGGTCACGGCGACCAGCGACGGTCAGGTGTACGGATTCGCGCCTGCCTGAATCAGGCGATCATCGCGTCGATCGGGCCGCGCGGTACCGAGACCTGAACGGCTCCGGCGGCTTCGGGCAGCAACTCGCCCTGGCTGAAGAAGAAGATGATGGCGCCATCGGTGATCGCGAAGTTCTGGTAGTTCGCGGGGTCCAGACCCGCCGTCGGTGACACCGGGTCGGACAGTCCGGACTGCTTGGCCAGCTCGGCCGCGACGATCGGGAAGATCACCGGAAGGGGCTGGGTGTCCGGCCGGAACAGGGTCTCGAACGTGATCGGCTTGCGGTAGGCCTGATCCCAGTTGAATGCCTTGTAGAATGTCTGCGGGTGCGCGCCGCCGACGTTCTGGTATGTGGTGAAGACCACCGTCTGTGTCCCGCGCGGGGGCACCGCCGAGCTGTACTGGGTTGTGGTGGTGTCCAACTCGTAGGGCATACCGCGCGAGTCGGGTGTCTTGGCCACATTGATGAACCCGTCCCTGGTCTGCTTCACGTAGTCGAAGACGGCGTTCGGGTTCGGGAAGTCGGTCGGGAAGGAGATGTTGAGCGTGTAGGCCGGATCGTTGGCCGCGATGACGCAGGTCGCCCCGGCGCCGGCCGTACCACCCACGTCCGAGCATTTCGGTGGGGCGGCGGCAGCCACCCCCGTGCTGGCGGACCCCAGCAGCACAAGAGATACAGCCAGCGTGAGAACGCGCATCGGGTGAATCCTCCGGGGCCAGGGCGGCATCGGCGCCGCCGCCGCTAGGGTACCTGTGGCGCTATCGTGACGGCCGACAAATGAACGCCACCGCGTGACTGTGCGCCCCGGTACCGAGCCGGGTGATCACCACGCTGAGCTGCGCGGCACCCCGCGGTTTGAGACGCCGCCGCAAGGCATCCGGGTCCACGTCCACACCGCGCACCAGGATCTCCACCGCGCCGGCGTCGCGCGCGGCGAGTTCGCGGCGCAGCAGCTTCACGTCGAAGCTGATTTGCGCGAGCACCTCGAAACCCCGCACGCCGTTCGGCAGTTCGTCCCCGGACAGGTAGGCGATATCGGGGTCGAGCTGCCAGAGCCCGTGCCGCGTCCCGTACTGGCGCACCAGTCCGGCCCGCACCACGGCCCCGTCGGGGTCGACGATCCACCGGCCCGCGGGGGCCACCCGGCATTCGTCGGGATCGGTGTCGGTGACCTCCTCGCCACGATCGAGCAGGGTGGCCCGCCGTCCGGCCGTCGCCAGGCCCGGCGACCACAAGCAGGCTTCCCGGACGCTGCCGCCCAGTGAGGACACCTCGATCTCGCCGTGGAAGCCGAGCTCACCGAGCCGGCCGAAATCGATTCCCGGCGCGCATTTCACCACCAGGTCGCGATCGCGGTACGCATCGAGCAGCAGGTCCAGCGCCGGGGTGTAATCGCGCGGATCGAACCGCCGCCGTCCCGCACTACGCCGGGCCGGGTCGGCCACCACGACGGTGTCGCGGGTGACCGGCACCAGCGCATCGGCACGGCACAGGTCCACTCCCCCAACATTGTTGCGGGCCATGGCAAGTCGCACCGGGTCGAGATCGCTGCCCAGGACCAGCGCGGCGGTGTCCCGCAGCGCGGCCAGCTCCGCGCCGACAGAGCAGGTGACATCGTGCACGCGCGCCCCGGCCAGCCGCCGGGCACGGTGGCGGGCCACCGGTTCGGCGGTGCACTGCTGCAATGCGTCATCGGTGAACAACCATCCCGATGGGTCGCCGAACTTGGCCGCGGCGCGCCGGCGCAAGAGCACAGTCTCCACCAGCGCGGCAGTTCGTTCACCGAAACGTGTTCGCGCGGAGGCGATATCAGCGACCCGCGAGGAGTCGGTCAGTCGATAGCCACCGACCTCCACCAATGCCGCCCGGCCTGCGTCGCTGCGCAGGTAGGCGACATCGTCGACGGTCCAGGCTACGACGGCTTGACCCCGGTGACCATGACGTTGTAGAACCAGCCCTTCGGCACCACCCGGCGCAACACGTTGGCGTCCACCCAGCTCAGCGACGTCCAGCTGTTGAACGCGAATTTGGCCCAGCCCCAACCCAATCGCCCCGGAGGCACCGACGCCTCAAAGGTGCGGATCGGCCAGCCGAGCATCGCGGCGGTGAATTCCTCGCTGGCGGTGGCGACCTGAACGGCGCCGGCGTTGGTGGCCATCCGTTCCAGATCCGACGGCTCGAACGTGTGCAGGTCCACCACGGCCTCCAGCGCTGCGGCGCGCGACGACTCGTCGAGCTCGGCTTGCGGGCGACGCCAGCCCTCCAGACCCGGCAGCTTGGTGATGTTGGTGGACAGATGCCACGTCAGGGTGGACAGGTTGCGCGCGTAGACATTGCCCTTGCTCGTCGGTTCCCCGGCGAAGACGAACCGGCCACCCGGCTTGAGCACCCGGACCACCTCACGCAGGGACAGCTCCACATCGGGGATGTGGTGCAGCACGGCGTGGCCGACCACCAGGTCGAAGGTGTTGTCCTCGTACGGGATGCCCTCGGCGTCGGCGACCTTACCGTCGATGTCCAGGCCCAGGCCCTGGCCGTTGCGGGTGGCAACCTTGACCATGCCCGGGGACAGGTCGGTCACCGATCCGCGCCGGGCCACCCCGGCCTGGATCAGGTTCAGCAGGAAGAAGCCCGTGCCGCAGCCCAGCTCCAGGGCCCGGTCGTAGGGCAGCTCACGCTGAACCTCGTCGGGGACGATGGCGTCGAACCGGCCCCGGGCGTAGTCGATGCAGCGCTGGTCATACGAGATGGACCACTTGTCGTCGTAGGTCTCGGCTTCCCAGTCGTGGTACAGCACCTGCGCCAGCTTGGTGTCCTTCAGCGCAGCCTCGACCTGTTCGGCCGTGGCGTGCGGATTGGGGGCCGGAGCCGCTCCGGCGGCGACATCGGGCTTGAGGTCGGCGGCGACATCAGTCTCGGCGGGCGTGTGGTCCGTGCTCGTCATATGGGCAGCCTAACTGCCGGCCACCGTTCCGAAGACGTCGACGTAGTGCCGCACCCCGTCATCAGGGCCATCGACCGCCGCACCAGCGCCATCGATCATCGCCTTGGCGCCCGCGAGCACATGTGCGGGTGCCTCCAGAAATCGGCGCGCCCGAACCAGCGCCGCGTCGTAGACGCCGTCCGGTGCCACCATCTCGTCGATCAGCCCGAGGTCCAGTGCCTCCTCGGCGCCGACGAACCGGCCGCTGAACACCAGGTCCTTGGTGTGGCTGACCCCGATCGCGCGGACCAGGCCGGCCGTCCCGGCAGCGGGGAGCAATCCGGCCAGCACCTCGGTGGCACCGAATTTCACGTTGTCGCCCGACACCCGCCAATCGGCGGCCAGCGCCAGGGCCAGCCCTGCGCCCAGCGCGTACCCCGTCACGGCGGCGATCGTCGGCTTCGGGATGCCGGCCACCGCGGCGATCGCGGCGCGGCAGGCGGCGGTGACGCTCTCGGCGTCACTGGGATGCAGTCTGCGCAGTTCGGGGACGTCGTCGCCGGTGCAGAACACCTCGTGGCCGCCGAACAGGATCACCGCGGCGACGCCCGGATCGCCGCCGAGATCCGCCGCCGCCTCGCCGATCTCCCGGTACATCTGCCTGGTCAGCGCGTTGCCCGGCGGGCGGGACAGCACCAGGGTGCCGATCCCGTCATTCACCGCGGTGGTGACGAACTCCCTCACGACGGCGTCACGTCGGAATTGGCATACCCGTCCGGTGCCCGCCGGTTGCGGGCCTCGTTGTACCGCTCGCTGTTGAAGAACTCGATCTCCCAGTTGCCGTCGGTCACCACCAGGTGCGGGGAGACCGGCACGATCTGGCGGTGCACCGCGAGCACCTCGGCGACGTCGTGGCCGGCCAGTGAGTCCAGCTGCGTCCAAGTGGGCGGCAACAGGAACGTGCGGCCCTCGGCGAAGTCGTCGAGCGCAGATTCCGGGGTGGCCCAGTAGGCACGGTCGGTCTCGGTGTTGTCACCGTCGGCGCGCTGGCCCTCCGGCAGGGCGCCGACGAAGAAGTAGGTGTCATAGCGCCGGGTGCGTTCCTCTTTGGGCGTCACCCAGTTGGCCCACGGCCGCAGCAGATCGGTGCGCAGCACCAGCTTCTCGGACTGCAGGAACTCACCGAAGGACAGTGTCTTGGCGTCGAGCTCCTTGCGTGCCTCGCGGTATACCGAGGCATCGGCCACGATGCTGTCCGGATCGGCGGCGGGCCCGGCGAACAGCACCCCGGACTCCTCGAACGTCTCGCGGGCCGCCGAGCAGACCAGCGCCAGCGCCAGGTCGGTGTCCACGCCGAGGCGCTGCGCCCACCACGCGGGATCCGGACCGTGCCACGCGATATCGGCGCTGCGGTCACGGTCGTCGACGCCGCCGCCCGGGAACACCGTGGTCCCGGCGACGAACTGCATGTTCATATGCCTGCGCATCAGGAACACGTTGATACCGCCCGGAGTGTCCCGGACCAGCATCACCGTGGCGGCCGGCCGGGCCGGTAGGGGTTCTTCGGTCATGCACGCCTCCTGTGTGCCGCGCGGCTGCGCACGCGCCGCGCGAAATAGCGTCCCTCGACCACTTCCAGCGCGATCGACTGCCCGAAGGCGGTGGACAGGTTCTCCGAGGTCAGCACATCGGTCAGCAGGCCGGAGGCGACGACGGCACCCTCGGACAGCAGCAGGCAGTGGCTGAAGCCGGGCGGGATCTCCTCGACGTGATGGGTGACCAGCACGATGGCCGGGGCGTCCGGGTCGGCGGCCAGGTCGGCCAGCCGGGATACCAGTTCCTCGCGGCCGCCCAGGTCCAGACCGGCGGCGGGTTCGTCGAGCAGCAGCAGTTCCGGATCGGTCATCAGCGACCGTGCGATCAGCACGCGCTTGCGCTCACCCTCGGACAGCGTGCCGTAGGTGCGCATCGCCAGGTGCTCGGCGCCGACGCTCTCCAGCATGTCGACGGCCTGTTCGTAGTCGACGTCCTCGTAGGTTTCGCGCCAGCGGCCCAGCACGGCGTACCCGGCCGAGATGACGAGATCGCGGACCACTTCGTCGTCGGGAACCCGCTGGCTCAGGGCGGAGCTGGACAGCCCCACACGGCTGCGCAGTTCGGCCATGTCGGTGCGGCCGAGCCGCTCACCCAGCACGAACGCGGTTCCCGACGAGGGATGTTCGACGGCCGCGGCGATGCGCAGCAGTGAGGTCTTGCCTGCGCCGTTGGGCCCGATCACCACCCAGCGCTCGTCGAGTTCGACGGCCCAGTCCAGCGGCCCGACCAGGGTCTTTCCGCCGCGGCGAAGCGTGACCCTGGCGAAATCGATCAGCAGGTCTGGATCGGCTTCACGTTCACTGTCGGGCACTCGCTCATCGTAGTGTCGGCGCCCCGCCCGGCTCGGGAGCGCCCCGCAGCGCCGAAGTCGTGGAACAGCAGCCGGCGCGGCATGATCCGCAGGATCAGCTGGACCAGCGGACCGATCCCGAAGGCGTACACCACCGTGCCCACGCCCACGGTGCCGCCGAGCAACCAGCCGACCGCCAGCACGCCTGCCTCGATCGAGGTGCGCACCAGCCGCACCGACAATCCGGTGCGAGCCACCAGCCCGGTCATCAGGCCGTCCCGCGGGCCGGGACCCAATCCGGCGCCGATGTAGAGGACGGTGGCCACGGCGTTGAGCACGACGGCGCCGAGCATCAACGCGATGCGGGCGGGCAGCGAGCCCGGTGCGGTCAGCACGGCCAGGCCGGCGTCGACCGTCACGGCGATGACGATGACATTGGCGATGGTCCCGACCCCCGGCTTGTTGCGCAGCGGGATCCAGGCCAGCAGCACGACGACACCGACCACCGCCGAGGCGATGCCGATCGTCATCGAGGTGTGCCGGGTCAGCCCCTGGTGGAAGACGTCCCAGGGGTCGAGGCCGAGACCGGCGCGCACCATCATCGCCATCGACAGGCCGTAGCCGATGAGTCCGATCAGGAGCAGCGACCCGCGAGTCAGACCCCTCATGAGTGGTCCGGGAAACGGGCTCGGATGGCGTCCAGCTCGCTGTGCACCCGGCGGGCGTCGGTGTCATTGCGGGTGACGCGGTTGTAGGGCCCGGAGCGGGGATACTTCGAGGCCAGTCGGGATAGCCAGTTCTTCCTCATGCATCCAGTTTCGGGCCAGATTGGCTTGCCATTCAATAGCCAGTTCGGCAATACTGGCATCAATGTCGATAGAAATGGCGGCCAGATCACTCGATGAGGACCTTTTGGCCCGCGAGTTGGGTAACTGGCGGACGTCCAGTGCCAGCGGACCCGCGTACTCGGGACTGGCCGACGCCATCCGGCTGCTGATCGTCGACGGCCGGGTGCCCGTCGGATCGCGGCTGCCCAGCGAACGCGCTCTCGCCGACGCCCTGCGGGTCTCGCGCACCACGGTCACCGCGGCATTCACCCAGCTCCGCGAGGACGGCTACCTGCTGGCCCGCCGCGGTGCGCGCAGCATTGCCGCGTTACCACCGCGACCCGAGGCGCGCCCCGCCGAACCTGCCGCGGGGGCCAACGTCAGCCTGGCCGCCGCGGCGATGTCGGCTCCCAGCGGGGCGGTCCTGGAAGCGTTCGCCGCGGCCACCCGCGATATCACCCCGTATCTCGGCGAGACCGGCCTCGACCCCACCGGGGTCTGCGCCCTGCGCACCGCCGTCGCCCAGCGGTACTGCGAACGCGGACTACCGACCGACCCCGGCCAGATCATGATCACCAGCGGCGCCCAGCACGCCATCGGGCTGATCCTGGCCGCCTTCACCGAGCCCGGCGACCGCGTGCTCGTCGAACAACCGACGTATCACGGTGCGCTGTCGGCCATTTCGACCGCCCGGGCACGCGCCGTACCCGTCTCCCTCGCCGACGACGGCTGGGAGCTGGACGCGATGCACGCGGCCATCCGGCAACTCGCCCCCAGCCTGGCCTACCTGATCCCGGACAACCACAACCCGACCGGGTTCACCATGCCGGCGGATGAGCGAATCCGGCTGGGGCACATCATCTCCGACACCCGCACGCGTACCGTCATCGACGAGTCGATCATGGACATGTGGATGAACGAGGCGCCCCCGGCACCGCTGGCCGCCACGGTGGCCCGCCGTGATCTGGTGCTCACCGTCGGGTCGATGTCCAAATCATTCTGGGGCGGGTTGCGGGTCGGCTGGATCCGGGCCGAACGCCACACCCTGGCCACCATCGCGGCCATCCGGCCGTCGGTGGACCTCGGCACCCCGATACTCGAACAGCTCACGGCGGCAAGGCTTCTCGAACAGCGCGATGAGGTGCTCGCGGAACGACGAGGACTGCTGCGCACCCGCAGGGCCTACCTGCTGGATCTGCTGGCGCGCCGGCTACCCGACTGGCAGCCCGGGCCCGGGCCGAACGGGATCTCGCTGTGGGTCAAGCTGCCCGCACCGATGAGCACGGCGTTGTCGGCGTCGGCGTCACGGTTGGGTCTGGATCTGCCTGCCGGGCCGCGGTTCGGGGTGGACGGCACCTTGGAGCGGTTCGTGCGGGTCCCCTATGCGCTGCCCGAGGCTGCGCTGGAGGAGGCCGTCGACCTCATGGCACGGGCCTGGGGTTCGATCACCGGTGCTGTCGAGCCCGAATCGCATGCGCTGGTGGTGTAGCTAGCCGCCCTGACTCTGCTGCAGGGCGATGCACCGGCCCATGTTCTCCGGGGTGCACGGGATACCGGCGACCGACGACAGCTGACCGCCCGGCAGGGTCTGAACCAGCGGCGGCGAGGCATCCGGCGGCGGAACGACGGCGTTACCGCTGGTGCTGCTGCCCTTGCCGGCTCCGGCGACGCACACACCCTCGAAGTGGCTCGGCCGGGTACCCCACGGGCAGTCCGCCGACGCCGGCGCGGCCAGCACGACCGCCCCACCGGAGATCGCGGCCGCGCACGCACCGAGAAGTATCGTCCGTTTCACCAACAACATGCCTCCACTGTAAAGGCCCGACCCCCGCCGCGCCGCCATAGCGCTGCTAGTCCGGGATATCGACCCGGCGCACGGTGCCGTCGACCGCGTCGGCGGCTTCGATCTCCCCGCGGGTCACTCCGAGGATGAACAGCACCGTATCCAGGTAGGGGTGGCTCAGCGAGGCGTCGGCGACCTCACGCAGGGCCGGTTTGGCATTGAACGCCACTCCGAGTCCGGCGGCCGCGAGCATGTCGATGTCATTCGCGCCGTCACCGACCGCGACCGTCTGCTCCATCGGGACGCCGGCCTGCTGGGCGAAGTCGCGCAATGCCTTGGCCTTGCCCGGCCGGTCGATGATCTGTCCGACGACGCGTCCGGTCAGCTTGCCGTCGACGATCTCCAGGTCGTTGGCGGCGACGTAGTCGAGCATCAGTTCGTGCGCCAGCGGTTCGATGACCTGGCGGAATCCGCCGGACACCACGCCGCAGTGAAAGCCCAGCCGGCGCAGGGTGCGGATGGTGGTGCGGGCCCCGGGGGTCAGCTCGAGCTCGTCGGCCACCTCGTCGACGACCTCGGCGGGCAGCCCGGCCAGGGTGGAGACGCGTTCACGCAACGACTCCTCGAAATCCAGTTCGCCACGCATGGCGGCCTCGGTGATCGCCGCGACCTTCGCCTCGGCGCCGGCACGCGCGGCCAACATCTCGATTACCTCGCCCTGGATCAGGGTCGAGTCGACATCGAACACGATGAGCCGTTTGGCCCGACGGGACAGGCTGTAGTCCTCCAGCGCGATATCGATGCCCAGCTCGACGGCGACCTGCGCCATCGCCGCCTGCAACTGGCCGTACGCCGCGCCGGCCGGCACCGACACCCGCAGTTCCAGACCGGTCACCGGGTAGTCGGACACGCCCCGGATGGTGTCGATGTTCACGCCGAGTCCGGCGGCCTTGCGGGCCACCACACCGAATGCCTCGGCGGTGATCGGCCGGCCCAGCACCACGATGGTGTGGGTGGACGGCTCGCGCATCACCGGCAGATCGGCACTGCGCTCGATGGTGACATCCAGCCCCACCCGGTGGATGGCGGCTCGGATGTCGTCGGCGAACACCGTGCCATCGGCCACCTCGGCGGGTGCGGAGACGAACACTGCCAGGGTGAGCCGGCTCCGGACCACCACCTGCTCGACGTTGAGCAACTCGACGTGGTGCCGAGAGAGCACCTCGAAGAGCGCCGATGTGACGCCGGGCTGGTCGAGTCCGGTGACGGTGATCAGGACCGACACCTTCGAATTACTCACCGATTCAGGTGCGGACGTTCTCGTCGTCGAGCCGGGTGACGTCGCCGTCGGCAGGACCGTGTGCCCGGCCGATGTGCGCCTCGGCGCGCATCCGCTCGACCATGTGCGGGTAGTGCAGCTCGAATGCCGGGCGCTCCGAACGGATCCGGGGCAGCTCGGTGAAGTTGTGCCGCGGCGGCGGGCACGAGGTGGCCCACTCCAGCGAGTTGCCGTAGCCCCACGGATCGTCGACCACGACGGGCTCACCGAAGCGCCAGCTCTTGAACACGTTCCAGACGAACGGCAGCGTCGACACACCCAGGATGAACGCACCGATGGTCGAGATGACGTTCAGCGTGGTGAACCCGTCGGTGGGCAGGTAGTCGGCGTAGCGGCGCGGCATGCCCTCGTCACCCAGCCAGTGCTGCACCAGGAAGGTGGTGTGGAAGCCGATGAAGGTCAGCCAGATCATCTTCGGGAACCAGAAGTAGATGCCTGCGTAGGTGGCGAACACGATGGTGCCGAAGAGCACGTAGTGGAAGTGCGCGATGACGAAGTAGCTGTCGGTGACGTGGAAGTCCAGCGGCGGGCTGGCCAGCAGCACACCGGACAGGCCACCGAGCAGGAAGGTGATCAGGAAGCCGACCGAGAACAGCATCGGTGTCTCGAAGGTCAACTGCCCCTTCCACATGGTGCCGATCCAGTTGAAGAACTTGATACCGGTGGGCACCGCGATCAGGAACGTCATGAACGAGAAGAAGGGCAGGAGAACGGCTCCGGTCGCGTACATGTGGTGTGCCCACACCGCCACCGACAGCGCCGCGATACCCAGCGTCGCGTAGATCAGCGTGGTGTAGCCGAAGATCGGCTTGCGGGAGAACACCGGGAAGATCTCGGAGACGATGCCGAAGAACGGCAGCGCGATGATGTACACCTCGGGATGGCCGAAGAACCAGAACAGGTGCTGCCACAGCAGCACACCGCCGTTGGCCGGGTCGTACACATGTGCGCCGAGGTGACGGTCGGCGGCGAGACCGAACAGCGCGGCGGTCAGCAGCGGGAAGGCCAGCAGCACCAGGATCGAGGTCACCAGGATGTTCCAGGTGAAGATCGGCATCCGGAACATCGTCATACCCGGGGCACGCATGCAGACCACGGTGGTGATCATGTTGACGCCACCGAGGATGGTGCCCAGACCACCGACGGCCAGGCCCATGATCCACAGGTCGCCACCGGCGCCCGGGGAGTGGATGGCGTCGGTCAGCGGCGAGTAGGCGGTCCAGCCGAAGTCGGCCGCACCACCGGGGGTGATGAAGCCGGCGATGGCGATCAGCGCGCCGAACAGGAACAGCCAGAAGGAGAAGGCGTTCAGTCGCGGGAACGCGACGTCGGGGGCGCCGATCTGCAGCGGCAGCACCAGGTTGGCGAAGCCGAACACGATCGGGGTCGCATAGAACAGCAGCATCACCGTGCCGTGCATGGTGAACAGCTGGTTGAACTGCTCATTGGACAGGAACTGCAGGCCCGGCAACGCCAGCTCGGTGCGCATCAGCAGCGCCATCAGGCCGCCGACGAAGAAGAAGATGAAGCAGACGACGCAGTACATGATGCCGATCAGCTTGTGATCGGTCGTCGTGATCAGCTTGTAGATCAGGTTGCCCTTGGGGCCCATCCGCTGCGGGAACGGACGCCGTGCCTCGAGTTCTCCGATTGGGGGCGCTTCGGCTACCAACAGATCCTCCATAAAAAGTCGACGGGTCATCCCGGCACTGGTCTGTTCGTGATCTTATCCCCCATCACCGCCCACGGCGGCATGGGTCCTACAAACTGTCGTAGTTTCGCTTCGACGGCTGGATGTTACCGTCGGCGACGTGCTGTTTCCCTCCGCGCGCATCGCCCGGCTCACCGGCCGGGTCGTCGGGGTCACCTCCATCGTTTCGGCTGTGGCACTGACCTTGTTGACCGGCTGTGGCAGTCAGGAGCAGGCCGGGCCGGGCCCCGCCCCGGGTGCGCCGGTCACCAGCACCACACGCATCGCCGGCGCCGGGGTGTTGGGCAACCAGCGCCGCCCCGACGACTCGTGCGCCGCCGAGCCGGCGCCGGCCGATCCCGCTCCGCGACAGGTCGGTAACACCCCGGCCGACGGTGTGCCCACCACGACGGAGGTACAGGGCGACCCACAACGCATCGTGGCGCTGTCCGGCGATCAGCTCGACGCGTTGTGCGCGCTGGGCCTGCAGGGCCGGATCGTCGGGACGCCGCAGCCGCAACCCTCCTACTTGGGCGCGGTGATCCACGGTTCGCCCGGCCTGGGTGATCCGGCGTCACCCGATCTGGCGGCCGTCGGGCGGGCCACCCCGGACCTGATCCTCGGCTCGTCGGCGCTGACACCGACCGACTTCGGCGCGCTGAACCGGATCGCGCCCACCGTCTTCACCGGGGCGTCGGGGGCGGGCTGGCAGGACACCCTGCGCACCGTCGCCGCGGCGGTCGGGCGAGCCGAAGCGGCGGCCCGGGTGCTCGACGAGTTCACCCAGGACGCCCGCAAGACCGGGCAGCAGAACGACGCCACGCATTTCCAGGCATCGGTGGTGCAGTTCACCGAGAACACCGTGCGGGTCTACGGGGCCGACAACTTCCCGGCCAGCGTGCTGCACGCGGTCGGCGTGGATCGCCCTGCCGCCCAACGCTTCACCGACAAGCCGTACATCGAGCTGGCACCCGATGCCGATCTGTCCGCCGCCGACGGCGATATCGTCTACCTGTCCTTCGACTCCCCCGCCGCCAAGGAGCACGCGGCGAGCGTGCTGGACAGCCCGGCGTGGCGCAAGCTCTCGGCCAACCGGGACAACCGGGTGTTCATCGTCAACAACGAGGTGTGGCAGACCGGGCGCGGTGTGGTGGCCGCCCGCGGCATCCTCGATGACCTGCGCTGGCTGAACGCACCGATCAACTAGACCGCACGCCGGGTCATTCGACGCCCTGCAGCGCCTGCTGGCCGAACTGACCCAGGCCCAGCGAGCCCTCCGGCAGCACCAGCTCCCCGGTCTCGATCCGGCGCCGCAGATAGGCGAAGGTCTGCGCGGTCTGCGCGAACAGGTGCTCCCCGGCCCGCAATGTCGGGCGGGATTTGGCATCCGCGGAAGCGAACTGCGGCAGCGGTTTGACCTCGGTGTCGTAGTCGACGTTGAAGAACAGCGGGAACGAGTACCGCTCTTCGGCGACCTTGCGGACACGGTGGCTGGTGGCCACGAACGCGCCGTTGGTCCACAGCTCCAGCAGGTCACCGATGTTGACGACGAAGGCCCCGGCCACCGGTGGGACGTCGATCCAGTCGCCCGCCCCGTTGAGCACCTCCAGTCCGGGGGCGGTCGGTTTGAGCAGGGTGAAGCACTCGTAGTCGGTGTGGGCGCCGATCCCGATGCTGTCCTTCGCATCCGGATTGTGCGGGTAATGGATGAGGCGTAACTGGCTCGGGGTCTTGGTGGCATGCCGGGAGAACACCTCGGGATCCTCACCGAGCGCGACCGCGAACGCCCACAGCAGCCGCTGCCCCACTCCCAGCAGCGCCTGGTAGTACGCGGTGACCGCCTCGGCGAAACCCGGCAGTGCCGGCCACGCGTTGGGGCCCAGCATCGGATTGCCGGCCAGGTAATCCGGATCGTCGGCGGGCAGGTCCAGCGCGGTGTCGAACGCCTCCTTCAGATCCGGGGTGGTGCCCTCGAGTCCTTCCTCACCGACGGGCACATAGCCGCGGTGGCACCGGGACAGCCCGATGTAGTTGCGCATCTTCTCTTCCACCGGCAGCGCGAAGAACTCCTTGACAGCGGCCAGCATCTGCTCGAACAGCGACTCGTCGATGCCGGTGCCGCTGATGTAGAAGAAGCCGACCTCCGCTGCCGCCCGGCCGATCTCGGCGGCCACCCGCTCCTGCTCGGTGCGCTCCGGTGAGTACAACCCACTGATATCGATGACGGGCACCGATGTGAATGACGTGACGCCACTCATGAATCCACGTTCCCTTCCGATTTCTCCACTGTCCAGCGCACGCCGTTGGCCTGGATGTCCTTGCCGGATATGACGATTCCGAGGGCCCGATGGTCGGCACCGATGACCACCTGGGTGCCGTCGGCCCAGCCGAACAGGGCACCGGCACGCACCAGCAGCGCCTGCGCACCGTCCGGCCCGGACAGGTGCAGCGCTCCGGCCGGGGTGGCCGCGCCCGGATCACGGACCCAGTGCTCGACGTAGTCCTCGTGCACACCGGTTTCGATGAGGGTGTCGCCGTCCCACGTCATCGCGCCCGCATCCGGGAACGGCCCCGGGGGTTGCACGTCGATGGCGCGGTGCCATTCGAAGATGTCGCCGTTCTGGTGCAGGGTGCCCGCGAAGCCGCGCGAGTCGACATAGGCCGTCGGGCCCTGTAGCCACAGCACACCGGGTTCGGTGTTGCGGGTGCCGTCCGGCTCGATCAGGAGGGTGCGCCGCCACAGCCCCACGCAGTCGGTCATCAGGATCGTCACGAACTTTCCTCCCATCGGTCCCGCAGAGTGCGCAGTCCGTCGGCGGTGGGCACACCGAACGCCCGTACCCGGGCGATTCCGCCGTCCGGGTAGGCCTGCACCCGCAGCGCCGTCACGGCGGGCACGTCGACGCAGAACACCTGCCGGGCGTCGGGGATCAACCGGGTGCGCGACAGCACCGGTACGTCGAATGCGACCAGCCCCCAGCCGTGTTCACGGTCGGGTGTACACCGGCTGCCCAGCACCGACACCTCTGGACTGGCGTTGAACACGAAATACGACGTGTCGACCTCGATCTGCCGGAGGTCGGCCGGTACCGCGAAGGAGATGATCACGGCATCGTGGGTTTCGGGCCCAATATCGCGGCGCCTGCGGGTCTCCCAGCCGTCGCCCATATTGTGCGGCCGGTTCGGGGCGACCAGCGAGGCGGCGCTGGAATAGAAACTGTCGCTGCACCATTCGACGCACCCACCCTGCTCCAGGCCGGACACCTCGACGGTGACATCGGCCCACAACGCCGGGTCCGGCACCACCTCGCCGTAGGCGCGTAACCGGGCGACACCGCCGTCGGACCGTAATCGCAGCCGCAGGTGCGTCCACCGGCGCCGGTCCGTCACGGCCAGCAGGTTGTGCGAATCCGCTTTGAGCGCCGTCGTTTCCACCACCGGCGTCCAGACCACCGCAGGTCCGGCCGGATCGTCGGTGCGGTCCAGGGCACACGCGTCCACCGCGCAGGCGGTCGGATGGTTTCCGGAGAAGAATCGGGTATCGACGTCCACGGTGCGCAGGCGGCCGGGCGCGCCCAGCCGGATGATCACCCAGTCACCGCCGGGCCCGGCGTGCCGGCGGGTCTCCCACCCGTCGACCACTTCACCACGCAGGTCATAGGTGCCCGGCACGAAGGCGGGTTCGGACGGGTCGACGAGCCGTTCCTTGAACCCGAAGGATTCGTCGCTGGCGGCCACCACACTGCCACCGACGACGCGGGAGGCGAGATCCACGTCGGTCACAGGTTCAACGATCCCGAGAGCGGCCAGTGGCTGCGCGGGTTGTCCGGGCCGGGTGCGTACACGCCGGCCTTGCTGGTGGACAGTCCCATCCCGACGACGGCCTGTGCCAGCGCAACCGCGGCGGCCACCCCGTCGACGGCCGGGACCCCGAGCTTGGCGGAGATGGCCGCCGTCACCCCGGCCATCCCGGCACAGCCCAGGCAGATCACGTCGGCCCCGTCCTCGGTGAGCGCGCGGGCGGCCTCGTCGACGATGGCCTGCACCGCCCCGGCCGGGTCGGCATCCACCTCGGCGGTTCCCAATCCGCAGGCCCGCACCGAGACGCAGTGCGCGTTCAGCCCGGCCAACATCAGCCGGTCCTCGATCGGCGGGATCGACCGCGCCAGCGTGGTGATCACCGAGAACCGGCGGCCGATCAGATGGGCGACGTGCGCGGCGCATTCGGCGATATCGAACACCGGCACCGTCAGCATCTCGGCCAGCGCGTCGCGCCCGTGCTCACCGAAGCCGGCCAACACCACGGCATCGAAATCGAAGGTGCCCGCGTGGGTCAACCGCGTCACGACATCCATCACCCCGACCGCCGACAGGTAGCTCTCCGCGGCGGAATCGATCGCCTCGGCGCCGAAAAGCGGTGACATGCACACGATCTCGACCCCGGGGTGGGCTGCGGACCGTGCGGCGGCCGCGATCTCGGCGGTCATCGCCGCGGAGGTGTTGGGATTGAGCACCAGGATTCTCACACCGGCTCTCCTATCCGAGTCAGGGCCGGTACACCGGCCACCCACGTCTGCAGCACCGCACCCCGCAGACTGACACCCTCATACGGGCTCACCGGGTGCCGGTGCCGCAGTGCGCCGGCGTGCACCGTCTCGTGCGCGTCGGGGTCGAAGGCACACAGATCGGCCCGCAGGCCCACCTCGATCCGGCCCCGGTCGGCGTAGCCGGCCAGTGCGGCGGGCTGCTGCGACATCCACCGGCTCACCTCGGCCATCCCGAAACCGCGCCGGGCGGCCTCGGTCCACACCGCCCGCGGACCGAGCTGCAACGAGCTGATACCGCCGAAGGCGCGCCCGAAATCTCCGGCCGCCTTGTCGCGCGGGGCGCACGGCGAATGATCCGACACCACCAGGTCCAAGGTTCCGTCCGCCAGCGCCGACCACAGCAGTTCGCGATTGGCACCGTCGCGGATCGGCGGGCAGGCGGCGAACTCGGTGCCGCCGTCGGGCACCTTCTCGGCGTCGAAAGTCAGGTAGTGCGGACAGGTTTCGGCGGTGAGGGCCAAGCCTTCGGCTTTGGCTGCGGCCACCAGAGGCACCACGTGGGCGCTGGAGACGTGCACGATGTGCGCGCGGGCTCCGGTCTCGCGCGCGGTCTCGACGACGAGGCCGACAGCGTCCTCCTCGGCGGCATCGGGTCGTGACGCCAGGAACGATCGGTAGGAACGGCCGGCCGGTCGGGGGCCGGCGTCGATCACCGCATGGCTCTCGGCGTGCACCAGCAGCAGCGAGCCCAGGTCTGCGATGCGGGCCATGGCGGCACGGAACTGCGCGGGACTCAGGTGGCCGAAGTCCGGGTTGCCCGAGTCGGCGAGAAAACACTTGAAACCCCGCACGCCGGCCTGCACCAGCGAGGCGAGTCGATCCAGGTTGTCCGGGACGACACCACCCCAGAACCCGATGTCGACAAGGCAGTTGCCTTCCGCGGCCGCCTCTTTGAGGTTCAAGGCGGACACGCTGGTGGTCACGGGGTCAGAGTCCAGCGGCATATCGACAAGTGTCGTGATACCGCCCGCGGCGGCGGCCGCGGTGGCACTGGCGAACCCCTCCCAGTCGGTGCCGGGATCGTTGATGTGCACGTGGGTGTCGACGAACCCCGGCAGCAGCACCGCATCGTGCGGCAGCCGGATGTCCTGTGCCGCCGAATGATCTGCGTCGAGGGCGTCGATGCGGGCGATCTGCCCGCCGGCGATCCCGACCGACGCCGGGACCAGGTGCCCGTCGATGAGCACCCGGTCCGCGCGCAGGACGCACTCCCTCACGTTCCGACCGGCCCGAACCTGTCGTGGAAATGCTGGGTGAGCTCGGGCCACACGTGCGGATCGTGGCCGGGGATCAGCTGGTAGCCCTTGTCGGCGGCCAGCCTCTTGAGCCTGCGGATCGGCTCGACGGTGTCCTGCGGATCGACGTCGATGAATCCACCGATGGCCAGTTCGTGCTCGATGTTCTCGGTGAGATCGGCGGCGTCGAAAGCGAATACGAAACCGTCGCCACCCACCGACTCGTCGAGCTCCACCACGAAGCTCTGATGCCCCGGGGTGTGCCCGTAGGTCGGCACGGCGGTGATACCGGGGGCGATCTCGGCCTCGCCGTCGGCCAGGCGCCACTCGATGTTGGGGTCGTCGAAGTCCACCCGCACGATCGCATGGCGTTCCGGTTCCGGATGATTCGACAGGCCGTACTCGAGTTCCCGACGCTGGGCGTGCACCGGCACCTTGCCGGCGAACAACTTCAGCCCGCCCGCGTGGTCATGGTGCAGGTGGCTGACGGCGACGGTGTGGATGGCATCGAAATCCACCCCGACCTCGGCGAGGCGCTGCTCGATCGGCTCGCCGGGCCCGGGCAGCACCGGGCGGTACTCCACCGTGGGGAAGAACCGCCGGTACAGCGCCGGGTCCCGCACCAGCGCGGTGTTGAAACCGGTGTCCAGCAACACCCAGCCGCCGTCGGTCTGTAACAGCACGCCGGGCACCGGTTCGCGCATCCTTTCCCCGGGTGGGGCGCCGTACACCGACACCGACTTCGGCAGTTCCTCCCAGCCCAGGGTCAGCAGGATGATCCGGCGCACCCCGCTCTTGCGGACCAGCGTCGCCATCAGCCCACCGACAGTGCGGCCAGCCGCAGCGTGTTCGGATCGGTCACCACGTGCGCCTGCTCGACACCCTTGAGCCACGGCTGCGCCACCATGAAGTCGTTGACGTTCGCGACGTTCAGCCAGCAACCGGTCTTGACCGCTTCCTCACCGGCTGTGGAGAAGTCGGCGTCCGAGCCGTTCGGCAGCCCCTTGGCCAGCGCATCCTTGATTCCCGGCGACGAGCATCCGAAGAAGTTCAGTCCGCCGTCGGCATCCCAGGAGATATGACCCCAGGTGTACGGCGACGGGGCGTCCGGCCAGCCGAGGTAGGTCATGATCTCCGGTGCCGCCTGCCCGTCACCGCCGACCCAGCCGTAGATCTCCGAGGTGGGGTAGGCCTGCACCTTGGCGTTCAAACCGGCTGCGGCCAACTGGGTCTGGATCAGGTTGCTGATCAGCTGATTGTCCGGGTTGGACGAGTCGTACCCGATCGTGACCGACTTCTGGTCGGCGGGCAGACTACCGGCGATACCGGTCAGCACCGACGGATCATGGGTCACCGACTGCTTGCCGAATTCGGGGGCCATCATGTTCGCCGGGTAGATCTGCTCAGCTTTCTTGCCGCGGCCGAAGTAGGTCTGCTTCACCAGTTCGTCGACGTCGATGGCCTGCATCACCGCGTTGCGATTCTTGACGTCGGTCATCATGCCCTTCTTGGGATTGATGTAGACGAAGTTCGACATCATCGTCGGCAGCGAGTAGTTCGCGAACGACTTGTTGTCCAGGTAGGACTGCACCGCCGAGGACGGTAGGTCGTGCAGGATCGCCGCCAACTGCCCGTTGTTGAACTGCAGTTGCTGGGCCGACACGTCGGTGATGACCGGGAGCTCGACCTTCTCGAAATAGGGCTTGGTGCCCCAGTAGTCACCGAACGCGGTCAGCTCGTACTTCGAGCCCACCTCGGCGGCGGTCAGCGTGTACGGGCCGGTGCCCAGGTCGTGATTGGTCAGATAGCCCTGGGCGTTGTCGGTGCCCGCGTTCTTCTTCAGGCCCTCGGGGCTCAGCATCCGCGGCCCGTATGGGCAGGCCAGGTAATCCAAGAACGCGGAGTTGGGTGCCTTGAGCGTGACGGTGACATCGTAATCACCTTGCGTGGTCACCGAATCGATATCGGAGACCATGTAGGCCGGTCCTTGATTGACCGCCGCCCGTCGGTCGAACGACGCCTTGACGGCAGCCGAGGTGAACGGCGTGCCGTCGTGGAACTTCACACCCTGGCGCAGCTTGAACGTGAACACCTTGTTGTCCGGCGAGGCCGTCCATTCGGTGGCCAGCAGCGGTTGCAATTCGGCCTTGTCGGTGCCCGCCTTGTACTGCAGCAGGCCCTCGTAGGTGTTCGTCGTCAGCAGCAGACCCTGCCCCGCGTAGTAGATGTCGGGGTCCGGTGGCTGCCCCGGATCCTGCAGGAACGACAGGTGCAGCACCTTGTCGGTGGGTGCGGCATTGGGTGTGCTGCTACCGCCGGAATTCGATCCACCGCAGGCGGTCAGCATCAGGGCGGTCGCCGCGCCGATGGCGACTATCGTGCGCAGTTTCTTCATCGTGCGGCTCCTTCGAGGACTGGGGTGGTCAGGGATTCGAACACGTCGAGGATTTCCGCGGTGGTGCGTACCGCACCGGTCTGCAGGTACTCCATGGCATCCAGCGCCGCGTCGTGCCGATACTCCGAGGAGCCACCGACACAGTCCTCGACGACGCGCACGTAGAAGTCGCGTTGGTGCGCATCGGCGAAGGTGTAGTGCACGCACACGTCGGTGAGCCCGCCGATCAGGATCAACGTGTCGGCCTTCAGACCGGACAGCACGATCTCGAATTCGGTGCCGATGAAACCCGAGTAGCGCCGTTTCACGATGTGGAACTCACGGTTGGGCCCGTCGAGATCGGGCAGCAGCTCGGGATGCAGCGGCGTGCCGGGTCGGCCGTCGATACAGTGCGGACCCTCGACACCGTCGAGTTCGCGGCCGAAGTCGATCCCGTTGGCACGGTGCACTTCCTGGAAGAACACGATCGGGATGCCGGCCGCCCGCGCCCCGGCGATCAGTTGCCGCGCCCGGCCGATCCGGTCGGCGTATCCGGCCATGTGCGGGATACCCACCTCTTCGACGGGCATATCGCCGGACTCCTGCATGTCGACCACGACAAGCACGGGATTCCCCACGATGAGTGGTTGTTTCGGCACCTAACCTCCTGTGACTGCGATACGGGGATCTGCGGCGGCCTGGAGCAGGTCCACGGCCGTGTTGATGAAGACGTAGAGGGCACCGAGCATCAGGGTGACTCCGGCGATCGCCGGGAAGTCCGCGACGGGGATGCTCTGGGCGATGTACTGACCGATACCGGGCCAACCGAACACCTGCTCCACCACGAGCACACCGGAGAACATCAGGCCGACTTGCAATCCCGTCATGGACAGCGCTGCGCCCACCGAGTTGCGCAACACGTGCCTGGCCATGATCCGGCCCTCGGAAAGGCCTTTGGCCCGGGCCGTGCGGGCGTAGTCGCTGTCGATATCGGTCATCAGGCTGCTGCGCAGCACCCGCCCGATCGCGACGGCCGGGCCGATCGCGATGACCAGCGCCGGCAGGATCAGGTGGTGCACTGCGTCGGCCACGACGTCGAACCGGGCGTGCAGCAGACCGTCCACCGTCAGCAGTCCGGTGGGCCCGTCGGGTGGATTCGGTACCGCGATACGGCCGTTGGCGGGCACCCAGCCGAGGGTCTGGTAGAAGACGATCAGCCCGACGATGCCGAGCAGGAACATCGGGGCCGACGACCCGGTGAACAGCACCGCCCGCAGCACCCCGGCGCCCCGCCATTTCAGGGTGGTGCTGAACGCCAGCAGCACCGCGAGCAGGATCGCGATCACCAAGCCGCTCAGTGCCAGTTCCAAAGTGGCGGGGAAGAACGAGCCGAGATCGGACATCACCGCGTGCCGGGTGCGGTAGGAGGTGCCCAGATCGCCGGTCACCGCGCCGGACAGATAGTGCCAGAACTGCACCAGCACAGGGTCATTCAGCCCCAGGGCTTCGCGACGGGCCGCCACGGCCTGGGCCGACGCCTGTGCCCCGAGCTGCGCCTTGACCGGATCGAGCGGGGAGATGTTCTGCAGCACGAACAGCACCGCGGTGAGGGCGACCAGGATGGCGGCCATGGCACCGACCCGGGAGGCTATGAAGGTCTTCATGGTCAACTCGTCTTCATCAGGTTGCGCAGACAGTCACCGGCGATGTTGGCGACCAGCGCCAGCACCAGGACACCGAGACCGGGCATCACCGGGATCCACCACTGCTGCAGGAAGTAGCTGAGGTTGCGGGCCGAGTCGGCACCCAGTTCGGGTGCCGGCGCCGCCTGGCCCAGTCCGAGGAAGGACAGCGCGGCCAGGGTGAGGATCAGGGTGCCGATATCGAGGCTGGCGGCCACCAGTGCGTTCGGTACCGCACCCGGCAGCAGGTGCCGGCCGGCGAGCCGAAATCTGCTGACACCGGCCAGTTTCGCCGCTTCCACATGTGGCCGGGCGGCCAGCCGAGCGACCTCCCCGCGGACCAGCCTGGCGTAGAACGGCCACCACACGATGGACACCGCGATCAGCGTGTGCAGGAAACCCGGTCCGAGTGCGGCCACCACCGCGATCGCCAGTACGGGTGCGGGCAGCGACAGGAACCCGTCGGTGATGCGCATCAGTGTGGCGTCCACCCAGCCACCGGTGGCACCGGCGATGAGGCCCACCAGCCCGCCGATGAACAGCCCCAGCGCCACCACCGCCAGTGCGGCGAACCAGCTCGAGCGGGCGCCGTAGAGCACCCGGGAGAAGATGTCGCGGCCGACGCTGTCGGTGCCGAGCAGAAACCCGTTCTTGCCCGGCGCCTGCAACGGTAGACCGACCGGGGTCAGCGGGTCGTGCGGTGCGATCAGGGGTACCGCGATGACCACCAGGGTCACCACGATCACCAGGGCGAATCCGGTCCAGTTCACGATCGCCGACCGGGACTGCGGCAGGGACGGCCGCCAGCGCGTGCCTCCGCGGACGAGGCCGGGAGCCGAGATCGCGATAGCCATCAGACCGCTTTCCGTTCGATACAGGCGACCTGGTGCGGATCGCCGGGGAAGCCTTCCAGGCGGACGTCGAGCTCGTCACCGCTGCAGGCGTCGACGGAGATGGGACATCGCGGGTGGAACGCGCATCCGGTCGGTGGCGACAGCGGGCTGGCGGGTTCGCCTGCCAGCACGCGTGATTCGCGGCCCAGGTCGGGAATGGAGTCGACCAGCGCCCGGGTGTAGGGATGGGCTGGATCGCCGATGACCTGCTCGGCGGGGCCGATTTCGACGATCCGGCCGAGGTACATCACCGCGATGCGGTCGGCGACCACCCGGGCCACTGACAAGTCGTGCGTCACGAACACCACGGACATGTCCAGCTTGCGGCGGAGATCGCCGATCAGGTTGAGCACCGAGGCGGCCAGCGAGACGTCCAGGGCGCTGGTGGGTTCATCGCACAGCAGCACAGGAGGGGGTACGACGGTGGCCCGGGCCAGTGAAACCCGTTGCCGCTGGCCGCCGGAGAGCTGACCGGCTCGCGATTTGGCCACCTCGGCGGGCAGCCCGACCCGTTCGAGCACCTCGATGACGGCCTCACGCCGCTGCGACCGGGACATCTTCGTGCCACGCAGGCGCTCGGCGATGAGTTCACCGACCGACAGCCACGGGGTCAGGGACGCGCCCGCATCCTGGAAGACCATCTGCGGTCGCTGCTCGCCGGCGAGTTTCACGGTGCCGGAGGTGGCCTTCTCCAGACCGGCGATCACGCGCAGCAGGGTGGACTTGCCCGACCCGCTCTCCCCCACCAGTGCCACCGATTCGCCGTGCCCCACCCGCAGCGTGACCCCGCGTAGTGCCTGCAGCTTGCCACGGCGGGCGACCGCGAAGGTCTTGAGGACATCGGCCAGTTCGATCGCACAGGGCGGCTCGGCGTCCGGCGGCGAAACCGCTTGTTCGGCAAAGGGTCCGCCGTCCGGGGCGGCCTCGGTCACCGCCTGCCGCTCGGGCGGCAGCAGGCACGCGCTGACCCGCCCGGGAGCCACCGAGATCGGATCCGGGGGTGTTTTCGTGCAGTCGTCGGTGGTGAGTTCGCAGCGGGGCGCGAACGCGCATCCCGGCAGCGGTACCAGGGGGCTCGGCACCGACCCCGGGAGCGCGGCCAGCCGCCGGTCCCGCGCGGTCTGCAGCGTCAGCCGCGAGCGCAGTAGGCCGCGGGTGTAGGGGTGGGCAGGCGCCTGCAGGACCTCGGCGGTCGGCCCGATCTCGGCGATGCGGCCCGCGTAGAGCACCGCGATGCGGTCCGAGATCTGCGCGGCCACACCGAGGTCGTGGGTGATGAAGACGATGCTGCAGCCGATCTCGTCGCGCAGTCCCTGCAGCAGCGTCAGCACCTGAGCCTGCACGGTGACATCGAGCGCGGTGGTGGGCTCGTCGGCGATGATGAGCTCGGGGTCACCCGCGATGGCGATGGCGATCATCACCCGCTGGCGCAGGCCGCCGGAGAGCTCATGCGGATAGGAACGTATCCGCCGGGCCGGCTCCGGGATGCCCACCGCCGTCAACAGGCGCAGCGCTTCCTCTTCGCTGCCCGCGGCCTCCGCGACCTGCTTGCCGATCCGCATGGTGGGATTCAGGGAGGTCATCGGGTCCTGGAACACTGCGCCGAGGTCGAGCCGGCGCACCTTGCGCAACATCTTGGCCTCGCCATGCACCATGTCCGAACCGGCCACCGAGATGGTGCCGTCGATGCGGGCCTGCCGGGGCAGCAGCCCGAGCAGGCCGAAACCCAGCACGCTCTTCCCCGAGCCGGATTCGCCGACCAGTCCGAGGATCTCGCCGGGGGCCACGGCCAGGCTGACCCCGCGCAGCGCGTGCACGTCGGTGCCGTTGCGGCGGAAGGTGACATGCAGGTCGCCGACGGCGGCGACGGGATCAACGTTCGGCGGCGCCGCGGAGTGCACCTGCTCCACATCGACCGCGGAACCGACGATGCCCATGAGCGCTCTCCCGGGTTGTTCGCGGTGCCATGGCTGGCCTGTCAGTTGACAGTTTTCACGGCAAGCAGGCTCGATGGGTGTCGCTGGCGTAACCAATTCGGGGCCGTAGGTAACCGAGGCGTATCGCGCGTTTCTGTCGTGTGACAGATACGCTCGTGCGTACCGATCGGGTAGGTCATGGGTCACGATGGGACCATGCCGCTCACCCGCGCAGGCCGGCCCCGACTGCAGACGCAGCGGCGCCCCGGCATGACGGCCCGCGACGAAATCCTGGATGCGGCAAGCGAATTGTTCACCACGACGGGCTACGCGGGCACATCCACGCGCAGTATCGCCGAGTCGGTCGGCATCCGGCAGGCCTCGCTGTATCACTATTTCAAGACCAAGGACGACATCCTGTGCGCTCTGCTGAGCCAGACCGTCACACCGACACTGTCGTTCATCCCGACCCTGCTGGGCGCCACGCCCGCCTTGACCGCGGCCGAGCACCTGCACGCGCTCGCCGCGTTCGACGGCGATCAACTACTCAGTGGGAGTTGGAATCTGGGCGCGCTGTACCTGCTTCCCGAATTGCGCGACGCTCGTCTGGAGCCGTTCTGGTCGGACCGGGAACGCCTCCGGCTGCACTACCTGGCACTGAGCCGGGCCGTGTTGGACCGCACCGGGGTCCACCCCGCCGCCGCAGATCTGCCGTTCCGGCTGGTCGAGTCACTGGTCAACATGTGGTCGGTGCCGCACGGCCCGGAGCGCGCCGAGCTGCCGGTACACGTGGCCGACGCATGCCTGCGGGTGCTCGGCGATGCGACGACACCCGAGCTACGGGACCGCAGCCGGCAGCTGATCGCACTGCACGCTCAGAGCTGACCGACCACCACCAGCGGTGTCCCGGGTTCCACCTGATGCCCCGCCTCCACCAGCACATGTGTGACGACCCCGTCGGACGGTGCGGTCAGCACGGTCTCCATCTTCATCGCCTCCAATGCCACCAGTGCCTGGCCCGCGACGACGCGTTCCCCCACCGCCACATCGACCTTCCACACACTCGAGGAGAACGGGGCATCCACGCGGTGCGCCGCGTCGTCGAGCACCAGGTCATCGGCGGTCGTCGTGGCCCGCGATTGGGCGCGCTCGGCCCGGTCGAATTCCCCTGCCGCGGCCCACGCGGCGCGTTCGGCGGCGAACGCCGCAGTCTGCACCGACTGGAACCGCTGGATGTCCTCGGCGTGTTCGGCGAGGAAGCGTTCATGCTCGGCCAGTGAGAAGGTGCCCGGCGTGATGTCGACGGTGCCGCGGCCCGCGGCGATATCGGCCCGCAGGTCCAGCAGTTCCTCCGGGCTGACGGGGTACCACGAGATGCGGTCGAAAAACCGGAGAAGCCAGGGTTTTTCATCGGCATCACGCGGATAGCGGCGCCAGACCTGCGTGGTCCGGCCGACGAACTGATAGCCGCCCGGCCCCTCCATCCCGTAGATGCACAGGTAGGCCCCGCCGATGCCCACGGAGTTCTCCGCGGTCCAGGTGCGGGCCGGATTGTATTTGGTGGTCACCAACCGGTGCCGCGGGTCCAGCGGAGTGGCCACCGGCGCACCGAGATACACGTCACCGAGGCCGAGGGTGAGGTACTCGGCGGCGAACACGATGTCCATCACCTCGGCCTGCGACGCCAGACCGTTGACCCGGCGGATGAACTCGATATTCGACGGGCACCACGGCGCGTCATCGCGCACCCCGGAGATATAGCGTTCGATCGCCTCGCGGGTCGCGGGGTCGTCCCAGCTCAGCGGCAGCCGCACCGAGCGGCTGGGCACCACCAGATCCGACACGGCGGGCAGGTCGTCCTCGAGCTCGCGCAGCAGCCCGAGCAGCCGGGTGACGGGCAGGATGTCCGGATCGACATGCACCTGCAGGGAACGGATTCCCGGGGTCAGGTCGACGATTCCGGTGACCGATCCGTCGCGCACCGCGTCCGCCAGTCGCCCGTGCAGGGCATGTACCCGAGCCCGCAGGCCCAGATCGAGCACCATCTCGCCGTACTCGACGAGCACGTTGTCATCGCCGCTGCGCCGATATACCACCGCCGGTGCGTCGCCCGGGGCGCGGCGGGCGAGGATGCCGTCGTCCCGGTCGCCACCGGTGCGGGCCACCGGGCCGGTGGCGCCGCGGTTGATGCCGATATCGGTGCGCGACGGCGCATCCTGGGCCCGGACCGGCACGAATCGCACGGTATCCCCCGGGCGCAGCTGCCCGAGTTTCCAGCGCTGCGCCGAGATCACCGTCACCGGGCAGACAAAGCCGCCCAGGCTGGGACCGTCGGGGCCGAGCAGGATCGGGGTGTCACCGGTGAAATCCAGTGCGCCGACCGAGTAGGCGGTGTCATGGATGTTGGACGGGTGTAGCCCGGCCTCGCCGCCGTCGCCGCGCGCCCACTGCGGGGTGGGCCCTTCCAGGCGCACGCCGGTCCGGGCGGAATTGAAATGCACCCGGTAGCGGGCCGTGTAGAGGGTGTCGATATCGGCGCGGGTGAAGAACTCCGGTGCCGCGTGCGGACCTTCGGTGACCGCGAGTTCCCAGTCCGAGGGCATCGCGGGACGCAGTTCGGCCGGCACCGGCGCGGACGGCACGGCGCCGGCCGGCGGGACGACGCGCACCACGTCACCGGTGACGAGCTGCCGTCCGCCGTGGCCGCCGAAGCGCCCCAGGGTGAACGTCGACGCACTGCCGAGGTAGCGCGGGATGTCCAGCCCACCGGCGAACAGCACGTAGGTGCGCAGCCCCGCGACCTCGGCCGCACCGATGTCGAGCAGCCCGCCGGCCGGGACCTCGACAGGCTCCCACATCGGCGCCGGCACCCCGTCGATGGTCACCAGACAGTGCGCCCCGGTGACGCACACCGTCGTGGGCCGGGTGAAGCGCAGCGCGGGACCGGTTGCGGTGCACTCCAATCCGGGTGCCCCGTCCGGGTTTCCGAGGGCTCGGTTACCGAGCCGGAAGGACAGGTCGTCCATCGGACCGCTGGGCGGGACACCGACATCCCACCGCCCCACCCGCCCGGGCAGGTCCTGCACGGTGGTGAGCAGCCCCGGCCGCTCGACCGTGATCCGCGGACGTGGATCCACCACGGCCGCCAGCGTTGCCGTGGTGTGCCGGACCGCCCGCACGTCGTCGTGCCCGAGCGCGGCACGCACGGTGCCGATGTTGACCTCGATACCGTGCAGCACGGTGTCGGCGAGGGCGGCGTCGAGGATGTCGAGGGCCGCCGCACGATCGGGCGCGCTGCCGATCACCTTCGCCAGCAAGGGATCGTAGGATGCCGATACCTCGGTGCCCCGTTCCACCCAGGTGTCCACCCTGATCCCGGGGCGGGTGGGAAAGGCCACCTCGGTGAGGGTTCCGGTGCTCGGGCGGTACTCCCGGGACGGATCCTCGGCGTAGATACGGGCTTCGACGGCATGGCCGGACGTCGGGATCGCGGACGGTTGACCGTCCAGCAGATCGCGTTCACCGCGGGCCAGCCGGAACATCCACGCGGCCAGGTCGATTCCGGTGACCGCCTCGGTGACGGGGTGTTCGACCTGGAGGCGGGCGTTGACTTCCAGGAACGACGCTTCCTCGCTGCGGGGGTCGTAGATGAACTCCACGGTGCCGGCGGACCGGTAGGACACCGCCGCGGCGAGCGCCCGCGACGACGAATGCAGTTGGGCCCGTAGCTCATCGGGCAGGGCCGGGGCCGGCGCCTCCTCGACCACCTTCTGGTTGCGCCGCTGCAGGGAGCAGTCCCGGTCACCGAGGGACACCACCCGCCCGGTCCCGTCGCCGAAGACCTGCACCTCGACATGACGGGCGTCGGCGACGTACCGCTCGACGAACACCCCGGCCGCGGCGAAGCTGCGCCCGGCCAGGCGCGACACCTGGTCGTAGGCGGCGCGCAATTCGGCCGGGTCCCGGCACACCTGCATGCCGATACCGCCGCCACCACCGGTGGCCTTGAGCATCACCGGGTAGCCGATATCGGAAGCGGCGGCAAGCGCCGCGGCGACATCGTCGAGCAGTCCCGAGCCGGCGAATACCGGGACACCAACGGCCACCGCGGCCGCCCGAGCGGTGTGCTTGGCTCCGAACACCCGCAGCTGTTCGGGTGTCGGGCCGACGAACACCAACCCACCACGTTCCACCGCGGCGGCGAATTCGGCGTCCTCGGAAAGGAATCCGTAACCGGGGTGGATCATCCCGGCGCCGGTGGCGTGCGCGGCATCGAGGATCGCGTCCACCCGCAGGTAGCTTTCCGACGGAGCCGGCGGGCCCAGCCGGACCGCCGCATCCGCCATCCGTACGTGCGGCGCCGCGCGGTCGGCGTCGGAGAACACCGCGACGGTCCGCAGATCCAGCGCGCGGGCGGCGCGGATCAACCGGACGGCGATCTCACCCCGGTTGGCAATCAGAACCGTGCCGGCCTCGCTGCTCACCGGACTCCCCCCAGTCGGCATCATTTCTGTCAATCGACAGTTTGATGGGCGGGACGGACTCCATGGTTGCGACGGCGTAACCGATCCCCGGCGGCACGTTAACGCCGTGCAACGGATGTGACTGGGCGATGACGCCGGTTACCCTCACGACGTGTCCGGACTTTTTCATGTGCTGAATCTGACCTACCTGCAGCCCGACGACGTCGTCGATGCGACCAGGCCGGCTCACCTGGCCTGGCTGACCGAGGAGGTGGCCGCGGGCCGCATCCTGCTCGCCGGACGCACGCAGACCCGCGGTGCGGTGCTCATCACCGGCGACATGTCCGCCGAGGAGGCCGACGCTCTCGCCGCCGCCGACCCGTACACCCAGGCCGGTGTGGCACGGTATGACCGGGTCAGTGTCAACGCCGGATTCCGGGCGCCGGGGCTATAACCCGATTCACAGCGTGAACCGGGACTAGACCCCGCAAGGTCGCTGTTGTAACGACCGGCGGTGCAAAGTCGCGCCCGCCGCCGAGCCGTGCTCGGTCACCTTCGCTAGCGTTGAGCGAAGGCACGTGATGCGCACTCAAAGAGGCATGTCGAAGAAGAAGAGGATCACCACACCATGACCACCACCGTTTCCGCCTACGCCGCCAACGAGGCGTCCGGCCATCTGACCAAGACCACCATCGAGCGCCGCGCCGTCGGCCCGCACGATGTGGCCTTCGACATCAAGTTCGCGGGTATCTGTCACAGCGATATCCACACCGTCAAAGCCGAATGGGGCACCCCCAACTACCCGGTGGTACCGGGACACGAGATCGCCGGCATCGTCACCGAGGTCGGCTCCGAGGTCACCACGTACAAGGTCGGCGATCACGTCGGCGTCGGCTGCTTCATCGACTCCTGCCGCGAATGCGACAACTGCAAGGCCGGTCTGCAGCAGTACTGCACCGGCGAGTACGGCATGCACGGCACCTACAACTCCACCGAGCGTGACGGCAGCCCCACCTACGGCGGCTACAGCACCGCCATCGTCGTCGATGAGAACTACGTCCTGCGTATCCCGGATTCCATCCCGCTGGACAAGGCTGCTCCCCTGCTGTGCGCCGGCATCACCCTGTTCTCCCCGCTGAAGCATTGGAACGCGGGCCCGGGCAAGCAGGTGGCCGTGATCGGTCTGGGCGGCCTGGGCCACATGGGCGTCAAGCTGGCCCACGCCATGGGCGCGCACGTCACCGTGCTGAGCCAGTCGCTCAAGAAGATGGAAGACGGTCTGCGCCTGGGCGCCGACGAGTACTACGCCACCTCGGACCCGGACACCTTCACCAAGCTGGCCGGCACGTTCGACCTCATCCTCAACACCGTGTCGGCCAACCTGCGCATGGGCGACTACCTGGGCCTGCTCAAGGTGGACGGCACCCTCGTCGAGCTCGGCATCCCGGAGCATCCCCTGGAGGTTCCGGCGTTCCCGCTGGCCGGTGGACGTCGCAGCATCTCCGGATCGATGATCGGCGGCATCCCCGAGACCCAGGAGATGCTCGACTTCTGCGCCGAGCATGACGTCACCCCGGAAATCGAGGTCGTCGACGCGTCGTACGTCAACGAGGCCTACGAGCGGGTGCTGTCCTCCGACGTGCGCTACCGCTTCGTCATCGACGCGTCCACCATCTAGCCGCCCGCGCTCGCCCCGGAGCCACCCGCTCCGGGGCGAATCCGCCGGCACAAGGGCCGCCGTGCACGGCGTTACCATGGCCGTGTGACCGGCATCACCGCCGCCCTGCCGCCCGGGCCTCCTCTTCCCCGGGCGGTGCAGGCGGCCCTGCTGGCGCGGTACTGGCCACGGTTCGTGGCGGCGTGTCACCGGCGCTACGGTCCGGCGTTCACGCTGCGGGTGTCCTCACTGGGCACGATCGTCTACCTGGCCGACTCCGCCGACATGAAGGCGGTGTTCGCCGGCAGCCCGCACGTTTTCCATGCGGGCGAAGCGAATTCGATGCTCAGCGGGCTCCTCGGCGACAGCTCCGTGCTCGTCATCGACGACGAGGTGCACGCCGACCGGCGCCGTTTGATGATGGCCCCGTTCACCCGCGCGGCCGTCGACCGTCGGGCCGCCGCGATGGCCGAGATCGCCGGGCAAGCCATCGACGAATGGCCGGTGGGACGGAGTTTCGCGGTGGCGCCGCGGATGTCGGCGATCACCCTCGAGGTCATCCTGCGCACGGTGATCGGCGCCAGCGACCCGGCCCGACTCACCCAACTGCGCACGGTGCTGCCGCGCCTGCTGAACCTCACCGCCTTCGACAGCCTGTCGATCGCCGACAGCCGTCTACAACAGCGCAGGCCGTGGCGCGGTGTGCGGGACCGGATCGCTGCGGCGGACCGGCTGCTCTACGCCGAGATCGCCGAACGGCGCGCCGATCCGGCGCTGGCCGACCGTACCGACGCGCTCGCGATGCTGATCCGCGCGGCCGGCGAGGACGGTCGTGCGATGACCGATCGTGAACTGCGCGACCAGCTGATGACCTTGCTCCTGGCGGGCCACGATACGACCGCCACGGCGCTCTCGTGGGCGTTGGAGCGGCTCACCCGCCACCCCGAGATCCTGGCCAGGGCCACCCGAGCCGCCCAGACCGGCGACGACGACTATCTGGATGCGGTGGCCAAGGAAACGCTGCGCATCCGGCCGGTCGTCTTCGACGTCGGTCGGGTGCTCACCGAGCCGGTCGAAATCGCCGGCTACCGCCTGCCCGCAGGTGTCATGGTGGCGCCCGGCATCGGGCTGGCGCACGCGGACGCGGCGCGTTATCCGGACCCCGGCCGTTTCGACCCGGATCGGATGGTCGGCACGACGCCTGGTCCCACCGCCTGGCTGCCGTTCGGCGGCGGTAACCGGCGCTGCCTCGGTGCCACGTTCGCCCTGACGGAGATGCGCGTCGTGCTCCGCGAGGTGCTACGGCGCGTCGAGTGGGAAACCACCGACGAGCCGGGCGAACGCCAACGCGTCAAGCACGTCGTGCTGACCCCGCACCGCGGGGGCCGGGTGACGGCCCGCGCCATCGGCTCTTAGTTCTCGGTCTCCTCGAGTCCCTCGACTCCCGACAACGGCCAGCCGGCCGCGGCGAGCTTGGCCGCCACCCGGCGTACGTTCTCCGGGCCCGCGTCGTGATGGGTGACCTCGGCGATGAACGCCTCGATCTCGTCCTTGTCGATCTCGCCGTCGGCCAGCGCGGACGAATCGGTGGCGGTGATGTGGGCCACCACCTCCTTGACCTGATCCTCGGTCAGCGGGGTGTTACGCAGCAGCGCCAGCAGCGGCACCCGGTCGGAACCGGGCACGCCCTCGGGGTAACCGGCGCGCAGCCAGTCCAGAATTCGGGCGACGAGCGAAGTCGAGGTGGTCACGCGACAAGTTTCTCGGGTCCAGCCGATATGCGCTACCACCGATGACATAGTTCTCCCGTCATTCACCGCGGGTTCATCCGATACCCCCGAACCGATCAGTCCACGGGGTTGCTCTTACGGACGATCAGCGGATCGGCCGGCGTGAACGGGAAATTCGGCAGGTCGTCGATATGGGTGTTGAACGTCGCGGCCAGCACTTCCCGGGAATACGCACTCGCCGAGGCGCGGTAGCCGATATCCGCCGGGAACGGCTGGTCGAAGAAGATCAGGAAGTGCCAGTCATCGGTACCGATGTTCTCGATGTGGTGCGGGTAGGCGCGCGGGATGAAGTACATGTCCCCCGTCGTCATGTTCCAGGTGTCCAGCGTCCCATCGGGATTCATGATCGTCATGCGTGCATCACCGTGCTGCACATAGCCCATCTCGGCGGTCGCGGGGTGCCAGTGCGGTTCCCGCATCCCGTCTTCGGCCACCCGCAGCGAGTACATCGAGATGTCCTTCAGCGCGGGCCAGTACTGGTCCCGGGCGAACCGCGCGTTGCCGTAGGCGTAGGTCAACCCGGCGGGCTGGCCCTCGATATCGAACTTGTGCGGATCCTTGAAGTACGCGCCGGAGGGAATCTCCGGATCGCCGATCCGGGCGGCGAGTTTGTGATCTGTACGTCGGGTGTCACGGCGGATCTTGGCCATATCGGACGACGGCAGGTCATAGGTGTTGCCCAGCACGGCATCGGTGAAGGCGCCGAACGTTGCACCGAGCCCGAAGTCCTCGGGGCGTTCGTTGCGGAAGGCGATGATGAATTCGGCCGCCTCCTCGCCGATGTTCTCGATGTGGTGCAGCGAGCCGGAGTCGATGTGGAACATCTGCCCCGCGGTGATGACGAAGCTGGAGAACTCGCTGTAGTTGTCGAGCACCGAGACCAGAGCCGTACCGGACACGCAGTAGGTCAGCTCATTGGCGTTGGCGTGCCAGTGCGGTGTGCGCATGGCACCCGGGTTCAACACCACCCGCTTGATGGACAGTCGATTCAGAATGGGCAGATTGTCGGCGGTGACGCGGCGCATCGAGCCCAGCTCGTTCTCTTCGACGATCTCGCCGTCGAGCAGAGACAAGGTGTGCGCGCTGCGGGTCAGTGATGTGGTCATGGCGATCTCCTCGGTGACTGGTTCGACGAGTTCACTTTCCTCCTCCACCGCCACGGCGTCTGCGGTGCTGGCTGCCAACACCGCGGGAGCGCTCGCCGTACCGGCCGGGTAGTGCCAGCCCCCATATCGGGCACGCATCCTGACGCGCGCGCGGCGAGATGCGAGAATGTCGCGGCTGCAACGGCAGCACCTGAAAGGGCGTGCGGGTGGCTATACGAGTTGTCATCGCAGACGATGACGTGTTGCTGCGCGAGGGGCTCGCCAGTCTCTTGCAGCGGTCGGGTTTCGAGGTGGCCGGGCAGGCCGGCGACGCGGAAACGCTGCTCGCCGCGGTGCGTGAACACGGGCCCGACCTGGTGCTCACCGATATCCGGATGCCACCCGCGCACAGCACCGAGGGGCTCGACGCCGCGCGCACCATCCGCGCCGAATTCCCCGACACCGGGATCGTGGTGCTCTCGGCGCACATCGACGTCGAACACGCCACCGAGCTGCTCGCCGGTGGCCGTGCCATCGGCTATCTGCTCAAGACCCGCGTCACCGATGTCGAGGATTTCGTCGACACCCTGAACCGGGTGACCGCGGGGGCCTCAGTCATCGATCCGGCTCTGGTCACCGAGCTGGTGTCGGCCCGGCGACGCAATGATCCGCTGGCCGCCCTCAGCGCCCGCGAACGCGAGGTGCTGTCCCTGATGGCCGAGGGCCTGTCCAATGCGGGTATCGGCCGGCGGCTGTGGGTGACCGAGGGCACGGTGGAAAAGCATGTGCGCAGCATCCTGACCAAACTGGACCTGCCGGAAACCGGGGACGATCACCGGCGGGTGCGCGCAGTGATCGTCTACCTCGACTCGCTCTGAGCTCAGCGGATCAGCAGGCCGCGGATCGCGTCGGGCGACAACGCGAACTTCGGCAGGAACCCGCGGGCCGAACTGGTCGCGATCATATCGGCGAAATCCTGCTCGTCGTGGGTGGAGATGAGGATCACCGGGACGTCGGTGAGTTGCTCCGCCACGTCGAAGCCGCTGTCGGCGCCGAGGTCCACATCCACCAGTGCGACATCGGGCCGCAGTGCACGGCTGGCGTCGAGTGCGCCGGCACCGTCGGTGGCGGTGCCGACCACGGTGATTCCGCCGTGGGCCAGCATCGTGGTCGCCGCATCGCGGAAGGCCGCGCTGTCATCGACGATCAACGCGCGCACGACGTGGGAACCGGACATGACTCGAGCTTGGCAGGATCGGGGTCCGCGGGCATTCCCGCTAGCCGGAAAGGTTTCTGTGAGCATCCGCAATAACATCTGCGGGGTGAACTGGCGTTCGTGGTCAAATCGGCTCCTGGCGATGATCGTGCGGCCGACCGCGCGCCCCGTGGGCTGGGGCATCGTCGTCGCGGCCGCGTTCATCGTGGCCGAGACGTTGCTGGTGCTGGCACTCAAGAAGGTGGCACCCGACGACGCGTTCGGCGCGGTGTTCCTGCTCGGGGTGCTGGTGGTGTCGGCCGGGTGGGGGTTCGGGCTGGCGCTGGCAACGTCGGTGGCCAGCGCACTGGTCTACGTCTACTTCCATCTGGACGGCCGCGACACCCTGGCCCCAGCGGTCGGCGTGTTCCTCACCCTTGCCCTGGTGACCAATGTGCTCGTCGGACAGGCGCGCCTGCGTACCGCGGAGGCCGAACAACGCCGCCGTGAGGCCTCCGCGCTGGCCGATCAGCAGGCCGCGCTGCGTCGGGTGGCCACGCTGGTGGCCCGCGGCGCGGCCTCGTCGGATGTGTACGACGTCGCAGTCTCCGAACTGGCGCACAGTCTCGGGGCTGAACACGTCACGCTGCTGCGTTACGAATCCGACGAACACGCGGTGGTGCTCGCTGCCAGCGATTCTGGGATTCTCGCTGTCGGACAACGGTTTTCGACCCAAGGCGACAATGTCAGCGCCCGGATCCGCAGTGCCGGTGCGGCGGCCCGTATCGACGACTACAGCACAGCGACCGGCGAGGTGGCCACCGCACTCAGCAAGCGCGGGATGCGTTCGGGCTCCGGGGCGCCGGTGATCGTGGACGGCGAGATCCGGGGTGCGCTCATCGTCGCCTGGCCGGCAGCACACGCGATCCCCGAGCACACCGAAGCGCATATTCGCGATTTCGCCGACCTGGTGTCCACCTCGATTGCCAATGCCGAGACCCGCGCCGAGCTCACCGCGTCGCGGGCCCGCATCGTGGCGGCGGCCGACCAGGCCCGGCGCGGATTCGAGCGGGACCTGCACGACGGCGCACAGCAACGAATCGTCGCGCTGAGCCTGCAGCTGCGCGCCATCGAAGCCGGCGCCGACGGCGCCATGCGTGCGCAGTTGACCGCGTCGATCGAGGGGCTGGCCGGGCTGTATGCGGACTTGCAGGAATTGTCCCGGGGCCTGCATCCGGCCATTCTGTCCAAGGGCGGGCTCGCCCCGGCGATCAAGACGTTGGCGCGCCGGTCCCCCGTCCCGGTCGAACTCGATCTGCGGGTGACGGGGCGTCTGCCCGAGTCGGTCGAGGTGGCCGCGTACTACGTGGTGGCCGAATCCCTCACGAACGCGGCCAAATACGCGAACGCCGAGGCGGTCTCGGTGTGTGTCGTCGCCGATGACGCCACCCTGCGGCTGTCGGTGAGCGACGACGGGACCGGTGGTGCGGTGGCGGGCGCCGGGTCGGGCCTGGTAGGTCTGCGCGACCGGGTGGAGGCGCTGTCCGGTGAGTTCGGCGTGGTCAGCCCTGTTGGCACGGGTACCACGGTCACCGCGAGGATCCCGCTCAGCGCTTGAACGGCAGCACCTGGCAGATGTGCTCGGTCACCGGCGCGGACACGGGCGTCGGACGTGCCATCGCCACGTTGCCGATCGAGGACGGGTGCCTGCGCTTCGCCTGGAGAAGCGCGCGCATGTTCTGGCGGGCGCGGCGGGGCGCGAGTTCGACGACATTGGTGTCGACTCTGTTCATTGCCATGTCTGTCCTCCTCGTGCCGGTCGTTCAACCGTCACCATTGAGGTTCCGCCCCCAATGGAGGAGGACCTTCAATAGAACCCGTGAACTCCCTGAGAAGTGCCCGTTTCGCAGTGACGACAAACACATTTCGGGCCGGTTCGGGCCCGGGGTGACGACGACAGCAACCATCGACACGCAATCCGGCCCTTGGTCGTCTCCGAATACCTAGGGAATCTGTCGGGTCAGCGACGCCGGCAGCCGCTTTCCGGGGAAGGAGTTGCCATGGCGGATGTGCAGACCATCGCCAAGCAGCTGGTGGAGACCATCGGCTCGGTGGCCGGGATCAGGTTCGGCCTCGAAGAACCGCGGTTCGACGCCGTCGAGCTGGCCCGGGGCGCGCAGGTGCGCCAGTACGGTGAACGGATCGCGGCCCAGACCAGGGTGCCCGCGCTTGCCGAGGACCAGGCCCGGTCCACCGGGTTCCGGCGGCTGGCCAAGTACATCTTCGGCGCCAACCACGGCAGTCAGAGCATCTCGATGACCGCTCCGGTGGCGGTGCAGACCGGACGGGCCACCGGCACCAGCATCGCCATGACGGCCCCGGTCGCCCAGCACCGTGACGCGGGCGAATGGGTCATCCGCTTCTTCATGCCGTCGCAGTGGACTCTGGAAACGTTGCCGGAAGCCGACGACGACCGCGTCGAACTGGTGGTGGTTCCGCCGGAGAAGTACGCGGTGCTCAGGTTCAGCGGCGGTTACGGGACCCGAAGGGTCGCCGAACAGACCGAGAAATTGCGGAACATCCTGCGCGAGACCGGTTTCGAACCGGACGGCGAGGCGACCGCCTGGTTCTACGACCCGCCCTGGACCCTGCCGTGCCGACGCCGCAACGAAGTCGCCATCCCGGTCACGTGAACGTGCTGACGCGACCGGATCGCTGCTGGCACCGGCGTGACTAGAAGTCCCAGTCCTCGTCCTCGGTGTTGACGGCCTTGCCGATCACGTAGCTGGACCCCGAGCCGGAGAAGAAGTCGTGGTTCTGCGTATGCCCCTGGTCGCAGTGCCAAAAAATAGTCCTACCAGCAGATACTAGTCACCCGAGATCTCGGGAAATATCTGTAACCGCCACCCAGTTGTGGGCAAAATGTGGGCACGTCGGCGAGTCGAATCCCGAGCTCCGTGTTCCTCACTCGCCTCGACGACGCAGAACGGGCAGGCCGTAGGAGACCCGACCTATCCTCTTCGAACAGCTATGAGAGTTCGATTCCTGTCGCCCGCTCAGGTACACCACCTGGAAGAGGGCGGCTTTCTACTTTCTGGAGTCATCGAACAGGGTTAGCCCTTCCGCATCGGTCCAGCGCTTCAACCGTCTCCCGGTCGCGACAATCGGCACCGCATACGACCGACTAATCTGGCCAGCGTGAGCCGATCCGCCCTTCAAGGGGCAGAAGACGTGGAGGCAATCCGGGACTACGTACTTCCGCTGGTCCTCGTTCGCCAAACAACACCAGAGGAATGCGAGCTGGAGTCAATCCAGGGAACCGGCTTCCTGCTTCGCGGCGGAAGAGGCCTCGGCGTAACGGCCGGACACGTGGCGAAGGCCTTAAGAGCTGGCGATCAGGCGGGCAAGATCCCAGGGGCGATCTTCTGGCCTGCAAGCGGCGGAAGAAGGTTCGCGACAATCTCCAGCATCTCGTTTCACGAGAGTCAAGATGTCGCCCTGTTCCGTATCGCCGACGACGACTACCACTCACCGCTGGAAATGCGCAAGGAACAAAGTTCCGCCCCGGCTGGCTACATGTTGTTCGGCTACCCGGAGGACACCTACTACGAGCGAATGAGCGAAGGTGCGGGGCTGACGCCGGATCTTGTTTACTCCGAAGGGCACTTGCGGCGCAGCGTCGGCTTCCCATTGCCGATTGACAAGATTCCCGGCCGGGCCTTCTACGAACTCAGCATGCCCGCTGGTGGAGGGTGTTCTGGCGCTGCGGTAACGCTTCGCATACCGCCGGACCCATACGGCGTCATTGGCATCTACGTGGGCGAAGTGCGAAACGAGAATGGCACCTTCGCTGTCGGATACGCGGCCCGCACCGACGAGTTGGCAGATCAGTGGCCCGAGCTATTCATGCAAGCTTCGGATTTGGCGGCGTTGTGCCCGCTGCCGCCGAAAACCGTCGAAGAAGCACTACAAATGCTCCGTAGGTCACTTCCCCGCCCGTAGCATAGGGGGCAGCCGTCGCGCCGCCGTGGTCGTCTTGCAGCAGGTGCGCGTTCTCCGTTCCGTGGTGCTCGGCTTCGCTGGCCCACGAACCCAATGTCTGACTCGCCGTGCGGATTGGCCGCTCCCCGTGAGACCTCACGGGCTGAGAACACTGTCCATTCGACTCCTGGCGAAGGGTGTCGTCATTTCCCTTCAACTTTGCCGCAATCCCTGCGTTAGCGCGGAGTCGAGGAGCTGTTGCCCAGCGCCGTTAGCCTGCCGCCAATGGCATCGACCGCACTGCCTCCGTGGATGACGACTGCACAGGTGGCCGATTACTTTGATACCGATCGCACGGACGCCTACAACACACTCTTGCAACAGCTCGACGTCCGCCGAATCGGAGTGCGAAGTGGTTGCGCACCTTGGGGCAGGTTGATCCGTGTCGAACGGAGCTCAGTACTGCAGCTACGCGGACAGCCCACTGTCCCCGATGACGAATTGCCCCGCTGGGTAACCCTACTTCAGGCCGGGAACCACTCCCAGGTCAGCCCACATCTGGTGCGCCGCATGATTGCCCACGAGCAGCTAGATGCTCGGCGCATCGGCAACAGCCGCTCTATTCGCATAGACCGAACGTCGCTGCTTAATCTTGGTCGTATCAGGATCTGGTCCGCCTGATGCCTCGGTGCTACATCACCATCGCAGAGGCCGCTGAGTACGTGCAGATCAGCCCACGCAACGTACGCCGGTTGATCACTGACGGAGAGCTGACCGGCTACCGGATGGGACTTTCGCTGCGCACGATCCGCGTCGATCAGAACGACATTGACGAACACTTGATGCGCCCCCTGAACGCTCCTGCCCGACCGCGCAGACGCAAGACCTGATGACAGCGGCCGCGTCCATTCGGTTAAGCCCGAGGACGGCGGCCCGTACCGTGCGGAGGCTCCGGCGATGAATCCGGCCGCACGGCGGCATCAGTCCAGTAATCCCGGTGGGCAGATCGCCCCGTAGACAGTAGCTGCGGTACTGGCCGAGGCGCGTGAGCAACTCCGACTAGCTCACTCGCCAGCATCGCCGGTGCCGCCGCCCCACCGACTGGGGTATTGCGGGATCTACCGGCTGACCCGGCGACGTTGACCTGGCGGTACGTAGATTTGCTTGAGATCTGCTCCCACGCTCTCCCCGTGCATACCAAGGGCCACAAGGTAGCTCGCGACGAACATGTAGTCGTAACCGGCGTCGAGAAGCACGTCGATTGGCGGGAAGTAGTGCGCCGCGTTGTACGGGTCGCGGTCCTTGTGGTAACCCTGGTATCCGGCGTCGTACAGGTCGCTGAGAGCCTCGTGAATCTCTTCTGGCACACCCGGTGTCGGCTCGCCTGTCGCAAGATCGATTGCGCCCGTGGCGGCTGCCCACCCTGCGACCTCGCCCTCAGTCCATTCGATAACGCCGAGCACTTGGCCTTCAGCAGCAGCCACAGCACGCGCCAGCAATCCCGCATCCGTGCAGTACGCGAGGACTGCCCCGCCTTTGTTGACATGAGGACTCTTCGAGGTACCAATGTTGCCGTTCTTGCTGAACGCCTGAATTGCAGGGGCGGCCATGGTCAGGCTGTTCTTCAGCGGCAAGAACAGAGCTCGGCGTGCGTAGGCCGCGTCACCAGCTTCTGCCGCAATCCACCGCGTCATCTTCTGGGCGCTTGCGGTGTGCCGCTGCCACGCCGCAGCGGCGGGGCGTGGGATCAGTTCTTCATTCACAGGCGCAATTGTCCCAGGTGTCAGTGACACGTGTCCCGAATCACCGTCAATACAGTTGCGATCTGCGGATGGGACCTGCAGCCGACTCTGGCGCAAAACGTATCTATCAGCCCGCACTCTGACCCGGTTCGCTGAAACGATCGGTGTACCGGCCTGGCAACACTGCCCAACTGGGTGAATCGCGGTGACTACGCAAGCTGCTCTCTATCGCACGGGGTTTGGGAACTCCTGCAAACGGTGCCGCTCTGCGTTCGGATCAAGGTCATCACTCCACTCGAAATTGACCTCGGGCCCCTTGTCATCCCCCGGCATGACGCGGATCAGCTTGACCGCACCGGCGGCGAACACATCCCACTCCCACAGCCTGGTTACCTGCGGGCCGCCAACCTTCACGTAGTAACGATCAGTACTGCTGCGGTTTTGCACCCGTAGATTGAACCGGTCGTCGCGAAGCACCAACCAGGGTGACTGAATACTCGACATTATGTTGATTCCTCGTCTGTCAATGGTTTCGGAATGATGACGCGCAAACGGGCATCCGTACCCCTCTCACCTACCTCGTCGGCGATAGCCAGCTGAAGGGCTTTATTTTCATCCGGCAGGCCTGAATGTAGTTCTACAAGTTGCCCCAAAGATGCTCGATGCCAGTGATTCCCATGGCTATCGCGGAAGAATAGGTTCACTCCCTCACCGCGCACCGACGTACTCGCCAGCTTGACACGGACCTGCCACTTTCCTGGCGGAAGCACCGAAGCGCGACCGATTGCTATCCGATCTAGTCGATGCTCCCATGGCTCCAATACTGTTTGCACCAGCTGAGATTCACCGAAATCGTTCATAGTCGCGGGCATCGGCGCGTCACTGTGCTCGCATAGCACGACGACGATCAGGTCGTAGATTGCCGACGATGACGCGTTGATGAGATTGACTTGCATCGTGGTCGTCAGGTTAACGTCCCGACCGCTGACTGGCCCGGGACTGATGATATTCATGATGAACTCAGCGGTGCCGACATCGGCCGGAATATCTCTCGGCTGCTTGTAAATAGCGCGGTAGCCACTGGGCCACGCGGTAATCGCGCCCGCTTGACTCCGCCGCTCGCTGAAGTTGCGGGCCCGTGTCTCATACCAGAACACGTAAGCCGCGATTGCGAACGCTAGCGTCGTTCCAACGCCCGCGATCCAATCGGGCACCGAACCCCAGTTCGCATTCATTTGCCGTTCTCGGAGTTGTCCCCATTGAACGAATGCGATCACACCAAAGATCAGCGCGAAGGTTGCAAACACGAGGGCAACGCCAGCTGCTACACCAAGACGCTTTCGCTGACTCATCACCTGAAACGGTAGTTGCGCCGGACGCATTACTACTGAGATTCACTCCGGCGCGTCGTGTGCGATACTGGATCGGGTATGTGAGGAATGCAACAAGTCGACGATCCTCGTGGTCGAGACGGTCCGACTCAATTGGAATCGCCACGGTATTCATCGGGACCATCCGAATACAGCCTCATGTCGATTGTGGACAAGCGGCGAGTTCGAATCCGCGAGGGGCACTGTTACCGCCGCAGTTCAGCGGCGGCCTTTTTAACGCCCGCACCGGCGGTGCTGTCAGCCCAATGCTAATCCGTCTCCGCAGGTGAGCTTGCTGGGGTGCTCAGCGCTACGGTGATCAGCGGCCCTGGTCCCCGTAGCTGTCAGGATCGGGGTGTGGGTAATCGTCAGGCAGAAAGGCCCACTCCGCCTTGCACGAAGTACAAACATCGGCCTCATCTGGATCAAACGGGTCAGGCTCGGGCATGTTAGGCACGTAAGGTCCGTCGCCGTCATTGCTAATGATACCGCACAGCATCTCACCGTTCGGCATGCATCCATGGATCTCGCGATCCTCTGGTCGGGCCGAGAGGTATGCCCTGGCGACTTCGAACTTCGGCACCAGTCCCAAGTCGAGCTCACCTTCCAGCTGGAGTGCGCCCTCAGGCTCAGTCGCACGCTGCTCAACCCCTTCCGCAGTGGTCGCAGGCAGATAATCTGCCAACGCGTCTTCTGGTTTCGCCTTATAGAAGGGATTCCACGACTGAGGCAAATACAGCTTCGACGGCCATTCTTCGCCACTGTGATAGCACGCTTCGCAAAGGTCATGTAGCTGGTCCGGCGTCCCGCGAGTCTCGAAGTTTCGGTATGCAGCGTTAACTGGATCGTCGAACTCAGTATCGATCGCAATAACTGGATAACGCCTATTCTTCCAAACGCCTTTTAGCTCCACAAAATCGAGCAGCATAAGGTCGCGAGTGTCCTCATCCCGGCGGAGCGATCCGGGAGCAGACCTACGCAGCATCGCGAGAGCGACTTCCACTGATAGTGTGAAATAGCGAGAATCACATTTACTTATCACGCGGAAGCCAGTGTCGATACTCGGACCGAAATAGTCATAAACAAATTTCGAGTGATCTTGCTGCTCCCAAGCCTTTCTATTTAAATCCACAACATCTTCGTCTGATTCTTCAGCGAACGGTAGACGCGGCACGCTGGATCGACTGTCCGGCCCAGGAAACGTCGCAATGAACGCTCCTCCTTTAGTCCCCATGGCTATGCCATCTAGCGAATAGAGCTCATAATCTGCCATTGATTTCAACCAAGTACGCACAGCGTTGCACACGTCGTCTTCGGAACGCACCCTGCAGGAGAAGATCAGCTCGTCGCCGATCGGCTTCCAGAGTTCAAAGCTAAGGTCCGCCGTACCCATTTCGAGCTGGGTTGTAGCAATTCGTTGCGGGAACTCTCGATAGAACTGCAGGAATACCTTCTGCCACGGATCAGGCAGATCGGCAGGATTTGTCTGCTTGAAAATTGTCGACCCCGTCAAATCGCACGACAGGAATATTAGCGAGACACTTTCATCGTCGGTGTCAGTGTCGGTATTGCCCGTCGTCACCGGAGTCCGAGCACCTCGGCGCGCACAGTTGCGGCACGTGGAGACACATCAAAGCGGCTTGCGAGCCGCCAAGGGTCGCCTCCGAGTTCGCGATATGCGTCTGCGAACTTCTCGGCTGGCATTAGTAGCGCTGAAGCAAAGACGTTCGCTTCCGTCTCCGCTCGGTCGCGGCCACCGCGTCCGAATTTCTTGTCTTCCACCTCTTTCGGATATAGGTAGTGCAGAAAATAGTGGCCGAGCTCGTGCGCTATGGTAAACCGGTCACGCCGCGACGACGTAAAGTGTGGAATGAAAACGGTGAAATTTCCTCGCCCGCGGACATGGAGCGATTCTTCATCTATTGCGGAACGGACGTCACCACCAAGACGTCTGAGTAGGACGTCTATGTCAGCACGGCCGGACGCATCGTAAATATCGTGGCCTACGCCCACCCGCTCCGCGTACTGTGAGATCGCGTCGTTTGTTAGCCAGGCGGGATCGGCTACATACGAAGACATCGAATCCGCCGCCTTTCTGCTGTTCCCTCTGCCCCACGATTGCCACTGTAGCGGCAGGGTCCGACAGCATACCGCGACTCGCCGGTTTGGATTTTTGCGCATTCACCTGCGAAGTTGCGCCGTCACCTCGCTAGCGCCGCCAGCACTGTGCCCAACGTCACCTGCTCCCCGCATCGGAAGCTACTTAGTGACCATGGCGTGTTCGTCGCCCCAGGCCTTAAGCAGGTGACAGAGCGGCACCGCCGCAGAGTGCCAGGAACCGCGACCCGTGATTGAGTTGACCGCTGCTGTGAACACTGTGCCGCGAGTGGCTTCAGTCTGGCACCAATGGCACGCTCGGGCACGGGCCAAGCGGGCGCAACTTGACTGTCTTGAAGGCCACTGACGCCTGGACGTACGTCGTCACCAAGTCCGGCAAGACCCGGTGCCAGCTCACCTAGATTTCGTGGAGTGCGAGATCCAGTTCTCTCCAGTGAAATATATATGCGGCCGATGTGTGTCCGGGATCAGGTTTGTACCCAGTGGATCGTTTAAGTGGAAGGACGGAACCCCGGGAGGTGCATCGTTCACCAAACTGGACTACGGGATGTATCGCACCATGTCCTGGACTATCAACGCCACCATCGACGGAACTGAGTTCGTCCACACCAACGGCAAACGGGATCTTCGTCAACACTGACGGTGTGCACACCAGCTGATAACTTTCGGCACCTGGACCCGTACTCTTGTCTGGATCCGGATACTCTCCAGCACAAAGGAATCCGATCGCGGACTGCTCCCAAGCAGTCCACCAGTTCGGTCTAACTACAACTCCTGATGGCCGCACATCTTGAGACAGCGGTTGTCGCCATCCCACTTGCAGCAGAACACTCGCCTTGGATCCAGATTGTCACGAGGATAGAACTCAGTGATGACGCGGCCTGGCTCGTACCGGGTGACACCTACGTATCCATCCAGATCTACGCCTATCTTCGCAACCTCAGCTTCAGTCGGCAGGGCGTCGATGGAGTACTTTTTCTTGGCATCTGGGAACTCGTCGAAGACCTTGCGGATACCGGCAAAGAACTCAGCATCAACCTCAGGCCCCAGGCTCGCTGCATCTATTTCACCGCAGCACATGGCCAACCCCTTTCATGCTCGGATTGCTTGTACAAGAGAAGCTTCGACCCGTGCGGGCGCTGCAAGCCAAGTAGTTCACTACTCGAATCCTCACCCGCAGGTCCTCTGCTGAGGGACTGCAACCCAGGTCGAGTGCGACCGCTGACCGCACCTGGGGAACGAGTAGCGCTTCGGTAGCACCGTTGCCAAACGACGTCCATGCATAGGGACAATCCGGGCCGGGTAGCGCCCCTTGCCAATCACATGTTGTCAGGGCAGTACGCGATGGACGCTGCACCTTTCATGAGGTAGAGCTGGAGAGCTTCGATGAACCAGGGGTGGGGATCCTCAGGTCGGGCGAGCGTTGGCGTTCTACCGGGAAGGTCGACGCCTTTCGAGCAGACTGCCGGACCTGCAGTGGGCGCGTCCAGGAAGAGCCGTCAGGCGAAGCACTCGTCTCGGCATTTGTGGAACCCCCGCGTACGAACGGGCGATTTTTGGACTCGCCACGGCAAGTTGAAGAGCTAAGCTACTCAAGCGCCCAGCCCTGGCCCGGGCGAGGAATTCACCCGAACCAGGACCGGTTGCAAGATGGGGCACTACATTGGCCACATCTCGAAGAACAGCCTGATCAGCTGGATTATGGCCGCCAAGCAATTAGCCCAGCTGCTCAGGTCTTTCTTATCCTTTTTGCGCTCCGTCCTCTTGTCACCGTGGGTCGCATCCATACGCTCGTCACCTCCCCTCCTACTTCGGCGGGGAAGCCAACCCGGTCGGGTAACACTGCCCCACCCACGAAGAGTTGCACGCCTGCAACTCAGACCGAGGACGGGTTGCGTCAGTGTCACACTGACAAAAGATTTAAGGTTTGGCGATGCCTAAGACACGACGTGATGTTCGGGATATCCAGGCTTCGGCAGCATGCGAACTTGCCGCACAGGCGCTTACTCTCACCGACGACCCCAGCATGGACCACGTTGTGGCACTTAGCCGCATGAGACAGCTGATCGAGATCCTCGAATCGAGTGTGACGTACTTGCTGCTTGACCAGGGATTTTCATGGGAGAGGATTGGTGACCAACTCGACGGCGTCAGCCGTCAGTCTTATCATCGACGCCTGAGTAAGCGCGTTGCAAAGCTCATAGACCTACCGCCCGGAATCGTGCACTACCAGGAGAACCGCGCCGGACGAGAGATCACGAGCGAGTTGCCCCCATGTAGCTGGACCGGCGACCTGCGAAGAATCGCTCAGTTGGTGGAGGGAATGTCCACCACGCAGCATCATCCTCAGCTGGTGAAGCACCATCGATCAGGCTGATCGCTAAGATCAGAGGAACGACAGCAACATTCTGATCCACAGGTGTAGAGAACCGCATGCAGGAAACCACTCCGAATCCGCCGCATAGGTTGGTTGTCATGGGTCAAGCTCAGCTCTCTTGCAGATCCGGCCAGATACATTCCCGGAGCTCCTGAGCCGCGACTGGCTCCGCTTTCATCAATGCAACTCGTAGAACACCCAGGCAAGCAATCTGCCATGCCTCGTACTTACGAGCATGAACCACCATGGTGGGTCCAGGCCCACTCACAATTGGCATTAGCGCATAAGGCCGGTTCAGCCTTCAGCGACAACTCGTAGCAATGCTGAGCGCCTTGCGGGTTCGCTGCCATCATGGAGATGTCGGGGTTGATGGATCGAAATCTTGCTAGCACTGTTTCCACGTAGCGCCGGGTCTCTGGGGTGAGGTCGTTGTCTAGTACGTACCGGTAGTGATGAGCCTGAAGGCTCGCACTCTCCCGACCATCGTTCTTCCCGTCAACAACGACTCGGACAACTCCGAGCTTCATCTTCTGGGCATAGCCCAGAAGCCATGCTGCATACTCTTCTTTGATACCCACTTCAGCTGCGAGGGCCTTTGGGTCGGTGCAGCCCTCTTCCAGAAACCGGACAGCCTGACCGAACCGGTGGTCACCAGCCATTTCGTATCGGGCTAGCTCCGCCCACACTGCTGGCGAAGGCGGGAAGACCTCGTCGAGACCAGCTTCCATTGAATTCTCCTAGATAGGTTGATTAGCAACCGAACTCGCGTAAATCGTTCGGACTGACGCCACCGTCACTACTTACCCAGCCACTTCCGTATGGTCATCCTGTTCACACCGAGATGTTGAGCGAGATCGACCTCCGTCATACCGTCCGCATGCGCTGCCACGGCTACTCGCGCCGCGAAATCCATTGCCCGCGCTAGATCAGCGCGGGCGTTGGCCACGTCGCGAGCCGCTTTCTTAAGGTCATCCATGTCTAGCACTATACACCGAGCCTGTATGGACGTATACAGCTTGCGACCCCTGTTTCTGAGGCTCACCAGCCCGAAGCCATCGGGAGCGCGCCGAAACGAAGTGGAAGATTTCGATGACCCTGCTGCACACTGTGGAGATGGTCAGAACCGGAGCGCGTGCGGAGGCGTTGAGGGATCTGTTGACGCGCGCGGGCTTCGAGCCTCTAGCGGCTGGACCGAAAGCCCCCCGAATCGAGGACCTTCCCAGCCGCGCGCGTGCCTTAGTCCAGGACGTATACAGTTCGCTCGGCGGTACTGTGCTGAAACCGTCACTTCAGCCAGGGGCCTGGGATCTAGCCTTCTCCGGTGAGCTGGTTGTGGAACTAGACGAGGAGCTGCACTTCAACCGCTATCGAGCACAGACACTCGAACCATGTTGGGCCGCTTCCCTGCCGTGGCGAGACGCTTATCTTGAGCAAGCTCAAGAACATGAGGGCGAATGCACTACGGCTGGCAGGTGGGGTAACCGTTGGACCACACCGTCTAGCGAAGCGATGTTCGGACAGCCTGACCTACCGGGTGAGCTTGATCGAGGTGCCGGAGCTCCACGCTGGAAGCAGCGCGCGCTCTACGACTCCATGAAGGACATCGCGGCCCTGCACTCGTCAACGACGCTGGCCAGAATCTCAGTTTGGGACAAAATCGGTGACGACAGAGTCGGTGACATGCTCAGCCGAGGGGTAACCGGGCACGTTGGCCTCCTTCGTCAACTTATTGAGAAACGCACCACGTCTGATCAGCATCCGTAGGCCGCCTCAAATCGCGATCCTCGCAGGCCGCACATTCTGCCGCCGGTCGTCGTCCTGCCTCCGCACTGCGAGATGCAACGTCGTCAGTGATCGCGCGGGCCGCGGCCGGTATTGGTGCAGCAGACGGTAGAAACCGCGCAGTATGCTGGCATCGATGTCTTTGCTAGAGACTGGGGGGTCTCATGTCGGATTGGTTACGGGTAGCGCCCGAGGATCTGCACTTGTCTGCCTCGACGGTGGACACGCACGCAGACGAGATGCGTACCAAGCACGGCGCAGCCGACGTCCGCGTGGAGGAGTCTATGCGTGGCCTACCTGCAGGTGCCGCCTCTGCGCTTGGTGCCAAGGTTACCGAGTGGCGGACCATCACCAGCACGATCTACGGCAACATGGCTAGCCATAGCGACGGCCTGCGAATGGGTGCGCTGAACTACTCGCAGAATGATCAGACCTCCACCGCCAACATCGAGAACGCTGCCAGTCAGATTCCCGACACCACCGTGTAGCTGCTTGACACTTCAATGACAGTTTCGGTTGCCGACATAGATCGGTGGGACGCTGGTGACGTCCGCGAGGTGTTTCATGCCACCCGCAGTCGCGCAGAGGCTGCATTCGAGGCTGCGAATGGGATCGCCGCGCTACCTGCGTTCGGCTCCTGGGGCGGAACCGCGTCTGATGCCGCCAAGACCGCCATCGAAGCCACCCGCAAGGATCTGGACGCCCACGGCAACGAGGCTCTGGCGGTGTCCCGAGCAGCCTCGGTGGCCGCAGAAGACATCGAACAGGTCAAGAACGACCTCGCTGCCCTGCGTGACGACGCCGAAAAGCTCGGCATGGCAATAGATGCAGCCAGCAGTACCGTTGTCGCGGGACCAGGGACGGCAGGCGCGCCGCCCATGGAAACTGAACTAAAACGTGAGCAACTCCAAGCTCGCCTGGATGCCATCCTCGCCGAGGCAGCGTCAGCTGACGCAAAGCTCAGCCAAGCGATCAATATGGCCAGCGGCAAGACGCCTATTCCGAGCCAATCGGCTGGGCCTGGAGAGGGAACGCCCGCAGGAACCGGCCAGCCGGGACAACCCATCTCACAGCAATCCAGTAATACCGCGAACCCCAGCTCCAGCACCGACTTCCTCAATCAGTTGCGGAACGAGATGAGCCAGCCAGGGTCTGCAGGTGTACCTCCCACGTCCGCCCCGGCGCTGGATCCCAGCACTCCTGCGGGCAAGGCCGCAGCGGACCAGATGCGCAAGCTGCTCCAAGAGCAGGGTGTGCCAGCAGACCAAATCGATGGGCGGATTGCCGATGTCTTCGCACGCGCGCAGCAGCCCTTGCCCGCCCCACCGAAACCAGAGCCACCAACCAGACAACCCGCACCGGGGCTTGGCGAGCAGCTTGGCGATGCCTTCAACGACTTCACCAATGAGGTTCACGAGGGCTTCTACGACCGGCTTGACCAAACTGTCGATTCAGCTGAGCAGACACTGCACACAGCCCAGAATCTGACCGGGACCGGCGGAGAAGGCCGCCCCGGCGTCATGGACTCGTGGAAACAGGTCTTCGAGGACAACGCCAAGAGCGTCATGTCTGATCCGTTGCGTGCGATGGCCGGCCCGGGGAACCCGCTTGCAGAGTTCGGTGCGGTTCCCGGCGAGCTCTCGCAGGCGATCGACAATCCCGGCCACTACGTCGGAGAGAAGCTCTTCGACGGCACGGCAATGGCAGCCACCGCACCCCTCGGCGGCGAGGGAGCCCTCGGGCGGGCGCTCTTTCCCGAACTGCGCGCAGTTGAGCACGGTGCCATCCCGGAGGTCGGCGCACTTCCGCGTGACGTCACCCCTGGCATCCCTCACAATGTCATCGACGTACCACCGGCGAACGAGAATCCCCTCGGCAGCCCGCTTGCCGGAGATCACGGGTTGCCACCCGTCATGGACCACCACGGGGACCTGACTCATGTGAACGCAGAGTCCGGTGGGACCGGGGCATGGAACCACGAGCTGAATAACCCTGCGCCGCTTACTCATTACAATGTGGATGATCGCTTCAGTTACACCACCGATGCCAACAGCCGCGTGGGCCATGCCGAAATGACGTACGACCATGGTCATGAGCCTGGAGATCGCAACGGGTATCAACAGCGGATTGCGGGCGGCGACGACCGGCTACCCGGTGACCACGGCGGACACATCTTTGGTACACAGTTCGGTGGTCCGGGTGAAGCGATCAACATCACCGCCATGCGAGATACGTTGAATGCCGTTGGAGCACGTGACTATTACAACCTGGAGATGCAGTGGCGCGCGTTGGCTGAACAGGGGAGCCAGGTGCAGGTGAAGGTAGACATGTCCTACCCGGAATCATCACTGCGTCCAGACACTTACACGGTAAAGACATACGTTGACGGCCAGCTGAATAGCACTTACCACTTTGACAACTAAGGAGGCCCAAGTGGCCGAAGATCCGCCATACCTTGCCCAGCTTGGCGAAGCCCAGACTGCCGTCGTCCGTGCGCTATTCAACGAGCTACCTCGTGACGGCTGGAACGACTGTGTCGTGGAGTACCGAAAGGCAGGCCCAGTCGCGGAGTCTCGGGTTGCGCTCATTAGCGGCGACGGAAGCGCGACCGTGGTGGAGTCGCCCACCCCCATGGTCATCGCGTTGAAGCGACTCCGAGAGTTGATGGCAACTCAGGGCAAGGGAGCCTGGCTGTCTGCCACCATTAAGGCGATGCCTGACGGGAAGTGCTCGTTCGACTACAACTACGACGCGCGCCCGAACTGGACGGTGCAGCCCACGGACGAGACCTACATAGAGGATCTAAGGAAGTACCCGCGCGCGGCTGATCAGATCCCCGATTGGTATCCGCGTTCGTCCTGAGGATCACGGTCTACTGGCCACAGCTGAAGATCGCGACTCTCGGGTCAGTTGTCGCACCTCCCCCGCATACTGCTGTGAACGCAATCGACCTACCGGAGGCGAACTTGGGCGCTGCAGATCAGGCCCGTGCTCTATTTGGCGGTGATGAGCCAGGGTCCCGCGACGACTTGCTCAGTCAAGGCTTTCTGCGCGACATGGCGAAGACGAAGCGCGCCGTGCCAGATCCGCAACTGTGGCCATCTGAGCTGGAGCGACTGCCGCTGACCAACGGGCGGTTCCGCATTGACCGTCGAACGGTGTTCGAGATCGCTCACCGGGCGGTCGCGACACCTGAAGATCAGTGGTCTGCTGCGCAGCTTCACACCGCAGTAGTCATCTGGGGCGCACACCCAGGTATGCCAATGACCCGCGCGCTCAAGCCTCTCCAGAGCCCGGATGCACCAAAGAATCTTGCTGCAGCGCTTAGGTTAGTGCGTGGCGAGGGACCTTCCAGTGCATACAGAGCGCTCATCAAACGCCCACGAGGAAGCCTCAATCTCCCCCATCTAGGCGCGTCGTACTTCACGAAGTTCCTCTACTTCGCCGGGTGGGATTCGAAGCCCCTACTCGGCCAACCGTTGATCATGGACGACCTTGTCATCAAGTCACTCGTTGCACTTACTGGCGAGACTTGGACCGACGAATCACCGGTTGATTACATCCGGTACCTAGACCTGGCCCGTGACCTCGCTCATGAAGCAGGTACTAGCGAAGATGTCGTTGAGCGGCAGCTGTGGCGCTCGAATGAAGGCGAATTGGCCGACTAGAGGGGTGCCGATGTCACGGCGAAAAGTTCGAATGGCTGAGCTGGTCGAAGGGATCATCGATACCAAAGCGGTACTTCGGACCCTTTCCCCCACCGATGACGGCGAGCAGTATCACGAGCTATTCAGGCAGCTGGTGATGTTCGAGGCTGAACGGCAAGAGATCCTCCGGAGGCAGCGGTAACGACGTCTCAAAGCTCATGAGGTCAAACAGCATCGACGTCTCGCCTACCTCAACTAGGGTTTACATCCCTCAACGGTCAACATCCGAATATCGCGGAATCACCTGCAGCACAGAGCTACCCGCTCGTGCTGATACGGAAGGAAGCAAGTGGTCTTGATTCGTCACATGGATCCGGCACCTGCGGTACTCGTAGCGTCCGAGCCGCTGGTAGGCCCATACCCATCCGCTGCCGTCCGCACTGTGCTCCACGGTTCCCCGGTTCCTATGATGCATCGGACAAGGCAGCGTCTTCGCTGACGTGGTTGCTCAAGGTCACTGCCCTGACCGTAGCCGGAAACCACTTTCGGTTTCCACGAGACGTCGGTACACCATCAGCCGTCAACCCCTCGGCGATGGACTGGAATGTGTTGCCTTGCTGACGTTCCCGAAGAATCCTCCCCACGGTAGCGGCAGGAAGCCTGACGGGGGCTCCTAGGCGCTCTCCCCGAGCGCGCTTGGCCGCTAGGGCATCACGCGTCCTCTGACTAATAAGCCGCCGTTCGTACTGCGACCCCGAGATGATGATGTTCGCCGCCATCTCCCCAGCCGGGGTGCTTGTATCGATGTCGAGGTCGGCGAAATGCAACGCCCATCCCTCACGCCGGGCGGATTCCATCAGTCCAGCTCCATCGACCACCGACCTGCTCAGCCGATCCATCTTGGCAACCAAGATGCCCTCAGCCTGACGGCTCCGCACGGCAGCCAGAGCGCTCAGAGCACCCGGACGTCCATTGAGGTTCTTTGCACTAATGCCCTCGTCGCAGAACTCATCGACCACCACCAGACCCTTACGTTCGGCGTAGGCCAGTGCAGTTGCACGCTGCGCCTCGATGCCAAGGCCTGAGGCCGCCTGTTCAGCGGTAGATACGCGAAGGTAGACCACCACCGAGTTCGGAGGAGCGGTCGCTCGGGGTCGTCGATTGCCTGAAATCCCCACAACATGCATAACATTGACGGACGTCAACATTATTTCGTAGGACATGGGATGCGTTCAAGGCGGGCTTATGGACTTCTAAGAACCCCAGCCTCGCCTTCGAAACCCCCTACTTCGACCGGAACTTGGTGCGATCAGGCGGGAACGGGGCTACCTTCGCAGAAACTCACTAACGCGAAGCACCGCCGTAGCGACTGTAGCAACCTGCGCCACTAGCGTCAGCCCGAGTCGGCGACCTGCGTGACGCCTGACTGTGCCAAGCTCTCTAGCTTCGGCTGCGATAGTTGGCAGGTCAGCGAGTGCTGGATCCGACACGCACGGAGACAGCGATTGATTTTCTTTGGCGGGGTATGGGCAACCTGGACTCTCAACGTCACGATTTGAAATGTGGGTTACCAGTGACGAACCGTCGAGACGAAGTGCCACGGACTGCACAATGGATCGCGAGTACGTAGTGGCATATTGCTTTGTTGTTGTCTGCTCAAAGCAACGGCAAACGACCTTAATCTCAGGACCCACTTCATACAGGTAAAGTTGTGCCACTATGTATGCTGAGTTGGTTAGTATATTGTCAAGCACTTCGCTGACATAGTGCTTTTCGCTAAGATCATTTGCCGCATTAGCCTTGGGCAATAGGCCGGACTTCCATCCTGGTACTTTGCTATAGAAGGTAGGGTAGAGCACACTCAGTTGCACCCTTCGAGGCTCATATTTAATAGCCATCTCGTGTGTCTCACCCTTTCGACTGATTGAAAGAGCACCCGATTGGGACGTAACCGAATAGCGTAGCCTCGGCTGGGCGATTACCGGGGGCCCAACTGCTGCGGTTCCAATTTTGGATACCGAATTGGCGAGTTCTTCACGGAGGAAGCTATTGAGCATACTAACAAGTTCTGGAATAAAGTCAGTTTTAGCAGGAGTGACAGTCAGAACAGTGGCGGATGTTCGCACAGTCCCTGGGATCCGCAAAAAGATCAATCCACCAACCCAGGAAACAAGCGCGGCAAGCATTGCTGCGGTCAAGACGGTGTGGTTTTCATACACGATGTTTCTAGTGGGGGGCAAGGCGATCAGAATGATTGTGCCAAGGCCCGCACCCAAACATCCACCTAGAAATCCCGCGGTCGAGTGAACTAGATATCCACACGCCAGAGATATCAAAAGAACGGAAAACACCATTGCCACATTTAGCGCCTCGACGCCGACAAAAGGTATCTGGAAGCTAGCTAGTTTCGGCGGTAGCAATGCGACACTCGCCGTCATCGAGGCCGCTATCGCACACGCAGTAATCAGCAACGCTGATATATGATTTACGATAATCCAATTGTAATATCCAGCTATGCGAGCCTTTTTGGTATAGAAGAGAACACTGGTGGGCGCAGTTTGAACATAACGCCGCGGCGACTCGCTGAATATCTTCAGCGACTGAGCACGAAGATTAGATTGCGCATTAATGGCCAACATTATTGATATAACACCTAAGAAGCATGCCACTATTATAGAGAGAGGCACGAATACCAATAGGTAAGTAACGACTTTCTGTTTGGACGCCACACTTTCAAGTAGGTACAACCAGCACGCTGGAAAGAGGCCCAGGAAATGCATGATCGGCCACCACAGCCAGAACCATCTTATTTGTATTCCAGCAAATCTAAGAGACCCACTGTATCGCATCGTAGGTCGGCCAAACCAATTATTTGCGTGTCCAACGCAACGCCAGTCCCACAGGACGTCGCAGTGCAATGCTAGGATTGCCGACATTGATCCCGCTGCGACGACCGCACTGTTGAAGTACAACGTCAGAATTATGCCAATAATCGTGACCGTAACTAGGCCTCCCCGAGAATGAATAATGAGTCTATTGATTTCTCGCGAATCTTCTATTTCTTTAAAACGCGAAATCGCTGTTCGGAAATTTGCCTTCAATAGTGATGACCAAGCTGCCCGCAAGCGTGGGCTAGATCGACTAAAACGGATCTGATAAACCGCATGATCAAGGGCATCCACCGCCAGCGCGGTCGCCACAGACACGGCGACCAGCGAACCGCTTGGCAGTTCGCCGCTAGCTGCCAGGACGATGGCGGTCGGAGCTATCGCTGATATTCCCACGTGAGCGGCGGTGTACACGGTGGGAATATATCAGCGTATTACCGTGAGCTGGCGGTATGCCGTGGCAGCTAGGGCGTACTGATCTGCCCGCCCATCCGTTCCGACCGTCATGTTGGTGGTCGTAATGCCGCGCTTGAGTCATCCAATGGGCGACACTCTGGAAGGCGACATTAATGCCCGGGGCGACACTAAAGCGACTGCAGGCTAAAGGCTGACGGAACTGCCTGCAGGGGACCATCAACGCACCTGCCATTGTGCTGCGCAACGCACCTGGGAGTCTACGCGGGTGGCGAAAGCGCCGGGCCATGGAAAGACCTAATGAGTCAGTCTTCGGGCTTGAATGAGCTGAAGAATCTCCTGAGCGAGGTCGTCACCAACTAGAGAGCTTAGGTCATTGGCACCGTTGCCAATCGCTTCGAACGATGTTAGTCCCCTGCCGGCGAGCACTAGATATTGAGCTCGCGTTAACCGTGCGCCAAGTTGCAATGCAACTTCCCCCATTTGTGGAGGTAGACCGATCTCGAGGCGCACACCGAGATGTGCCAGGGTTGCCTCGTCGGCAAGTTGGTAGCCGCGTACACGGCAAATCGTGATGACCGCATCAATCACATCGCGAGTACGTGCAGCGACGCTCCGTACTGGGCCCGCGGCAGCACGATTTGGCAAGTGCTGCATCAGGATCGACTCTATATTCGTCATTGGCAGATCGCTCATGAACAGCAATGCCGCAGCCGTCTTCTTCGAACGACTCAGTGGTTCTCCGCCCCCAACGTGGAACCCTCGCATCAGGGAGCCGTTCACGCCCATGGAGGCGACGCTTTGCGGCCAGCGGAACTGCTCTTGCCGCGACCTCCGTGCCACGGGAAAGTAAAAATCGAGTTCAACTGTCACCTGTGCCAACGCAACGAGGTCAGCCTCAGTGACGACCGCGTTCGCGGGAAGGAATCTGAGCAGGGAAGATACTTGGGTAACGGAACGTACCTCAAGGCCGGATTCGCCCGCGTAACGGCCAAGTTCGGTGACAGTGATTCGACCGTCCGGCTCAACATCTACAAGTTCGGCGCTCGAAAGTGCTGCGACATCCTGCTCAAGTCTTTGCCGACTCCACCCATCACCGCCAGCGTCGACGCGTTGCCATATGGCAAAACTGTTCTCGAGTATTGCAATGAGCTCTTCGAGTGGTGCTGTGCCTCCAAGGGCTACCAAACTCCGAAGCACTAGGGTCTGGGGATCAGTAGTCGCGCTCAGGAAGTGCGAGACGATCGGCTCAGGCTGTCCCAATACGTAGCGTTGCCATGCTTGTGAAGGCGCTGGATCGCCAGTCGCCACGATGTATGATTCGCCGTCTTCGGCATACCCCACTCGCCCTGCCCGTCCGACCATATTCTTATACTCAGAAACCGAGTACGGATTCGGTCCCGGGTGCGTGAGGCCTGCGATAACAACAGCCTCGGCGGGTGTGTTGACTCCCATCGCGAGGGTTGTCGTCGCGACGATGACCCTTAGATCTGAATCCTTCTCGCGAAACCGAGTCTCCAGCGCAAACCTCTCGGTCGCGTCTAAGTCTGCGTTATGAAACCCGACGCCACCAGTCAACGCGGCGCGCAACTCGCTAGAGGTTGTTGACGGGTCGCCACCCTCCGGGAGGAGCGATGACACCGATGATGCAGCCGCGAGCCCAAGGCTTTGAGATAGATACAGCGCCGTCCCTACGGTATCGTTCTTGTAGGCGCGGAAGACGATGACCTTCTTGCCTTCGCTCACAAGACGACTGACAAGTGGGATGATTATGGGCTTATTTCCTCGTCCCCCCACTCCCCACGCCGGTCGGATGAAGGTCTCGACTGAATCGCTACCGTCAGGGTGGTAGTGACGCGCTCGTCCGGATTCATCGATAATGCTTTCGCGCAGTGGAATAGGACGTTCAGTAGCGATGAGCAGGCCCGCGTCCAACCAGCGTTCAAAGCCGTTTGTATCGCCGATCACTGCCGACAGCGCGACGATCTGTGGTGGACTACCTCGACCGTGGCCCGATCGAAGTAGCGCCAATAGAAACTCGATGTTGGGACCACGCGATGGATCTGAGATTATCTGCGCCTCGTCAACAACGACGAGAGAGACGCCCCTCATAATCCAGGGTGACGCGGTCAGGATGTTCAGGAATTTCTCGTAGGTCAAGAGCGCTAGATCGTACTGGCCGTTATAGATTGATTCCAGCTGGTCTGCGTGTTCGCCAGTCGCTCGCACAACGGTTAAGTGATCGCTGTACAAGCCAGAGAAGTAGTCGTACTTTTCGTTGACCAGTGCCCTCATCGGCAGCAGCATCACTGCTCGCGATCCTGCCTCAGCTTCGCGTATAGCTGCTAACTCGCCAATCATGGTCTTGCCAGATGAAGTTGGAGCGACGACCACCAAAGAACTCCCGTCTAGCACGCCATAGTCATTGACGGCTTTCAGCTGTAACTCATTAAGCGCTGGCATTCGCGATGCCCAACGATCAATCACAGCTTGGCTATATCCGAATTGCTCTAACGACTTCCAATCCTTGGCTGCTGGCAGGCGGACGCGATGTGGGAAGGCAGCGGCATAGGTCGCCCCCGGAATGAGCCTTGGGAGGGCAGGTGCTCCTTCGATTGAGCCGTAGATGGTAGGCGTTTGAATGCTCCCCAGCGAACGAGCCGAGTCGGTCACGCGCGTTGTTACGTAGTCGAGGAGTGCCAGCAGGGGAATGAGATCCTTGGTGCTGTAATCGCCGAATCCTTGGAGCGCCTCGATCAGGTGGTGCGAGAACAAGCCGTGGCCGAACGCCGCCGATTCTAGAGCGGGCTCGGCATTTCCGGAGGCAGTCAAAACCATGCGACCCGCGCCCCGCACAAGGCGTTCAACACTCTGCCGGTCCTCGATTGTTGCTCGGGTGGCTGTGGGAGCAAAGACGCGAGCACCCCCAAAGCCGCCGGAGAAGCAGCAGTCGAGTATCACGATCAATTGGCGGCTGGGGATCGCATCGAGCAGAGACGCGAGCGTAGACAGAGCGATGCAAGTCCCTGCAAGATCACTGACATTGACATCAATCGGAACCAGTCGGTGATCGTCTGTGCCGTGTCCGGAGAAGGAGATGATGACGAGATCGTCGTCTGTTGCAGTGGCCAGAGATTGAATCGCTCCGATGATGTTGCTAGCAGTAGCCTGATCATCGACAAGGAACTTGACGTCGGCGGCAGCACTGTTGTCTGCGAATAGGCTCCCGAGCGCAACGGCGTCGGCCCGTGCACACGACAGTCGCGTGACAGGTGGCCGATACCTGTCAATACCGATAAAGAGTCCCCGCAACATAGGATCGTGATCGTAGCCACTAAGACCCGGCCTCGATGGATAAGTAGAGCCGCGACACGCCTTAAGCCAGACAACCTGGATGTACGGGTCGTCGAATCGAGGTCTTTCGGCGTGTCCACGCTGGAGTAGGTCGACGTGCTGAGCGATCCCGAAGTCAGCAAGGAACGCACTGGGCTCGTAGGTGTTGTGGCCGTGCATTTGGACTACTTAGACGTTTAATGGCACCTCCGTCGACGTGTACAACGTGACACGCGCGGGGGCACTAAACCCTTCGGGCCGACCAAGTTGCCCCGACAATTGCGCGGTTCGAGAGAAGCGAAGGCTGGTCTGACTGGGAAAAAGTAGGGTGACCGGCAACGGTCAGGGGGTATGCAGTGACCCGTCTATCCCCCCGCCCGACGGGTGGAGCTTTGCGATGACATCGACCAAGGTGGTCTCAAGTGAGTTTGCCACATTCCGCAGCTCGATCACGTCGAGCCTGCGTTCACCCGATTCGTACTTGCTCACAAAGGACTGCGGTACGCCAAGCCTGGCAGCCACCTCTACTTGTGTGAGCCCAGCCTCCCGGCGGAGGTCCCGCAGCAGCGCACACAGCTGCTGGTACTCCTCCGAGTAGATGGACTTCTCCACCCGGCCAGCGCACCTTGCCAGCTGGGAATATCCCAAAATAGGATATTGCTGGAGCGGGGTAGCAGAGGAGCTGAACATGCTGGTAGCTGAGAACGGTGATGCTCGCGCAGGGTCGAGGTCAAACGTTCGGCAGGCGACGCCCCAAGAAGGACAACCGTGAACCCAAGTGCTCCAGGTTGGTATCCAGATCCTCATGATCCGCTACGGACGCGCTACTGGACTGGCTCTGCATGGACTGACCACGCTCCGCCACCGCCCCCACAATGGGTGATTCCAGCACCAGCGAAACGGCACGATCCCAATCGAAAGTGGTGGCTGCTACTTATCGCCCTCGTCGTCGTTGTATCCGCAGGAGCGGCCATTGCCGTGTTCAGTCAGTCGGGCGAAGGCTGGGAGCTGCACGCTAATTCAGATTCCGCGTCTTCGGCAACCTCCACCGCCTTCGATGACTGGGTACCGAGCGTGTGCGCAGACCAAACGCTGACATCCCTTGCGAACGGCAGTATGGCGAATGCTGATCAAACTTGGTTCTGCCGTGCGAGTAAGTCCCCTTCAATCAACATTGCTATCGGCGTCTACCAGAGCTCCGCGTCCATGCGCGCCGACATCAATAGCTCTCTCCCGTGCTACTACTACGCGGCCATTCAGGACGATTCGGGAGCAACGTGGGCATTCGTTTCTACCTCTGCGTACGGATCCAAAGACCTCAAAACACTGACTCAGTATGGATTCTCGATCCAAAGAGCGAAGTGCTAGCGTGCCGCAGACCTGCGAAGTGCGGGATTGGATGAACTAGGACATCTTCTGGAGGCAGTTGATGTCGTGACCGTCGCCAGCGGTCCCTTGGTCGCGCACACGAACCGCACCGTCAACGTCGACCTGGCACGACAAAAAGTCTGCAGAACCCATGATCGGATCGACACCGAAGAAGTCGCCGCTCTTCCGGGCTCCCTCATTGCGTGTGACTGAACGGTCTGGGCTACAAATCTGCTGAGAAACAAGCTGGGTCGGCTGTCCGACGACTGCGGACTTGACGTCAATGCAGGCGGGACCTGACCAAGTCACAGTCGTGGCTACCTGTCTAGCAACAGGTCCGGCGCTGCCCGGTTGAGTAGCTGACGGCACCTGAGACTGGGCGCTCGCCCCCGGTTCATAAATATACTGCGGACACAGTGATTTCTCGGCGTTGGTTACAAAGAGTTCGATGTCGTAGGTGCTGATATTGGAGTTGGCCGCCGACAGTTGGTAGACGACCGCCATCTCGCTCATTCCGTTTGCGAGCAAGGCGCAGACTTCCTTCGGGCTGACCTCAGCACCCAACCCTGCGGGTAGTCCAGCCTTGGGACAACCGTCAAACCCGCCACCGAGCGCGGTCAGATAGGGGTCCTGGCTCAAGGCTGCACAGTCTGGGGGCGCAGCATCGGCGACACCATTACCCAACAGGCCAAAGGCCCCCGTAACAATGCTGGCTGTGCCCATCACCATGATGAACCGCTTGGTCATCTGAGTTCTCCTAGCGAATCTGAGATGATGCTGCCAGCAGCATCGCACAGGGGAGCATGAGGATGGACTCGAACGGCCCGACAGCGAATGTGCGATCGTTTCCGACGCAAATAGTCACGCGTTCAGCGCCTCTCGCCTGAATCACCCACACCAAGCTACTCCCAAGACTGGCTACATCAGCGCAGTCGGCAGGTCCCGCTCGGCGGCGTCCTTGGCTTCCTGCAAACTACCCATTGCGGCGAACACCTCCACTCCCCGCTTGTCCGCAGCGCCCAGGATCCAACGCTTCAGCCACCAGCCATCAGGATGAAGTATGGCTCTGTAAGTCACCTGCTCGTTCCACAACCAGATGGACATAGCCCAGTCGGTCGGGCCTAGCTGAGCCCATGTGCAGTTACTAGAGTGTCGTCCCACGACTTGACCTCTCGCCAACGCAGTACTACTTAGGCTGTGAGTCCGGCGGTGGCGGAATCCATCTGGCGGTGTCGTCGTCGCACACCGCGCTCCATGGTTGCCGCGGCTCGCCGAAACCTAAACCGTCCCAGTAGTTTCCACAGAGCCACCACGTGTGCCGCTGAAACTCGCAGAAGAAGCTTGGCCCACCCTCGGAAGGTGACTCAATCCGCCAACCCGACATGTCAGCATCTCGCTCATCGACAATGGCGTAACGGACCCCGTCGACGTCGGAACAATAGCGCACTGGAAATGGAAGTTGCGGCTCGGCCACGAGCTCTCCCCCCTGGAACCCCCTATGTGCAGCGTGGATCGAGACCTCGTTATTCCCAACGGCATCAACCATGCCTTCACAAATTTGCCGTTAGACAATCTATTTACCTTGTTCGTACTTGCGCTGTCATAGACGGGTGACATTTCGTGGCGGTCAGACCGTCTACGCATAATGCGGCCTTCCGGCTGGAGCCGTCAGAACTCCCCGTCGGCCGTCAGACAGTGCGAACAGCCCTCTTTGGCTTCCCAAGCACTAGAGGAGCATCCGGCTCTATCTGGTGAACGGGCCAACCAAATAGGCCCTACAAGGCGGAATCATGCCTCAAGGTCCTTTACTTTCGCGGACTGAATTTATTGAGCAGATTGGCATTTCGGAGAGCAGCGAGCTGCGCGGTCGGTCTCAAGACCCCAACTGGCTTCCTCACCTCCGAGTTGGACACCTTGTCTTCTATCGGAAGTCAACCGTCGAGCAGTGGCTACGGGAGAGGGAGTCAACCACCTTCCCAACAGCACAAAGAGGCAAAAGCGCTGGGCCAGTTGACATTGGTAGATCCGACGCCGCCCTTCCGAGTGCACCCTTTGGCGGTACCCGATGAACCAGGCGTTCGCATGGGCCGAAGACGCCCTCGACTACTCCGCCTGCCGGACCTGCAACCTGACAAAGCCGTTGACGCAGTTCGCAAAAGACTGTAATCGGCCATCGCGCCACCGGACACAGTGCGGTGACTGCCGTCGAGATTACGACCGTGAGCACAGATATGTGGCCAGGTCGTGGGCGTACGGCTTTCTTCCCGTCGTCGGAACTGTCGCCACGCCACTACTGATTTCCCGTTACGGGGATGGCTGCTACTACTGCCCAGTTGGAAAGTTCGAGTGCATCGATCACGTCGTCTGCGTACGCGCCGGGCGGCACACACGCACTCGACAATGTTGTGCCCTGCTGCCGCGACTGCAACACCGTCAAGCGCTGGACGGATGACGCCAGCGCTATCCGAGCCTTCGATAGCGGCCACGGGCAGCGAGCGTCAGCATGAACTCCCCACAATCCGCCTTCCCGTATCGGGCCTTGCCGGAATGGGCCGTAGACCAGCTGACCTTCGGGGCACCGGAAGCGTCACCGTAACCGCAAGCAGTCTGGGCCACAGCTCTGCGCATCGCGATGTGCGCCCAGGCTAGAGGCTGGAGCCAGACCGAGTTCACCAGCGAGGTCACCCGCTGCGAAAGGCGCAAGACCGGGAACAGAGGACGGCGGTGGACCAGACACCAGCTGTGGGAGCAGATGTTGGCAGCCAATTCCTCGGAGGCTGTCGCACACCGCGCATTGGACAAGGCGTGGCGGGTGCGCCCAGGAGGACATGTTCAGCGGAGCCATTCGAACTGCAGAGGACCTCCGAGCCTGTCCGTTCTGCCCCGAGGGACGACCCTCACGGCGGACCGCTTCGACAATGCGCCTAAATTTTCTTTTTTTCTCGTTCTCCCTTCTTAAGAGAAGGGGGAGAACGTGAAGGGAGCGTGGTCGGCGTGAGATCTCCGTGGGCTCACTGCCTGCATATTCTCGGCTTCGTGGGCCTCGGAGAGCACGGGCGTGACACACCGCTCACGCCGTCCTCACGGACTGGACCGGCCGAGTTCGGGTGGAGGCTCCCAGGGAGCGATACATGCTTGTATTGCCGATTTTGTCCTTGAAGAGCTTCTGCTGGTCAACCAGAGACTCGAGTCTTCGGCGAGCCTTCTCCGTTGAGCTACCCGAACACTCCCCGAACAAGGCCATCGACGCGTCTTTAGCTGAGATCCCTCCACCACGACCCGCCAACGCCACCAGGTCTACCCCATGATGGACCGACAGTAACCCGGCTGACTGATCGTGGTGCACCTTCAGCGGTCCGACGCGCTCCGCTGGCGTCTTGAGGTGGCGGAGTTCGAGATGCGCATCGCCGGGATGTCCCTCTAGCAGCACTACGGAACCCATACCGGCGGTGAGCCACGTCGAACCGTACAGCTCATCGATGTCCGTCTTTTTGTTGCCACTCTGCTTCTTATTGTGGTGCAGGACAATAAGGTCGCGGCCTGATGTGATGAGCTGCTGGGCGGCACGGTTCCATCCCGAACCCACTTCATCCTCACTTAGTCCCACGGCCGCGTCTTTGAGCGAATCGACGACGACGACGTCGGCTTCAGCCTGCTCTGCCATCTCAGTGAGAAGCGCGGTGTTCTTGGCAAGATCCGAGGGCGGCGGCCCCTGCCAAATGGTGAGCTTCTGATCGAGAATGCCTTCGTGCTCGGCGCGACACTGGCGCTTGAACGCTCGCACGATCTGCTTTGGGCGGTCCATTGCGAGGTAGAGGACCTTGGCGGGCCGTGCCGCCACAGGCATGTCCAGGACGGGATCGGTCAGCACACCGACCATGGTGAGCACCAGTTGCTGAGCGAGGGTCGTCTTACCGACGCCCTGGCTCCCGCCGATCACAAGCCCCTCACCCTTGGCCCACAGCACCTTATCCTCTCTGCCCCATAGGCAGTCGACGTCCGGTGTGTTGTTGAATATGAATGCGCCTCCAGGAATGAAGTTGTCCGCCCAGCCTCCGCCTTCAGCACCAACCGCATTATCTGTCGATGCCGGAATAGTGAGGCTCGGAGGCAGGGTGGCCGCTATCAGAAGTGCGGCTCCGTCCTTCATCCGCCTGAACTCAGCGAGCGCAACGTTTGCCGGGGCACGGTCCGCCACCGAGAGGACGTAGAAACGTTCCAGGTTGCCCAGCGCCTTGCACACGCCCGTACGGCCAGAAACATAAAGCCGGAAGAGGCCCGCCACGTGGTCCCGCGTGACGTCATGCCGGGCCGCCCCGACCACCATAAGGTCTTGAAATGCTGCTTCCAGCCTCTTTGCGACTACACAGTCCGGCTCACCATCGTCTGGAAGATCCACAAGCCGTTGGTACACATCAGGATCGACCTCACGACCAGGGTCTAGCAAAGCGTCGGTTAGTACCTCGCTTCGAGCCGCGTCCTTCGACAATGCCTTTACCCATGCTTCCGGCAGCGCAGGTAGTTCCCCTACCGGCGGGACATGGCCATCCCCCAGTTGAGATTCATTGGGATGGTGCCATCGGTACGTCGAACCCGACGGATGCACAGACGGCCACACGACCGCGTACCGGCTCGATGGCTGAATAATATCGACATGGCCGATGCCCAACTCCGGGAATCGAATTCCGCCAACAAAACAGGCATCACTCGGGACAGAATAGAAGCGGATCCCACTGACCCTGTCCGCATCCCGCGAAGACGAACGGTAGGTTGGCGGCAATGGCCCCCAACGCCCTTCGGCCTCCTTCAGGGTTTCCGCCCCGGTCTTGCCCGCATAGGCGTCGATATCGATACCAACTACCCCATGGCCCAGTCGCAGGCAGAGGTTGTCAGTACCACGCTCATCGACCCATTCAGCCACGAGATCGTCGGTCGGCCAAGCACCGTCGCGTCCCGTCAGCCCCGCTGGCGGAGGAGCTTTCTGCCCCTGGGGAAGCGGTAGCACCCCGCGCCAACCAGCAGATCGATACAGACCTGATGCAACACCGTACCCCTGAATACGTGGCGAGCGCGGTACCGCGCTCACTGGACACCATCCTGGATGTTCTCAGCGTGTTTCATGCTGGCCTTCGATCTCATCGACAATAAGCCGCTGTCGGAGTCTTCCGGCAACCGGTACGGCGTCATCAAAGATGACCTCCGGATCTATCTCTCGGAACTTCAGACGAAGTCCATTGCCTACAGGCCAGTCCATTTGAGCGGCCGAGACCCGCGACGTATGAGGCAGCTTCGCGGCCAATTTCATACTGGCGAGTGCGGCTAGCACCGCGCGTTTGGCTTCCGGACTCAGACTGAGTAGCTGTTGGATCACCTGATCATCAAGATGGACGGCGTTAGGCGGCTTGGATTCGTAGTCGATCGGTCCGCCATTCCACGCCACAAACCAGGGCTCATCATCGCTCTTGAAATCTGCCACATCGCCGATCGCGAGGATGACCGGCCAGACTTGGAATACCTGACTGACGATTTCGACGTACTCGGCGCTCACCGGGCAGAGCAGTGTCGTACTCGGAAAGACATGTGGTTGGTTAATGTGCTCGCCCAACAGAGACTCACCGCCATCTAGTGCCACTCCGCGTGTGGCCAGAAAGCTGTTCATCTCACCGAAGGTGATGACTTGCGAGTAAGCGATATGCTGCGCGCAGGCTCGCGCATGTTCTTCGGGCGAGGTCATCTCTACACGCCCTCGCTCGTGCTGGAATCCGTCGGTGTCCGGCCCCATCGGTCTTTGGTCATTGCACTTCGCCTTAGTATGGTTGTTCGTCCAGTTCTGGTAGCTATCGACAGCCGAGTTCGGCCATCTCAGAAGCTCTCTGCGGCAATGACTTGCAGACATCCCGTTGTCCGGCAAGCACCGCAGCTAGGCCCTCTCGCGGGCCGGTTGATATCAACGGCTCGCGGGTCGGTCGGTGGGCAAGCAGCGGTGCTCAGCCAAGAACTCGTCCACGTCGCTCCACCGATACAGCACTCGTCGACCGACTCGTATGAAAGCGGGTCCCGTTCCACGGTAACGCATTTGAGCGAGCGAGCTCTTGGTGGTCCGCAAGCACTCAGCGACGTCCTCAGGCGTCGCCAGGGCACCTCGCGAGCGTCGCTCGGTTTCGTATCTCTGAATACCTGGAGGCATGACTCCGTTCTACCCCAACTCCCGCCCCCTTGTCAACTCTCCGAGAATCTGGAATTATCAAGACGTGGCCGCAGTCAATCTCCGAGAACTAGTGGGCAACAACGCTCGCCGCATCCGATACGAACATGGGTTGACCTTGGATCAGGTCGCCATAGCGGCCCGACAAGTCGGCCTAGGCTGGAAGGAGCCCCGCGTCGCCGACTTCGAAGGCGGGCGGATAGCTCCCAGCTTGCCCACGATCTTGGCCGTCTGCGGAGCACTGTCCATCGCTACCGGCCGCGAGACGACCCTCCTGGACTTACTTAAGGCTCAAGGTGATCCGGTCGCTATCAACGAACACTGGGCAATGACCGGCGACAATCTTGTCCGACTCATCAGCGGCGGTGTCGAGTCCAGGCAGGGCGGGGCCACCACATCCTCTTCGAGCCGCATGGTTGCGCCGGTGAAACGCGCCGCGGACTTCTCTCCGCCGTTCATTCTGAGGCCGGTAGAAGCGGTCGTTGCCGAGTTTTTGAAGGACTTGAAAAGCAAGGACAAGCTCATCATCGAACGCTATAAGGCAGGGGTGGAAGCTGAGGATCTACCGGCGCTCCTCCGAGACTTCGGAGCTGCAGAGGATCGGGTTCGGCGCGAGCTCGACATCTCGGCCTACGCGCTCGCCCTACTCGCTGTGGGCCTTTGGGGCCAGTCATTCGCGGACGAACGTGATGAGCGGGCCGGGGCCGATGCGAACGTCCAAAAGCGAGGCCAGGTAACCCGGCGAATGAAGGAAGAACTGGACCGTGCTATAGCCGAATTGAACACGTCTCTCGATTAGCCCAGGCAGTTGTCCGAGCGGGCCAGCTCGCTCGCACGGACGGTGCCCGGAGACGCGGCTCACGCTAGGACCCGACTTCCAGTGCCTCCGACCTTGCTTCGTCGAGAGCTGACGCAACAGCCTCCAAGTCGTCGTCGAACAGGTCTGCGTAGAGGTCGAGAGTCATGGCTGCGCTCGCATGCCCGAGCATGCGTTGCACTGCCTTAACGTTCGCCCCGGCGCTGACCGCGAGGGATGCAGCCGTGTGTCGTAGGTCATGCGGGGTCACCCTTGGTAACCCAGAGCTGGCAACGGCCTTGGCGAACCACCCGGACACCGGGTGCGGGCGGCGCAGGTGCTTACCGTCGCCGAACAGCAGATCGCCGCGTTGCTTACCCTCACACTGGCGCGCCAATGGTTCCACGAGGAACTCTGGCAACGGGACCGACCGCTGTTTGTGAGCCTTTGGTGTACCTACGTGAATGTCACCGCCTGACTGGACTGCGTTCTCGTGGATCAGCGCGCGCTTGCGCAGCATGTCGAGGTCGCCGACCCGTAGGCCAATCGCCTCACCCCACCGCACGCCCGTGTAGGCCAGGAGCAGCACCAGGGTCCCGTTCTCCCCCGCCGAATCCGCCAGGGCGGCTACGTCCTGGTGGGTCAGATACACCGGCGTCTTGCGTTTGGTACGGGGTAGGGGCAGAGCGGCGGCAGGGTTCTTGGGGATGAGATTGTCACGTACAGCGTCTGCCAGGATGCGCGACAGCACGTGGTGGGCACGCTTCACCGCGGCAGCACCGATGGCCTTGCGCTCATCGGTGGACTGGCCCAACTCAGCCATCCACGACTGAACGGCGGTGGGCTTGATGTCCCCCAACGCAACGTGACCCCAGCGCGGTTGCACGCGCACTCGCCACGTGGTCTCCATCACTGCGTAACCAGACGGCTTGAGCTGGCTCTTCTGCCGCTCCAGCCACGCTGCTCCAAGATCGTCGACCGTGCGCCGGGCGTCGGCAGGGTTGACGTACTCCCCTTTGAGCTTGGCGACCTCGACCGTGTTGAGGAAGCGCTCGGCGTCACGCTTGGTCCGAAATCCACGCTTGTCGGTCTGCCGGTTGTCCGGCGTCCGGTACCGAACCCGGTATCGCTTGCCCTGCTTGGTCTCGTATGCCGCGACAACTGCCACGTCCACTAGCGTAGAGAAGTGTGGGCAAAATGTGGGCAAAAGATCGGCGTGACGATGCCAGAGCAAGCAAAAGGGCGGACCGTTTCCAGTCCGCCCCTAGGCTCAAATAAGGTCGTGAACAGCGCCTTTAGAAGTCCCAGTCCTCGTCCTCGGTGTTGACGGCCTTGCCGATCACGTAGCTCGACCCCGAGCCGGAGAAGAAGTCGTGGTTCTCGTCGGCGTTGGGGCTCAGCGCCGACAGGATCGCCGGGTTCACGTCGGTCTCGTCCTTGGGGAACAGCGCCTCGTAGCCGAGGTTCATCAACGCCTTGTTGGCGTTGTAGCGCAGGAATTTCTTGACGTCCTCGCTCAGTCCGACGGCGTCGTAGAGATCCTGGGTGTATTCAACCTCGTTGTCGTACAGCTCGAAGAGCAGCTCGTAGGTGTAGTCCTTGAGTTCCTGGCGCTTGGCCTCGTCGACCAGGGCCAGGCCCTTCTGGTACTTGTAGCCGATGTAGTAGCCGTGCACGGCCTCGTCGCGGATGATCAGCCGGATCATGTCGGCGGTGTTGGTCAGCTTGGCCCGGGACGACCAGTACATCGGCAGGTAGAACCCGGAGTAGAACAGGAAGCTCTCCAGCAGTGTGGAGGCCACCTTGCGCTTGAGCGGGTCGTCGCCCTTGTAGAAGTCCATCACGATCTGCGCCTTGCGCTGCAGGTTCGGGTTCTCCTCCGACCAGCGGAACGCCTCGTCGATCTCGCTCGTCGAGCACAGCGTGGAGAAGATGTTGCTGTAGCTCTTGGCGTGCACCGACTCCATGAACGCGATGTTGGTGTAGACGGCTTCCTCGTGCGGGGTCAGCGCGTCGGGGATGAGGCTGACGGCGCCGACGGTGCCCTGGATGGTGTCCAGCAGGGTCAGGCCGGTGAACACCCGCATGGTGAGTTGTTTCTCGGCGGCGGTCAGGGTGCCCCAGGACGGGATGTCGTTGGACACCGGCACCTTCTCGGGCAACCAGAAGTTGCCGGTCAGGCGGTCCCACACCTCCGCGTCTTTATCGTCCTGAAGCCGGTTCCAGTTGATGGCCGAGACCCGGTCGATCAGCTTCATTCCATCGGACACCTTGGACCCCAATTCGAAACGTGACGAGTACTGCCCCAACACTACAACTGGGGGGCGGCAACGCGGCGCAACACAACAACTTGTGGTGTCGTGTCGCGAGAACTACTGACTGAACTCGTACTCCGCGGGCTCGAAATGCCGGGTCGCCAGCCAGTACTGCCAGGTCATCCCGCTCCACAGGGTGCGGTTGACACCATGGGCGTCCAGGTACCAGCTCTGGCAACCGCCGGTGTTGAACACCGTGCCGGCCAGATCGTGCTGCAACTGGGTGTTGAAATCGTCCTGGGCGCGCCGGGTGGGCGCCAACGCCTTGGCTCCGGCCGCGTCGGCGGCGGCGATCGCTTGGGCGACATAGCGGATCTGCGATTCGATCATGAACACCACCGAGTTGTGTCCCAGCGCGGTGTTGGGTCCCAGCAAGAAGAACAGGTTGGGCATGCCGGCCACGGCGATACCGCGGTGCGCGGCGATCCCCTCCGTGTTCCAGCGGTCCACCAGGTCCTCGCCACCGGCGCCCTTGATATCGACATAGGTGTAGGAGTCGGTGACATGGAAGCCGGTGGCCCACACCACGACATCGGCGGGATGCTCGACTCCGTCGCGGGTGACGATGCCGGTCGGTGTCATCCGGGCGATGCCCTCGGTGAGGACATCGGCCTTCGGGTCGGCGATCGCGCGGTAATAGGTGTCGGAGTTGAGGATTCGCTTGCACCCCGCGGTGTAGCTCGGGGTCAGCTTGCGACGCAGGACGGGATCTTTGATGCTGCGGTTGATGTTCCAGCGGCCCAGAAGTTCACCGATCTTGAGCAGCCGCGGCTGCTTCGTCATCGCGAAACCGACACCCTCGTGGATCCAGTAGATACCCGCGCGCATCAGCGCCCTGGTGCCCGGAACATAGGTGAACAGCTTCCGGATCCATTGCGGGAAGGCGTTATTGGGCCGGGGCATCACCCAGGCCGGGGTGCGCTGGTACAGATCCAGCCCGGCCACCTGGTCGATGATCGCCGGCACGATCTGGATGGCGCTGGCACCGGTACCGATCACCGCCACCCGCTTGCCGGCGAGGTCCACGCTGTGGTCCCACTGGGCGGAGTGGAACATCGCGCCGGCGAAGGTGTCGGCACCCTCGACCTCGGGAATCGACGGGATGTGCAGCCCGCCCGCCCCCGAGATCAGGAACTGCGCGATGAACTCCTGGCCCGACTTGTCGAAGACATGCCAGCGCGCATCGCCCTCGTCCCAGTGCGCGCGATCCACGTGGGTGTTGAACCGGATGTGGCGGCGCAGCCCGTGCTTGGCGGTGACGCCCTTGAGGTAGTCGAAGATCTCCGGCTGAAACGACCACATGTGGGTCCAGTCGGATTTCGGCTCGAACGAGAAGGAGTACATGTGCGACGGGATATCGCACGCGCACCCGGGGTAGGTGTTGTCCCGCCAGGTGCCGCCGACCTCGTCGGCCTTCTCCAGGATCAGGAAGTCTTGATCCTTGAAGCCTTGTTTCTGCAGCGCGATACCCATTCCGAGCCCGGAGAATCCGGATCCGATGATCAGCGCGCGCGTGACGACGGCCGACATAGCTCACGCCCTTTCCCGGAACGGCGGTACCGGGTACCAGTATTCAGACTGCGTGCGGCGGGGTGCAACAACCCCAGGTCAGGCGCGCAGATCGATCTGCTGGAGCTTCACGGCGCTGCTGATCGGCTGGTCGGGGTCGATCACGACACCGACGAGTTCCCCGGTGCCGTTGACCGCGCCCATCATGATCGTCGTCATATGCGCCACGAACTTGTCCATCGGCATGCGGCGAACGCCCTCGTCGGTGGCGCCCAGCCACCAGTCGGTGGCCGCGGCCGCGGTCCCGAACAGCGCGAAGGCGGCCAGCTCGAACACCTCGGGGTCCAGGTGCATGTCCTCGAGCTCGCCGCTGACCATCTCGGCGATGGCCAGGGTGATGTCGCGGCCGCGGTTAACCGTGCTCATCGCCGCCGACGACTGGTCGGCGAACCGGCCCTGCAGCAGGAAGCGGACAACATTGGGGTGCTGGTCGACCAGCTCGACATAGTGCTCGACGGCCCGGCCGATGATCTGGCGGGCGGAATCGTTCTCGATGTCGATCGACGGGATGACCGCAGCCCACAGCATGTCCCGCATGCGCTCGCCGATCTGGGCGAACATATCGGATTTGTCGGTGAAATGCCGATAGATCTTCGGCTTGGCGGTGCCGGCTTCCTCGGCGATCTCGCGGACGCTGACGTTGGGGCCGAGCCGGTCGATCGCCCGGAATGCGGCGTCGATGATCTCGGCGCGCACCTTCTTGCGATGCTCCCGCCACCGCTCACTGCGCGCATCGACCTTCACTCCGGGTTGCCCACCGGGCAGCGGAATGGCGGGAAGAGATGGTCTGCGCACCCACCTACTGTACCGGGCTGGCCGTCTCTGACCTGCTCCGCGCGCACCGAGTGCGATCCGCCGGCAGATCAGCTACGAATAGCTTCGGTAACATCGATGGGACACACTCCCTTTCAACGAGGCGGAAGATGACGGCCAGATACGACCTGGTCATCGCAGGTGGGGGCCCGTCCGGTTCAGCGGCCGCATGGCAGGCCGCGCAGACGGGCGCTCGGGTGATCGTCTTGGACAAGGCGGATTTCCCCCGGGACAAACCCTGTGGTGACGGATTGACCGCACGCGCGGTCAGCTATTTGCAGAAGATGGGCTTGGCCGACGAGGTGGCGAAATACCACCGGATCAACAAGGTCACGGTGTACAGCCCGAGCGCGTGGGAGCTGTCGTTTCCGCGCCGCCCCGGGATGCCCGACCACGGTCATACCGCCAGCCGCACCGACCTCGATCTCAAACTGCTCAAGCATGCCGAGTCGGCCGGCGCCGAGGTGCGCCAGGGCGCCGAGGTCGCCGGGCCGGAGTTCGACGCCAACGGCCGAGTCGTGGGCGTCGTGCTCAAGAGCGGCGAGAAGGTGCTCGGCGACGCCGTCATCGCGGCCGACGGCGCGTACTCCCCCATCAAGCGGGCGCTCAAGCTGGATTCGCAGTACAACGGGTACTCGGCCATCGCGATCCGCTCGGAGATGCCCGCCAACCGTCCCGACGGCGACAGCATGGACATCTACCTGAAGCTGCAGTTCCAGGGTGACCAGCTGCCCGGCTACGGCTGGGTGTTCCCGATGGGCAACGGCGTGTTCAACATCGGGCTGGGTTACGTCAACAGCTACAAGAACTGGCAATCCATCAACGCCACCCAGTTCCTCGGCGAGTTCCTGCGTTCACTGCCCCAGGACTGGGAGCTACCGCCGATCGAGGAGCTCAAGAAGAACAAGAGCGTGCGGGCATGGCGATTGCCGATGGGCTTCACCGCCTGGCCGCCGTGGCGCCCGGGCGTGCTGTTCACCGGCGACTCCCTGGGGGCCGGCAAGCCGGCGTCCGGGGCGGGCATCTCCAAGGCTCTCGAATCCGGCTTGGCCGCGGGCGAATGCGCCATCGCGGCGCTGCAGAACGGCGGCCCCGACGACTTCACCAACTACGCGCAGCGGATGGAAGCCGCGTGGGGCCGCGAGTACCGCCGGGGCCGTTACATGCACAAGCTCATCGGATACCCGAAGGTCGCCGACGCCGGCATCAAGCTGATCGACAATGCGGCGTTCCGGGACCGGTTGCTCAGGTCGCTGTACAAGAAGGCGCAGGGTCCCGACCACCACAAGGTGTGAACGCGTACTGCAGGTGCTCGTCGACGGCCGTGAACCCGATCCGCTGATAGACGCGATTGGCGAGCGGGTTGGCCGCATCGGCGAACAGCACGACCTCGTCGGCACCCCGCCGGTGTGCATGCCGGGCGGCCGCGGCGGTCACCGCCGCGGCGTAGCCGTGCCCGCGGTGCTCCGGCGGCGTGTAGACGGGGCCGATGCGGGACACGCCCGCCAGCGGGGCGTGCACACGCGCCATGCTGACGGGAGCCGATCCGGCGGTCCACACGACGATGTCCCCGTCGGCGACGGCGATCTCGTCCAGGTAGGCCCGTCGTGCAGTTCGATCGGATGGCAAGCCGAACGCCTCGACGAAGAACGCGTCGAGCCAGTCGACAAGCAATTCCACCTCGCGGCCGACCGCGAGCCGGCTCTCCCCCGCTACCCCGGACGGCGCCGCGAGGTCGACCAGCCGGTACAGCGGCTCCACATCGGTCAGCTCGGCCGCGGCCCCCGTGAGCGCACTCCACGCCGTCACGAACGCCGTGGAGCTGCACCGCGTTCCACGGACGGCGGGCAGGCGCGGATGATCGTCAGCCAGCGCCGCGGCGACATCGGTGGCGTGCGCCGGGGCCAGGCCACTGGTGAGCAGCGCGGCGTTGCTCACCTGTACTGCCGCGCCGATCGCGGCGTCGCCGTCGGCGACCGACAGCAGAATCCGCGAACCATCGGCGGCGGGCACCCGGAGGGTGGTCAACTCGACCGTGTAGGCCACCGGGTCGGGGCGATACACCACATCGACGACCGCGCCGAACTCGCGCTCGGACGGATGGAGTCGAACCTTCATACCTACGAGAGTGGCGACCGAAGCTGGCAATCGCCAGCGAATATTCGCCCGGTGTGAGGCAGAGTCGAGGCGATGCGGGCCGCCGACGGCTGAGCGTACGGCACCCTACTGACGCTTGCGTAATTTTGCCCGATCGCAAGCCCCCGCCCGAGTAAGCCCCGCCCAAGGCGCATACCATCGACCAGAGCCCAGTCACCTGTTGGTTGCTAACTGGTCACTCTTAGCGAAGGTTGTGGGCAGCCAACACGCCGAAACGAGAGCGGGGTCGTGGTAGGGGTTCTTCGCAGCTGTCGGGTGTTCGCACGAGGCGTCGCCACATGGTGGCGCGAACCCGTGGACTACCCCGGTCAGGTGCAGTACTTCGCGCGCCGCTCGCTGGCCAGCGCGATACGCGTGCTGATCGGGACCGGTGCAGGTCTGATGGCGCTCATAGCGCTGGCCGTGCTGCTACCCGGCGCCGGGCGGACGTCGTCCGCGGCGCACGTCGCCGTCGGGCTGTTCGTGGCGCTGGCGACCGGGTGGGCCGTCGTATGGTGCACCCGCGCATGGCCTTCGCAACGCATGTCACGCGCATTCGTCCTCTCCGCGGACGTCGGCATCACCATGGTCGCCCTCGTCGGCCCCACCTGGTCCACCGGGCTGTTCGCTCTCAATTGCTTCGCGCTCGTCTCTGCGTACTTGTTGTTCTTCGACGGAGCGAAGGCACTCACCCTGCACACCGCACTGATCCTCGCCGCGACGACCTCCTTCATCGCCCAGCTCTCCGTCGACGACCACCTGAGCAGAGCGAGCCTGGCCGCCACCATCCTCGGCGCCGCGCTACCCACAATCCTGACGCCGCTGGGTATCCAGCTCGGTATCTGGATGTTGCGCAGAGATGCCAACGAATCGGTCACGGACCCGCTGACCGGGCTTCTCAACCGTCGCGGCCTCCACCTGCACTCCGCGGGACTGCTGGTCATGAATCGCAGCGCCGCGGCGGCCCTCACCGTGATCGTCGTCGACCTGGATCGGTTCAAGGACATCAACGACACGTATGGCCACGCCACCGGCGACGAGGTGCTGATCCGATGCGCCCGGCGCATCGTGGCAACGGTCGACAACAGCTCGGCGCTGGTAGCCCGAATCGGCGGTGAGGAGTTCGTCGTCGTTCATCTTGCCGACCCGTACCTGGCCGACGAATTACCCGAGCGGATCAGACACGCCCTCGCCGCTTCTGGCGAATACCCCTGTGTCACGGCGAGCCTCGGTGTCGCCAACGTGGCCCACGAGCACCTTGCGGCTCCGGACGCGGATCCGGCCGGCGTCCTGGATGACGCCATCGCGCGCGCCGACGAGGCGATGTTCGATGCGAAACGTGTCGGCGGCAACGCAATCCGTCAGATCTGAGCACGCTTCACGCCGCGCCCTCACTGACTGTGCGTGATCTGGTCGGCGAATGCCGCACCGGCATCGCCGTTGAGCTTGGCCGCGTCGAAGCCGTAAGCCACCTCGTCACCGCGGATCGCACGCAGCGGATCCTCGAAGTCCCGGAAGTAGCCCATCGCCCACGCACCCTCCTGATAGCCGATCAGTTTCAGCAGATCGTCGTCGAGGGTGCGCGCGACTTCGGTTGGTACCGAAAGGAATTGGTTCTCCTCCTGGCGCACCCAGCCGACGCAATAGTTGATGTTGATGGCACGGCGCACCCGGTCGCTGCGGTTGGCTGCACCGCTGTGCACGATCTTGCCGGAATACAGCAGCACCGACCCGCGAGACATCTCGGCTTGTACGCACTCGTCGTCGGCGTAGTCGGTCGGCTTCTTGTCGCCGACCTGGCTTCCCGGCACCACCCGGGTCGCACCCATCTCCGCGGTGTAGTCCGTCATCGCCCACAGCGTGTTGCACTGGACGTGGTAGTCATCGGGAAACGGGTAGAAATCGAAGGCATTCTGATCGCGATGCAACGCCTGGTCCGACTCACCCGGTTCGATCGAGATCACCTGGGTCAGCATCAGCTGAAAGGCGCTCGCATGTCCCAGGAAGTCCTTGCACACACCGAGAACGGTCGGATCCTGGATCAGCGTGCGGCACGCCGGCGAGCGCGCGATCAGGGCACCGGTACGCCGGGTGTTGCGACCGATCATCGCGTTGTAGCCCATCGGTGTCGCGTCGAGGTAGGGCGCCAGTTCGGCACTGATGGTGTCCATCAACGAGTCCGGAACCAGATCGTCGACGATGACATAGCCGTCGCGGCGCAGGTGGTCGGCGAGGTCGGCCGCTGACGTGGTGGCCGGAACGTGGTTCAGCACGGTCATGGCTGCAAGTATTTCCGAGCATGTGTGTTGACCAGGTAAAACCGCGTCACGCGGCAGTTACGGTCGGGCGTCGCGCCGACTGTGGGTGCTACGCACACCGGCCGCGGACGTACACAACCCCCACACTCGCGGGCTCAGCGCCGCCCGCGTTTGGTCGGCCCCGGCTTGCGAGCCACCTTGCCCGCGGCCGCCCGGGCAGCCTGTTTGGCCAGCGTCTTCTCCCGTGCGGTGCGTTTCGGCGTCGGCTCGGCCTGCCCCCGCGAGGAACCGGGTTTGCGGCCACGAACGATCCCGGTGAACTCCTCGACCAGCGCCGACGGCGGGCCTTCCGGGAAGGCAAGCCCCACAGGGCAGGTGGGCGCGTCGGTGATCGGGCGGTACGTGAGGTCCTTGCGGTGATACAGCCGGGCCAGCGATTGGGGAACGATGAGTGCGCCGAGCCCCGCAACGACGAGTTCTATTGCGTCCTCGGTGGTTTCGGGTCGATGCTCGATCGGCATACCGGGGGCGCCCGCCCAGGCGACGACATCGTCGAGTGGGAGCAGCGTCGGCTCTCCGTCGAGGTCCGCGGCGGCGATCTCGTCGGCCGCGGTGAGAAGGTGATCGGCCGGTACCACCGCCACCGTCATCTCCTCGTAGAGCGGGATGACGGCCAACCCGGAGGTATCGGCCGTCGTCCGGAGCACCGCCAGGTCGATGGCGCCGCTCCGCACTTCGGCGGCCGCGTCTGCGGCGGCAACGGCGCGCAGGTGCAGCGTCACCTCGGGATGGCGCTCCGCCCAGATCTTGGCCCACTTCGCGGGCGTCCCGCCGGGCACATACCCGAGGGTGAGGGACAGCGGGATCACCGCCTCAGGCTACCGATACGCGGCTACCGATAAGCTCTGTGCCATGAGCAGGCCGAACGCGCAGTCCATGAAACCCGCCACCGCGGCGAAGAAGCTGGACGTGTACCTGCCCGCCACGCCCGCGGAGTTCCAGGAGAACCCGATCACTCGCACCGAACTCGCCGCCCTGCAGGCGGATCCGCCGCAGTGGCTCAAAGACCTCCGCAAGAATGGACCGCACCCGAAGAACCTCGTCGCAGCCAAGCTCAGCGTCTCGATCGCCGGCCTCGCCCGCGGCGGCGTCGAGGATGCGCTCACCACCGAGCAGATCGATGCGCTGCTCGAGGAGAAGCCGGACTGGCTGGTCGCCGAACAGGAGAGCTACCAGAACGTGCTGCGCGAGGAGCGGCGCCTGAAGGCGTTGCGTGCCGAACAGGCCCGCGACAACTGATTCGCCGGCGGCGTCGGCGCCGTCGTCGAAGCGGGGTGGTCACCCCGCCTCGGCCGTATTGAACCAGCCGATCTGCTCGCCGAGATAGGTTGCCATCTAGGGTTTTTACAGCGCGCGGGATCCCGGTGACGGACCGGAGGACCGAGACCGTCGGGGCAACGAGGAGTCGGTGTGAACTGGCAGCACTTCGAGCCGTTCCTGGTGGCGCTGGCCATCGGGCTGTTGCTCGGCCTGGAGCGGGAACGCAGCCACACCCGCGATCTGCCCGCCGGCTCACGCTCGTTCGCATTGTTGTCTCTGGCCGGGGCGATCGCCTCCGGTATCGACGCCAGGGTGGTGGCGGCCGGCGCGATCGGCGTCGCGGTGTTGCTGGCCGTCGCCTACCGTCGTACCAGGGCCGACGACCCGGGAACCACCACCGTGATCGCCGGTCTCGTCGCTTACCTGCTGGGCGCACTCGCCTACACTCGCCCAGCCGAGGCGGTGGCGCTCGCCGTGGTGGTCGCGGTGTTACTGGTGTCGAAGGCCCGCATTCACCGCTTCGCCCGAGAGATCGTCAGCGAGGTGGAACTCGAGGACGCGATCAAGTTCTTCGTGGTGGCCTTCGTGATCCTGCCGCTGCTGCCCGACCGGGCGATCGGGCCCTACGGCGTGCTCAACCCGTCGAAGATCTGGCTGCTGGTGGTGTTGCTGACCGGCATCGGCTGGCTCGGGTACATCGGCGTGCGGGCGCTCGGCCCACAACGTGGCCTGCTTGTCACGGGCCTGGCCGGTGGGTTCGTCTCGGCAAGCGCAACGACTGCGTCGATGGGCCGGCTCAGCAAGACCGAGACTGGCCTGCGCGCGTCGCTGGCCAGCGCGCTGGTAGCCAGCCTGGCCACCTTCGTGCAGCTGCTCCTGGTGATCGGCGTGGTCGACGTCGAGGTGTTGCGCCGCCTGTGGCCCCCGGTGCTGGCGGGCGCTCTCGTCCTTGTCGGCGTTGCCGCGTTCGTGTATCGCGGTGGCACTCGGCCCGATCAGGCCGCAGCCGAGCATCACGACAACCCTGACGAGCGCACCGTGCGACCGTTCGCACTGTGGCCGGCACTGGCGCTGGCCACCGTGCTGACGCTGGCATTGCTCGTCAGCCGGTGGGCGGCCGACATGCTCGGCCCCAACGGGCTCGTGCTCGCGACCTTCGCCGCGGGTTTGGCCGACGCGCATGCCGGCGCGGTCGCGGCGGCAAGCCTGGCCGCCAAGGGCGATGTCACGGTCGACGCCGCATTGATCGGCGTCGCCGCCGCACTGGGATCCAACCTTCTGGTGAAGGTGATCCTGGCGTTCGCGTCAGGCGGTCGGCGGTTCGGGTTGGCGTTCCTCGCCGCGATGGCCGCCCCCGCGGTGGTGTTCGGCGTCGCGCTGACGTTGGTCGTGACATGGGGTTGAGGCGCCCGGCGGGGCCGGATCGATCACGATCCGACCCCGCCGAGCGCTGCTGAGAGGTGTGCCCCGTGCCCACCCTCGTCGTCACGGATCTGCACATGGTGATGTGTTGTGCGCCTTGCCCTGTCAGCGGTGCACGATGCGGGGCTTGCGTTGTGACGAGGGATTCGAACCCTCGGCGCTGCCCTGCGCGCACCAGAAGACCGGCGGACCCGCCGGTTGGGGGCGTGCACGCCTCCGTGTCGACTACCTGCTTCACCTCACTGATCGAGAAGATCGACTTCCCAGTTCTTCTGCTGAATCCGCACATCGAGCTCGCGCAGGTCCCGTGCGGTGGCGTCGGCTCGGGCCCGCAGCTCAGCCACGGGCAACGCCGCGAGCATCTTCAGTTCCGACCGCAGCTGCCGGGCGTAACCCTGCTGCTTACCGCTGCCGGCCGCGGCGTCGGCGGCCGTGGACAGCAGGTGCCGCCGCCACCGCAGCGCATCACGACGACCCAATGCATCGGTCAAGGTGCCGTCGGAGCCCATTTCGGTGGCCGCGTTGGTGCGGTTGATCGCCTGGATCAAGTTTTGCCAATCGTTCACGGCCGCTTCGGCTTCGATCAGCAGCACCGCCGCATCCTCGGCGGGCTCCTCACCCTCCTGGAATCGGGCATTGTCGGCGATGCGGGTGCGCAACGCCTCCAGATGCCGCAGCGTCGCGCTACGTAGCGACAACGCCTCAGCCAACTTCATGATCGTCCTGCCTCCCTTCGTGGATACGCCTGGCTTTCTCCGTCCAACATCGTTGAGCCGCAGCGGCGCTCACCCATGATGAGCGTTGGCTATCTGGCGGGCAACATATTTTCTGATCGGTGCCATCAGACGCAGCCACCTGTGCGCGTGCCCCCGAAGTGTCGAGAATCAGTGTCCGACACACCCTCAACTGTCCCTTATGCTGCGCAGTGGGGAGAACACTAATACAGGGGGAATCCATGTCAGAACCTTTTGCGCCGACGAACCAGCAGGCGAATCCGTACGCGTCCTACCCGCCGCCTCCCGAGGTACCGACCTTTCAGGTCACCACGATGAGTCACGTCGGCGCGTTGATCTTCTGGTTCAACCAACGTCGCACCGTTCAGGGCAGCTACGCCCAATGCGATTCCGCGCTGCGGTCGGCCCAGACCCAGAACCTGATATTCGGCTGGTGGAGCTTCTTCTCGATTCTGATCCTGAATTGGCTTGCGCTCTTACATAATTCGAGCGCACGCAAACGGCTGAACCGAGACGCACAGCAGGCACGGGAGTACGCCCTCTGGTGGCACACCTACGTCGGCACGAATCAGCGATAGACCATGCCCGAAACTCAGAGCACACCCCCGGGCTGGTTCTCCGATCCGCTCTCCGGTGGCCTGCGATGGTGGGACGGCCGGCAATGGACCGAGCACCGTCAACCGGCCGCTTACGCGCAGAGCGCTCCGGTATCGACCGGTGCCCAGGTGCCGTGGTTCGCTGAGGTCCAAGCGGCTCAAGCGGCACACAAGCGACGCACCCGCTGGATGGCTTTGATCGCCGCCGTGATCCTGGTGGCAGGCGGGATCGGTTGGTACTTCCTGGCCCAGAACTACACCTCGCCTGATTGGTATCAGGAGGGCTATGACATCGGCTACCGCATCCCCTTGGTGGGGTCGTCAGTGGACGGCGCCTGCGACTTGGCATTGCTCGGAAAGATCAAGCTCGGCGACAATCCCCGGTTGCGGCGCAACCGCGAACTCAGACGCGGATGCGTGCAGGGCGTGCTGGATCACGCCAGGGAACACAAACCACTCCCCACGCTGAAGTAGTGAGCAGATGATCGCCCGCAATGCGGGTGAGTGCGGTGGGCGCCCCGCTGTGGCGTTGTCGCCGACAATAGGTGCAGGCCAGGAGAAAGTCTCTCCTGGCCTGCGACCTCAGCGAATCCGCGCTACAGCATGCAGCTGACGCAACCCTCGACTTCGGTTCCCTCCAAAGCCATCTGGCGCAGCCGGATGTAGTACAGCGTCTTGATGCCCTTACGCCAGGCGTAGATCTGCGCCTTGTTCACCTCGCGGGTGTCGGCGGTGTCCTTGAAGAACAGCGTCAGGCTCAGCCCCTGGTCCACATGCTGGGTGGCCGCGGCGTAGGTGTCGATGATCTTCTCGTAGCCGATCTCATACGCGTCCTGGTAGTAGTCCAGGTTGTCGTTGGTGAGGTACGGCGCCGGGTAGTACACCCGACCGATCTTGCCTTCTTTGCGGATCTCGATCTTGCTCGCCACCGGGTGGATCGAGCTGGTCGAGTGGTTGATGTAGCTGATCGAACCGGTCGGCGGGACGGCCTGCAGGTTCTGGTTGTAGATGCCGTGCTTCTGCACCGACTCCTTGAGCAGCTTCCAGTCGTCCTGGGTCGGGATGTGGATCTCGGCGTCGGCAAAGAGCTGACGCACCTTGTCGGTGGCCGGCTCCCACACCTGGTCGGTGTACTTGTCGAAGAACTCACCCGAGGCGTACTTCGACTGCTCGAACCCGCCGAAGCGCGTACCCCGTTCGATCGCAATGAGATTCGAGGCGCGCAGCGCGTGGTAGAGCACCGTGTAGAAGTAGATGTTGGTGAAGTCCACGCCCTCTTCGGAGCCGTAGTGGATCCGTTCCCGCGCCAGATAGCCGTGCAGGTTCATCTGCCCCAGGCCGATGGCATGCGAGCTGTTGTTGCCCTGCTCGATGGACGGCACCGACCAGATGTGGGTCTGGTCGCTCACCGCGGTGAGCGCCCGGATGGACACCTCGATGGTCTGGGCGAAGTCCGGTGAATCCATCGCCTTGGCGATGTTCAGCGAACCCAGGTTGCACGAGATGTCCTTGCCCACCTTGGCGTAGGACAGATCCTCGTTGAACTCCGAGGGCGTGGACACCTGCAGGATCTCCGAGCACAGGTTGCTGTGGGTGATCTTGCCGGCGATGGGGTTGGCCCGGTTCACCGTGTCCTCGTACATGATGTACGGGTAGCCGGATTCGAACTGCAGCTCGGCCAGTGTCTGAAAGAACTCACGCGCCTTGATCTTGGTCTTGCGGATCCGCGCGTCGTCGACCATCTCGTAGTACTTCTCGGTGACCGAGATATCGGCGAACGCCACACCGTAGACCTTCTCGACGTCATACGGCGAGAAGAGGTACATGTCCTCGTTCTTCTTGGCCAGCTCGAAGGTGATGTCCGGGATCACCACGCCCAGTGAGAGCGTCTTGATCCGGATCTTCTCGTCGGCGTTCTCGCGCTTGGTGTCGAGGAACCGGTAGATGTCGGGATGATGCGCGTGCAGGTACACCGCACCAGCACCCTGGCGCGCTCCGAGCTGGTTGGCGTAGGAGAACGAGTCCTCCAGCAGCTTCATGATCGGGATGACGCCCGAGGACTGGTTCTCGATGTTCTTGATCGGCGCGCCGTGCTCCCGAATGTTGGTGAGCAGCAACGCGACTCCGCCGCCGCGCTTGGACAGCTGCAGCGCCGAGTTGATGGAGCGCCCGATGGACTCCATGTTGTCCTCGATGCGCAGCAGGAAGCAGGACACCGGTTCGCCGCGCTGCTTCTTGCCCGAGTTGAGGAAGGTCGGGGTGGCCGGCTGGAACCGGCCGTCGATGATCTCGTCGACCAGCTTCTCTGCCAGCTCGGTGTCGCCGGCGGCCAGCGTCAGCGCCACCATGACCACCCGGTCCTCGAAGCGCTCCAGGTAGCGCTTCCCGTCGAAGGTCTTCAGCGTGTAGGACGTGTAGTACTTGAACGCCCCCAGGAAGGTCGGGAAGCGGAACTTCTTGGCGAAGGCACGGTCCAGCAGCGACTTCACGAAGTTACGGGAGTACTGGTCGAGCACCTCGCGCTCGTAGTACTCCTTCTCGATCAGGTAGTCGAGTTTCTCGTCCTGCGAGTGGAAGAACACCGTGTTCTGGTTGACGTGCTGCAGGAAGTACTCCCGCGCGGCCAGCACATCCTTGTCGAACTGGATGTTGCCGTTTTTGTCGTACAGGTTGAGCATCGCGTTGAGCGCGTGGTAGTCCGTCTCCCCCGGGAGCGCATGCGCGCCGGTGGTTACAGGCTCTGCAGCTGTGACGGTTGGTGGCACGTCTGTTCCTTCCAGAAATCTTGCAATCCCGCACGGACGGCATCAACGTCGTCCGGAGTTCCCATCAGTTCGAAGCGGTAGAGGTAGGGCACACCGCACTTGGCGGAGACCACTTTGCCCGCGTAGGCGAATTCCTCACCGAAGTTGGTGTTGCCCGCAGCGATGACGCCGCGGATCAACGACCTGTTGTGCTCGTTGTTCAGAAAAGCGATGACCTGTTTGGGGACGTAGCCACCATTGCTGACATCGGGTGTCGCACGCCCCCCTCCGTAGGTGGGCAGTACCAGCACGTAGGGCTCATCGACCTGGATCCGCCCTTTGAGCGGGATCCGGGTCGCCGGGATGCCCAGCTTCTCGACGAAGCGGTGGGTGTTCTCGGAGACGCTGGAGAAATAGACCAAGCTGGTCATCCGTCAACCCCCTCCCGGTGTATCGGCGGTGACTAGGCGCTGACAGCCGCCGCGCTCAGCGCCTTGATGCGGTCCGGACGGAAGCCCGACCAATGCTCGTTGCCGGCCACGACGACCGGGGCCTGCAGGTAGCCCAGAGCCATCACGTAGTCACGGGCCTCGGGGTCAACGCTGATATCGATCACGTCGTAGGCGACACCGGCCTTGTCGAGGGCCTTGTAGGTAGCGTTGCACTGCACGCACGCCGGCTTGGTGTACACGGTGACCTTCATCTGCGTGGCTCCTCTGCGAATGGGACGGGCAACTTACTTGTTAGAGCGTTCCTGCGGACCCGGCCATTCCGGTTCGCAAGGCCCCGATTCCAGCGGATTCCATCCGGTCGATCGTCGGTTCCGGGGCCCCGGCCGACCCGTACTGCTTGGGGTCTGTCGGTTCGCCAAACACTACACCTAGTGTCCGACAAACCGAACAGATACCAGATGTTCTGAACAACATTCATGAAATTCCCTGGTCGTAAGCCCTGCGGAGCGCGACACGCCCGGCGTGTCGCACGTCACATCCGGGGTGTGTCGGGTCACCACCCCGGTCTATCACCAGGCACCGACAAGTCCGGCACACCTCGACCGGGCAGCAAAAGGGTGCCGAGTCTCACACCATCGCCGACGCCACGGCGATATGGCCGTCGAAATCACACGCTCGGGCGAGCGCCAGATAGCCCGCCGTCCAGCGCCGGTACCCGTCCTGGTTACCCTCGGCCCTCGCGAGCAGAGCCCGCAGTCGGCGCAGCGTCACCTCGTGCAGGACGAACCCGGAGTCCACCGGATCCCCGTCGAGCCGCGCGATGCCCGCCCGTGCAGCCTCGAGATCGCCGGGAGCGCCACGGCCGAGCAATGCCTCGATCAGCACGCTGGTGGCCGGACCACGCCACACCACCGAGCCGAGGGCGAACAGTTCGTCCACCGTGGCCGACGCGAGCGCGACCGCGCCGTCCACCTCACCGAGCGCGTACCGCTGATGCGCGAGGTGGATATCGGCGATCAGGACGATCGACGAGTTGCCACAGCCCAGCAGCGCCGCCTCGCGAGCTCGACGCAGGTGCTCATACCCCGCATCGCGCTCAGCACCGTCCCGGGCCACCAGCACGATCCCCCGCGCCAGATGTGCGTGCACCACCGTGAAATCGTCACCGGATCGTTCGGCCACTGCCAGTGCCGACGCAGTGTCGCGCAACGCATCAGGACCGGACTGCAGCGCACCCAGACCGATCTGCGCGTACTTGTGCAGATTGGTGACCACATACATCAGTGGATCGAGCTCACGTGCCGTGGCGATGGCACGGTCGAGATCGTCCTTCCACCCCGGCAGGCCCAGCGACATCCCGGCGACGCCGCGCAACGCCATCGCCAGCGCTCGCGGCGAGCTCACGAACTTCATGCCCTCGGCCGTCTCGGTGTCGTGGTCGATGACGCGCTGCGCCACGGCGAGGACGTCGCGCACTTCCCCGGTCTCCCACTTGGCCGCCAGAATGCCGAACGACGCCGCCACCGCCAGAGCGTCGTCGCCGATGCTCTCGAGCAACCGCCGCAGTTCGGAGGCGAGCTCGGAGGCCACCCGAGGATGATTGTGCATGGTCAGGGCCATCATGTAGCCCGACATCCCGATGGCCAACGATCGCCGGTCACCATGCTCGGCACACAGTCTGCGGAGCTCGTCGAAGTTCTGCTCAGCCTCGGCAAGTCCGATGCGCCAGGCAGTGCCACACAACGCCGTCCCGACGTCGATCAGCATGGGCAGCCGATCCGGGGTGTCGACCGGAAGCTGCCCCGCCAACCGCGCGGCACGTCGCCAACTGGTCCGCGCGGCATCGATATCGCGCAGCGCCAACCGGTTTCCGGCCCGCATCTGCCAGCCGAATGCGGCGGCCAGGTCGCCGGCGCCCTCGTGGTGCGTCGCGATCAACGCAGCATTCGCATCCGGGGTGCCGGGCCCGTCCCGCTCGATCGTCGCGGCCAGCTGACGGTGCAGTCGGACACGCTCCGAACGCAACTGCGACTCATAGGCGACCGTCCGGATCAACGGATGACGGAAGCCGTATTCGACACCACCGTCGCAATCCAACTTCTCGATCATGTCGGCTTCGAGCAATTCCTCGACACACAACCGTTCGACCAGCCCGGCCAGCAGATCACCGGAGAACCGCGTCCCGATGACCGCCGCCGCGTTCAGCGCGTCCTTGGGCGCATCGCCGAGCCTGTCGATGCGCGCGGCGATGGTGGCCTGCAACGTCGGGGGCACACCCGTCACGGTGGCATCGGCACCGGCCACGAACGATCCCGGATTGCCCTGCAGGACACCGCGTTCGGCGAGATCGCGCACGATCTCCTCGGCGAAGAAAGGATTACCCGCCGCGTGCTCGGCGATCTCGGCGGTCAGCGATCGCACCGACGGATCGGTACCCACGAGTTCACCGATCAGTACTGAGGCCTGCGAATCATCCAGCGGACCAAGCGTGATCGCGTCAAGCGAGGTGATCTGGACCAGCTTGCCGTGATACTCGGGCCGGTAGGTGATCAACACCATCGACTCGGTGAGTGCCGACAGGAAGTCGGCGATGGTCGACTCACTGGCCTCGTCCATCCAGTGCGCATCCTCGACGACGTACACATCCGGGGCGCTCCGGGCGGCTGACGCACAGGTCAGTAATGCCGATACGCGACGCCTGCGCGCATCAGGATCGATGACGGGCACGTCGATCCCGGGTTCGGCGATACCCAGCAGGTCGTCCAGCAGCACCAGGTCGGCCGGATCCGCCGCGGGAAGCTGTCTGCGGACGTGGTCGCGCGCGGCATGGCCCTGCAGGTTCTCCACCCCGGTGAGGCTGCGAAACAGTCGCGCCGCCGCATGGAACGGAACGTCGTGGGCATGTGATTCGCAGACCGTGGACACCACGCCGACACCGCGGGCCGCGCCGCGCCTGAGCACCTCGGCCACCAGCCGGCTCTTACCGATGCCCGGTGCGCCGACCACACCCACGACGGTGCCCGCACCGGCCAGCGCCGCATCCAGATGCCTGCTCAACGCGCGCACCTCCGCCTCGCGCCCCACCAGCGTGGACTGCGACCGCACGCCGGCCGCGACGCTCGACCCGGCGGACAGCAGCCGTCGCGCCGGTACCGGCACCGCGGAGTTCTTGACACGCAACTGCTCTGGTGCGCCCAGTTCGACGATGCCCTCGACAAGGTGCGCCGTCGAGCCGCTGAGCAGCACGCCGCCAGGCGGGGCCGCTGCCTCCATCCGTTGCGCCATCCCCACGTGGGCGCCGATGACGGTGTAATTACCCGGACCGGCACCGATATCGCCGGTGATCACCTGCCCGGAGTTCAGTCCCACCCGCAGCTTCAGCCGGACCCCGTCACGCCCGTGCAGTTCGGCGGCCAGCGCGGTGGCCTCCGTCTGCAGGTCCAGCGCGGCCAGACAGGCCCGGACGGCATGGTCCTCGAGGGCGATCGGTGCGCCGAAGGTGGCCATGATGCCGTCTCCGGTGAAGTCGACCGAACCCCCGAAATGCTGGACGACACAACGGGATCGACGGAACAGTTCGCTCATCACCTCGCGCAGGCGTTCGGTGCCCAGGGCCGCCGCCAGGTCCATCGACCGGACCACATCGGCGAACAACACGGTGACCTGTTTGAACTCGGGGTGATGAAACACCGGGGTGATCGGGGCGCCGCAGGCGTCACAGAATCTCGCGCCCGCACGCGGCGCGGTCCCGCACTGCGCACAGGCCGCGCCCACCCCTCATCCCTTCGCCGCGGTGACGTCGAGTAGCCGCCGCTCCACGAGGTCCGCTCCACGCATGACGCCACCGGCCGCGGCGAACCCGGCGGCCACGCGCTCGGCGCCCGCGCGCATTGTCATCGCCTCCGCGACGGCGGCTCGCAATCGGGACGGGTCGAGCCGGCGGGCCGACAGCCGGCTGCCGCACCCGGCCACCTGGACCCGGCGCGCCACCTCGAACTGGTCACGCCCGTAGGGCACGACACATACCGGAACTCCGCGGGCGAGGGCCTTCTGGGTGACACCCATACCGCCGTGGGTGATGGCACACACCGCGTGGTCGAGCACGGCCCCGTGGTCGACGAAACGGCGGACGGTGCCGTTGGCAGGAACGTCGACACCGGCGGGCACTCCGCAGGGAAAGGTCGCCACGACGCGTACCGGTTCATCGGCCAGTGCCGCGAGGGCCGTGACCGGCAAGGCGTCGTCACCCTGGCGTTCCGAGGATGTGGTCACCAAGACTGTCGGTCCGAGAAAGACCTCGGTGGGTGGGCCGGCGGATCGATGCTCGCACGGACCGATCAGGACGACGCGCTCGTCCCAGTCGGGATGCGGGTACTCGAACGGCTCGGCGGTGCCCACCAGCACCAGCGGCGCACGCAGCACAAAGTCGTCGCCGGAGGTGAGCGGTGTGGTGCCGAGCAACCGGTGCAGCCGATTCACCGGCTCCAGCATCTCCCGCTCAAGCAGCCGGCGGGTCATCGCGCCCACCGCGGCGTCACGCCACCGGCCCAGCACTCCCGATCTCGGCGCCAGCCCGGGCCCGAAGGGTGGACTGGTCCGCGACGACAGGTAGGGCGGGTAGGGCCAGAACGTCGCCCAGGGCAGCGCCGCGGCTTCGGTGGCCACCGGGGCACCCCAACAATTCGTGTCGAGGATGACGGCATCCGGCGACACGGCCTCGATGGCGCGGCGCACATCCTCCACCTCGAGCGCCGCGCGTTCGGCGAAGACCTCGAATCCGCGCCGAAGCGCTCCCAGCCCGGTGCGCGCCGTCCAGTCAGTCATCGCGACCGCTTCGATTCCGGGATCGACGGCCGCGGTGTCCAAACCCGCGGCTGTGCCGATCGGCACGCCGGCGGTCAGGGTGCGGAGCACGATCCGGTGGCCGCGCCGGCGCAGCTCCGTCAGCAGCGCGACAATCGGGTACAGATTGCCCAGCGCCGGAGAGGTGTACGCCAGGATTGTGGTCGGCCGGTCCTGTGAATGTCGCACGTCAACATCCCACGCTTGGGAGCCGAGCCGAATGCGACGGCCCCTCGAGACGGCAGTCTATTGCCTTGACGAGGGGCCGGTGGCGGGATGGCGAACTGGGTCAGCCGACCTCAGCGGCCAGCTTGCCCACCACATCGCGCACATTGGCCACCACGTCGGCGTTCTCGCGGGGGTGCTTACCGTCGAACACCTTCGCCGGGATCGACAGTTTCTCCTCGATCACCCGCGGGCCAGCGATCCCGAACGATTTACGGGTCTCGTCGTGCGCCCACACGCCGCCGTACTGCCCAAATGCCGTGCCGATCACGGCCAGCGGCTTGTCCTTGAGCGCGCCATTGCCGAACGGGCGGGACAGCCAGTCGATGGCGTTCTTGAGTACGCCCGGGATGCTGCCGTTGTACTCGGGCGTGACCACCAGGGTGGCATCGACACCGGCCGCGGCCTCACGCAAAGCCACCACCGAGGCCGGCGCATCCTCGTTGTCGATGTCCTCGTTGTAGTGCGGGAGCTCCCCGAGTCCCTCGTAAAGGCGCACGTCCACCCCGTCCGGGGCCGACTCCACGGCCAGCTCGGCGAGTTGGCGGTTCACCGACGCGGCACGCAGGCTGCCCAGCAGAACCAGAACCTTGGTATCCGACATTTTCACTCCCCAGTCTGTACGGTCGTTCGTATCGTCACATACCTTAACCGGACTGTGGTCCGAATAATTCCGGCTGAGTTAAAGTGCAGGTATGGGCGCCCCTGACCCCCTCATCGCGTTGCCGTTGACCGGCGCCGCCCCGCACGAACGGGGTGACGCCGCGCGCAATCGCGCCCTCCTACTGGACGCGGCCCGGCGGCTCATCGCAGAACGCGGTGCCGACGGGATGTCGATGGACGATGTCGCCGCCGCGGCCGGGGTCGGCAAGGGCACCTTGTTCCGGCGCTTCGGCAGCCGGGCCGGCCTGATGATCGTCCTGCTCGACGAGGACGAGAAAGCCGAACAACAAGCCTTCATGTTCGGCCCGCCCCCGCTGGGCCCCGGGGCCCCACCATTGACCCGTCTGCTCGCCTACGGCCGGGAACGGCTGCGGTTCGTGCGCACGCACCACGCGCTGCTCTCGGATGCCAACCGCGACCCGCAGATGCGCTTCAACTCCCCCGCCACGCTGCATCACACGCACGTGCGCATGCTGCTCGAATCCGCGGGAACCACAGGCGATCTCGATGCCCAAGCGGATGCGCTCCTGGCGCTGCTGGACGCCGACTACGTCGAACACCAGATCCATGACCGTGGCCAGGACCTGGACCGCCTCGGCGATGCGTGGGAGTGCGTGGCCCGCAAACTCTGTGGCACGTGAAACCCTGGATTCTGCACGTCGACCTGGACCAGTTCCTGGCCTCGGTCGAATTGCGACGCCACCCCGAACTCGCCGGCCTGCCGGTGATCGTCGGCGGCTCGGGCGATCCGACCGAACCCCGCAAGGTGGTCACCTGCGCCTCATATGAGGCCCGCGAGGTCGGCGTGCACGCCGGCATGCCCTTGCGCACCGCGGCCCGGAAATGCCCCGACGCCACCTTCCTGCCGTCGGATCCGGCCGCCTATGACGAGGCCTCCGAACAGGTGATGGGCCTGCTGCGCGATCTCGGCCATCCCCTCGAGGTGTGGGGCTGGGACGAGGCGTACCTCGCAGCCGCCGTGGACGATCCGTTCGACCTGGCCGAGCGGATCCGCACGGTGATCGCCGCCGAGACCGGGCTGTCCTGTTCGGTCGGCATCAGCGACAACAAGCAGCGCGCCAAGGTGGCCACCGGTTTCGGCAAGCCGGCCGGCGTGTACCAGCTCACCGACGCCAACTGGATGACCGTGATGGGCGACCGCCCGGTCGACGCTCTCTGGGGTGTCGGGCCCAAGACCTCGAAAAAGCTTGCCACCCTGGGTATCACCACCGTCGCCGACCTGGCGTCCACGGACGCGACCACCCTCGTCGCCGCCTTCGGGCCCAGCACCGGACTCTGGATCCTGCTGCTGGCCAAAGGTGGTGGCGACGACACCGTCAGCACCCAACCGTGGGTGCCCCGCTCACGCAGTCATGTGGTGACCTTCACGCACGATCTCGTCGACCGCGCCGAGATGGACGCCGCCGTCACCGAACTGGCACAGCGCACCCTCACCGAAGTCGTCGAGGCCGGACGCACCGTCACCCGGGTCGCGGTCACGGTGCGAACCAACACCTTCTTCACCCGCACCAAGATTCGCAAGCTGGCCGTCGCCGGCACCGAGCCCGGCCCCATCGCCGCGACGGCGCTGGAACTGCTCGGGGAGTTCGACCTGGACCGCCCTATCCGCTTGCTCGGGGTACGGCTGGAATTGGAGATGCCGCAGACGCATTGAGCACCGGACGGCACCGGTCACAGATCGGCGCTGAGCCAGACCGAGTCCTCGATACCGAACCCGTGGCGCTGGTAGAACCGGCGAGCGGCCGAGTTGCGCGCCTCGGTCTCCAAGAACACCGATGCCGCGCCGGCCTCTCGTGCCGCAGACATCGCGTGGCGCAACAGCGCACTGCCCAGGCCACCCCCGCGTTCGCTGACATAGAGCTCGTCGACCAGACACTCCAAGCCCCCGGATTCCAGCGACCAACCCCAGGTCGTCACCGTGTAACCGACCGCCGCGCCCGCACGCATGCCCAGCCAGACCTGTCCCCGCCTGTCGTCTTGCAGCAGCGGCTCGAGGCCCGCAGCGACCCGCTCGGCGTCGAAGTGGTGGCCGTCGATTACATAGAAATCGGCGATGAGCTGAAACAGCGTGCCGCGGTCGTCCACACCGGCCCGCCGGATATCGAAGTCAGGCACCGCCAGAACATAACGTAGCCCCGAGTGTCGGGGCCAGCCAATAACCTGGGCGGCATGCTGAGCACCATCGCGATCCGCGGCTACCGCTCGTTGCGCGACATCACCGTGCCGCTGGGCGATCTGACCGTCATCACCGGCGCCAACGGCACCGGAAAATCCTCGGTGTATCGGGCGTTGCGCCTGCTGGCCGACTGCGGTCGGGGCGCGGTGATCGGCTCGCTGGCCCACGAGGGCGGACTGGAATCGGTGCTGTGGGCCGGCCCCGAACAGACCTCCGGCGCCCGTCGCACCGGCAAGAGTACCGGCACCACCCGCACCCGCCCGGTATCACTGGAACTCGGGTTCGCTTCGGATGATTTCGGCTATCTGATCGACCTCGGCCTGCCGCAGTACGCCGGGCCGAACTCCGCCTTCGCCCGCGATCCGGAGATCAAACGCGAGGCGGTGTTCGCCGGGCCCGTCGCCCGGCGCAGTGCCGTCCTGATCCGGCGCGCCGGTGAGTACGCCGAGGTGAGCGCGGAGTCCGGCCGCGGCTTCGACCCCTTGACCCGCGGGCTACCCGGCTACCACAGCGTGTTGTCCGAATTCGCGCATCCGGGAACACATCCCGAGCTGGCGGCCGTCCGAGACAGGCTGCGCAGCTGGCGCTTCTACGACGGCTTCCGGGTGGACGCCGCCGCGCCTGCGCGACGGCCCCAGATCGGGACCCGCACCCCGGTACTCTCCGACGACGGCACCGATCTGGCCGCCGCCGTGCAGACCATCCTGGAGGTCGGCCAGGACGATCTGGCCCGGGCGGTGGCCGACGCCTTCGACGGGGCCACCATCTCCGTCGCCGTCCACGACGGACTGTTCGAGCTTCACCTGCACCAGCAAGGCATGTTGCGCCCGCTGCGGGCGGCCGAATTATCCGACGGCACACTGCGTTTCCTGCTCTGGGGTGCCGCGTTGACATCGCCGCGGCCGCCTTCCCTGATGGTGCTCAACGAGCCCGAGACCTCCCTGCATCCTGATCTCGTCGCACCGCTGGCGGAGATGATCCGCTCCGCCGCCACCCGCACGCAGGTCGTCGTCATCACCCATGCCGCCGCATTGGTGCAGCGGCTCGCCGCGGATTCGGAAGTGGCGCTGTACAAGGAGTGGGGTGAGACCCGGGTCCAAGGCCAGACCCTGCTCACCGCGCCGGCCTGGGACTGGGGTAAACGCTGACCTATCTGTTCAGTCGCGGTCGGTTAACCGGCCCGGCCGCAGGGCCCGCGTGAACAACAGGTTCGCCCGTCTCATGGCCACGCTGTAGGGCCACCACGCGAGCCGCTTGAACAGGTACAGCGCCCGGATATCGGTCGAGGTGTAGATCAGGAACCGGTTGCGCGCCACCCCTTGCAGGATCTTGGCGGCGGCGTGCTCCGGGGACACCGCATGCCCGGAGAAGCGGTCCACCCATTTCGCCACCCGGGGATGGTCACGGTCCACGCCGGCGATCTGAACCGTCTGCACCAGAGGGGTTTTCACCGCTCCCGGCACCACCACCGACACCCCGATGCGGTGCCGGGCCAGGTCGAAGCGCAAGACCTCGCTCAGCCCGCGCAACCCGTACTTGCTGGCGCTGTAGGCGGCGTGCCACGGCAGTGCGACGATGCCGGCCGCCGACGACACGTTGACCAGATGCCCGCCACGGCGCGCAGCCACCATCGGCGGCAGGAATGTCTCGATCACGTGGATCGGCCCCATCAGGTTGACGTCGATCATCGACTTCCAGTGCTGATGGGTCAGGGTGGACACGGTGCCCCACGCGGAGATGCCCGCGATATTGCACACCAGGTCCATCGAGCCGTACGCGGCGTGGATATCGGCGGCGAAGGCGCTGACCGCGTCGAAGTCGGAGATGTCCAAAACCCGGTGCAGCAGCACCTTGCCGCCCAGCGCCTCGGCGTCGGCGGCGGTGACCGCCAGCCCATCGGCATCCCGGTCGGTGAGGAACAATTCGGCGCCGTCGGCGGCTAGCCGGAGCGCGGTGGCGCGACCGATACCGCTCGCCGCCCCTGTCAGGAGGCAACGTTTGCCCGCGAACGTGTCCGGCATGGCCCAGATGCTACCGGCGGTACCGATCAGACGGTGTTACCGCCCCACAGGGCATGCAGCCACAACTTCTCCAGCACGCTGACGATGCGGTCCCGGTCATTGCCCGGCCCCAGGGACGGCAGGTCACCCGAGAACGCCATCACCGTCGTGGCGCCGAGGGTCCGGATCAGCGTCGGGATGTCCTCGGAGATCGGATGCGCGTTACCGGCGGCGATCTCGCCCTCGACCACCGCGATGATCTGTTCGATCACCGTCAGCATCTGCTCGTCCTGGATGCGGCGGATCTCGGCGTCGGTGGCACGGGCGGCGTAGCAGGCCGACATCACCGGATCGTTGTGCGCGAATGTCAGCGCGGCGCTGCCGACCATCCGCTTGGCGAAGGCCGCCGGGGTCTCCTCGGGTCCGCGGGGCGCGAAATGCTGGGTGAGCTCCTCGAGTTCGCGCGTCGCCTCGTCCAGGATCTGGGCCAATACCGCATATTTGGTGTCGAAGTAGAAGTAGAAACCCGACCGGGCGACGCCGGCGCGCTCGCTGATCATGCTCACCGACAGATCTGCGAAGGGCTTCTCCTCAAGCAGTTCGCGAACGGCGGCGACGATGGCATCGCGTTGCCGGTCCCCCCGGCTGCGACGGACCGGCTGATCCGGCACCGATTCCGGCTGTGCAGTCATGAATTAGACCTTTGCATCGCGGCGCGCCATTGCAAAACTTGACATGCGTCAAGTCTGGCATACAGGATGACTTCCACGAGTGACATCGACCACACGTCTGTTAGCCCGACGATCTTCTCAGGAGCTCCGCAGTGTCGACCAACACCAAACCCGCCATCAGCACTCCGGCCTATCTTCTCGATCAGGCCAGGCGCCGCATGACCCCGACCCCGGTGACCATCCCCGGGATGGGCACCATCGAGAAGCGGTTGCTGGCGCACGAGTGGGATGAGTTCCCGCTGGCTCCCGCGCCGCCGGAAAGCGGATTGAAGACGGTCATGGGCGACGCCGGACTGCCGGTGTTCGGGCACATGATCGAGATGTTCCGCGGCGGTCCGGACTTCCTGCTGCACCTGTACCGCAAATACGGCCCGGTGCACTACATGTTCTCGCCGGTGTTGCCCGCGGTGCTGGCACTGGGGCCGGATGCCACCCAGGCCGTGTTCTCCAACCGCAACAAGGATTTCTCGCAGCGCGCCTGGGATCCGGTGATCGGGCCGTTCTTCGAGGGCGGCCTGATGCTGCGCGACTTCGACGACCACATGTTCCACCGCCGGATCATGCAGGAGGCGTTCACCCGCAGCCGGCTGACCGGCTACGTCGAGCACATCGACTCGGTGGCAAGCCACGTGCTGGCCAACGACTGGGTGGCCAACGACAAGCGGTTCCTGTTCTTTCCCGCGGTCAAGGAGTTGACGCTGGACATCGCCTCGGTGGTGTTCATGGGCCACGAACCCGGTGCCGACCGGGAACTGGTCACCACCATCAACCACGCCTTCACCACCACCACGCGCGCCGGGAACGCGATCGTGCGCAAGCCGGTGCCGCCGTTGAGCTGGTGGCGCGGGATCAAGGCTCGCGAGACGCTGGAGAACTACTTCAACGGCCGCCTCGCCGAGAAGCGCGCGTCGGGCGACACCGACATGTTCAGCGTGCTGTGCCACGCCGAGGACGAGGACGGTCAGCGGTTCACCGACGAGGACATCGTCAGCCACATGATCTTCCTGATGATGGCGGCCCACGACACCTCGACGTCGACCCTGACCACGATGGCCTATCACCTGGCCGCCAACCCGGAGTGGCAGGAGCGCTGCCGGGAGGAGTCCGAGCGGATCGGCGACGGCCCGCTGGACATCGAGGCACTGGAGAAACTGGAAACCTACGATCTGGTGATCAACGAGGCCCTGCGGATGCAGACCCCGCTGCCGTTCAACTTCCGCCAGACCGTGCGTGACACCGATCTGCTGGGGTACTACCTGCCGGCCGGGACCAATGTGATGACCTGGCCGTCGATGAACCACCGGCTCGAAGAGCTGTGGACGAACCCGGAGAAGTTCGATCCCGACCGCTTCACCGAACCGCGCAATGAGCACAAGGGGCACCGGTACGCGTTCGCGCCGTTCGGCGGGGGTGCGCACAAGTGCATCGGCATGGTCTTCGGCCAGCTGGAGATCAAGACCGTCATGCACCGCCTGCTGCGCCGCTACCGCCTCGAGCTGACCCACCCCGGGTACAAGCCGCACTACGACTACGGCGGCATGCCCGTGCCGATCGACGGTATGCCGATCGTGCTGCGCCCCATTCGCTGATCGGCTCGACTGGCCGGTTATGGCACACGTTTCACGAAAACGCGTGCCATAACCGGCCTTTCGGCGTTATGCGAGCCGGTTCGCGCAGGCGACGAACGCGCGCAGCGCGGATTCGGTCGGCGACTCCGACCAGCCGATCGCCCATTCGATGCGGACGCCGTCGGTGCCGCGGATGAAGGTCGCGGTCTGCCCGCCGGCACGCAGCTGGTGGAAGTTGAGCATCTCGACGGCGCAGCCCTGCTCATAGAGCAGGCCGGTCAGGGCGGCGAGCGGGGCCGGCGCGGATGCCAGGGCCGCGGCGGTTCGGTCGTCCAGGCTCAGCGGACCGGCACCCGAGAAGGTGGCGGCGACGTCATCCCAGGACATGTCGCCGGCCAGTTCGCGCAGGCCGCGCGGCAGCGGGGTGTCGAAGAAGTCGGCGAAGCGGGGACCGGTGAGGGTGGTGGTGTGCATGGTGTCGGTCTTTCGGCTCTTCGGGAGCGACCGACGGGTAGTAGCGTGCGACCCACAGCGGGGGGTCGGTCTGGATCAGACCCCGCTGCGGAGAGCTACTACGACAATGCGATGCACGTGGGCGAGGTTAGCCGCAGCTTCGGGGTCCGCGCAACCCTTTTACGGGTCGCCGACCGCGCGCACCAGCAGCGGGATGAACGGCCGGTGGTTGGCTCGCCCGTCCCGACGGAACGGCATGCTGTCCGCCGATGCGCTGTACCAGTCGGCGCGGGTGATTCCGGAGAGGTCGAGCGGATACCCGCACTGGGCCGCCACGGTGTGCAGCAGCAGGGTCCCGGTGCGGCCGTTGCCCTCGCGGAACGGGTGCACCTGGTTGTAGTCGGCATAGAGCCGGGACAGCTCATAGGCCAGCGCCGGCGCGTCGGGCGGCCGGTCGGTCACCAACGCGCGCGCGTGCCCGGTGATCTCGTCCATCCGGGCGCCGATATCGGCCTGCCATCCGAAGGCGACGTCACCGCGGCGCAGTTCGGTGATCCGGTACTCCCCCGCCCATGCGTACACGTCACCGAACACCTGCTGGTGGATCACCCGCGCATCGAGATCGCCGGTGCCGACCTGCCCGGCGGCGATCCGCTGCTGCCACCCGAGGATGCGGCCCGCGGTCGCGGTGAATTCCAGCTCGATCAGCGCCGACGGCTCGGTGACGCCGAAATTGTTGCGCAACACCGTCGTTCCTGGAATCAGATACGGGATACGACGTCGCAGCACCCAGCGCCGCGGTGCCGGCGCGGGCGGTGGATACCGGGCCCGGTAGCCGGCCAGATACTCCCCGAAACTCAGCTCGGCACGCGCCAGCCGACCCAGGTCGGCCAGCTGCTCATCGGTGGGCCGCCAGCCCTCCAGCCGCTGCGCGGCGACGGTCTGGCGCAGCGCGCCGGCTTCCACTACCGGAACGCCGACGTCGATGCCAGGAAGGTGAGCTTGCGGCTGATCCCTGCCACCTCGCGGTGCACGCCACGCAGAACCGCCCGTTCATGCGGGGCGATATCGGCCAGGGTGACCACGTCCGACACCGGCCTGCCCTGCAGCCAGGGACCGGCCCGCAACCGCCAGCGGAACCTGGTCAGCCACAGGAAGCACTCGTGCAGTGTCGAAACATCCTCGGCATCAAGGATATTGGCCGCACCCGCAGCATCCAGGCGACCGAGGGTGGACACTGCCACCGATCCCGCAGACAGGCCGGCCCAGCGGGCGATCTTCACCACCGGATCCACCATCGCCGCCTTCATGTCGACGGTGTCGGCGTGCCGGGAGAAGATGCGCAGCCGGGACGGGAAACCGGCGCGCAGGGTGGTGGCGTCGTCGAGCATCGCCTGACGAGCCGCATAATGGCGCCGCGCCGCCTCGACCGTGTGGGCGCGCAGTACATCCTCTGCGATCCCGGGGTGCCGTCCCGCCACGGCCGCGTCGGCCAATCCCGCCACGGCCGCGTCGGCCAATCCCACCGCGGCCGCGTCGGCCATCAGTCCGGTCATCACCACCCCGCGGTCCTCGCGCGGGTCGGCCGCCCAGCGTTCGATGCCCTCGGTCCAGCTGGCCATCCGGCGGCAGAACCGCGGCCGGCTGGCCAGCACCCCGTTGCCGTCGCCCTGGATGCCACAGCGTTCCAGCAGCGCGTGCACCTCGGCGGCCCGCGCCATCAGAGCGACCTTGCGCTCGTCGGAGACGGCGTCGGACAGGGCGACCATGGTCTCGACATCGGAACCGGGCGCGGCCTCACCGCGCGCGACGCTGCCGGAGACGAACCAGCTCCAGTCCGCGGCACCGTCGATCGCTGTCAACCGGACCGCTGCCGCGACACCGCCGCGCAACACCTCCGACCAGCCCGCGGCCAGGGCCGGCGCCGGCGTGTGCGCCGCCAGCTCCGCGGTCACGGCCTGCCGGGCCTGGCCGACCCCCGCACGCAACGCGGCCTCGTCACCTGCGGCATCGATGACTCCGAGGGCTGCGGCGATACCGTGACCGGAGGGGGTGTCGGGACTTTCTGGAGGCACGGACTCGATTGTCACTCGCTTGCTCCCACGGTGCAGGTCACACAGATGTGACAGCTTCGAAATGCGCGGATCAAAAACACAGGCTAATTTCTATCGCACGATAGTTATTCCATCCAGCTTTTCTCACCCCAGGAGCACCGTATGTCCGCCACCTTCGATCCGGCGATCTCCTCACAGGAGGACGCCGCCACCCTGGAGGAGCTCGGCTATACGCAGGAGTTGCACCGCGGCATCGGCGGTTACGCCGCTTTCGCCTCGGGCTTCTCCTTCGTGTCGATCCTCACCACCGTGTTCGCGTTCTTCCCGCTCGGTTTCGCACTCGGCGGGCCGGCGTTCTTCTTCACCTGGCCCATCGTGTTCATCTGTCAGTTCTGCGTGTGCCTCGTCTTCGCCGAACTGTCCGGCAAGTTCCCGGTTGCCGGCGCCATCTACCAGTGGTCGCGGCGGCTCGCCGGTAACGCCGTGGGCTGGTTCGCCGGCTGGTTCATGCTGATCGGCTACATCGTCTCGATCGCCGCGCTGGCCATCGCCATGCAGACGGTGCTCCCGCCGATCTGGAGCGGATTCCAGATCGTCGGCACCGATATGGATCCCCTGTCGGTGGACGGGGCCACCAACGGCATCATCCTGGGCGCGGTGACGATCGTGCTGTGCACCATCATCAGCGCGGCCGGGGTGCGGTTCATGGCGCGTATCACCGTCACCGGCGTCACCCTGGAGATCATCGGCGTCATCCTGATCATCGGCGCCATGTTCTTCACCGCCGAGCGCAGTCCCGTCCAGGCCGTCGCCGACACCGGCGGCCACGGCTCGGGTATCCACTACCTGCCGGCCTTTCTGGCCTCGATGTTGATGGCCGCCTACGTGATGTACGGATTCGACAGCGCCGCAGAGCTTTCCGAGGAGACCAAGGACCCCCGACGCACCGCCCCGAAAGCGATCGTCAACGCCCTGCTGGTGTCGTTCGTCGGCGGTGGACTGATGATCGTCGCGGCCCTCATGTCGGCTCCCGCGCTCGGTGACGACCTCGCCACCGGCGGTATGGCCTGGGTCATCGAAAGCCAGCTCGACACCTGGCTGGGCAAAACCCTGCTGGGACTGGTCGCCGTCGCGATGTTCTCCGCCACGCTGGCCATCCAGGCCTCCGCCTCCCGGGTGATGTTCTCCATGGCCCGCGACAACCGGCTGCCGTTCGGCACGTTCCTGGCCAAGGTGAACAAGCGCACCGGCACCCCCGTGATCACCGGGGTGGCGGTCAGCCTGCTGGCCATCGCCGTCCTGCTGGTCAACCTCGGCCAGGCCAGTGTGTTCGCGGCCATCGCGTCGGTCTCGGTGGTGATCGTCTATCTGGCCTACCTGATGGTGACCGTGCCGGCGTTGATCCACCGGCTGCGGGGCACCAGCCTGTCCCATGGCAAACCGGTGATGGATCTGGGCCGCTGGGGCATCCCGGTGAACCTGGTCGCGGTGGTGATGGGCGGGCTGCTGGTGGTCAACATCGGCTGGCCCCGTCAGGAGGTCTACAACCCGGCCGGCGACTCGTGGTTCCTGCAGTACTTCGCGGTGATCTTCGTCGCACTGACCTTGGCCGTGGGGTACATCGCCTACCGGGTGGTGCGTGATCGTGAAGGCGCTCCCGACCCAGCTGACGCACTGGTTTCGCCCAAGAAGAAGTAGCAAGACCGCACCGGAATCCCGCCCCCGTATCGGCGGGGGCGGGATTCCGCCGGCACGGGGACGCTGGGCCAGGATGGGCCGGTGACGTGGTCGGAGATGCTGCTGTTGTTCGCCGCCGGAATCGGCGGCGGCCTGACCGGCAGCATCGCCGGACTGGCGTCGGTGTCCACCTATCCGGCGCTGCTGCTCGTCGGGCTGCCGCCGGTGACCGCCAATGTCACCAACACCGTGGCGCTGGTGTTCAACGGCATCGGTTCGGTGTGGGGTTCGCTGCCCGAGCTGCGGGGCCAGAGCGCCAAGTTGCGCAGGATGGTCCCGACGGCGGTGCTCGGCGGAGCGGCCGGCGCGGCACTGCTGCTGTCCATCCCCGCCGAGGGGTTCGAGAAGGTGGTGCCGGTGCTGCTGGCGGCGTCATCGTTGGTCATCGCGCTACCCGTGCGCAACAACGTCGACCGGCCCCGCCACACCGGACACCTGGTGCTGCAGGCCCTCCTGGTGTTGGCGATCTGCGTCTACGGCGGGTTCTTCGGAGCCGCCGCGGGAGTGCTGCTGCTGGCGCTGTTCCTGCGCACCGGCAGCGCCACCCTGGCCGACGCCAACGCCACCAAGAACGTGGTGCTCGGCGTCGCCAACGCCGTGGCCGCGTTGGGCTTCATCGTGTTCGCCCCGGTGAGCTGGGCCGCCGTGGTGCCGCTGGGACTGGGTTGCCTGATCGGCTCACGACTGGGGCCGGTCGTGGTACGCCACGCCCCGGCCACCCCGCTACGCCTGCTCATCGCCCTCGCCGGGCTGGGCCTAGCCGTCAAACTCGGCTACGACACCTACCGCTGAAGCCACCTGCTGCTGGGTGTCGTCAGTGCTGGTAGTCCAGGCAGGCCTCGGCACCGTTGATGACGCCCTCACGGAAGGCACGCACCCGGTCGAATCCCGCGCCCTGGCGGTCGGCGTCATCGGCACCGCGGAACACCAGCAGCGCCTTGATCCCCTCATCGAGATCACCCGGCGAGATCGACCACGAGCTGGTCTCCGCCCGGTTGTGCAGGATGACGCTGGCGGTATAGGCCCCGGCGAAGCAGTCACCCCGCGCGGTCGAGGTCTTCTCGTCGGACTCGTCGCCCAGGCGCGTCAGCGCGGCCAGCCCGTACTGCGTCGCCAGCAGTGTGGCCACCGCATAGTCGCCGCCCTGCGTGTACACCCGCGGCATCGTCTGCGCGTTGTCCCAACCGATGTAATCGTCGGGCACGCAGTAGAACAGTGAGAACCCCTCGGCGGACTGGTCACCGCAGTTGGGTGGACTCGAAGGGTCGAACGGTTCCAGGCCGTGCACCGGTGGCCATGCCTTTCCGTCAGCGATCTCCGGATACACGTGAGTCCAGTAGTCCTCCAGGTCGTACGGCACACCGTTGACGATCGAGTCGTACGGGGCGTCACCGCCGTTGGCCGCATCTTCGGGATCGTTGAACGGCAACGCGAGCACCATGGGATCGTCGTCGCGGTAGTCCTTGCATTTCGTGACGCCGTTGTCGAAACCGTCCTGGAACGCGCCGACGCGGTCGAAGCCACTGCCGTGCGCCGACGGATCCAGCTTGTCGGTGCCCACCGGGTCGCGCAGATCCAGGATGCCCGCCAGTGCGGTGTCCAGTTCGCCGCTGGTCACCTCGAACACCTTGTCGTCCTTGGCATGTCGAGCCCAGGCCCCCGCGAAGCAGTCGGCCTGCAATTCGCGGGTGACGGTGCGGGCGGTGAAATTGGACCGCTCCTGGATGGCGTGTCCCCATTCGTGCGCCATCACGATCGGGATGACGAAATCGCCGTACTTGGCTTGCAGATCGGGGAACAGGCCGCTGGAATCCCAGGCGACGACATCCTTGGAGCCGCAGTAGAAGGCGTTGCCCGCGACATCGTCGGGACTCGCGGCGCACGGCGGGGTTTCACCGGTTGACGGGTCCACCGCGAAGAAGCCACCGGCCACCGGCTCGTACTCCTTGCCGTAGAGGTCGGGGAACTGCTTGCCCCAGAACTCCTGCAGGTCGGCGATGGCCTCGATCGCCAGCTGGTTCAACGGGCCCGATGCCTCACCCTGCACCTTGATACCGCTGGTGTCCGGCTTGGCCAGGGCCGAGGATTTGGGGATCTCGACCTTGGGGCTACCGCACGCGGCCACCATCACGACGGCGGCGCACGCCGCGGTGATTCGCTTGAGCATGGGCAAACAGTAGTGCGCCGGCTTGGAATTGGCTTGGAAAAGGCTCCACAAGTGGTGGGCGGGTTTTATCGGCGACTTCGGTGCGATCGGCTGCGCTTACCGCAACCGATCACACCGATATCCTCGGGTCTACTTCGGGGCGAACCGCTGGCCGGCATCCAGTCGTAGGCACTGGCCGTTGAGCATCGGGTTCTCCACGATCGCCACCGCGAGCTTGGCGTACTCCTCGGGCTTGCCCAGGCGCTTCGGGAAGGCGGCATCCTTGGTCAGCACGGTGGCGAACTCGTCCGGAATGCCCTCGGTCAGGCCGGTCGCGAACAGGCTGGGCGCGATGGCCAGCGCGCGAATGCCGAGGCTGCCGAGGTCTCGTGCCATGGTCAGCGAGATTCCGGCGATCGCCGCCTTGGCCGCCGTGTAGGCGACCTGGCCGATCTGGCCCTCGAACGCCGCGATGGACGCCGTGTTGATGATGACGCCGCGCTCCTCGGCCTCTCCGCCGTCTTCCGAGTCGACAAGCTCGTTCTTGCTCATGTGCCATGCCGAGAGTCGGCTGATGTTGAACGTGCCGATGAGGTTGAGGTCGATGGTCTTACGGAACGACTCCAGGCTGTGGGGCCCGTCCTTCTTGACGGTGCGCTCACCGATACCGCCGCCTGCGGTGGTGACCGCGATATGCAGGCCGCCGAGGGCCTCGACCGCAGCTTCGAGCACCGCCTCGGTGCCGTCGAAGTCGGTGACGTCCACCTCGTGGAAGGCGCCGCCGATCTGCTGCGCCACTTCCTTACCCTTCGATTGCGGCCGGTCCAGGATGGCGACGCCGGCCCCCCGCTTGGCCAAGGCCTCCGCGGTGGCGCGACCGAAACCGGATGCCCCACCGACGACGATGGCCTTCTTACCCGAGATCTCCATCTAGCTCCCTTTCGCGGTCATGTTTCCAAAATGGGGTCAGACTGTAACGTCGACCTTCCGGCGACACTTTACGGTAAGCCTTTCGGGGACCTCGCTGGGCTAGCGTGGTTCTGTGACAGCCATCGCCCCCGGTACCCGAATGCTCTGCGGAATCTCCGCCGCGGCGATCACCCTCGGCGTCAGTGCGCTGGCGGCGATCCCGCTGGGCGCGTCCGCCGACGCCCGCACCGCCGTCGGATCGACCGTCATCGACCGCACCCCGGGCCCGGTGAAGGAGTGGGCGATCCAGACCTTCGCCACCTTCGACAAGCTGTTCCTCACGTCGGCGGTGCTCGTCGTCATCGCGATACTGGCCGCGCTGGCCGGGCTGCTGGAGCGCCGCCGGGTGCCCATCGGCAGCGTGATGTTCGCCGCCGCCGGCGCAGCCGGTTGCGCGGCAGTGCTGACCCGCACCGGCGCCGGCCCGCTGGACCTCGTCCCCACCGTTCTCGGCGCGGTGGCCGGAATCGCGGCCCTGCGGTTCCTCGTCTCGGGACGGCTGCTCGACGGGGCGGCCAGCGCCCCGACGAGCACCACCGATACCGATCCGGGCCGCCGGTTATCCCTGGCCGCACTGGGATTGCTCGGCCTGGGGACCCTGGCCACCGCACTCGGGTCCGTGTACGGCGGACGGCTGAACTCGGTGGCAGGCGACCGGAAATCCTTCACCCCGCCGCCGCTGGCCAAACCCGCACCGCCGGTGCCACCGGGTGTACAGCCACCCGGTGTGGACCTGCCCAGCTTCGTGACGGACAACGCCGCCTTCTACCGGATCGACACCGCGCTGTCGGTCCCGCAGCTGGCCAGAGGCGACTGGCAGTTGCGCATCCACGGCCTGGTCGATCACGAAAAGACCTACCGCTTCGATGATCTGGCCTCCTTCGAGCTCATCGAGAAGATGGTCACACTGACCTGTGTGTCCAACCCGGTGGGTGGCGACCTGATCGGCAACGCCGTGTGGACCGGCTACCGGGTGCGCGATCTGCTGGCCGCCGCCGGCGTCCATCCCGACGCCGATATGGTGCTGTCCACCTCCAGCGACGGCTTCACCGCGGGCACCCCGGTGCAGGCTCTCACCGATGACCGCGACGCACTGCTGGCGATCACCATGAACGGCCAGCCCCTGCCCGTCGAACACGGCTACCCGGTGCGCCTGGTGGTGCCAGGACTGTACGGGTACGTCTCGGCCACCAAGTGGGTGGTCGACCTCGAACTCACCAGATATGACCGCGCACAGGCCTATTGGACCAAGCTGGGCTGGTCTCCCAAAGGCCCGATCAAGACGGAGTCCCGCATCGACGTGCCCCGCAGCGGAGCCGACGTGCCGAGGGGACCCACCCGGTTCGGCGGGGTGGCCTGGGCACAGAATCGCGGGGTGCGGGCCGTCGAAGTACGCATCGATGAGGGGCCTTGGCAACCGGCGACTCTCGGGGCTGCGTACTCGAACGACACCTGGCGGCTGTGGAGTTTCGACTGGCAGGCCGAGCAACCCGGCCTACACACCATCACGGTGCGCGCCACCGACAACACCGGTGCGGTGCAGACCGCCGACCTCGCCGACGTGGTGCCAGACGGGGCGACCGGCTGGCACAGCGTCGACTTCGCGGTGAAAGGCTAGACGCCGTCGACGACTCGCGCGTCCGTGTCCTGGTGCACCTCGCCGGACTGCTCGAGCCGTATCCCGTACTGGCGACCCCGGGTGGCGATCGTCAGCGGAATGTAGATCACCGGACCGAGCAGCATGGCGGCAAACGATGCCAGGTACATCGGGTACAACCCCGCCACACCGAGCGCTCCGACCAGCAGGCTGGATCCGAGTGCCACCATGCCGCAGACGTTCCAGTCCTTGACCCATCCGTCCCGATATTCGATGTCGTGGGCGGGAGCCAAGTTCAGCAGCTTGCGGCACACGTAGTAGTCACTGAGCAGGATAAAGATCCAGGTGTTGGTCATGATTCCGGTGACCGCAAGGAACTCCCCGGTGTACTGCAGGATGTTCACCGGGTAGCAGGCGATGCCGGCGACGCACAACGCCACCATCCACCATTGCCGACCAACCCGCTTGGACGCCAGCGCATCCCATGCGTTGGACAGCGCCAGTGAGCCGGAGTAGAGGTTCATGACGTTGATGCGCACCTGGGTGATGACGGCGAAGATGACTCCCAAGACTCCCATCACGACCGCGAAGATCAGGCCGGGATCGGTTGCCGAGAGCTGACGCTGCGTATCCGTACCGTCGAAATGCCCGAGCATGGTGAAGCCGAGCAGCACACCGAACAACATGACGACCACGATCATGGCCAGCTCGACGAACATGAGGCCCGCAGTGCCGGCATAGCCGACCGAACGCTTGACGAACCGGCCATAGTCGGTCGCGATCAACGCCTGGAAAACCACCTGGCCATTGGCCAGGCTCATCGCCTGCCACATCGACGTCGCGGTCAGCCCGCCCTGCGCCGCCCACTCCCCCGGGCCCACCAGCACGTAGCCATTCGCCAGCATCACCATGCCGATCACGAACAGGATGACGAAGATCGGCAGCCCGAAGCGTTGCAGCAGGTTCATGGAGTGCATTCCACGCCAGGAGAAATACAGTGCCGCGGCGGCGATCACGGCGAAGACCACCGTCGCCTGTCCCGAGTCGATAGGGATACCCAGCAGATGGCTCAGGCCGTGCGAGACGATGCTGCCTTCGAAGACGAAGTAGAAGACATAGTTGACGGCGTACACGATGGAGGCGATCGCCGAGCCCTTGGCGCCGAAGCCGAGGCCCCGCGACAACAAGGTGAGCGACAGGCCCTCCTGGCTGGCGATGCGCATCACCAGCGCACCGATGATCGTCGCGCCGATCACCATGTAGGCCACCGGAATCAGGAACATCGGCCAGCCCACCAGGAAGCCGATCTGGCCGCCCAGGGCGAACCAGAACATCGCCGTGATGTTGCCGCTCAGGACGAGGAGCACGGCGGGGCGTCGCCACCGTTGATCGTCGGGCACGCGGGTGGTCGCATAGCTCTCGACCTGCTCGTCGAGACTTGTCGCAGGACCCTGGAAATAGCTTTTGAGGGACAAGGATTCACCTTCTTCGGATGGACACCCCCCTTCGGGGGTGTGACGTAGCGACCGTCGGCATGAACTGACACGACGGGACCGTGTGGACGCCGCCGGTGGCGTCCACACCCGTGCGGCATCGGGGTTAGGCGATCACTGCCGGGCTCGGTTCGTGAACCCGCCAATCGTCGAGCTCGGCACCGGCGTCGTGCACCAACGCGTCAGGGCCCGACAGCGCGCCGTACCAGTGCGGCAAGCGCATGGTGACGAGATCCTTGCGGCGCACCACGTTCGACGGGTAGACCGAGGCCGCGTCTCTCGTGTCGATGTGCACGGCGGCCACGCCCTCCTGACCGGCCAACACCTGCTCGTTACGCGGGAACGCGAAGGTGTCCGGTCCGAACACGCCCGAGCACCCACCCTCTCCGTCGGCGTCCACGGTGTTCGCGAAGGCGAGGTAGACGTTGTTCTCACCCGCTCGCACCCGCATGTGGTGCCAGTGCGTCAACGACGGCCCGGTGGGAATCGGATAGCTCTGCGCGACTGTACTTCCGCTGTGGCCCATCATGATTCGCTCGCGATTGTCGGCGCTTCCCGCGATGACATCGCAAGCGTTGAGGGCCAGGATCCGGCCGGACTCCGGTAACAGGAGGTCGTCGCCGTGCAGTAGTCCGACGCGGCCGAGCGGGATGTCTGCATAGGTCCAGGCTGACCCCGCTTCGAACAGCGCACGTTCACCGTGTCGGAGGTGGATCTTGCGATGCACTGCCTCGATGCCGTCGGGACCGATCAGGACCAGTGAGTTGTACTGCCGACCCTCGACGGGATCGGACTCTGCGAGACCCACGACCAGCCACGCCGATTCCGCGGCGGCCGCCTGCATGAGTTGTCCGACAGCTGGATCCTGCAGCGTCACCGCCCGGGTGGTCAGCGACAACTCCGGAAAGACGACGAGTTCGGCACCGCGTTCGGTGACAGACGACCTGAACATCCGGCTGATCGTGGCGAGATTGGCGTCAAGATCGGGCGCCGGACGAAATTGTGCCACCGCCACCGTCGCCGATTTGCCCTCCGGCAGTCCGCGGTGGCCGTAGAGACCGAAGAAGTCCTTCGGATTCCACAGGTAACTGTTGATCTGCAACTGACGGTAGAGTTCGGGCCGCCGCGCGCGGAGTGCGGGACGATCCGCCCAATCCTGTTGTGCAGCATCGACGGTGATGGTGGCCGTGGCGAGGCCGTCGCCGGAATCGATCTGGTCGAGAATGGTGGCGTCAGGTGCGATGACGCAGCTCCCGCCACTGAACTGCACGCCCCGCTCCAAGCCCCACCGATTGCTTTCTATGACGTAGCAACCATTTTCGTAGGCTCGCGAGATCCAATACGGCGCTGGGGTGCGTTCGGCCAACCAGTTGCTGAGATGACAGATCACCTCGGCTCCGCCCACCGCGGCCAGTCGCGCGGTCTCGACGAAGTGGATGTCCATGCAGATGAGCACGGCGATGCGCCCGATCTCGGTGTCGAATACCTGATGCCCGAGGTTTCCGGGGGCCGCCCACTTCGGTTCCGCGATGTACGCGTGCGTCTTTCGGTGCTTTCCGATGAACCCATCGGGACCGACGAACGCCGCGGTGTTGTAGAGCAAGCCGGTCTGCTCATCACGCTCCGGCATCCCGAACACGATGTAGCAGTGGTGTTCACGGGCGATCTGCGCGAACCGGTCCGTGGTGGGACCGGGCACCGGCTCTGCCATCCGCTCGGCCTCGCGCTGGTCGAAGAAGCAGTAACCCGTGGTGCACATCTCGGGAGCGGTGATCAGTTCGGCGCCGCCGGCGGCCGCGCGGGTGACGAGCTCTGCGACGCGGTCGATGTTGCCCGGCTTGTCGAACAACGTCGGCTCGAACTGAACGGCGGCGACCTGAATGTCTTTCACGTGTGAACCTTTCCGGCCGGGAATCTGCGTCCCAGTCCGCTCGTGATCGAAAGCACACGCTAGCCAGTTCACGATCAACGCTGAAGACATTTACGTTACGTATCGGTTAACTACTCCCCAGTATGTTTCGTACATGTTACGTCTAGTTCATTGAAGTGCTGTTTTATGTTTTTGGAAACTATTTTCTCGACGACCCATCGAGTCCTGACCGGCGCCTGGGCGGCCTCAGCTGAGGATGCGCCAGGACCAAGTCGTCCAACAGGGCGCGCAACGCACGCACGCGCGCCTGCCGCGATATCTCGCGCGGAACGACCTCCCAGTAGTGCCGGGTGACAGCGAATTCCGTTGGCAGCACACGGGTCAGCGTGTCGTCGGCGTCACCGATATAGGTGGGCAGCGGCGCGATACCCAAACCGGCGCGCACCGCGTGGTGATGGCCGGTGATGTTGGTGGTTTGCACACGGGCACGGATACCGGGTAGCAGACCACCCAGGAACCGCAGCGGGGCAACGTCGAGCAAGGCCTCGACGTACCAGATGACGACGTGCGAAGCGAGGTCACCGAGACTGCGCACTTCGGCGTGTTCGGCGACGTACGCCGAGGCCGCATACAGGCCCAGCTCATAGTCGGCGAGCGGACGTACCACTCCCGCGTGCGGCGATGGTTCCTCCAAGGTGATGGCCAGATCGAAATCGCGCATCGTGAGCACTCCGTGGGCGGTGGCCGTGACCACGGCGACCTCCAGGTCCGGATGTTCGTCGGTCAGGGGTAGCAGACCGGGGGTCAGCAGATAAGCCCCGAACCCGTCGGACGCGACGATCCGCAACTGTCCGCGCAGGCCCTGATGCCGGTCGGAATCCTGAAAAGCCGACACGACCGCCGCGTCGATCGCCTCGGCATGCGGCAGCATCCGCCGGCCGGCGTCGGTCAACTGCCACGCCCCGCTGGAGCGATCGAACAGCCGCTCTCCAGACGCTCTCTCCAGGCTTGCGATGCGGCGGGTCACGGTCGTGCGGTCGACCCCGAGGCGTCGTGCGGCATCTTGCGGTGAGCCCGAGCGCGTCACCTCGAGCAGATAGCGGAGGTTGTCGGCAGATTCCATGGTCCCCATCTTGCCGTGCAGATCTGCACGGTCAACGTGCGGATCTGACTGTTGACTGGTGCATATTCGCCCATGAAGCTGATACCGATTCCCCTGTCGGTCGGCGCGGGCCACGTGCCCGAACTGCTACGAACCGAGTCAGCAATCGAGATCGAGGACACCTATGACACATGCCATTTCCGTGCCGCGAACCATGAGGATCGGCGGCGGCTCCATCGACGAGACCGGTGCAGTGCTCAGCGACCTCGGCGCCCGGCGCCCCCTGATAGTGACCGACGCGTTCCTGGTCAGCACCGGCCAGGTCGACAGACTCGTCGCAGTATTGGAAGCCGCCGGGGCGAGCGTCGCCGTGTACTCCGACACCGTGCCCGATCCGACCACGGATTCGTTGGCCCCCGCCACGTCGGCGCTGGTTGCACATCGCGCCGACAGTGTCGTCGGTTTCGGTGGAGGCAGCCCGATGGACACCGCCAAGGCACTGGCCGTACTGGGCGTCAACGACAAGCCGATGCGAGAGTTCAAGGCGCCCAACGTCTACACCGGTCCCGCGCTACCGATCGTGGCGATCCCGACCACGGCCGGAAGTGGATCGGAGGCCACTCAGTTCACCGTCATCACCGACAGCGCCACCGACGAGAAGATGCTCTGCATCGGGACGTCGTTCCTGCCGATCGCCGCGATCATCGATTACCGCCTCACCATGTCGATGCCGGCACGACTGACCGCCGACACCGGTATCGACGCACTCACCCACGCCGTCGAGGCCTACGTCAGCCGCAAGGCCAACGCGTTCTCCGACGGTTTGTGCCTCCTTGCCATCCGGGCGATCGGTGAGAACATTCGGCGGGTGGTCGCCGACGGGCACGACGAGCAAGCACGTGCGGCCATGATGATCGCGGCCACGCAGGCCGGAATGGCGTTCTCGAACTCCAGCGTCGCCCTGATCCACGGCATGAGCAGGCCGATCGGCGCGCATTTTCATGTGGCACATGGCCTTTCAAATGCCATGCTGTTTCCCGCGGTGACCCGGTACTCGATCGACGGTGCCGCCGATCGGTACGCCGACTGCGCCCGCGCCATGGGTCTGGCCACCGAGCACGATCCGAGCGCGATCGCCGCCGCGAAGTTTGTCGAGGGAATATCCGAACTGTGCCGCGACCTCACAGTGCCGACCCCCCAGCACTACGGCATCTCTCGCGCCGACTGGGATCGGCTCATCCCGACCATGGCCGAACAAGCCCTGGCCTCGGGGTCCCCGGCCAACAATCCGCTCGTTCCCGACGCCGATGACATCGCGGCGATCTACGACGAGATCTATGCCTGGTGACCGAGCCCGGCGGCGGGATCCCTACGCCGGGATCCCGCCGTTGCTCGGGGCGGAAACCGCCACGTCACGCACCAAGTCGCACAACGCCGTCAACTTCTGTAGCTGATCTTGGTCGTACAGCAGGTCGCAGCGATCCACGGTTTCGGCCAGATGCCGGTACGAACTGGCGCCCCGCGAGGTCAGCCGAAGATTGATCTTGCGCCGGTCGACGTTGTCCGTCCGGCGATACACCAGGTTGTTGGCCACCATGCGGTCGACGATCTTCGTCAGTGCCGACGGCGGAATCGATGTCGTCTCGCTGATCTCCGACATGGCGAGGGCCCCAGAGTCCTTGAGACAATCCAGGATCCGCCACTCCTCCAGGGTGCATCCCCCTGCGGCGAGCACCTCACGAACCCGCTCCAGCAGCGAGTTCTGAATCGCGCTCAACGCCAGCGCAGCCTGGCTCACGGTTCCCAACTGTCGTTACCTCCCGCCGTGGATTACCGTAGCGGGTGGTTCAGGGTAATCGAACGACAACCCCGACCTGGTGGTGGAGATGGGCCGCATGAACAGCAACGCACGGACGGAATCGGACGCCGTCGTCGTCGGCGTGGTCAATCCGCTACAGGGACCACTCGGGATCATCGGTCCGTCGGCGCAACTGTGTGCGGAACTGGCTGCCGAGGAGATCAATCGCGAGGGCGGCATACTCGGCCGCGAGGTGAAACTCGTGCACGTCGACGGCGGTGCGCAGGTGCACAAAGTTCGAGCGCAGGTGCTTGAACTCGCCATGGCAGGCAGAATACAAGCGGTCGCAGGCGTACACACGTCCACCGTGCGGGAATCACTGGCATCGGCCATCGGTGGCGCGATCCCCTATATCTACAACTCGTTGTACGAGGGTGGCGAGCGGCGCCCGGGCGTCTTCGTCACCGGCGAGACGCCGGAGACGCAGCTGTTGCCCGCGATGACACTGCTCGCCGGGGAGAGGCGCATCTCCCGCTGGGCCTTGGTCGGCAACGACTACGTGTGGCCACGCGGCACCGCGAACACCATCCGAGGGCATCTCGCCACGACAGGATCCGGGACCCTCGTCGACGAGATGTACGTTCCGCTGGGCACGTCGAACTTCGACGCACAGCTCGACCGGCTCGAGCGCTCGACCGCCACGGCGGTGGTGGTTCTACTGGTCGGGCAGGACGCCGTCGAATTCCACCGGCAGTACGCCGAACGCGAGCTGGACGCCAAGGCGGTACGCCTGACACCCCTGATGGACGAGAACATGCTCCTGGCCGCGGGCGATCGCAGTTGCCGCGACCTGTACGTCGGCGCCGGCTATTTCTCGTCGCTGTGCACCTCCGACAGTCTCGACTTCGTCGGGCGATATGCCCGCCGGTTCGGCGCTGACGCCCCGTTGGTGGGGACGATGGGTGAATCGTGCTACGAGGGATTGCATCTGCTGGCGGCGCTCGCGCGTACCGCCGGCACGCTCGACGTGAACGTGATGACCACGCTGTCGAATTCGCTGGTATACGAATGCGCTCGCGGCGTGCAGCGCCTCGACGCCGGACACACGGCCCCCAGAACGTATCTGGCCGAAGCCGACGGGTTCGACTTCAACGTGCTCACCGAGATGACTGCCGTCCCACCTGGTTGACCGGAACGAGGTTGACCGGCACCACACAGTCCACCCGAACCGGCCGCGGGTTACTGTGCGGACTCCGACACCGCGGCCGCGTGGTAGTGCGGGCTGGCCGGGTCGCGGAACTCACGCCCGGTCATCTGTTCGGTCTTGATCCGAATGAAGTGGTCACGCCGGCCGGTTACCCATGGCGTGACGAAAGTACCTGCCACCTCGACTATTTCATCGATATCGGTGATGGGCTCCGCATGGCCGACGACGGTCACACTCCATCCGGAACGGAGGTCCTGGTCCAGATCGTCGGCTTCGAAGGCCACCACCTGATGGTCGGCCGCAGCGGCCAGTTTGCCTCCGCCGGCGACCCGGATCACCACATCGTGGCGGCACAGCCGGAAATTCACCGGTTGCACCGCGGGCAACGCACCCTCGGTGAAGATGAGCCGACCGACGCGGGTGCTCTGCAACCGGTCCAGGCATTGCCGTCGGTTGAGCACATCCAGCTCGTGTGTGTTCGACATGTCCGCCGCCTCTCTCGCTCCTGCTGTCACTCTGCGCGCCCGGCGGCGCCGCACACAGGGCCGAAAGTCCCGACTTGTCTGTGCCTCGTGGCACCGTGGAGACATGTTGCTCAGCGCAGTGGCGGATGCCTCGGCCGAGGTGGGCGCGTCGTCCTCGCGGCTGGCCAAAGCGGCGCGGGTGGCCACGCTGCTGGCCCACTCCGATCCCGACGTGGTCGGCACCGTGGTGTCCTGGCTGACCGGTGAGCTTCCGCAGCGCCAGATCGGTGTCGGGTGGGCCGCCTTGCGGGTGCTGCCACAACCCGCCGCGGTTCCGGAGCTGACGGTGTCCGGCGTCGATGACACCTTCAGCAGGATCAAGACCACCACCGGCAAAGGTTCGCGGGCTCTGCGCACCCAGCTGCTCGCCGAGCTGTTCACCGCGGCCACCGCCGCCGAACAGACCTTCCTGCGGCGGCTGCTGTCCGGCGAACTGCGTCAGGGTGCACTCGCCGGGGTGATGGCCGACGCCATCGCCCGGGCCGCCGCGGTACCCGCAGCCGACGTCCGCCGGGCTGCGATGCTGGCCGGCGATCTGTCCGCGGTCGCGGTCGCCGCACTGTCCGAGGGCGCCGCCGGTCTGGCCCGGTTCACCCTCACCCTCGGACGACCGGTCGGGCCGATGCTCGCACAGACCGCGACCGGTGTCGGTGACGCGCTCGAAAAGCTGGGTGGTGAAACCGTTTTCGAAACGAAGCTGGACGGCGCCAGGGTTCAGATCCATCGTCGCGGCAACGACGTGACGGTGTACACCCGCAGCCTGGACGATGTCACCGCGCGCCTGCCCGAGGTCGTCGAGGCCGCCCGCGCCCTGCCGGTCACCGATCTCATTGCCGACGCGGAAGCCATCGCGTTACGGCCGGACGGACGCCCGCACCGGTTCCAGGTGACCGCCTCGCGGTTCGGCAGTACGGGTCGAGGCGAACAGCCGTTATCGGTGTTCTTCTTCGACCTGTTGCATCACGACGGCACCGATCTGCTCGATCTGCCGACCACCGAACGTCTGGCCGTCCTCGATGCGGTGGTACCCGCCGCGCAGCGGGTGGACCGGCTGATCACCGCCGATCCAGACGCAGCGGCGCGGTTCCTGGATGCCACGCTCTCAGCGGGGCACGAAGGGGTGATGGCGAAATCGCCGACCGCACCGTATGAGGCCGGTCGCCGCGGATCCGGGTGGCTGAAGGTCAAACCGGTGCACACCCTGGATCTTGTGGTGCTCGCCGTGGAATGGGGTTCGGGGCGGCGCACCGGCAAGCTGTCGAATATCCACCTCGGTGCCCGAGATCCGGCGACGGGCGGATTCGTGATGTTGGGCAAGACCTTCAAAGGCATGACCGACGCCACCCTGGACTGGCAGACCCGGCGGTTCACCGAGCTGGCCGTCCACGGCACCGACGGTTATCTGGTCGAGGTACGCCCGGAACAGGTCGTCGAGATCGCCTTCGACGGCGTGCAGGGTTCGACGCGGTATCCGGGCGGGATGGCGCTGCGGTTCGCCCGGGTGTTGCGTTATCGCGACGACAAGACGGCCGGTGAGGCCGACACCATCGACACCGTGCGGGCGTTGTTCCAGCGGGCCGACTGACCCCCATAACCCCCAGCACGCTGCGAGGACGCTCACAGCTACGGGTGCGATCATCTCGGTGATGCCGACCCCGCCGCGGAGATGACCACCCATGATTCGTAAAGCGATCGGCGTCTTCTCAGCGCTCGTCCTGGTGCTGACCGGTGCCGCTTGGTGGCAGGTGTATCGCGCGGTCGGCGGCATCACGGTGTCCGATGCGCTGGGCGCCCTGGGTGTCACCGCACACTCCACCGGCGGCGCCATGAATGTCCTGCTGATCGGCCTGGATTCGCGCAAGGATCAAAACGGCAACGACCTGCCCCAGGAACTACTGGACAAGCTGCACGCCGGCGACTCGGATTCCGGCGGCTACAACACCAACACGCTGATCCTGGTGCACATCTCCCCCGACGATCACGTGACGGCGTTCTCCATTCCCCGTGACGACTATGTGGACGTCACCGGCATCGTGCCCGGTAACGACAACATCAAGATAAAAGAGGCGTACGGCCTGACCAAGGCCGCCGCCGAAGACACCCTCGTCAACGAGGGGGTCGGCGACCAGTCGACGCTGGAGTCCAAGGGTCGCGAGGCCGGCCGGGCGGCGACGCTGAAAGTGGTACAACGCCTGACGGGGGTCCCGATCGACTATTTCGCCGAGATCAATCTGGCGGGTTTCTACGACCTGGCCGACAGTCTCGGTGGCGTCCAGGTGTGCCTGAATTCGGCGGTGTCCGACGACTATTCGGGCGCCCAGTTCCCGGCGGGCAACCAGACTCTGGATGCCGAACAGGCCGTCGAGTTCGTCCGGCAACGCCACGGCCTGGACAACGGCGACCTCGACCGCACCCACCGCCAGCAGGCGTTCCTGGTATCGGTGATGCGCCAGTTGCAGGACAGCGGAGCGTTGGCGGATGTCGGCAAGCTCCAGAGCCTCATCGGGGTCGCGCACAAGGACATCGTGTTGTCGAGCGGCTGGGGCGCGGACCAGTTCCGCCGGGTGGCCGAGCTTGCGGGCGGCCATGTCGAGTTCCAGACCCTGCCGGTCCTGCGCTATGACAATGTCGACGGCCAGGCCGTCAACATCATCAACCCCGCGGCGATCAAGGCGGAGGTCAGCGCCGCCTTCTCGGGTGATCTGCCCGACTTCACCGCACTGCCCACCAGCACGGTCGACGTGATCAACGCCGGCGGCACCGAAGGACTGGCGGCCACCGTCTCGGATGCCCTGCGCGCCAAGGGCTTCAATATCGGCGACGTCCGCAACGCGACGGCCGCGGATCCGACCGCCACCGCGGTGGACGGCGGCACAGGCACCGGGACCGATGTGCACATCGTCGGAACACTGCTCGGTATCGACTCCACGCCCACCCCTGATGACGCTGTCGGCGCCGGGCACATCCGGATCGTCCTCGGCGCGAACTACGTGCCACCCGGTACCGTCACCGCGGCCGGATCCACCGAGGCCGTGTCCACGTCGGGCTCAGACACGCCCGACGTGCCCAACCCGGGCAAACCCATCGACAACGGGCAGATTCCCTGCGTCGACTAGTTGCGGGACTCACGATCGGACGCGGGAATTCCACAGTTCGGTCACAGTCCGGATTTGCGCGATGCAAGGATCGGGGTATGGCCGGACCTTCTACACCTTCTGCGCGTGGGCTCGAAGAGCACAAGGGCGATATCACCTATATCCGGACGGAGCAGGATCTACCCCCGGTCGCGATCATCGACCGCTCCCCGATCACCGTGCGGCACCGCATCATCTTCGGCGTCATCGCCCTGCTCGGCGCGGTGGCCTGGGCGCTCATCGCCTTCGTGCGCGGCGAGACGGTCAACGCGGTGTGGTTCGTCATCGCCGCCATCTGCACCTACGTCATCGGCTTCCGGTTCTATGCGCGGCTGATCGAGAACAAGATCGTGCGCCCGCGCGATGACCATGCCACCCCGGCCGAGATCTTCGAGAACGGCACCGACTACATGCCCACCGATCGGCGGGTGCTGTTCGGGCATCACTTCGCCGCGATCGCCGGCGCGGGCCCCCTGGTCGGGCCGGTGCTGGCCATGCAGATGGGCTATCTGCCCGGCACCATCTGGATCATCGTCGGCGCGTTGGTCGCGGGCTGCGTCCAGGACTACCTCGTGCTGTCCATCTCGGTGCGCCGCCGCGGCCGCTCCCTGGGGCAGATGGCGCGTGACGAGCTCGGCAGCATCGGCGGCGTCGCCGCCATCGTCGGCGTGCTGGTGATCATGGTGATCCTGCTCGCCGTGCTGGCGCTGGTGGTGGTCAACGCCCTCGCCGAGAGCCCGTGGGGCGTGTTCTCCATCGCCATGACCATCCCGATCGCCCTTTTCATGGGACTGTACCTGCGGTTTTTGCGGCCCGGCCGGGTGTCGGAGGTGTCGCTGATCGGGGTGGTGCTGCTGCTGCTCGCGGTCGTCTCGGGCGGCTGGGTCGCCGAAACCGACTGGGGAACAGACTGGTTCACGCTGTCGAAGGTGACGCTGTCGTGGTGCATCATTGTCTACGGCCTGGCCGCGTCCGTGCTGCCGGTGTGGTTGCTGCTGGCCCCGCGGGACTATCTGTCCACGTTCATGAAGGTCGGCACCATCGTGCTGCTGGCCATCGGCATCCTGCTCGCGCGCCCGGTGATGGCGGCCCCGGCGGTCTCGCACTTCGCCGGCAGCGGCTCCGGCCCGGTGTTCGCCGGCGCACTGTTCCCGTTCCTGTTCATCACCATCGCCTGTGGAGCCTTGTCCGGCTTCCACTCGCTGATCTCCTCGGGCACCACGCCGAAGCTGCTGGAGAAGGAATCTCAGATGCGGCTGATCGGCTACGGCGGCATGCTCACCGAGTCGTTCGTGGCCATCATGGCGCTCATCACCGCGGCGATCCTCAACCAGCACCTGTACTTCGCGATCAACGCACCGTCGGCCCAGACCGGTACCACGGCACAGACCGCGGCCGACTACGTCAACGGCCTGGGCCTGTCCGGGCAGCCGATCACCGCGGGTGAGATCACCGACGCGGCCGCCAGCGTCGGCGAGAAGTCGATCGTCTCCCGCACCGGCGGCGCCCCCACCCTGGCCTTCGGGATGTCCGAGGTACTGCACCAGGTGTTCGGCGGCGCAAGCCTCAAGGCGTTCTGGTACCACTTCGCGATCATGTTCGAGGCCCTGTTCATCCTGACCACCGTCGACGCGGGCACCCGGGTGGCCCGGTTCATGTTGTCCGACGGGCTGGCCAATCTGGGTGGACCGCTGAAGAACCTGCGCGACCCCAGCTGGCGCGTCGGCGCGTGGCTCTGCAGCATCATCGTCGTGACGGCGTGGGGCAGCATCCTGCTGATGGGTGTCACCGATCCGCTCGGTGGCATCAACACGTTGTTCCCGTTGTTCGGCATCGCCAACCAGCTGCTCGCCGCGATCGCACTGACCGTGGTGACGGTGGTGATCATCAAACGCGGGTTGGTGAAGTGGGCCTGGATCCCCGGTGTTCCGCTGCTGTGGGACCTGACGGTGACGATGACCGCCTCGTTCCAGAAGATCTTCTCCGGCGATCCGAAGGTGGGCTACTGGACCCAGCACGCGCAGTACGTCGCCGCGAAGGACGCCGGCAAGACGGCCTTCGGCGCCGCCAAGAATGTCGATCAGCTCGACGCCGTCATCCGCAACACGTTCATCCAGGGCACCCTGTCGATCATCTTCGCGGTGCTGGTGCTCATCGTGTTCCTCGCCGGCCTCGTGGTGGCGCTGCGGACCCTGCGCGGCGCCGGCCGGCCGCTCTCGGCAGACGATCCGGTGCCGTCCCGGCTGTTCGCCCCCTCTGGCCTGATCCCGACCGCCGCCGAAAAGGAGGTGCAGAAACAGTGGGACGCCTTACCTCCCTCATCCACAAGATCAGTTGGTACTGCTCATCATTGATGGGCGACAACCACTATCAGCGCTATGTCGAGCACCGTCGGCGCACCCATCCAGACGAGCCGGTGCTCAGCGAGCGGGAGTACTGGCGGATGCGCCACGCGGCCGCCGACGCCAACCCGGGCGCCCGCTGCTGCTAGCGCAGCCGGTACCGGATCGGCAGGTGCTTGAGACCGCCGACGAACGTGGTGGCGATGTGCTCGGGGGTGCCGGCCAATTCGATCGATTCCAGTCGCGGTACCAGCGCGGAGAAGAAGCTGTTCACCTCCAGACGCGCAAGTGCCGCGCCCAGACAGAAGTGCACGCCGTAACCGAAGGCGATGTGCTTGTTGGGATCCCGGCCGATATCGAACCGGAACGGATCGGTGAACACCTCGTCGTCGCGGTTACCGGACACATACGACAACAACACCGAGTCACCGGCCGCGATCCGCACGCCGCGGATCTCATAGTCGCGCTGGGCCGTCCGCATGAACTCCTTGACCGGCGTGGTCCACCGGATCATCTCCTCGACCGCCAGCGGCATCAGACTCGGATTCTGCTGCAACCGCGCCAGTTCCTGCGGGTGCTCGAGCAGCGCATGCATACCACCGGAGATGCTCGCGCTCGATGTGTCATGGCCGGCCGCAGCGAGAATGGCGTAGTACGAGACGGTTTCGATATCGTTGAGCGGTTCGCCGTTGATGGTGGCGTTGGCGATCGCGGAGGCGAGGTCCTCGGTCGGATTGGCTCGTCGTGCGGCGGTCAGCTCGGTAAAGTACTGGAACATCTCCAGCAGGGCCAGGCCCCGTTCCTCCATGCTGGTGCCGCGCTGGAATTCCTCGTCGTCGCTGCCGAAGAGTTCCTGGGTCCAGTGCAGCAGTGAGGTGAAGTCGGCCTCGGGCACACCCAGCAGCGTCATGATCATGTAGAGCGGGTAGTTGACCGCCACCTGCTGGACGAAATCGCATTCGGGTCCCTGCGCCGCCATCCTGTCGACGAACTGTGCCGCCAGTTCGTCGGCGCGGTCCTTCAACGCGCGCATGGCCTTGGGCCGGAACCAGTTCGCCCCGATCGCCCGGAAATCGCGATGCTGCGGGTCGTCCATGTGAATGAGCGTCTTGATCCCGATGGCGGCCTGCTGCTCGTCACCCTCCCTGGTGATCAGCAGCGGCCGTGGCGAGTTGGTGAAGACCTCATTGGCGCGTTCGATCTCCATGATGTCGGCGTGCTTGGTGATCGCCCAGAACGGGGCGTAGTCGGGTACCTCGACCCACGCTATCGGGGCGTTGGCCCGTAGATGGGTCAGCGCGGCGTGCAGTCCGGCTTCGTCGGTGTAGGCCTTCGGGTCGGCAAGAACCTTTGCGGCCTCGTCCATGGTCGGCATGCTCACCGGCGGCTCCTCACTGCTGAAAGATTGATTGCTGACATTGCTGTAAGCACTACCGTGGAACATCCCCGACTTCGAGATCCGCGCCGCACACCACCCCGAGCGCCGCCTGCGCCCGGTTTTCGTAGTCTCGACGTGCGGCGGCGTCGAACTCGAGGAACACCGTGTCGGTGCCGAAGCGGCGGCCCACCCAACGCCGGCCCCGCGGTCCGAGCAGACCGAGCGGCCCGAGCACGAACCGGATTCCGCCGGGCACGGTGACATGCGTCCTGGGCCTGTCGAGCGTCTTGACGATCGCCGCGGCGATGGCCTCGGGTTCGACGGGCCGGTTCGTCCTGGTCTGCGCCGTGCCGGAGATCAGTTCGGTGCGGGTGAACGGGGGCATCACCACGCTGACCTGCACACCGCGGGCGGCGAACTCATCGGACATGGCACTGGACAGGCTGATCACGGCGGATTTCGTTGCGGCGTAGACGGTCTGGCCGGGCACCGGCATCAGGCCGGCCAGCGAGGCCACGTTGACGATGTGACCGCGACGGCGCTCGATCATCTCCGGCAGGACCAGCTGACAGCCGGTGACGACGCCGTACAAGTTGACCTCGATCGCCGAGCGCAACGCCCGTTGCCCCTGCTCCAGGAAACCGCCGATCGGCATCACCCCGGCATTGTTGATCAGTACGTCGACCGCGCCGCCGCCGTCGGCGCGCACGTGGGCCAGAAAGCCCGAGAACGACGCGCGGTCAGTGACATCCAGCGGGTGACCGCTGACCCGCCCACCCAGTGATGCCACCGCCGACTCCAGGGCGGCGACATCGCGATCGCCGATGACCACGCGCGCCCCACGCGCGAGCAGCGCCTGCGCGGTCGCGTAGCCGATCCCCCGCGCCGCGCCGGTGATGGCCACCGTGCGGCCGCTGATGTTGTCCACGCTCTATCTCCTCCCCAGGATCCGAAGTTCTTGCAGCACATCGGATATCGCCGCCTCCGACAGGCCGGGCGGGAAGCCGGGCAGTACCCGGTCGATGACGCCGGCGCAACGTTGATGTAAGGCAGCGGCCACCTCCGGCAGCGGTGCGACCACGGTGAACGCCCTCAGCACCTCGTCATCGATCAGCCCGGCCATGGTGTCCCATTCCCCCAGCCGCGACAGGCGGTGCAGTTCGGTGTGCAGGTCGCCCCAGCCGTGCAGGTCCAACACCTTGCGGTAGGCGGGGGTGGATCCGTAGAAGGCGATCTGCTTGCGGTGCGCGGCGGCCGCGGCGGCGAACTGCTCCTCGGTCTCGCCGGTTACGACGAAGACCGGGCAGGACACCTCCAGTGCGCATCGGTCCCGACCGGACCGCGCCAACCCGGCCCGCACCGCGGGGATGGTCACCTCGTCGAGGTAACGCCGGGTGGTGAAGGCGTGCGCAATGAGCCCGTCGGCCACCTCACCGCACAACTGCGTCATCGCATCGCCGACGGCGGCCAGGAAGATCTTCGGCAGGCCATGCGGATGCGGCTCCGGGGTGAACATCGGGGTCATCAGCCGGTGCGTGTAGAACTCCCCCTCGAAGGCGAGCCTGCTGTGGTCGCGCCAGGAGGCCCAGATCGCCTGCACCGCAGCGACGAACTCGCCCATCCGGCGCACCGGCTGCCCCCACGGCATGCTGAACCGTTTTTCGATATGCGCCTGTACCTGGGTACCGAGACCGAGGATGAACCGGCCTTGCGAATAGGACTGCAGGTCCCAGCCCAGACCCGCGACGATCATCGGATTGCGTGCGAAAGCCACCGCGATGCTCGTGCCGAGCTGCATCCTGGTGGTGTGCTCGGCGGCAAGAACGAGCGGCAGGAAGGGATCATGGTTGATTTCACCGGTCCAGCACCCGTCGTAGCCCTGTTCCTCCAGCGTGCGCGCCACAGCGGGCACCTCATGCAGGTCGCTGGGGATGCCCCGATCAATGGCGAGCCGGGCGCGGTTACCCATGCCGGGGACGCTACAGTAAGCAATTCAGTATGGTCAACGCCAGCAGACAGGGACCGGTGATGGCGAACGCTTCGGACTGGCAGGAAACTCTCGACGATCTCGATCGCCGACGACGGCACACACTCGGCATGGGGGGCCACGAGCGGGTCGCCAAGCACCGCGCCAAGGGCAAGCTGGATGTGCGCGCCCGACTGGACCGACTACTGGACAAGGGTTCGTTCCGCGAGCTCGGCATGCTCGCCGGCGAGGATATCGCCGCCGACGGCATCGTGACCGGCTCCGGGCTGATCAACGGCTCACCGGTGATGGTGGGCGCCGAGGACTTCACCACCCTGGCCGGCAGCATCGGGCCATCGGGTAACGCCAAGCGGTACCGGGTGGCCGAACTCGCGCTGCGCGACAAGATTCCGTTGGTCATGTTGCTGGAGGGCGCCGGCCACCGTGCCAGCGGGGAGCGCTACGGACGTACCCCCACCGATCTACTGGCCCAGGCACAGTGCTCAGGCCGGGTGCCGACGGTGGCCGCTCTGCTCGGTCCGTCGGCCGGACACGGCGCGCTGGTGGCACCGGTGAGCGACTTCCGCATCATGAGCAGCCAAGGTGCCATCTTCACCGCGGGTCCCCCGGTGGTGAAGGAGTCCACCGGCGAGGAGATCACCAAAGAAGACCTCGGCGGTCCGAGCGTCGCCCTCTACAGCGGAGTGGTCCACAACCTCGGCGAAGACGACGAGGCCGTCATCGACGACATCCGGCGCTACCTGTCGTACTTCCCGTCGAGTGCGTGGTCCTATCCGGAACAGGTCGCAGAGGACATCGCAGAGGACGAGGAGACCGCGCCCCGGCCGACCCCAGAACTGTTGGACATCATCTCGCGCGACAATCGGCGCGTCTACAACATGCGTTCGGTGCTCGACGTCGTATTCGACAACACCGATTGGTTCGAGGTCCAGCCGTATTTCGGCAAGGCCATCATCTGTGCACTGGCGCACCTGGGCGGCCATCCGGTCGCCGTGGTCGCCAACCAACCCAACGTGCTGGCCGGATCCATCGATGCCGACGCCGCCGACAAGGCAGCACATTTCATCATGGTGGCCGATTCCTTCCATCTGCCGATCGTGTTCTTCGCCGACAACCCGGGCATGCTGCCGGGCAGCCGCTCGGAGCGCTCCGGCGTGCTGCGGGCCGGCGCCCGGATGTTCGCCGCGCAGACCGCCGCCACCACGCTCAAACTGCATGTCACACTGCGTAAGGCGTACGGCTTCGGCTCAATGGTGATGTCGCTGCTGGGATTCGACGGGCAAGACGCCACCTTTGCCTTCCCCGGCGCCACCATGGGCGCCATGAGTGCGGCGGCGCTGTCGAAGGCCTCGCACGCCGAGGAGGATTTGGCCGCCACCCTGCGTGAAGCCGAACTCACGGCCTCGTTCCGGTCCGCCGGGCGTCTCGGTTTCGATGAACTCATCGACCCGCGCGAGACCCGCGACCAACTGCTCGACGCGTTGCGGCGGGGACTGCGATCCCGCCAGGCGGCCGCCGAACCGGTGCAGCGCACCGTCATCCTGCCCTGAGCACGCGGTGCGGGTGTGGCGGCGCCCGAGGGCTCAGGACTGCCGGTAGGCCGTCACGATCGGTTCCAGCTCGTCCGGGGTCGCCCCGTGCAGGATGACCGCGTCGGCGCCGTAGCCGAACTCCTTGCGGATCCGGTCCACACACTGGCGCGCCGATCCGGTCGCCGAGGGCTCCAGCCATTCGTCGGGGATCAGGGTGGCGATGTGCTCGATCTGTTCGGCGGTGGCCTTGTGGTCGATTCCGCCGGGGATCGAGGTGACCACAGGGTCCTCGCGGAAGCGTTGCAGCACAGCAGGATCCCAGTTGTTCGTGGCGACCAGGAGATCGCCGTAGCCCTGGAGGTAGGTAGCCAGGCGGGCAACGGTCTTCTTCAGCCGCAGTTCCTCGGGTAGGTGGTCGCCGACGGTGGCGAAACATGACCACACCCGCACGCTCGCGGGATCTCGGCCGGCTTGCTCGGCGGCGTCCTTGACCGTTTTGACCGCGCGCTGCAATGTCTCCGGTGTGAAGTAGGTGTGCAGGATGACATCGTCGAAGGCGCGGCCACCGAGGGCCAGCGTCTGGGGCCCGAACGCCACGATCGCCAATCGGATGTCCTCCCGGAAATCGGGATCCAGGAACAGCACCTGGTACTTGCCGATCGGTCCGTCGTGGTTGAAGATCACCTCGCCGTGCCACAGCCGGCGCATCACCTGCGCGAAGTCCTCCATCTGCGCGGTCGTCACCGCGGGCACGCCGAAGGCGTGGTACATGGCCGCGATCCCGCGCCCGATGCCCAGGGTGAACCGACCCCGGGACAGCTTGTGCATGGTGGTGGCCCAGGATCCGGTGATCAACGGGTGGCGGGTGTGGTGATTGGTGGCGGCGGTGGCGATCTGCATCCGATTCGTCACCGCGCACGCGGCACCGGTGAGCGACGAGGCCTCCTTGACGTTCCAGCGCTCGGAGATGAACGCGGTACCGAATCCGAGCTCCTCGCCCCGGCGCGCCTCGTCCATCAGCGTCGCCGGACCCTCACCCCCGGCGCCGGCCAGCAGGTAGTAGCCCAGTTCGTCGAGTACTGCTGCGCCGATCCCCATGCCGCTTCGCTCTCCCCCGCAAGCGGGAGGTACCCCCAGCCCGCCGGACGTCACGCCCAAACTCCTTGCTTGTAGCCACAATTCCACACCTCGGTGATACGGCCGTCGCGCACCCGGAAGATCTCGATGCTGCTGATGGTGGTCGCGGCACCGTCCTTGAGCGTCATCGGAGACTGGTAGACGATCGCGACGTGCTCACCGTCATCGCCGGCCACCACCAGGTTCAGGTCGAACCGGATGGTGTCGAACATCGCCCAGTGATCCACCACCCGCCGGACCGCTTCGGCATGGGTGAGGGTGGTGGACTCCCCGACGTCATGCCGGATCACCTGCTCGCCCAGCAGTTCTTCGGCCAGCGCGAAGTCACGTTCGTTCCACACCACCAGGTTGTACTGCTCCACCACTTCCCGTGCCGACCTCACCGGAACTCCTCCAGCGCACCGGTGTCCTCGATCGCCGCGACGGCGCGGTCGATCAGCGTCACACACAGCCGCCTCGACCGGTCGGGCACGATATCCCAGGTGAGCAGGGCAACCACCGGCATGTACATCAGAAGGGCGACGCCGAGTCGGTAGTGCCGCCATGCCTGCTCGAACGAGTAGTCGTTGACTCCATGGGATTTCAGGTATCCCACATATTCGTGCACCAGGTCACGGTCCTTGCCGCGGCGAACCTCGGTCGGCAGGCCCTGGCTGACCAGGTAGGCGATATCGGCCGCCCCTGCTCCGCGCACCGCCAACTGAAAATCGACGATCTTGAGAGCGTCGTCGCGGAAGAACATGTTGTCGGCGCGGATGTCGCCGTGCAGCAACATCGCCCGTTCGGTCAGCGCGGTCAGCGCCTGCGGCGCCAGGTCACCGAACCGCTCGGCGAACCTGGCGACCTGGTCGGGTACCGGTTGGTCGGTCTTGTCCAGATACAGTTGCCAGCCGGGAGTGAAAGCGGGCAGGAACAGATCCCTGGTCAGCGCATCATCGATCACCGGAAAACGTTGCAGGGAAGCCTCTTCGGCATCCGTCTCGGACCACGCGTGCAGGCTTGCCAGTGCGTTGAGGGTGGCCCGGGCCCGCGGCAACGACAGGCCGGCGAGATGGTCGGCGTTCTCCCAGTCCCGCAGGTCCTCCAGCACCAGCACGAAATCGTCGCCCGAGATCAGCGCGGCGTGACAGGCCGGGACGGACAACGGCGCCGCGGCTGCGATGTGGCGGTAGAAGTCGAACTCTCGCCGGTACCCACCGAGCAGCGCCATACCGCCGCGCGCCTCGGATTCCGCGGGGAGTTTCACGATCACGGTCTCGGGAACATCGGTCCCGGTCAACTGCAACCGGTAGAGCAGCGCCGAGAATCCGGTGTCCTCGGCGATCCGCTCGGCCCGCGCGGCGGTGACGGTGCCGGGCAGCGCCTCCGACAGCCAGGCCGCCGTCACCTCATCGATACCGGACGGCACCACCGAAGTCATCGTTGACCTTTCGGGAAATTTGACGCTGAACAACTAAGTTAGTTGTCGGCCCACTAATATGCAAGGGTGCCGTCCCCCGCCCAGGGCCTGACCCAACCACAACGCGTCGAGATGTCCTCCCAGCGGCTGCTCATCGCGGCCGCCGAATTGATCGTCGAAAAAGGCTGGGAGGCAACGACAGCGGCGGAGATCGGGCGGCGCGCCGGGTACAGCCGGGCCATGGTGCACGCCCGTTACGGCAGTAAGGACGCCATCCTGGCGGCGTTCCAGCAGACCTACGTGGCCCGGCTGAACCCCGATCCGGAGCCCGATGCCGATGGTCTGGCGCAGGTGCTCGCGCATTTCGAGCGCATCCAGGAGATCCACGCGGTGGACCCCGCACTCATGCGGGCCATGTTCGTGTCGGCGTTCGAGGCGGTCAAGACCGTCTCCCCGCTGCGTGAGGCCGTCCGCACCCAACTGCGCGACGCGGCCGGCAAGATCGAGGCCGGCCTGCGCACCGGCATCGACGACGGATCGATCCGGCCCGATATCGATATCGACAGCGCCCGGGAGGACATCACCGCGTCGGTATTCGGCATCGCCTTCCAGTGGATCGTGGTGCCCGAGGATCACGATCTCGACGCCGAGATCAACCGCGTTCGGGCACGGCTGATCTCAAGCTACGCGCCGGCGCGCGTCTAGCCGCCGGCACTGCCCGCGGTGAACCGCAGAATGGTGCGCGTCAGATGCAGGCTGGTGATCACCCATGTGCCCGCGCGCTTCTCGTACGTCTCGTGATAGTGGCCGGCCCCGAACAGTTCGCCCCCGTTCGCGAACAGCAGCAGATCCTCCATCGCCCAGATCGCGGTGGCGGTGGTGTCCGAGGTCAGCGTGATCTCCGGGGTGTGACAGTGATGTTTGGTCTGAGCACCCTCCACCCCGCCGAGCACGACGGGCAGGAATTCGTCCAGGCCGTGCAGATCCGGCGCGGTCTGTCCGTCGGCTCCCCCGGTGGAGATCGCCATGTCCAGTTTGACCACCACGTCCGGTGCGAACACCGTCTTCCATGCCTCGATGTCCTTGGTATCCAGGAACCTGCAGTAACGGGCCTTGAGCTGGCGGATCGCCTCGACGTCATCGGTCATGTTCAGAACTGTGCCATTCCGTTGTCGATCGACAGGGCCACCGCGCTGATGTGCCGGGCCTCGTCGGAGGCCAGCCAGACCGCGGACGCGGCGATGTCCTCCGGCTCGACGATCCAATTCGGGGTGAACGGCGTGCCCATCTGCACCAGCGCCGGGTTGGTCTCGAAGGCCTTGTTCAGGGCGACGACCATGTCACCGGTGCCCATCGCGGTCGCCACCGGACCCGGGTGCAGGCTGTTCACCCGGATGTGATGCTTACCGAGTTCGGCGGCGAACGCGCGTGCCATTCCGGTGACGGCGTGCTTACTGGCGGTGTAGTGCACCATGAACGCCTGCATCTTCACGCCCGCAAGCGAACTCACCAGGATGACCGACCCGCCCCGGCCGCCGTCGATGATGTGCTGAGCGCCGGCCATCACCGTGTTCCAGGTGCCGATGACGTTGACGTCGATGGTGTCGCGGAACGATTCCGGGGTGATGTCGTGCCATGCCTCGGGGATGGTGATACCCGCATTGGCGACGATGACATCGAGGCGCCCCAATTCGGCCACACCGTCAGCGACGGCGGCATTCAGGCCGTCGTAGTCGCGGACGTCGACCACGCGGTGAAAGATCCGCCGGCCCTCGGCCTTCACCAGATCGACCGTCTCCGCGAACTCATCGGGTGTGGCCGACAGATAGGGCACCTTCGGTGGCAACGGTCCGGCGATGTCGACCGCGATGATGTCTGCGCCCTCTCTCGCCATCCGCACCGCGTGCGCGCGCCCTTGGCCACGCGCCGCTCCGGTGATGAACGCGACCTTGTCGGTCAACAACCCTGGCATCGTGCTCCTTTTGCATTTCACAGCAGTTGCAGACGATACTACTGTAAGCTGTTCAGTATCTCGGCCGGATCGCGGAGGTTGATCGTGAAGGTTCCGTTCACCTGGAAGGTCACCGGCTGGTTCGTCATCGGCTGGTCGGCGGAGTTCCTCACCGGCGAAACCCGGGCCCTCCGATACTTCGGTGAAGACCTCGTCGCCTGGCGGGACGAGTCGGGTGAACTGCACCTGATGGAGGCGCACTGCAAGCATCTCGGCGCCCATCTGGGCCACGGGGGCAAGATCGTCGGCGACTGCGTGGAATGCCCCTTCCACGGGTGGCGCTGGGGACCCGACGGCACCAACAGATTCATCCCCTATCAACCCGACCGGCCCAACCGTGGAGTCCGCCTGCGCGTGTACCCGGTGCGGGAACAACACGGTGTGGTGTTCATGTGGCATCAACCGCACGGGACGCCGCCGCAGTGGGAGCTGCCCGACATCTTCGACAAGTTCCCCCAGTTCCCCACCGACCCAGACGGGTACTACCGCCCGTTTCCCGAATTCTCCCGGTTCGCCGAGAACGAGCCCGTGCATCCGCAGATCGTCGCCGAAAACGGGCCCGACAGCGCACATTTCCGCTATGTGCACCGCGCCACCGTCACCCCGGTGTGCCTGGACTGGAAAGTGGTCGACAACGAATGGCAGTTCCTCACCGGGTGGCCCGACGCGCGCAGTGCCGACCCCGACCGGATGGCGCTCTACATCCACAGCCACTTCTCCGGCCTCGGCTTCGCCATCAGCGTCTTCGAAGGCGCCTCCAACCACCGGCTGATCTTCGCGTGCACACCCGTCGACGACCAGGTGTCGAACATGTTCTATTCGATCTGGTGGCCCAAAGAACCCGGCGACACCTCCGATATCCCACCCGAGGAGGTCCGTAAGCGGGTGGAGAAGCAGTACCTCGTCACCGTCTGGGACGACCTGGAGATCTGGCGCTATCAGAAATACGTCGAACGGCCGTCGCTGTCCAAGATCGACGCGAAACCCTATATGGCCATCCGTAAGTGGGCCACCCAGTTCTATGAGGTCGGCGTGGACGCGTGAGCACGGCCGTCATCACCCAGGAACTCCAGGGTGCCGTGGTCGGGCCCGACGCCGGGCTGGCCCTGCTCGCCGAGGAGGCACAGCGGGTGGCACTGCCCAACATCGCCCGGTTGCTGCCCGCGGCCCGTGCCGCCGGCCACCACGTCGTGCACTGTCTGGTGCAGCGCCGGCCGGATGGGTTGGGCTCCAATCACAATGCCCGGCTGTTCGCCGCGGGTAAGCGCTCCGTCGACATCACCCCCGGGAGCGCCGGTGCCACCCTGCTGCCCGAATTCGGTCCGGAGCCCGCGGATCTGGTGCTGTCACGCTGGCACGGCGTCGGCCCGATGGGTGGCACCGATCTGGACGCGATCCTGCGCAATCTGGGTGTGACCACCATCGTCGCCGTCGGCGTCTCGCTGAACATCGCCATCCCCAACCTCGTGATGGACGCCGTGAACGCCGGCTACCGGGTCGTGCTCCCGCGCGACGCGGTCGCGGGATTCCCGGCCGAGTACGGTGCGGCTGTCATCGACAACAGTCTGTCCCTACTTGCCACCGTCACCACCACCGATGATCTGATCGCGACTTGGAGCACACATGCCTGACGCAGCAACGCAATTCACCGTTACTGCCGTGGCCGAATCGGTCGCAACCGCCATACCGGACCGCACCCTGGTCAGCCAGGGCGAGCGCCGGTACAGCTATCGCCATATCGTGGACCGGTCGAATCGGCTGGCGACCTACCTGCATTCACGCGGTCTGGGCTGCCACACCGACCGTGATGCGCTGGCCGGTCATCAGGTGGGCCAGGATCTGCTCGGCATCTACGCGTACAACGGGCCGGAGTTCGTCGAAGGACTGCTGGGCTCCTTCCGCGCCCGGGTGGCGCCGTTCAACGTGAACTACCGCTACGTCAAGAACGAATTGCAGTATCTGCTGGCCGATTCCGAGGTTTCGGCATTGCTGTATCACGCGGCGTTCGCACCCCGGGTCGCCGAGATCCGCGCTGAGCTGCCGAACCTCAAGGTGCTCATCCAGATCGCGGACAGTTCCGGTAATGAGCTGCTCGACGGCGCGGTCGACTACGAGTCGATTGTCGCCGAGAATGTCCCGGCACCCCCGGTGCAGCCCTCCCCCGACGATCTCTACGTCCTCTACACCGGTGGCACCACCGGCATGCCCAAGGGCGTCTTGTGGCGCCAGCACGATATCTTCATGACCGCCTTCGGCGGCCGCAACATGGTGACCGGCGAGCGGGCCGGCTCGGTCGACGAGATCGCACAACGGGCGGCCGAGAACCCCGGCACCAAGCTGCTGATTCTGCCGCCGCTCATCCACGGCGCCGCCCAGTGGGCCGCCATGACGGCGATCACCACCGGTCAGACGCTGGTCTTCCCCAGTGTCGTCGATCGTTTCGACACCGATGACGTGGTACGCACCATCGAGCGCGAACAGGTGCTGGTGGCCACCGTCGTCGGCGACGCCATGGCCCGGCCGCTCCTGACCGCGATCGAAACCGCTCTGCGTGACGGCACCGCAGATGTCTCCAGCCTGGCTGTCGTCGCCAACGGTGGCGCGCAGCTCACTCCGTACGTCAAACAGCGATTGATCGACGCCAAACCGGGGCTCATCGTGATCGACGGCGTCGGCTCCTCGGAGACCGGTGCGCAGATGAGCCACATGTCGGCTCCCGGCACCGTCTCGACCGGCACCTTCAATGCGGGACCCGATACCTGTGTGGTGGCCGAGGATCTCAGTTCCGTACTGGCGCCGGCACACGACGGTCTGGGCTGGCTGGCCCAGCGTGGCTACGTCCCGCTGGGTTACAAGGGGGACGCAGCCAAGACGGCGGCGACCTTCCCCGTCATCGGCGGCGTGCGCTTCGCGGTGCCGGGTGACCGTGCTCGCCATCTGGACAACGGCGCCATCGAACTACTCGGCCGGGATTCGGTGACCATCAACTCCGGCGGCGAGAAGATCTTCGCCGAAGAAGTCGAATCCGCGATCGCCTCGCACCCCGCGGTCGCCGATGTCGTGGTCGCCGGCCGGCCCAGTGAGCGGTGGGGCTCCGAGGTCGTCGCGGTGGTTGCGCTGGCAGACGGCGCCCATGTCGACGCCGAGGAGCTCATCCGGCACGCCGAGAAGTCCATCGCGCGTTACAAACTGCCCAAAGCCGTGGTGTTCCGGCCGGTGCTTGAGCGCAGCCCGGCGGGCAAGGCCGACTACCGGTGGGCCCGCGAACAGGCGATCACCGCTTCCTGAGCCTGCGATGGGTGCGCCGGCGCGCCATGGCGAGGGTGGCGTCGGCGTACAACCGCAGTCCGCGCCGGAACGGCGGCGCCGCGCTGCCGGTCATGCTGAACGGCAGGTCGGTACCCACCACCGTGCGCTGGTGACTGAACGCATCGAAGCCGGCCTTGCCGTGGTAGGCGCCCATACCGCTGCGCCCGACGCCGCCGAATGGTGCCGCCGACGGAATCATCTGCGCGGCGAAGTCGTTGCGGGCCACACCACCACTGCGGGTGTGGCTCACGAAGGTCCGGAACGCCGTGCCGTCGGGTCCATACCAGTAGGCCACCAGGGGCGCGGGGCGGGCGTTGATGTAGTCGATCGCCTGTGTCAGCGTGGAGTACCCGTGCACCACCAGGACAGGTCCGAAGATCTCCTCCTGGGCGATCTTCATCGTGTCGTCGACATCGCGCACGATGGTCGGTGCGATCTTGCGGCTCGTCCGGTCCGGCAGCGGCTCGCCCAGCGGCGCAACGGCTTCCACCGTGGCCCCGCGGGTGCGCGCATCGTCGATCAACCCGACCACCCGGTCGAAGTTGGCGTCGTTGACGCTCGAGCAGTAATCGCCGTTGGCGATGATCGACGGGAACATGGTGCGCAACGTCTGGCGGGCGACGTCGACGAACTCGCCGATCTTGTGGTCTGGCACGAAGACGTAATCGGGACAGACGCATACCTGTCCGCCGTTGACCATGCGTGCCTGAGCGATCCGGGTGGCCGAGCGGCGGATATCGGCGTCGGGTGCCACCACCACCGGGTTCTTGCCCCCGAGTTCGAGGGTCACGGGGACCAGGTTCTCCGATGCAGCGCGCTGCACCAGGGCGCCGACTCCGGGCGAGCCGGTGAAGAAGAGGTGATCCCACGGCAGCGTCGAGAACTCCGCGGCCGTCTCGGCACCACCGACCAGCACGGCCAGTTCGGTTTCGTCGAAATAGTCAGGCGCCTTCGCGCACATCACCTCTGCTGTGTGCGAGGTGATCTCGGACATCTTGATCATCACCCGGTTTCCTGCGGCGAACGCGGCCGCGGCCGGCAGCACCACCAGATTCAGCGGGAAGTTCCATGGACCGATGATGCCGACGACACCCAGCGGCGCCGGCTCCACCTCGGCTCGCAGGCCCGCCACCCGGGCGGCACGCATCAGCTTGGTCGCCCGCATCCATTGCGCCACGTGGGCTCTGGTGTGTTCGATCACCGGGATGATCCCGACGACTTCGGTGAACAGTGATGCCGACCGGGACCGGGTGCCGAAGTCGGCCGCCATCGCGTCGGCGAACTCGTCGGTGTTGTCGAGCACCAAGGCCAGCAACCGGTCGATGCGGTGCCGCCGGACCGCGACGTCCGGCGGTCCGTCGGCGATGAAAGAGCGCCGCTGACGGTCCAGCAGGGCACGCATGTCGACCCGGCCACTCACCCGTTTGTCGGTCGTGCCCATATCCGCCCGCTCCCTTCCGGTGACTGCCACGGTAGCAGCCCGCGCCGTCCCAATGCGCTGACGCCGTCCAGCGACATCCCCGCTGGAAAGCGAGGTGTTTCGACCTACCGGCATCATCTACTGTAATCTTTACCGTAATAACGATTGCATTCGATCGCACCACAGCGGGGAGCAGGCGTGGAAAGCCAGATCGAGGATCCGACCGGTACCCCGGACGTCCTGAGCGAATCCTTCAACCTCTTGCGGGATCCGTATCCCCTGTTCGCGTATCACCGCGCCCGCAACGGCGTGTTCGAGGGCAGTGTGATGGACTGGCGCAAGACCCCCGAGTCGCTGCGCGCCGAGCATCAATTCGCCGCAGTGTCGTTCGATGCGGTCAGCACCGTCTTCCGGGACGGCAAGTCCTTCAATTCGAAGATCTACGACGCCACCATCGGTCTGTTCATCGGACCGTCCATCCTGGCCATGGAGGGCAAGCCGCACCGGGACCATCGAAACCTCGTCACCACGGCATTCAAGACGAAGTCGCTGGCCCGCTGGGAACCCGAGATCGTGCGGCCCATCTGCGAGGCGCTGATCGACGAGTTCATCGAGGCCGGGCGCGCGGACCTGGTCCGTGATTTCACCTTCGAGTTCCCCACCCGCGTCATCTCGAAGTTGCTGGGTCTGCCCGAAGAGGATCTGGCCTGGTTCCGCGCGCGTGCCGTCGAATTGATCAGCTACACAGTCAAATACAAGCGCGCCTTCGAGGCGTCCGCGGCGCTCAAGGACTACTTCCTCAACCAGATCGAACTGCGCCGTTGCTCGCCCACCGACGACATCATCGGAGACCTGGTGACCGCCGAGGTGTCCGGCGAGAAGCTCACCGACGAGGCCATCTACTCCTTCCTACGACTGCTGCTACCCGCCGGACTGGAAACCACCTACCGCTCTTCGGGCAATCTGTTGTATCTGCTACTGACCCATCCCGAGCAGTTCGCGGCCGTCCAAGCCGACCGGGGACTGCTCGGCCAGGCCATCGAGGAAGCGCTGCGGTTCGAGACACCGCTGACCACCGTGCAACGTTCGGCCAATGTCGAGACCGAGCTCGATGGGGTGAAACTGCCCGCGGGCGCCGTGATCGACGTGTGTATCGGCTCTGCCAACCGCGACGAAACCCGTTGGGAGCGATCCGAAGAATTCGACATCTTCCGCACGCGCGTGCCGCACATCACCTTCGCCGCCGGCGAGCACACGTGCCTGGGCCTGCACCTGGCCCGGATGGAGACCCGGGTGGCGATGGAGTGCCTGCTCAACCGTGTCACCGATATCGAACTCGACACCAGCACCGATCCGCATGTCTTCGGGCAACCGTTCCGTTCACCCACCGCCATCCCCGTCACCTTCGAACCGGTCATCTAGCCAGCGCCGCGGCCGACGACGGCGATCGCGTTGTCCGACTTCCCCATTCGTGGCCACTTTCTGCTATGCGGACTGCCGGGGCAGTCGCCATCCGATCGTCTTGGTCTCGGTGTACTGCGCAAAGCCCTCGATACCGCACTGCCGGCCGACACCGCTGTTCTTGTAGCCGCCGAACGGAGCGTCGGCTCCGTAGTACATGCCGCCGTTGACACCGACGGCGCCGCTCCGGATCCGGCGTGCCACAGCCATGGCACGCTCCGACGATGCCGACACCACCGCTCCGGCCAGGCCGAAAGCACTGCCGTTGGCCAGCCGTACCGCTTCGTCGTCATCGTCGAACGGGATGAGCACCAGGACCGGACCGAACACCTCGTCCTGCGCGATCGACGACGACGGATGCGCCCCGACGATGACCGTGGGCGCCACGAAGTGTCCACCGGCCAGATGAGCCGGCAACCCCTCGGGCACAGCGCCGCCCACCACGATCTCGGCACCGTCGCGGCGCGCGCCCTCGATGGCGTCGAGCACCCGCTGTTTCTGGGCTGCACTGATCAATGGGCCCACCAGCGTGGTGGGCAGTACCGGATCGCCGACCGGCACCGCGCCGAAGGCCATCGCCACCTCGGCGACGGCCTCATCGAACAGGCTGCGGTGCACCAGCATCCGGGTGTTGGCCGCACACGCCTGACCGGCGTGCACGCAGGCGCCGATGGCGCCGGGGATGATGTGCGCCGGGTTGGCGTCGTCGAGCACGATCATCGCGGACTTGCCGCCCAATTCGAGGAATGTACGCTTCATGGTGTCCGCACCGACCCGCATGAGGTGCTTGCCCACGGCGGTCGACCCGGTGAACGACACCATGTCCACGCGCGGGTCGGTGCCGAGCCGGCCGGCCACCTCGTTGGACGGCGTCGGCACCACATTGACCACACCTGGCGGGATGTCGGTATGTTCGGCGATCAGACGACCCAGCCGGGTGGCGTTCCAGGGCGTGTTCGGGTCCGGTTTGAGCACCACCGTGTTACCGGCCGCCAGGGCCGGGCCGAGCTTGTTGAGGATGACCTCGATGGGGAAGTTCGACGGTGTGATCGCCGCGACCACACCGACCGGTTCCTTGACCACCGTCCGGGCGTTGCGCTCACCGAACAGGCCGCCCCCCACGAGTGCGCGCTCCCATTCGAATTCATCGATCAGTCGGGCGGGGTAGCGCAGCGCATCGGCGAGCGGCCAGTCCAGTTGTGCGTTCTGCGTCGTCATGGCCGGGCATCCGACCTCGGCGATCAGTTCCTCACGCAGATACTCCATTTCGACCTCGATGGCATCCTGCAGTTGCAGCAGCACACGCCGGCGCAGTGCGCGATTGGTCGACCACTCGCTCTCATCGAAGGCGCGCCTGGCGGCGCCGATCGCGGCGTCCATATCCTCGGCATCGGCGGCCGCGGTCGCGCCCAGCACCAGCCCGGTCGCCGGGCTGACATTGTCGAACTCGGCGCCGGAGGCGGCCGCCACCAACCGACCATCGATCAACATGCGTTTCTCCGCACGGCTCGCCGCACGCCGCCCGATCTCCACGCTCGTGCTCTGCTCTGCGACGAGCTCGCTCACCACAACCTCCCTCACCCCGGCTTCGTGGCCTTACCGACCAGACCCGATATACGATACTGTAAGAATTACAGTTGGCTTCTACAGTTCACCGAATCGGCAGGAGGCGCGCCCATGCAGACAGCACTGGCACCGGAGATCTCGACATGGCCGGCTGCCGATCCAGCGCTGATCGGCAGCCGCTGCGGCGCCTGCGCCGCCACCACGTTCCCGGTGCAGCACCGCTGCCCGAAATGCAGCAGTGACACGATGACCGCTGAACCGCTGCCCCGCCGCGGCACCCTGGTGGCCTGGACCACCCAGGGTTTCCCGCCAGGCCCGCCGTACAAGGGTCCGACCGGCAAGGATTTCGTGCCGTTCGGTGTGGGGCTGGTCCAGCTGGGAGATGTGGTCCGGGTTGAGGGCCGGTTGACCGAGAACGACCCCGCCGCACTGCGGTTCGGCCAGCACGTCGAACTGACCATGGTGCCGTTGGCCACCGATGCCGAGGGCAACGACATCATCACGTTCGCGTTCGCCCCTGTGCAGGAGGACTGATGAGCGCCGGCGTGAACGACGTAGCGATCATCGGGGTCGGCCTGCACCCGTTCGGCCGGTTCGAGGGCAAGTCCGCCATGGAAATGGGAGTGGACGCGATTTTTGCGGCCGTCGCCGACGCGGGAGTCGAATGGCGCCACATCCAAGCGGCAACGGGCGGCAGCTGGACGGTCGCCAACCCCGACGCCATCGTCGGCATGGTGGGGCTGTCCGGAATCCCGTTCACCAATGTGTTCAACGCGTGCGCCACCTCCGCGTCCGCGGTCAAGGTGTGCGCCGACGGTATCCGGCTCGGCGACTACGACATCGGCATCGCCGTCGGGCTGGACAAACACCCGCGCGGCGCGTTCACCGAGGATCCGGCGCTGGTCGGGATGCCGAGCTGGTACGCCGAGAACGGCCAATACCTGACCACCCAGTTCTTCGGCATGAAGGCCAACCGCTACCTGCACGACCACCACATATCGTCGCGCACGCTGGCCAAGGTGGCCAACAAGAACCTGCGCAACGGCGCACTCAATCCGAATGCTTTCCGGCGCAAGCCGATCGCCGAGGACGACATCCTCAACTCGACCATGCTGAACTATCCGCTGACGCAGTACATGTTCTGTGCGCCCGATGAAGGCGCCGCCGCGGTGGTCATGTGTCGCGCCGACATCGCGCACCGCTACACCTCCAAGCCGGTGTACCTCAAGGCCGTGGAGATCCGCACCCGCCGCTACGGGGCTTATGAGGTGAACACCACGTGCGCGCCGGTGGAAGAAGACGTGGCACCCACCGTGTACGCCGCCCGAGCCGCATTCGAAAAGTCCGGTGTCGCACCCGAGGACGTCGATATCGTGCAGCTACAGGACACCGATGCCGGCGCCGAGATCATCCATATGGCCGAATGCGGATTCTGCGCCGACGGCGACCAGGAGAAGCTCCTCGCCGACGGCGCCACCGAGATCGGCGGCTCACTGCCCATCAACACCGACGGCGGATTGATCGCCAACGGCGAACCGATCGGCGCGTCCGGTCTGCGGCAGATCCACGAACTGGTGCGCCAGCTCCGTGGCGAGGCCGGTGATCGTCAGGTCCCCGGCACACCGCGAGTCGGCTTCGCCCAGCTCTACGGCGCCCCCGGCACCGCCGGCGCCACCATCCTGACGCTCTGACCCACCCCCCGCCGAAATGAACACACGGGCCGCAAAGTGCGAGTAGATCCGGCCATTTCGTCGATCTCGGCATCCTGAGAAAGGCAAACCCCGATGACCCAACAGTTCCGGGACGCACCGATCTTCGACGCGGACCAACACATGTACGAGACCGGCGACGCGTTGACGAAATTCCTACCGGAGAAGTACAGCCGCGCCGTGCAGTACGGACAGTTCGGCAAGCAGACCCGCATCGTGATCAACAACCGCGTGACCGACTTCATCCCCAACCCCACCTTCGAACGGGTGGCCGCCCCCGGAGCGCACGAGAAGTTCTTCGCGGGTGAGAACACCGAAGGCCAGACCCTGCGCGAGATGCAAGGCCAGGCCGTCGAGGCACCCGAGGCGACCCGGAATCCGGTCGCACGGCTCAAGGAGCTGGACCGCCAGGGGGTGACCGAGGCGTTGAACTACCCCACCCTGGGCAGCCTGGTAGAGCACTCCAGTGCCGATGACCCGGCCCTGACCCTGGCGATCATCCACGCGCTCAACGAGTGGATTCACGAGCACTGGGGGTTCAACTACGAAAACCGGGTGTTCACCACACCGATCATCAACCTCTCCGAGGTCGATGCCGCCCAGCGCGAGCTCGCCTGGCTACTCGAGCGCGGCGCGAAAGTGGCGCTCATCAAGCCCGGTCCGGTGAACGGACTGCACGGCTGGCGCTCCCCCGCTCTCCCCGAATTCGACCCGTTCTGGCGTGATGTCGAAGCCGCCGGGTTACCCATCGTGCTGCACGCCAGCTACCCACCTTTGGACGACTACGTCGGCAAGTGGGAACCGCCGTACACGCAGAACTTCATGACGCAGAGCGCCTTCCGCTGGATGGTGCTGGGCCACCGCGAGATCGCCGATATGATCACCGCTCTCATCTGCCACGGCACCCTGACCCGGTTCCCCAAGCTGCGCGTCGCCAGCGTGGAGAACGGCAGTGGCTGGATCTTCCCGCTGTTCAACGATTTCGAGGACCTGCAGAAGAAGATGCCGCAGAACTTCCCCGAACACCCGCACGACGTGTTCCGGCGCAATATCTGGGTCAGCCCGTTCTGGGAGGGCTGTGTGTCCGATGTGGTGAACACCGTGGGCTGGGACAAGGTCATGTTCGGTTCGGACTACCCACACCCGGAGGGGCTTGCCGAGCCGAAGGGCTTCTGGAAGTACGCCGAAGGCATGGACGTACGTCGCACCTACGACTTCATGGGTGACAACGCGCGCCGGTTCATGGGCCTGCCGTTGGCGAATCCCGACCCCGCCGCGGCGCAGCCGCCCGCCCTGGCCGAGATCTGAGCCATGACCACGGCGACCTCACCCAAGGTCGAATTCGACCCGTTCTCCGAGGACTTCTTCGCGAATCCGTATGACATCTATCGCCGGATGCGGCAGGAGACCCCGGTCTATTACAGCGGTCGGTACGACTTCTATGCGTTGTCCCGGCACGAGGACGTCGCTGCGGCGTTCAAGGATTACGAAACCTTCTCCTCCGCTTACGGTGTCGATCTGGCGCAGGTACGCAAAGGCGAAGTGACCGAACACGGGTCGATCATCGCCATGGACCCGCCGGCGCATCGCCGGATGCGCAGCCTGCTCAACAAGGTCTTCACCCCGCGCGCCATCGAGGCGCGCCGCGAGTTGGTGACCTCGTCGGTCGAGCGGCACTTGGCGGCGGTCGACCCGCGCGGGTTCGACTTCGTCCAGGACTTCTCGGCGCGGTTCCCAGTCGACGTGATGACCATCATGCAGGGCGTGCCCGAGCCGGACCGCCAAAAGGTCCGGGTATGGATCGACGATCTCCTGCACCGGGACCCCGGCCAGGTCGACATGAGCGAGTCCGGTCTGAAGGCCGGGGTGGACATGGCGGTCTACTACTACCGGCTGGTCAAGAGGCGCCGTGGTGAGCTCGGTGAAGATCTGCTGAGCACCCTGATCGCCGCCGAGATCGAGCGCGACGGCGGTGCGATGGAACCGCTGACCGACCTCGAAATCACCGAATTCGCCATGCTTTTGGGCGGCGCCGGTGCCGAAACCGTCACCAAATTGCTGGGGAATGCGGCCGTCGTGTTCGCGCAGAACCCGGATCAATGGCAGAAGCTGCTCGACGACCGCAGCAAGATCCCGCTCGCCGTGGAAGAGCTGTTGCGCCTCGAAGCGCCCGCACAGTACAACGTCCGCCGGGCGCTTCGGGACGTCACACTGCACGGCGTGACCATTCCCGCAGGCAAGCCGGTCTTCCTGCTGGGCGGCTCGGCCAATCGAGATCCTCGGGCCTGGACGGATCCCGACCGATTCGACATCGCGCGTGACCGCACCCAGGCGCAGAATCTCGGGTTCGGCTACGGAATCCACAGCTGTTTGGGGGCGGCGTTGGCCCGGATGGAGAGCGGGGTGGCACTCGAGCGGATGCTGGACTTCATGCCGCACTACGAAGTGGACTGGTCCGGCTGCAAACGCGTCAACATGCAGAACGTCGCGGGCTGGAGCCATGTGCCGGTCAGGGTACTTCCCTAGCTCCACCTTGTCGTACCCCTCTGCGAGAATTGGGGTCATGTCCGGTACCGCAACATCTTTGGCCGCCGGAGAGCGGCTGGAGGTGTTGTTCGACGAGATCGCCGAGTTGTGCGGGCAACGCAATGCGATCGATGGGCGCCTGGTGCAGATCGTGGCCGAATTGGAGCGCGAGGAGTTGTGTGGCCTGACCGGCGTCCGCTCCATGTCCGCTCTGGTGGCCTGGAAAACCGGGGTCGCCCCGCGCAACGCCGAGACCGTCGTCGCGATCGCACGGCGGCTGGAAGAGTTCCCGCGCTGCACCGACGCCCTGCGGGAGGGCCGGTTGTCACTGGATCAGGTCGGGGTGATCGCCGAACGCGCCGCCGAAGGCTCCGACGCGCACTACGCCGAACTCGCTGCGGCGGCCACCGTCAGCCAATTACGCACCGCAATCAAGATGGAACCGCGACCCGATCCCGAGACACCGCCCGAATCCGGACCCGAGGTCAGCACAACCTCCACCGGGGAGCGGTACACCACCTATCGGATCCGGCTCCCGCGGCTGGACGCCGCGAAATTCGATGCCGCCGTGCAGTCCCACCATGACGCGCTGATCGCCGAACACCCCGCCGACACCGAGGAAGCGTTCCCGACGCGGATCGATGCGTTCATGAGCCTGGTCGAGGCCGGCTGGGATTGCGACGTGGCCCAGCGTCCGCACGGCCAGCACACCACCGTGGTCGTACACCTCGACATCGACAAGCCGGTCGCATCACTGCATCTGGGCCCGCTGCTGTCCGACGATGAACGCCGTACCTGCTCTGCGATACCACCTGCGAGATCTGGTTCGAACGCCACGGCCAACCGATCGGCGCCGGCCGGACCACCCGCACCGTCAGCCGCCGCCTGCGCCGCGCACTGGAGCACCGCGACCACCGCTGCGTGATCCCCGGCTGCAGTGCCACCCGCGGGTTGCACGCCCACCACCTCCAGCATTGGGAAGACGGCGGCCCCACCGAACTGTCCAACCTGGTACTCGTCTGCCCGTTCCACCACCGGTTGCATCACCGCGGCGGCCTCACCCTCACCGGCCCCGCGGATCGGCTGGTCGTCACCGACAGCGACGGCCGAAAACACGAGGGCGGAGCCTTGGCCCGCCCACCCACCACACCGGCACCCGCGGTCCCGCCCTACCCCGGGCCGACCGGGGAACGCGCCCAATGGTGGTGGTACCACCCCTTCGAACCCCAGCCGCCGCCGGAAACTGACCGGGGGTGACGTCCGCGCAGGTCAGGCCGTCCTGCGGCGCGAGCCTGCGCCGCGTTTGCTAGATTCGCAGCATATGAGTCGGCCCATCGTTGCGCCATCCGGTCGATCACGCCACTGACCGCCGGCCTACGAGAGGACCGTTGCCCGTGCCCTACCTGGGATTGCTGGTCACCGCGCTCATGGTGATCGCCATCGTCGACATCGCCCGCGCTGACGAATCGCGCATCCGCGGACTCCCCCGCACCCAGTGGACATTGCTGGTCGCCCTCGTTCCGGTGGCAGGCGCGCTCGCGTGGTGTATCGCGGGGCGCCCATCGCAGGATCGGAGTGCACCCGAGCAGCCGATCACCGATCCGGGTGCCGAAGAAGAATTCCGCCGGCGGTGCCGGGAGCGCGCCGAGATGCAACGCCGGGCCGCACGCTCGGGGCGGGACAACTCGACCGACTGACAGGTCGTCAGGAAACCACCTTCTGGCGCGGCGGCGCGTAGGCCGGCTTACCCAGCCCCAGCACGTGCTGGGCGATCATATTGCGGAAGACCTCGAGCGTCCCGCCGTAGATCCCCACCAACGGCGCGAAGCGGTACACGTACTCGCTGCGGTCGTCCAGCCCGCCCTCGGCTCCGATGGGCAGTGCGGCGGCCGGTCCGGCGATATCCATCAGATCAGGTGCCACATCCCGCATGGTCTGCGCCAGCGCGACCCGTCCGAAGATGCTGGATGCGGACAGCGACGCCTCGATCCGGGCGATGCTGCGGCCCAGCCGATAGCCGACCGAGGTGTCTTCGGTGGCCCGCGCCCCGACCAGGGCGGCGATGTTGTCGGCGGCCTCCACCATGAATCCGGCCTGGTGCATCATGATCGACACATCGGCCAGCCCGTCATCGGCGGCCGCGACCGCGCCGTGCTCGGCGTCCAGGGGTTCACGCACGACCGTCCAGCCGCCATTGACCTCGCCCATGCGGTACGTGTCCTCGACGCGGACATCCGAGTAGTACACGATGTTGGTCCGGTCGCCGTCGACGGTGCGGATACCCTGGATCTCGATGCCCGGCAGATCCAGGGGCACCAGAAACATGGTGAGGCTCTTGTGTTTCGGTGCGTCGGGGTCGGTGTTGGTGATCAGGAAGACGTACTTGCAGTTGTGCGCGCCGGTGGTGAACATCTTGGAGCCGTTGATAATCCACGTTGATCCATCGCCATCGCGCACCGCGCGGGTCTTGCACGTGGCGACGTCGGAGCCGCCCTCCGGTTCGGTGTAGCCCAGGCACAGCCGCACCGTGCCGTCGAACACCCCACGCAGCACCTCGTCACGGATCTCGGGCTGGGCGAATTTCGCCACCGACCGGGCCACCATCGAGGTGGTTCCCCACGTCACCCATGGCACCTCGGCACGGCGCTTCTCCAGCTCCCAGATGCGGCGACGGACCCGGGTGAACCCGCCGTCGGTCTCGGACTTCCACTCCTTCTCCAGATACCCGGCGGCGGCGAGGGCCAGATGCACACCCTCGTCGAAGTTGTCACCGGTCTCCCGGTCGCGACGGATGACGTCCTCGGTCACCACGGCAGCCAGGAACTCGCGCACCTCGGCGCGAAAGGCCTCGTCCTCGGCGGATAGTTCGACTCGGGAGAAATCCATGCCTAACCCTCTTTCTTCTGGGCCGACCGGCTCTCGCGGGCCGTGACGATCTGGGCGATGTGTATCGCCGTGGCGCCGGGGTCACCACCGGCCAGTGCCCAGCCGCGGGCGCGGACCAGGTAGGCGGTGGCCGCGGCCTCGGCCGACACCCCGAGCCCACCTTGCACGTGCACGGCCATGGTGGCCGCCTTGGCGGCCTCCTCGGCCATGAACACAAATGCGGACGGTGCCAGTTCGGGCCGTTCGGCCGGCTCGTTGTCCAGGAACCACGCGGCCCGCCGGGTTAGACCGCGACCGCTCTGCACGGTGATCGCGATATTGGCCAGCGGGTGCGAGATCCCCTGCAGCGTCCCGATCGGCACGCCCAGGGTGTAGCGGGACTTGGCGAACTCCGCGGCGATGGTCATGGTCTCCTCGACCAGGCCAACCAATGCCGACGCGGTCAGCAGATTCCATTCATCCAGTGCGCGTTGATATTCGACGACGGCGGTGTCACCGCTGGCAAGTACCATCCGGTTGTCCGCACCGGCCGGGTCCACCCACGCCATCGGTAACTTGCCGATGTTGTCCACCTTGGCCGGCAGACTCGAGAACTCGAGGAGCACGATCGCTGCATCCTCTTCGCCGTCACGGATGATCACCCGGTCAGCGAGGGATCCGGCCGGGATCAGCCGGGTGCCCGACGGCGGGACCTGCTGCGGGCCGAACGCGACAAGCTGCGTTCCCTGCACGATCTCCTGCGAGTCCAGCGCTCCCAACCGCGCCAGGAGCCGGGACGCGACCACATGATCGATCCACGGGACCGGCGCCAGCGCCCGTCCGATCTCCTCGGCCACCAGGGTGAGATCGACAAGGGTGGCACCATCGCCCCCAACGGACTCGGGCAGCGCCATCGTGGTGGCACCCATGGCGCACAACCGTTCCCACAGACTCTTGTCGAAGCCACTGGGCTCGGCCGCCCGCACCGTCTCGATATCGCAGTGCGACTTGAAGAACTGCCGGTAGGCGGTCTGCAGATCGACATGGTCCGCGGTCAGGCTGTAATCCAGTCTGCGCAGTTCGAAGCGATCCATCACTTCTCCTTCTCTGGCCGTTCGCCGAAGAAGAACTCCGCGGCATTGTTGAACAGGTAGTCGTCCAGCACGTCGGCGGGAAGATCGAGGGCCAGCGCCTCCGGCACCACCCGCTCCATCCGCAGCACCGGAAAGTCGGAGGCGAAGATGACCTTGCCCTTGCCACGCGTGCGCATGTAGTGCAACAGGCTCTCCGGCAGGCGTTTCGGCGACCACGCCGACGTCATCAACCGAAGGTTCTGATACTTGATCAACATCCTGATCGCGATATCCCACCACGGGTCGGCGCCGTGAATCATGCACAGCTTGAGTTCGGGGAACCGTACGCAGACCCGGTCCAGGTGAATCGGGTTCTGCACCTCGCCGGGGATCGGCGGTCCCGGGATACCGGTGTTGACGCACAAGGGCAGTTCCAGTTCGGCGCACTTGGTGTAGAGCGGGTAGTACACCGCGTCGCTCGGCGGGTACTGTCCGTCGCCCCAGAAACTCGGTCCGACAACGGTATACGCGACGGGTAGATCGTTGGCGATGGCCGCGAGTTCGCGCAGCGATGGGATGGGCCGTAGCAGGTTCACCCCGCCCATCGCCAGCGCGAAGCGGTCGGGATGGGCATCGACGAACTTGCGCGCCGTCACCGACGGCTTGGCCAGCGAGTCCATCAGGATGGCGCGCCGCACACCGTGAGTGTCCATCTCGTCGAGCAGTTCGGCCAGATCGATGGGGTCGTACATCGATTTCGGGCCCTTGAAATAGTCGTCGCGCACCTTCGTCATGAAGGCGGGCTGGTTCTCCGTCTCACCGAAATGCACGTTGGCCAGACAATCGATGACTGGACGGGCACTACTTGTCATGCCTTGACTCCTCCGACCGCGAGTTCTTTGGCCCACCGATAGTCGGCCTTGCCGTTGCCGAGCCTGCGTATCTGATCGACGAACAACACGTCCTTCGGGATCTTGAAGCGCGCCAACAGTGTCGTGCAATGTTCGCGAAGCTCCTCGGTGCCCACCTCGGTCCGCGGCCGTATCGAGACGATCCCGACGATCTCTTGACCCCAGCGTTCGCTGGGCCGACCCACCACCAGAGCATCGGCAACGCCGGGGTGCGCACGCAGCACCTCTTCGACCTGCTCGACGAAAACCTTCTCACCACCGGTGTTCACGACCAGCGAATCCCGGCCGTACAACCGCAGCGACCCGTCGGACTCCAGGGCCGCACGATCACCCGAGACCACCACCCGCTGCCCGGCAACCTCGGGGAAGGTGCGGGCGGTGCCGGCCGCATCGTCGAAGTAGCCCAGCGGTATTCGCCCGTTACGGGCCACCCAGCCGATCTCGGGCTCTCCCGGCGTCAGGAACCGGGAGTAATCCTCGGCGAGCACCAAACCGCCGGCCCGCAGCTGGAAGGTATCGGCGGTGGGGGTCTCACGCCGGGTGTGCCCGAACCCCATGTTTCCGGTCTCCGATGAACCGAAACCGTTGATGATGGTGATCTGCGGAATGTGTTCCAACAGCGCCCGTTGGTGTGTGGGATTGGTCGCGGCACCGCCGGTGCCGATCGCGAACATCGACGACAGGTCGTAGGACCGCCGTGTCAATTCCTCCACCAATGGTGCGGCATAGGCGTCGCCGACCATGGTCATCAGGCCGATCTTCTCGCGCTCTGCCGTGACAAGCACCGTCCGCGGATCGAACTTCGGCTTGGTGTCGTGCAGTACGACGGTTTGGCCGGATAGCAGGCCGGAGAACGCCGTCCACATTCCCGCGGCATGCATCAGCGGGGACACCGCGAACCAGGGCGGCCCGGCATGGGTGACCTTGGTGTGGATCTCCTCGACCGCGTCGTGATCGGCCCCGTTCATCGACGACACGTAGATGTCACCCTGACGCCACAGCACCCCTTTGGGACGGCCCGTGGTGCCGCCGGTACAGATCATCAGCAGGTCGTCCGGTGACACCGGACCCACGCAATCGGTATCACCTTGGGTCAGTGCGTCATCCAGTGAGATCGAACCCGCCAGCTCGGGGCCTTCCCCATCGTCGACCGAGATCAACAGATCGCCGCTCAGTGCCGCATCGCGCAACACAGAAGCAAACCTCGCACCCAGCGAGCGGTGATAGATGACCGCCCGCGGCGCCAGGTACGTCAGCAGGTCGGCGACCTCACCGGGCGAGTAGTAGTAGTTGACGTTGACCGGCACCGTGCGCGCCTTCAGGGCGCCGATGACCATCTCCGGGTACAGGTCGTTGTGCATCAACAGCGCAACCCTGTCCTGGCCGCACTCCCACCGGTTCAGCTCGCCGCGTTCGGTGTGCGCACCGAGTCCGTTGGCGGCCAAGAAGTTCGCCAGCCTGCGGGTTCGGTCCGCACCGTCGGCAAAGGTGGTGCGCCGTGATCCGCACACCGTCATCTCACGGTCCGGAACCGCGTCGGCGATGGCGTCGATGACGGCGCCGATGGTCCACTCGGGCACGGCGGTGGCTAGGCCGGCACCGTCAGATGTGCCACACCGGGCGCGATTCGGTGCACATCACCGAGGAGTTCGAGTGCGTTGTCGCGCATCACCTTTCGGGTGTCCTCCAGGCTGAACTCGGGGAACTGCGGGATATCGGCGGTGAAGGTGGTCGGGTCGGCGAGCCCCTCGCCGTGCGGCCAGTCCGAACCGAACAGGATCTTGTCCACGCCGATGGTGGCCGCGAGCAGTTTGACGTCATCCTCGTAGTAGGGCGCGATCCAGACATTGTTGCGCAGTTGCTCGACCGGATCCTCTTTGAAGTGATAGGGCGCGTTGTTGGCCGCCTTCTTCAGACGTTTGATCAGCCGGTAGACGAAATACGAACCGTTCTCGATGCTGGCGACCTTGAGTTCGGGGTGCCGGGTGAAGACCTGGTGCACGATCATCGACGCCATCGTGTCGTGGATCGCGCGGTCGTCCATGATCACCATGTCCAGCGGATCGCGCTTGCCGAATCCCTTGAACACGCCGCTACCGCCCCATAACGCCGGGACCGCCATGTACCCGGAGTCGGACAGATGGAAGACCACGGCGACGCCCGCCTCGGCCAGCCGCGCCCAGACCGGATCATGGGACGGGTCACCCAACGAACGCGGCTTGGCCACCCCCGGCACCGGAGCCGGTCGCACACAAACGATCTTGGCGCCGCGGCCGATCACGAACTCGACCTCCTCGACCGCCTTGACGGGGTCAGCCAGCGAGATGATCGGTGCCGACACGAAGCGGCCGTCGGGTCGCTCGAATCCCCAGTCCTCATCCAGCCACAGGTTGAACGCGTGCACCGAGGCCATGGTGGCCTCGATATCGTGCTTGAGACCTTCCTCGACACCGCAGGCGAAGGTCGGCAGCATGAACACCGTCTCCAACCGCTGCCGGTCCAGCACCGTCAGCCGGGCGTCCCGGTTCTGATATTCGGGATGGTCGGACAGCCGGTCCACCTTCATCAGCGAGGCCGGATCGACACCCTCGGGGATCTCGCCGCGGAACAGCAGATCCAGGCAGCCCGGTTCGATGATCGGGTCGAAGGTCGGGTTCGGGATGAAGTGGTTGACCGTGCCGCCGAACACCGCGAGCGTACGTTTGCCGTCCTGCACCATCTGGACGCCGCGGCTGCGGAATTCCTTGGGCAGGTGCCGGGTGAACGCGTCGATCGGCTCGTAGTAGTGGTTGTCGACATCGACGGCCAAGTAGGGCAAGCGCTCGGGTGTATCGGTCATGGTCATTCCTTCCAATCAAGCAAGCGGCGGGAAATTCGGGGGGCGTTTTTCGAAGAATGCGGTGATGCCTTCGACAAGATCCGGCCGGACCATCGATTCGTGCATCAGGGCTTCGGCGCGGGAGCTGACGTTCACCACCTCATCGGTGGCGTCGCCGTAGAGCTGTCCCTTGATCACGGCCATGGACGCCGGCGAGCAGTTGCGGGCCAGGTCCTCGGCATATTCCAGCGCGCGTTTGAGCAGATCCTCGGGCGCCACAACCTCTTTCACCAAACCGAGCTGCTGAGCCTCCTCCGAGTAGAAGGTGCGCCCGGACAGCAGCAGATCCGCCGCCGCACCCCAGCCGGCCAGTCGCGGCAGGATCCAGGTGATGCCGTACTCGCCGATCAGCCCACGGCGCGGAAAGGCCGTCGCGAACTTCGCGCCGGCCGCGGCGAACCTGACATCGCACATGAGTGCGTGGGTCAGTCCGATCCCGACGCAGGCACCGTTGATCGCCGCGATGACGGGTTTGCCCAAGGTGGTCAGGAAGTGTGGATGACGTTCCCCGACGATCTTGCTGACGTCGGTGTCACCGCTGATCGATGCACCCAGATCCTGCATCGCACCCATGTACGCGCCGGCACAGAACCCCCGGCCGGTGCCGGTCAGCACGATGACCCGGACCGCCGGATCGCCCTCGGCGCGGTCGAACCTGGCGTACACCCCGGCGGAGATATCGGCTCCCCAGGAGTTCAGCCGCTCGGGCCGGTTCAGGGTGATGACCGCGACGCCGGTATCGGTGACCTCATACAGGACCGCATCACAGGGCGACGTGTCACTGACCATAGATACTGTATACCTATCGGTAACGCATTCTGCAAGCCACTGTATGCCCCGCTACCAGCGGAAAACTCCCGCCACGCGGGGGCTTCGCCACGGCCGGAAGTTCGGCTTGGAGCGGGCGCGAATACGGGTGGTCACCGCGGTGGGCATGCCCGGTCAGACGAAATCGCTGCCACCGTCGACGTTGATGTTCGCCCCGGTCATATACGAGTTGCGCTTGGACGCAAGAAACGCTGCCACCGGACCGATTTCGTCGGGCAGGCCCGCGCGCGGCAGGTGCGCCGGGTGGCCGAAGTGCTCGTCGATGGCCGACATCAGCCGGTAGGGGTTGGTGCCGTCGATCCCCACCGAATCGGCCCAGCCGAGCAGCGCCTCCGACGAGATACTGCCCGGGGACAGCACATTGACCATGATCTCGTCCTTGGCCAGCAGCAACGACAGGTTTTTCGACACGCTGTTGACCGCGGCCTTGGCGGCGGTATAGGCCGGCAGCCGGGTGCTCTGCCGCTGGGTGGAGTGCGCGGAGAAGTTGACGATGCGGGCCCACTCGGCACGGCGCAGCAATGGCAGGGCGGCCCGCACGCAACGCACCATGCCCATCACACCGGCATCGAACGCGGCCTGCCACTGGCCGTCGGTGAGCGCCTCGAAATCGCCTGCCGCAGCAGGGCCCACGGTATTGATCAGGGCATTGAGCGTGCCGTCCCAGCGTCGGCCGATCTCGTCGAACGCCCGGTGCACATCGGTGTCGTCGCCGATATCGGCGACGACACCGACCGCATCGGGACTGCCCAATCGAGTCAGCTCGTGCGCGGCGGTATCGAGGACGTCCCGGGATCGCCCGACGATCGCGACCTTCGCGCCGTCCTGCGCCAGGCACCTGGCGGTGGCCAGCCCCATACCGCGACCGCCGCCGACGACGACAGCGCCGGCCCCGTCAAACCCGAGATCCACGGTGAATCGATCGCCTGGTCGCTTCGCTCCTGCCCGCCGGCGGCGCTAGCTACCGGTCCAGTTCGGGGCGCGCTTCTGCGCGAACGCGGTGGCGCCCTCGATGGCGTCCTTGGACCCGAACACCGGGGCCATGATCTCGTTCTGCTTCTGCCACATCTCGGACCGGCTCCACTCGCCCGACTTGACGATGATCTCCTTGGTGGCCGCCACCGCCAGCGGGCCGTTGGCGGTGATCTTCTCCGCCAACTCCAGCGCCCCGGCCAGGGCCTCGCCGGGCTCGGTGAGCTTGTTGACGAAGCCCCACGCGGCCGCCTCCTCGGCGGTGAAATTCTCGCCGGTGAGCGCCAATTCGAGCGCCTTCTGATAGGGGATGCGGTGTGGTAGACGAAGCAGTCCGCCGCCGCCGGCCACCAGACCGCGCTTGACTTCGGGGATACCGAACTTGGCGGTGCGCGAGGCCACGATCAGATCGGTGGCCAGCACCATCTCGGTGCCGCCGGCAAGCGCGTAGCCCTCCACCGCGGCGATCACCGGCTTGCGCGGCGGGCGCTCGGTGAAACCGATTCCGCGACCCTCGACGTAGGGCAGCTCGCCGGACGCGAACGCCTTGAGATCCATACCTGCACTGAAGTTTCCGCCCGCTCCGGTGAGGATCGCCACCGACAGCTCCGGGCTGTCGTCGAGCTCGTCCATCGCCGCCGCCAAGCCCTGGGCCACCGCCAGGTTGAACGCGTTGCGCGCCTCGGGCCGGTTGATGGTGATCACCAGGGTGCGCCCCTGCCGCTCGGTGAGGATCTCGTCCGCCACGCTCATCCCTCGCTTATCGCCTTGATTCGGTCACCGTGAATGCCGGTTCAGCCGACACCCGGAAAAACTTACTATAGCCATTTCGGTAACCGGGCCGGAAGTGTGCGAACCCCGCGTCACGGTATGCCTACCGGTAAGCTTGACGGTCTCCCACCGCATGTGGTGGCGGGAAAACAGATGGAGGTGTCTGCGGTGGCAAAGCAACCGGTGGCCGAGAAGCGGCAACGACGGGAGCGCGGGTCCATCAATCCGGACGACATCATCAAGGGCGCCTTCGAACTCGCCGAGCAGGTCGGCATCGACAACCTCAGCATGCCGCTACTGGGCAAGCACCTCGGCGTCGGCGTCACGAGCATCTACTGGTACTTCCGCAAGAAGGACGACCTGCTCAACGCCATGACCGACCGGGCACTGAGCGAGTATGTCTTCGCGACCCCGTACGTGGAGGCCAAGGATTGGCGCGAGACGCTGCGCAACCATGCCCGCACCATGCGGAAGACGTTCGTGGGCAACCCGATTCTGTGCGACCTCATCCTGATTCGGGCCGCGCTGAGCCCACGCGCGGCCAAGCTCGGCGTGCTGGAGATGGAGAAGGCGATCTCCGGCCTGGTCGAGGCCGGCCTTAGCCCCGAAGAAGCCTTCGACACCTACTCCGCGGTGACCCTGCACGTCCGCGGATCGGTGGTACTGCAGCGGCTGGCCGAGAAGAATCAGGCCGACGCGGAGGACGGGCCGGGAGCCTACGACCAGACGTTGATCATCGATCCCGAGGTGGCACCGCTGCTGGCGCAGGTCACCGGTGAGGGACACACGTTCGGTGCCGCCGACGAAGGCAACTTCGAGTACGGGCTCACATGCATCCTGGACCACGCCGCAGCCAAACTCAGCCCGCCGAAGGCGAAACGTCGAGCGTGAACTCCCGCACGAGTTCACGTTCGACGTCCGGTGTCTAGACCTCGATGACGAGCCCGCCGCCCTGACCGCCACCGGCGCACATCGCGGCCACGCCGATGCCGCCGCCGCGGCGCTGCAGTTCGTAGATCAAGGTGGTGACCATCCGCGCGCCGGACGCCGAGATCGGGTGGCCGAGGCTGCAGCCGCTGCCCGAGAAGTTGACCAACTCCTCGTCGATACCGTACTCACGGACCGCGGCGATGGGCACCGAGGCGAACGCTTCGTTGATCTCCCACAGCGTGACATCGGAGGGCTTGAGGCCGGCGCGCTTGAGCACGTGCCCGATCACCTTGACCCCGCCGAGGCCGGTGTCCTTGGCGGCAACGCCGACCGAACCCCAGGCCCGGACCTTGGCCAGCACGTTGAGGTGCTCCGCTGCGGCGTAGTCGTCGGCGACGAGCGCGACAGCGGCGGCAGCGTCATTGGTGCCACTGCTGTTGCCCGCGGTGATGGAGAATCCTTCGATCTCCGGATGCAGGACCTTGAGCTCGGCGAGCTTCTCCGCGGTGGTACCGCGACGCGGATGCTCATCGACGCTGAACTCGATGACCGAACCGTCCGCCTGGGTCACCTTCAGCGGCACGATCTCGTCGAGGAACTTGCCCGCGTCGATCGCCGCGATCGCGCGCTGATGCGACCGCGCGGCCCAGGCGTCCATCTCCTCACGGGTGATACCGGCAGCCTGCGCGGTGTTCCAGCCGACCGTGATGGACATATCGCGCATCGGCGAATCCGGCGTCTCGACGTGGGTCGGGGTCATCCACGGCTCGATGAAGGTCAGCTCCGGCCCGGGCACCCGCCACTTCATCAGCGGCGAGGAGGACAGCGACTGCACACCACCGGCCAGCAGCACCCGTTCCATCCCGGAACCGATCTGCGCGGCGGCGTTGCCGATCGCGGTGAGGCTGCCCGCGCAGTGCCGGTTGACGGCCTGACCGGGAACCGACTCCCAGCCCAGCGCGTCGGCAGCGTAACGGGCGATATCGCCGCCACCGTAGTTGGATTCGGCGAAGATCAGGTCGTCGATCGCCTCCGGCGCGATACCGGCACGACGCACCACCTCGGGCAGCACCGTGGTGATCAGGTCTTCCGGGGTGGTGTTGACCAGCGTCCCTTTGAATGACCGGCCGATGGCGGTGCGGGCAGCACCGACGACAACGGGTTGGGGCATATCTCTCCGCCTTTACGATATCCAGTGTTTATGTAAACGTAGCACCTAGCTTAGGCGCCCCGCTGTGAGGTTGGCTACTGCGGCTCCGGAACGTGGAAATGCTCGTCACGCAGCCGGAACGCCTCCTTGGTGCCGTGCTGGGCCCGGGTCTTGACGAAGTTGAACTCCCCCGGCGAGAACTGCAGATTGGTGCCGTACGCGTGGAAGATGTAGCTGGCGACCTCCTCCCCCTGGTATGCCTGGCTCTGCTCGACCAGCCGAAACGCCTCCTTGGCGATCACCACGCCGTCGGCGGGCATCTTGGCCGCCTTCTGCGCCCAGTACCGCGCCCGGGCCGGAACCTGGGCGGCATCACAGGTGTCGGTGAAGATGCCGAGATGTTCGATCGAACCTGCCTCGATGATGTCGCCGGTGAGCAGCATCCGCCGCGCGAGCACCGGACCGAGCCGGTGGAAGAACATGTGCAGGCTGCCCAGCGCCGGCCCGAGGAAACGGGTGGCGGGCATGCCGATCTTGGCTTCGCGGGCGATGACCGAGATATCGGTCATCAGCGCCATCTCGAAACCGCCACCGAGGGCGTAGCCGCCGATCTCCCCGACGGTGACCTTCGGGAAGCCCAGGAAGTTGTGATAGAAGTCGAATGACTTGCGGTCCACGGTAAGTCGACGCCGCTGGCTCGGACGGGACTTCTTGGCAGCTTCGTCGGCACCCTCCTTCTGTCCGTACCAGCCGTAGGCGTTGTTCATATCCGCCCCCGTGCTGAACACGCCCTCCGCGCCGCGCAACAACACCACCGTGATGTCGTCATCCTCGGCGACGATGTCGAGGTAACGAGCGATCTCGTCGCGCATCGCGGCGTCATAGGAGTTGCGCTGGGCGGGATTGTTGAAGGTGATGGTGGCGATGCGGTGGTCCGCGTCCACCTCGTAGAGCACCCGGTCGTCAGTCATGCGAAATCAGCCTCGCTTCAATCGTTTTGTCGGTTCCGGCGGCGAGCGTTGACCGCCGCGTGGAGATGATCGGCCGCGACCCTCGGCTGACATATGCGCGGCACCCGCACTCTCCTGTTCCCCCTGGGGGTTTTCCTTGCTAACTTGTACCGAATAGTAACTGCATGACATACCGTATGGTCAACTGTATGCACGTTGAAAGGCCGGGTCACAGGTGATCACCACCTCTGTCGACAACGCGGTCCTGCGGATCACACTCGATCGACCGGATCGACGTAATTCTCTGAGCCACAACATGATCGACGATCTGGTCAGACTTCTGGGTACGGCCGCGCACGACGACTCGTTGCGCGCGGTCGCGCTGACCGGATCCGGGGAGGACTTCTGCGCCGGCGCCGACTGGGTCGCCACCAACGCCGAGAACAAGCGGCCACGCACCGGTGATCTGGTGCGCCGGATCCCGCACACCGCACACCGCCTGGTCGAGCTGATCGCCACGATCCAGCTGCCGGTGGTGTGCACGGTGCGCGGCTGGGCCGTCGGACTCGGGTGCAATCTGGCGCTGGCCGCCGACTTCACCGTCGCCGACACCGCGGCCACCTTCTGGGAGCCCTTCCTCCAGCGCGGGTTCAGCCCCGACTCCGGGGCGACCTGGCTGCTGCCGCGGCTGGCCGGCGTCGCCCGGGCCAAGCGCATGCTGCTGCTCGGCGAGAAGGTCACCGGCGCCGACGCGGCCGACTGGGGGCTGATCCACGCCGCCGTCCCCGCCGATGAGCTGACCGACGCCGCCGATGAGCTCGTGACCCGCCTCGCCGCCGGCCCCACCGTCGCGATCGGGCTGGCCAAGCAGGCCCTGGCCTACGGACAGTCCGCCACCTTGGCCCAGTCGATGAACCAGGAACTGTCCAATCTTGAGCTGTCCTGCCGTACCGCGGATTTCAAGGAGGGCCTGGCTGCGTTCCGGGAGCGCCGCGACCCCGACTACAAGGGCTTCTGAAAGGGAACGACACGTGTCCTACGAGACGATCATCTATGAGGTGGACGGCCACAAGGCCACCATCACCCTCAACCGGCCGGATGCCCTCAATGCGCTGTCCCCGCACATGATCACCGAATTACGCTCCGCCTACCACGAGGCCGAGAACGACGACGACATCTGGGTCACGATCGTCACCGCCGCTGGGCGGGCATTCTGCACCGGCGCCGACGTCAAGGAGATCCCCGGCGACGGCAAGGTGGTCAATGAGCGGCCCTACCTGTCCACCTACGAACAGTGGGAGGCGCCGCAGGAAGGCACCCCGCCCTTTCGCACGATGACCAAACCCGTCATCGTCGCGGTCAACGGAATCTGTTGCGGCGCAGGACTGGATTGGGTCACCACCGGTGATATCGTGATCGCCTCGGACCAGGCGACCTTCTTCGATCCACACGTCAGTATCGGGCTGGTCGCCGCGCGCGAGATGGTACGGCTGGCCCGCGCACTCCCCCGGTCGGTGGCGTTACGGATGGCACTGATGGGCAAGCACGAACGGATGTCGGCGCGGCGTGCGTACGACCTCGGGCTCATCACCGAGATCGTCGAACACGCTCACCTGCTGGAACGCGCGCACGAGATCGCCGACACGCTGAATCTCAATGCGCCACTGGCGGTCCGCGGCACCCGGCTGGCCATCCACAAGACCCTCGATCTACCGTTGCACGAAGGTGAGATCCTCGCCGAGACGTTCCGGGAGCGTGTCACTCGCACCGAGGACGCCTTGGAGGGACCGCGGGCGTTCGTGGAGAAACGCAAGCCCAACTGGCAGGCGCGGTAACCGACGATGGACACCATCCTGCTCGATCTCGACCACGGCTCGCGGGTGGCCACCGTCACCTTGAATCGACCCGACGCCATGAACTCGTTCAACCGCGCGATGTGTCACGAGATGCGCGACGCGTGGCACGCCATCAAAGACGATGAGAGCATCAACGCCGTCGTGCTGCGCGCCGCCGGTGACCGCGCGTTCAGCGCCGGGCTCGACATCAAATCCTCGTACGGACAACCCGAGATCGTGTGGAATCATGAGGATCCGGGTGAGCTGCTGAGCCCGAAGTGGCAGAAGATGTGGAAACCGGTGGTGTGTGCCGTTCAGGGCATCTGCACCGCCGGCGCCCTGTACTTCGTCAACGAATCCGATGTGGTGATCTGCTCGCAGGACGCCACCTTCTTCGACTCACACGTGAGTGCCGGACTGGTGTCGGCGCTGGAACCGATCGGCCTGATGCGCCGCGTCGGGCTGGGCGACACCTTGCGGATGGCGTTGATGGGCAACGACGAACGAGTCGGCGCCGATACCGCGCTGCGGATCGGCCTGGTCACCGAGGTGGTGTCCCGCGCCGAACTGTGGGCCCGCGCCCACGAGATCGCGGCCACCATCGCCGCCAAACCACCGACCGCGACCCAGGGCACCGTCAAGGCCATCTGGGAATCGCTGGACAAGCCCTATCGCGCCGCCATGGATCAGGGTCTGATCTACACGCGACTGGGCAACCCGATCGCCAAGGCCGAGTTGGCCGACCGGCCGATCTCCACAGCCACACCGCGGATCCGTTGATGTCCCATCCCCTTTCGCTGCGCATCGGCCAGGTGCTCGACCTCGACCCGGCAGCGAGGGCCATCCAGTACGACGGCCGGTGGGCCAGCTGGGGCCAGGTCGGCCGCGCGGCGCGGCGTATCGGCGCGCTGACCGGTGCGCGTCGGGTCGGGGTGATGCTGCGCAACACCCCGGCGCACGTGGCAGCGCTGCTCGGCGTGCTGGAGGCCGGCGGCACCGTCGTGGTCATCAACCCGTCCCGCGGTGATGAGCGCACCCGCGCCGATATCACCGCCCTGGCCCTGCCGGTCATCGTCGGGCTCGAAGACGATCTCGCCAGCCTGGTCACCCCGACGGCCGGCACCATGCTGGTCACGCTCGCCGGCCTCGACGCCGAACCGGCCGCCGCCGGTGAGCCGGCCGACGACGCCGGCCGCCCCGGTGTCGCGGTGTGGATGCTGACCAGCGGCACCACCGGCCCGCCGAAACGCGTCGACCTCACCTACTCCATGCTGGCCCGCAGCGTCATGGGCCGCGACCCCGAGAGCTCGCCGGCACCGACGCGACTACGTCGCGGCGTGGCGATCGTCAACTCTCCGCTGGTCCACGTCGGCGGGGTGTTCCGGATACTGCTGTGTATCGCCGAGGCCAGACCGTTCGTGCTGCTGCCGAAGTTCGACCTCACCCAGTGGGCCGATGCGGTCCGTGAACACCAGCCACGCGCGGTGTCCCTGGTGCCGGCGGCCCTGCGGATGGTGCTGCATTCCGATCTCACCCGCGACGATCTGGCCGGTGTCCGTGCGGTCACGTCCGGGACCGCGCCCCTGTCGGCCGATGACGCCGACGCGTTCACCGCGAAGTTCGGCATCCCGGTGCTGACGTCCTATGCGGCCACCGAGTTCGGTGGCGGGGTGGCCGGCTGGACCCTGGCCGACCACGAACGATATTGGGCTGCCAAACGCGGCAGTGTGGGCCGGGCCAACCCGGGGGCCCGGCTGCGGGTCGTCGATGACGACGGCCGACCGTTGGGCCCCGACCAGCAAGGTCTGCTCGAAGTCATCCCTGCCCAGCTGGACACCGCCGAGTGGATGCGCACCACCGACCTGGCGCGTATCGACGCCGACGGCTTCGTCTGGATCCTCGGCCGAGCCGACCAAGCCATCATCCGCGGCGGATTCAAGGTGATGCCCGACGATGTCCGCACCGCTCTGGAAGCCCATCCCGCGGTGCGCGGCGCCGCGGTGATCGGGCGTCTCGACGAACGCCTCGGCGAAACACCCGTGGCGATGGTCGAATTGCACGGGCAGGCCACCGCGGACGAGCTTTCCGAGTTCCTGACCGCCAGGCTGGCCCGCTACGAGATCCCCACCGATATCGCCATCGTCGACGTGATCCCGCGTACCCCCTCCGGCAAGGCCGATCTCGGCGCCGTACGTGCACATTTCGCCTGACTCGCTGGCCGATCTGGTCCGCCAAGATTCGGACCTAGACGATGCCACCGGCCCGTAGGAGATCAATTTCTGCTGTGCCGTAGCCGATCTCACCGAGCACCTCGTCGGTGTGCTCACCGAGCAGTGGCGCGCGCCGCCGGATGGTGCCCGGGGTGGCCGACATCCGAAACGGGGTCTCGACGATCGGCACCTCACGGGAGGCCCCGGGGAACGGCACCCTCCGCAGATACCCCATCGCCCGGACATGCGGATCGTCGAGCACATCCTGGGTGGAATACAGCGGCGCAGCAGGCATTTTCGCCTTCTCCAACAACTCGAGGACCTCGGCCCTGGTCTTGTCGGCACACCAGGCGGCCATGATGTCGTTGAGCACGTCGCCGTGCTGCCAACGGGAATCGTCGTCGGCGAAGCGGGGATCGGCGAAGAGATCCAGACGGTCGACCAACCGGCACCACCGTTTGAACATCGGTTGGCCGGCGACCTGCAGCAGCACCCATTGCTCATCGGCGGTCTTGTACAGGTCACAGGGGGCGACCGAGGCGCCCTTGTTGCCCATCCGTGGCTTGTCCACCTGCAACAGTTCACGTTCGATCAGGAACGCGTTCGACAGCATCAACGCCGTCGGCAGCAGTGCTCCCTCCACATGTTGGCCCACCCCGGTGCGGTCGCGGTGATACAGCGCCATCATCACCCCGATCGCCAGCGTGAGCGCGGTGCCGAAGTCGGCGTACGGCACCACCGTGCGAATCGGCATGTCGGGCAGGCCCTGTCGGTACACCGCGCCGGACATCACCTGCCCGGCCCCGTCGAATCCGATCCTGTCGCTGTAGGGCCCACCCTCCCCGTAGGCGGTGGCACTGGCCAAGATGATATCGGGTTTGACTGCGCGCAAGGTCTCGTAATCCAGACCATTGGCACGCATCCCCGCGGCAGGCATATTGGCGATGACGATATCGGCCCGCGCCACCAGACGGCGGGTGATCTCCGTTCCCTCGACCGTGGTGGAATCCAGCGTGAGAGAGCGCTTGTTGCGGTTGCATTGCAAGAACGTGCCCCCCTCCCCGCTCTCGGTGACGGCTTGTACCCAACGATCCTCGCCGCCTTCGCGCTTTTCCACCCGTAACACCTCGGCGCCCATATCGGCCAGGATCGCGCTGCACCAGGGCGCGGCGATGAAGCGTCCGTAGTCGAGCACCCGGATCCCATCCAGCACACCTGACATCGCGCCGTCACCTCCATCGAAGTACAGACTGTAAGTATTACAGTACGGCCTCCCCAGCCCCGCGCTACCGTCGTGTCATGGATCAGCAGCTCAATTTCGTCACCATTGCCGCCGCCGACCTGGACGCCACCCGCCGCTTCTACGGTGCACTCGGCTGGCTTCCGCTGCTGGACGTGGCGGGCGAGATCGTCTTCTATCAGACCGCGCCCGGCCAGATGCTCGGATTCTTCCTCGCCGAGAAGTTCAACGCCGACCTCGGCCTTCCACCCGATGACGCGGCCGCTCACGTCTCGGGAATCACGTTGGCGCACAACGTGGCCAGCCGCGCGGATGTGGCACATGTGGTCGAGGTGATGGCAGGCGCAGGCGGCACCGTACTGAAACCCCCGCAACCCGGACAGTTCGGTGGCGTCTTCCACGCGCACGTCCGCGACCCCAACGGAGCGATCTGGGAGATCGCCCACAATCCGGGCTGGCGTGTCGAGGCGGACGGCACGGTCCGCCTCGGCTGATTCACACGGTGCGGGCCAGAAACGCCAGTTGGTCACCCACCGCGTGGTCGAACCAGTCATTGCCCGGCCACACGTCGAAGTGGTCGCACGGATAGTGATGCACCTGGGCGCGGGCCTGCTCCGCGGTCTTGGCCGCCGCAGACGCCGGGGCGAACCGGTCGAAGTCGCCGATCTGCACCAGCACCGGGACTCCCAGCCTGCGGGCCGCAGCCTTGGTGCTCATCCGGCTCAGTTCCAGTCCGACCGAGGCGTCGATCTCGTTGCGCCACGTCGGCCCGGCCATCGCCAGGTAGCTCTCGTAGGCTCCGGCCAGGGTCAGGGCCCCGGCCTGGCCGGGCCTGCCGACGATCGGCATGAACGTCGCTGCCGCGCCTCGGGTCACCGCGACCTTGTTGCGTAGTCCGGCCGCGGTCCAGCGCACCACGGGCAGCAGGTCCTTCGGCCCGGCGATCGCGGTTCGCCCGGCGGCCAGGCCGTCGGTCATCGGCGTCAGCGCGATCACCGCGGCGATATCGTCGCGCCCGGCTGCCACCCGCAGCACATGGCAGCCCGACATCGACACTCCCCACAACACGATGCGGTCCACGTTCGGCAGCGCCAAGGCCGCGTCCACGGCGCGGTGGTAGTCGCGCACCTGCCGCTCCAGTGAGATCGTCTGTCGTGGGTCGCCCCCGGAGGCACCGAACCCCCGGTAGTCGAAGGCCAGCGCGTCGATACCGGCCGCGGCGAACCGTTGCGCGAACGGCTGCAGACCCGAATCCTTGGTCCCCCCGAACCCGTGGGCCATCACCACGGCCGGCCGCCGCGCGGAACCTTCTGCCGGGAAATGCCAAGCGCTACAGGACGTTCCCTCAGAGTCGAAGGTCAGCTCGCGAAAGGACATCTCCTGGACGGTCACCGGCCCACTCCGTACACCGTCGACAGCCACACCGCGGCGGCCGCATCCGTCAGCTCCTCGCGCGACAACGGACCACCCAGGATGAACCGTTCGATGATCCGGTCGTTGAACTCCAGTAACACCAACGCGAGCACCCGCGGGTCCGGCGCGGCCTCCAAGGGCGAGCGAAGCGACGGGGAGTGACGCTGTGCGGCGATCAGCTCGGCCACCGACGGACCGAACGATTCCCGCGCCGAATCCCAGATCTCGCGCACCGCCGCGCTGGAACCCCGGGCCTCCAGCATGGCGGCGAACACGTGACGGTACCGGTCGCAGGTATCGAACAACCCGTCCAGCATGGCGTGCACCCGGTCCCTGGGGTTCGCCTCACCCGCGACGAATTCGGTGTTGACCATGTCGACTTCGTCGATGATCCGCTCCATCAGCGCCGCGACGGCGGCCGCCTTGTTCTCGAAGTAGAAGTAGAACGCCGACCGGGACACCCCGGCCTGTTTGGCGATCTCGGCGATGTTGACGGCCTCCAGGCTCGATGCCCGCAACCATTCGTCCAGCGCGTCGAGGATGGCCTCGCGGCGCATATCGCTGCGCACGACGGGCCTGCGGTCGGTCGGTGATCTCATACTGTCGCAGCCCGTTTCATCCCCGCGGGCAGCTCCCGCGTACGCAGATCATGTTCATAGACGAAGTAGTCCACCTGCTGGGTGTGCCGGGGGCGATCGGTGCAGTGCCCCGCGTGCAGCCGCTGATCGGCCTCGATGACCCGTTCCATCTCGTCCGTCGACGGGAGGGTGTAGCGCCCCACCGCGTAGGCGGCCAGGAGCCGAGCCTGGCATTCGACGAAGGGGAACAGGGTCGGCACCGCCTGGGCGAATCCCATGAAGACCACATCGTCGAATCCCGGCTTGAACATGCGTTTGTAGAGCCGGATCTGGTTGCCGGGGGCGCTGATCACCTCCGGGTCGAAGAACGGAAAGGTGATGTTGTAACCGGTCGCATAGACGATGACGTCGAACTCGTCGAAGGTGCCGTCCTCGAAATGCACGGTGGCGCCGTCCAGTCGCGACACATTCGGCTTGGGGGTCACGTCTCCGGAGCTCAGCCGTAGGGGCAGTTCCACCGATTGGGTGGGATGCGCCTCGAACAGCTTGTGATTGGGTGCGGGTAGCCCGTACTTCGTCGGGTCGGCGCCCACCAGCGGTACCAGCAGCTGCGCCATCTTGCGCTGCCAGGACAGCGGCAGGTGCGGTGAGGTCTTGAAGATCTTGTCACCCGGTACGCCGGCGAGGAACTTCGGCACGATCCAGGCACTCGAACGGGTCGACAGGGTGACCTTGTTCTGCAGTGTCTTCGACGAGAGTTCGACGGTGATGTCGGCGGCGCTGTTGCCGATACCGACGACCAGGATCCGCTTGCCGGTCAGCGCCAGCGGCGTCTGTGGGTCGATGTAATGGTGCGAGTGCATCGTCTCGCCGTCGAACGTGCCGGGGAACTCCGCCCACCGCGCGTCCCAGTGATGACCGTTGCCCACCACCAGCAGATCGAATTCCCGGCGGTTCCCGGCCTGGTCCTCGATCAGCCAGCCGCCGCCCGGGCGCCGTCGGGCCGACACCACCGCATTGTTGAATTCGATGTGCTCCAACAACCCGAATGCATCGGCATAGGAATCCAGGTAGGCCTTGATCTGCGAATGATGCGGGAAGGCCGGATAGTCCCGCGGCATCGGAAAGTCTTTGAAGGACAACCGATGTTTGGACGTGTCGATGTGCAGGGAGCGGTAGGCGCTCGACAGACCGTTCGGATTGCCGAACGCCCAGTTGCCGCCGATGCGATCGGAGATCTCGAACGTGGTGTACGGGACGCCGTAGTCCTTGAGCATCTTGCCGGCCGTCAACCCGCTGATGCCCGCACCGATCACCGCGGTGCGTGGCTGCGCTCGCTGCATGGCGGGCACCCTACCAGCCACCTGACACACGTCAACGACTTCTGACACTTGTCAATCGGGTGCGATGACGCCCCGTCCGATCAGATGCTCGGTCAGCGGCTGCACGCCGATGGTGAAGTGCTCGGCCATCGCCGCCCGGACCCGTTCACCGTCCCGAAGTCGCAGCGCGGCGATCACGTTGCGGTGGTCCTTGATCGACTGGGCCGGCCAGCCCTCCAGGGTCGGGAACACCGACTCCGGTGCATAGCGGGTGACCCCGGACATCACCTGGGTGAGCTTCGGCGAATCGGCGACGACGTTGATCAGCCGGTGGAACTCATGGTTGAGCCGCACCGTACGGTCCAGATCGTTGTGTTCGTAGGCCTTTTCCAGCTCGTCCTGGATGCCGGTGAGCTCGGCCAGCTGTTCATCGGTGATGTTCGCGGCCGCCCGCGCACCGAGCTCACCACCGACGTAGGCCTGCACGTTGGCCACATCGGCGATATCGCGGGCGGTCACCTCCAGCACCATGAACCCGCGCCGTGGGTGCTGCACCAGCAGCCCCTCGGCGCGCAGGTTCAGCAGCGCCTCGCGCACCGGCGTGACGCTGATCCCGAGGTCGTCGGCCAATTGATCCAGGCGCAGGTAAATCCCGGCCGGATAGGTGCCGTGGAAGATACGGCGCCGCACCACCCGGGCCACATCGTCGGAGAGTTGCGGGCGGACCGCGAAGTCCGGCTCTCCCCGTCGCTTCGCTCGCCCGCCGGATTCAGATGCGGTACTCATCGAGCAGATTCTTGCTGATGATGGTCTTCTGGATCTCGCTGGTGCCCTCGCCGATCAGCAGGAACGGAGCATCCCGCATGAGCCGCTCGATCTCGTACTCCTTGGAGTAGCCGTAACCGCCGTGGATCCGGAAGCTCTGCTGAGTCACCTCCGAACAGAATTCGCTGGCAAGGTATTTCGCCATCCCGGCCGCCACATCGTTGCGTTCACCGGAGTCCTTGAGCCGCGCGGCGTTGACCATCATCAGGTGCGCGGCCTCGACCTTGGTGGCCATCTCGGCCAACTGAAAGGCAATCGCCTGATGCTCGGCGATCGGCTTGCCGAAGGTGGCTCGCTGCTGGGCGTAACGCGCCGCCAGCTCGAAGGCCCGGATACCCACACCGCAGGCCCGCGCCGACACGTTCACCCGACCCACCTCGATGCCGTCCATCATCTGGAAGAAACCCTGCCCGGGCGCCGCACCGAGCACGTCCTCGTCGGAGGCGACATAACCGTCGAAGATGAGCTCGGTGGTGTCGATGCCCTTGTAACCCATCTTGTCGATCTTGCCGGGGATGGTCAGGCCCGGCTTCACCTCGCCGAACCCGGCGGGCTTCTCGATCAGGAAGGCCGTCAGGTTGCGGTGCGGTTTGGCCGCTCCCTCATCGGTTTTCACCAGTGCGGCCACCAGTGTCGAGCTGCCCCCGTTGGTCAGCCACATCTTCTGGCCACTGATGGTGTAACCACCACCCGGATTGCGCACGCCCTTGGTGCGGATCGCGGCGACATCGGAACCGAGTTCGGGCTCGGACATCGAGAAGGCACCGCGCACCTCGCCGGTGGCCATCCGCGGCAGATAGCGCTGCTTCTGCTCGTCGGTACCGTGCTGGCGCAGCATGTAGGCGACGATGAAGTGGGTGTTGATCACCCCGGAGACACTCATCCAGCCGCGGGCCAGTTCCTCCACGCACAGCGCGTAGGTCAGCAGTGACTCCCCCAGCCCGCCGTACTCCTCCGGAATCATCAGTCCGAACAATCCCATCTCGCGCATACCATCGACGATGGCCTGCGGATAGGTGTCCGAGTGCTCCAGCTCCTGGGCGTTCGGGATGACCTCCTTGTCCACGAACTGCCGTACCGTGGAAACGATTTCGGCCTGTACCTCGGTCAATCCGAGGGTCTGTGCGAGTTTGGTCATGACGCGATCCGTTCGAATACGGCGGCCAGCCCCTGCCCGCCTCCGATGCACATGGTTTCCAGTCCGTAGCGGGCACCGCGGGCGTCCAGTTCGCGCGCCAGCGTGGCGAGCATGCGCCCGCCGGTGGCGCTCACCGGGTGTCCGAGCGAGATTCCGGATCCGCGCACGTTGGTGCGCTCCAGGTCCGCCTCGGTGAACTTCCATTCCTTCAACACCGCCAGTGCCTGCGCGGCGAAGGCCTCGTTGAGCTCGATGATGTCGATCTGAGAGAGACTGAGCCCCGCGTGGCGCAGCGCCACCTCGGTGGCCGGTACCGGCCCGATACCCATCACCTTGGGCGCCACCCCGGCCAAGCCCCAGGAGACCAGCCGGACAAGGGGTTTGAGGCCGAGTTCGGCGGCCCGCTCGGTGGTCGTCACGATGCACATCGATGCCGCGTCGTTCTGCCCGCTGGAATTGCCCGCGGTGACCGTGGCATCCGGGTCGGTCTTGCCGAGAACCGGACGCAGCTTGCTCAGCGTCTCCACCGAGGTGTCGGCACGCGGATGCTCATCGGTGTCGATGACCTGCTCGCCGGACCTGGAGGTCACGGTGACCGGAATGATCTCCTCGGCGAGTACCCCGCTGGCCTGGGCGGCCACCGCCTTCTGGTGCGAGCGCACCGCCAGCTCGTCCTGTTCCAGACGCGAGATGCCGTACTCGCGGCGCAGGTTCTCGGCGGTTTCGAGCATGCCTCCGGGCACCGGGTAGTTCTTGCCGCCGGCGGTGACCCGCCCACGGGCCAGGCCGTCGTGCACGGTGATGCCGCCGCGCGAGCCACCCCACCGCATATCGGTGGAGTGGAACACCACGTTGCTCATCGACTCGGCGCCGCCGGCGATGACGAGTTCGTGTGCGCCGCTGCCGACCTGCAGACACGCCTGGATGACGGCCTGCAGGCCCGATCCGCATCGACGGTCGAGTTGCATGCCGGGCACCGTGATCGGCAGACCGGCGTCCAATGCGACCACCCGGCCGATGGCCGGTGCTTCGCTGGACGGATAGCAGTGGCCGAGAATGACGTCCTCTACCGCGTCGGCGGGCACCCCGGTGCGCTGCAGCAGGCCCTGTAATGCCGCCACGCCGAGGTCCACGGCCGTCAGCGAGGAGAACATCCCGCCGTAACGGCCGATCGGGGTGCGCACCGGTTCACAGATGACCACCGCGTCATTGACAGAGTGCGCCATCTAGATGTGCCGCCCGCCGGTCACTTCGAGCACACAGCCGGTCATGTACGAGGACATGTCCGAGGCCAGGAAGGCCGCGACCGATGCCACCTCGCTGGGCTCCGCAGCGCGCGCCATCGGAATCTCCGCCAGCTTCTGATCCCAGATGCGTTGCGGCATGGCCTCGGTCATCGCCGAGCGGATCAGTCCGGGCTGGATCGCGTTGATCCGGACGCCCAGATGCGCGACCTCCTTGGCCGCGGCCTTGGTGAGGCCGACGATGCCGGCCTTGGCCGCCGAGTAGTTGGTCTGACCGATCAGGCCGACTTTGCCCGAGATCGACGAGATGTTGATGATGGCGCCGCTCTTGGCCTCACGCATGATGTTCGCGGCCAGCCGGGTACCGTTCCAACACCCCTTCAGATGGACGTCGATGACCTGATCGAACTGCTCCTCGGTCATCTTGCGCATGGTGGCGTCCCGCGTGATTCCGGCGTTGTTCACCATGATGTCCAGGCCGCCGAAGGTGTCGACGGCGGATGCGACGAGCGCCTGCACCTCGGCGGCCGAGGTGACGTCGGCACGCACCGCATGTGCGACAGCGGTGCCGCCGAGCCGGGCCACCGCCGCTTCGGTCGCGTCGAGATCGAGGTCACCGAGGATCACGCGGGCCCCCTCGGCGATGAATCGTTCCGCGATTGCGTAGCCGATCCCCTGAGCACCGCCGGTGATCACCGCGGTGCGTCCGTCTAGCAGGGCCATCGCGCCTGCTCCTTCCTCTGCAGCTGTTGGACACAACATAAAATATGATATTTCTTGCATCAAGTCTGAGTTCCCCCGGGTAGCAGTCAAGGAGATCGACCCATGTCATCAGCCGTCACCAGCGAGGTCAGCGACAAGGATTTCGCGGATATCCATACCGCCACCCGGCAGTTCATCCGCACTCAGGTGGTACCCCGCGAGCTGGAGATCATGGCCGCCGACAAGGTGCCCGACGATATCCGCCAACAGGCCAGGGACCTCGGCCTGTTCGGCTATGCCATCCCCCAGGAATGGGGCGGCCTGGGGCTGAACCTGGCCCAGGACGTCGAGTTGGCCATGGAGTTCGGCTACACCAGCCTGGCGCTGCGGTCGATGTTCGGCACCAACAACGGCATCGCCGGACAGGTGCTCGTCGGCTTCGGCACCGACGAGCAGAAGACCCGCTGGCTGGAGGACATCGCTTCCGGTGCGGTGGTGGCCTCCTTCGCCCTGACCGAGCCAGGAGCCGGGTCCAACCCGGCCGGCCTGCGCACCAAGGCGGTCAAGGATGGTTCACAGTGGGTGATCAACGGCCAGAAGCGATTCATCACCAATGCTCCGACGGCTGACCTGTTCGTGGTGTTCGCCCGCACCCGTCCGGCCGATGCCGACGGTGCCGGAATCGCGGTATTCCTGGTCCCCGCCGCCACACCGGGCGTGGTGATCGGGGCCAAGGACGCCAAGATGGGCCAGGAGGGCGCCTGGACCGCCGACGTCAGCTTCGACGATGTCCGTGTCGGTGCGGACAGCCTCGTCGGCGGCAGCGAGGACATCGGCTATCGCGCCGCCATGACGTCGCTGGCCCGCGGCCGCGTCCACATCGCCGCACTGGCGGTCGGCACCGCTCAGCGCGCACTCGACGAGTCGGTGTCGTACGCCGCCACCGCCACTCAGGGCGGCACGCCGATCGGCAATTTCCAACTGGTACAGGCGATGATCGCCGACCAGCAGACCGGCGTGATGGCCGGCCGCGCCCTGGTCCGCGACGCCGCTCGGCTGTGGGTATCCGGCGAGGACCGGCGGATCGCACCGTCGGCCGCCAAGTTGTACTGCACCGAGATGGCCGGGCAGGTCGCCGACTCGGCTGTCCAGATCCACGGTGGCAGTGGATATATGCGCGAGGTGGCAGTGGAGCGCATCTACCGCGAGGTGCGGTTGTTGCGCCTGTACGAGGGCACCAGCGAGATCCAGCGGCTCATCATCGGTGGCGCCCTCGTCAAAGCCGCTGCTCGTCAGCGCGCCTCGCTCAGCTGATGTAGCGGACGATCGACTCGACCGCCGCGGCAGGCTTGTCCGACCCCTCGATCTCGATGGTGACGGTGACCGTCGCCTGCGCGGTGCCCTGGGCGGGTACGGCGACATCGGTGAGCACGCCACAGGCGCGGATCTTCGCACCCACCTTCACGGGGCTGATGAAGCGCACCTTGTTGTAGCCGTAGTTGACCGCCAGCTTGACACCCTCGACGCCGTAGAGCTGATGGGAGAAGTGCGGCAACAGCGACAGCGTCAGCAGGCCATGGGCGATGGCCCCGCCGAACGGCCCGGCGGCAGCCCGCTCCGGATCGACGTGAATCCACTGATGGTCCTCGGTGGCGTCGGCGAACAGATTCACCCGGTCCTGGGTGATCTCCAGCCATTCGGTGGGCCCGAGTTCGGTGCCCACCCCGGCCACCAACTCGGCGAGATCCTTGAAGACTTTCACTATTTCTCCTCTCGAGTAACGCTTCATACATAGCCTCTTGTGAGGACGGCCCGACCACCGGGTCCGAAGCGCGAACTCGTCGCCTTCGGCCAAATACGGCAATCCGGGCCCCGAGACGGCCAGTCGGCCGCCATCACGCAGGCAATTATTGACACAATGCGAAATTTTTGCCGTATCCTATGGTTCGTCCCCATTAATTGACGCAAAACATAATAAATGGCCATGGTCGGGTCATTGCTGTTCAGTCAGGGTTTTCGTTACAGCAAATGGTTGGCATTTACGGTCAAAAGATTCCCCTGGAATAACCCCAGGATATGGCGATACTTAATCGACCTATTTGAAATGGCATGAAAATGCACGCATCGCAGCTGCGATGCCGGCTACTCGATCGGGGTTCACGATGAGCACTTCCTTGGCCGCGGTGACTGCCGCACCGGGCGCAGTCGAAACCGCGCAATGGTGGGACGTCGGCACCGACTGCACCCTCGTGATGAGTACGCCCGGAGCCGAGCCCGAACTGTGGGACGACTTCATCGACGGCGCGCTGTACAGCTACCGGGAGCACGGCGCCGAACGCGCGATCGACGAAGATGTCCTGCGCGACCCGGCCATGACGCCGCTCTTCCTCGCCGCACTCGACTCCACCGGCACGGTCGTGGGTGGGGTGCGCGCCCAGGGGCCCTACGGTGCGGTCGAAGAGTCGCACGCCGTCGTGGAGTGGGACGGCCAGCCCGGGCTGACGGCCGTCCGCAAAATGATCGGCGACCGCCTACCGTTCGGCGTCGTGGAGATCAAGACGGCCTGGACCGCCAAGCACGACCGAGGACGAAATCTGACCGCCGCGCTCGCGCGGATGCCGCTGCACGCCACCGCGATACTGGGAGCCAAATTCGCCATGGCGACGGCCGCGGCGCATGTACTGGACCGCTGGCGGTCCTCCGGCGGTATCGTCGTGTCTCGCATACCCGCCACCCCCTATCCCGATGCCAGGTACCAGACGAAGATGATGTGGTGGGATCGCGCCGAATTCGCCCGCTCAGCCGATCCGCAGCAGATCTCGACGATCTTGGCCGAGTCGCGAATTCTGTTGCCGCTCATGGCCGGGCTGGATGCCGACGACACCGCGGCCGGGAGCGACGCGTGACGGATACGGGCAACGCGATCATCCTGTCCGATGACGAGGCCGGCCACGCCGAGTTGCTCTGGCAACTGCGCGCCAGGCCGGATATCGAGTTCATCGACAATCTGGCCGGACAACGCGCCGCTCTGCTCAAGCTGACGCCCGAACCGACCGAGGACATCCTCGCCGAGTCCCCGCACTGGATCTACTTCCCGTGGCGGCGATCGGTGTTGGCGATGCTCGGCCCGCGGGCGTTCCGCCGGCTCCGGCTGGACCGCAACCGCAATCTCATCACCCTCGACGAGCAGAACCGGCTCGGGGAGCTGCGCATCGGCGTCGTCGGACTCAGCGTCGGTCATGTGATCGCCCACACTCTTGCCGCTCAGGGCATCTGCGGCGAACTGCGGCTGACCGATTTCGACGATCTGGAGCTCAGCAATCTCAATCGGGTGCCCGCCACGGTGTTCGACGAAGGCCACAACAAGGCGATCGTCGCCGCGCGCCGGATCGCCGAACTGGACCCGTACCTGCCCGTGCGCGCCGAAACCTCGGGGCTCACCCCCGAGACGATCGACGCCTTCCTCGACGGCCTCGACATCGTCGTCGAGGTCTGTGACTCCCTGGACACCAAGGTGCTGCTGCGCGAGGCCGCGCGGGCCCGCCACATCCCGGTGCTGATGGCCACCAGCGATCGCGGTCTCATCGATGTCGAGCGTTTCGATCTGGATCCGGCCCGACCGATTCTGCACGGGCTGCTCGGAGACGTGCAGACCGCCGGGCTGGCGGGTCTCACCAGCGCGGACAAGGTGCCCCATGTGCTCGGCATCCTCGATGCCGGCCAATTGTCCGCGCGGATGGCGGCGTCGCTGTGCGAGGTGGGCGAGACCCTGTCCACCTGGCCGCAACTGGCCGGTGAGGTGACCCTCGGCGCGTCACTCATCACCGAAGCGGTGCGACGGATCGGCCTGGGTGAAACCCTGCCATCGGGCCGGGTGCGCATCGATATCGGGGCGGAAATGGCGCATTCCACCGATCCGTACAGCGCCCAGCAGGACCACGCCGACGAGGTGATCCCCGACCTCGACCAGGGCGAGTTCGCGTCCGTGCCGGCAGTCATGGCGGCGGCCGCCACGCGCGCCCCGTCCGGCGGCAACGCACAACCCTGGCAGATCGAGACGGGGCGGGACTCGCTGACGGCGCGCATCGATCCGGCTCGCACCACCATGATGGACGTCGAGTTCCGCGGCAGCGCGGTTGCCCTCGGCGCCGCGGTGTTCAACGCCAGGGTGGCCGCCGCGTCGCGTGGCCACGGCACCGAGGTGACCGTCACCGGCGGCGGCGAGCGCTCACCGCTGGAGGCCGTCGTGTCTCTGTCCGGCGCGGCCGACCCCGAGCTGGCGGCGCTGTACGCACCGATGCTCGACCGCGCCACCAACAGACATCGGGGCTCCGGCAACGAGATCTCGCCGCACGTTGCAGACCTGTTGCGGGCCAAGGCTTCCCACTTCGGCGTCCGGCTGCACCTGCTCACTGCCAGAAGTGAAATCGAAGCGGGCGCATCGGTTCTGGCCGCCGCGGACCGTCTAAGATATCTCACCCCGACACTGCACGCGGAGATGTTCTCCGAGCTCTGGTGGCCGGGGGATCCCGCTCCGGAGTATGGGATCGACGTGCGCGGCCTGGAGTTACCGGCGTCGGATCTGGCGGTCCTCGACGTGCTTCGCCGCGCGGACGTGATGGCACAGCTGGCCCGCTGGGACGCCGGTGGTGTGCTCGGCACCGACACCCGCGACCGAGTGGTCGCCGGTTCGGCCCTGGCGGTGGTGTCGTTTGACGGAGGCACGCTGGCCGACTACGCCCGGGCGGGCGAGGCCGTCGAGGCGGTCTGGATCACCGCCCAACTGCACGGACTGGCGGTACAACCCGTCTCCCCGGCCTTCCTCTACGCCCACGATGACAACGAACTGGCATCCTTGACCCCCACCTTCACCGGTGAACTGCGTTCCCTGCAATACACTTTCCGCAAGCTGATCGGCGCCGAACCGCAGGAGGCACAGGCATTGGTGTTGCGATTCACCGAAGCCCCGCCTCCCTCGGTGCGGAGCCGCCGTCAGAGTCCACCCCGCCAGACCGTGTCGCCGTGACGGCGACGCCCGGACAAGAGGTAGAGGTGTCGCCCCCCAGTCTGGAGCTACTCGTCACAGCGGTCGCCACCCGACTGATCGCCGTCGACGCCGCTACCGCCGCTTCGGTCAGCAGGCAGGTCCTGGCCGAACTGGTCAAGTACTTCGACGTCGACTTCAGCTTCCTGCGACACAACGACCACACGATTCATGCGACCCGCTTGATCGCCGAGTGGCCGCCGAGGCCGGAGAGCGAGGGGCCCGATCCCCTCGCGCTCGTCTACTTCGCCGATGCCGACCCGGTGTTCAAGCTCGCCGAAACCCTCAAAGCGCCCAAGGTATTCGATCCCAACAGCACGCTCGACTACCAGCGGACCATCGAGTCGGGGCGGCACATCCCCACCACGTCGATGGCGTGCGTGCCGTTGCTGTCCGGCGAGGTGACCACGGGCGTCCTCGGCTTCGTCAAGATCGGTGTGCGGCAGTGGAGTGACGAGGAACTCAATGCCCTGATGGCTATCGCCTCGCTGTTCGCGCAGGTGCAGGCCAGGGTCGCCGCCGAGGACCGGCTGCGGTTTCTCGCCGAACACGACGACCTGACCGGGTTGCACAACCGGCGGGCCCTGACCGCGCACCTGGACCAGCGGCTACGAGCCCGACGACCGGGTCCGGTGACGGCGCTGTTCCTGGATCTCGACCGGCTCAAGGCGATCAACGACTACCTCGGCCACATCGCCGGCGACCGCTTCATCCGGGTGCTCGCCGAGCGGCTGGCCGCGGCAGTCGGACCCGCCATGATCGCGAGGCTCGGCGGCGACGAGTTCGTGGTGATCCCAGCGGTGGCGATGTCCACGGTCGAGGCAGAAGAGCTGGCCTACCGGCTGCAAACCGTATTGGGCGAACGCGTACCGATCGACGGTGAAATGCTCACGCGCACCGTGAGCATCGGCGTCGCGCTCGGAATCCCGGGCCGCGACACCACCTCGGATCTGCTCCGACGCGCCGATCAGGCGGTCCTGACCGCGAAAAACTCCGGCGGCAATCAGGTGGCGGTGTTCTCCGACGCGATGGAACTGGAGAACGAGTTCCGCAACGATATCGAACTGCACCTGCAGAACGTGGTCGAGACGGGCGCACTGTTCCTGCGCTATCTACCTGAAATCGATATGCGGACCGGGAAGATTCTCGGCGCCGAGGCGCTGGTGCGATGGCAGCATCCGACGCGAGGTTTGCTCTCGCCCGACTCCTTCATCGGAGTGGCCGAATCCATCAACCTCGCCGGCGAACTCGGCCGCTGGGTGATGCGTACCGCGTGCGCCGACTTCGCCCGATGGCAGGCCAACGGCGTCGGCCAGGACACCGTATTGCGGATCAACGTCTCACCGGTGCAGCTGGTGGCCGACGGGTTCGTCGAATCGGTCGCCGGCATCCTGCACGAGTTCGGACTCGAGCGCAGCTCGGTGTGCCTGGAAATCACCGAGAGCGTCGTCGTCCAGGACATCGATACCGCACGGATCACCCTGGCCGGATTGCGCGATGTCGGGGTGCAGGTGGCCATCGACGATTTCGGGACCGGATACAGCGTGCTGTCGCTGCTGAAGTCGCTGCCGGTGGACGCGCTGAAGATCGACAAGAGCTTCGTCCAGGACCTCGGCGCCAGCCCGGGTGACCTCGCCATCGTGCGCGCCATCATCGCGCTCGCGGAGGCATTCGGACTCGAACTGATCGCCGAGGGGGTGGAGACGGATTCGGCCGCGGTGACGCTGCTGCGCCACGGTTGCCACCGCGCGCAGGGATTCCTGCTCTCGCGCCCGATCTCCAGCGACGCCATGGAGGCGTTGCTACGCCAGCGCCGGGTCTCGGTCGATTTCTCGACGGGCCTGCGGCCCTAGACGATCTCTCGACGCCGGCCGCGGCCTCAGTCCGGGGCATCCCCGGTGTGCACCAACTCAAGCCGCACGAATCGGCTCCCCGCCAGCCCGACCAGCGCGATATCGCCGCCGGCGGGGACCGACGCGGTGGGTGGCGGCTCGGTCGGCGTCAACGCCACGCCGTGCCGGGCCTGCACCGCATACTCGCCGTCGGGCGTGTCGAAGACCACGCCGATCACCCGGCCGTCCTCGAACACCAGGCGCTGCAACGTGGCGTCTTCGAGGGTGGAGATCTCCCGCTCGTGCACCGCCTCGGCCAGCCAATCGTCCAGTTCGCGGCCGTCCGCCGCGCCGATCGGGGCGACTCCCACCGAGAGACCCTCGGCTGTGCGCATGGTGGCCGGCCAGTGGTCCACCGTCGTGAGCACCGCGCCGAACGAGGACGCCAGGCAGGCGCCGGCCCAGACGGACAGGCGTGGACCGACGAAGGTCTCCACGACGGCTTTTCGCGTGCGCTGCGCGGGCGGGCTGTACAGCATGCGCACCGGCAGGTCGGGAGCGGCGGCAGCGGTCGGCGCAGTCGCCCCGGCGACCAGTTCTGCCAGGTACTCGTCGGTGAGAGGATCGCTGACGGCGGGCAGCCAGCCGCGCGCGGCGTCACCGGCGTGGACGTCCGTGCGGCGCGGCGGCGCCGCGATCAGGACATCCAGCCCGGCGTCGGCGGCGGCCGCCACGTAGGCCAGGCCCCCCGGACCCGCGCCTACCGAAATGATTTCGACCTCGTCGTCCCACATGGCTCGTTAGTGACCTCACCGTTGCTCAATCTTGAACCGCCGCGTACGCAGTGTGGCTGTGAGCAACAGAGGCGATGCGTTCAGGCAGACCCGGAAGTCGGGGCTCCCCACAGTATTGACACTTGTGGAAGGAATCAACCGAGACGCACACAGCCCCGCGCCAGCACACTTTCGCAAAGAGGAGCCGCGGTCCACGCGAGGGATCGAGGGGGTTTGCCAGCATGGACCGCGGCAACCAGATGAAGATAGCACCCAACCCGTCGGAACAGCTGTGCAGAATCGTGCGCCGACCACGTGTCCGCAACCCTGTCGACCCGATCAAACCCTTCGGTACCGCCGGGGCGAAGGCTCCAGTTATATTACGTAGTTAGATAGCCGAGGGAAGGTTACGGAGATATGGACCTGAGTTGGTCGGAGGCGGATGCCGCCTTCCGGGACGAGGTGCGCGAGTTCCTCGCGGCCCGGCTCACACCCGAACTACGGCGGGCCGGCCGCCTGATGACCAGCGTTTACAGCGATCACGAGGCCAGCATGGAGTGGCAGCGGATCCTGCACGAACGTGGCTGGGCCGCTCCCGCCTGGCCGGTTGAGCACGGCGGGTGCGACTGGACGCTGACCCAGCACTACATCTTCAGCCGGGAATCCCAGCTCGCCGGTGCGCCGTCGTTGTCCCCGATGGGGATCCGCATGGTGGCCCACGCCATCGTCAAGTTCGGCACCGACGAACAGAAGAACTTCTTCCTGCCGCGCATCCTCACCGGCGAGGTGTTCTTCTGCCAGGGCTATTCCGAACCCGAGGCCGGCTCCGATCTCGCCGCACTGACGATGGCCGCCGTGCACGACGGCGACGACCTGGTCTGCACCGGCAGCAAGATCTGGACCACGCACGCCACCGAGGCCAACTGGATGTTCGCCCTGGTGCGCACGTCACGCACCGGCAAGAAGCAGCAGGGCATCACGTTCGTGCTGATCGACATGACCACCCCGGGGATCGAGATCCGGCCGCTGGTGATGACCTCCGGCGAGGAGGTGCAGAGTCAGGTCTTCTTCGATGAGGTCCGGGTTCCGAAAGCGAACGTCATCGGACAGATCGACGACGGCTGGACCGTCGCGAAGTATCTGCTGGAGTTCGAGCGCGGCGGCGGTGCCACCGCACCGGCGCTGCAGGTGATGGCCGAACAGGTGGCCGAGGCAGCGGCCACCCAGCCCGGGCCGGCCGGGGGCTCGCTGATCGACGACCCGTCTTTCTCCCGCAAGCTCGCCGATGCCCGGATCCGCACCGAGGTGCTCGAGATCCTGGAGTACCGGGTCCTGGCGGCGCTGGCCGGTGGCGGCCATCCCGGTGCAGCCTCTTCGATGCTCAAGATCATCTCCACCGAACTGAGCCAGGTGCTCACCGAACTCGCCATGGAGGCGGCCGGGCCGCGCGGCCGGGCCTACCAGCCGCACGGAACCTGCCCGGGCGGACCCATCGCCGACTTCCTCGTGCCCGAGGACGGCTACCTCACCGGCGAGCCGTGGCAGGCGGTCGCCCCGCTGCGTTACTTCAACGACCGGGCCGGCTCAATCTATGCCGGCAGCAACGAGATTCAGCGCAATATCCTCGCCAAGGCAGAGTTGGGACTGTAAATGGACTTCACACTGACCGATGAACAGGAACTCCTGCGCGACGGCCTCACCAAATTCCTGTCGACCCGTTACCAGCTGGAGTCCAGCCGTGCCGCGGCCAAGATCGGAGCCGGTTGGCAACCCGAGATCTGGCGCGCGTTCGCCGACGAACTCGGCATCCTCGGCGCCGCGCTGCCCGAGGAGGTCGGCGGTATCGGCGGCGGCCCGGTCGAGGTCATGGTGATCGCCGAGGCGCTGGGGCAGGCACTGGTCGTCGAACCGTATGTGGACACCGTGGTGGTGGCGGGCGGCCTGTTGCTGCGGGCCCGGGCGAGCGAAGCGACGGGGAATGTACCCGGGGCGAGCGAAGCGACGGGGAATATGTCCAGGGCGAACGAGCTGCTGGAGCAACTCGTCGCGGGTGAGGCTGTCATCTCGCTGGCCGCCACCGAGGCACAGTCCGGGGAACGTTGGCAGGACGCAGCCACCACGGCCCGCCCTGACGGCGACGGCTGGGTGCTCGACGGCGCAAAGATCATGGTGATGGGTGCACGGCTGGCGACACACCTGCTGGTGACCGCCACGACGACGGCGGGACTGTCACTGTTCCTGGTCGACGTGGCCGACCCGCCGGCCGGTCTCACCGTGCACGGGTACCGCACTGTCGATGACCGCTGGGCGGCCGATATCGAGTTCGACGGGGTTTCGGCGACTCTGCTGGGCGAGGACGGGGCCGCCTGGCCGTCATTGGCCCAGGCCCGTGACGAGGGCGCGGCCGCGGTATGCGCCGAAGCGGTGGGCAATATGCGCAAGGTGCTGGCCGACACCGTCGAATACAGCAAGCAGCGTCAGCAGTTCGGGACCGCGATCGGCAGTTTCCAGGCCCTGCAGCACCGCATGGTCGACATGCACATGGAGCTCGAGCAGTCGGTGGCGGCGGTGTACCTGGCCGTGCTCAATCTGACGGCCGACGCCGACCAGCGGGCCCGGGCGGTATCGTCGGCCAAGGCCACCATCGGTCGCGCCGCCCGGTTCATCGGCCAGAACGCGGTGCAGTTACACGGCGGGATGGGCATGACCGAAGAACTCGCCATCGGCCACTACTTCAAGCGGCTCACCGCAGTGCAGTACGAGTTCGGCTCCACCGACCACCATCTGGCGCGCTACGCCGAGCTCACGAGGCGCTGATCAGCTGTCGGCCAGTGCCGCGGCATGCAGGTCCTCGATGGCGATGAACTTCACCCGGGGACGTGATGCCACGGCGCCGCGGTCCCGTTCGGCACCGTCGATCGCCCGCCATCCCGACCAGTCCAGAGGCCGGATCCCGCGTTCCTCCAGCAGCTTTCGCAACGTCACGGGCTCGGCCACATCGCGCTGCAACGCACCGTCGAGGTGGTCCTGCCAGAGCGCGTCGACGGTTTGCACGGCGCAGGTCCGGTTGGTCCCGATGACGCCCCGCGGACCGCGTTTGATCCAGCCGGTGACATAACTTCCCCGCACACCGGACACCCGGCCGTCCTCGTTGAGCACCACCCCGGCGGCCTCGTCGAACGGGAGCCCGTCGACCGCGAGCCCGCGATAGCCGATGGACCGCAGGATCAATCCGGTCGCCAGGGTCTCGGTGGTTCCGCCACGGGCGACCCGCAACTCCTGCGCCACGCCGCTACCGATGATCTCCTGCGGAGTCGCGTTGAAGCGGAACACGATTCGCTTGTTCCCAGGTGTCTGCGCCCGACCCGCGTATTCGCGGGCGATGTCGACCTTCAGCGCCGCGCCGAATCTCTCTCCGTCGCTTCGCTCGCCGTCGGCCGGATCGGAGAGGTCGCCGTCGATGACGATATCGACCCCGTCGAGGTGCCCGAGCGCGAGGAACTCCCCCACCGAGAAGGCGGCGTCGGCGATTCCACGCCGCCCCAGAATCACCACTTCCCGGATCGCGCTGGTACGCAAGGCTTCCAGGGCGTGCTCGGCGATATCCGTCGCGGCCAACGCGTCCCGGTCCATCAGCAGCACGCGTGCGACGTCCAACGCGACATTGCCGTTGCCGACGATCACGGCACGTTCGGTGTCGAGATCGAAGGCCCGGCCGGCGTGATCGGGATGACCGTTGTACCAACCCACGAAATCGGCGGCCGGGTGGCTGCCGGGAAGGTCCTCACCGGGGATGCCGAGCGCCCGACTGGTCGCGGCGCCGACCGCATAGATGACGGCGTGGTGATGCGCCAGTAGATCCTCATGGGTGAGGTCACGGCCGATCTCGACACCGAGATGACAACCGAAACGCCGATTGGTGAAGACCCGTTCGAAGATGTTCACCACCGACTTGGTGTGCTGGTGATCGGGAGCCACCCCCGCCCGGATCAGACCGAACGGTGTCGGCAGTCGTTCGAAGAGGTTGACCTCGACACCGTCGATGGCGATCAACTCGGCCGCGGCGTAGCAGGCGGCCGGTCCGGCACCCACGATCGCGACCCGCAGAGCGCCGCTCGGGACGGCGGGCCGGGAGGGCCGCAGCGGCGCGGTATCGGGTTGCAGCGGATACCGCTCGAAGTACGCGGCGTTGATCTCCCGGAAGCGCTCCTGCCCGGGCGGCAGGTCGTCTTCGTAGTGGATGGCATCGACCGGGCACTCGTCGAAGCATGCCCCGCAGTCGATACACGAGTCCGGGTCGATGTAGAGCATGTCCGTGTCATCGCCCTCGACGGGACGGATGCAGTCGACCGGGCAGACCGGTATGCAACTGGCGTCCTTGCAGCAGTTCTGCGTGATCACGTAGCTCATGACATCCCCTTCAGCGTCGCCCGAACACTACTGGACACTTGTCCGGAAATCCTAGCTGGACGTCACCCGCGGCACAGCGCAGCACAGCCGAAAAAGCCGGAGACCGTACAAAAACAAGCACGTAGAGACGTCTTTCTGGCGAGCGATTGCCAATCAGACGGTGCGCCTATATCCTGGACACATGTCCAGCCCAGCGGTGGCTGATGTCACCTTCCTGCAGGATCGCGTGCACGATCCGGTCGTTCGGCTCAAGCAGACACACCAGCAGGTGTTCGGCGCCGCCGCCGCGATCCTCGATGCGCGCGCCGAGCTGTCACTCGGCGAGCTGGCCACCCGCGCCCGCATCGCGCCGTCGGCGGTGTCCGCACATTTCCCGTCGGTCGACGCGATGTTCGCCCAGCTGTATCTGGCCCGGGTGTACGAGCTGCCGCTGATCGTCGATCCCGACGCCGACGTCCGGACTCGGGTCGGCACGCAGCTGCGCGCGCTCACCTTGGTGCTGGCCGAGGAACCTCTGCTGGCCTCGGCCTGTGCCCGCGCATTGTTGCGTGATGACGACGACGCGGTGGCAGCGATTCGCACCCGTGTCGCCGCCGAAGTACGCCGGCGCACGGCCGCGGCCCTGGGGATGGGCGCGTGGCCGGAGGTCATGGACACCTGCGAGACGCTCTTCTGGGGCGCGCTGCTGCAGGTGCAGACCCGCGTCATGAGCTATCACGCCATGGCGGACCGCCTCGACACCATGCTGTCGCTGCTGCTGCCCGACAGCGACTGACCGCAGCCCGATTGCCCCTGCGCCCGGGCTCCGGCTCGGTCAGAATGCAGCCCAGCATGGACACCACATTCGAGAGCAACGATCTGGTCGCCGGTCGACTCAACATCGCCCCGGCCACCGTCCGCACCCACCTCCAGCGGGTCGGGGTCAAGTACGTCGCGGCGGGCAGGCCCGCGCCGACCAAGGCCGCGTTGGTGGCCCGCCCCGTTCAGGACGGCATCATCAGCATCGATGACCTGTGACCGCGCTCCTGCACGAACTGATCACCGCGGTCGCCGCCGAGGCACCCGACCGGCCGGCCCTCATCGGCCCCGACGGGACCTCGATCAGCTTCGCGCAGTTCGACACCCAGATCCGCCGCACCGCAGCATGGGTGGCGGCCCACAGCAGCCCCGGTGACCGGATGGCCGTCATCGCCGACAACGGTGCCGACTATGCCAGGGTGTACTACGCGGTCCCGCGCAGCGGTCGCGTGCTGGTGCTGATCAACCAACGGCTCAACAGCACCGAACAACTCGACCAGCTGGCGTCGGTCCAGCCGGCCCTTGTGCTCGGCGATCCCGGCTACCTGGCACCGCTGGCCGGTAGCGGATACCGGTTGGTGCCGTTCGACAGCATGCGGTGCCACGATCTTCCGGATCCGCCGGCCACCGCGGTGGTCGCGCCGGATGATCCCGCCTGGCTGCTGTTCACCAGCGGCTCAACCGGAAAACCCAAGGGTGTCATACATACCCACCGTTCACTGCTGGCCGCCGTACGCGGGACCATCGCCGGTCGGTCGGTCCGCGCCGGCGGGGTCTACCTGCTGCCGTTCCCCATGTGTCACATCGCCGGTTACAACATGCTGGTGCACCATGCGGCCGGCTCGACAGTGCTTCCGGTACCGGCGTTTCGGCCGGACGCCTTCACCGATGCGGTCAACACCCACGGCGTGACGTCCTGCTCGCTCGCCCCGACGATGCTGCACGCCCTGCTGGCCCATCTCGAGGACACCGGGACCGAGCTGCCCACCCTGCGCGATATCGCCTATGGTTCGGCCGCGATCCCGGCCGACCTGTTGGACCGGGCCGTCACCCACCTCGGGGTGGGATTTCATCAGGGTTACGGGATGACCGAAACCGGCGGCAACATCACCTTTCTCGGACCCGAAGAACACCGGTCCGGTGACCCGGCGATTCTGGCGACCGCCGGCCATCCGCACTCCGGGGTGCAGATACGCATCGCCGGCCCCGGGCCGATCGGCGAGATCCTGGTGCGCGGCGAACAGGTCGCCACAGGCTACTGGCCGGATCTGCCGGCCACGGTCGACGGCTGGTTGCACACCGGGGATATCGGCCAGTTCGATCAGAATGGTCGCCTGGTGGTATCCGATCGCCTCAAGGATGTGATCATCACCGGTGGGGAGAACGTGTCCTCCCGGGAGGTCGAGGACGTGCTGTCGCGGCATCCGGACGTGGAGCAGGTTGCGGTGGTCGGCGTACCCGATGCCTATTGGGGCGAGGCGATCTGTGCGGTGGTCGTGGCCCGGTCCGGCAGCGCGGTCAGCGCCGCGGATCTCGTCGAGCTGGTGCGCGGCAGCCTCGCCGGATTCAAACGCCCCCGACATGTCCTGTTCGTCGAGTCCCTGCCGCTGACCAGCAACGGCAAGATCGCGAAAGAGGCTGTGCGGCAGTATGCGCGGGGGCGGTTGGGCTGAGCCGGCCGCCGCACCGCGCTACCGCGTCGCGCCTTCCAGGCCGGCCCGCTCCACGCTCATCAGACTCTCGGTGTGGTGCTCGGCCCAGTACGCCGCGGCCCCGCCGTTGAGGCCGAACAGCCGCTTGCTCCACAGCAGCCACACCACTGCGATCACGTTGATGACCACCGCCGCCACCCGCAGCACGGTCACCTTCTCGGTCAGTTCGTAGATCTCCAGTGGCAGGAAAGCACTGGTCGCCACGACCGCGAAATACTCCCCCCAGCGCTTCATCAACCACAGACCGGTCGCCTCGACCAGTTGGGTGCCGGCGTAGGCGGCCAACCCGATCGCGATCCACAACAACGTGGTCGACGACAGGGAGAAGGCGTCACCGATATGACGGATGATCTTGGAATCGTCCAGATTCCAGCCGATCTGATCGGCCAAGGGGCGCAACAACGGAAGCTCGTCCTCGAAGGCCTGCTTCAGGTGCTCCCGTTCACCGCGAACCTTGAGCACCCCGCCGGCGGCCAGGAGCAGCAGCAGCGCGCGGATCACCCGTTCGGCGGCCAGGATCCGCATCAATGTCCGGTCCCGGAGCAGGCGGCCACGCGGCACCTCGGGTGCGGTGTCGGCGGGACCATGCCCACGCGGCGGGCCGACCACGAACGTCTCGCAGCGCAGGCATCGCCAGGCCTCACCCACCGGGGTGTCCACCCGAAGCCGTTCCCGCAATTCGGGCTCATCGGGCGCGAACGTCGCGTGCCCGCGCAGGCCACAGGACCGCAGCGCGAAGTTCACCATGGCAGGGACACTACCGCCGGGCTCGTGAGGGCGGCACGCCGCTGGTACCGCGGACGACGAGTTCGGCTTCCAGCACAATCTCTTTGGGCCCACTGCAGCGCTGCTCCAGCAGCTCGACCGCCAGCCGCACCGCGTGCCGGGCCAAGCCGGGGGCATCCTGATGCACCGTGGTCAGGTCGATCCGCGGATAGTCCGAGAGCCGGCTGTCATCGAATCCCACCAGCGAGAGATCCCCGGGGATGTCGACGCCGGCGCGGGTCAGGACGTCGAGCAGGCCCAGTGCACTACGGTCGTTACTGGCCAGCACGGCGGTCGGCAGGTCCGGGCGGGCGAGCAGTTCCCGCGCGGCGGTGCCGCCACCCTCCTCGGTGTGCGCGCCGGCGATGACGTCGATTCGGTCACCGAGACCGTGCGCCTGCATGGCGGCACGGTAACCGCGGCGACGCTCAGGCGAGCCCGAGTCCTCGCCGCCGTCGACATGCACAATGTCCTTGTGCCCCAAGGCGACCAGATAGTCGACCGCTTCCCCCGTCCCCTGGGCGTCATCGGTGCGCACTGAGGCCAGATTCAGCCCGTCGCGCAACGCTTCGGCGGGAAGCCGGGGACCCACCACGACGACGGGCACCTCGGACGCCAGGGTGGTCAGATAGTCGACTCCGGACGTGGGCGCCAGCAGCACCAGGCTGCCGCACCGGTGACTCAGCAGCGCATTCACCGGTACCGATTCGGGGCGGTCGGACAGGTTCGTCGTCAGCAGCACCTCATAGCCCAACTCTTCGGCGGCCGGGTAGATACCGGTCACCAACTCGGCCTGAAACAGCTGACGGACATCGGTCAACACACCGAGCGTGCGACTTCGCCCGAGGGCGAGGCCGCGGGCCGCCGAATCGGGCCGGTAACCGATCTCCTCGGCGATGGCGAGCACGCGTCGCCGGGTCTCCTCGCTGGCGCCCGGTTTGCCGTCGAGGATGAACGACACCAGAGTCCGGGAGACACCGGCGCGCGCGGCGACCTCGGCCATCGTCGGGCGGCGCGACGACGTGGCATGGCGTGGCGCCTGGGGCATCTCACCTCCCGGATGACGTGATGGTTGACACATCCCCATCGATGCACCCATAGTAGCTCTAACGCGCGTTACTAACGCGCGTTAGATCAAAGGAGTGGCGACGTGTCCGTCGCTCTCGGCGAGACAGACAGGGTGCACCGATGACGTTGACAACACCGGGCTCACGACGATTCCTGACCAAGCTCACCGTCATCGCGACGCTCGGTGGTCTGCTGTTCGGCTACGACACCGGCGTCATCTCCGGCGCGCTGCTCTACATGAAGGACGATCTGGCACTCTCCGCCTTCGACGAGGCCACCGTGGTGAGCTCTCTGCTGTTCCCGGGTGCGGCGTTCGGCGCGCTGTTCGGCGGGCGGGTCGCCGACCGGATCGGGCGCAAGCGCATGCTGTTGGTCTGCGCAGGGCTGTTCCTGCTCGGCGCCCTCGGCTGCGCGCTGGCACCCAACGTCCAGATCATGGTCGCCGCCCGGATCGTTCTCGGCCTCGGTGTCGGCGCCGCCGCGGTGACCTGCCCGCTCTACCTCGCCGAGATGGCGCCCGCCGACCGGCGCGGCCGGATGGTCACCATCAACGAACTGATGATCGTCACGGGGCAGATGCTCGCGTTCGCCACCAACGCTCTGCTCGACCATCTCATCCACGACCCGCATGTCTGGCGGACCATGCTCGCCGTCGCGGCGGTGCCTGCCATCGCACTGTTCCTCGGGATGCTCGTCCTACCGGACTCTCCCCGCTGGTACGGATTGAAGGGTCGGATGGCCGAGGCGCGCGAGGTGCTCCGGCGTGGCCGCAGCACCGCCGAAGCCGACGACGAGTTCGCTCTGATCGCCGAGCACACCGCTCACATGCTCAAGAGCACCGCCACCCCGTTCTCGGTGATCCGCGATGTGCCGTGGATCCGCCGGGTGGTACTGATCGGTTGCGGTCTGGCGATCGTGCAACAGGCCACCGGCATCAACACCGTCAACTACTACGCGCCGACCATCCTCGAGCAGAGCGGACTCGGCGTCAGCGCGGCACTGGTGGCGACCATCGCCGTCGGCGTCACCTCGGTGGTCACCACCATCATCGGCATCATCCTGCTCGGGTTCGTGGGCCGGCGCACCATGCTGCTCATCGGATTCGCCGGCGTCGCGTTGTCGCAGGCCGCCCTCGCCGCCACCTTCGTGCTGCCCGGATCGATGACCCGCAGCTACGTCATCCTGGCCTGCATGGTGCTGTTCGTCGCGTTCGTCCAGATGTTCATCGGCACCGTCGTGTGGCTGCTGCTGTCGGAGATCTTCCCGCTGAGCATCCGCGGATTCGCCATGGGCATAGCAGTTTTTGTGCTGTGGTGCACCAATGCCATCATTTCGTTCGCCTTCCCGCTGCTGAATACCGCGCTCGGGTCGACGGGCACCTTCGGACTGTTCGTCTTCGTCAACATCGCCTCGTTCCTCTTCGTTCTGCGCCACGTACCCGAGACCAAGGACACCACCCTCGAAGAGCTCGAAGAGCGCTTCGAGGCACAGCACAGCACCGCCGTCTGAACACCGAAAGGACTATCCCCGATGAGCACGATTCTTGTTGGCTCCGCACCCGACTCCTGGGGCGTGTGGTTCCCCGACGACCCGAATCAGACCCCGTACACCCGGTTCCTGGACGAGGTCGCCGAATCCGGTTACCAGTGGATCGAGCTGGGCCCGTTCGGCTACCTGCCCACCGACCCGAAGGAGCTGTCCGACGAACTGGCCCAGCGCAACCTGAAGCTGTCCGCCGGCACGGTCTTCGAGCACCTGCATCGGGATGGACCTCTGGCGGCCGAGAATTGGGACTCGGTCTGGAGCCAGGTAGAGGATGTCGCGAAATTGACCGCTGCCGTGGGCGGTAAGCACGTCGTCGTCATTCCCGAGATGTGGCGCGACCCGGCCACCGGAGCAGTGCTCGAGGACCGCAACCTCACCCCCGAGCAGTGGCACAAGAAGACACGCGGGATGAACGAACTGGGCAAGGCCATGTTCGAGAAGTACGGCGTGCGTGCGCAATACCACCCGCATGCCGACAGCCACGTGGACACCGAGGAGAACGTCTACCGCTTCCTCGACGGCACCGACGGCGAGTTCGTCAACCTGTGCCTGGACACCGGGCACATCAGCTACTGCGGCGGCGACAACATCGCCATCATCCGGCGAGCCCCGGAGCGCATCGGCTACCTGCACCTCAAGCAGGTCGACCCTGAGGTGCGCGCCAAGGTGGAGGCCGAGGACCTGCCGTTCGGCGAGGCCGTCAAGCTCGGCGCCATGACCGAACCGCCCCTCGGCATTCCGGAGATGCCACCGCTGCTCGCCGAGATCGACAAGCTCGGTATCGATGTCTTCGCGATCGTCGAGCAGGACATGTACCCCTGCGAGGTCGACGCTCCCCTGCCCATCGCCAAGCGCACTCAGAACTACCTGAGCTCGTGTGGCATTCCCTCCGTCCGTTTCCGCTAGGAGCCGAAAACTCATGTCCGATATCAAGATTGCCGTCCTTGGCGTAGGGATCATGGGCGCCGACCACGTCGCGCGGATCACCTCCCGTATCTCCGGGGCCAGGGTGGTCGTGGTCAACGACTACCTCGCCGAGAAGGCCGGGGCCATCGCCGCAGGCATCCCCGACTGCCGTGCCGTCGGCGATCCCCTGGACGCCATAGCCGATCCCGAGGTCGACGCGCTCGTGATCGCCAGCCCGGGGCCCAGCCACGAGAAACAACTGTTGGCGTGCCTGGAGCACGGCAAGCCGGTGCTGTGCGAAAAGCCGCTGACCACCGATACGGAGACCTCACTCGCGGTGGTCAAGCGCGAAGCCGAACTGGGCAAGCGATTGATCCAGGTCGGCTTCATGCGCCGTTTCGATCATGAGTACGCGCAGTTGAAGTCCCTGCTGGACGCCGGCGAGTTCGGTCGCCCGCTGGTGCTGCACTGCGTGCACCGCAATCCGGCGGTTCCACCGACTTTCGATTCGGCGATGGTGGTCCGCGATTCACTGGTGCACGAGGTGGACGTCACCCGCTTTCTCCTCGAGGAGGAGATCGTCTCGATCCAGATCGTGAAACCGTCGGCCAATCCCGGTGCACCCCAGGGACTTGCCGACCCGCAGATCGCCATCATGCGCACCGCGTCGGGAAAGCACATCGACGTCGAACTGTTCGTGACGACCGGGGTGGCCTACGAGGTGCGCACCGAGCTGGTCGGCGAAAAGGGTTCGGCGTTCATCGGTCTCGATGTCGGCCTGGTCCGCAAGACGGCCGCCGGTATGTGGGGCGGGCAGATCACCCCGGGCTTCCGGGAGCGGTTCGGGCAGGCCTATGACACCGAATTCCAGCGCTGGGTCGATGCCGTGCACGCTGGAGCGACCACCGGCGACTACACCGACGGTCCGGTGGCGTGGGACGGTTACGCCGCGGCCGCGGTCTGCGAAGCGGGCGTGCTGTCGCTGAACAGCGGTGAGCCTGTCGACGTCCGCATGGTCGCCCGCGAGTCCATCAAGGGAGCATGACGGTGAAGATCGCGCTGGATCCCACTCCGTTCCATCATGATTACGAGCTGCTGGCGTTGCCGCGGGTGGTCGCGGAGTTGGGGTATGAGTACCTGCAGCTGACCCCGCACCGGGATTTCATCCCGTTCTTCAACCACCCGCGCGCCGACGACGACCTGGTCACCACGTTCCGCAAGGCCTGCGCCGACGCCGGCGTCGGGATCGCCTCGGTGCTCCCGGTACTGCGCTGGTCCAGCCCCGACCCCGACGCCCGCGAGGCCGCCGTGCGCAACTGGAAACGCGTCATCCAAATCACCATCGACCTCGGCGTCAACGTCATCAACACCGAATTCTCCGGACGCCCGGAAAAAGCCGAGGAATCCGAGCGGGCATTCTTCCGGTCCCTGGAAGAACTGCTGCCGATCATCGAACGCGAAGGCCTCGACGTCCGGATCGACCCGCACCCCGACGATTTCGTCGAAGACGGGCTGGAAGCGGTGCGCATCATCCGCGGGGTCAACTCCCCCAACATCGGCATGGTCTACGTCGCCTGCCACACCTACCACATGGGCGCCAACATGACCGAGATCATGCGCGCGGCCGGTGACAAGCTGCGCCTGGTGCACGTGGCCGACACCATGGACCACCACCGCAGCCACGGCCTGCGCTACATCACCAACCCACCGGGCAACCCGGTGCGGGTGCACCAGCACCTCAAGATCGGTGACGGCGACATCAACTGGGACGAGTTCTTCGGCGGCCTGGCCGAGATCGGCTTCTACGACCGCGATGACACCGTGATGGTGTCCTCGGTGTTCGCCGAGGACGAGACGGCCCACGACGTCTCGGTCTACCAGCTCAAGACCATGACCGACCACGTCTCCAGATACTCGCGTCGCTGACCGGCGTCATTCGGGTTGCTTGTAGCGATTCAGGAACGCCAGGGCGGCGATCGCCGCGGTGACGCCGATGGCGGTCCACAGGACGAACGGGAAGACCAGTGCGATGGGCGACCAGCCGACACCGGCCAACACGGTGGCGGAGTAGACCAGCCAGACGAGCCGGTAAACCGACCACAGCACGGTCAACCCGGCGACGATGCCGAGCACCATGGCCCGGGAGCGGTCGACGCGGTTGATCTGTTCCTGGATACGGGCGGGCACGATGTTCATGTCTTCGGAGTTCCTCTCATGGTGCGCCGCCCCGGTGGCGTCGCTGTGAGAGCAAGTACAGTGCGCGCCGATCGCTACCGATCCCAACATTCGTCCGCCGAACGGATGGATATCGCGCGTTGGCGCTGCTCGGCGTGGGTGGTGGACTAATTTCTAGGCACCAGCCAACCGCCCCCGGAGATTTCGCCATGCCACTGGACAAAGAACTGCCACCGGACACCGAGGTACTCATCGTCGGAAGTGGTTTCGGCGGATCGGTGATGGCCGCGGAGTTGGCCAAGGCCGGGCGCGATGTCTGCGTGTTGGAGCGGGGGCGCGCCTATCCACCCGGATCGTTCCCCCGAGATCCGGCCGGGGTGAGCCTCAACTTCTGGGATCCCGCCGCCGGACTGCATGGCATGTTCGATGTGTGGAGCTTCGACAACATCGACGCCATCGTCGCCAGCGGGCTCGGCGGCGGATCGCTGATCTACGCCAATGTCATGCTGCCCAAGGATGAGTCGTGGTTCACCCAGCCGACTCCCGACGGCACCGCCACCGAGCAGTGGGCGCTGACGCGCCGACACCTCGACGAGCACTACGGCGCCGTCACCGAGTTCCTGCGAGTGCAGACCCTGCCGAACGGCCCGGCGGACGCCGCATTTCAGCTGCCCAAGACGACCCGTTTCCTGCAGATGCGCCCGGCCGACGGCGGTGAGCCGGCCGTCCTCGCCCCGCTGGCGGTCCGGTTCCGCGACGATGACGGGCACCCGTCGGTGGGAGCACCGCTGACCGGCGAACCCTACGGCAGCGTTCACGGCCCGGGTTATCACCGCCGCACCTGCCGGCTCTGCGGCGAATGCGACCTGGGGTGCAATGACGGCGCCAAGAGCAGCATGGACACCACCTATCTGTCGCTGGCCGACCATCACGGGGCGAGCATCCACACCCGCACCGAGGTCATCGGTTTCACCCCGATCTCGACCGAGGAGGGCCACCTCTTCGACGTCCGCGTGCGGGTACATCACGAAGGGTCATCGACCGAGCGCTCCGTCAAGGCCAAGCGCCTGGTGCTCGCGGCGGGCACCCTGGGTAGCACATATCTGCTTCTGCGCCAGCAGGATACGTTCAATATCGACAACGGCGCCCTGGGCACCCGGTTCAGCGGCAACGGCGACTACCTCGGCTTCGTGCACAGTGCCGACGGCGACCTGGCCTGCACCAAAGGCCCGGTGATCACCGCCTACCGTCACTATCCGGGTGACGGACGCGGTCAGGGTATGTACATCGAAGACGCCGGCTATCCCGCGTTCGCGGCATGGCTGATGCAACTGGGCCAAGCCGGCGGTATGGCGGTGGACGCGATGCGGATGGTGCTGAGCCGCAAGCTCGGCGACGTGCTCGGTCGCAGGAAGGACCCCAACCTCGCATCGGAGATCAACCAGATCCTCAAGGATGGGTCGTTCTCGGCCGGCTTCATGCCGCTACTGGGAATGGGACGGGATCGACCGGACGGACGGCTGTCCCTGGACGACAGCGGCGCGGTCCTGCAGAACGACTGGTCGGTCGCCACCTCGGAACCCTATTTCGACGCGATGCGAACGCGGATGGCCGCCATCGCCTCCGGTTTCGGCGGTGAGTTCACGCCCAACCTGATCGCCGATTTCTTCGAGCGGGTCATCACCGTGCATCCCGTCGGTGGCTGCCCGATGGACACCAACCTGGCCGCGGGGGTGATCGACACCTACGGTCGGGTGCGTGAGGTGCCCGGGCTTCGGGTCTGCGACGGTTCGGTGTTCCCCGGCCCGATCGGCCCCAACCCGTCCCTGACGATCGCAGCGTTCGCCCGCCGCTCTGCCCTGAATCTGCTGGCCGAACCCGATTTCGGTCGCGCACCGCACCCCGCCGACGAGTTCGGTCAGCCGCCGACGTAGATCCGCACCAGCGAACCCGCGAAGAAGCACAGGAACCGGGCCACCGTGAACGGTCTGCGATACCACGGGGCGCCGATGGCACGCATGGACAACAGTTGCGCACCGAATCCGGCCGGCGTGATCCTGATCTTTCCGGCGAGATACTTGGGCCTGCGGTAATCGCGCAGTGCGGCAGATTCTTCGACGTCGATGGCGGCCAGCCAGGCGGGTGTGGCGGGCCCAGGGTCTGCGGTCAGCACGGTCTGATCCACCGGTCCCCCGACGTCCACGCGTCCGCCGTGGGTGACATCGCGGAGCACCACGAACAGCACCGTGGTGTCCGGCCACACCCGGTACAACCGCCAGCCGGGTTGCAGATACTTGCGTCCGGTCATCTGGTACACGCGATCACCGTCGGTGAGGAAGGCGTCGTACACCATCCAGTAACCGCGCCGTCCCGACGGCACCTCGCCGGCCCGGAACAACTCGAACTCACCTTCGTGGGCCACGAATCGTCGGGTACCGAGTACGGGGATGTCCAGCTCGACATCGAGTCGCCCACGATGCGGCAGTCCGCCGTCGACGAACAACGTGAGATCCGGGATGTCGATGCGCGCCCGCAGGGTCGCCGCCAGCGCCCCGGGCGCGTCGTACCCGGCGATCGGCGAAGGTTCCTGCGGCGCAAGTCTTCCGCTCATCGTCTCGCCGAATCGCAGACCGGTCATCGGTCCTCCCGCCCCTGAAACGCCAGGTATCCGAACCAGGTCGCCACCGCGCACCAGCCGATCAGCCACGCCACCGCGCTGCCTGTCGGTGCCGCGGCGTCGTCACCCATGACGAACCACCCGGTTGCCAACGAAGCGAGCGCCACCACCGGCACCCATCTGATACCGGAGAAGATCTCGGTGAGAAGCATGACCGTCCCGGTGACCGCGCCGGTGACGGTGACGGCCGCGACGATGTGCCGCGGTACGGCGGGGCCCGCATCGAGCAGCGCCGGCACGCTCGCCCCGGCCAGCACCGAAAAGCAGAGCAGGAAGAGGAGATTCACCACGACAATGAGCTTCGGCATGACGTCACTCACTCAACTTGGCGATGATGTAGGGATAGACGTCGTTATGCGCATTCTTGCCCACGAAGATGTCCATGTGGCCGTAGCCGGGGAACTCGTGGAAGCTGTGCCGGTCCGAGCCGGAGAAGCTGTTGAGAAACCATGCCGTCTTCTTCATCGCCGCCGGCCGGAAGGTGCGGTTATCGGCGCCGGTGATGAGGTGGAACGTGGTGTCCAGTTTGGGATTACGTTCGGCGAACTCCCGGGGCAACACCTCCTCGGGGTAGTCGCCCATCGACACCAGCCGGCCCTTGGCCACACATCGGGCTATCTGCCTGAACACCTTGACCGGGACCGCACCGAACTCGCCCTTGAGCCATTCGTGGGTCTCGTCGTCGAGATTGTCGTGGTTCCACATGGTCGGGAATCCGAACCCGTACACGAAGCTCGCGTGCTTGCAGACCGCGTTGCTGCACTCGTGGTGGAACGACCGCACGATCCAGTCCATCACCTTGGGCCAGAACCTGGGTGCGTACAGGCCGTACTGCGGGTCGAACCAGTCGACGAACGGCGCGAGTGCGAACATGGCGATGGGCAGCTTGATCCGCGCCGGCCACGGCACCAGGGGGTGCAGTCCTGACGAGTTCGCCACCACCGTGCTCACCTGAGGCAACTTGCCCGCCACCATCGACATCAGGAACGAACACGACCCCTGGCAGTGGATGAACGCCTTGAGCGTATCCCGCTTGGTTTGTTGCAGGATCACCTTCACCGCCACCGGATAGTCCAGAACCGCGGCGTCATCGAGGTTCCATTCGATGGGACGCAGATCGATACTGGAGCGCCAGTTCAGCATCCACACGTCGAACCCGGCAGCCGACAGCATCGCCGGCAGGGTGAGGGTGGTCGGCGGGCACAACAGGTTGGCGCGCACCCCCGCACCGTGCACCAGGATCACCGGGCCCCGGTCGACCGCCCTTTCCGGCGCCGGCGGTAGGTGCTTGAAATTGAGCCAGTGTCCGTCGAGGGCCTTGAACCACACCGTTTCCGGTTCCGGAACGGTGTAGCCGGGGGCGGCCCGCAACCGGATCTCGGGTGCGGTGGCAGTGCGGGTCTCGATCACGATGTCCCTGTTCCCCCGATTCGCGAAGCTGCCACCGCCTGGGCCAGCATCGTGCGATCCTCCACATCGAGTTTGATGCAGGCCCGGTAGATGTGACCTTCGACGGTGCGCACCGAGATGCTGAGCCGTTCGGCAATATCCTTGTTGGACAGGCCCGTCGCCACCATGATGGCGACTTCCCGCTCCCGGCCGGTGAGCGGCAGCGGGTTCACCACCCGTTCCAGCGCCGGGGTCAGCAGGTTACCGCACCGCTGGGCCAGCTCGGCGGCCCGCGCCCGCGCGGCCAGCTCGGCCTTGCGTTTGCCCGCCGCGGCCTGCGCTACCGCCGACTGCGCGGCCGCATCGGCCGCTGCGCAGACCATCCCCAGTCGATCGAACTCGTCTGCGACGGCATCCAGTTCCGTCCCGTCCCGCGCGGCCAGCGCCTGCACGTGGCGCATGACGGCGTGCCCCAACACACAGTCCAGTTCTGCGGACAGTCGGGCGATCCCGTCGGCGCCGCCCGTGTCACCGAGGCGAACCGCGTCATGGAATGCCAGCATCGCCACACCGCGCTGCCCGGACCGCAGCGCATCCCGGACCGCCGCCCGCGCAGCCGCCGTCGCACCATGCAGATCACGGCCCGCCGCCAGGGTCCAGGCGCGTGCCAGGTGCAATTCGGGTGCATACAGTTGCGAACGCATCCCGTGGCCGGCCTCGGCGCGGTGCAGAGCCTCGGCGGCAGCCGCACCGAGACCTTGCTGGCCAAGGGCTTTGGTCAAATGCATCAATCCCATCGGGCCCCAGGAGTAGCCGGTGTCCCGCAGTGCGGCGGTGGCGTGGCGCAACGTGGTCACCGCGGCGTCGAGCTCACCCTTGGCGATCAGGACCTGGCCCAGGATCACCTCGCCGATGGCGCGGCCGGGTTGTTCGAATTCGGCGAAGCCGAGATAGTGCCGCGCCAGGTCTTCCGCCTGGGCGATATTGCCGGTCAGCAGGGCCGTCTGCACTTGGCCGAGACCACTGGCATAGCGCACCAGCCCCGGATGTGCCGCCGACAGGCATCTTTCGGTGAAGGTGTCGACGTCGGCGAACCGCCCCATCCGAGCAGACGACAGGGCCGCTGCCGAAGCGGCCCAGGCGATCGCGAGATCGTCGGCCGTGGTGGCCGACAGCACTGCGCCGGCGATCTCGATGGCTTCGGCCGGCCGGCCCGCACTCATCGCGAATGTGGCCGCCAGCGCGTCGATGGTATTCAGCGGCGCCGGTTCGGAGATCCGGGCCCGGGTCTCGTGCAGGACGCGCACCGCCTCTTCGGATTCACGCAGCATCCAGAACTGGTTGGCCACTTTGGGCAGCAGCCAGGCCGTCAGTTCCCATTCGGACAAGGCGTCGGTATCGACCAGCGACAGTGCGTCGTCGGTGTCGCGGCCACGGCCCTGCCAGGACAGCGAGTGCGCCAGCGCCAACCGGGCCGGCAATCCATCGGACCGGTCCAGGGCGCCACGGGCCAGTCGCTCCCCCAACGCCAGGTCGCCCAGCTGCATCGCCTGCCAGGCGGCGGTGAGGATATCGGTCACCGCCGGCGCCCTGTCACTGTCGATGGCCAGCGCCGTCCAACGCAACCGGTCGCTGAGGTGAGTGGTGGTGCGAGCGGAGAACTGTTCCACGAGTTCGGTTCTCAGCCGCCGCGCGGTCAGCAACCCGAGCGATCCGCGCACGGTCTCGGTATAAAGCGGATGGACCGGTTGCACCACCAGCTCCGCCCCGCGGGACACCACCGTGACCGCTCCGGCCGCCTCGGCCGCTTCCACCGCGTCACCGCCCGCGACGGCGGACAGCTCCCGGACCGGCAACGGTTCCTCCACCGCGAGGTACTGCAGCACGGTGCGCACCGGATCCGGCATGGCGGACAGGTGTCCCGAGATGAGGTCGCTCAGCGCTGCGGTCAGCGGCATCTCCCCGCGCAGCTGCCACACCCCGTCCACCGCGCGCAGGTTCCCGGCCTGTACGGCGCCGTCCACCAGATGGCGAAGATAGAGCGGATTGCCTTCGGTGAGGGTGAAAATGCGGTTGGCACTGGCCGATTCCAGCGGACCGCCGAGTACCGCCTCCACCAGCCGGGTGGTCTGGGTGCTGTCGAAGGGCTCGACGTCCAGCCGGGCGAGCAGCTCGTCCTTCCACAGGGCGGTCACCGCGTCGGGCGGCTGCTCGGTGGATCGGTGGGTGAGGATGAGGCGGGCCGCGGCGGTGACCGCGACCTGATGCACCAGGGTGGCGGACAAGTTGTCCAACAGATGCGCGTCGTCGACGACGACGAGAACGTTCGCCCCGGCGGGACACAGCGCAGCCCGCGCCCGGGTCAACAGGGCGGCGGCTTCACCGGTCCCGGTGACCTCCACCAGGTGGCTGAACGCGCCGAACGGCACCCGGCGCGCCGATGCGGTCGCCGAAATCCAGTGCACGGTCGCCTTGGGATGACGCCGGGTGAATCGCTCGGCCGCGGCGCGCGCCAGCACGGTCTTGCCCACCCCGGCCTGCCCCACCAGCAACGCACCCCGACGGTCGACGGCGGTGACCGCGGCGTCCAACTGCCCCGCCGATACCCCGCGTTGTGCGGTGACCCACTTCACTGCCGTCACCTCCGGATATTAAGGCCAGGACACCGGTACCGCCGGAGTCACCCGCCGAGGGCGGCCGCGAAGGCCGCCACCACCTCGGCAGCGCATCGACCCGCTCGGCCCCACCCGGTGTGCTGCCGCTCCCGCGGAGACGTCCCGGTGGAATACACGTAGTGCGCTACGCGTGAATGCGCCACGCGGCTGGCGATAGCGTCGCGGTGCAGGCAAAGCGCCTGGTCACGGCGAGGAGCACGAGTATGAAGTTGGCGCGTTACACGCGGTACGTCAAACGGGCCGCCGGCACCCCCGGGGACTCGGCCGGCCCCGCACCTCGCGCGCTTCCGGCCGACTCGCTGTGCGGGCCGTACGGTTTCGACCACGACCATGAACTGGGTCTGACCCTCGGCGAGTTCGTCTACTTCTTCCCGGTGGCTCACGGTCTCACGAGGCGTGCCGGTATCGCGGTCACCGGGGCGCAGAACGGCAGCACCAGAACGTTCGGTCCGTTCGATGTCGACGCCCGCCTGTCCGGCGGCAACGCCGATCTGACCGGGCCCGCGTTCGGCCTCGCACCCGGCACGTACGTCGGAATCGTGTATCGCCCCAGGGACCTCGCGACCGCACGCCGGGAGCCGACCAGTGACACCATCACGGTGTCGGTGACCGATACCAAGGGCATCACCCGCACGTCTGCGCGGTTGTCGCTCACCGTTCCGCCGGTCGGCATCCCGGCCTCCACGACATGGGGGCCGCATTCGCCCGAACCCATCGACATCGGCCACCTCGATGCGTTCACGGGTGCGACGTTCCTGCCGACCGGTGAGGTCGTGTTCGACGTCCAGATGGGTGAACACGAGAACGTCACCGTCACACAGCCCTGCTACGGCTCGGTCGTCGCCGTGCCCACCGACGCGAACACGCATCTGGTCCAGTTGGTCTACACGCCCTACGAGCAGCACCGCACCGATTCGGCGGTCTACCGAGACAGCTTCACCTTCAGCATCCACGACGAGAACGGCGACGTGAGTGTCACGACGGTGCCGGTGGCGATCCCGAAGCTGGCCACCGTCACCCCCGCGGGGCCCTATCTGGGCGAGGGCACGTTCACCGGCCGGCTCAGCGCGCCGCTGGACGATATCGCGGGCTATCTGGTGGTGCCGGCCTCGCTGCTGGCCCAGAGCATCGCCGGTGTCGCCGGCAGCGATTGGTATGACGGCGAGATGGACTGCGGGTCGGTCACCATCGACGAGGGCGGTGTGTTCGCCTACACGCGCAAGGCTCCGGCCGAGGCCGTACCCGCCGACGCGATCGACGACTCGTTCGCCGTGATCGCCTACACCCCACGTAACGAATGGGCGGTCGCGATGGTCCCGGTGGGAGCGGCGGCGCTGACCAGCTATCCCTCCATCGTCGATGTGCTGACCAGCGTCCCGACCTCACCGCAGGACGTCTAGCACCCGACCGTGACTTGTGCACGGCACCTAGGGTTGACGCCATGACCACCGTCGCCGATCACGTCATCACCACCCTGAGCGCCAGCGGCGTGCAACGGGTCTATGGATTGCCTGGAGACAGCCTCAACGGATTGACCGATGCGATCCGGCGCTCGGAGGGCTTCGCCTGGGAGCATGTGCGGCACGAGGAAGCGGCCGGATTCGCCGCCGCTGCCGACGCCGCGCTCACCGGACGACTCGCGGTGTGTGCGGGCAGTTGTGGCCCGGGCAACCTGCATCTGATCAACGGGCTGTTCGATGCCCAGCGCAGCCGCGTTCCGGTACTGGCCATCGCCGCGCACATCCCGCAGGCCGAGATCGGATCACAGTATTTCCAGGAGACCCGCCCGCAGGAGCTGTTCCGAGAGTGCAGCGTGTACTGCGAGCTGGTCACCACCGCCGAGTCCGCACCGCGTGTCCTGGAGATGGCGATGCGGGCGGCGGTCGAGGAGAACGGGGTGGCCGTCGTGGTGATCCCGGGTGAGATCTTCCTGTCCAAGATCGGCGATGTGCGCGTCACCCCGGTGTTGCCCACGCACCCCGTGATCCGCCCCTCCGACGATGAGCTGCGCCGCGCGGCGGCAATCCTGAACGGCGCCAACAACATCACCATCCTCGCGGGGGCCGGTGTGCAGGGCGCCCACGATCAGCTGGTGGCGCTGGCCGAGACCTTGCAGGCACCGGTGGTGCACGCCCTGCGCGGCAAGGAGTTCGTCGAGTACGACAACCCGTACGACGTCGGGATGACCGGCCTGCTCGGGTTCGCCTCCGGCTACAAGGCCATCAAGGAAGCCGATGTGCTGCTCATGCTCGGCACCGACTTCCCGTATCGGCAGTTCTACCCGGAGAACGCGACCGTCATCCAGGTCGATGTCCGCGGCCGGAACCTGGGTCGGCGCACCCCCGTCGATCTCGGTCTGGTCGGCACGGTCACCGACACCCTGGCCGCGCTGGCGCCGCTGCTCACCGCCCGGCACGACCGCACCCATCTGGACCGGTCCCTGAACCATTACCGCAAGACCCGGCGCCGGCTCGACGAGTTGGCGGTCAACGACCGGGACCGTACCCCCATCCGCCCCGAGTACGTGGCGGCGGTGGCCGACCGGCTGGCCGCCGACAACGCGGTGTTCACCGTCGACGTCGGCTCGCCGGTGGTGTGGGCGGCGCGGTACCTGACCATGAACGGCAGGCGCCGGCTGCTCGGGTCCTTCAACCACGGCACCATGGCGTGTGCACTTCCGTTGGCGATCGGCGCGCAGACCGTCAACCGGGACCGCCAGGTGGTCGCGTTCGCCGGTGACGGCGGGCTGACCATGTTGTTCGGCGAGCTGATCACGCTCGTTCAGAACCGGCTCCCGGTCAAACTCGTCGTGTTCAACAACTCGTCGCTGAACTTCGTCGAGCTGGAGATGAAGGCCGCGGGCATCGTCACGTTCGGCACCGACCTGAAGAATCCCGATTTCGCCGCGGTGGCCGAGGCGCTGGGACTGTTCGCACGCCGGGTGGAGCACCCGGCAGACCTGGAATCCGCCCTGGCGGCGGCGTTGGCTTACGACGGCCCGGCCCTGGTGGATGTGGTGACCGCCCGTCAGGAACTGTCGATCCCGCCGGCCATCACCGTCGAGCAGGCAAAGGGCTTCTCGCTGTACGCGATCCGCACCATCATGGCCGGGCGCGCCGACGAACTGCTCGACCTGATGACCACCAATGTGGCGCGCCGCATCCTGGACTGAGGATTGTGGCGGCCGCCACGTTTTCGCGCCCAAATCGCCTGGGCTGTAGCGAATCTCACACCGAGAAAGTTGCGTTACACAGAATTAACAAGGAGCATCGAGGTGTTCCACATATCGGGTGATCCCCGACCGGTGGGCACCGACAACAACTGAGTCCCCGCGACCCGGGGAACTTTCGAGGAGTGAAGAAAATGTCTTTCGCGCAGTTTCGCGCCGATGTGAAGCGGGCCAACAGCCGGCGACGCCTCTACGCGCGGATCAACGCAATGCCCGATTCGACGGTTCGTGAAGAACTGATCGCCGTGGCTCAGCGGTACGAGTTCGAGGACTCGCTGCGCTGATCCGATTTGCCAGAACAGAGCCGGTGGCCTTCGGGCCCCGGCTCTGATTTCTTTTGCGCTAACCCCACGGGCTGACGCCCCGTCGGGCGGGCGGCAGCCACCCGAAGGGGTCGGGGCCGTCCGCGCGGTATTCGAGGCTGACGTGTCCGCGGTAACCGCGGGCGGCGAGGTGCGTCAGGTGACCGGGAAAGTCGATTCCACCCGTTCCGGGAGCTCCGCGGCCGGGGGCGTCCGCGATCTGGACGTGCCCGATCCGCTCGGTATACGCCTCGATGACGCCGGCGAGATCATCACCGTTGACGGTCAGGTGGTACAGATCCGCCAGTAGTCGCACCGTCGGCGCGCCGACGCGGTCGAGGACCGCGATCACGTCGGCGGCCGTCCGCAACGGGTAACCGGGCACACCGCTGAGCGGTTCCACGAGGATGTCCGCACCGATCGTGCCTGCCCGCTGGGCCGCATGGGCCAGGTTGGCCGTCGCGTTCTCCGCTTGAATCTCGGGCGGGATACCGTCGACGCGGTTGCCGTAGAGCGCGTTGAATGCCTTGGTGCCCAACCTTTCCGCGATGCCGACGGCCACATCGACGTTGTCCCGGAACTCCTGTCGGCGGTCGGGATCGGATACCAGCCCCCGCTCCCCCGCCCCCATGTCACCACCGGCGAAGTTCAGCGCGACCAGCCGCACACCGGCGTCGGTGACAGCCCTGACAAAGGCCTCGACCTCGGCATCGGCCGGCACGGATTCGGTGAACGGCCACCAGAATTCGATCGCCTCGAAGCCCGCGTCCCGGGCCGCCTGCGGGCGTTGTAGCAGCGGGTGTTCGGTGAGCAGTATCGAGCAGTTGACGACGTAGCGCGCCGGCACGGTTCACCCCCGCCCGAAGTACGGCATGGCGCGCGCCATCACGGTCAGCTGCGGTACCGACACCTCGAGCGGCAGATCGACGATATGCGCCACGGCCCCCGCCACGTGGTGCACGTCGAAGGTCGGCTCGGCGGCCAGCCTTCCGTCGGCCTGCAGTGTCTCGCTGAATCCGGCCGTCATATCGGTGGCCGCGTTGCCGATGTCGAGTTGCGTCACACAGATATCGAGGGCACGCAGATCCAGCAACATCGATGCGGTCAAACCGCTGATGGCGTGTTTGGTGACGGTGTAGGCCAGGCTGTGCGGGCGTGGCCGGTGCGCGGACAGCGAACCGTTGTTGATGATCCGCCCGCCCCGCGGCAGCTGCGCGGCCATGATGCGGGCGGCCTCGCGCGCGCAGAACACCGACCCGTCCACATTGGTCCGCCACACCGTGTGCCACTGCTCGACGTCGATCTCGGCGATCGAGGCCGCGGGCCCGAACACTCCGGCGTTGTTGAACAGCACATCGACCCGTCCGAAGGTGGCGACGGTGTCCGCGAACAGCGCCCGCACCGACTCCGCGTCGGTGACATCGGTCGGCACCACCCGGCCATTCGGCCGGCCCGCGGCCGCCTCGGTCAGCTGTTCGGGTCTGCGGCCGGCCAGCACGACCTGATGACCGGCGTCCAGCAGCACCCGCGCCGTGGCCCGGCCGATACCGCTACCGGCTCCCGTGATGACGACTACTTTCCCCACCGGGAGATTGTCACACGTCCCGATCGCCGTGCAGTCGCGCCGCGATCAGCGGACCGAGATGGTCCAGGGTGTCGGCGTCCATCAGCTCGGAATGCCGGCAGTTCAGCGACACCACCTCCAACTGGCCGCCGACGTGCGCTCGCCACCCGTGTGACGCGATGCCGTGCAAGTCCATCTCAAGGATGGCGGCGTCCACGAAGAACACGTCGCCGTCGAACCGGCCGTAGTCGGCTCCGGCAGTGAAACGCTCTGCGGCGACGTAGTTCTCGATCACCTGCGCGATCCGGGTGTCGTCGAGCATCGCGATGGCATCACCGCTCTCGCGTACCAGCGTCACCGCATCGGCCACCGTCAGCCGCACACCGGGTGCGACGGCGAAGCCCATCTCACGCAACAGGCTGCCCAACACGGCGTCGGCATCGAAGGCGGTGTCCGGGGTGACGTCGGTACGCGCATCGAGCATGCCGACGAAGCCGACCTCGCGGCCCCGGCGGTGCAGCTCACCGGCGACCAGGAGCGCCATCGAACCGCCGAACGACCAGCCGAGCAACCGGACCGGCCCGTTCGGCGCCACCCGCTCCACCGAATCGGCGTAATCACTGGCGAGTTCGGCGATGGTGCCGGGCAACCGGCCGGTGGAGAACAGTGGGGACTGCAGTCCGTAGAGGGGAATGCTTTCCGGCACATACCGTTTCAGTCCGGCGAACTGCCAGCTCAGACCGCTGGCCGGATGCACACAGAACAGCGGCGGCTCTGATCCGTTCGCGCGCAGGGGCAGCACCGCCGCCAGGCCGGCCGAGCCACGGTCCGCGTCGCCGCGCAGCAGCGGCGCGATATCGGCCACGGTCGGGCTCACCATCAGGTCCGCCACCGCAACGTCGACGCCGAACTCGCGCCGGATCGCAGCCGCCAGACGCACCAGCAGCAGCGAATGCCCGCCGAGCGCGAAGAAGTCGTCGTCGATGGTGGTGATTGCGCCGCCGAGGACATCGGCGAACAGTGCGCAGAGCCGGTGTTGTTCCGGTGTCTGCGGCGGCCGTCCGGTGCCCGCGGTGATCTGCGGATCGGGCAGCGCATTGCGGTCCAGCTTGCCGCTGGGGGTCAACGGGAACTCGGTCAGTTCCACGAATGCCGAGGGCACCATGTGGATCGGCAGGGCGGCGACGGCGTGTTCGCGCAGCGCGTCCGGGGTCGACATGGCGGCCCGCAGGTAGTACGCCACCAGCCGGTCGTGGCGAACCACCACCCGCGCCGAGGCCACCCCGGGATGAGCGGCCAGCACCGTCTCGATCTCGGCGGGTTCGATGCGTACCCCGCGCAGCTTGATCTGATCGTCGCTGCGGCCCAGATACTCGAGCTGACCGTCGCCGCGCCAGCGCACCACGTCACCGGTGCGGTACAGCCGAGCGCCGGTGCCGAACGGGTCGGCGACGAAGCGTTGTGCGGTCAGGCCGGGGCGGTGCAGATACCCGTCCGCCAACTGCACACCGGCCAGGTACAGCTCTCCCGGCGCGCCGTCCGGGACCGGGTTGAGGTAGCCGTCGAGTACGTGGGCGCGCACATTCCAGCCGGGAACGCCGAGGGCCACCGCGCCACCGTCGGCGGTCCAGCCCAGGACGTCGACGGCCGCCTCCGTCGGACCGTAGAGATTGTGCAACGGCACCCCCAGGGCGGCGCCGAACCGGGCGGCCAGGTCATCGGTGAGCGCCTCGCCACCGACCGTCACCCGGGTCAGTGACCGGCACAGCGCCGAGCGCGGCTCGTCCAGGAACAGCTCCAGCATCGACGGAACGAAGTCGACCGCCGTGACACGTTGGGCGACAATGGTTTCCGCAAGGTAAGCGGGGTCCCGATGACCGCCGGGCCTGGCGACCACCAGCGTGGCGCCCACGCTGAGCGGCCAGAACACCTCCCACACCGAGGTGTCGAAGCTGATCGGTGTCTTCACCAGCATCCGATCCTGATCCGTGAGCGCATAGGCGTCCTGCAGCCAGGCGATCCGGTTCACGATGCCGGCATGCGTGACGGCCACGCCCTTGGGCCGGCCCGTGGATCCGGACGTGTAGAGCACGTATGCCCATGCCGCCGGGTCGATCTCGGGTAGCGGCGGGCGCGCCGGTTCGGTGCGCACGAGACGGATCACCGCGGGGTTGGCGAGCACGACGGCCGGCTGCGCATCCGCGACCATGTACTGCAACCGATCCGGCGGGTAGTCCGGATCCAGCGCCAGATAGGACGCACCCGACTTGGCCACCGCCACCAAGGCGACGATCAGTTCCACCGACCGTGGCAGTGACACCCCGACGATACTGTCCGCCCCCACATCCAGGGTGGCGGCCAAGCGGTCCGACCAGGCATCCAGCTCCGCGTAGCTCAGGTCCTCACCCTCGAACCGAACGGCGACGGCATCGGGGGTCACTGCGGCCTGCCGGGACACCAATCCGCCCAACCCGATCTGGGCGAGCGCGCGGTCGGTGGCGTTCCGGGCCGCCAGCGTTGCGCGTTCGTCGTCGTCGAGCAGATCGACCTCGCCCACCGCAAGACCGGTGTCCTGCGCGAACTGTCCGAGGGCGGCGACCAGTCGGCCCGCCAGGGTGCGGACCGACGAGGCGTCAAACAGGTCCGCGCTGTACTCGGCCATGATCGTGGCGCCGCCGTCGGCCCGGTCGTCGATCAGGGTGAACCCGAGGTCGAACATGGCGGCCGCCACCTCCGGTTCGCTCCACCGGGTCGGCAGCCCGAACATCTCGGTGCTGCCACCGTCGCGCAGGTGGTATCCGACGAACACGTTGAACAACGGGTTCCGGCCCGCCACCCGAGGCGGATTGAGCATCTCGACGAGCTGATCGAAGGGCAGCTCCTGATGCGCGAAGGCGGCCAGATCGGCGGTGCGGACCCGGGCCAGCAGTTCCTCGAAGGTCGGATTGCCCGAGATATCGGCCCGCAACACCAGCGTGTTGACGAAGAAACCGATCACCTCGTTCAGTGCGGCTTCGTCACGGCCGGCCACCGGTGTGCCGACGACGATATCGTCGCCGGCGCCGAGGCGGTGCAGCAGCGCGGCGACACCGGCGTGCAGCACCATCAGTGGGCTGACCTGATACCGTGCCGCCAGATTGCGCAGCGCCGCAGCGGTTTCCGCCGGAATGTCGTAATACGTGACACCGCCGGCCCCGCTGGGGTGTACCGGCCGGGGCCGATCGGTCGGCAGGGTCAGCTCATCGGGTGCGCCGCTGAGCGTGGCGCGCCAGAACTCGCGCTGCCGGGGGCCGACCAGCTCCAGCAGTTCCCGCTGCCACAACGTGTAATCGGCGTACTGCACCGGCAGGTCGGGCAGCGGGGCGGGGGCGTCGCCGCGCCTGGCGGCGTAGGCGCGGTTGAGGTCCGCGATGAACGGGCCGTCGGACCATTCGTCGGTGGCGATATGGTGCAGCAGCACCACCACGGTGTGGTCCTGCGGTCCGGTTCGCAGCACGGTGACCCGCAGCGGGATTTCGGCGCTCAGGTCGAACGGGCGTGCCACCGCAGCGGCGATTCGACCGTCGATGGCGGTTGCCGCACAATCGATCACCTCGAGGGGTGCCCGCGTGCCGGCCGCCAGGATGTGTTGGAAGTAGCGCCCGTCGTGTTCGGTGAACACGGTGCGCAGCGACTCGTGGCGGGCCAGCACATCGGCCAGCGCGTCGTCGAGGGCGTCGAGCCGCAACTCCCCCTGCACGCGGAAGACCAGCGGGTAGTTGTAGGCGACAGAACCTTTTTCGCTGATCCCACCGAGTCTGTCCAGCACGAGCAGCCGCTGCTGAGCCGGTGACGCCGGAATCCGTTCGGGCCGCGGCATCGCGGTCAGGTCGGGACGTGGGATCACTCGGGGCCGGCCGTCCAGATGTGCCGCGAGTTCGGCGACGGTGGGTGCGTCGAAGACATCCCGGAGGGACATCTCGACGCCCAGGGCCGCGCGCACCCGGTTGATCAGCCGGATGCTGACCAGAGAATGTCCGCCCAGGTCGAAGAAATCGTCATCGGCGCCCACCCGGTCGAGGCCCAGCACCTCGGCATACAGCGCGCACAACGTCTCCTCCGTCGCCGTCTGCGGCGGTCGGCTCGCGGCCTGCCGGTGCTCGACCTCGGGCAGGGCGCGGGTGTCGAGCTTGCCGTTGTCGGTCATCGGCAAGGCGTCGAGCACTGCCATCGCCGAGGGCACCATATAACCGGGCAGCCCGGCCTTGAGGTGGCTGCGCACCCGTCGGATCAGGTCCGGATCATGACCGGCGGCCGGAACGAGATAGCCGATCAACCGGTGTGAGCCGGAGGTGTTCGGGTCCGGCCGCGCGATGACGGCGGCCTGCGTGACCTCCGGGTGCGCGGTGAGCGCGGCCTCGATATCCCCGAGTTCCACCCGGTAGCCGCGGATCTTGACCTGATCGTCGGTGCGGCCCAGGAAGTCCAGGTTGCCGTCGGCACGGCGGACCACCAGGTCACCGGTCCGGTACATCCGGGCGTCCTCGTCGCCGGCGACCTGGAACGGGTTGGCGACGAACCGGCTCGCGCTCAGGGCCGGCTGACGCAGGTACCCGCGGGCCAGCCCGGCCCCGGCGATGTACAACTCACCCGGCGTCCCGTCCGGCACCGGCCGCAGCCAGGCGTCCAGGATGTAGCCGCGGGTGTTCCAGATCGGCGTGCCGACCGTGGGGGTCGCACTGTCGTCGGTGCCGCCGCCGAGGGTGTTGATGGTGTATTCGGTGGGCCCGTACAGGTTGTAGCCGTAGCTGGTGTCGCTGTCGCGCAACCGGTTCCACACGGTGGCCGAGACAGCCTCACCGCCGAGCAGTACCAGCACGGGTGCGTGCCCGCCGGCCCCGTCGAGCAGGCCCTGTTCGAAGAGCAGCTGCGCATAGGTCGGGGTGACGTTGATGACGTCGATCCGATGCTGGTGGCAGTAGGCCACCAGTGCGGTGGCGTCGCGGCGTAACTCCTCATCGCAGATGTGCACCTCGTGACCCTCGATCAGCCACAGCAGCTCCTCCCACGACATGTCGAAGGAGAACGACACGGTATGGGCGATGCACAGGCGCCGCCCGCCGGCCCTGGCGATGGCGGGCGCGAAGATGGCCTCGCGGTGGTTCAGGTGCATGTTGGTCAGCCCGCGGTGCGGGGTGAGCACACCCTTCGGTTTACCGGTGGAACCGGAGGTGTAGATGACGTAGGCGGGATCGTCCAGGCCCGGGCGGTGACCGTCCCACACCGACGGTGCCGCAGCGAGTTCGGCTGCGGTGTCGGCGTCGTCGAGGATGAGCACCGGGCAGGTCGCCGGGGCGACCGCGCCGATCCGGCCGGCCACCTCGCGGGTGGTCACGACACAGGCCGGCGCACCGTCGGCGAGCATGACGGCCAGCCGGTCGTCCGGATAGTCCAGCTCCAGCGGCAGGTAGGCCGCACCGGACCGCAACACCGCGAACAGCGCCACCACGGCGGTGATGGATCGCGGGATGGCCAGCGCGACCGTGGTATCCGGTCCGATCCCGCGGGCCCGCAGCAATCCGGCCATCCGGTTCAGCCGGGCGTCGAGCTGTCGGTAGTCGATGCTCTCGGCACCGCAGACCAAGGCGGTGAGATCGCTCGCGGCTTCGCTGCGCTCGGCCAGCAGGTCCACCACCGTCGTCGCGGGCAGGGGGTGCCGAGTCGCGTCGCCGCGGGCGCTAAGGGCACCGGACTCCTGCGGGAGAACCAGATCCGCTGCGGCCAGGGTGTTTTCGGGTTCCAGGTGAATCAGGACCTGCCGCAGCCGGTCCAGCAGACGCTGCGCGTGCGCGCGGTCCACCACGTCGGGCCGGTACTCCAGCTTCATCCACAACCGGCGCCCGGGTGAGGCCACCCAGGTCAACGGATAGTGCGAGGCGTCGACGGAGTCGTGACCGACGATGCCGTACTCGGCCTCCATATCGGTGAAGGTGTCGTCGTCCAGGAAGTTCTGCAGCACGTAGAGGCTGTCGAACAGGGCGCCTTGAATCCCGGCCGCGCGCTGGATGTCTCCCAGCCCGAGGTATTCATGATCCATCAACCGCAGGCGGTCGGTCTGCACCGCGCGCATGGCGTCGGCGATCGTCGTCTGCGGCCGCAGCCGCACCCGGGTCGGCACGGTGTTGAGGAAAAGCCCGATCACCGTGTCGATCCCGTCGATATCGGTGGGCCGCCCGGCCACGGTGGAACCGAAGACAACGTCCTCGGCACCGGTCTCGTAGGCCAGGACCAACGCGAGCGCGGTACTGATGAGCGCGTTGAGCGTGACACCGCAGTCCCGCGCGGCCTGGGTGAGCCGGGCGGTCTGCTCCTCGGTGAGGAAGAAGTCCAGCCGCAGCGCCAGTGTGGGCGCAGTGCCGACCGCGTCGGGAACCAGCAGGGTGGGCGCCGGCAGATCGGCGAGGGCGCGTGCCCACTGTCTGCCGGATTCGTCGCGATCCTGTCCGGCCAGCCACCTGAGGTAATCGGTGAACTGTGCCACCGGCTCGGGCAGATTCACCGACGGCGCACCGTGTTTGGCGGCCGCGTACTCGGCGAACAGTTCACGCAGCAGCTGCTCGCGCGACCAGCCGTCCAGCAGCAGGAAGTGGTAGCTGAAGATCAGCCGGTCGATGCCCGCGGTGCGGACGACGGTGAACCGGGCCAGCGGCGGCTCGGCGATGTCGAAGGTACGCAGCCGGTCCGCGGCGGTGATCTCCTCGATCCGGTCCTGCGCCTGCGCGGCGGTCAAGGCCGAGAGGTCGATGACTTCCGGTTCACAGAGCGGGCTTTCGGCGATGACGGCCACCGGTTGCGCCAGGTCATCAGCCCGGAATCCCGATCGCAGCACCGGGTTGCGGCGCATCACGGCGGCGAACGCGGTGCCCAGGGCGGCGGTGTCCACCGGGTCGGCGAAGTCGAACACGTTCTGCACGATGTACACGGCGGCATCGGAGTAGCGCGCCTGGAAATAGACGCCCTCCTGCAACGGCGACAGCGGCCAGATCGTCTGTATCGCGGTGCTTTCGGTGATCCGATCGATCTGCTGCTGGGTCAGGTCGACCAGGGGCAGATCCGACGGTGTCAGCGCTCCCGCGGTGCCGGTCGTACTTTCGGCGAACTCGCGAAGTACCGCGACCCAGTGGTCGGCCAAGTCGGTGACCGCATCTTCGTCGAACTCACCGTCGGGATAGGTCAGCGTGGCGCGTAGCCGCAGTCCGTCCCGCGTCTCATCGCAGATGACGTTGATCTCCAGCAGGTACGGCGTGCCCAGATCGGGGTTGGGCGAGACGCGCAGGGCATCGACCTCAGGCGCCGAAGCCCAGTCACCGTCGGAGTCCGACGCCCACCGTCCCAGGTAGTTGAACAACACCTGCGGTGTGGCCAGCCGGCTCAGCACCGCAGAGGTGCGCGGGTTGCAGTAGCGCAGCTGGCCGAAGCCCAGCCCGTGGCCGGGGACGGCGCGGAGTCGTTCCTTGACGTCCTTGAGGACGTCGATGAGCGTCGCACCGTCGACAGGTTCCAGCCTGACCGGCGCGATGGCGGTGAACCATCCGACCGTACGGGACAGGTCGAGTTCTTCGCTCCATCCGTCGCGGCCGTGCCGCTCCAGGTCGAGCACCAGGGGCGCAGCCGTCCCACGCCAGCGTTGCACCGCGATGTGCAGGGCAGCGATCAGGGTTTCGTTGACATCCGCGTTCGCCGCGGCGGGCACGGTGGTCACCAGCGGCAGCGACTCGGCGGCGGTCAGCCGGATCTCGTGATCGCGGGTCGACCCGACGCTGAGTGCCACCGTGCCGGCCTGCGGGTCGAGTTCGCCGCCGGGTGCCAGGGTGGCGGTCCAGTGGTCGAACTCGGCCAATCGGGCTGCCTGCTGGGCGTTCTCGTTGACCGCCCGGGCGTAGGTACGCAGCGAGGTCGGCACCGGATCGAGAACGATCGGACTGCCGTGCTGAATCTGATTCCAGCATTCGCCGAGATCGTCGATGAGGATGCGCCATGACACCGCGTCGACGGCGAGGTGGTGGGCCACCAGCAGCAGCCGGCCCTGGCGATCGGCGCCGAAATCGAACCAGACGGCCTGCACCACGACCCCGGTGTCAGGGTCCAATCGGTCGGCGGCGGCGTCGGACTCCGCGCCGAGCAGTCCACGCAGCTCCTCGTCCCCGTATGCCGTGGCGTCGACATGCCGTACCGGAACGGCTTGGCCCGCCATGGTTTCCAGAGACCACAGCATCGGCGCCGGGCGGTGCAGACGCAGCCGCAACGCGTCGTGGCGAGACACCAGGGCGTTGACCACCGTTTCGAGTTGCCGGTGGGTGGCGCCGGCGGGTGTACGCACCAGTTCACTCTGATTGAACCGCGATACGGTGCCGCCGAGCTCGGCGAGCCGTTGCACGATCGGGGTCAGCATGACCTCGCCGAGGTCGGGCCCCGCATCGTCGGAACCCGCGGGCTGCGGCGCCCGCGCTCCGGCCGCCTCGGCGAGGCCGGCCGGCGTGCGCGCGGTGAACACCTGCTGGGGCGTGATCCGCACCCCCTGCCGGCGTGCGCGGTTCACCAACTGGATGGCAACGATGCTGTCACCGCCCATACTGAAGAAATCATCGTCGACACCGACGGCGGTGCCCAGGATCTCGGTGCACAATGCCGCGAGCACCCCGGCGGTGCCGTCGGCGGCCGGGACCTGCGCGTCCCGCTGCGCCGGTTCGGATGGCGCCGGCAGCGCGGCGCGGTCCAGTTTCCCGTTGACCGTCAGCGGCAGGGCATCGAGCGCGATCAGCGCCGAGGGCACCATGTATCCGGGCAGCCGGGTGGCGAGTTCGTCACGCGCGGCGGCGATATCGATCTCGGCGGGGCCCACCAGGTATCCGAGCAGCCGGGCCCGGCCGGCCGCATCGGTGTGCACGGCGGCCGCCGCGTTGGTGATCCCGGGCAGGGCCGCCAACGCGGACTCCACCTCACCCAGTTCGATGCGGTAGCCACGCACCTTGACCTGCTGGTCGGAGCGTCCTATGTAGACCAGTTCACCGGCTTCGGTCCACATCGCGGTGTCGCCGCTGCGGTACAGCCGCTCGCCACCGAACGGGTTGGCCACGAAACGCGCCGCGGTCAGCCCGGGCCGGCCTGCGTAGCCCCGGGCCAATTGCCCACCGGCGATGTACATTTCGCCGACCACACCGGTGGGTACCGGCTGCAGGGCACCATCCAACAGATGGATCTGCAGGCCGGGAATCGGCCCGCCGATCACACTCTGGGGCGCACCCGTATCAATCGCGGACAGCGGCCGGAACGAGACGTGCACGCAGGTCTCGGTGATGCCGTACATATTGACCAGCTGCGGTGCATCGCTGGGATGCCGGTCATACCAGCCCGACAGCCGGGAGGTGTCCAGGGCTTCCCCACCGAAGATCACATAGCGCAGCGACAACGCCGGCCGGCGGCGCCGGTCGGCTTCGATCAGGGGGTAGAACGCCGACGGCGTCTGATTGAGCACCGTCACGCCCTCGTCGGTGAGCAGGTCGACGAAGCGGTCCGGGTCCCGGGCCACGGCCTGCTCGACGATCACCAGCCGCCCGCCGTTCAGCAGGGCGCCCCACAGTTCCCATACCGAGAAATCGAAGGCCGCGGAATGGAACATGGTCCACACGTCCGACGGGCCGAAGTCGAACAGCGTTGCGGCCCCGTCGAACAGCGCGGCCACCTGACGGTGCGCGACGGCCACGCCCTTGGGCACACCGGTGGAACCGGAGGTGTAGATGAGGTAGGCGGGGTGATCGGCGTCGACCCGGGTGCGCGGGGCCGGTCCGGTGTGGCGGGCGGCGTCGGCGAGCAGCACCGTCCGGGCCGATCCGGTGGGCACCCGGTCCGGCACATCCGTCAGGACGCAGACGGGGGCGGAGTCGGTGACGATGTGCTGAAGTCGCGCGGCCGGTGAGTCGATGTCCAACGGGACGTAGGCGCCGCCCGCTTTGAGTACCGCGAGCAGACCGACGATCAGGTCAACCGAGCGTGGAAGTGCAACGGCAACACAGGATTCCGGTGCGACGCCGGCCTCGTTCAGGGCCGCGGCGACGGCCGAGGATCGCGCGTCGAGGTCGGCGTAGGTGAGCCGCTCGGAACCGCAACTGACGGCGACGGCGTCCGGCGCTCGGCGGACCACCTCGGCGAAGGTGTCGACGAGGGTGCGGTCCGGACCGGAACGGGCCACGTCGGCGGCGACCCTGGCGCGTTCGGCCTCGGTGCGCAGGTCCACGGCGGCGACCGGGGCGTCGGGGTCCTCGGTGAAGGCGGCCAGGAGGTGTTCGACGCGTTCGGCGTACCGCGCTGCCTGCGCCTCGGTCACCACGTCGGCGTCGTATTTGATCTCGATGCCCAGCCGCTCGTCGAGATAGGCCACGAAGGACAGCGGATAGTGCGGGGCGTCGGTGCCGGTGAACCGGTGGAAGGTCAGCGCCCGCGGATCGTCGGGCGTGTCGGTGGCGGTGGCCGGGAAGTTCTCGACCACCACCATGGTGTCGAAGAATTCGCGTACCCCGGCCAGCCTGGCAAGTTCGGCCAGCCCCAGTTGTTGGGCGTCGAGCAGGGCGCTCTGCTGCTCCTGCAGCTGTGCCATGACGGTGCCGATCGGGGTGTCGTGCTGCCAGCTCATGGGTACCGGCAAGGTGTTGATGAGCAGTCCGACAAGGGAATCGGTGCCGGCCAGTTCTCCCCCGCGACCGGACACCGTGGATCCGAAGACCACCCGGGTGCGGTCCAGCAGCCGGCCGAGCAGCAGGCCCCACGCACCGTGCAGCACGGTGCTCGCGGTGACACCCCGCTGCCGGGCGGTGGCGGTGAGCGCGGCGGTCAGTTCCGGTGACAGTCGGCGCACGACACTGCGGTGTGCGCCGATGGTGTCCCGGTCGGCGGTGAACAGGATGGTGGGCTCGGCCCCGGCGAGCGCCGTCGACCAGGCCGCGCGGGAGGCCGCGTGGTGCTGTCCCCCGGCCGTGACCGCGTCGACGTGGTCGCGCAGCGTGGCGATCACCGGGGGCAACCCGGTGGCCGCGCCGAGGCCCGCGTTGTAGTGGGCGACGATATCGCCGAAGATCACCGGGTAGGACCAGCCGTCGGCGACGATGTGGTGCATCGTCTGAATCAGCCGGTGCTCGGTATCGCTGAGCGATACCAGGGTGTAGCGCACCAGCGGCGCGTCCGACAGCACGAAGGGCCGCGCCAGTTGCTGTTCGGCGATACGAATCACATCACCGCGGGTGGCGGTGAACTCGACCGCGGCATCCGCCCAGATGACCTGCGCGATCCGGCCGTCCCGCATCTCGCGGAATGCGGCGCGCAGTGCCTGGTGGCGGCGCACGGTCGCGATCACGCCGGCGCGCAGCGTCTCCACATCGACGGGTCCGCTGATCTCGGCGATCTGTTGCACGCGGTAGGTGTCCGTGTCACCCGAGGCCGCATCGGTGTAGGCGCTGTGGAAGTACATGCCCTCCTGCAGCGGCAGCAGCGGGAGGACGTCCTCGATCTCGCCGAGGTGCGCCCAGTCGTCCAGGTCGTCCTGGCTGACGGTGATCAGGCCGAAGTCAGACGGGGTGTGCCCGCTCAGGGCCGCACAACGGGTCAGGGCGCCCAACGCTTGCGACCACATTTCGGCCAGTTCGTGGATGTCTGCGGGGTCGATCAACCCGGCGGGCCAGGACAGTGTCATGGTCAGCACCGTGCCGTCGGCCCGATCCTCGGCCAGGGCGTTGATCTCCAGGGGCATCGCCGGATTGGTGTCATCGACGCCCTCGCGCAACGCACCGATCTCGTCGACGGGCTCCCAGTCGCGGCCCGCTCCCCCGGCGAACCGGCCGAGGTAGTTGAACAGGATCTGGGGTGCGGCACCGCTGATCGGTGCCGACGGGTCGAGATAGCGCAGCACGCCGTAGCCCAAGCCGCGATGGGGTACCGCGCGCAGTTGTTCTTTGACGGCCCTGGCCGCCGCCGCCAGCGGTGCACCGGCGGCCAGCACGTCCGCCCAGGATACCGCGCCGGGGTCGACCGCCACCGGGTAGATGGAGGTGAACCAGCCGACGGTGCGGGACAGGTCCAGCCGGCCCGGCACGAGATCGGACTCGCGGCCGTGCCCTTCCAGGCTCAGCACGGTGGCCGTGGTGTCGCCGTGGCCGCGGTCGGCTCGCCACTGGGCCACGGCCAGACCCAGACCGGTCAGCAGTACATCGTTGACACCGCCGTACATGGCGGCGGGCACACTGGTCAACAGTGCCGCGCTGATCTGCGCGGGCAGCGAGACGGTATGGCTGATCACCGTTTCCGCGATGTCCACGGCCGGGTCGAGGGGGCGGTGGCCCAGATCGGGATCCGGGGTGTCCAGCACCCGGTTCCAGTGCTCGACCTCGTCGGTGAACGTTGCGGCACAGAGGGTTTCGGACCAGGTACGGAAGGAGGTCGGGACGTCCTCTGCGGCCGGGGTACGCCCGGCCGCCACGTCCGACCAGGCACGGGTCAGGTCCTCGGTGAGGATGCGCCAGGACACTCCGTCGATCACCAGGTGGTGGATGACGAGCAGCAGCTGGCCCTGGCCCTTCCCGGTGCCCGGGTACCAGATCGCCCGCACCATCGTGGCGGCGGCGGGGTCCAGTTCGGCGGCCGCGGCGGTCACGACGGTATCGATATCGGCTGCCGTGAGTGCACCGGCCCGGCGGGTCACCACGACCGGGAGCACCCGCTCGGGCACGGTGAGGGTCCAGCCGTCGCCGGTTCGGTCCAGCCGGGCGCCCAGCATGTCGTGCGCCCCGAGCACCGTGCCGAGCACGAGTTCGAGTTGTTCGCCGGTGATTCCGGCCGGGGTGGCCAACACCATCGATTGGTGGAAATTGTCCAGCGGCGTGCCGGACTGTGCGGTTTCGGCCAGCATCGGCGTCGCCGAGATCAGCCCCACGCCGCTGTCGGCGACGACGGCATCGGGGGTGGTCTCGGTGACGGATGCCGCCAATGCGGATACCGTGCGGCGCCGGAAGATATCCCGCGGGGTGAGGGCCAGGCCGGCCTTGCGGGCCTTCCCGGACACCGCGATGGACGAGATGCTGTCCCCGCCGAGGGTGAAGAAGTCGTCATCGATACCGACCTCGGGGAGCCCGAGGACGTCGGCGAAGATGCCGGCCAACAGGACTTCGCGCCCGTCACGCGGGGCGCGCGCGGCACCGGCCGCCGGGGTGACGGGTTCGGGTAGTGCCTTGGTGTCCAGTTTGCCGTTGACGGTGAGCGGGACGGTGTCCAGCACGCCGTACAGCGCGGGCACCATGTAGTCGGGCAGCGTCCGGGCCAGTGCCGCGCGCAGTTCGGCGGCCAGTTCACGGTGCTCCGAAGCGGTTTCGGGCACCACATAACCGACTAGCTGTTTGGTGGAGCCCGCCGGTCGGGCGATCACCACGGCGTGCCGGATCCCGGGCAGGGTCTGCAGCGCCGCGGCCACCTCGCCGAGTTCCACCCGGTATCCGCGGATCTTCACCTGATCGTCGCTGCGGCCGAAGAAGTCCAGGATGCCGCTGCCGTCGGCGCGCCGGGCCACCAGGTCTCCGGTGCGGTACATCCGGCCGCCCGGGAGGTGCGGGTCGGCGACGAAGCGGTCGGCGGTCAGACCGGCCCGGTTCAAGTAGCCCCGCGCCAAACCCGCACCGGCGATGTACAACTCGCCGATCACACCGTCGCGTACCGGGCGCAGCCACGCGTCCAGGACATAGGCACGGGTGTTCCAGATGGGCCGGCCCACGGTCGGGGTGACGCTGTCGTCGGTGCCGCCGCCCAGGGTGTTGATCGTGTACTCGGTGGGGCCATACAAGTTGTAACCGGTGCTGTCCGGCCGGTCCCGAAGGCGGTTCCACACCTCCTCGGACACCGCTTCGCCACCCAACAACACCAGGGTCGGCGCGTGGCCGCTTCCCGGGGCGAGCGAAGCGACGGGGGAAGAACCCGGGGCGAGCGAAGCGACGGGGGAAGAACCCGGGACGAGATCACCCAGCAGGCCTTCTTCGAAGAGGTGGTGCGCATAGCTCGGGGTGACGTTGATGACGTCGATCCGATGCTGGTGGCAGTACGCCACCAGTGCGGTGGCATCGCGGCGCAACTCCTCATCGCAGATGTGCACCTCGTGACCCTCGACGAGCCACAGCAGCTCCTCCCACGACATGTCGAAGGAGAACGACACGGTGTGCGCGACGCGTAGCCGCCGGCCACCGGCCTTGGCGATCGCCGGTGCGAAGATCTCGGCCCGGTGGTTGAGCTGCATGTTGGTCAGGCCGCGGTAGGGCGTCACCACACCCTTGGGGCGTCCGGTGGAGCCCGAGGTGAAGATGACGTAGGCCGGGTACTCGAGCCGCCGCGCCCCCACGAAGGCACCGAGTTCGCTGTCGGACAGCGCAATTCCAGATGTCAGGGACAGTGCCTGCGCCACCGCTGCGCTGTCCGGGCTCACGACGGTGCCGCCGAGGCGGGTCTGGTGCGCGGCGAGTTCGGTGCTCGATTCCGGGCACACCAGCAGCACCGGGTGCGCGTCGTCGAGCATGCCGGTGAGTCGGGCCAGCGGATAGTCACGCTCCAGCGGCAGATAGGCCGCCCCGGTACGCAGGACCGCGAACAGCGCCACCACCATGTCCACCGATCGGGGCAATGCCAGTGCCACCACCTGTTCCGGGCGGGCGCCATGCGCGATCAACAGCCGTGCCAGCCGGTTGATCCGCTCGTCGAGTTCGGCGTAGGTGAGCCGCTGGGCACCGAAGACCAGCGCGATGTCCTCCGGGCATGACGCGGCACGGTCGGCCAGCAGATCGGCGATGGTCTCCCCGCCGATCTCGTGTTCGACACTGCCCCACTGCCTCACCAGTGTTTCGTGTTCGGCGGCCAGCGTCAGGTCGAGCGACCCGACCTGGGAGTCCGGCTGGGTCAACAGCAATTCCACCGCGCGGCAGAGCCGGGCGACCATCGCCGCCGCGGTGTCGGCATCGATCACATCGGGCCGGTACTCCAGCTTGATACGCAACCGTTCCCCCGGGGTGAGCACCCAGGTCAACGGGTAGTGCGTGGTGTCGACGAAGTCGACGCCGACGATGCCCTGCTCGCGTTCGAACTCGGTGAAGGTGTCATCGTCCAGGAAATTCTGCAGCACGTAGAGGCTGTCGAAGAGCTGCTGCTGACCGGTGGCGCGGGTGATATCGCCGAGGCCGAGGTAGTCGTGGGCCATCAGGTCGAGCCGGAAATCCTCCACCGCACGCAGGAGCTCGGTCACCGTCGACGTCGGCGCCATGTCCACCCGGACCGGGACGGTGTTGAGGAACTGTCCGATCACATGCTCGATACCGGGCAGCACCGGTGGGCGCCCGGCCACCGTCGTGCCGAAGACGACGTCGGTGCTTCCGGTCTCATACCCGAGCACGATGCCCAGCGCGGTGGTGAGCACGGTGTTGGCCGTGGTCTGCGTGCGACGGGCGTGCTGCTCGAGCAGTGCGGTGAGCTCCGCGGACAGTTCGCCGTAGACCCGTTGCGGCATCACCGGTTCGGCACCGGTGCCCTCCGCCGGGGCGACCAGGGTCGGCTCGTCGAGACCGGCCAGCGCCTCCGACCACGCCCGTGTCGAGGCGGCGCGATCCTGCGCACTCACCCACCGCAGGTAGTCGGCGTAGGTGGCGGTACCCGCGGGCAGCGCGCCACGCAGGCCGCCGGAGTTGTACAGCGCGAACAACTCCCGCAGGACCAGCTCACGCGACCAGCCGTCCCACAGCAGGAAGTGGCAGGTCAACAGCAGCCGGTCACCGCGGCCGGGCAGCCGGATGACGGTGAGGCGCACCAGTGGTGGCATCCGCAGATCGAAGGGGGTTTCGCTGTCGGTGCGCATCACCACGGCGAGCTGAGCTTCGGCGGCATCGGCGGTCAGGTTCGACAGATCCACCTCGGCGACCGTGGCGGGCACGAACCGTCCCACGTATTGCACGGGCCGCGGCAGGTCATCGCTGGTGAATCCGGCGCGCAGGTTGTCGTGGCGGGTCAGCAGGGCCCCGAATGCGACCCGCAGGGCGTCGACGTCGAGCCGATGGTCGAAGTCGAAGACATTCTGTGCCAGATAGGTGTTGACGTCGTCGGTGTAGGTGCACTGGTAGTACACGCCTTCCTGCAGCGGCGAGAGTGGCCACACCTCGGCCACCTCGACGGGGCTCGACGCGGTCAGCAGGGCCAGCTCGTCCTCGGAAAGTCCGTGCCATGCTTGCGGTGTCACCGCAGCGACGGCGGGAGCTTCTGCGCCCAGCGCGGTGGCCAGCGCACGTGCGGTGCGCAGCCGGAACAGCTCGCTGGTGGCCAGCGTCAGTCCGGCCCCGGCCAGCCTGTTGACCACGCGTAGCGCCAGCAGACTGTCTCCGCCCAGTGCGAAGAAATCCTCGTCTGCTCCGGCGTCCTCGGTGCCCAGTACCTCGGCGAAGGTCGCGCAGATCAGTTTCTCTTGGTCGGTGCGCGGCGCCGTGCGCGAAACGGTGCGCGCGGGCTCAGGCAACGCCGAGCGGTCCCGTTTCCCATTGGGCAGCAACGGGATCGCGTCGAGCGCCGTGACGGTGGCCGGAATCATGTGGGCCGGCAGGACGCCGGCGAGCGCAGCCCGGACCGTTTCAGGGTCGGGTTGGCATCCTGCGCGGGCGACCACATACCCGTCCAGACGTTGCCGGCGGGCGGTGACCACCGCCTCGGCGATATCGGGCAGCCCGGCCAGGGCGGTCTCGATCTCGCCGAGTTCGACGCGGAACCCGTTGACCTTCACCTGATTGTCGGCGCGGCCGAGATACTCGACCGTGCGCTCCGGCGTCCAGCGCGCCAGATCGCCGGTGCGGTAGAGGCGCTCACCGCCGGCGCTGAACGGGTCGGCGACAAACCGGGCGGCGGTATCGGCCTGCTGACCGAGGTACCCGCGGGCCACCTGCACTCCGCCCACATAGATTTCGCCGACGGCACCGGGCTGCACCGGCGACAGGTCCGGTCCGAGCAGGTAGATCCGGCAGCCCGGGACCGGCCGGCCGAGCGTGACGGCCCCGGTCACCGCTGCGGCGAGCACATCGCCGGTGACCTCGGAGGAACCGTAGGAGTTGACGATCTCGGCTTCTGGCGACACCTGTTGCAGTGCAGCGACAGTGGCCGCATCCAGCGGTTCACCGCTGCAGATCCAACGCGCCACGGTCCCGAACTTGTTGCTCGCGACCTCGGCCATCGCCGCGCCCAGACTGGGTACCACCAGCAGTTGGGTGGCAGCGACGTCGTCGACCAGTCGGGCCAGCGCCGCACCGTCCTTGGCCGTGGCGTCATCGGCGACGACCGTGGTGGCCCCGGCGACAAGTGCGCCGAGCAATTCGGTGGTGCCGTCGATGAAGCTCATGGAACTCTTGGCGATGCGCACATCGTCGCGGTCACGGGACCACGCCGTCCTGGCCCACGACAGCCGGTTGGTCAGTGCGCCGTGCGTGCCGACGACGCCTTTCGGGCGCCCGGTACTGCCGGAGGTGTAGACCACCGATGCGGCGTCATCCGGATCGAGGACGGTGTCGCGCCATGGCCGGCCCACGGCGTCGGTGCTCACCACCGGCAGTCCGTGGTCGGGCAGCGTCGTGCCGTCGGTGAGCACGATCTTGGGTCGCGCGTCGTCGAGCATGTAGGAGATCCGCGCCGACGGATACCCGGGGTCGATGGGCAGATAGGCTGCGCCGCTTCGCAACACGGCCAGCAGGGCGGTGGCCATCGACGTGGTCCGGCTGGTGGCCACGGCGACGAGGTCACCGCGTCGCACGCCCGCAGCCACCAGGGCGCCGGCCAGGGCGGCCGACCGGTCGTCGAGATCGCGGTAGGTCAGCCGCGTACCGGTGTCGCTGACGGCGACGGTGCTGGGCGTACGGCGGACCTGGTTGTCGAAGAGTTCCGGGACCGTGCCGGTACGCGCGGGCGCACCGGCGCCCGCGCGCAGCACCTCATCGCGACCGGCCGGATCGAGCACGTCGATGTCGCTGCACCGGGTCGTGTCGCCCTCGGTGATGACGGCCGCCAGCGTCCGGCGGAAGAGGGCCAGCACCTGCTCGGCGGTCGCCGTGTCGAGCACCGCGCGGTCATGGGTCAGCGCGACGTGCAGATCCCTCCCCGGCTTGAGCATCAGGGTCAGCGGATAGTGCGGCGCCTCGATGACTTCCATGCCGGTCACGTGGATCGCGGCGGTGCGGTCGTCGGCGGCGGGATAGTTCTCGATGACCACCAGGGTGTCGAAGAGTTCTGACACCCCGACGGCGTGCTGGATGTCGGCCAGCGCCACGTGGTGGTGCTCGAACAGGGCGGCCTGTGCCTGAGCGTGGCGCTGCACCACGGCCGCAAGGCTGTCCGACGGTGTCCAGCGGGTGCGCGCGGGCACCGTGTTGATCAGCAGCCCGACCATATCGTCGATGCCGGGAACGTCACTGCCGCGACCGGATACGGTGCTGCCGTGGAGCACATCGGTGCGGCCGGTCAGCCGGCCGACGGTGATACCCCACGCCGCGCCGAGTACCGCGCTGACGGTGACGCCGTGTCCGGTGGCCCAGTCCGCGATCCCGTCGGCGATCTCGGCCGGAATGTCGGCGCTCACCTTGCCGAATCCGGTGTCGCCGCGGTCATGCGGCGGCAGTGCGTCGGCAAGGCGGGTCGGCTCGTCGACACCGTCGAGCGCGGCGCGCCACGCGGCCTGCGACGCGGCCGGCGCGCTGCGGTGCAGCCACTCCAGGTGGTCGCGGTAGCGGGCCGGCGCCGGCAGGGCGTGGGTATCGGGATTGTCGTGCAGGGCAGCCAGTTCCCGCAGCACGATCGGTACCGACCAGCCGTCGGCGATGATGTGGTGCACCGTCTGGATGAGTACGTGCCGATCGGCCGCCAGACGGACCAGGGTGTACCGCATGAGCGGTGGTGCGGCGAGGTCGAAGGGTTCGGTGCGCTGTTGTTCGGCGATCTCGTCGATGCGGGTTCGGGTGTCCGCACCCGCCGGCGCACTCAGGTCGTGGTAGTTCCATCGCACGGCGGGCGCGGCACCGAGAACGGCCACCAGGCTGCCGTCGGCCAGCGGGCGGAAGGCCGCGCCGAGGTTCGGGTGCCGCGCGATCACGGCGTCGGCGGCGTGGCGCATCCGGACCGGGTCCACCGGCCCGGTATAGGAGATGATCTGTTGCACCACATAGGGATCGGCGTCGGCATAGGTCGAGTGGAAGTAGATGCCGGCCTGCAGCGGTGACAGCGGTAGCACATCGACCACGGGCGCCGGTAGCGCGTCGACGTCGGCCTGGGTGAGCGTCACCAGCGGAAAGTCCGACGGTGTGGGACCGGCGACGTGGGAGCTGTGTGCGATGGCGGTCAACGCGTCTGTCCACAACCGCGCGAGCCGCGAGACATGGTCGCGGTCGAGCACACCGGCAGGCCAGCTGAAGGTGGCTTCCAGACACACACCGTCGCCGGCCGCCACCGCGATCGCATTGATCTCGAGGGCACGCGGCAGCGGCATGCGCGGGTCGCGGTCCTCGCCGATCGCCGCGTCGTGGCCGGTATCGGCCGGGGCCCAGGGCAGCTCACCGGCACCGGTGAACCGGCCGAGGTAGTTGAACAGGATCTGCGGGGCGACGGCAAGGTCCGAGCGCCCGGAAAGGTGGCGCAGCGCACCGTAACTCAGTCCGTTGCGCGGCACGGCACGCAGTTGGTCCTTGACGGTCTTGACCGCGGCGCCGAGCGCCGGTCCGCCCGTCATCAGCTCGGCCCAGCCTGCGGGACCGGGGTGAACGTGGACGGGGAACAAGGTGGTGAACCAGCCCACGGTGCGGGACAGGTCGAGGTGATCACCTGCGGCGCCGAGGTGGTCGCTCTCCCGACCGTGTCCCTCGAGTTCGAGAAGCACGCCACCGGCGTCGCCCCGCCAGTACGCCACGGCGGCGGCCAGTGCGGTGACTAGTGCATCGTTGACCCCGCCCCGGATCGCGGCGGGCACCGGACCGAGCAGCCGCGCGGTGACGTCCTCGTCCAGTCGCACCGTGAGCCTGGCCTCGGTGGCGACGGTGTCGACGGCCGGGTCCAGCGGACGGCTACCCAGCTGCGGATCGTCGACCGCCACAGCTCGCAGCCAGTACTGCTCGTCGGCGGCGAACTCGCCCCGCGCGCACGCGGCCCGCAGCTCGGTCGACCATGTCCGGAAGGTGGTGTCGGGTTTGGCCATGGTGATCGGGCGGCCGGCGGCGACGTCCGACCACGCCGAGTCCAGATCCTCGGCGAGTACCCGCAGGGACACGCCGTCGATCACCGTGTGATGGATGACCAGGAGCAGCCGACCGGGACGGCCCGCGCCGGCGTCCAGCCACACCGCTTGCAGCATGCGGCCCGACGCGGGAGCCAACCGCGCGACGGCACGGTCACGTTCGGTCCCGATATCGGCGGATCCGTCGACACGGGTGAGCACCTCCGCGGCGGTCACCGCGCCGGCAGGTGGCACGGTCAATCCCGCGCCGGCACCCAGCCGTGCCCGCAACAGGTCGTGGCAGTCGAGCAGGGCGTCGAGCATCGCGGTCAACGTGGGCAGGGTGAGCCCCACCGGGGTGTGCAGGGTGACGGACTGGAAGAAACCCTCGGTGCCGTTGCCTATTTCGTGCAGCCAGGCCAGGATCGGGGTTGGCTCGATCTCACCGGTGCCCTCCAGCGGTGTCGCGGCGGGTCCCGCGATATCGGTGACCGCGGCGGCGAGTTCGGCCGGGGTACGCAGGGTGAGGACATCGCGGGGCCGTACGCGCAATCCCATCCGGCGGGCTCGGCTGACCAGTCCCATGGCGGCGATGCTGTCGCCGCCGAGGGCGAAGAAGTCGGTGTCGGCTCCGACCGACGGCACGCCGAGCAGTTCGGCGTAGATATCGCAGATCGCCTGCACGCGTGGGTCGGTCACCGGTGTGCCGGCGCCGGGTGCGGCCAGAGCCGGTTCGGGCAGCGCCCGCCGGTCGATCTTCCCGTTGGCGGTCACCGGGAATTCGTCGAGGACCATGACCGAGTTCGGCACCATGTGCTCGGGCAGCTTCTGTGCGCACCAGGCCCGCAGCTCGTCGGGATCGGCACCCGTGGTGGACAGGGCGTAACCGGTGAGCTGTGCGCCGCCGGCGGGAGTCTTACGCAGAATCACCGCGGCGTGGCGCACCTGCGGGTGGGCGGCGAGGATGACCTCGATTTCCTCGAGTTCGACCCGCATCCCGCGGATCTTGACCTGGTTGTCGACGCGGCCCAGGAACTCGAGCACTCCATCGGCGGTCCACCTCGCGAGGTCGCCGGTGCGGTACATACGGGATCCGTCCTGCGCGAACGGGTTCGCGATGAACCGGGCACCGGTGAGTCCGGGAGCGTTGACGTAGCCGCGGCCCAGCAGGAAGCCCGCCGCGTAGAGTTCGCCGCCCTCCCCGACCGGGACCGGGTGCAGGTCGTCGTCGAGGACGTAGAGCTGGGTGTGCGGATTGGGCCGTCCGATCGAGGTCTCGATACGTTCGGCCTTGTCGCGGTAGATGACATGGGAGACACCGATGGTGGCCTCGGCGGGACCGTAACCGTGGTAGAGCGTCGTGGACAACTGGGACCGGAAGCGGTCGAACAGCGCCGGGGTCAGCACCTCACCGCCGCACCAGACGTGCTTGAGGCCGGACAGCAGGGTGGTCCCGTCGGCGAGCTCGAGCAGCACATCGAGCATCGAGGACACCAGGTAGACGAACGTCACCTTCTCGGTGGCGATCAGATCGAGCAGGTACTGCGGATCCCGTTCCCCGCCCGGGTCGGCCACCACGACGTAGCCGCCGGACACCAGCGGCAGCAGCACTTCGTTGATCGAGATATCAAAGGACAGTGGTGCTTTGAACAGGGACGCGTCGCCGGGCCCGAAGCCCAGGATCTCCTGCGCCTGCCAGTTGAGGCGTTCGCAGATGGCTTCGTGCCGGATCATCGCGCCCTTGGGCTTGCCGGTGGAGCCCGAGGTGAAGATGACGTACGCCAGTTGGCTGTCATCGATGTCCACGACCGGAGCGATGGCGGGCTGGTCTTCGAAAGCCCAGTTGTCCAGATCGAGTTCGATCGGATGGGGGTCGTCGTCGCGCCCGCCGCCGGGCGCGACGAGTACCGCCGTGGCCTTCGTGTCTGCCAACACCTGACTGCGACGCTCGGCGGGCCACTGGGGATCGACGGGCACGAACGCACCGCCGGCGGCGAGGATCGCGACCACCGCGACCACCATCTCGGGCGAGCGCGGGACCGCGATCGCGACCACCTGCTCGTGCGTCACGCCGGCGGCGCGAAGGCGATGGGCCAGCTGGTAGGCGCGCAGCGCGAGGCCGCGATACGTCAGCCTGGTGTCACCGGCCACTACGGCCAGTGCATCCGGGGTCAGACGCGCCTGTTGGGCGAACAACTCGGGCACGGTGGTGGTGGCCCCCGGCCAGGTGTCGTTGTTCCACTGCCGCAACAGGTCCAGGCGGTCATCGGGGGTCAGTCCGTCGTCGATACCCGGGATCGTGGTCACGCGTCCGTCCTCTCCGCATCCGTGTGGTGCGCCGCCCAGGCACGCCACAGCTGGGCGTACCGACCCTGCGCCGAGATCAGCTCGGCGTGGGTCCCCTCTTCGATGATGTCGCCGTGCGCCATCACCACGATCCGATCGGCGGTGGCCGCCTGCGTCAGACGGTGGGCGACGACGAGTGTGGTACGCCCCTCGGTGACGGCTGCCGCGGCGCGTTCCAGGTCGCGTGCGCCCAGGCTGCCCGCCTCGGCGGTGGCCTCATCCAGGATGGCGACCGCCGGATCGAGAAGCAGCAGCCGTGCCAGCGCCAGTTGTTGCGCCTGGGCCGAGGTCAGCTCATGCCCACCCTCGCCGACCACCGTCCGCACACCGTCTTCGAGCGCGGCGACCCAGTCCCCTGCGCCGACGGTATCCAGTGCCGCAAGCACTTCGGCGTCGGTGGCGTCGGGCTTGGCCAGCCGAAGGTCATCGGCCAGCGTGCCCGCGAACACATGCACGTCCTGGCTGATGATCGCGACATGCTTGCGCCGCTGCTCGGGGGTGAGGTCGGTCAGCGGGGTGCCGCCGATGCGCACGCTGCCGTGTTGCGGGGTGAGCACTCCCGCGGCGATGCCGGCGACGGTCGACTTGCCGGCACCGGTCGACCCGACCAGCGCCACCCGCTGCCCGGGCGCCACTCGCACGGTCACGCCGTGCAGGACCGGATGCTCGCCGTCATAGCTGAATTCGAGATCTGTCAGATCCAGCGCGGTATCTCGCGGTGCACGGCTCGGATGCTCGACAGCCGGCGGTCGCGGAATGCTGACCAGGCCGACCAGCCGGGCCAGACTGGCCCCCGCGTCCTGGGCCTCGTCGACGGTGAACAGCAGCATGCTGATCGGTCCGAAGAGCCGGTGGAACAGCAGGGCCGCCGCGGTGGTCTGCCCGACGGTGACCGAACCGTGCTGCACCAGCCAGTAGCCGGCCACCAGGATCACCGAAAGACCGATGAACTCGGCGCGATTGATCCGTCCCACGAACCGGGTGAAGAACGTGAAGACGCCGATCGAGATATCCCGGACCCGGGCCGAGGCATCCTCGATACCGTCCTGATGGACGGTGTGGGCGTGGTAGGCGTGCACGGTGGGAGCCCCCAGCATGCTCTCCATCAACACCTGCGACCGCTCCGCGATCACCCGACGCTCCTGTGCGTATCGCGGCGCGGAGCGCGGCAGATACCAGCGCAGCGCCAGCAGGTAGAACGGGATGGAGACCGCGCCGGCCAGAGCGAGACGCCAGTCCAGGCCCAGCATCGACACCAAGGTCAGCGCTGCCAGCATGAGCGCGGAGAACATCGTCGGGAACACGTCCGTCACGGCTTTGGCGATGGTCGCCACATCCGTGCTCACCCGGGACAGCAGGTCGCCCCGCCCGACTCGTTCCACGGTCGTGCTCGGCAGGGCCAGCGCGCGGTTCACTCCCGTTTCCCGCAGATCGGCGAGCATGACCGCGCCGAGCCGGCCGATCAGATAGTTCGACCATCCGGTGGCGGCACCGCCCACCAGTGCGGCAGCTCCGAGTACCAGCGCGACGGTGACGATGACCGACGACGGCGATCCGTCGATGATCCGGTCGACGAGTACCCCGAGTACGTAGACCGGGAGTACCGTGGCCGCGGCCGCCAAGATGCCGACCAGGATGGTGGCGCTCAATGCGGCGGTGCGGGAACGCAATTCACGGCGCAGCCAGATCCAGGTCTCGCGGCCGGTCGCGACGGGGAGGATCTGCTTTTCCTCGGATTCGCTCAGCTGCTCCTGGAGCTCCTCGCCAGAACGACTCATCGCAGCACCGCCGAGGTGTAGTCGGGGCGGTCCAGCAGTTTCTCGTGGGTTCCCTGGACGACCACTCGCCCACCGTCGACCAGCACCACACGATCGGCCACCGCCAGCAGGGCCGGACTGCTCGTCACGATGACGGTGGTGAAATCGCCCGTCTCCGGGCCATGCCGTAAGTCGGCGATGCCCTGGGCCACCGCACTTTCCGTCACCGCATCGACTGCCGTGGTGGGTTCGTGCAACACCAGCACCGGCGCCGCCTGCAGCAGCGCACGTGCCAACGTGAGGCGCTGGCGCTGACCGCCGGACAGACTGGAGCCGCGCTCGGTGACGCGGTGATCGAGCCCGTCGTGGTGCACATCGATCACGTCGACCGCGCTGGACGCCTGCAGCGCCTTCTCCAGCCTCGGCGCGCCCGCGCCATCGACGACCAGGTTGGTGCGCAGCGATCCGGTGAACAGGTCGGCTTTGTGCGGTTCGACCAGCAGGACCCGCCGGGCCTCGGCGAGATCGAGCTCTTCCAGGGCTGTACCGCCCAGCCGGATCTCACCGGAATAGTCCTCGCGCGCCAATTGACCGGACAGCACTGCGACAATCGCATCGGCGTCGCTGGCCCGGGTGGTCACCACCCCGACCAATTGGCCCGGCTCGACGGACAGCGTGATTTCCTCCAGCGTGCCGTACCGCACCCCGTCCAGGACGATTTCATGCGGGCCGGCGCCCAGCGTGCCACCGCCGGGCGACAGTGTGAGCGGCGCATCCTCGATCCAGCCGACACGTTCGGCCGAGGCTCGCGCCTCCGCGATCCAGCTGGGTACCTCGGCCATGGTGCCGAACGGCTCCAGCAGGAATTGTGCGAGCCCGATCACGGTGATCAGTTGCCCGACGGTGATATCCCCGCGCAGCGCGAACCAGCCTGCGAGCACGGCGATCCCGACGGCCAGCAGGGCACTCAGTGCCGTGGAGAAGCCGAGATAGACACCTTGGGTGCGGGCCGCGCGGATACTGGCCGCGAGCGCGTCGCGACTCACCGTGCGGTAGCGCTGCGCGGCCGCCTGCTCGGCGCCGATCCCACGCAAGGGGCGTAGCCCCGCGATGAGGTCCGCCGACATCGCGGTGGCCTCACCGGCGAGCTCCTGCTGGTCGGCCACCCGACGGGTGATCACCGGTCCGCCGAAGTGCAGAACGAACAGGATGACCGGCGTACCCAGCAGGACGGCCAGGCCGAGCGGAATGTCGATGGTGAGCAATACCGTTGCGCACACCACGATCGCGGTGATCGCACCGGCGATGCGCGGAATGTAGTCCAGCAGGTAGGAGGTGTTGTCGGCGTCGGTGCTGGCGATCGACAGGAGTTCACCGGTGCGCTGGGTGGTGCGCAGTCGCTGCGGGTGCAGGATCCGGGCGGCCAGGTCGACCCGCAGTTGGTGTCCCTCGGTGGCGATCGCCCGCATCAGGTGCCGCGCGCCGAGCCGGTAACAGATGGTCAGTGCGACGAACAGCGCCGCGAGTACCCCGATCCACAGCAGCAGTTGCGTGGCGTCGCCGGGCTTCACGGCGCGGTCGATGAGCACGCCGATGAGCACCGGAACCATGGCCTCACACAGCTGATGACCGCAGATGAGCAGGGACCCGCTGGTCAGCAGGCGGGCGTTACGGGTGACGGTGCGCCACAGGATGGCCAGGCCGGTGCGGGTCCGTTGCGCCTCTTGCACTGCGCCGCCGGTGCTTACGATGAGCCGTCACCCAGCGCCGGGCCGCCCGCCGCAGCCATCCGCAGCCGAAGGCTTTTCGGCCGCATGTCCGTCCAGTTCTGCTCGACGTAATCCAGACACGCCTGGCGGCCGGTCTGGCCATCGGCGCCGAAGGCGATGGTCCATCCACCCGGCACCTGCTTGAACGTGGGCCACAACGAATGTTGTTCCTCGTCGTTGACCAGCACATAGAACGTCGCGGTCTCGTCGTCAAAGGGGTTGCCCGACACAAAGTCTCCTCAGCAGTGCGTGGCTGTCGGCGTGCCTGTGACACGCCCGCCTGAACCTGGACACCCTATCAAAGGTTAGGCTTGCCAAAGACGGCCGGATACAGAAGGTGAGACATGCGGGTAGCAATGTTCGGGTACCAGACCTGGGGACACAAGACCCTGGAGGCACTCATCAAATCACCTCACGAAGTCGTGCTGGTCGTCACCCACCCACCGAGTGATCAGCCCTACGAATCGATTTGGGCGGATTCCGTCGAAGATCTGGCCCGTGACCACGGTATTCCGGTGTGTTTGGCCCAACGACCCGATGATGCCCTGATCGAGCGGGTCCGCAGCGCACAGCCCGACATCATGGTGGCCAACAACTGGCGGACCTGGCTGCCCCGCGAGTTGTTCGACCTACCACCGCACGGCACCCTCAACCTGCACGATTCGATGCTGCCCCGGTTCACCGGATTCTCGCCGGTGATCTGGGCAATGATCAGTGGCGCCAACGAGGTTGGACTGACGGCTCACCGGATGGACGATGACCTGGACACCGGCGATATCGTGCTGCAACGCGCCATCCCGATCGGCCCTGCGGACACCGGAACCGAGTTGGTGCGCGCCACCATCGACCTCATTCCCGAGGTGCTGATCGAGTCCCTCGACCTCATCGAGCGCGGGGCGGCCACCTGGACACCCCAGAACCTCGATGAGCGCACGTTCTTCCACAAACGCTCGGCACGCGACAGTCTCATCGACTGGCGTTGGTCCGCAGCGGAATTGGACCGGTTCGTGCGCGCATTGTCCGACCCTTATCCGAATGCGGTCACCTACTACCGCGGTGAACGAATCCGGATCCTCAAGGCCGCGGTATCGCGTTATCGATACGGAGGCACACCGGGTCGCGTCTTCATCGCCGAAGGTGACGGCATGGTGATCGTCACCGGAGCCGAGGCGCACCGCGGGCAGGAGCCCGGCTTGGTGATCCACCGGGTTCGCCTGGACGACGGTACCGAGCTGCCCGCCCTGGAGTACTTCGGGCGCGGCGGCGGGTACCTGACCGATCGTCCGTGAACCCCCGATAGCGGGGTTGGACATCTCCAACCCCGCTATCGTGCACGTGCTTTCGTGATCGGGTCAGTGACCTCCGACCAATTCGTGGGTACGCCGACCGGCCTCCACGCGGCGCGCGATGGACTCGACGATCTCACCGCTGCGGACCGCCACATTCGACAGCAGCGATGAACTCAGTCCGTGCGTGTGCTCGGTGCCGCCCTGCAGGTAGATGGCGCCGGAGATGTCCCGGGACGTCCGCAATCGGTAGTCGCGGGTCAATTCGGGCAGATCCACCCCGAATTCGCCCGCCTCGTACAGGTCGCCGAGTATCTCCGGCAACGGCATCGGGATGAAGCCGGTCGCGTAGACCACCGCATCGCAGTCCAACACCTCTACCGTGCGAGTGGGGTGATGCTCGATCGTCACCCGGACACCGGTGTCGTGCTCCACGGCGCCCTGCACGCTCGACGCACCGCGGAAGAAGAGCCGGCGCTTACCCGCGACCCGCTCGGCGTACTCGCGGGTGTAGAGCTCCTCGATGAGCGGCAGATCCACGCACGAGTAGTTGGTGGCCCGGTGGTAGTCCATCAGCCGCTGCCGGACCGTCGGCGCGGCCATGTAGAAATCGTCGACTGCGGCGGGATCGAAAACGCGGTTGGCGTAAGGACTGTCGTCCGCCGGGCTGTAGCCGTACTTGGCGAATACCCCGTGCACCTCCGCATCGGGGTAGGTGACGTGCAGATAGTCGGTGACCTCGGCCGCGCTCTGGCCGGCCCCCACCACGACGAACCGGTGATTGGTCGTCGACGGCACCTTCGGGAGTTTGCTCAGTAGCTCGTGATTGTGGAACTGCCGCGCAGTCTCGGTGACCCCGATCGGCAACTGCGCCCGCAGCCCGCCTGCGAGCACCACGGCGCGGGCCCGCAGCGTGGATGACTGACCATCGCGTACGACTTCGATGGCGAGCCAGTCTCCCTCGTCACGAACCGCCACCGCGCGGGTGCCGTAGTGCACCGTGGCTGCGACCCGCGCCGCCGCCCACTCCAGGTAGTCGTGGAACTCGAGCCGGGTCGGGAAGAACGTCTGGTGATTGATGAAGTCACTGAGTCGGCCACGGTCGGTCAGATAGCTCAGGAAGGTGTACCGGCTGCGCACGTTGCGCTGGCTGGCCAAGTCCTTCAGGAACGAGATCTGCATCGTCGTGCCGGGAATGAGCATTCCTGTGTGCCAGCCGAATTCCGGCTTTGCCTCGATGAACTCGGCGGCGATGGCCGGATTGGGTCCCCGGTCGTGGTTGTGTTCCTCGATCGCAATTGCCAGACCGAGGTTCGACGGGCCAAAGCCCACGCCGACAACGTCGAGCACGCGGCCTATCGCGTTGCCAGAATCGCCATTTCCGGAACTGAAGGACATCAGGCTCCCGCCATCTGGTTGATCGCACCGGGCACCGGCTCGGAAGGGTCGGAGCCCAGGGCCACGATGCGATTGCGCTCATCGACGTGCACCACCCGGGGTGCGTGATCGGCGATCTCCCGGTCGTCGAGCGTCCGGAAGGACATGATGATGACCAGGTCGCCCGGATTGATCAAATGCGCTGCCGCCCCGTTGATCCCGATCACCCCAGAGCCGGCCGCCCCGGTGATCGCGTACGTGGTCAGGCGCGCACCGTTGGTGATGTCCACGACGTCGACCTGCTCGCCCTCGAGGATGTCGGCGGCTTGCATCAGGTCTTGGTCGATGGTGATCGATCCTACGTAGTGCAGATCGGCCTGGGTGACGGTGGCGCGGTGCACCTTGCCCCCCAGCATGGTTCGGAACATATGTCCCTCCAACAGTTGTTAAGTTAGTTCGCACCCGATTGGCAGTCAGCCACGGAGCGTAGGTTAACCTAACCTTATGTCGCTTACAAACCTCGGAATGGTCTTCCGGCGTACCACGATCATGTTGGCCGCTGCGGCGCTCGGCACCGGCCTCTTGGTCGGCTGCGGCGGGTCGACCGCCAAGAACGAGAACGCCGCCTCCAGCACCACGGCGGCGGCGGAATCCGTCTCCATCGCACATAAATTCGGCGAAACCAAGGTTCCCGCCAACCCGCAGCGGGTGGTCACGGTGGGCTGGAACGACCAGGACGATGTGCTCGCCCTCGGCGTCGTGCCGGTGGGTACCCGCAGCTTCTTCGACAACTACAACAACTTCCCGTGGGTAAAGGAGGCCACCGGCGGTAAGGGTGTGCCCGTCATCCCGGGCGACGAGATCAACTACGAGGCCATTGCCAAGGCAAAGCCGGACGTCATCTTCGCCATCTACGAGACCATCGACAAGAAGACCTACGACCAGTTGTCGCAAATTGCGCCGACCGTGGTCCAATCCGACAAGTACGCCGACGAGGAAACCCCCTGGGACGTGCAGCTTCTGACGATCGGCAAGGCCCTGGGCAAGGAGACACAAGCCCAAGCCCTCGTCGACAAGGTCAAGACGAAGATCGACGAGACCAAGACCGCGCACCCCGAGTTCGCCGACAAGACTCTGGTGGCCGACTACACCACCGAATTGAACTCGCAGTACCTGCTCCCGGCCGGCGATCCGCGTCGCCAGTTGTTCGACGCGCTGGGCTTCAAGGCCCAGCAGGACTCCGGTGACGTGTCGGACGAGAAACTGTCCCTGCTGGAGGGCGACGTGCTGTTCGTCAACGGCCTCTCCAAGGAGCAGGTCGCAGGATCTCCGGCGTTCTCCCGGCTGAAGGTCGTGCAGGACGGCCGTGCGCTGTATGCCGGTTCGGACTCCACGCTGAGTGGCGCGCTGACCTACAGCGGACCCGAAGCGCTGCTGTACGCGCTGAACGTGCTGACCCCGCAGCTGAGCAATGCGCTGACGGGCAAGCCGGTCACCGACCTGTCGAGTTCTTAACGCGTGCCCCGGGTGTCCGCCCGCGCCTTGTCGCGAGCGGATGCCCGGGGTATCACCAACGGCGTCCCGGTCTCCGGGTCGTCGATGATCTGGCATTTCAGGCCGTAGACCTCCTCGACCAGTTCCGCGGTGATCACCTCAGCCGGATCGCCCTGGGCCACAATGGCACCCGACTTCATGGCGATGATCCGGTCGGCGAATCGGCAAGCATGGTTCAGATCGTGCAGCACCGCCACGATGGTGCGGCCCCCGGTGGCGTTCAGTTCCACGAAGAGGTCCAGCAGTTCGATCTGGTGGGCGATGTCCAGATATGTGGTCGGCTCATCGAGCAGGATCACCTGCGTGTCCTGGGCCAGCACCATCGACACCCACACCCGCTGACGCTGCCCGCCGGAGAGCTCATCGACGGGCCGGCCGGAGATCGCGGTGACACCGGTGGCCGCCATGGCGTCAGCCACCGCCTGCTGATCGGAACGCGAGTACTGCCGTAACACCCGCTGATGCGGAAACCTGCCGCGTGCCACCAGGTCTGCGACCGTGATGCCCTCGGGCGCGGTGGAGGTCTGCGGCAGCAACCCCAGCTTGCGGGCAACATCCTTGGTCCGCAGCCCGGCGATATCGGCACCGTCGAGAACGACCTGACCGGCTATCGGACGCAGCAACCGCGCCAGCCCCCGCAACAGGGTGGACTTGCCGCAGGCGTTCGGACCGACGATCGCGGTGATGGCCCCCTCGGCGATATCCACCGTCAATCCGTCGACGATGCGACGATCGCCGTATCCCAGCGACAAGCCGCGTGCGCCCAGATCCGTCATTGCACTTCCCCTCTATTGCCGCCGGGCCTGCATGACAAGCAGCCAGATCAGATACGCCCCGCCGGCCACCACGGTGACCGCACCCACCGGAAGTTCGTCCGGGGCAAAGATTCTCAGCGCGATCAGATCGCTGGACAGCAGCAGGAACGCGCCCATGACCGCCGACGAGATGAGCCCGACACCCGGTGTGCCCACCACCCGACGGGCCAGTTGGGGCGCGGCCAGCGCCACGAACGAGATGGGCCCGGCCGCCGCAGTGGCCACCGCGATGAGCAGCACGCCCACACCGAAATAGGCGATGCGGGCTCGCTCGGGCTGAAGTCCGAGACCTCCCGCCGCGTCGTCACCCAACTGCAGGATCGACAACTGCGGGCCGATCGGCACCAGGATGACCACCACGATCGCGACACACACCAGCACGGGGACGGCCTGTTCCCAGCGCAGCCCGTTGAGGGCGCCCTGCTGCCAGACGGCGGCCGTGATCGCCTGGTGCAATTTGATTTTCAGGATGATCCACTGATTCAGCGAGCTGAGCATGGCGCCCACGCCGATACCGACGATGATGAGCCGGAAGCCGGCCATCCCGTTGCGGTAGGCCAGGAGGTAGACCACCACCGCGGTGAGCAGACCACCGATCACCCCACCGAGTGCGGTGAGGTAGTACCCGCCGCCGAAGGCACCGATGACCACCAACGCACCGGTGTAGGCGCCGAAGTTGAACCCGATGACATCGGGACTGCCCAGCGGGTTTCGGGTCAGCGCTTGGAAGATGGCGCCCGACATGCCCAGGGCCGCACCGATCACCAGGGCGAGCACAATCCTGGGCAGTCGCCATTGCAGCACCAGGACATTGACGAACCCCTGTTCCCGACCGGTCAGCACGCCGATCACCTCGGCGGGTGACACCGGGTACTCCCCCACACCGAGCGCCAGCACCGCCAGGGCCGCGGCGCCGATCCCGAGTGCCGAGAGCACGACGATACTGCGCCACGATGCCCGCAGTGCCAGTGTCGGTTCACGGCGCAGCACCAGCTGAGGGCGCCCGAAATCGACGGGCTGGAGCCGATTCACAGGCCGCTCGCCTTGGTGCGACGGACCAGCCAGATCAACACCGGGGCACCGAGGAACGCGGTGACGATGCCGGCGGGCAGTTCCCCCGGTGGCACCACGACCCGACCGACCACGTCGGCGGCGAGCAGTAGCGCCGGCGCGGCGAGCACACAGTAGGCACAGATCCAGCGCCAGTCCGGCCCGGTGAACCATCGCACGGCGTGCGGCACCATCAGACCCACGAATCCGATCGGCCCGGCCGCCGCCGTCGCAGCGCCGGTCAGCAGGGTCACCGCCAGCAGCCCGAGCACTCTGGTGCGGACCACGTTGCCGCCCATGGCCACCGCGAGATCATCGCCGAGCGCGACGGCGTTGAGCCCATGGCTGACGTACAGACACAGCACCGCACCGACGATGACGAACGGGACGACCGTGGCGGCGACCTCCAACGGCCTGCCGTCGAGCGCGCCGGCGTCCCAGAACCGCATCGAGTCGAAGGCCCGCGGGTGGCGCAGCCGGACGGCGAACGAGATCCCGTCGGCCACTGCCCCTATCGCGACGCCGGCCAACAGCATCCGCACCGGCGTTGCCGTCAGCCGGCCGGACGCGGCCACCCCGTAGACCGCGAGCATCGCCACGAAGGTGCCGAGAAAGGCGAACCAGAGGTAACTCGACAGCGACTGAAAGCCCAAGAACGCGATCGCCGACACCACGAACAGCCCGGCGACCCCTTCCAGGCCCAAGATCTGACTGTCGGCCAACGGGTTGCGGGTGATGCCCTGGATCAGCGCCCCAGACAGGCCGAGCGCGATGCCGACGACGATGCCCAACACGGTGCGCGGGATGCGCAGTTCATACACGATCCACTGGTTGCCGGTGTCGGTGTAGTCGGTCACGGCGTGCCAGACCGTGGACAGATCGACGGTCTGCGTGCCGACGGCCAGGCTCAGCACACACACCAGCACCAGCACCGCAGCACAGAACGCCAGTCCTGCCAGACGCCTGCGCTGCGGGGCACCGAGTTCGGGTTCCGCGGTCGCTGTCGCCATCGACTACAGGCCCACGCGCTCGAGCGCCAGGTCGTATTCCTCGGCCGCGGCCTTCGCGCTCTTACCGTCGGCCAGCGCACGCTCGTAGATGGCTTCGACCTCGACACTGACCGCCTCGTACTTGCGATCCCAGGTCTCGGAGTCGAAGCGCCAATAGCCGACGATGTCGTATTGGTCTGGCACCCAACCGTATTCGCTGCGCAGGTACTTGCGGACCATGCGGGTGGCCTGCGCTTCCCCGGCGAACCAGCAGTATCCCCGGCCGCCGGGATGTGGGTGAGCGCGGACCAGCTCGGGCAACCTGCTGGGGGCGAGTCCGTTGCCGGTCCCGATGGTGCCCACGACGGGGATATCGGACCGCTGCGGCAGATAGTTCAGATCGGCGCGGTCGGCGACCTCCACGATCGCTGCGGCCTCGGTATCGGCCGGAAGTTCGTCCAGTATGCGGGCCAGTGCCGGAAGGCCGGAGAGGTCAGCCACCAGCAGCTGCCATGAGGTGGCCGGCTCGGGTCGGTACCAGCTGCGCGCGTGGTCCACCGCCACCCGCTGGCCCGGGGCCGCCCGCCGCACCCATCGGGCGGCCAGTCCGCGTTCATGCAGGACGAAGTCGCAGGTGACCTGCCGTCCGTCGCGGCGACGCACGCTGTAATTGCGGCCCTCGGGTTCACCGTCCATATCCGGCGGACCGGGCTGGCCCGGCTCGGGAAAGTAGAGGCCGAGTGCGGCGTCGCCGGCGTCGGGCAATCCGAGCGAGTCCAGATCCGGCACCTCGAACACCACCCGGCGGATATGTGGGCCGATATCGCTGACTTCGGTGACGACACCCTGCGCGGTTCCCATGCAGTGCAGGCTAACCTAAGCAGCGCATGCTCAGGCAGCCGCGCACGGCCGACCGGGCTTCGGCAACCGTTCACACGATGTGACACCACACGTTGGCGCAGCCTTCCGCGCACGCGCGCCATCCCAGCGAACCGCCGGTAAGGTGACTTCGCAGTTCGCGCTGTACCCCACCGCAAGCAGAATCGAAGCCCGCAGGAGGTGGGTGTGAACGCCCCGCTGGTATCGCCCAAGCCGAGCGACGGGTACGACGATCGGTTCACCGAAGTCGACTATCTACGCGGCATGGAACGCCTGGTGCATGCGGTGCAGGAATTGTCACTGGCGCGCAGTCTGCCCGACATCCAGCGGATCGTGCGCACCTCCGCGCGTGAGCTCATCGGCTGCGACGGCACCACCTTCGTGTTGCGCGACAACGGGATGTGCTACTACGCCGACGAGGACGCCATTGCCCCGCTGTGGAAGGGCGGCCGCTTTCCCATAACGACTTGTATCAGCGGTTGGGTCATGCTCAACCGCGCCGCCGTCGTCATTCCGGACATCTATGCCGATGCCCGTATCCCGCACGCCGCGTACCGCCCGACCTTCGTCCACAGCCTGGTGATGGTGCCGATCCGCACACTCGACCCGGTGGGGGCGATCGGCGCCTACTGGGCTCAGGAACGTGCCGCGACCTCACGCGAGGTATCCCTGTTGCAGGCCCTCGCGGACTCCACTTCGATCGCCATGGAGAACGTGCGCATCTACGCGGAGTTGGAGCAGCGGGTGCGTGATCGCACCGCCGATCTCGAGCGGGCGAACGAGGAGATCCACCAGATGTCCCTCACCGACGACCTGACCGGACTCACCAATCGCCGCGGCTTCTACCTTCTCGGCGAGTCGGCGCTGCGCGCGGCCCGCCGGAACAACCACCACTGTCTGCTCGCCTATATCGATGTCGACGGGCTCAAACGGGTGAACGACGAGCTGGGACATGACGCCGGCGACTCCCTCATCGCCGACGTAGGCGACGTGCTGCGGACCATGCTGCGCGAGTCGGACATCCTTGCCCGGATAGGCGGTGACGAGTTCTGTGTTCTGGTCGCAGAACCCGGCCGAGACACGGCCGGACTCAAGGATCGTCTGGCCGAGGCGTTCCGCACGTTCAATACGACGCAGGCACGCCCCTATCGGTTGTCAGCGAGTGTGGGCCTGGCCCTGACCCATCCGGAGTCCTCACACACCTTGGACGAACTACTCACCCTCGCCGATGAGCTCATGTATGCGGACAAGAAGGCCGCTGCCGAGTCACGGGCCGGCGGAGTGAACACGGGTTGAGCGGCCGCACACGGGCTTCGGGTCATACGCGTGCCGAAGTGCCCCCGGCCAGAACGCTGAGGGCACTTCGGTATACGACGCTCGCGCGGCACTACCGCGCGATCAATACCAGACTTTTCGGCCCCCGATCGGGCGCCCGATCTGGCCCAGAACCAATAGCACCAGGCCTACGACCAGAACGATCCAGCCAATGGTGGCGATGACGGCCGGGACCGGCAAAAGATAGCCGATCGCGATGAGGATGATGCCTAAGACGATCACCTGACGCTCCTAAAGTTATTGACGACTCCGACAAAGGATGGGATACCCAGGAGCGGCGGGTTCTAATCCAGCCGTCTCATCCAGACATCGTCAACGACGGCGCGCAGCGCGGGGCGGCGGCATGGCCGCGGTCGAAGGCAGACCCGACCATCCGGCCATCAACCGATCGACACCAACTCGTCCAAAGGGTCGAACGGCAGGTCCTGATTGGTCGTCGCGGTCACCACCATGTTGGTGAGGGTGATCGAACCGCCGTGATTGTCGAGGAAGGCCGTGTCCGCGGCGTCGCGTCCGGTGGCGATCCGGACCAGTGTCTGGCGTGGCGCCAGGCAGGTGGCATCCACGACGCGCCACTGCCCGTCCACGAAAGCCTCGGCGACGGCGTGAAAATCCATGGGGACACAGCCCGGGGCGTACGCGGCGACCAGGCGGGCCGGGACGTTCACCGCACGCAGCAGCGCCACGACCAGATGGGCGTAGTCGCGGCACACTCCCGCCCCCGCCAGCAAGGTGTCCTCGGCGCCGTCGATGGGGTCGCTGGATCCGGGCACATAGCTCAAACGGGCCCCGACCCAGGATGAGATCTTGGCCAACAGCGTTGCCTTGTCGCTGAATTGACCGAACTCGAACCCGGCGAAACCGAAGAACTTGTCCGATTCGGCGTAGCGGCTCGGCCGCAGATACTGGGACAGGTCGTAATCGGTGACCGGTGCGGGCTCGCTCCGGCCGACGATCGTCGCGGCGTAGTCGACGGTCAGCCAGCCCGCCGCAGCTTCCAGTTTGTGGATCCTGTTGCCGTGTACACCGGTGATCTCCTCCGGACAGACCGATTGCCCGTTCAAAACGAAGGTCAACGACTCCGATACCTGCGCTCCGGGATGCGGAGCGACGGCAATCTGAAACTCCAGGGCAGCCGGGGCGGCGATGTCCACGTCGAGATGGGCTCCGACCTCACGGATGAGAATGCTGATGGTTTCCGCCGATCCATATGTTCACGAGAACTGCTACGGCGGCGTGCCGACAGTGCCACGCCTACATGCTTGATTCCGGCTCACCTTAGCGAGGCGAGCAGTGGCACGCCCGCTACGGACCGATGGAAGAAGGATCGGCCCCGACCTGTGGCCGGGGCCGATCTTCAAAAACAACATCTGACCTGCGTAAACACATTTTCGGAGCGCCAGACGCGGTCAGGGCACCACTGCAGGCCCTGTGCGATCGCTCTAGCGGATCTTCTCGGGGATGGTGTCGAGCGCATGCAGCACCTGCACGGCGAGCTTGCCGGCGCTGTCGTCATCGAGGGTCGCCGAGGTCAGCAGAGTCTCTTTGACGAGTTCGACGCGCCTTTGGTAGGGCGTACGGATGGTTGTCGGGGCGTTCATGGCGTCCTGTTCCGTCAAGCCTGTTAGGTCAATATGACACCGCTCGACACCCTCTACGCTACTCCCTGGCGACACTCCGTGTGACACATCGCCGACTGGGACCGAGTGCGGTCCCGCCGACTCATCGAATCAACTGGTACACAGACGATCTCGCGCGAGGGCGGATACGTCGCCGCCAGCAACGGTGGGCGCCGGTCAGGTTCCCATCGCCATCAGCGAGGGATGCTGTGTGGCCTCAGACGCATCCACCTCGGCTGGTTGCGCCGCAGCCATCATCTTGCTGTGCGCGGAACCAGCCTCCTCGCCCGGCGGAATGACCTCCACGATCACGCGTTCCCCGTCCAGCCCGAGAATCTCGATCGTGCCGACAGGTTGCCGCACATATCCGTCGAGACGAACGGTTCGGCCACCGGTGACGAGCTTGCGTGGCGGCGCCGTCCACTCATTGGAGTTGTACAACACTCGCTCGATGCGGCCGAGTCGAACCGACAGCACTGCCAACAGATCAGGCAACTCGGCAGCAAGGTCGTCGCCGTGCGGCCACCACGCCCCGTCCGTCCGGCCCTGCGGGGGCGCCTTGGGCTTCAGACGCAGTCGCGGCGTCTCTGCCGGGACCGTTCCGTTCGAATCATTCTTGCGTGACTGGTGTGACGTCATGACGACGGTCCATTCTTGGCGATCAGCCAGATACTTCGGATCAGCGATGACACGGCTCTAGTTGGCCAGGTGTGCGGGATACCGCCGATATCGTCCAGTATACGCCGAGCGGCAACAGCGCAGCAGACGCAAGGTCCATGACCGCCCCGCCGAGCCGAACGACGGACCAAAACTTTTGCAGCACATGTGGTTTCGTCGATGTCAGGTGGCGGCCCGGACACCGCCACACGAATGCCGCGATCACACCGCTCGTGACCACAGGGAAGCGAATCCGTTGTGGCGGCGCGTTCTCTCGCTACAGCAAGTGACCCCAGCGGCGATGCACCTCGGCGCCGCACCCTGGCGGCAGGGTGCCGTCGGCGGCCTCTATCAGTGCGGTGGCGAGGCCGATAGCCTTCACCCGTGATTCGCGCACCGCATCACCGAAGTCAGTGAGCGCGTCGTCCTGCGAACAATTGCGCAAGCCCATCAGCACCCCGATCGCAATCTCGACCTGTCGGCGCTCTTCGATCGCCGCAATCAGATCGGACAACGTGAACGTCGCAGCGACCCCGGGCTCCACCCGCCCGGTGCCGCCGTCATTCGAAACGAGGTCAGCGATTGCGGGCTCGCTCGGCGGAGCGGAGTTCGGTCATGCGTGCCCCCTGTGATGAGATGCCGTTCATCGTAGACAGGTGAATCGGAACCTGGTTCCGCTTCGCCGGATCTCGCACCGGAGGGATGATCGACTTCAGTTCGCGGATTGCCGTCACGACCACCCCGTCACCTGTACGCTGAATGGCTGAATATGTTCTGGCACTGTTCTTCTCGCTGACCATCGGTTCCACTGCGACCAGTCCGTTAGAGTGACGGTGTGCCCACGTACCCGCAGTCCATCGCCGCACAGCTCGCGGCGCTGGTGGCTGAGGTCCATCGTGGTACCGCACCGGAGGCCGCCGGACTTCGCGACTTGATCGACAGCGCATGCGAACACGTGGCCGGCGCCCAGTATGCGGGCATCACGGTGGCCGACCGTGCGGCCGGCATCACCACGGTGGCGGCTTCGCATCGTTATCCCGCGCTGTTGGACGAGATCCAGCAGCGCTACCAGGAAGGCCCCTGTGTCTCGGCCGCCTGGGAGCACGCCACGATGCACATCCGCGACCTCGAAACCGATCATCGCTGGCCCCGCTACCGACACGATGTGTTGAGCCAGAGTCCCATCCGTTCGGTGATGGCCTTCGAGTTGTTCGCGGACGGTCCCACGATGGGTGCGTTGAACTTTTACGCCGAACGGTCATACGCGTTCGACGACGAATCCGTCGAACTCGGACTGATCTTCGCCACCCATGTTTCGCTCGCATGGGCAGTCGTACGGCGTCAGGAGCAATTTCGCAGTGCCCTGGCCAGCCGCGACCTCATCGGTCAGGCAAAGGGCATGATCATGGAGCGGTATCGGGTCGATGCCGTCCGCGCTTTCGAATTGCTGAAGAGCCTGTCCCAGATATCGAACAGCAAGGTGGTTGACGTCGCGCAGGCACTGATTACCGCCGAGTTCCCGCCACCGGCTCACCACCGGTGACGAGTAGCCTGCAAAGAGGGCACGTGAATTGAGGGGACGATGATGACGAAGTGCATCGCGGTTCCCCACGACCCAGGCGCGGTGGCCTGACGGTGGCCACCATCGAGGAATCGCTGCTGGCCGCAATGGGTGAGCATCGCGGCTCGGCTGCCGCAGACCGGCTGTGCGAGTCGTGTGTGGCACTGCTGGGCATCGACGCCGCCGCGATATCCCTGGTGTTCGACGGCACCAACCACGGGACGCTCGGCGCCAGCGGTGCCGCGGCCCGCCGGTACGACGAAGCGCAGTTCACCTACGGCGAGGGACCTTGTCTGGATGCCGTCGCCCGCCGTGCGCCGGTGGTGTCCGTCGATCTGGCTGATCCTTCCGAAATTCGTTGGCCTGCATACGGTCCGGCAATGCTCGCCAATCGCATACATGGGGTCTACGCCATGCCGATCGTGGTGGCGGGCGAGTTCGTCGGCGCCTTGGACTTCTTCCAGGCGGATCCGATCGGGTTGGCGCCCCAGCAGGTAGCCGGTGTAATGGCGGCCGCCGAACTGGCGCGGATCCCGATGCTTGATCTGCTCGATCGGAAGCTGCACGACTCAGCCGTCATCCCCGGGAGCGACGCGTGGTCGGAGTTCAACGTGCTGACCCGGGCGGAGGTGAGCCAGGCCACCGGCATGATCATGGCTCAACTCAACATCCCGGCCCACACTGCGCTCGTTCGGCTGCGCGCACATGCCTACGCGACCAATCGCAGCGCCACCGAGGTGGCCCGCGACATTCTGGCCCGGCGGCTGCGACTGGAGGCCGACTGATGACCGGCGCGGGAAGGGACCTGTCATGACCGAGGCACCGCGGGAGACCCGCGTACTCGAAGCAGTGGTGTCTCTGGTGGACGGCCTGCTCGATGATTTCGACCTGGTCGAGAACCTGACCGACCTCACCCACCGTTGCGCGGCGCTTCTCGACGTGGATGCGGCCGGTCTGCTGCTCGCCGACCCGCACCGGCAATTGCACCTGATGGCAGCGACCTCAGAGCAGTCCAGCGATCTGGAGCTGTTTCAACTACAGGCGGAGGAAGGTCCCTGCCTGGACTGCTTTGCCGGCGGACGACCCGTTTCGGTCCCGGATCTTCCTCTCGAGGCGCACAGGTGGCCGCGGTTCGTGCCGGCAGCCACCGAGGCCGGGTTCGCATCCGTCCATGCCGTACCGATGCGCGCGGCCGGCACGGTGTTGGGCACGCTCGGCTTGTTCGGTGCCGACACCGGCGACCTCAACGAGGCCGACCTGCTGGTGGCCCAGACTCTGGCCCACGTCGCGTGCGTGGCGATTCTGCAGGATCACGCCCCCACGCCGGCGACCGTGGTGCCACGTTTGCAGACCGCGTTGACCAGTCGCGTCGTGGTGGAGCAGGCCAAGGGTTTCCTGTCCGAGCGACTGCACGTCTCGGTCGAGAACGCGTTCGGCCTGCTGCGCGGCTACGCACAGGCCCACCGGATTCACCTGACCGCGGTGGCGCGCAGTGTGATCAGCGACCCCGACGCCCGCGAGGCCATCCTGTCCACGATCGGTGCCGCAACCGCGCCGCCGGCCTGACACGGGGTGTCCACACGAGGCCAGGTGCTGCACGACCATTGGCGTCGAAGGGGACGCCGTAGCGCAGCGGTGGCTATCGCCGCCTCACCGGCGATGCTCGGCGACCGCTTGACGCACCGCGGGCACGACCCCCTCGGCGAAGCGTCGCGTCTGGGTGAGGTCGTCGTCGGGCGCACCGTAGATGAAGGTGTCCATTCCGGCCTCGACGGCGAGCATCGTCAGGTTATCGGTCCACTGCGACACCGTTCCCCGGAACGGATCTCCGGATGCATCCGTGCCGATCTCGCCGAACACGTTGTAGGCCCGCACAATCGAACCTGGATTGCGGCCCGCCTCGGCGGCACCGCGGTCGATCTGGGCGTTCATTGCTGGAAGTGCCGCTGGCGGGAAGTAGGAGTTCGACGGAAGCCACCCGTCGGCATGGCTGCCGAGGTAGCGCAGCAGCTTTGGTCCGCCGACGCCCAGCCAGATCTGCATGTCGTGGGCCGGCTGCGGCCCCGGGTGTAAACCCTTGAGCCGGTAGAACTCCCCGTCGTAACTGACAGACCGCTGCCCCGACCACATCAGTCGCGTCACCTCGACGGCGTCGCGCAGCGCCTGGGCGGCCTCCCCCGGCGAGCGCCGCGGTCCACCCATGGCAACGACCGCGTCCCAGAACGCCCCGGCGCCAAGAGCCAGTTCCATCCGGCCGCCGGAGATGACATCCAGGCTTGCCGCCGCCTTGGCGATGACCGCAGGGTTGTGCAGCGGCAGGTTGGCCACGTCGGGCACCACCCGCACCCGCTCGGTGCGCGCCAGCAGCGTCGCCATGAACGCCCAGGCGTCAAGGAAGTGCTTCTGATACGGATGGTCCTGTACCCCAATGAAGTCCAGGTGTTCGTCGGCGAGATCGGCGATCGCATAGCTGTTGTCGAGAAGATCCGGACTGGGGGTCACGAACACCCCGAAACGTAGCTCTCGTCCATAGTCGGTCATATCGGGTCCCCGTTCCGTTCCGTGCGCATCATCGCATCCACCCGCCGGCCACGTCGAGCGTCGAACCGGTGATGTAGGAAGCGTTCTGCGACAGCAGGAACGCGACCGCGTCGGCGATCTCGTCGGGCCGCGCGAGTCGGCCCAGGGCATTCATCGAACGAGTCACCTGCTGTGGTTCGACGCCGGCCAGCGCGGGATGGACATAGTCCGCACCGTTCTCGGCTGCCATGTCGGTGGCGGTTCCGCCGGGCGCCACAGCGTTGATGGCGATGCCCGCCTCTGCCAGTTCCGGTGCGAGGTTGAGCGCCATGGCGCTGACCGCAGCCTTGCTGGCGGCGTACAGCGTGTGGCGGTGGACCGCGATACGGGCACTGACCGAAGACGTGAGCACGATCCGGCTGCCGGGCGGCATGACGGCGGCCGCAGCCTGCACCGCGAACAGCTGGCCGCCGACATTGGTACGGAAGACGTTCTCGAAGTCGGCGAGGGTGATGTCGGCCAGCGGGGCGAAATGCTCGATGCCGGCATTGCTCGCCAGCAGGTGCAGGGCTCCGAACTCCTCGACGACCCTGGCGACCACGTCGGCGATTCGGGCGGGGTCGGTGACGTCGCCGCCGAACGCTTCGGCGCGGTGCCCGTGTGCGCGCAGTTCCTCGACGAGCTCGTCGGCAGCGCCGGCGTTGGAGCGGTAGTTGATGGCGACGGTGGCGCCCGCCTCGGCCAGGCGGCGCGCGATGGCGGCGCCGATGCCGCGGCTTCCTCCGGTGATCAGGGCGACGCGACCGTCGAATGTCGTACTCATGTCTGTCTCTTCTCCTGAGTCAGCTCACGCTGGGGTCGGCGCGGTGTCGAGTGCGGGATAGTCGGTGTATCCGCGGTCGTCGCCGCCGTAGAAGGTGGCGCGGTCGGGTGCGTTCAGCGGGGCACCGGTCGCGAGACGCCGGGGCAGATCGGGGTTGGCCAAGAACGCCGCACCGAAGGCCAGCAGATCGGCGGTGCCATCCTCGACCAGACCGAGTTCACCCGGACCGGTGATCTCACCCGGGGTTGCCGGATTGAGCACGAAGGTCCCGCCGAACCGCCGGCGCAGTTCGTGGGTGAAGTCGCGATCACCCGTTTCGAGGAGGTGCAGGTAGGCCAGTCCCCTCGGCGCCAAGGCATCGACCAGCGCGAGATAGGTATCACGGTAATCATCTTCGCGAATGTCGTTGAGCGGGTTGTTCGGCGAGATGCGCAGTCCCACACGTTCAGAGCCGATCGCGGCTGCCACGGCGTCGACGACGCGCACGATCAGTCGAATGCGATTCGCCACCGAACCGCCCCACCGATCGTCACGCACGTTGGCATTGGTCGACAGGAACTGGTGCAGCAGATAGCCGTTGGCGCCATGGACCTCGACGCCGTCGAAGCCCGCCGCGATGGCGTTGCGGGCCGCCGCGGCGAAGTCGTACACCGTCTCGGTGATCTGTTCCTCGGTGAGTTCCCGGGGCGTCACGTACGGCTTCGGGCCGTCGAGGGTGAACACCTCTCCGGCTGGGGTCACGGGTGACGGACCGACGGGAACCATCCCCGCCGGAAGCAAGCTCGGGTGGCCGATACGGCCGGTGTGCATCAGCTGGGCGAAGATGACGCCGCCGTTCGCGTGCACCGCATCGGTGACTGCCTTCCACGCCTGCACCTGCTCAGCCGCATGCAGACCGGGGGTGTTCGGGTAACCCTGACCGATTACCGACGGCTGAGTGCCCTCGGTGATGATCAATCCGGCGCTGGCCCGTTGCGCGTAGTACTCGGCCATGCTCGGAGTCGGTGACGCGCCCGGTCCGTACGCGCGGCTGCGCGTCATCGGTGACATCACGATGCGGTTCCTCAGTTCGGTGGCGCCGACCGTAATGGGGTCGAAAGCAGTGGTCATGACTGTCCCTTCGTCGTGGCTTCTCGCAACGGCCACAGGTTGTGACCTTGTGTTCCACATCCCGGTACGCGATTGCACCCGGTTACCTGTTCGAACAGCTAAATCTCGGAAGTCATTCCCCGCCGCACCAAATTCCCTGCTGTATCGCAGGAGATCTGGCTCTTCAGCCGCGCGACCTGGGAGTAAACTGCTCGAACATGAAACCCACCGACCGCCGAACCGCGGCCCCGCTCGATTCCAGCGTTCCGCTGCCCGCGGCCGCGGAGAGCGGCCCCATCAGTCACGCCATCTTCCGCGTGGCGCGTCTGCACCGGATGATCGCCGGGCATCTGCTGCGCGAGGTGGGCCTGCACCCCGGGCAGGAGATCGTGATGATGCACCTGTGGCAGACCGGGCCGCAACGCCAGGTCGACCTGGTACGTGTGCTGGACTCGGATGCCGCCACGATGACAAGGACGATCCGACGGCTGGAAAACGCGGGGTTCGTCCGCCGCGTGGCCACTCCAGCAGACAAGCGGGCCTCGTTGATCGAACCCACTCCGGCAAGCATCCCGCTGCGCCAACGTGTCGAGAGCATCTGGGCCGAACTCGAAGATGCCGCCGTCGGCGACCTCGACGTCGCGGAGCGTCGGCTGATCGAGAAAAGCCTCCTGATGCTGGAGGCTCGACTGAACCGTGCCGCGGACGGCCTGGCGCACTAAGCCCGGCGGGGAGCAGCGTGGCGAAATGCCCTACCAGATCTGAATGTGGCAGCCAGGTCAGAACACCACTCACTCACTTAGGTCTCGAGAAAGTCGTCATCATTTGCAGGACAAGGAATATCGGCCCAACTCCCAACGGCCACGTGCTTTGCCGCCTCGATCCACCGTCGCCGCTGTTCCCTTACGCCGGCTGTCATTGAAGCACCGATCCTCAGTCACGCTTCGGCGTGTACTTCACGCCTATCCATCTCGTTTCTGCGATCGCCATTGGCCCCCTGCAGAACTCCGGCGGATCACCAACGTCACAAAGCTCGAATCGGCCCGATATGCCAGGCACCGAACAAAAGCAACTGTTGCGGCGACTCACCTCCGGTCCGAACGCCTTAACTATTGCGTCTCCGTACACACCGTGAACTTGCGCACCGGGTGCGGGAACCCCCCAGTGGGGCAGTCGGCATTGGTGGTGGTGTTCAGGATGACTTTGAGCGGCTTCTCACGGTTCGGCATGGTGGTGTCTTCGCATTTGGCGCGGATAGCGGTCACCTTCCCGATACTCAAGCAGTCTGCGCTTTTCCATGCATAGTCCAGGCAAGCAGTAACTTGGCCCTCATCGGCGTTCATGTAGAACTTCTGAGCCACATCTGGCGGGCACTGGTCGGGCGTATACACCCGTTGGATCACCGTATAGCCGTTCGTCGGCGATCCGCATTCAACAATCCTGAGTGTGGCGTTGTTGCTCGGCCCGTCAAAGCTGACGCACGCCCCCACCGGGGCTACAGATTCTCCAGGGACGTTCGTGGCTTGCGGTGGGTACTGCCCAGGGATATGGCTGAAATCCACCGCTGCCGGCGTCGACGTAGTGGTGGTATCCCCTGCGTGAGGACCGCCGCATGCTGAGGCAGTGATCATGACCGCGATGAGCAGGACACCACGTTTAATCGCCTCGACCCGACCTCCGACGTTTTCGAAAGAGGTATATCGCGAGGCTCAACGAATACACGCCCACTAATCCCTCCACACATACCCAAACAAGGGAAGTGCCAGACACCGCGCCGACGACCGATCCAACTATCAGCATGACCGATCCCACCGCTAACAACGCAACGGGAACCATGTGCCTTGATGTTGTCATTTGTTACCAGTCCTTCGATGTGGAGTTGCCATCATCGGGTGCCACAATCTATCGCGGGTCTGCTGCATGATCAGGTGACACCGAGCTCGCTTGCCCAGACTGGGCGGGCTGAGAGGATGTCACTATGGCACGCCCGTATCCCCAGGAGTTCCGCGACGATGTCGTGCGGGTCGCCCGNGGGTCTGCTGCATGATCAGGTGACACCGAGCTCGCTTGCCCAGACTGGGCGGGCTGAGAGGATGTCACTATGGCACGCCCGTATCCCCAGGAGTTCCGCGACGATGTCGTGCGGGTCGCCCGCAATCGTGAGAACGGGGTGACACTCGAGCAGATCGCCGCCGATTTCGGGGTTCATCCGGTCACACTGTCGAACTGGATGCGCCAGGCCGACGTCGATGAGGGCGCCAAGCCGGGCACGACGACGAGCGAGTCTTCAGAATTGCGGGAGGCCCGCCGGCGGATCAAGCTGCTTGANCATCCGGTCACACTGTCGAACTGGATGCGCCAGGCCGACGTCGATGAGGGCGCCAAGCCGGGCACGACGACGAGCGAGTCTTCAGAATTGCGGGAGGCCCGCCGGCGGATCAAGCTGCTTGAGCAGGAGAACGAAGTGCTGCGCCGAGCCGCGGCATATTTGTCGCAGTCCAATCTGCCGGGAAAAGGCTCTACCCGCTCGTGAAAGAGCTCGCCGCCAACGGGATTCCCGTTGCGGTGACGTGCCGGGTCCTCAAGCTCGCCCGCCAGCCCTACTACCGCCGCAGACGCCAGCTCGCCCTCGGCCGGTTGACCCCGATCGAATACGAAGCAATCATGACCACACCGGCCAGCCAGGCCGCGTGAGAAAACTGTCACCTATTCGTGCAGCAGACCCATCAACTGATCACACCCGCGGTAGTTAGCTCACGCGAAAAGGATTCCCGGGCGATTCTGACCGCACTTTCCAGATCATGTTCATCAGCACCCTGAACCTCGGAGCGCAGTTGCGGGTCATCTACATAGTCTTCGACTGCATAGAACATCTGCTGGTAAGTATCGTAACCAATGGTCCTCCCGTCAGAAGTCCGGAGAATGACGTCGTTGTCCAGAACTCGACGTTCGAATTCACCGGCGGTGATCTCACCAGCAAGAAAGCTGTCCACATCTTGCAGAAGCACGCTATACGAAGGATGTATCGTTACTTTCGACATGTTAGAGGCTCCCTCGCATGAGAACATTCGCCAATTGATCCGCCTTCAACTTCCACCCACTGATGAATTGTCCGCCTTCCTGCTGTAGGACTGCAAGGCCTGACTGTGGCTGGACATTGAGTATCGTCGGGGCTCCCCTGTAGGTCCCAGCGATATGCAGCGTAGCCGGATCGTCGACAAATGCATTTAGCGCCTGCTGGAAGAGTTGCGCATTCTGGGGGTTGAACTTTCCGGCAATGCCGAAATCCCCCGCGTGCTTGAACTTGGATGCTAGTTGGCGCGAGGTAAACGAGATCCCAGGCGCTTTGGCCAGGGTTACCGCTCGCGAGGCACCCTGTACGGCCACTGCCTCCCCGCCGCTGAAGATCGCCATTGGAACTTGCTGGGAGAGTTGCGCCCCCACTTGTCCCGCGAGGTATGCGGCGTTGGGGGCATCAATGATGTTCGTGACTTGGTCGACCGTCGATGAGAGCGGGGCGAGCGGGTTGGCGGCTTGCATCGCGAGGCCTTGTGCGAGATTGCCCCAGGATTCGAAGACACCAGGCGCACCCGGACCGGCCGCGCCGAAGAGGGGCTGAATGCCTTGGATTCCGGCGTCCCAGGTATCACGGAAGCCTTCTGCTAGGCCGGGTTCGGGTGTTGGGGTCGTCGGGACCGCTGAAGCTTGCGGCAGAGTGTCGTTGGCGATCTGGGTGTTGAGCTGAGCAGCTCCGGCGACGACTTGATTGACCCGCTGGTCGACCTGAGAGGCCGGGACACCGTCGTTGGCCATCACCTGACGCAGGACTGCCACGTCTTGCGGGCTTGGGGTGAATGTGGGCGCTGCCGCGGATCCTGCTGGCGTCGGTGCGGGCGGTGGGCTGGTCAAAGCCGCGGCCAGGTTCTCTGGTGTCACCCGCACACCGGTACTGCCACCAGCGCCATCCAGGGCGACCTCCATCTCATCGGGATCGGCAGTGATCGGGTACACCGCGTCGGCGCGTGGCGAGATCGTCTGTGTCAACATGGTGCCCTGAGCCGTGAACTGCGTGGGCTGAGCGACGCCTGTCGCATCGCGCGCCCACGGGGCGCTGAAACCATCACCAGTCTCGGCGCCGGCAGCGTTCAAGACGGACACTGTTCGGTCGGGGTTGACGCGCAGGCTACCGCCCTCGGGAGTGAGATTCGTGGCGTCGAAATCGTATCGGGTCGGTGAGTCGGGGTCGGTCAAAGTCACCAGGGTTTGATCCCCATCGGCTTGTCCGATATGCGTGACGCTGAACCCTCCTCGCACCCCTTGCGAGGGCTCCGATGACGTGGTGCGCGTGGTGGAGCCGTTGCGCCGCGAGACCGCTCCCGCGCCGGCTGCGGCTAACCCGACCACGAGCGCTGTCGCGGGCCCGGTCGGATCATTCGGTGCCGCCGGGGTGACCGTGGTGGTGGTCTGCTCACCGGGCGCGTATTCGCCCTGTGCTGGCAGTACGACGCGCGGATTCTGCTGCGCGGCTGGCAGTGTCGCCGTCTGGGGCATTGGCGTGGCAGGAGCGGTGTCCTGCACCGGGCCGCTCTGCGGGGAGTTCTGTCGTCCCTGGCTGGGATTGTCGTTGATCACCTGGCTCGGTGTCTGCGCCGGCTGCGAAGGCTCGGCTTGGCTGGAAATCCGGTTGTTCACACTACGATTCGGCCCATCGGCGCTCCAGCGGTTGTTGGCGTTGGTCCGCTCAAAAAAGCTCGACCCGGACCGGTGCGGCGCGCGGTCCCCCTCAGAAGACTCGCGCGCGTTCGCGCCGTTGCTCTGGCGGTTGTTGTTCGACTTCTTGTTGTCGGACTTCTTTTTCTTCTTCTTGTTATCCCCGGGCTTGGAGTGATTACCACCCGGCGAACCCGGTTTCGGCGTCGCCCCCGCCTGCGCCACGATCGTGGGATCGCTGCTGATCAACGGGACCACCAAACCCGCGACCGGCACCAGCAGCGCGGTCAGCCCCGCGGCGACACCCAGACGCAGCCAGCGCCCCCGATCACCGACCGATCGCGACGGCACTGCCCGGTGCCGCCCTCGGTATGCACGGCCAGCATTCGACACCAACGGTGAAGCAACCGCTGGCTCCGACGATGGCCCCGCGGCGGCTTCGTCGTGCTGCAGCAGTCTCTCGTCTCGCGATGCTTCGAGCAGCCTCAACCACCCGCCGCTGGATGCGCCAGGGCAAACAACCGTTCGCCCGTCCGCGACGGCGACAGGCGCGCTGGCCGCGCCTGACGCCACACAACGGCGCCGCGTCACCACGCCCCCCACAGGGCGACGATCTGACCTGCTTGCCATCCCCACAGGCCCAGACTCTGCAGGTCAAACCCCGACAATCCCCCCACGACATCTCCCCCTCGACACCAAACCGGAGTCCATCAACCAAACGGGCTCTGCAAGGTGTAGTCGGGTACGGACGCCAGAACCGAACGTCAGCGAACGGTGATCTAGCCCACAGCAACATCAGTGCGAATCGCGTCTACGCTTCGACACCATCAACACGGTGGCCAGAACGTCACGACATCCAGACGTCAACGGTCCACCGCACTATCGATTCGGGGGAATCATGCACGCATCAAGCAACAGCACAGAGTTTCAGTTCAAAGACTTCGGCGCGCTCCTGGCCGGCCTCGCCATGCTCGTCGCCGGCTTCGCCGCCATCACCAGCCTGACCGACTGGATCGACCGGTGGGGCACCGTCCCGGTCTACCTCACGTACTTCCTGTACATGTCCCTCGCCGGACGCCTGTTCTGGAAAGGCGCCGACGCCGCCTGGGCCGCCATCAAATCAAGCCTCAACGCTGGGGCCGAAAGGAAACCGGTCGCCTAGCGCCTCGGCAGCTATCCCCCGGCCGGTGATTGCGAAATCAGGGACGGCTTCGTAACGTTCGGACTTCTCAGTTTTCCGGAGAAGTGTGGTGATGAACCAACAAGCGACGGTGGATACGTCGGGTCTCGGCGCGCTTCGATCTGCAGTAGGTACCCATCGGGCGCGTATCCGAACCGATTCGGCTTCATGAAGCCGTCACGCTCAAGGACCTGCAATCCCCATTGCTTCCAGACGTCGCCAGATCCTTTGATAATCGCGCTGAAATCCGTCCCCGACGGCAGAGACATGTCACGCCAATCCTCAACATGCGCGGGAGCGTTGTCGCCGCTCGGATTGTCTTCGCAATAGGCAGTACCGTCACCGCCTAAAGACGCCGCGAGCGGAGCATTCCGTGGACAAGTGCCCACGGCGCGACTCAGCTTGATGGAAGGACGACGGGAAAGGCAATGCTGTCCTTGGCTATTGAGGGAGGGGCGAATCGGGAATCGGGGTGTCACCGGTGGCCATGCTGATCGCCTGAGTGAGTGCCGCATCGGCTGCGGCCGCTTCAGCCAGAATTGCATCGAGCTTGGGTTGCAACTGCTCACGCTTGAGCTCGATCTCCATCGGGGGCCCACCCGCGGCACCCGGCCCCGCAACAACGGTGTTGGTCGCAGAATCGATTGCCATACCGAGGCTTTCCGCTTCTGCGCGCAGCGTCGCGAGGTCGTTCTTGACCTGCTCGATGTCTTCGGCCGCCTTGCTCGCGGCCCGGGCAACGGCCAGTGCCTCGTTGCCGTGGGCGTCAAGATCCTTGCGTGTGGCTTCAATCGCGTTCTTGGCGGCATCCGACGCCGTCCCGCCCCACGTCCCGAACGCTGGCAAGGTCGCAATCCCGTTGGCGGCCTCAAACGCCGCCTCAGCGCGACTCCGGGTCGCGTGAAACACTTCCCGGACATCGCCCGCATCCCACCGATGGACATCGGCAACTGAAACTGCCACAGCTGCGACAGAATGTCAGAGACCCGAATCGGGCATCTGCTCGCCGGCGTTTGCGATGTTGGTGGCGCCGGTCTCGTCGTTCTGGGAGTAGTTCATCGCTCCCATGCGTAGGCCGTCGCTGTGGCCCGCCATGTTGCCGTACAGAACACCGGTAGTGGCCTGCCATTCGGCGACCTTCGCGCTCAGCGCTGCGGCCGCACCAGCAGGCAATCCAGCCATCGACTCCTCGACTCGGCCATCGGCAGTGCCGTGCTTCGTGCGCATGTCATCGGCGTGCATATCCACCGTCGACGCAGACAGGTGCAGATGTTCAGGCACCACCCGCAGCAACTCCGACATGAGACCCCCATCCCCCGCGCAAATGACGCGTGAGTCAGCATACTGCGCCGTACCCGTCACCCCATGCGGCAAGTTTCGGCACGGCGGCGCACACCGCCGGCCTGCTTGGACTTCTCTGGGGCGGCCAGTCTTTTCAGGCCGCACCAGCAGGCCGGCAAACCATCATTCGCCTCACCCGACCCACCCGGGTCACGGCACAACGTAACAACACGAAGTAACTGCACCTACGAACATAAGGAGCCAACGGTGGGTGAGGGTCTCGGCATGACCGACATGACCGACGTGCCGCACGAGGTGTCGCTGTCAGACGCCTGTCTAGCACCACACCGATCGATAACACCCGCTACGGAACACACGACAGCAGTGCCTGCGACGTGATCCGTAGGCGAACATGCCCTTCATGCCACACAGCAACCACCGGAGTTGCAGGTAACTCCTTGACCTGCGTTTTCGCATTTACGGCTTACGCCCGACGGCCGACGAATTCCGATCGATCGACAGTATGACCGTATTGTCCCATTACAATACGATCATATTAATTGACTACGCAACCGATGCAGCCTCCCCGACAGGAAGTCAATAGGCCTCTGACCTGGCACTATCTAGCTCTCATACTGTTGCCTTCTCCGTGCTCGCGATCCCGAAAAGCGCACCAGTGCCCATTAAAACTCATTGCGATTGCGCGTAGGGCTTGACAGATAACGCGCCATCTGTCGAAAATTACACCCGGGGAGGCGTGGTCCGTTTACGCGCAAAGGGGATGATCATGGCAAACAACGGTATCAGTGTGAAGGCTTGGCGCAAGCCGATCGTGACCGACCTCGGATCAGTGAGTGAACTGACCAAGGGCGGCGCGGGAAGCGGCAAGGATCGGACCCAACGGGGCGGCAAGCCCGGCCCGATCAATCCGTAGTTCCCACGCAGTACGGGTGTGTTTCCTGCCTAGGCAACTGACGAGTTGCCGCCACGGGCAGATCTGCAGCAATCATGTAGTTCAACCTGAGTAGTGCGTTCTGGCTCAGATTCAACCGTAACTGGCGGTCCACGCCGACCCCCCAAGGAGCAGTATTCATGCAACCCGACTTAGAGACTCGCCTTAGGGGCACAGTCGCTGATGATTCGATGCTGACCGAATACCGTCGGGAGCTCACTCGATGGTTCAAAATTGCTGGTATGACAGCGATTTCACGCCAACTGGTTTCACATGGTGATGGGCAAGCCATTCGCTCTATGCTGACCGAGATCCATACACATCACGGACAGCTGACCAATCCAATGTTCGAGTACGCGTCCCAGGTGATGCGCGACGCGGTTACCGAAGAAAGATCCGTACCAGATGGGTTTGGCAACATGATTGCCGCGGCGGCGCATCCCGTCCCAGCCGGCATCGTTCGTATTGCGCCGCCCGAACATCACGGCACATACAAAATGATCCTCGACCAGGTCATAGCCCGGCAAGACGACATCGAAACAGCTTCCATACCAAGCACTTTGATGAGCGACACGAGAGCAGAAGAGAATATTCGGCGGTGTACCGAGATTATCAATCGACATGTGCCGCGCGACCTCGTCGACTTGCCGAGCTTCGCCAACACGATCGTCGCTTTCGATCATCCGGAGGTGAGCGGGACCAGCGTTTCCGGAGCGACCGGACTCGTCTTCGTTCGCCCGGAGCCTCGGATCGTCGACACGATCGACCACATTATTCACGAGTGGTCCCACAATAAGTTCGAACTGATTCTTCACTCTTACCAACTGTGGACAGACGACACGCGGCTACACCGCTCACCGATCCGCGACGCGCCCAGACCCTTGTACGGCGTCTTCCATGCCATCTACGTCCTACTCGTCGTCAGCGATGCGATGGTCCATCTCATGGAACTGGATGAACTGCGGGATGGCGCTACACACAAGGTTGACTCGTTCCTCGCCGAGTGCGACGCGTCCCTACGATCGCTGGAAACTGAACCCAGCCTGACTGATGACGGGCGCCTCTTCATCGACATCTGCCTTGACTGGATCACGACGATAGCGAAGGACCACGCGGCTTCATGACAGACAACAGGAAGATTCCACCCTATCTGCTGTTCGCCTGGCGCTTGTTGGTTAGCCTGCGCAAGCGTGACTGGAGCGCGCTCTTGCTGTTGGCAATGATGCTGGCTGCAGCTCCCCTGGCGACGCTCTTCATCATCCAGTTCCTCGTTGATTACGTCGCCGGGCACCAAGGCAGCAGCTTCACCATCTGGTCGGCGAGCATTTGGGTTCCGATCCTCATCTACTTCTTCATCAACGTTGTCGCTGACTCGGCCGAGACGTTGCAATTGCTGCAGATAACACTGCTGCGCGACCAGATCGCATTCGAGATTGAGCGTCGCACTCTTCGTAAGACCCTGTCGCACCACGACCTTGGCGTCTATGACGATAAAGAACTTAAAGCGTTGCAAACACTTGCCAATGACGCCACCGCAGACGGCCAATACCTCATTCAACTCGTCTCAAACATGCTCACTGGTTTGCTGCTCGTCGTACCAACCCTGGCCATTGCGGGCTCGTTAGGCCTGTGGATCCCGCTGCTCATATTAGCGACGACGGTTCCCGCGACACTGATGCAGCTTCGATACGAGGGTAAGTCGTGGGACGTGGAGCAAGAGTACGTCGGGTTGAATAATCGCATCCAGGAGACGCGATCATCGATGCTCAATCCGCGATTCGCCGTAGACATCCGAACCTATCTCATGCATATCAAACTGCTGCCGCGGTGGACATCGGATGCATTGGAGCTGTTGCGATTACGACGGGGTGTTCGAACTCGCGGCGCCTATCTGGTACTGGGTCTGGCACTTATCAGCGGGTTTGGACTGCTTATCCCTTACGGCTACGTGATCCAGAAGACTCTTGCCGGCGACGCATCAGTCGGTACCCTGGCACTGTTTATCGGGTTGATCCCCGAGCTTCGGCGAAGCCTGTTCATCGTGTTCGGCAACGCGAGCGAGATAGTCGGCGCAGCCAAGCAACTGGACGGACTACGCGAATACGAGTCAACTGTTCCGCGTATTGAGCTCGATCCGACCGCGCCGGCCGTCAATGGACCAGCGGAGCCCACACCGCCTGCCATTGAACTGCAGAATGTCGGCTTCGGATATGCCAGCGACGGGTCCGTGAAAGCCCTCAACGACATCACGCTGTCCCTCGAGCCCGGATCCAGCACTCTGGTTGTAGGCGCAAACGGCGCGGGCAAGACAACCGTCAGCAAGCTGGTCAGCCGCCTGTATGACCCGTCCACCGGAGTCATCCTCTTTAATGGCTCCGATCTGCGCAATATCCCGATACTCGAGCATCGACGGCGTACAGCTGTCTTGGCACAGGATCCAGCGCGTTTACCTCTTTCGTTTCGAGATGCACTGACATTTGATGTTCCCGATGCCACCGATGACGAGCTTGAAGAGGTCCTCCAGCGGGTAGGCCTAGGCGACAAGCTGACACATGCGACAAATGGTCTGGATACTGAACTTTCGACAACGCTGAACGCTGGTGTCGATCTGTCGGGCGGTCAATGGCAGCGACTGGCGATCGCACGTTTCTTCCTCGCCTTACCGCACAAGAACCTGGCAGTGATAGACGAGCCGACGACCGCCCTCGATCCCGTCGCCGACCGCCGACTGAGCATGGAGATTCTGGAGCGGTGTCGGGGAAAGACCACAGTCATCGTCAGCCACCGACTCCACATCGCACCGCATGTGGACCGTGTGGTTCTCATGAAAGGCGGTCAGATAGTGGCATCAGGACCTCATTCGACACTTCTCAACACCACACCTGACTACTTCGAGATGTTCTCGGCAGCAGATGATTTCAGCAATGACTCGTACCCGGTTTCACCCTGAAGGAGGACAGCATGACCACTATCGATGACCGCTCGCTCGTTACGCGCGCTGAGTATGCCGAGTTCATCGAACTCGATGCCGACAGAGCCATCCTGCTCGATCCGAAGGCTGGTTCGTATTTTGAGTTCAACGCCACCGGCGGAGCGGTGTGGAGAATCCTGGAGCGCCCATCGAAGATCGCTGACATAGTCGAACAGCTGTCATCAGAATTCGGTGGCGTCGTCGAAAACGAGGTCACCGTCTTCATCGAGCAACTGGCCAGCCGCGGCCTCGTCGCCATCCCGGCCTAGACCCGAGCACACGGCAATGATTGATCCGGGCCGACTCGTAATCGGCACCGCGAATTTTCACACTTACCACTGGGACTCGCTGGGGCGAAACTTGGCGACGCGCGATCAGGTGGCGGCGATCATCGGGCTCGCCGCGCAGATGCGTTTCGCAGGTATCGATTCGGCCGACGGATACGGATTCGGTGCCGCCGAGCACGCTCTGCCGCAACATCGTCTGCTCATCGAGAGACTCGGCCCGATGGGCGTGACAACCAAGGTCGGATACAACTTCTACAACCGCCGTTACGAATTCGGAAGACTCGTTGGTCGCCACTTCCGACACCTGCCGGCCGATGCGGTCGTGCCGTTCGACACCGGCAGAGTGCTGAGTCGCGAGTATCTCCTGTTCGCGGCTGCCCAGTCACGTCGCCGGATGGCGGGGATGCATTTCAATCTACTTCTTCATTGCCCCGATCTGACTGACATCAAGCGACTCCAATGCGACGACACGCTGGCCTATATAAAGGATCTGGAATACGTCCGCCAAGTCGGAGTGTCGGTCAAGCTGCCTGAAGAGGTCTTTCAGGCACTCAAAACTGAGGGTCTCGGCATTGTGCAAATTCCTGCCACAACGCTACACAGTCGTGCAATGCGACGAGCGGTCGATGCAGCGCGTCAACGCGATGTGGCCGTGATGGTCAATCAACCATTCGACGGCGGCAGAAAGGTAATCGACACCGGAGGCGCTATTCGATGCACCAATCCTCACCTAAGCCGAACAGCCGCGAACAATCTCGCCGGCCATTACGTGCTGACCGAGCTTTTCCAGATGGATTGCTTCGACTACGCGGTCGTCGGTGTGAGCAGCGCGGCCCAACTGATGGGCATCATTCGGGGCGAACCCGCCACAGCCCACGATACGCATGCCAGACCCCCCGGGGCGGGAGTCTGATATGACTGACCACTTGCTCTCAACAGTGTGGTTCAGCCCTCGGCAGAAATGCCTATCTCCGCATGCGATGACGCTCGATCAACTCGCGCTGTCGCTAGAAGACGCCGAGCCATCCACCGTCTGCCTGGCGTCTCGTCACACAGAAATAAAGCTCCCTGTCGAGGCGGCCGCACTTACTTCCGCCAGGTTCGAGGGCGACCCCTACAGTTCGGGCACCACGCTTAGCCTGAAGCCGGACTTGACCTCTGTGCAGCTACAAAGCGCATGGAGCCCCACAGAGCCCCTGTACTACCTGGACGCAAAGGTCCCGTATCGGGTGTTCTCGGATGACGTCTCAACTCTCAAAGAGTTATGCAACGCGCTAGGAATCACGCTCATCCCAGATGAACGCTTCGCCATCTGGTCCCTCACCGGCCTGCCCGCGGCGCAATTCGGACTGTCACCGATGCGCACTCCGTGGTCGAGCATCAAGCAAGTGCCCGCGGGTATTGACGCGACCGTAGCTGTCGGAACACGCGATATCCGACTCTCTCGAAGGTCGGGGGTGTTCTGGGATGTTGCGGAAGTATCCACCCGCCAAGCGCTGCGATCCGTCGCAGACACCTTCGTGCAGTCCGTAGCGGCGTGCAGCGAGGGGTCCATCGCTGTACTCGCCAGCGGAGGAATTGACTCCTCAGCTGTGGTCGGCGCCTGCTGCGTTCTCGGGCGGCGCCCAACCCTATTCACCAACACTTACCCCAACGCGCCTGAGACGGACGAACGTCATTATATCGACAACCTCCAGAGGCCATTCGGGCTTAACGCAGTCTCCATCGAATCAGCGCCAGCATCGTTACTCGCACATGCGCATCGTCAAGGCCGACCGTTCCGTGGCCTGTTCCGGGCTGACGATCAGAAGGTCATCGCGCAAGCCCTCTCTCACGGGATCTCCACGGTTCTCGACGGCCTCGGCGGCGACGAGCTGTTCGCCGTGCGCGACTATCCAATCGGACGACTCTCCAACGGCGCCGCGGCCAAGCAACTCCTGCCCCCAAAGACGTGGTCGAGGATCTTCGGCCGTTGCATCCCCGAGCACAGCGCCCTCGCACTTCTTCCGCCATTTGTGGTCGGAGTCGATGAACAAGAGCTGCTGTGGGAGTTCAAATTTCGTCCACTACTGGAGATGGGCTGCCCAGATCGCATCGTGAAACGAGTGTACAGCCTTATGTTCGAATCAAATTTCTGGGAAGAAGCGCAGTGGCTGGCGCGCGAAGTCTTTGCCCCACACAACCTGAAACGACGGCATCCCTTCATCGATACAAAGCTGATCCACGCAGTACTCAGCACGCCACAGCGACTATTCGGCCGGACACCTGTAGTGAAAGCCTTTCAGCGTCAAGCGTTTCGACGGCTTCTTCCAACGCCAATCGCCCACCGTTACGGTGGTGCCGAGCAGACCGCCAACGTGATGTTCAACCTCCAGTGTTCGCGCGACGGTATTGAAGACACCATCAACCGATCATTCCTGGCGGCGCGAAACTCGTTCATCGACGGCGACCGCCTCAGGAGTTACTACAGGGAAGGCCTGAACTCGCCATCTGCCTACGAGGGCGGGCCCATTGCCTTCGACAACCTGTGGTCCGCGCTGTGCTATGACCAGTGGGCTCTCCAGTGGGGACACCAGCATGCCACTTAGACCACTGCGCTCTTTCGACCGCGCAGCACACCTTTGGCGTTGCGCGACAGGCCTATCGAACTACGGCTGGATCGTTCTTGGCCTGCCGAAGCGGGAACTTCTTGCCTTCCATGTGGCGATCTGGACGCTCTGTCGTGCCGTTTTGACAACCGCCCCGACACAAACGGATCTCACAACACTAGGCCCAAGTCCGCGCGCGGTCCGACACCTGAGGATCAACGCGGAGTCAGACGTCCTCAAAGAACGCGTGGAATGGTTGATCTGGCTTGCGCGACTGCTCATCCCGGGCGCGCAATGCCTTCCCACCGCCATCGCCACATGGTGGCTCCTCGGCGATGGCAACGCGTACGTACAGATTGGGGTGCGTTGCTCACACGGGGAACCCTTTGCCCACGCATGGGTCGTACACCAGGGAGCACCCATGCATTGCGACTCCTTCGGAGCCAGCCACGTCTTCCTCCCTACCTGGAGGTCTCAACTCCGCTGACGCAGCGTATGCGGGATAAGGCGTGGCACCGTGGCACTTCATAAGTGCAGTGGCTATTACGCGCGCATGGCCCCGCCGTCACGGTAATCACGGCCAAAAGCGCGGGTTGTGTAGTCAGTTCGAGGCTTGCGGCGCCTCGCGGCTCTGGGGATGTCACGCGAAGCAATCAATGGGGGTATCTGAATATGAACTGTCGCAAGGGTGACGCTGTAACTGCACGCCGCCGAATCGACGGACTGAATGTTCCGGTGGTGCCAGCTGGTACCACCGGCGTCGTGGTGACCACCACGTTGCTCGGCCGGCCGAAACGTGTCGAGTTCGTCGTGAATGATGGTTGGGGCACAAAGCAATTCCAAGTCGACATTGCGCCCGGAGACATCGCGCCGGCTGCCAACGATGAGATGGCGTCTCAACAATCGCCATAGCCGTGGTATCCGGCGGACACGACAATCATGACGATGGTGCGCGTGGTGCGAGGTGGACGGGAGCTCTGGGTGCAGCACGGACACCAGCTGCGGAATCGGCCGAGGTCATTCACGACAGACGGCCACAGGCATTCTCTTAGTGCCAAGTTGCTCGAAGAGTGCCGGGCCGCATACTCATCTCAATTCCAGGCATACGTTGATCGCAACCCAGCGAGCAACTTACTGTTGCTTGAACTGACCTTTCTGGATAAGCCTGAGAACCGCGGCGTCCCACCGCGATGTTTCGTCCCAGTCGTAAAGAGATCCAGCAAGGCGCCTTTCAACGTGCGGGCGCAGCACGATTGTCCCCACCCGGATAATCAGTGGGAGCATCGCCGCCCACACCGAATCAAGGTCATCAGGCGTCAAGCCTTGAGCCGCGAAGGCGACGCCCTGTTGTTCACTGATGGCATACAGGCCGTCGAAGATAGCCCTCCCGACCTCTCCACCCTCAGCCAGAGCCCGGCCGACATAGTCCATGATCGCGGGGTTGTAGTGCATCAACTCCGCGAACTGGCTACCAACTTCACTGGCGCTGGCAACGTCGTCCGTGCCCGGCGATACCCCTAGCGCATCACGAAAGACGGTCAGAACATGTCGGTCGATGCTCTCGATCAACTGCCCCTTGGTAACGAAATAGTACTGAATGAGACCTATGCTCACGTCCGCAGCATCAGCGATCATTTGCAGCGACGTTCCTGCGACGCCGTTCTCGGCGAAGCACTTCATAGCCGCTTCGCGAATCTGCTCCGGCTTCGTCGCCGAACCTACCGGCGGTCGGGGCGCTGAGCCGTCCATCCTCACCATTCTCGCAGAACCACGGCCGGCCAAGCGAGATCTTCATCCCGGCGCTGTCACTCGACTCCCTTGACCGCGCAATAGAACCATGGTTGTCATCGGCTATCCGCAAGAACGAGCGATATCACCAGCCCAAGTGTCGGCTCCGGTCGAAAAGTGAGCACCCTTCTGACGTCAACGGGCGCGACATGATCGTGCCCACCAAAACCGACGCAGCGCCCGCGATCTGCCGGTGCCTCAGCGCGAGATGGCAATGATCAAGGCCATGCGCTCGGTGCACCTGCGCGAGCGCCTGGCTGTGGGCCGACCGCTGGCCGACGCCGACCTGTTGCTCTCGCGGGCGGACGGCACGCCGCTGCCGGTGCGCGACTACAGCCGGGAGTTCGCAGCCCAGCACAAGGCGGCGGGTCTCAAGGCGATCACGCTCGGCAAGCTGCGGCACTCCAGTATCTCTCGGATGCGCGCAGCGGGAGTCCCCGCCGATGTCGTTGCCGCGTGGCACGGCCACACCGAGCGGATGACTCAGGCCGTCTACGGGCGCGTGACCGACGACCGGCCGACCGCCGCGTCGGCGGTGTTCTCGCCCGCCGTAGGACAGAGGTTAGGACATTTGGGCGGATACGACACAGCCCCGCAAACAAGAATCCCGCCCCGACCAGTGGTCGAAGCGGGTTCTCGAACGTGGAGCTAAGGGGATTCGAACCCCTGACCCCCACACTGCCAGTGTGGTGCGCTACCAACTGCGCCATAGCCCCGTAACTTGTGCTCACCGAAAGTACACCACCCGTACCCCTGGTTCAAAACCGCTGGTCACGGAAGCTCTCCACCCGCCTCCGGGCCGAGCGGACGGGCCGGAGTGTGGGCTTGCGACGTCATCTGACGGGTCTCCGGCGCGAAAACCCACCCCAACGCGGCGATCAGCAGGATCACCCCGCTGATCACGAACGCCGACCCGAACGACAGGTACTGGGCGATCTGCCCGACCACCAGGGATCCGGCGATGGCCCCCACGTCGGACATCATCTGGTAGGTCGCCACCGCCGTGCCGGCCCGCGCCTTGCTGCCGATGATGTCGGCCACCGCGGCCTGCTGCGGCGAGGTGAACACGCCGGCCGCGGCCCCGGCGACGAATGCGGCAGCCATGAACAGCGTCAGCGAGGACGCCAGCCCGACCAGCAGGGTCGCCACTCCGGAAATCGCCAGCCCGGTGATCAACGGCACACGACGGCCTACCCGATCGGAGAGGTAACCGCTGGGAATCACCGCCGCGACGTTCCCGATGGCGAACACCGCCAAGGCCAGCCCGGCCATCCGCGGCCCGCGGTGCAGCACCTCGGTCACGAACAGCGGCACCAACGCGATCCGCAGACCGAACACCGACCACCCGGTCGCGAAGTTGGAGAACAGGGCCGCCAGGTAGGCGCGGTTGCCGAGCACATCGCGCACCGTCACCGTCGGCCCGCTGTGGTCGGCCGGCGCCCCCAGCGGCGAGTGTCGCAGGCTGACCCAGACCACCCCGGCCGCCACCACCAACGCCACCCCGTAGATCGCGAACGGCGCGGACAGCCCGAGTCCTGCGGTCAACGCGCCGAGCACCGGTCCGCCGACCGACCCGACCAGGAAAGCGCTGGAGAACATGCCCGCCACCCGGCCGCGCGCATCCGGCGGTGAGATCCGGATCATCAGACCGAGCGAGGACACCGTGAACATCGCCGATCCGAACCCGCCCAGCGAGCGGAACAGCAGCAGCTGCCAGTACGTCTGTGCGAAGGCGCACACCCCGGTGGACACCGCGACGATCAGCAGGCCGCTCAGGTAGACGCGCCGCTCCCCCAGCTTCTGCACGAAGAGGCCGCTGGCCGGCGCCGCGCACAGCCGCATCAGTGCGAACGCGGTGATGACGAAGGTCGCGGCGCTGATGCTGACGCCGAAGTTGCGGGCGTATTGCGGAAGGACGGGAGAAACCACGCCATACCCGAGGGCGATGACCGCGTTGGCGGTGATCAGCACCCACACTTCACCGGGTAGCCGCTGCTTACAGTCGTCCTCCGTAACAGAACTCACCCGTTGACTGTAGGCACCCACATCCGGGTGCCTCTCTGCTGGAGTGCGTCATCACATGATGACAACCTTCAGAAGACAACCACTCCGGACTCCGGTTCAGGCGATGACGGCGTTCACCACGTCCTTGGCCGCCTGCTGCACCTGTGCCAGATGCTCGGCCCCCTTGAACGACTCGGCGTAGATCTTGTAGACGTCCTCGGTGCCCGAGGGCCGGGCCGCGAACCAGGCGTTCTCGGTGGTCACCTTCAGCCCGCCCAGCGGTGCCCCGTTGCCCGGCGCCGTGGTCAGCTTCGCGGTGATCGGTTCACCGGCCAACTCCGTCGCGCTGACCTGGTCGGCCGACAACTTCGACAACCGCGCCTTCTGCTCCCGGTCGGCGGGCGCATCGATGCGGGCATAGGTCGGCGCACCGTACTTCTCGGCCAGCTTCGCGTAGCGCTGCGACGGGGTAGAACCGGTGACCGCCAGGATCTCCGAGGCCAGCAACGCCAGGATGATGCCATCCTTGTCGGTGGTCCAGGTCGAGCCGTCGGTGCGCAGGAACGACGCCCCCGCACTCTCCTCGCCGCCGAATCCGATTGAGCCGCTGATCAACCCGTCGACGAACCATTTGAACCCGACCGGCACCTCGACCAGCTTGCGGCCCAATCCCGCCACCACCCGGTCGATGATCGACGAGCTGACGGCCGTCTTACCGACTGCCGTCGAACCCGGCCACGACGGCCGGTGCGTGTACAGGTAGTCGATGGCCACGGCCAGGAAATGATTCGGGTTGAGCAGCCCGCCGTCGGGGGTGACGATTCCGTGCCGGTCCGAGTCGGCGTCGTTGCCGGTGGCGATCTGATAGAGGTCGCGGTTGGCGATGAGCGAGGCCATCGCGTTGGGCGAGCTGCAGTCCATCCGGATCTTGCCGTCGGTGTCCAGCGTCATGAACCGCCAGGTGGCGTCGACCAGCGGGTTCACCACCGTCAGGTCCAGCTGGTGCCGTTCGGCGATGGCACCCCAGTAGTCCACACTGGCCCCGCCCAGTGGATCGGCGCCGATGCGGATGCCCTGGGCGCGGATGGCGTGCAGGTCCACCACATTGGGCAGGTCCTCGATATAGGCGTTCAGGTAGTCGTGGCGCTGCGCGATCTGCAATGCCCGCGACAGCGGCACCCGCTTCACCGACTTGATGCCCTCGCGCAGAATCTCGTTCGCGCGCTTGGCAATCCACCCGGTGGCATCGGTATCCGCCGGCCCGCCGTTGGGCGGGTTGTACTTGAATCCGCCGTCGCGGGGCGGGTTGTGCGACGGGGTGACGACGATACCGTCGGCCAGGTCGGTGTCCCGGCCGCGGTTGAAGGTCAGGATGGCGTGGCTGACGGCCGGCGTCGGAGTGTAGCGGTCGGCGGCGTCGATCATCGCGACCACGTCGTTGGCGGCCAGCACCTCCAGCGCCGACGCCCACGCCGGCTCGCTCAAGGCGTGGGTGTCGCGGCCGATGAACAGCGGCCCGGTGGTGCCCTGCGCCGTGCGGTACTCGACGATGGCCTGCGTGGTGGCCAGGATGTGGGCCTCGTTGAACGCGCCGTCCAGGCTGGAACCGCGATGGCCGGACGTCCCGAACACGACCTGCTGGGCGATGTCGTCGGGATCCGGCAAGACGGTGTAATACGCCGTCACCACGTGTGCGATGTCGATGAGGTCGGACGGATCGGCCGGCTTGCCGGCGCGTGGATTGGGGGCCATGTCCTCGATTGTTCCGCACATCTTGCAAGCCCGCCGCAAGTGCGCCACAAGTGCCGCGCGACAACGTATGCGGCATGAACAGCTCACCAAAATCCGCGCAACAGAGCACCGAACCCGACCTGTCCGGCATCACCATGGCCCACCGCGCCATGATCAATGACGTCGGTCGGCTCGCCGAACTGCTGGCCGCGGTGGCCGGCAGCACCCACACCTGCGCTCATCCGAAGGACGTCACCCGCTACGTCCACCTGTTGTGCGAATCCATCCACCATCACCACACCGTCGAGGACGAGGTGCTGTGGCCGATCGTGACGGCCTCGGCGGGCAGTTTCGTCGATCTGTCCGAGCTCACCGACGACCACGCCGCCCTGGACCCCAGACTGGACCGCATCACCTCACTGGCCACCGCCTTCGGGAAGGCACCCGGCCCGACGACGGCGGCACCGCTGGCCACCGCGCTGGCCGACCTGCACCAACGGGTGTGCGAGCACATCGCCGACGAGGAGCGCGAACTCTTCGGCGTGATCCGCCGGCATGTGTCGGTCACCGACTGGGCCATCGTGGAGAAGGCGGCCCAGCGCGCCGGGCGGATGTCCTTCGACGGCCCGCGCATCGTCGGCGCGGCAACCGAGGCGGAGTACGCGCAGCTGGCGGCAGAGGCGAATCCGCTGCTCATCGGGTTCATCAAGCTGATGTCACGGCGCCACAAGCGCTTTGAGCGCCGGGTGTTCGGTTAGCGGAGCAGCCGCGCGGCCTCGGCGGCCAGGCGCGTGCGTAGTTCCGCCGCGGCCCGCCGGTAGCGGGCCGCGGCGGCGGTATCGCCGGTGGCCTCGGCCAGCACGGCCAGCGCCTCGTCCACCGGCCCGGTAAGCAGGGTGCCGTTGTCCAGCCCGGCCATCAGCCCGCTGTAGGGCAACAACTCGGCGGCCTCCGCCTTCGCTACCGCCAGATCGCTCACGGCCACGGCGGCGTGCACCCGCAGCGTCGTCATCGCCACCCAGTAATAAGACCGCTCGGTGGGTACCCGCTGGGCCCAGACCTCTTGTGCCTCATCGATTCTGCCCGCCGACATCAGCGCCAGTACCGCGCCGTCGGCCATCGTGGCCGAGATCGTGCGGTGCAGCACCAGCAGCTCATCGGCCATCGGTGCGAGGTCCCCGCGGCTGAGCGCCGCGCTGACCCGTCCGACCAGACCGACCAGCACCCCGTTGGCCACCCCATGCTCGGCCAGGCTGACACCGGCGGCCAGGTACCGGGCCTCCCCTTCGTCCGGGCGACCGGCCAGCACCGTCAACTGGGCGGAATAGGCGTCGAGCACGCCGAGCAGAAAGGCCAGCTGACCGGTGCCGGCCCGGGCCACGGCCTGATCGACGTGGTCAAGCGCAGCCGCCAGATCCGAGCGGCCCGATGCGGCGAGGAACAGCAGCCAGTGCCCCACCGCTTGGTAGTCCACGGCACCGCAATCCTGTGCCACCTTCAGCAGTTCGGCGGCCATCGGCTGACGTTGATCGGCCAGGTCCGGACCAAGGGCGGCAAAGGCACGCACGTTCAGCGCCGCGCACAACAGCCGGGCATGCGTGTCGGGGTCGGCCGCGTGCAGCGCCTGGGCCAGCTCCAGCGCCTCCACGCTGGCCGCCATCGCCACCTCGTGCTCGGCACCCTCGACCTCCTTGAACAAGGTGATGAGCAGCCGGACCCGCACCTGCGGCGGGTGGTCCCGGGCCAGGATCCGGCGCAGCGGTTCGACGATGACGGGGTCGATGTGATCGCCGGTTCGCAGCCGCCAGACCAGCGGGCTGTCCAACGCGGTCAGCGCACGCACCAACAGATCGTCGTCGCCGGCGGCGAGGGTGACGGTGCGGTTGAGTTCCTCGCGCGCCGAGATGGCGTCACCCGCGCGGGCCAGCGCCGAGATCAACCCGCAGCGGGCCGGTACCGCACGCTGCGGATCCGCAGCCGCCAGTTCCAGCATGTGCACCGCGGCCCGCCACTGCCGAGCTGCCTCGCCCGGCGCGCCGACCGCATCGGCCTCCTGGGCGGCTGCCGTCGCGAATTCTGCTGCCTCGGCGGCGGTTTCGGGAGTCGCGGCGGCCACCGCATGGTAAGCCAGCGACGCGGCGTCGGTGCCGCGTGCGCGCAACATGCTCAATGCCGTGGCGTGCAGCCGGGTCCGGCGCAGCAGTGACGTGTCGTCATAGAGAGTGTCGCGGATCAGGCTGTGCGCAAATCGGATCCGGCCGGGCGCGGGTTCGTCGAGCAAGCCGGCCAGTACTGCGGGTTCGAGCGCATCGAGCAGATCGTCGTCGCTGCGGGACAGTTCCTCCAACAGATCCAGGTCCACTTCGCGGCCGAGCACCGCGGCCTGCCGCAGGGCGGTGGCGGTCTGCCCGGGCAGCCGGGCCAGGCGGCGGCGTACCACGTCGCGCACCCCGGCCGGCACGCGGCCGTGCGCTGCGTCGGCTCCTTCGGCAACCATCAGCCGGGCCATCTCACGGACGAACAGCGGATTGCCACCGGTTCTGTCCCGCAACAACTTCAGGGTCGCTCCGGTCACCGTGGGCAGCCCGCAGTCGGTGGCCAGCTCGACCATGGCCGCGTCGTCCAGCCCGGTGAGCATCAGATGCGCGGCCGTGTGATTGGCCAGCGCGGCGCGGGCCATATCGAGTTCGGCACCCGATTCCGACGGGCGGTAGGTGCCGATCGCGAGCACCGGCCGGTCACCGAGCCGGTCGGAGACCAGGCGCAGGAGTTCCAGGGTCAGACCGTCGGTGCGGTGCAGATCGTCGAGGACGATCGCCAGGGGCTGGGCGGTCGCGGCGTCGCCGAGCACCTCGGCCAGGGTGTGCGCCAGCCAGAACGCGCCGCTGTCGGTAGCCGGGCCGTCGTGCAGCAGTGGCGCCAGGGCGCCCGCCTGCCCGGGATCCATACTCGACCGGAACGGGTCGATCACCTCGGTCCAGGCCCAGCCCGGTGGCGCGCCGTCGACCTCCGGGCAGCGCCCGAACACCACCGTCCACCCGGCCCGGTGCAGCGCGGCGGTGGCCGTGTCAGCCAGGGTGGTCTTGCCCGCTCCGGCTTCGCCGCCGATCCACACCACCTTCAGTCCGTCGCGCCGTGCGGTGGTGGCGGCCGTCTCCAGGGCGGCGAGTTCACCGGCCCGGCCCCGGGTGCGCGACCTCGTCGGAGCCGAGGCCACGGGGGTGGCCGTGGCGGGCGCGACCGCGATGGGGTCGAGGTGCTCGGCCTGGCGCAAGATGTCGCGCTCCAGATCACGCAGTGGCCGGCCGGGTTCGAGCCCGAGCTCGTCGGTCAGGTATTCGCGGGTGCGACGCAGCACCTCCAGGGCCGCGACCTGACGCCCGGCCCGGTACTGGGCGGCGGCCAGCAGGCAGGCGGCGGTCTCACGGCCCGGATGATCGCGGGCATGGGGTTCGAGCACCCGTAGCACCACCGCGTGCTGACCCAGAGCAGACTGGGCAGCGGCGTAGGACTCCACCGCCGACAGCCGCAGCTCGGTCAGCCGCGCGACTTCCGGTGCCGCCCAGAGCGTGTCGGCGACCTCCACGTAGGGATCACCCGTCCATTCGGTGAGCACCTCTTCCAGCAGATCCGACTGTGACTCGGCGGCAATCGTTTTCGCCTCTACCGACCACGCATCGACGGCGTCGTCGGGCAGCCGCAGGCAGTATCCGGGTGCGGCGCTGACGATCACCTGGGCGGCGGCTCGGCGTTGCCTGCCGGGTTCGAGCACCCGGCGCAGGTGGGATATGTAGGCCTGCAGCGCCGCCAGCGCTTTCGGCGGCGGTTCGCCCTCCCAGAGATCCTCGATGAGCCGGTCCACCGACACCACCTGACCGTGCGCGAGCACCAGCCGGGCCAGCACCGCCCGCTGCTTGGGGCCACCCAGATCGACGGGCTTGAATTCCCCGGTCGCTTCGCTCCTGCCCGCCGGCTCGCCATGGACCCAGGCACGGACCGGGCCCAGTACACAGATCCGCACGACCGTCATGGTGTGCCCAACATAACGGTCCCCGCGTCGGGCTACATACTGAGCGGCATGGCTGGTTTCGACCGACGTGAACTGGCGGCCGTGTTCGCCGGCGGCGCACTGGGCACTCTGGCCCGCGCGGGGCTGGCGCATGCGCTGCCGGTGCTGCCCGGACAGTGGCCGTGGCCGACGTTTCTCGTCAACATCGTCGGCACGGTGCTGCTCGCGTACTTCACCACCCGACTGCTCGAGCGGCTCCCGACCTCGGCCTACCGGCGTCCGCTGCTGGGCACCGGCTTGTGCGGTGGCCTCACGACGTTCTCCACCATGCAGGTCGAGACGGTGACCATGCTGGAGCACCGCTTCTACGGCCTGGCCGTCGCCTACACGGTCGCCGGCATCGTGCTCGGGTTGCTGGCCATGCACATCACCACGGCGCTGGTGCGACGGGCGCGGGTCCGATGACCTTCGCGGTGTGGATGGGCGTCGCCGTGATAGGCGGGTTCGGTGCGGTGGCCCGGTTCCTGGTGGACAAGGCGGTGACCAAACACGCGGCCAGGCGGTTGTCCCGGCCGTTCCCTGTCGGCACGCTGGTCGTGAACGTCAGCGGGGCGTGGCTGTTGGGCTTCTTCGGCGGTATGGCGCTGAGCCCGAACGCCGCGCTGTTGGCCGGCACCGCCTTCGTCGGCGCATACACCACGTTCTCGACGTGGATGCTGGAGACACAGCGGCTCGGCGAGGAGCGTCAGGTGTGGCCGGCGGTGGCCAATATCGTGATCAGCGTGGCGCTCGGGTTGGGCGCGGCCTGGCTGGGACTGACCGTCGGGAGGCTCGTGTGAGCACGGAGTATCTCAAGCTGACGGCGTACTTCGGGGAGCGGTTGCGCGGTAAGCGCGGCTTCGTCGCCGACGAGTTGCTGGACCTGTTCGGCTCGCAGCGGATCGCCACCAGTGTGGTGCTGCGCGGCAGCGCCGGGTTCGGTCCGCGCCACGTTCTGCGCAGCGACGCGACGCTGACCCAGTCGGAAGATCTGCCGGTCGCCGTCGCCGCGGTGGACCGCGCCGAACGGATCACCGCGATATCCGAACAAGCCGTGGCGATGATCAGCCGCGGCGTCGTGACGCTGGAGCGGGCTCGACTCCTCGACGCCCCCCTGCCCGACCAGGCCAAACTCACCCTCTACATCGGGCGGCAGACCCGCGTCGAGGGCCGTCCGGCCTACCGCGCGGTCTGCGACGTGCTGCATGCGCACGGATTCGCCGGCGCCGCCGTCTTCCTCGGAGTCGACGGCACCGTGGCCGGGCAGCGCAGGCGAGCGCGCTTCTTCAGTGCCAACACCGACGTCCCGTTGATGATCATCGCCGCGGGCACCGGCGAGCAGGTCGCGGCGGCGACACCGGAGCTGACGCGGCTGGTGCCCAGCGCCACCATGACGCTGGAACGCGCCCAGCTCTGCAAACGTGATGGGCGGCTGATCGCGCCTCCGCCCGCGGTGCCCGAGACCGATGCAGCCGGGCGTCCGCTGCGGCAGAAGCTGATGATCCACACCTCGGAGAGCACCGTGTCGACATCGACCGGCGCCACGCCGATCCACCGCGCACTGGTGGATCGGCTGCGCGAACACCACACGGTCAGCGGGGTGACCGTGGTGCGCGGTATCTGGGGTTTTCACGGCGACCATGAGCCACACGGGGACAAGCTGATTCAGTTGGGCCGTCAGGTACCGGTCACCACCATCGTGGTGGATACGCCGGCCCGCATCGCGGCAGGATTCGCGGTCGTCGACGAGTTGACCGCCCGGCACGGCCTGGTCACCAGCGAGCTGGTTCCGGCGTTCGTCAGCATCGACGGCGGGAAACGCCAGGGCAGCACCGAGCTCGCGGGGCCCACCTGGTGAGACACCCAACAGCGCCTGAGCCGGTGTAAGCCTAGCCTTAGCTAACTGCCCGGTGTAGCGTCCCCCGACATGGAACAGTCACAGTCCGCTGCTGTCAACCCTGAACTGCTCGCGGTCCTGAGAGACGATCTCAGCATCGACGTCAGCAAGGTCACCCGCGACTCCAGGCTGATCGACGATCTCGGCATGGATTCGGTGGCGTTCGCCGTCGGCATGGTGGCCATCGAGGATCGCCTCGATGCGGCCCTGACCGAAGAAGATCTGCTCAGCTGCGAGACCATCGGCCAGCTGGAGGACACCATCACCGCCAAACTGCCCGCCGGGCAGGCCAACTCGTGAGTGTCCTCGCCCAGGCCCTCTCGGCCGCGATGACCGGGTCGAACAACGATCTGCACGTCTTCGACGCCGCCGCCGGCGCCTGGCACCGCCATCCGTGGGCAGAGGTACACGCCCGCGCCGAGAACGTTGCCGAACGCATCTGCGCCGAGGGCACCCAGGCCGTCGGCCTGGTGGGCGATCCGAACGTCGAATTCATCGCCGCGATCGCCGGCGCCCTGTTGGCCGGGGCCGCCGTGTCGATCCTGCCCGGACCGGTCCGCGGCGCCGAACCGCAACGCTGGGCCCGAGCCACCCTGTCGCGCTTCGACGGCATCGGCGTGCGCTCGGTATTCAGCCACGGCACCCACCTTCGCGATCTCGAATCCGTCGGCGGCGACGTGACCGTCGCCGATGTGACCACGGTCGCGCACGCCCAGCGCTCCACCACTCACCACGGCACCGTGGGCAGCGCCGTCGCGGTCCTGCAGGGCACCGCCGGATCCACGGGCACGCCTCGCACCGCCCAACTTTCACCCGAGGCGGTGCTGGCCAATCTTCGGGCCCTGGTGGACCGCGTCGGCGTCGGAGCCGACGACACCGGGCACTCCTGGCTGCCGCTGTATCACGATATGGGGCTGTCCTTCCTGCTCACCACCGCGCTCGGCGGCGCGGACCTGTGGCACGCACCCACCTCGGCGTTCTCCGCCCAACCGTTCGGCTGGCTGGCCTGGCTGACCGAGAGCCGCGCCACCCTGACCGCGGCACCGAACATGGCCTACAACATCGTCGGGAAATACGCCCGCCTGGTCAGTGACGTGGACTTCTCGCACCTGCGCTTCGCCCTCAACGGTGGCGAACCCGTCGATTGCGACGGCAGCCGACGTTTCGCCACCGAGATGGCCCGCTTCGGACTGGACCCGGGCGCGCTCGCCCCCTCCTACGGCCTGGCCGAATCCAACTGTGCGGTCAGCGTTCCCACGCCCGGGAGTGGTCTGCGGCTCGACGAGATCCACGTCGTCAGCGATGACGGCGGCTTCGTCCGAAAGCACGCGGTGCTCGGCGAGGCGATCCCCGGGATGGAGATCCGGGTCGCCCCACGCGAGCAGTTCGTCGACAGCATCGCCGATCGCGAAGTCGGCGAGATCGAGATCCGGGGCACGTCCATGATGGCCGGATACCTCGGCGAGACCCCCGTCAAGCACGGAAACTGGTTTCCCACAGGCGATATCGGGTACCTGCTGGACGGCAGCCTGGTCATCTGCGGACGTGCCAAGGAGATCATCACCGTGGCCGGACGTAACATCTTCCCCACCGAGATCGAGCAGGTGGCCGCCCAGGTCGACGGAATCCGCCCGGGGGCGGTGGTCGCGATCGGCACCGAAGGCTCCTCGACGCGGCCCGGCCTGGTGATCGCCGCGGAGTTCAAGGGCGCCGACGAACCCGCCGCGCGCAGTGCGCTGGTGCAGCGCGTCGCCTCCGAATGCGGTGTGGTGCCTGCCGAAGTGGTGTTCATGCGGCCCGGGTCCTTGCCGCGCACCTCCTCGGGCAAGCTGCGCAGGCTCGAGGTCAAGCGCAATCTGGAGGCCGCACCGTGACGCTCGCCGCGCCGTCCGACGAGGACTTCTCCGCCCTGCTCGAGCGGGTATTCAACGATCAGGTCAGGGCCTGGACTACCGAAGCCGAAGCAACGGAGCACTTTCCGCGCGCACTCATCGAGTACCTGGGCCGGGAGGGCGTGTTCGCCGCCAAATGGGGTGACGCGCAGCAACCCGACGTCGGGGACGTGATCGCGTTGGCGATCGAACTGGGAAAGCTGGGTTCGGCCGGTATCGCCGTCGGGGTGAGTCTGCACGATTCGGCGATCGCCATCCTGCGCCGATTCGCCCGCAACGACTATCTGCGCGATATCGCAGAGCGGGCCATCCGCGGTGACGCGGTCCTGTGCATCGGCGCTTCCGAGGAGTCCGGTGGCTCCGACCTGCAGATCGTCGGCACCGAAGTACGTTCGGCGCGTGGCGGTTTCGAGGTCAGAGGTGTCAAGAAGTTCGTCTCGCTGTCGCCCATCGCCGACTATGTGATGGCCGTGGCGCGCGATGTCGGCGACGACCCGTCCAGCAGGAAGGGCAACGTCGTCGTCATCGCCGTGCCGCTCGACGATCCCGGGGTACGGGTTCAGGCGCCCTACCGCAAGGTGGGCGCCGGGCCGCTGGACACCGCCGCCGTGCACATCGACACCTGGGTGCCCGCCGAGGCGCTGGTGGCCCGCGCGGGCACCGGCCTGGCCGCGATCTCCTGGGGCCTGGCCCACGAACGGATGTCGGTGGCCGGCCAGGTCGCCAGCAACTGCCAACGCCTGCTGGGAATCACCTTGGCGCGCATGATGGATCGCCGCCAATTCGGTCACACGCTGTACGAACACCAGGCTCTGCGGATGCGTATCGCCGACCTGCAGGCCCGGGTGGACATGCTGCGACACGCACTGACCGGCATCGCGGCCGGCAAGAAGCTGGACCTGCGCACCGCGGCCGCCATGAAAGTCACCGCGGCCCGCCTCGGTGAAGAGGTGGTCTCAGAGTGCATGCACATCTTCGGCGGCACAGGCTATCTCATCGACGAGACTCCCCTGGGTCAGTGGTGGCGCGATATGAAGCTGGCCCGGGTGGGCGGCGGCACCGACGAGGTGCTGTGGGAGTTGGTCGCCGCAGCGATGAAGCCCGACCACGACGGCTATGCCGCGATGATGGCCCACTGACCCCGAGCGGCTATTCGTGCTCCGGGATGTCGTCCGGGGTCCGGGGAAACACGTAGAGCGCCATCCGGCGATTCGACATCTGATGCTCGCCCAAGAACGTGCATCCGACGTATTCCACCAGCCGGCGGGCCCCGAGGTTACGGTGGTCGGGGTCGAACATCACGCGGCGGCACTGCGGCTCGGCGGCGAACAGGTCGGCCAGCAGCTTCGGCATGATGAGCGGGGCGATACCCCGGTTCACCAGCTTCGTGTCGGCGATCGCGGCGTGCATGCCCAGGTCGTACGGATCGGCGTCGTACCGCGTGGCGATGGAATCTTTTGCCGCTCTGTACAATTCGATGTAGCCGATCTGCTCGCCCTTGCGGCTGGTGATGAACGGGCGAGAGAACGTACCGGCCAGCTGAGCCTTGAGGTACAGCCGCCAGCGCTCCGGCGGCCAGTCGTACTCCCACGCCTCGGCCAGATGCGGCAGGTTCATCCACTCCGAGACCAGCTCGGCGTCGGAATCTGGGTCGGCCAGGCGGGCCGCGTACGGTGCGGCGATCTGCGGGATCGCCGGCGCCGGGACGTCGCGGACCTCGTCGGAGATCGTGGTCAGCTCGCGCGGCAGGATGGGTAGCACGTCGTCAGAGTCGATCATTTGAGCGCCGAGCCTACCCAACACCGTGACGTTCGGGTGGGCTACACCGGCGGTGGGCGCAGCCCTGCGGGACCGTGCTCGGCCGTCAGAGATCGCTGGCGTCGTCGGGCACGTCGACGGCATGTTCGGCGAGCGCCTCCAAGGACACCACGTCCAGGGTGCGCTCGTGTGTGCACGCCATCACCACCGGCGCCGCGCACCCGTCCTCGTAGGCGCGCAGCCAGTTGGGTGCGGTCACGCACCACCGGTCGCCCGGCTGCAGTCCGGGGAACCGGTACTGCGGCATCGGTGTCGACAGGTCGTTGCCGATGGAACGCTGATGGTCCAGGAACTCCCGCGTCACCACCGCGCAGATCGAGTGCATACCCGGATCCTCGGGGCCGGTCGAACAGCAGCCGTCACGGTAGAAGCCGGTGAGCGGTTCCGTCCCACAGGGTTCCAGCGGACCGCCGAGCACATTGCGTTCGGGCATCGTCTCATCATGCCCTGCTCCTCAGCGTCGTGAGCGGTACTCCACGTGCCACCACCCGCGCGATCAGGCCGCCGGTGTGACGCGGCACACCCGGTGCACTTCTCGGATACCCGCCAGTAACCCTCACTCTGTACAGTCGTAGCCGTTGCCAGCATGGCGGCCACAGGCATGAGGGTGACACAGGATATGACGATGGACAGTTCGGCGAGCGATGCCGCGACGGCAATCGAGGAGCTGACGCTGACCGAACCCGAGGACGCTGCGCCGACGAAGCACGTCCCCAGCCCCGATGACGGCGCCACCACACCCGGTGGTCCGACCATGGTGCTGATCGGCACCGGCGTCTACCTCGCCATCAAGGTGTGGCGGTACCGACGCCGCCGTCGCCGCCAGGTGTGACGACCCAGCTCCCCCGGTAGAGCGTGCCGGTCACGCCCAGATCGGCATCCATTGTCACGACATCGGCGGGTGCCCCGGGCACCAGGCCGGGACGGGACAGCCCCAGCGCACGCGCCGGATTGATGGTGGCTTGCCGCACCGCCTGCAGCAGCGCGTCATCGCGGCCCAGGCCGCTGTGGGCGACCGCGAACCGGAACACCGCGTCCATGGTGGCGGTGCTGCCCGCGATGGTGTCGGTGCCCGCGACCCGTGCCTTCCCGTCCCGCACCTCGACCGACATGGTGCCCAGCAGGTAGTAGCCGTCGGCGCCACCGGTGGCCGCCATCGCATCGGTGATCAACGAGACCCGGTCGCTGCTTCGGCACACGTGCCGGTAGATGGCCGGGTCGACGTGCACTCCGTCGGTGATCAGCTCGACGGTCACCCGCGGATCCTCCAGCAGCGCGATGATGGGGCCGGGTGCGCGATGCCCGATGGGGCGCATCGCGTTGAACAGATGGGTCCCGACCGTCGCGCCGGCCTCGATCGCCGCCCTGGTCTGCGCATAGCTGGCCTCGGTGTGCCCGACGGCGGCCACCACCCCGGCGTCGGTCAGCGTGGCGATCGCCTCCAGCGCGCCGGCGCGCTCCGGCGCCAGCGTCACCATCCGCACCGCACCGCCGCCGGCGTCCAGAATGCGGGTGAGCTCAACGGGATCCGGGTCACGCATCAGCGATGCGTCGTGGGCGCCACAGCGATGGACCGATAACCACGGGCCCTCCAGGTGGATGCCGTCGATCAGGCCGGCGCGGGTGTGTTCGGCCAGCGCGCCGACTTGGCGCAGCAGGTCATCGGGCGCCGCGGTGACCAAGGAGGCGATCAGCGTGGTGCTGCCGTGCCGGCGATGCAGCCCGACTGCCGCCGATGTCGCGGCCAGGGTGCCCGCCGAGAAATCGGCTCCGGCGCCGCCGTGCACATGGGTGTCGACGAAACCCGGCACCACTACGGCCGCAGTGTGGTCCGCAGGCACCGGCGGGTGACCCGCCCCGACGGCGCGCACCGTGTCACCGGCGAGGTCAATCCACCCGGGCCGTAACAGTTCCGCGCCGGTGAGCACGTTGTCGGCGGCGATCAGCACTCAGATACCCTGCCAATCCGGTTTGGATCGGTAGGCCTCGCGGTAGTAGTCGGACAGCTGCAGGCGCCGGGCGGCGGCATCGTCGAGCAGCACGGTCACATGGGGATGGTGCTGCAGGATGGTCGCCGGCCACATGGCCGACACGGACCCTTCGACGAGGTGGTGCACCGCTTCGGCCTTGGCCGCGCCGGCGGCGATGAGGACGATGTGCCTGGCGGCCATGATGGTGGCCAGGCCCTGGGTGAGGCAGTGCGTGGGCACCGCGTCGATAGCGCCGTCGAAGAACCGGGCGTTGTCCACGCGGGTCTGGCGGGTCAGCGTCTTGATCCGCGTCCGTGACGCCAGCGAGGACCCCGGCTCGTTGAACGCGATGTGACCGTCGGTGCCGATCCCGAGGATCTGCAGGTCGACCCCGCCGGCGGCGAGGATGGCGTCCTCGTAGGCCGCGCATGCGGCGGGGATGTCGGCGGCCAAGCCGTCCGGCCCGTCCACCGCGCCGTGGGCGAAGTCGACGCGGGAGACGAACACGTCGTCGATGACGTTGCGGTAGCGCTCGGGATGTTCGGCGGGCAACCCGACGTACTCGTCGAGGGTGAAGGCGCGGGCCTGGGCGAAGCTGAGCAGCCCGGCCTGGTGACGCGCGATCAGTTCGTCGTAGACGACCAGCGGGGATGAGCCGGTGGCCAGTCCGAGCACCGCGTCGGGTTTGCGCGCCAGCAGGGCACTGATGGCGTCGGCGGCGAGGATCCCGAGCGTTCCGGTATCGGGCGCGATGACGACTTCCACTATTCTGTCGCCACGAAAAGCTCTGCACCACTGGCGATCTCGCCAGTGGTGCGCTGGGCGATACGGCCGGGTTCGCGTTCGTCCATGATGACCACGGGCACGACGGGGTTGAGTCCCTTGGCGACCACCGCGGGCACGTCGTAGGTGATGATGAGCTGGCCGGCGGTGACCTGCTGGCCCTGGGTCGCGTGGGTGGTGAAGCCCTCCCCGTTCAGCGCGACGGTATCCAGGCCCAGATGCACCAGGACGCCGACCTTGGCCGGGGTCAGCACGATATAGGCGTGCGGCATGAGTTTGAGCAGCGTGCCGCTGACCGGGGCCAGCGCCTCGACCACCGCGTGGGGCGGGTCGATGGCAGCACCGTGGCCGACCATACCCTGGGCGAATACCGGGTCGGGCACCTCACTGAGCGCCACCGCACGGCCGGGGACCGGCGCGAGAACTTCTGTGGTCATGGTGCTCAACACTACGATCCCGGCGCAACCGGGTCTCGGGTTCACCGGTTCTCGTTTAAGCTCCCCGAATGGGCGGGTCGACGAAACCTCAAAGTAGTCCGCGGATTCCGGGATTTGCGCAGTTACAGCGCCTCGGCAAGAGTCTCATGCTGCCGATCGCGGTGCTGCCCGCGGCCGGCATCTTGTTGCGACTGGGGCAGCCCGATCTGCTCGGCCGTATCGACACCCCGGTGATCGGCGCGTTCTTCAAAGCGATGAGCGCCGCCGGTGACGCGGTGTTCGCGCATCTGCCGCTGCTGTTCGCCGTCGGCGTGGCCATCGGCTTCGCCCGCAAGGCCGACGGCTCCACCGCACTGGCCGCCGTGGTCGGCTATCTGGTGGTCGAGGCGGTGTTCAAGACCATGTCGCCGATCGTGCTGGCCGGCCAGCTGGACAAATCCGGTGAGCAGGCCCAGATCAACTACAGCGTATTCGCCGGTATCGTCGTCGGCCTCGTCACCGCGTGGCTGTTCGACCGCTACCACACCATCCAATTACCCTCGTATCTGGGCTTTTTCGGCGGACGACGGTTCGTGCCGATCGTGGTGTCACTGGCGGCGCTGTTCATCGGCTTCGGTCTGAGCTACTTCTACCCGCTCTTCGACGCCGGCCTCACCGGCCTGGGTAAGTTCATCGGCGCCAGCGGGGCGTTCGGCGCCTTCGTCTACGGCTTCGCCAACCGGATGCTGATCCCGTTGGGGCTGCACCACATCCCGAACTCGTATGTGTGGTTCCTCTACGGCGACTACCAGACCCCCGGCGGGCAGACGGTCACCGGTGAGCTCACCCGGTTCGCCGCCGGTGACCCGAGCGCGGGCATCCTGACCTCCGGCTTCTACCCGATCCTGATGTTCGGGTTACCGGCCGCGGCGCTGGCGATGATCCACGTCGCCAACAAGAAGCAGCGCAAGGTGGCCGTCGGCATCCTGTCCGCCGCCGCGCTGACGGCGTTCCTCACCGGGGTCACCGAACCGCTGGAATTCGCGTTCATGTTCGTGGCGTTCCCGCTGTACGTCATTCACGCGGTCCTGACCGGGTTGTCGCTGGCGATTGCCTATCTGCTCGATATCCACCTGGGGTTCTCGTTCTCCGCCGGGCTGATCGACCTGCTGCTCTACGGTACGGCGCCGGCGGCGAAGAACATCCCGCTGCTGATCGGCATGGGCCTGGCGTTCTTCGCCGTCTACTACCTGTTGTTCCGGTTCGCCATCGTCAAATGGAATATGCGCACCCCCGGTCGCGAGCCGGAAGACGAGTTCGAAGCCGAGGAGCAGGCCAACCTCGGCGAGGGTGCCCAGTCGGCGACTGCCGTCGCAGTGCCCGTGGGGGCCGACGCGCAGCTGGATTCGAAGGCCGAGCAGGTGATCGCCGCGTTCGGCGGACGGGCGAATCTGGTCAACGTCGACGCGTGCATCACCCGGCTGCGGATGGAGGTCGCCGACCCCTCGAAGGTGGATCAGGCCCGACTGAAAAGCCTTGGCGCCGCGGGTGTCATCGAAGTCGGCAACGGTGTGCAGGCGGTGTTCGGCACCGAGGCCGAGGCGTTGAAGAACGATATCCTCGGCATCCTCTAGACCCGGCGCGAGTCAGGACGCCTCGGCCCGGGCACTGAGGTCGGGCAGCGGACGCGCACATACCTCGCGTGCATCGTCCTCGGTCATGCCGAACAGGCGCAGCAAGTCCGCCGTCACTGCATCAGCAGCCTGCGCATCATCGCGATCAGGTTGCGCCTGAAGCAGATTGCCCAACCCGAGCAACGCGCCACCCGCCATCGCGAGCGCCAGTTCGGGATCCGGGACCCGGAACCGCCCCGCGGCCACCCCTGCCCTGATGTCACGCAGCGCCCGAGGTGCCAGGCCGCGATCCGATACCAACAGGGCCATCCCATTGGCCAGCAACACCCGGCTCTCCTGCGGCCGGCTGCGGAACAACCGACCCGTCAATCGGAAGGCGGCCGCGAAAATCTCAGCCGGGTCGTCGAGCTCGGCGGTACACGCATCGAGCAGGGCTCCGTGCGCGTCGAGCGCCTCCGTCACCGCCGCTTCGAACAACTGCTCCTTGGTGTCGAAGTGGTTGTAGAAGGAGCCCATCCCGACATCGGCGGCCTGGGTGATCTCCAGGATCGGCGCATTGAGCCGGCCCGCGGCGACGAACGCCTGCGCGGCCTCGATCAGCGCGGCACGGGTGCGCCGCTTACGGGAGTCGACCCGGCTCACGGGTGCTTCAGGCACGCACAGCAGCGTAGCTCATTTCTGAGGATTTCGTCAGAAACATTGACTGACGGCCACGTCTCATGTGACGATTTCGTCAGAAAAGGGGGCAGTATGGACACTGACGTGCACAAAGACCTGCACAGCGAGCAGGGCGCGCACAAGGGTGAACATCCCGGACGCTCGCGTAACCCGGTCATCAAGGTGGTCGACCTGGCCTGGCTGGAGTTCGAGAAGCCCGATCTGACCCGGGCCGAAGCGTTCGCCCGCGCGTTCGGGTTCCAGACCGCTCTGCGCACCCCCAGCGAGGTGCATCTGCGCGGTACCGACGCGGACGCACCATGCGTGCTGTTGCGCCAGGGCCCGGCCACCCGGTTCGCCGGTCTGGCGTTGCAGGCCGCCGACGAGGTCGACGTGCTGCGGCTGGCAGAGCACACCGGTGTCGCGGCCCATGCGCTGCCGGAGGCGATCGGCGGGCTGGCCGTCGACCTCGCCGACCCGGGCGGCACACCGGTACGGGTGGTCGCCGGCATGCACACCCTGCCGCAACTGCCCGTCCAACCTCCGCTCGTGCACAACACCGGCCGCACCGTCACCCGCACCAACGCCACTCAGCGCCCCCCGCGGGTGCCGGCCCGCGTGCAGCGCCTCGGTCACGTGGTGCTGCAGTCCACCACCTACCGCCGGACCTTGAACTGGTACCTGGACCTGTTCGGGATGATCGTCAGCGACTTCCTCTACTTCCCCGGCCAGCGCGACCGCGGCCCCACCATGAGCTTCATCCGATGTGATCGGGGCGCCACCCCGGCCGATCACCACACCCTGGCCCTGGCGCTGGGTCCGGCGAACCGCTACGTGCATTCTGCCTACCAGGTCAGCGACCTCGACGCGCTGGCCGCCGGCGGCGAATACCTGCGGGAGCGTGGCTATTTCCGGTCCTGGGGTATCGGGCGGCACATCCAGGGCAGCCAGCTGTTCGACTACTGGCGCGACCCCGACGGCTTTCTGGTCGAGCATTTCGCCGACGGCGACATGTTCGACAACACGCTGGAGCCCGGCTGGGCGCCGTTCACCGCCACCGGCCTGTCGCAGTGGGGCCCGCCGGTCAGCCGGGACTTCCTGGGTACCGACGTGAAATCGGTCCGCCATGAAGCCGCGCACCTGCTGACCGCACTGCGCGGCGACAACGAATTCGATATCCGGCGCCTGGCCGGCCTACTGAAAGTTGCTTCCTCATGACCATTTCCGTGTTGCGCACTGCCGACGCCTGGTGGGTCAAGACGCCCACCGGGGCCGCCCGGATCGACACCGAGGCTGCCACCACCGGCGCGCTGCTGGCCGACCGGGCCGCCATCGACGCGGCGCGCACCGGCCAGAGTGTGTCGCTGGACAGCCTCGCGCTCGTCTCCCCCGTCACCGCGCCGTGCCGGGTGGTGGCGCAGATGACCAACTTCGAATCCCACGTCCGCGACTCGGGCATGGATCCGAAGACGGTTCCCCTGACCTTCTTCCGTAAGTCCTCGGCATCGATCAGCGGGCCGTTCGACGATATCGTCAAGCCCCAGGATGTCCGGTTCCTGGACTACGAGGTCGAGATCGGCCTGGTCATCGGACGCGACATCCCGGTGGGCACAACCCTTTCCGAGGCCGACCTGCCCGGCGTCATCGCCGGCCTGGTGATCACCAATGACGTGTCGGCTCGCGATATCCAGTTACCCCAGACCCAGTTCTACGAGGCCAAGTCCTACCCCACGTTCACCCCGACCGGCCCCGAGCTGGTACTACTCGATGCCGACGAGCTCAAGCGATTCGGCGACCTCCGGTTGCGGTTGAGCGTCAACGGATCGCAGCGACAGAACGCGATCGTGGAGGGGGACATGCTGTACCGGCCGCTGCAGGCGTTGCAGTCGCTGACCAGGTTCCAGGATCTGTCCGCCGGTGACCTGGTGCTCACCGGCACCCCCGCCGGCACCGCGCTGGTGGCCCCGGCGAAGGTGATCGAGATGATCGGTAACCTGCTGCCGCCGGCGGTGAAGTGGAAGGCGTTCTTCAAGCGGCAGGCCGGCAACCCGAAGTACCTGCGCGACGGCGATATCGTGGAAGCCACGATCGGCACCGATGACGGTGCGATCAACCTTGGCGCGCAGCGTTTGACGGTGCGCTACCGGTGACACACGTCTCGGTGGCCGTCATCGGCGCCGGGCCCACCGGAATGACCGTCGCCACCCTGCTGGCCCAGTACGGGATCGAGACCCTGGTGCTGGAGCGCTGGCCCGACGTCTACCCGCAGCCCCGCGCCGTACACCTCGATGACGAGGTGTACCGGATCGTGGACCGGCTGGGTGTGGCCGGCGAATTCGCCAAGATCTCCCGGCCCGCCCTCGGGTTGCAACTGGTCGACGAGCAGCTGAATGTGATGGCCCGGTTCCACCGCGGGCCCGGGCGCTGCGGCTTCCCGCAGGCCAACATGTTCGACCAGCCCGAGCTGGAGACACTCCTGCGGGACAACGCATCCCGGTACTCACAGATTCATCTGCGCGCGGGGGTCGAGGTCACCGGCGTCGAGCCCGGCCGGATCACCCTGGCCGACGGTGCGGTGATCGAGTGTGACTACATCCTGGGCTGCGATGGCGCGAACAGCCTGGTGCGCCGCAGCATCGGTGTCGCCATGAAGGACCTCGGCTTCGACCAGCGGTGGCTGGTGGTCGATATCGCCACCACCGCCGATCTTCGCCAGTGGGATGGGGTGTACCAGGTGTGCAGCACCCGCCGGGCCGCCACGTATATGCGTATCGGCGATGCCCGCTACCGCTGGGAATTCCAGCTGCTGCCGGGCGAATCCGCCTCGGACTACGGCACTCTGGAGGCACTGCGCCCGCTGCTGGCACCCTGGACCGAGGAACCCGACCTGGAGTTGGTCCGGGTCACCGAGTACACCTTCCGCGCCCTGCTCGCGCAGCGCTGGCGGCACGGCAACACGTTTCTGCTCGGCGACGCCGCACATCTCACCCCGCCGTTCATCGGCCAGGGTATGGGCGCCGGGATGCGCGATGCGATGAATCTGGCCTGGAAACTGGCCGGCGTGCTGCGCGGCGAGCTGCCGCCCGAGGTCCTGGACACCTACGAACGCGAACGCAAACCGCACGCTCGGGCCATGATCCGGCTGGCCCTGATGGTGGGCCGGGCGATGACCAGCGGCGGCCGGCTCGGTGATCTGCTGCGCCGCGTCGTCGTACCGCGATTGCACCTGATCCCCGGGTTGCGCACCAAGATGGTCGACTCGACCACGCCGGCACTGAAGGTGCGCGACGGCCGAGTCAGCCGCAGCCGGCTCACCGGCCGGCTGTACCCGGGCGCGCCGTGGGGCAACGGATTCGCCGTGGTGTCCGCGCGTCCGCTCTCCGACGCCGAACAGGCGCACGCCGACGCGTGCGGCGCCACCGTACAGATCGTGTCCGGCGCCACCGCGGACTGGCTGCGAGGCCAGACCCTGCTCGTGCGACCGGATTTCACCGTGGCCAGGAGGATCTCATGACCGCCACCTATGCCGCCGACCTGTACAGCACCGATGCCATCCTCGACCCGCACCCGCATTATGAGAAGCTGCGCCGGCTCGGGCCGGTGGTGTGGCTGGACCGGCACAAGTGCTTCGCCTTGCCGCGCTACCCGGAATGCAAGGCCACCCTGCGTGACGACGAGCAGTTCCTGTCCCGCGAAGGTGTGTCCCTGAATACCTTGTCCAACAAGCTGTCCCATGGGACCACGCTGGCCAGCGACGGCGACGAGCACGCTGACCGACGCAAACTCGTCGCGCACCGACTGCTGCCCCGCGCCCTGCGCGCCATCGGCGACACCGTCGAGAAACAGGCCAACACGGTGGTCGAAGAGGCGGTGCGCCGCCGGGACGTCGACGGCGTGGAGTTGGCGTCCGCGCTGCCGCTGGCCATCGTCCCCGATCTGGTCGGCTGGCCGCGGGATCAGCGTGAGCACCTGATCGAATGGGGCGGGGCCACTTTCGACATCCTCGGACCGCTCAATTGGCAAGCGGTCAAAGCGATGCCGCGGGCGCTGCAGATGCTGCGGTTCGCCCGCCGGGTGGTACGGCAGCGCAATGTCCTGCCCGGCAGCATCGTCGACGAACTGCTGACCGCGGCCGACGCCGGCGTGCTGGACCACAGTGCGTGCCCGGCATTGATGATCGACTACATCGCCCCGTCACTGGACACCACCATCAGCGCGATCTCGAATGCGCTGTACCTGCTGGGCACGCACCCCGAACAGTGGCGCCTGCTCAAGGACGACCCGGATCTGATTCCGGCCGCGGTCAACGAGATCGTCCGCTACGAGTCACCGCTGCGGGCGTTCGCCCGTCGGGTCCGCCAGGACGGCGAGATCGCCGGCACCACCTTGCCGTCCGGGTCCCGGGTGCTGGTGCTCTACGCCTCGGCCAATCGCGACGAGGACGCCTGGGACGACCCGGCGACGTTCGACATCCGCCGCGACGCCGGGCGGCACGTCGGTTTCGGCAATGGCGCACACGCCTGCGCCGGTCAGGGCCTGGCCCGGCTGGAGACGGTCGCCATCCTGCGCGCGCTGGTCCAACACGTGGATCGCATCGAGGTGACGGGCCGGCCGGTGTGGGCTGTCAACAACATCATTCGCAGACACAGTCACCTGCCCATCAGGCTCGTCGCCTAGAGATCGGCGAAGCAGGAATTGCTCGTGCCGGACGGGATCGTCGCGTTCCGGCTGGAGAACTTGCCGACCACACCGGTGCTCGTCACCTGCACGCTGTCGGCCTTGATGCCGAGCGGGTAGTTGTCGTTGAGCTTGGTGGTCAGATCGTTGAGCGCGGTCTGGACGGTGTCCTTGGCGAACGGGCCGGTGACGTCGGTGACGTTCAGGCTCAGCTTGCCGTCGGTCACCACGGGTTGAGCGGTGACCGTCGTGCCGCCGGCGGCCTCCATGATCAGCGTGCCCGCGCCGGTGTCGGTGTGTACGCCGGTGACCAGGCTGCCGACCACCGGCAGGTTCTGCGCCACCGTGTCCTTTATGCCGTTCGATGTCCAGGACAAGGTCGCGTCCAGGGATCCGATCGTCCCCTTCGAGTCGGCGGAGTCCTTCAGCGCGATCTTGCTGAGGGTGACGTCGGCGGTCATCCCCTTGGCTTCCTGCACCCGATTGCCGTCGGTGGCCACCGAGATGTTGGTGTAGTCACCGGACAGGTACTGCCACAGGAACGGCGGGCTCACCGAGAAGGAGACATTCGCGCCGTCCTGCACCAGGCAGTCGGTGATGCTCGACAGCAGGGCGGCCGCTTTGTACCGGGCGTACAGTTCGGCGCCGGCGAGGCTGCCGACCACAAGGGCGACCACGATGACGGCGACCAGGACGATCGTCTGGGTGTTGCGTTTCCTCGGCGGTGCGGGCGGCGGGGCTTGCTGGGGCAGGGCGATCTTCTCGGTGGCCAGTTCGGGCCGGACGCGGAGCTGCTCTGTCGGTGGCTCCGGGCGCGGAATCCGCTGGGTCGGCACCTCCGGTCGGGGCGGACGCGGTATCCGCCGAGTAGCCGGGTCGGGCGGCGGTGTCGACATGCGGCGATTCTCCCCCACCATGCTGGGCGCACGGTGTGAGATTCACATATGGACCCAGACATCGTCATCCTGATGACCGACGAGGAACGCGCCGCGCCGCCCTATGAACCCGAGGCGCTGCGGCAGTGGCGGCAGACCACCCTGGCCGGGTGGCGTTGGTTCGACGAGCACGGCGTGCGCTTCACCCGGCACTACACCGGGTCGCTGGCGTGTGTGCCGAGCAGGCCCACGCTGTTCACCGGGCAGTACCCCGATCTGCACGGGGTCACCCAGACCGACGGTATCGGCAAACGGTATGACGATTCGCGGTTGCGCTGGCTGCGCCCTGGTGAGGTGCCGACCCTGGGCAACTGGTTCCGCGCCGCCGGATACGACACCCACTACGACGGCAAATGGCATATCTCCCATGCCGATCTGACCGACCCGAAGACCGGAAAGCCGTTGGCCACCAACGATGCCAAAGGTGTCGTCGACCCGGCGGCCGTGCAGAAGTACCTCGATGCCGACCCGTTGGCGCCCTACGGCTTCTCCGGCTGGGTCGGCCCCGAGCCGCACGGGGCGTTGATGGGCAACAGCGGTTTTCGGCGTGACCCGCTGTTCGCCGACCGGATCGTGGCGTGGCTGAAGGACCGCTATGCCCGTCGACGCGCGGGCGATGCGGAGGCGTTGAAGCCGTTCCTGCTGGTGGCCAGTTTCGTCAATCCGCATGACATCGTGCTGTTTCCGGCGTGGGCCCGACGCTCCCCCTTGGCCCCCTCACCGCTGGATCCGCCGCCGGTGCCGCCCGCCCCGACCGCGGAGGAGGATCTTCGGTCCAAGCCCGCGGCCCAGGCCGCGTTCCGTGAGGCGTACTACTCCGGATACGGCCCGGCCGGGGCGATCGAACGGACCTACCGGCGCAAGGCGCAGGAGTACCGCGACCTGTACTACCGGCTGCACGCGGAGGTGGACGGGCCGCTGGAGCGGGTGCGCCGCGCCGTCACCGAGGGTTCGACGGACGCGGTGTTGGTGCGGACCTCCGATCACGGGGATCTGCTCGGCGCGCACGGCGGGCTGCACCAGAAGTGGTTCAACCTGTACGACGAGGCCACCCGGGTGCCGTTCGTCATCGCGCGCATCGGTGCCGGAGCCACCTCGGCACGCACCGTCGACGCGCCCACCTCGCACGTGGATCTGGTGCCGACGCTGCTGGGCGCGGCCGGCGTCGACGTGGCCGGGACCGCCGCGGTGTTGGCCGAGACGTTCAGCGAGGTGCATCCGCTGCCGGGGCAGAACTTGATGCCGGTGGTGGACGGCGCCCCCGCCGATGCGGACCGACCGGTGTATCTGATGACCCGCGACAACGTCCTCGAAGGCGACACCGGGGCATCGGGGGTGGCACGGATGTTCGGGGTCGCCTCGAATCCCCCGGCACCGCTACGCATCAGGGTGCCCGCAGATGTCGCGGGGAATTTCGAGGGGCTCGTCCAGAGATACGACGGGCGGTTGTGGAAGTTGGTGCGCTGCTTCGACGATCCGGGCGTCTGGACCGAGCCCGGGGTGCGGCAGCTGGCGTTCAGCGGGCGCGGCGGCGACCGGTACCGCAACGATGTGCTCGATGACCAGTGGGAGCTCTACGACCTGACCGGCGATCCGATCGAGGCCGTCAACCGCTGGGCCGATCCCACGCTCGATGACGTACGCCGGTTCCTGCGCACCCAGCTCAAGCAGGTGCGGGCGGCGTCGGTGCCCGAGCGGCACCGGCCGTGGCCGTATGCGGATCGGCACACACCGGCCAAGCGGGGCTGGTTGCGGTTCTGACGCTCCAGCGCACCGGGCCGATCGTGTCAGTTCTTGGCCAGACGCACCAAGAACTCGATGGTGGCCTCCGGCTGGATCTCCAGCACCCCGCCGAGGAGCTTGGGTGGGTGCACGTCGTAGTCGGCGAACCTGATCGGGATGCTTCCGGCGACATCGACGCGGTCACCGTTGCGCTGGATGCTCGTGTGCGCGGATTCCGGCCGGGTGACGCCGTGCAGGGTGACGGTCAGGGGGATCTCCACGTCCGCCGCCTTCCCGGTGTCGGGCACCGACGTGAGGTCGACGGGTGTGGTGACCTTCACCTCGGCGGTCGGGAACTTCCCGGCGTCCATGACGTCGGTGCCGCGGAACTTCTCGTCGCGGCCGCGGTGCGTGGACTGCAGCGATGCCGAATCGACGACGAAATCGGCTGACACCAAGCGGGATTCGGCGACCTTGGCGTCGCCGGTGACCTTATCGGTTCGGCCATTGACGTCGATCGGCTGGTACAGCAACTTCTGCCGGGCGCGGTAGCCGGCCTGCGAGTCCGGTTGCACCGTCCAGGACCCGTCGACCCCGGTGGTGGCCGGCTGAGCTCCCGTGGGAAGCGTCAGAGCAGGTTCCGGTGATCCTTCGACAAAGGTCCGGAACCCCCATGGCAATGCGGCCACCGCGATGAGCACCAGCACTACCAGGACCAGCCAACGCTTCTTCACGGGCATCATCGTCGCAGAAGGGCACGGTATGCACGGCCGTACTGTGGTACATGCCCCAACTTCGGCTAGATTTCAGGTTTGCCCACCTGGGCAAATACCATCAGGGGTGATATGACCGAGAACGCCCTGGATACCCGTACCGCCGGCCGCGTCACCGCCGAGGCGGAGCGCCGCCGTACCTTCGCCGTGATCAGCCACCCCGACGCCGGTAAGTCGACGCTGACCGAGGCGCTGGCGCTGCATGCCCGGGTGATCAACGAGGCCGGCGCCATCCACGGCAAGGCGGGCCGCAAGTCGACCGTGTCGGACTGGATGGAGATGGAGAAGGCCCGTGGCATCTCCATCACCTCGACTGCGCTGCAGTTCCCGTACCGCGACTGCGTGATCAACCTGCTGGACACCCCTGGTCACGCGGACTTCTCCGAGGACACCTACCGGGTGCTCACGGCGGTGGATGCCGCGGTGATGCTCATCGATGCGGCCAAAGGTCTTGAGCCGCAGACACTGAAGCTGTTCCAGGTGTGTAAGCACCGGGGTATCCCGATCATCACCGTGATCAACAAGTGGGACCGGCCCGGTCGGCACGCCCTGGAGCTGATGGACGAGATCCACGAGCGCATCGGGTTGCGGACAACCCCGCTGACCTGGCCGGTCGGTATCGCCGGTGATTTCAAGGGTGTGATGGACCGCCGGGCGAACAAGTTCATCCGGTTCACCCGGACCGCCGGTGGTGCCACCGCGGCCCCGGAGGAACACATCGCGGCGACCGACGCTCACGCCGCGGCCGGTGATGACTGGGACACTGCCGTGGAGGAGTCCGAGCTGCTGTCGATGGACGGCTCAGACTATGACCGGGACACGTTCCTGTCCGGCGAGTCCTCGCCGGTGCTGTTCACCTCGGCGGCGCTGAACTTCGGCGTGAACCAGCTGTTGGACGTACTGGTGGAGCTGGCGCCCCCGCCCGGCGCGATCGTGGATGTCGCCGGTGAGCCGCGCCCGGTGAGTTCTCCGTTCAGCGCGTTCGTGTTCAAGGTGCAGGCCGGGATGGACTCCTCGCACCGCGACCGGATCGCGTATGCGCGGGTGTGCTCGGGCACGTTCGAGCGTGGTGATGTGTTGACCCACGCCGGGACCGGCAAACCGTTCGTCACGAAGTACGCGCAGTCGGTGTTTGGGCAGCAGCGTTCGACACTGGACGACGCGTGGCCCGGCGACGTGATCGGGTTGGCCAACGCGGCAGCACTGCGTCCCGGTGACACGCTGTATCGCGATGTGCCCGTGCAGTTTCCACCGATCCCGAGCTTCTCCCCCGAGTACTTCTCGGTGGTCCGCGGCAAGGATCCGAGCAAGCACAAGCAGTTCCGCAAGGGCATCGAACAGCTCGACCAGGAGGGCGTGGTGCAGGTGCTGCGCTCGGATAAGCGCGGCGAGCAGGCCCCGGTGTTCGCGGCCGTCGGGCCCATGCAGTTCGAGGTGGCCGCGCACCGGATGGAGACTGAGATCGGTGCGGCGATCACTCTGGAGTCGCTGCCGTATCAAGTGGCGCGGATCGTGGATCCCGAGGACGCGGAGTTCATGAGCAAGCAGGTGTCCTCGGAAGTGCTGACCCGTTCGGACGGCGTGTTGCTGGTGCTGTTCTCCACCAAGTGGCGACTGGAGGGGTTCCAGCGGGACAACCCGTCGGTGAAGTTGCGGTCGTTGGTGGCGGCCGAGGGGTAAGAAGCTCTGTCGTCCTGGCCCTGCAGTCACACATGCCTCACCAGTCAATGTGAGGGGTCAGATACTCGAGTCCAGAAAGCGATATCGCTCTCGAGAGCGAGTACGCCAACCCGGCGCGGCACGCAGCGTAAGCGAAATGCCGACTACGGCAGGATCGCCAACCCTCGATAATGAGTTGATATCGTTCGACATCTATCTGCAACCGAGGGGGCGAAGTGGCAGATGAATTCGAGGCGGACGCGGCCGGGCTGCGGGCGGGTGCTACCACCAGTGCAGCTTTGGCGGGGGCTCTCACCAGCGGCGACGTCACTCCGGGACATAGCGGGGGCCAACGAAGCCACGCAGGCGCTGATGCAGTGGACGCAGCCGTGGCCTCGACGCGCGCCACTCAATCGCGTCGCATAAGCCAACAATCGGGCTTCCTGGCTGTCGGGGCCGACCGCTACGAAAGCACCGACGCCAGCCAGGCGGAACACGTCGCGGAATCGATGTGACAGTGGCTACGCCCGCCTCAGCCATCACTTCGACGCGGCTGACGCGGTCACAGATCGAGAACTGGGACATAACGCACCTCGACAATGCAGCTACCCGCTGGCGCACCCAAGCCGACGAATCCGAGCGTGCCTTCGAGCAGCACCGTCAGACCATATCGGCTCCCGGTGGCACCACGTGGTTCGGAGATGCCAAGGACTCCGCGTTGCATCGCGTAGCAGGCGACCTGAAGGTCGTCGAACGTCAGGCCCAGATTCAGCGGGTCTGTGCAGACATAGCCGTCAACGGCTCCCATGATTTGCATAGCGCTCAACGAAAAGCATTAGAAGCCATCACAGAAGCCGAAGCCGACGGCTATCACGTACAGGAGGACTTGTCTGTACGTGATACCCGCGACGTGCCTCTCTCAGAGATCATGCAGCGCCGACGCGATGGCCTTGAACATTCCGAGTACATCCGGTGGAACGCCGAACAACTTGCAGCAGCCGACGCACATATCGGGGCACAGCTGACGACCAAGGCCAACGAGCTGGCGGGTATCACGTTTACCGGAAACGGTGACGACGACTCCGTGCAAATGCTCGATGATCACAAGCACACAGATCGGGAGCTTTCAGAGGCTCGGAGGCGCGCCATTGCCTATGCAGACGAGTGGGCCGGAAATGAAAACGATCCGCACAAGCACAACCCCGACTACGCGAACTTTGGGGATGGTGGCGGCGACTGCACCAACTTTGCGTCGCAGGTGATGCGAGCCGGCGGATTCCAAGACGTCGGCGACGGCATTGACGACTGGCACCGCGGCGACGCCGACGACTGGTACTACAACAATGGCTTGCATGTGCCCGGTAACGACCGGTCCAATACATGGTCTGTCGCTCAAGCCAATCGCGACTTCATCACACAGCAGTCGAATCGCGGACAGATCGTTGGAACTGCCCCCATGCCTTCGAGTAGTTCCCTCGATCCGTTGGCCCCGTCGAAAGCCGGTTTGGTCCCAGGCGACCTCATCTATTACCGCGACACGAACGGAAACATCAACCACACAGCGGTCTATGTGGGACAAAGCATGCAGAACGGCGTTCTCACAGACGTTGTGGACCAGCATGCCAATGGCGACAACAACTTCCGCAACGACTGGATGCCGGACGGAACTGACTTCATCGGAGGGTCCTCCAGCGCGGAGTTCGTGCACCTTACCTATCCCGGAGAATGACAAGAATGCGTACATCAACGGCACGCCGAACCACGATCGTTGCCGCTCTTGCTGTTGTCGTTGTGGCCGCCGCGGCGGGGTTCGCGTTGTATCTCTCGACCAGGAACGACAGCACGAACACGATGAAGGACTATCCACCGCAGCGCCAGCAGCAGGCAGCCGAGTCGATCGTCACGGGTCTCAATACGGGCAACCCGAAGAATGTACCGCTACTCCGGAACACCAGCGCTGTGCCTGATGCCGACGTCGACAATGCACAAATCAACGCGAACATCACCGCTGCGATGCCGCCTGTGGGATGCCGCTACACCCTGGCCTCCGTTACCGACCGTGGCGATCAAGGCGTGCAGAAGCTGCCCTGGTTCAGCCCACACGAGACGCGAAGATTCGATATGACCGTCCACCAGATCTGCGCCGGGCGGCCTGACGTCGAGCGCACGATCGGCGTGCTGGCCATCCCTTCCGGTATGGGCGGATACTGGGCCGAGGCGTCACTGGTAGTCAACCCGTAGCGTTCTGCCGCCCGCCACGCGGCGAGCGGCAGAACAGGGAGCAGGCTCAGATCACCAGCACGGGATCGGGTGGAACAGATTCCACAGCGGGCCACCACATCTCATGTGGAAATCCGCCGGCGGCGCCCATCCGCCGGGGTTGTTCCAGTCGCCCGGGGGCTCCCAGCCCTCCGGCGGCCGCCAGCCCGGTGCCGGGTATCCGTCGTTCCAACCGGCCCATTCGGGGTGATGCCAGTCAGCCGGTCCGGGTCCACGGTTCCAGCCCGGGCCGTTGTTCCAGCCTGGTCCATGCGGACCCCAGCCAGGGTCGGCATTGGCCACACCAGCACCGACACCCATCGCGAGCGCGCCGGTAATCCCCACTGTGGAAATGACTTTCGCAAACTTCATGTCGATGATTCCTTTCAGACCTGACGTCGTGGGAACCGCGGCTACTGGGATCGCAACCGCGTGGGACCCGTACCGGTAGTCCCGATCCGGCGGAGGACGTCTGAAAGTTAGTTTTGCTATCGACCTTAAGTAGAGGCTATGCGTACGGTCAGGATTGCTTGTACAAGTGATAACCAGAGGTCGCAGTGCTGTCACGAAAAGCCATCTGCCAGCTGGCAATTCGCTGGAGGATCGCGATGACCTGGGGTAACCAGTCGCTCACCGTACCCAGCGCTCGTTCAGCTGACGGATCAGTCTTCCGGCGCGGGCTTGTCCAGGGTCCGCGTCTCGTAGTCGCGACGCTGTTCGGGATGTCCGAGAACGACCTGATTGGGCACGAGCAACCGCTGCAGGGCGCCACGCAGCCGGGGCGGTGTCACAGCCATTGCCAGTGCCGCCAGACCGGCCTTGCGCGGCAGAAACAATTCCGGCTGCCGCCCGTCGACGAGTGCGAGGACCCCGGCGGCGACCTGCTCGGGTGTCAGGAGCGCGACCTTGCCGCTGGAGGTGCCGGCCGCAAGCTCGGTGGCCACCACGGTCGGCATCAACACACTGACGTCGACACCGCTGCCCCGCAGTTCCTCCCGTACCGCGGTGCAGTAGCCGTAGACCGCGTGCTTGGTCGCCGCGTAGGTGGCCTCCCCCGCCGGTGCGAGCTTGCTGGCCGCCGACGCCACCACGACGACGTGTCCCGATCCGCGTTGGCGCATCGCCGGTGTCGCCAGCTTGAAACCGGTGATGACACCTTCGAGGTTGACGGCGATCTGGCGTCGCATCGCGGCCTCGGGTTCCTGGTCGAACGGGCCGACCCACATCACCCCAGCATTGGCGACCAGTACATCCAGTGCGCCAAGGCGGTTCTCGATGTCATCGAGGAACCGTTGGTAGGACGCGGCGTCGGTGACGTCGAGCTGCACGCCGATCGCGCCGGGCAGCTCATCGGCCAAGGCCTTGGCCGCGGTGGCGTCGATATCGCCGATGGCCACCCGGTCGCCGCGCGCGGCCAAGGCTCGGGCGGTGGCAGCGCCGATGCCGCGACCGCCACCGGTGACGGCGACAACCCTCATTGCGGAGTGCGCTGGATGAACGAGACCACTACCGCCGCGAGCTCGGCGCCCTTGTCCTCCTGCAGGAAGTGACCGCCGTCGACGATGGTGACGGGTTCGTGGTTCTTGGCTCCGGGGATGTGCGCGGCGAGTACCCGGTCGCCGCCCTGGGTGATCGGATCGGAATCGGAGAACGCACACAGGAAGGGTTTCTCGAAGCGCCCCAAGGACTCCCACGCGGCACGGTTGGCGGGGGTGGCCGGGTCGTCCGGGCTGGTCGGCACCAGCGTCGGGAACTGCCGAGCGCCTTCCTTGAACGTCTCGTCGGGGAACGGTGCGTTGTAGGCGGCGATGACGTCGTCGGGCAACGAGGTGGTGCAGCCGCCGTTGACGATGGCGCCCGCGTCGAACACCGGTGTCTGCTGGCTGAACTGCTGCCAAGCCAGGAAGGCCTTACCCGGCGGACGGTCGCCGGTCGGCAGGAAGGTGTTGGCCGCGACCACGCGGCTGAACAGCTCAGGGTGCTCCCCGACCAGGCGCAATCCGATCAGTCCGCCCCAGTCCTGGCACACCAGAGTGATATCGGCCAGGCCGATCGCGGCAATCGCGTCGCGTACCCAGTCGACGTGGGCCTGATAGGTGTAGTCGGTGCGATGCGCGGGCTTGTCGCTGCGCCCGAAGCCGACCAGGTCGATCGCGACGGCGCGCAGCCCCGCGCTCACCAGGACCGGCACCATATGCCGATAGAGGTAGGACCAGCTGGGTTCGCCGTGCAGCAGCAGGACCACGGGTGAGTCGGGTGCGCCCTCGTCGATGTAGTGCACCCGTATCGGCGTCCCGTCGGCGCTGCTGACCTCGACGTAACGCGGCTCGAAGTTGTAGCCGGGCAGGTTGGCGAAACGCTCGTCTGGGGTGCGCAGGATCTCCATCGGTCGACGGTACCGCCCGGTTTTCGCGTCCTGGGCCGGTTCGGCGCGAGCTTAGAATCGAGAAACGTCCGCGTTGTGGTCGAGGGGGTAGTTCTCATGGGGAAGTCGTTGCGGGTCGATCCGGCCCAGTTGCAGGTGACTGCGGAGTCGTTGAGTAGCCACGCCGAGTCGTTCACGACGGCGCACACGCAGGCGCAGTCGCGCGCAGGTTCGGTGGCGCTCGGAGCCGGCAAGGCCGCCGCGGCGCTGCCGGCGATGCTCAGTGAATGGCAGACCTCGGCCAGCCAGTTCGCGGCTCATCACGTCAAGCACGCGGACGGGCACCGGGCGGCGGCCGCGGCGTACACAAAGACCGATGATGGCGCTGCCGACGAGATCGAGGCCGCCGGGCGCGACCTGTAGCTCGTGGCCCTCACCCTGCAGGAGCTGTTGAACTGGCCGCCCGAGATCGGCGACCTGGGTAAGGCCGCACATGACGTGGCGACCAATCACGCCGACTCCGCCGATTTCCTGCGGTCGACGATGCAGGCGGCGGATTGGGACGGCGAGTCCGGCGACACCGCGCGCCAAGCGGTGTTCTCGACCGCCGGTGATCACGACAAACAGGCCGAACGGATCAAGGCGGCCGCGACCCTGATCGACACCGCGCATCAGGACGCCGACACGCTGGCCAACAAGGTCAAGGACATCCTCAATTACGCGGCCGAGGCGCCGGCGGTGCAGGTGGACCTCTCGACCAACAAGGTCAGCCTGCCGGCCAGCTACGAATACCTGGACGCCGAGACAAAGACAAAGGTCGCGGAGAAGGTCGCTGAGCTCAGAGCTCAGATTGCCGACGCCGTCATCGAGGGCGACCGGATCGACGACGAGTTGGCGAAGGCGATAGCGAAGGCGTCGGGGTTACCGGAGCCGGCACCCACTGCGACGTCACTCGAAGACCTCATGCTGGGGCCGCCCGGCGGCCCATTGAGGCCGGGCGAAGCTCGCAATCACGGACCGGTCGCCGGAACCGGCAGCGACCCCGGCATCCCGGGCATCGGAGCCGCAGATCTCGGTGAAGTCGTCACCCTGCCCGATGGAAAGCAGGTGGCGATCTTTGGCGACGCATTCGAAGGTGATCACGTCGGCGCGGATCCGCACTATCGGTCCGTGGCAGTGCCGGTGTCGTTCGACTCGGAGGGGCACCCGCATTACGGACCGCCGTTGACTGGGCCGAAGGGCAGTCCGAATGAGCTATTCGCGATTCCGGACTACGCGTTGGGCGCAGATGACACCCTCCCTGGCGGAACAGTCAAGGTGGGCGACGACACGTACATGATGGTCGTCGGCACCAAGAACAATCTCGAGCAGACCGGCTCCTGGCTGGTGAAAGTCAACGGTGACTTCTCCAAGCCGTTGCAGCCAGTTCCTGAATCCTGGGCCCCTGCCTCGGGCGAAGGCGCCAGACCAACCCAGATCAGCGGTTTTCAGAGCAGTCAGGACGGCAAGGTATACATCGTTGCCGACTCGTTCGACCGCAGTTCAGGCGTCACGATGTACCAGGTTGACCCGAGTCAGGGCGGCAGCATCGAAGACCGCGGCAGTTGGAAACCGTGGACGGGTGCCAGTTTCGGGTCTGGGAGTGATTCGCCCGTGTTTCTCACAGACCCGAACGTGACTTATGGAGAGCTGAGCTTCCAAGAAGTCGAAGGGAAACCCGTGCTCTCAGGATTCAACGGGTCCAGCGGAAACGTCGAAGTTCTTGTCGCCAACGACCCGACTCAGATCATGCAAGGCATTCCAACAACTGTCGTCGATTCACGCCAAGTGCCTCAGCCGTATGGCGGCTTCATCATGCCTGGATCGACGTTGGGCAACATGAACATCCTCGCCAGCCAGTGGAACAGCGACCCGCGGGTTCCAAATCCGGGCTCGGTCTACAACTCGCAGGAGATCACTGTCAATGTGAACCGGCCAAAGTAACGGATCCTCACGAGACAGCGACCTAAACTAAGAATGGAGGTCAGATGGATAGCAAGTCGCTACGCAACTTCGTCGCAGCGGCCCTGGTCGGGGTAGGTGTCGTCACGATGCAACAGCCGGTGGCCTATGCAGATCCGCCTCAATTTCCTGACATCGACTCCTATTCGCCGGTCAACACGCAGGATTACACTGTCGCACTGCCGAACCCGGGGCGCGCCCCCACTCAAAAGGTCTACTTCGCCACGCCCGACGGAATCTTTTGCGCATTCGCCCCATCAGCTGTGGGGATCACAGGATCTGCAGGCTGTTCTTCAACCCGACTTCCAGGACTGGCGCCAATGGGGCCATACACTTCCATCGGCACCACCAATGGGCCGAGAGCGACTAACTCGAGCCCTTTTGTCGACGGGTCGATCCAAGGCCAGAAACTCGCGACACTTCCGCCGTTTCACTCGATAAGTGTGGACGGCATGATCTGCGGCGTCGACGACAAGGGAACGACCGCTTGCAAGGATCCGCAAGGACGTGGCTTCCTCATCTCGCCGTCATGGACGGGCTGGCTGCCAAAGATCTAGCAGCATGACGATCCGCTCTATGTCTGTACTGGCCGCGGCAGCACTGCTCGTTGGAGCGCATTCTCCCAATGCACATGCCGACACACCGAGGTTCCCTGATCTCAGCCGCTACACACCGGTCGACTTCGCCGAGTACGCCATCGACACGTCGACACCGGGATTCACGGCCAGCACCATTGCTTTCCTCACACCGGACGGCATTTCCTGTGACTTCATGATCGAGCAAGCCCAATGCACAGGGAACAACTTTCCGAGTGTGCCACCAGTCAAGACGGATCCCGCCCGAGGACTCAATGGCGCCAACTGGATTGGCACACTGACAAAATTGAAGAAGACAGGTAATCCGGTCGCCGTGAACGGCACGCTTCGAGGCCAGCCAATCAAGGTGCTCCCGCCGTTTCACTCGATCACCTTCAACAGCATGACCTGCGGCGTGGATGATGCTCGCACCACCGCCTGCAAAGACTCGCAGGGTCGCGGCTTCATCCTGTCCCCCGCCTGGTCCGGTTGGCTGCCGAAAGTCTGACGGCACCAAACATGCTTCAGGCGCGATCTCGACGCCCGATCCAGCCCCGTCCCGCCGGGCAGTAGTCTTTGCGTGCGCAAGATCAGCCCGTACAACGACGTCGGCTCGATGCGACACGTGCAACGGGAAGGCAGCGGTGGGGCAGGATCTCGAGCACTCAGCTCGGCGTGGCTGGGTCGCCGGTGCGGCGTCGGCGCTCGCGTACGGTTCGATGCCGGTCGCGGCCGTGTTCGCCTACAACGTCGGCGCCAGTCCCGCGGTGCTCCTCACCATCCGCGGCATCCTCGGTACGGCCGTCATCGCCGCGCTGTGGCTGCTGAGCGGCCGGGCCCGGCGACTGCCGTGGCGACCGGTGCTGTGCATGCTCGCGTTCTGCGGTCCACTGTTCGGGGCTCAGGTGCTCGCGTTCTTCATGGCCGTCGAACGCGGCGGTGCGCAGATACCGGTCATCGTGGTGAACGTCTGCCCGCTCATGGTGATCGCCCTGGTGTGGCTGCGCGACCGGTCACCGGTACCCAAGTTGTTGATCCTGCTGGCCTGTGTGGCGATCTCTGGGTTGGTGATGGTCGGTGGTGCCGGATCGGGCGCGGTGTCCGTTGCGGCGGTGGTCCTCACCCTGCTCAGTGCGGCGGGCTATGCCGGGTATCTCGTGCTGAGCGAGCGGTGGGTGCGCCAGGTCGGCACCGTGGCCACTGCCGCCTTGGTGACGATCGGCTCGACGGTGACCACCGGACTCTTCGCCGTCGTCTCCGGCGAGCATTTCTCCGTGCCGGCGGGCGTATGGACGGTGGCCGCCATCCAGGGTGTGGTGTTGATGCCCATCGGCACCGGTGGCGCCCTCTTTGCCGTCCGCATGCTGGGCTCGGTGCCCCTGAGCCTGCTCGGCGCGCTCGAACCCGTCATCGGGATCACCTTGGCAGCAACACTTTTGGGCGAGCGCCTGGACCCAGTCCAGTGGATCGGCGTGGCGGTCATCTTGATCGCCTGTGGTGCCGTGCCCTTCGTCGCCGGCCGGAGCAAGGAGCCGAGCGCCGCCGCGCAGCATCCGTTGAACGGGCTCGGCGCTGGCGAGTCTCCGCTCCCGGAGACCTGAGGCCTAGCGGAACCTGCCGATGATCGGGATCTTGTCCAGAATCCGGTCACGCAGCCGGGGTGGCTGCGGCGGCGGGGCTGCCGGTGGCGGCAGGTAGGCCGGGGGCAGCACGGGTGCGACGTTGGCCGGCGCGGCGGGTTCCGGAGCGGGCGGCGGTGCGGCGGGGGCCGGTGCCGGCGCCTGCGGGGCGGGCACGTTCATGAGGGCGAAAGGCTTGCGGGCCATGGCCCGGACGGCGTCCACGCTTGGTGGCGGAGGTGCCGGACGGGCGAGGGGTGCCGAAGCGGCGACCGGCTCGGGTGCTGTCTCGCTCACCTGCGGCAACCCATGCGAGGCAAGCACCACTGACACCGACGTCACGAACGCCACGCTCGCCACACCCAGTGCCGAGGCCAGCAGCTGAACCCGGGAGAACCGCGGCTTGGCGGGCTCAGTCGCGGGCTGGCTGGCCAGCAATGCCGACGCCAGCGCCGCGCCACGCGTCATCGCGAAGTCCGCTTCGGTGGCGGTGACGACGGGACGGTCGGTCTCCTCCTGCAGCGCTTCGACGAGTTCCTCAGAGTCTTCCGAGCCAAGGACGAACACGGCGTCCGGGCTGGGGCGCGCACTGCGCACCACCGCGCACACCCGCTCGATCAGAGTGGCGGCATCCATGCGGTCGATCTGTTCCACCGCCACGTGATAACCGTCGACGGTCGCGACCACCGCCGCATCCGGTTCGACGATGCACACGACCAGGAAGTCATGCCCGGTCATCTCGGCGATGCCGCGGGCGAGGGCTTCGGTGGCTTCGACTTCCCGGACGGCCACCACGGGTGCTCCCCCGCCGTAGACATCGAGCGCCTCGCGCACCTTGATCGCGTCCGACTCGGCGTCCGGCGTCCAGGTCAGCCCGACGGCGGCGAGCTCCTCATCGGCGGGCAGTGTGGCCAGGTAGTCCTGGATGCCTGCGGCGTCGAGCACCGCCCGGTCCAGGTGGTCTCCCTCACCGGTAGCGCCGTCAACCAGCTCGCCGCGTATATCCCTCGTCGTCACCGAAAGGCCCAGTACGAGGCTCATGGACTTCCCCCTGATCCGTCGACTTCAGGGATGAGGTTACCCATTTGTGACCGACCACCACGCACCTGCTCAGGGCTGGGACTGCGTGATGAGCACCGCGACATGGCGAGCACCCGCATCAAAAGTGGGTGGCTGCCCTGGTCAGTTTGGGCGAGTTGCGCCAGGTAGACGTCGGTTTCCAGCCCAGAACACGCCCCGTCCAGTCGCCACCCGAGAGAGTCTGCGCCCGGATTCAGAATCCGAAATAGACCGCGGCCATGTCCTCGCCGCCGTGGCCGGCTTCGCTGGCGGCGTCGAACGCGGCGCGGACCCCGTCCACCAAGGCTGTCGACAGCCCCGCTGCCGCGATCGCGTCACGGATCAGTCCGGTGTCCTTGCGGACACCGTCGACACTGAACTGCGGCGCAAAGGACGAATCGATGATCGCCTTGCCCTTCACCTGCAGGTATGGCGAGCCCGCGGCGGACCCATCGAAGGCTTCCAAGATGAGTCGCTGATCCAAGCCCAAGCTCTTGGCCAGGGCGAATGACTGGCCAATGGCGGCGGCCAGGGCGCTGATCCAGGCGTTGCAGACGAGCTTGAGCTGAGACCCCAAGCCCGGCTCGTCACCTACCCAGATCGTCTTGCTCCCCATGGCGTCGAACGCCGGCTGCACCCGTTCACGCAGTCCGGGGTCACCGGAGGCCAGCATCACGAGGTTGCCTTGCTCGGCAGGCACTTTGGTGCCCAGCACCGGACAATCCAGGAACGCGACACCGTGCTGGGCGGCCAGGGCCGCGGTCTGCGCGGCGGCATCAGTACCGACGGTCGCGCACTGGACGAACACCGCGTCCGGCTCCAAAGCAGACAGCACCGTGGTCATCACCTCAAGCGTCGCTGCCGCATCGAAGAGCATCGCCACCACAACGTTGGCACCTCTGACGGCATCGGCCGGATCTGCAGCCACGTCCGCACCGGCGACGGCCAGCGGCCGCGCCCGCTCGGGCGTGCGGTTCCAGACCGCCACCTCGATTCCCTCACGCAGTAACGACTGCGCCATGCCGGCGCCCATGGCACCCGTACCCAGAACCGCGACTCTCATGGCGTTCATTCTGCCCGGGAGCCGACGGACCGCTACGTGGGGTGCGGCGCCGTTGCTCAGGCTGCCGCTGCGGAGGGGCTGAAGAGCGAGGCCCACTCCTGTTGCGCCGCAATATGTGCCGGGCCGGGCGTCTCGTCCGCGGGCCGGCAGGCCGCCATATCCACCAAGGCCAACGCGATCGTCGACAGCGGCACACCGTGGCGGTGCGCAGCATCGCGCAGTTCGTCCATCGCGGATTGCGGAGTGCATCGGCGAAGTGCCATCAACACCCCCTCGGCCGCCGCGAGCAATCGCTGCTTGTCTGATCCGACGACCGATCCGGGTCCGGCTGCTCCACCAAACATCGTCACAACTCCTTCAGGTCTTTCGAACGAGAGTGCCGTTCTGCGTCCGCACGATCGGCAGGTGCACTTCCGGCGAAAGGCGGATACCCCGAACAGGAGGGGTTTAGTCCTGTTTCGGGCCGGGCGGTGTGTGCCGTCCGGCACAGTTGTGCCAATAATTGCCGCTGGCACTACTCAGACAAAATGAAGGAAACCCTCAACGGAGAAATCACCCTGCGACCGCGCTAACCGACCCGTCTCGATCTCCCATCAAGCCACCGCCGCGCGGGCCCCTAGATATACCTCCGCTGGCATCGCCCGATGCAGCTTCCACGTGATCGCCATCGGCCGCTCCCCTTCGTGCGACACGTAGTCCGCTGGGCCGAGGAAAATATACGGCGCAGCGCCGAGCGCATTCGTCTTGGCTTCGCGGACGAACAGCAGCACGTGCGATCCTCGCTCGCGGTGGCGGATATAGCGCTGTCCAGTGGGTGACGCTGCGGAAGTGAGCGACTGTGACTCCCAGTGGAACAGCTCCGGGCTCAGCGCAAAGTCACGGTACATAGTGGTCGGTGAGTAGTCGGTGTCCGACTTCTTCAGCGTGATCAGGAAGGCGTCGGCGTTCGTCTCCTCGCACCATGCGACGCCCTCGCGCATAGTGGCCGGCGTCCGCTTCTCCGATGTCCATCCGAGCCCCGCGAGGATCTCTTCACGCGAGTACGTCGCATGCACCGCAAGTGGAACATCGCGCAGGTCGGCCAGCAAGTCGCCCAACGCGGTTGTACTTCGGTGTGCCGCATCGAAGGCGATATCGACCACCTGCATCATTTCGTCGGCAACCGCCTCTTCACGCAAGACGTCGAGCCCAGCTGCCGTGCCATCGAAACCTCCGCCGTTGGGGTACAAACCGAAGAACAGCATCCGCGCCAACCGCTTGTCCACATCGCTTCGCCCTATGTCGCTGCCGGCCAACAACGCGCGGTAAGCGTCTGCTCGTTGCCGGTCATCGACGTGTGCTAGAGCTTTGACCCGCCTCACCAAGTCCCCCTCGCGCGGTCCCGGCTCCGCGCCTAGCTTTCCCGCGTCACGACAGAGCGTCGTCCACGACCGATCAGTGCGCAGGATGTCCTCCACACCGCGCCCCGATCTCTCCAAATACGACGCCAGCCGGTCGTCTGGGTGCGATCGAACCTCAGAGATCAGAGTCGCCTTCTTCGGCGACACCTGCTGGCGCACGTTCTCCAACACCAGGTCGCGCGTGACTTCGTCGAGCACGATCTGACTTCCGGACGGCAGGAACGCGAATCCGTCCTTTACTTGCTTTTCCAGCTGCTTGCGTCCCAGCCCGGTCAAAGCCCGGAAGCGTTGGTCGAACCGGAACTCGCGACGCTGATGGCCCACAAAGTCCAGCGCCGTCAGCACCGGCTTGTCTTTGGTCAGCCGCAGCCCGCGTCCAAGCTGTTGGAGAAAGACGGTGGCACTCTCGGTGGGTCGAAGGAACAGCACCGTGTCGACCTGCGGGATGTCGAGGCCTTCATTGAATAGATCAACGGCGAAGAGCGCATTGATCTCACAGTTTCGCAACGCAGCCAAAGCAGAATGCCGTTCAAATGTTGACGTTTCTGCCGACACCGCGCGCGCCGGGACACCCGCGGCGTTGAACTTCTCGGCCATGTAGTGCGCGTGCTCGACGCTGACGCAGAATCCGAGCGCACGCATACCACCAACGTCAACGACCTTGTCGCGCAGCTGATCAAGCACGATGCGTGCGCGGGCGTCATTACCTGTGTACACATTGCTCAGCTCGGCCAGGTCGTAACGACCACGCGTCCACTGCAGTGTTTCCAAATCAGTACCGTCGTGGATGCCGAAGTAGTGAAACGGGCATAACAGGTTCTGTTCTAAGGCATCCCACAATCGCAGCTCCGCGGCAACCCGTCCGCCGAAGAATTCACGGACATCGACACCATCCGCTCGCTCCGGAGTGGCGGTAAGACCAAGAAGCTCCACCGGAGCGACATGGTCAAGCAACCGCCGGTACGACACCGCCTGTGCATGGTGGAACTCGTCAACTACCACCACATCGAAGTGACCGCGGTCGATCTGTGAAAGCTTTTCGGCAGTAAGTGATTGGATGCTGGCGAAGACGTGTCGCCAACGGGTGGGTTGGTCTCCGTCGACCAGCAGTTCACCGAATACGGGATCAGTGAGGACCTCCTGGTACATGCGCCGCGCCTGTGTGAGGATCTCTTTTCGGTGCGCAACGAAGAGCAACTTCATATCTCGCCTATGCACGTCGAGGACGAGTCGGCGGTAGTCAAGCGCGGCGATCACAGTCTTGCCAGTGCCGGTCGCGGCGACGATCAGGTTACGGTGCCGATCATGCAGCACGCGCTCCGCGTCGAGCTGTTCGAGCAGCTCCTGCTGGTAGGGCTTGGCCGTGACTTCCAGACCTGACAAGGTAACCGCGAGAGGGTCGCGTTCCTTCTTGCCGGACGCGATCTCTAACGCGTTCCGCAGCCTTGGACCATCCTCATTCGGACGGTAAGGCTCGAATTCGCGGTTCTGCCAGTAAGAGTCGAACGTGTTCCGGAACTTATCCAAGGGGCCAGGAGTAGCGATGGCGGACAATCGGACATTCCATTCCAGGCCGTCGACGAGAGCAGCGTGGGACAGGTTGGACGATCCGACATACGCGGTATGAAAGCCAGTGTTTCGATGCAGTAACCACGCCTTGGCGTGAAGCCTCGTCATGTTGATGTCGTAGTTGACGCGTACTTCGGCGCCAAACTCGTTGACCAACGCATCGAGTGCCCGAGCATCCGTCGCGCCGAGGTAGGTGGACGTGATGACCCGTACCGGAGTGCCTCGCTGCTTCAACTCGCGTAGCTCGCTTTCGAGAAGCCGAAGTCCTTGCCATTTCACAAAGGCGCACAGGAGATCCACTTGATCGGCACTGACAAGCTCAGCTCGTAGCTCAGCAGCCAACGTTGGCTCGCCGCGAGCATTCGTCATGAGATCGACGTCGGACAGAGGTGTTGCGGGCCGAGGGAGTAGCCGCGCACCGAGAGCTTTCGTGCCGACGGCATCCAACCGCCGAATCTTGCCCGCGTCGTCATCGTGCAACGCTTCTTGAAGATCATCGGGATCACCGAGAACGCCCAAGATGTTGCGCAGAAGTTGAGAGCGCGCCTCCGCGTTTCCGGCCACCTTTAACCGCCGCTCGATGAGTGGGGTGAGATGGCGCGCAATCGTCAGTGCCTGCTCGGCATCGTCGACGACGCTGATCTCAGCCTTCAGGTCTGGCGATGCGACTAGTGCAGAGTTAAGTCGTTCCGTTAGCAACGATTCGTACAGTCCGGCGTCCACGCCCGGAGGTTAGCGCGCCGAACCGACAATTCCGAGCAAGTTAGGTGTCAGTCGCAGCAACTACGCACAGCTGCAAAACCCACCTTGCGCGAGACCTCTTGCGATGGCTCACCCCGAGGTGCGGCCTTGGTCAGCGGCCCGCCCCGACTCCTAAGCCGACCAATCCCAGTTCTCGTCGTCATCCCATTTGCTCGCCTCTGCAATCACCCGCTCCCGAAAATCCGGCTCCTCCTCGCCGATTGCTGCCAGCGCGCGATCGGTTAGTTCCGGTCCAATCCCACTGAGCGCGTGGGCAATCGGTATGAAGACCCGCAGTAAGTCAGGCGCGTCGATCTGAGCATCGGAAGTCCTGAAGTCATCGAACGGAAGGAAGTCCAGCGCCCGCCTGACACGACACTCGCTCCAGCGCAACGGATCCCCGGTTCCACCGTCGACGATCTCGGCCAGTAGTTCCTCGTACTCGTCGCGCGGGGTAAATCGCGCCCCTTGTGGCGAGGTGAAGAACGCGTTGAACACCGCCGCTACAGCGCGATAGTCGTCGCGCGGAGGCTTGCGCCGCTGGCCGCCCGCTGGCAGCTTGGTGAGCAACCAGCGCAGCACCGCCGAGAAGCCGGGACGCGACTCCCGATAGCGCGGGAAGATGACGTTTTCCAGGGCCTGCTCGATCCAGGCGCGCGCATCGGCGAGGGTCATATCCACGACCGGAGCGCCGACGTCGTGGGCGTGCGCCACCGCAGAATCGAACGACGTATCCGTAACTCCGACATCGCTCACGTCGGAGAATGCCAGATGGTCGATCGTGACGGCGACGGTCTCCTGCTGATCGGCGATCCGCACATCGAGCAATATCTGGTCACGATCACCAAGCACATGCCCGATTCGAGCCGCACGGCATACCTGCGTGTTCGGAAGATTCCTGATCCAGGCCGGCAATGAGCCGCCCCGCGGCTCGACTTCGAGTCGGCACCGCCGCTGCAACGCTGGGCCATCAACCAACAGTTCGGCGAGCACCGCCAGAACCATCGTGTGCTCGAGGTCCGGCGCAGTGGAGACGTTGTCAACGAAAACCGAGAGGTCCATCGGCTTGGGCCCGCCCAGCCCAAAGCGTGGAAACACCTCGGGCGTTCCCTTTTCCACCGCCATTCCGATCAGTTGCAACAAGGCCAGCGGATAGCCTCCTGCGAGTGTGTTACGCACGGCGTCGGCCAAGGTCGGTTCCGGGAGTTGTCGTTCACGCTTGGCCTGGCGCCTCGCGTTTCGGCGCGCCTGCTTGGCCTGGCGCCGCTTGCGTCCGTCGTTCATGGCGCGGACGCTACGCCCGGGCACCGACAGCTCACTGAGCGTGCTGAATCGCCTTGATCACCGCGACAACCTGTTCATCCAGCGGTGCAACCGCGTCCGCCCAGTCGGGTGGAACGTCGGTCGCGTCGACCGTCATCTCGGTATGGATCAACAGGCCGACCGGTGGTAGCCGACCACTTGCTCACCTTGAGCACCGCTCACGGACATGTCTCCGAATCGAACCGCACCACCCCGAAACCAACCTTCGTGGTCGCGGTGAACTTCGCTCCTGGCGGCGGCGTCGAGCTGCACACCTGCCAGTCGCGGTCGCTGATCTGCGCCCGACCCCTCCCCGTCAGGTCCGTGGAGCTCGTGAACCACACCGCATCGTGGGTCAACGACTGGATCGAATCCTGGGCGCCCTGCAGGTCCCTGCCGATCAAGTTCGGCATGGTCCACGACGGTTCCGCCGACGCCGGTGGGCTCACAGCAATAGCCGTGCCGATCAGTACCGCCGCCAATACAAAGCCTCGCATGACATCCTCCTGCTTCGACGTAGCCGGACAGCGTCGCGTGGGGAACCGACACGATGGCTAACGCGGATCCGCGTAGCGCCGGGGCTCCGACGCGCGGACCACGCGGTCGCCTGTCGATGAAGAAGACGGCTCCGAGGGCACCACCATCGATTGTGCGCGGATCCCTGACCGTTTCGTCGGCAAATCGGCGCGAAGGTCGCCCACCTAGCGAATATCGTCGGGCTCGCCGGCGCGAAAAGAGAAGCTGCCCGGCCAGCTCTCCTCGAAGTCCAGCAGGTAGTGAGGACACCTCGTCGATGTCGGCTCCGCGCTGCACATCGATCCGGAGCAGAAGCTTTCGCAGGACTTCGATGTCGAAGTCCCGTTCAGCGTCGGAGGCATCCTCCGACATCATCACGACTCACCCCGGCAACCGCGCCAACCAATCCGACTCCCCATCCAGCGGCTCCCCGCCGAGAACGACGGTCGGCACCCCGGGCTCCGGGAACGTGTGCAGCACCGCGAGGTTCGACGCCGCGATCGCCTGCGGGTCGTACCCCAAGAACACCCCAACCCGAATCTGATCCACCGCAGCAGAAGGCGCGCCCACCGAAGCTGCCAACCCAGCCAGTTGGTCATTCGACAGGTCCGTCGCCCCGCCCTCGTGCGGCTGCTGCTCAGCCGAAAAGATCTGCTGCACAAACCGCCACGTCACATCACTCGACCCGGACTGCCCCGCCACCACGAACACCGCGCCGATCGCCCGGGCATCGTAAGTGCCGCTCGCGGAGTACTTCTCGAGGAAGTTCACGAATCGCAGATTCACCCGCAACGAGCCGTCTTCGATGCGCCGCCCGATCTCGGCCCCCTGTGACCGGATCATCTTGCCGCTGTACGGGCACAGCGGGTCGACATAGAGATCGATCTGCCCCAACGCGTCCGGATCCCCGATCGTCACCACATCCCCGGAAGTCGCGGCCACCGACGCCGACGACACACCGGGGAACAACATCAGCAACGTCAGGACCAGACCGAGGACAACGGGCAGCTTCATATCCCCATCATGCGCCCACCACAAACCCCGTCAGTTCCCCGTGTGACTTCTGTGACTCAGCCGTACAATCCTGACGACTATCAAAGAACGAGGAGCCGCTCCATGCCCGACCTGACCAAACGTGCGCTAGCCGCCGCCTTCGCCCTGGCCGCGCTCGGTGCCCCGGCCGCGCTGGTCATCCTCAACCCCGCGACCGCGCAGGCAGCCTGCAGCAGTGGTGAGGAAGAGGACCAGTTCACCACGCAGTGCACGCCGTTCATGGTGCCGAACTCACCGGATTCGTCGGGCTTCACCACCACGGCCGCCAACCCGGACATCCCCGAGATCGACGGTATCCCCTGCACCGGCGCCGACAGCGGCGCGTGCATCGGCCTGTCAGAGGATCAGATTCCGCAGGTCACCCCGCACGTCACCATCAGCTCCAGCCCCTAGCAAGGACACCCGCTGACGGCCGGGGCGCAAGCCCCGGCCGAAGCCGGTTCACCGGGTCGTGACCGGCTCCACTCCCGCCGCCGCCAACCGCCGGTCCGAATGCTCCGGCCGGATGATCTGCGGCCACCAGAACCACTTGCCCAGCAGTGCCGCCACCGCGGGTGTCATGAACGACCGCACCACCAGCGTGTCGAACAGCAGGCCCAGCGCGATCGTCGTACCCACCTGGGCCATCACCTTCAGATCGCTGAATGCGAACGACGCCATGGTCGCAGCGAACACCAGGCCCGCCGAGGTGACCACCGAACCGGTGCCCGCCATCGCGCGGATGATCCCGGTCTTGAGCCCACCCTGCAGCTCTTCCTTGAACCGCGATACCAGCAGCAGGTTGTAGTCCGAGCCCACCGCCAGCAGCAGGATCACCGCCATCGGCAGCACCATCCAGTGCAGTTCCAGGCCAAGGATGTGCTGCCACAACAGCACTGACATACCGAACGATGCCCCGAGCGACAGCAGCACGGTGCCCACGATCACCGCGGCCGCCACCAGCGACCGGGTGATCAGCAGCATGATCATGAAAATCAGTGCGGCTGCGGCGATTCCGGCGATCAGAAGGTCGTAGTAGGCCCCGTCGTGCATGTCCTTATAGGTAGCTGCCGTCCCGGACAGGAAGATCTTCGAGCCCTCCAGCGGGGTGCCCTTGATGGCCTCTCTGGCCGCCTGCTTGACCGGCTCGACGTTCGAAATACCTTCCGGTGTGGCCGGGTCGCCATCGTGGCTGATGATGAACCGCACCGACTTGCCGTCCGGTGAGATGAAGTTGCTCATCCCGCGCTTGAAGTCCTTGTTGTTGAAGGCTTCCGGCGGCAGATAGAAGGTGTCATCATTCAGCGCGTCGTCGAACGCCTGCCCCATCGCGTTGTTCTGATCCCCCGCGGCCGACTGCTGATCCTGAATACCCTTCTGGGTCTGGTACATGGTCAGCATCTGGTCGCGCATGTTCTTCATCACCCGGATGTTCTCCGGCATGAGCGCCACCATCTGCGGCATCAGGGTGTCCATGCGCTTCAAATCGGGCAGCAGCTGCTGGATGTCGTCGGTCATGGTGTCGATACCGTCAAGGGCATCGAAGATCGACCGGATCGACCAACACGCCGGAATGTCGTAGCAGTGCGGTTCCCAGTACAGGTAGTTGCGCAGGGGGCGCAGAAAATCATCGAAATCGGCGATGTGGTCCCGTAATTCGGCGATGTCGATGGTCATGTCGGTGGTCCGCTGCACCATCGAGTGCATGGTCTCCGCCATCTGCTCGGTGATCGAGGACATCTTCTCCATGGTCTCGACGTTGGTTTGCATATCGTCGGCCTGTTTGAGCATCTGGGCGAAGTTGTCCTGCTGGTACTTCTCGTTCATCTTCTGCGTCGCGCCCTGCTGGCCGAGCATGAACGGAATCGTGGTGTGCTCGATCGGCTTGCCGTTGGGCCGAGTGATGGTCTGCACCTTGCCGATGCCGGGTACCGCGAGAATGGCTTTGGCGATCTTGTTGATCACCAGGAAGTCGGCGGAGTTGCGCAGGTCGTGGTCGCTTTCGACCATGAGCAGGTCGGGGTTCATCCGGGCGGCGCTGAAATGCCGTTCCGCGGCGGCATATCCGACGTTGGCGGCGATATCGGTCGGCAGATACTTGCGCGCGTCGTAGTTGGTCTTGTATCCGGGCAGCGTCACCAAGCCGATGAGCGCCAGCGCCAACGTGGCCACCAGAACCGGGCCGGGCCAGCGGACCACGGTGATGCCCACCCGGCGCCAACCGCGGGAGCGGATGGCCCGCTTGGGTTCGAAGCGGCCGAAGCGGCTGCCGATGGTGATGATCGCCGGGCCCAGCGTCAGCGCCGCGATGACGGCCACGAACGTGCCGATGGCGCAGGGCACGCCCATGGTCTGGAAGTACGGCAGCTTGGTGAACGACAGGCACAGCATGGCGCCGGCGATCGTCATCCCCGAACCCAGCACCACATGCCCGGTGCCGTGGAACATCGTGTAGTAGGCGGTCTCTTTATCTTCGCCGGCGCCGCGGGCCTCCTGGTATCGCCCGATGGCGAAGATGGCGTAGTCGGTGCCCGCGGCGATCACCAGCAGCGTCAACAGGTTCACCGCGAACGTCGACAGCCCGATGATGTTGGTGTTGGCCAGGAACGCGACCACCCCACGCGCGGCACCCAACTCCATGAACACCATCACCATGATCAGCAGCATGGTGACCAGGGAGCGGTAGACGATCAGCAGCATGAGGGCGATGACGCCGAGCGTGATCGCGGTGACCAGGGCGATGCTCTTGTCGCCGGCGTGGTGCTGGTCGGAGATCAGCGGCGCGCCACCGGTGACGAAGACCTGCAGGCCGGGCGGCGGCGGATTCTTCGCGATGATGTCGCGCACCGCGGCCACCGAGTCGTTGGCCCGCGTCTCGCCCTGGTTGCCCTTCAGATACAGCTGGACGTAGGCAGCCTTACCGTCTTCGCTCTGGGCACCCGCCGCGGTCAGCGGATCGCCCCAGAAGTCGGCCACATGCTCGACATGCGCGGGATCGGCCCGGAACTTCGCGATCAGCTCGTCGTAATAGTGATGGGCGTCGGCCTCCAGGGGCCGGTCGCTTTCCAGCACGATCATGGCGTTGCTGTCGGAGGAGAACTCCTGGAAGTTCGAGCCGATGCGCTTCATCGAGATCATGGCGGGCGCGTCTTTGGAGCTGAGCCCGACGGTGTGGGCCTCACCGACCTCCTCCAGCTGCGGGACGAGGACGCTGGTGGCGACGTTGAGCAGAATCCAGCCGATCAGGATCGGCACGGAGAGCACCCGGATGAGGTGGGCGATCTTGGATCGCTGTTCAGTGGTGCTAGCAGTCATCGACACTCCGATCAGGCCCCGGCCCGTGGGGAGCTCGTCGGCATTACATCTGCGCAGTCACGCGTAATATACCTAGTCCGTCAAAGCATCGCGTGTCAACTGGACTTCCCAGACTCGGGGGCAATATCGGGTCATACTCATCAGGTGCCGAAGAAGCGGGACACATCACCAAAGCAGGAATGGCTGACGCCCAAGCAGCAACGCGCCTGGGTGGCCTATATGCGCGTGCAACTGCGGATGAGCTACGAAATGAACCGCCAGCTACAAGCCGACTCGAATCTATCCCTGGCCGACTACGACGTGCTGGTGGCGCTGAGCGGCGCGAAAGACGAGGGCATGCGGGTCAGTGATCTTGCCGCGCAGATCGGCTGGGAACGCAGCCGACTGTCACATCAGCTGCGCCGCATGGAAGAACGCGGTCTGACCGAACGCCGGCCCAGCGCCGACGACGGCCGCATCACCAATGTCATGCTCACCCCGAACGGACGCCAGGCCATCGAGGAAGCCGCGCCCCGGCACGTCGACCTGGTGCGACGGCTGTTCTTCGATCCCCTGCCCGACAACCTGCTCGCCCCGTTCACCGCGGCGCTGGAGCATATTCACGTCAACCTCAATCACAACAGCTCGCTCCCGCCCGCGCCGGGCTAGTATTTAGGTGATTAATCACCTAAAGGAGCGTCATGACCGAGACAATCACCCGACTGATGGAAGCCAATCTGCTGGCCGTGTTCGATGAACGCGACCCGCAGCGCCGCGCCGCGGCGATCGCGAGGACGTACGCGCCTGACGTGCAGTGGATCGATGACGAGGGCATCGCCACCGGCCACGACGAACTCAATGCCAAGGCCGCTGAGCTGCAGGAAAAGCTTCCCGGTCTGCATTTCGTTAAGGCCGGGCCGGTCCGCGCGACCCGCGGCCTGGGATTCCTGGCCTGGGAGGTGCGCACCCCGGACGACACCGCCGTGGCATCGGGTTTCGACGTGGCCGAGATCATCGATGACCACATCGCCAGACTGTGGACGGTACTCACACCGGAATAGGTGATGTATCACCTATGTTGTAGCGGGCGAACCGCACGAACCACATAGGGACGGAGCCCGATCATGGGACAGCTCGACGGCAAGACAGCACTGGTCACCGGTGGCACCTCAGGCATCGGCCTGGCCACCGCCAAGCGGCTCGCCGATGAAGGCGCCTACGTCTTCATCACCGGCCGCGACCGCACCCGCCTCGACGCGGCGGCCGCGTCGATCGGCGCCCACGGTGTGCAGAGTGATATCAGCAAGCCCGGCGATCTCGACGCCCTGGCCGCCGAGATCGCCGCGCACGGCACGGGCCTGGACATCGTCTTCGCCAATGCCGGCGGCGGCGACTTCGCCACCCTCGCCGACGTGACGCCGCAGCACTACCGGGACAACTTCGACCGCAACGTCGCCGGCACGGTCTTCACCGTGCAAAAGACCCTGCCGCTGCTCAACGACGGCGCCTCCATCATCCTGGCCGGCTCCACCGCCGCCTCCGAAGGTATGCCGGCGTTCGGGCTCTACGCCGCGTCCAAGGCGGCCATCCGCTCGCTGGGCCGCACCTGGGCCGCCGAGCTGGCCGACCGCAAGATCCGGGTGAACACCATCGTGCCCGGACCGATCGAAACCCCCGGGCTCACCGGTTTGGCGCCGGCCGATCAACAGCAGGAGTTGCTCGACGGTATGGCGGCCGGCCTGCCGCTCAAGCGCGTCGGCAAGCCGGAGGAGATTGCCGCAGCCGTACTGTTTCTGGCCTCGGACCAGAGCAGCTTCATGACCGGCGCTGAGCTGGCCGTCGACGGCGGGCAGATTCAGGTCTGACGGCCGGCACGTGGCTCAGCCGACCTCGTCGGTCCACACCCGAAAACCCGTCAAGGTATTGGCCCCGAACGCGTTGCTGAGCGCGACATCGGCGGCATCGCGTCCGCGGGCGATCAGCACTCGGCCGATGCGCGGCACGTTGTTGCGTGCGTCGAAGGTGTGCCATTGCCCGTCGAGGAACACCTCGAACCAGGCCGCGAAGTCCATCGGGCCATAGGGCGGGGGCATTCCGATATCGCCCAGATAGCCGGTGCAGTACCGCGCCGGAATGTTCATGCACCGGCAGAAGGCGACGGCCAGATGGGTGAAGTCCCGACACACGCCGACCCGGCCGGTGAACGCCTCCAGCGCCGTCCGCGTGTTGTCCGCCTGCTCATAGTCGAAGGTGATGTGGCGGTGCACGTAGTCACAGATCGCCTGCACGCGGTCCCAGCCGGTGGGTGTCTGTCCGAAGAGGTCCCATGCAGTCTGGGACAACCGATCGGTATCGCAGTACCGGCTGCCGAGCAGGAAGATCAGTGTGTCGTCGGGTAGGTCCTCCACGGCTGTCTGGCGCGCCCCGGGAACCAGTGCGTCGGGCAGCCCGCTGTCGGTGACGGTCGCGTCGGCGCTGACCCGGCTGCGTCCCGTCGGCGCGACGATGCGGGTGCACCAATTGCCGAAGTCGTCGCGGTAGGCCTTCATCGGCACCGGCGGGTCGACCATCAGGGCGTCACGGCCGAGGAGATCCGACACCCGGGTGTAATGGACGTTGAGGTTGAAGATCATCGGGGTGGGTTTGGGGCATTCGAAGATCATCTCGAAGCCGACGTTGATTTTCATATTGTCTCGCGATCTCTCAAGCTGGTTTTCGCGCAGGGCTTCTGCTCATCACCAATGAAGTTCGGGCAGCCTGCTGAACACCGCGCGGGTACCTTCGCTCCACGCCTCCCCGACCGCGGTGAAGTACGGGTCCTCGTCGTCGAATCGCCGCCGCCGCACCACCAGGCTGTCGCGTTCGTAACTGAGGAAGTCGATCGGCATACCCACCGACAAGTTGCTGCGCATGGTCGAATCAAAGGAAACCAGAACACATTTCGTGGCATCGGCCAGCGACGTGTCCGGTGCGAGGACACGATCGAGGATCGGCTTGCCGTACTTCGTCTCCCCCGTTTGCAGAAACAGCGTGTCCGTCCCGGCCTCGATGAAGTTGCCCTCCGCATAGATGCGGAACAGCCTCATCGGTTCACCGGCCAACTGCCCGCCGACGATAAACGACGCGTTGAACCCGACCGCGTTGCCGTTCAAGTACTTCGCGTCGCGTTCCTCCGTCTCGCGCATCGCATCCGAGACCAGCCGAGCGACGTCGAACATCGTTGTGGCGCCGAGCAGATTGGTGGTCGCGGCGCCATCGGCGCACCGCTGGGTCAGCACGCTGACGATGGCCTGGGTGCCGGCCAGATTCCCCGAACTGAGCAGCACGATCACCCGATTGCCGGGAATCTCGAACACCGTCATCTTGCAGAACTTGGCGACGTTGTCCACGCCGGCATTCGTGCGGGAATCAGAGGCGAAGATGAGTCCGTCGTTCAGCATCACGCCGATGCAGTACGTCACGAGATACCCCTGCCACACATGTGAATTACCCGTTTCGTCGGAACGGGTGAATCTGACTCGTGGCAGACGCAGGTCTCAGTACATCAGGGAGTTCACCCCGCCGAACACCTTTGATTCCTTCACTGTACGCCGAACGCCGACCATCCGCCGATCAGGAGCCGAGGCAGTAGATCCGGGCATCCCAACCCGACAGAGCGAGCGAGGTCGATGTCAGCGCGGCCGCAGTACCGGACACGTTGCCGAGCACCAACTCAGCCGACATCCATTCGAGGCCGACATCCACCGTTCGCGTGGTGCGCCCGCAGTTCGCGATCACCAGCAGCTTTTCCTGCGCAGTCGCCCTGGTATAGGCCCAGATCTGCGGGTCATCTGCCAGCACGGGCGTCAAGTCGCCGTCCACCAGAACGGGCAGCTCGTGCCGAAGCCGGATGAGGGCACGATAGTGCGCGAGTACCGAATCCGCTGCCGCTGTCTGCGCTGCGACGTTGAGCCAGCTGTGGTTGGGGTTGACCGGCAGCCACGCTGTTTCGGAGCTGAATCCGGCGTGGGGTCCGGCGTCCCATTGCATGGGGGTGCGGGCGTTGTCGCGGCTCATCTTCGCCAGTCCGGCCAGCGCGGCTCCCGGATCCCAACCTTGGTCGAGGACGCTGCGGAAGTAGTTCACCGATTCGATATCGGCGTACTCCTCCGGAAAACGGAACGGGTAGTTGGTCATTCCGATCTCTTCACCCTGGTAGACGAACGGGGTACCCCGCATCCCGTGCAGCACGGTGGCCAGCGCCTTGGCCGAGGCGGCCCAGTGATCCGGGTGGTCATCGCCGAACCGGCTCACCACACGCGGCTGGTCATGGTTGTTCCAGTACAGGCTGTTCCAGCCGACATCGGCCAGTGCTGACTGCCACCGGTGCAACGCGGTCTTCAGAGCGACCAGGTCGAGACCGATATCGTCGAACTTGTTCTCCGGGCGCTGGTCGACCGACATGTGCTCGAACTGAAAGACCATATCCAGCTCACCGCGCGCCGGATCGGTGTAGAGCCGTGCCTCTTCGGTTGTCACACCGGGCATCTCACCGATGGTGAGGAATTCCCCTGTGCGGCCACCGAAGACGGTGTCGGTGAGTTCGGCGAGGTAGGTGTGCACGTGATCTCCGACGGCGAATCGCTGCTGCGGCGAGACGCTGTCGGGCAGCCCATCTGCCTTGGAGATGAAATTGATGACGTCCATCCGGAATCCGTCGACCCCGCGGTCCAGCCACCACACCATCATGTCCCGCACGGCTTTTCGCACCTCGGGGTTCGCCCAGTTGAGGTCTGGCTGTTTGCGGGCGAACAGGTGCAGGTAGTACTGGCCGGTGAATTCGTCCCACTGCCAGGCCGACCCGGAGAAGAACGACTCCCAATTGTTGGGCACCGCGCCACCGCGGGCGTCTCGCCAGATGTACCAGTCCCTCTTGGGGTTTCCGCGTGCCGATCGCGAGGAGACGAACCACGGGTGCTCATCGGAGGTGTGGTTGACCACCAGGTCCATCACCAGTTTCATCCCCAGGGCGTGCACCTTGGCGATCAGTCCGTCGAAGTCGGCGAGTGTGCCGAACAGCGGATCGATATCGCGATAGTCACTGACGTCATATCCGTTGTCGGTCTGGGGTGAGCGGTATATCGGGGACAGCCAGATGACGTCGACGCCGAGATCGTGCAGATGGTCCAGCCGTTCGATGATCCCGCCCAGATCGCCGATCCCGTCGCCGTTGGAGTCGGCGAAGCTGCGGGGGTAGATCTGATAGACGACAGCGGTTTTCCACCACGCCGCGTTCACGCCCGGGCGCCGAGGACGTCGCGGTAGACATCGACGTACTTGTCGACCATCGCCGACACCGAGAAGCGCGCCGCGGCGCACTCGGCGATCTTGGCGCGGTCCAGCCCGCCTGCCGCGTCGACCGCCGCCACCGCGGCGTCCATGTCTGCCGCCAGGTAACCGGTGACGCCGTGCTCGATCAGTTCGCCCATCGAGCCCCTGGCGTGCGCGATCACCGGCGTTCCGCAGGCCATGGACTCGACGACGCTGTAACCGAACGGCTCATCGAAGTCGATCAGGTGCAGTAGCGCATGCGCGCCGCCCAACACCTCGGTACGGCTGTCGGCATCGACGGCCCCGAGGTAGCGCACCTGGTCGCCGTCGAGGTGCGGCGCGACGGCGTCGCGAAAGTACTCCTCGTCCTGGATGATTCCGGCGATGTCGAGTCGGCGCCCGCATCGGCGGGCGACCTCGATGGCATGGGCGGTGCCTTTGTCCGGATGGATCCGGCCGAAGAACAGCAGGTGCTCCCCCGGGCTCGGGTGGACCGCGAACCGGTCGATATCGATGCCGTGGTGAATGGTGGCGGCGTAGTGCAGGTCGGGATGGCGATCGGCGTCACTGATCGACACGTACGCACCTGCGCCGTCATAGCGTTGGTAGACGGGCACGATCTTCTCCGAGGAGAACCCGTGAATGGTCGTGACGACGGGGGTGTCGACCAGTTCGCTGTAGGTCAGCGGCAGGAAGTCGAAACCGTTGTGGATGATGTCGAAATCGCCGCCGCGTTCGAACACCGACGCGATGTGCAGGCACTCGGCGACCTTGGCGTCGATGCTGGTGTCCTCGGACCAGCCGGTGGGCGTCGTGGCCTGCAGCTGGGCCGCGGTGAGCGAGTCGGCGGTGGCGAACAGGGTGACGTGATGGCCGGCGGCCACCAGTCCCTCGGTGAGCAGCGATGCGAACTGCTCCCACGGCCCGTAGTGCCGCGGTGGGGTCCGCCACGCGATCGGTGCCAGGACAGCAATACGGAGGGGGTCGCGGACCGCGAGACGTTCGCAAGTGGTGATGACTCGAGCCTACGCGGGTCACTCCGTGCACCGCCTGCGCGCAATTGTGCGGTTTGGGCGGTCTGTCTCGGCGCGTCGCCGACGAAACCGCACACACGCGGCGCGGGGAACCGTCAGATGCCGGCCGGGATCTCCCGGACCGCGCCGCGATCCGCCGACGTTGCCAACAATGCGTACGCCCGCAGTGCCGCCGACACGGGCCGGACCCGGTCCCGCGGACGGTACGCACCGTGCAATTCGGCGCGGCGGCGGTCGAGTTCATCGTCGGAGACATCGAGGGTGATCGCCCGCGAGGGAATATCGATGACGATGCGGTCGCCGTCACGCACCAGGGCGATGGGTCCGCCGGCCGCGGCTTCCGGTGACACGTGACCGATCGACAGCCCCGACGTGCCACCGGAGAAGCGGCCGTCGGTGATCAGCGCGCACACCTTGCCCAGCCCCTTGCCCTTCAAAAACGAGGTGGGATACAGCATTTCCTGCATGCCTGGTCCGCCGCGCGGTCCCTCGTAGCGGACCACCACCACGTCACCGGCGCTGACCCGGCCGCCGAGGATGGCGTCGACGGCCTCCTCCTGCGACTCCACCACCACCGCAGGGCCCGCGAAGGTCAGCACGCTCGCGTCGACACCGGCGGTCTTGACCACACTCCCGTGGGGCGCAAGATTCCCGGTGAGCACGGCGAGCCCGCCGTCGGGTGAATAGGCATGCGCGACATCGCGAATGCAGCCGTGCGCGGCGTCGGTGTCCAGGCTCTCCCAGCGCTCGGATTGGGAGAACGCGGTGGCGCTGCGCCGTGCACCGGGGGCGGCATGAAACAGCTCGACGGCTTCCGGGGAGGGATTGAGCCCGCGAATGTCCCAGGCGTCGAGCCACTCGTCGAGGTTCGGGGCGTGGATCGCATGCACATCCTTGGCGAGGAGGCCGGCCCGGTACAGCTCGCCCAGAATCGCGGGGATGCCACCGGCCCGGTGCACGTCCTCCATCAGGTAGGCCCCGTTGGGGGCGACCTTGCACAGGCACGGGACGCGGCGGGAGATCTCGTCGATCTCTCCGAGCACGAAGTCCAGTTCGGCCTCATGTGCCGCGGCCATCAGATGCAGGATGGTGTTGGTGGAGCCGCCCATCGCGACGTCCATCGCCATGGCGTTCTCGAACGCCGACCGCGACGCGATGGCGCGTGGCAGCACCGAGACATCACCGTGGCCGTAGTACCGCGTGGTGAGGTCCAGGACGGCGGCGCCGGCCTTCTCGTAGAGGGCGCGTCGCGCGGTGTGGGTGGCCAGCACCGAGCCATTGCCGGGTAGCGCCAGCCCGAGGGCCTCGACCAGGCAGTTCATCGAGTTGGCGGTGAACATCCCCGAGCAGGACCCACAGGTCGGGCAGGCGGCCTCCTCGAGCCGGGCCAGGTCCTCGTCGGAGACGTTCGGGTCGGCCGCGCCGGCCATCGGATCGATCAGATGCAGGCCGGTGCGCACCCGGCCGTCCACCAGGGTGGCACGGCCACCCTCCATCGGCCCGCCGGAGACGAAGACCGTCGGGATGTTCAGCCGCAGGGCGGCCATCAGCATGCCGGGAGTGATCTTGTCGCAGTTGGAGATACACACCAAGGCGTCGGCCTTGTGCGCCTCCACCATGTACTCCACCGAGTCAGCGATGAGGTCACGCGAGGGCAGCGAGTACAACATGCCGGAATGCCCCATGGCGATACCGTCGTCGACGGCGATGGTGTTGAACTCGCGCGCAATGCCACCGGCCCGGTGGATCGCGTCGGACACGATCCGTCCGACCGGCTGCAGGTGGGTGTGCCCTGGCACGAACTCGGTGAAGCTGTTGGCCACGGCCACGATGGGCTTGCCGAAGTCTTCGCGGGCGACTCCGGCGGCGCGCAGCAGGGCCCGGGCACCGGCCATGTTGCGACCGTGGGTGACGGTACGGGAACGCAGCGGGATCATGCTTCTACTGTCGGGCGGGGAGCCTCACCTGGGAAGACGCCGTCACTACTAGTAGTGGCAGTACTAGTCTTGGCAGGTGCCCACCGATGAGGACCGCCGCGCCGAACTCAGCGCCTTCCTGCGCGCCAGCCGCGAACGTCTGGTCCGCACGGACTTCGGTCTGCCGCCCGCCGGGCGGGGTCGCACGGTGGGGCTTCGCCGTGAGGAAGTCTCCTATCTGTCCGGGGTGAGCGTCACCTGGTACACCTGGCTGGAGCAGGGCCGCGATATCAATCCGTCCCGCCAGGTGCTCGACGCCGTCAGCCGCACGCTGCGCCTCGGCGTTCCCGAGCACCGCTACGTGCTGGGACTGGCCGGGTTCGCTCCGCTGCCCGCGGCCTCGGCCGATGAGGTGTCGACGGTGCCGCCGCACCTGCAGCGCTTCCTCGACGCGATCGGGGACAACCCCGCCTATGCCCTGACTCCGGAGTGGGGCATCGCCGGCTGGAACGCCGCCTACCAACGTCTCTACCCCAACGTGGCGACCACCGCGCCGACCGAGCGAAATCTGCTGTGGGTGGTGTTCACCGACCCCGCGGTGCGAGATCTGCTCGACGACTGGCACGTGACGAGTTCGCGGTTCCTCGCCGAGTTCCGTGCCGAAATCGGTTCGCGCTTGGGCGATCCCGCCCTGCTGGACCTGGTGGCGCGACTGTCGGAGGCCAGCCCCGAATTCCGCGCCGGCTGGGAACGCCACGATATCCGCGGCTTCGAATCGCGCGAACGGATCTTCCATCACCCCGAATTCGGCGCCGTCACCTACGAGCACCACCAGCTGCGGCCGTCGGATCAGCCGGAGTTCCAGATCGTGGTCTACACGCCGGCGTGAGGCGGCGGGGTGTCATCGGGCCCCACCAGATCCTCCGCCGAGTTCGACGAGGTCCGACGCCACCGCCCGTACAGCGCCAGGTCGGCGCCGGGCAGCGACCAGCGGCGGCCGACGAACCGGATGACCGTGCGCACATAGCGGGTCGTCTCCGAGTACCACCGCCACTCGTAGAGCCGGCCGGTCTGCACCACATGCGCCAGCGCCTCGGATTCGACGCCCTGCAGGTATGGCCGGACCCACGTCACCAGCACCCACGCCGGGGCCCCGGCGTGGACAGTCCATTCGATCGGGCGGTCCCCTGCGGCCATGGTGTGCCGCACCGCGGGCGGGTCGGGTCCGTCACCACCGAACAGTTGCATCGTCACGTTGTGGAAGACGCCGGGCCCGCCCACCTCGAACCGGACGCGGCAGATATCGCCGTCGCGGTCGACGGAGAACGCCGCCAGGCCGCCGACGGCGACATAGCGGGCGAACACCAGCCCGCTCACCACCATGACGACCCGGCGCACCGCGAGCAGCACGGTAAACGTCGCGACCGTCAACGCCACGACGCGCCACATCAGGTCCACCGGCTCAGCGTGGCAGAGCCGCCGCCGAGACGCGTGCGCATCTGTGCGTCCTCGTACGCACACCCCGCCTCAGATCGAGATTCTCCGAGTTCCGAGCAATCCGCGGCGGCGTTGAACCCGAATTACTTCGGTGACGTGAGTTCGGTGAACGCTCGTCAGTGTCCATAGCCGATCGTTGGAGGGGAACCATGGATCACGACCTGCAGGAATTCGCAGAAACAGGGGATATTGCGAAGGATGTGGGGCAGCGAATCGAGCTGGTGCGCCACTTTGCCTCGACTGGCCAACTCCCGTTCTTCCAGCAAATCGACTCCGTCGACACACCGCGCGTCGGCATCCGGGGGCGGCAGTGCGTGTTGCTGGGCTCCAACTCCTATATCGGCTTGTCGACACATCCGGACGTGGTCGCCGCGGCGGTCGAAGCGACGAACGAATTCGGCACCGGTACCACCGGCAGCCGTCTGCTCAACGGGACATACCGGCTGCATGTCGCGCTCGAACAGCAGATCGCGGCATGGCTGGGCCATGAGGAGGCCCTCGTCTTCACCACCGGTTACCAGACCAACGTCGGCACCATCCAGGCGCTGCTCGGCGACGACTGCCTGGCGGTCGTGGACTCCCTGGCTCACGCGTCGATCCGCGACGGAGTACGGCTGAGCCGGGCCGTCGAAGCCAAGTTCGAGCACAACGACGCCGAGTCCCTGGCCGCGACCCTGCGCAGCCATGCCGGTACCCGATATCGCCGCATTCTGGTCATCGTGGACTCGCTCTACTCGATGGAAGGCTCGACCGCCCCGCTGGAGCGGATCATCGATGCGTGCAAGGACGCCGGGGCGCTGCTCATGGTCGACGAAGCGCACGGTATCGGCGTTTTCGGACCGACCGGGGGCGGTTTGACGCAACGCAACGGGGTCGCCAAGGACGTCGACATCCTGATGGGGTCGTTGTCGAAAGCGATCGGTGGCCTCGGCGGATTCATCGCAGCGTCGCGCGACTTCATCGACGAGATCCGGCTGAGCGCGCGATCATTCTGGTTCAGCACCTCCGCGACACCGGGCGCGATGGCCGCGGCCGCGACGGCGATCGACATCATCCGAAGCGACGAAGGCAGCCGGCGCCGGCGTCGCCTGGAACGCAACTCGCGGCTCATGCGCGACCTCCTTGCGCCCCTGGACGTCGCACTCCAGCGACCCGACGACCTCGGCCCCGACTGGTCCCCGATCATCCCCATCCGGCTGTCCGACGAGATGCGGACCGCATTGAGCTGGAACCAGCTTCGGGATGCGGGCGTGTTCGTCACACCGGCGATCTATCCGGCGGTGCCCATGGGCGAGCCGATACTGCGGGTCTGCATGACCTCGGAACTGAGCGAAGACGATGTCCGTCGTTGCGCCGACGTGCTCACCGCGGAATTGTCCTGGGCCTTGGCGGCCGTATGAGCGGAGGCCTCCGCCTCGCCATCACGGGTGGGACAGGAGATTTCGGACGGTCCATGCTCACGTGGGCCGTCGAGAACGACGACATCAAGGAGGTCACCGTCCTCGGCCGCCGGCCGGTCGAGGTGGCGCACCCCAAGGTGCGCGAAGCCTTCCTCGACTTGAGCAACCATGTCGACCTCGACGCGGTCGCCGGGTACGACGCGCTGATCCACCTGGCCTACTGCGTGGAGGAACCCAGGGACAAACGCCGGGCCTATCAGGTCAACGTGGTGGCAACGCGAACCCTCCTCGCCGAAGCCAACCGGGTGGGCATCGGCCAACTGATTCTCACCTCGAGCGCGAACGCCCTCGGCGTCGCGGCCTGCGGTACGGGAAAACAGTTGCCGGAGAACAGCTATCCCGCCGGCGATCAGAACCCCGACCACTACTACTTCTATCACAAGGCACTGCTGGAACACCTGGCCAACTGGTACTGGACACACTCTGGCGAGGGCGGCACGAAACTGGCGGTGGCGCGGCCGTGTTACATCGTCGGCGAGCACTTCGACAACTCGGGCCTGCAAGCGTTCCTGGCCAAAACGGTCGTCTACCCGGAGCCGGCCCGCTCGTTCTACCAATTCCTCTGGGACGCCGACCTGGTCGATGCCTATGCCACGATCCTCACCGAGGGCCTGACCGGCATCTACAACATCGCCCCGACAGATCAGACGACTGTCAAGGAGATCGCTTCGATGAACGGCGCACGGCTGATCGGCGGTCCGGTACGCCTGTTGAAACCGGGTGCCGATGTGGCTTTCCGGCTTCACCTTTCCCCGTTCTCCGGGCATTGGGTGACACGCGGTGACCCGCTACTCGACTCCCGGCTGCTTCGCACCACGACCGCCTGGAGACCGTCAGCCAGTTCCGCAGAAGCGCTCCGGCGCTACCTCATTCGCACCTGACGAGCAAGGACCCGCACATGGACCGCACTGGACTCGAGGCGAGACTGTCACACATGGCAGCCGTCCGTCATCACCTGCCTGATCTGGCCGACACATTGGAGGCGCTCGGCATGATGGCCGCCGAGGACCCGTCGACCAACGTCGTCGCGCTTTGGAAGGAGCACGACGGACCCCGGTTGACCGCGCCGAGCGCCCTCGGCGGACTGGGTGCGACCTGCGTGGAAACCCTTGAGCTGCAACGCGGTGTCGGTTATCTGAGCCCCTCCCTCGCGGCTGCGACCACCATGCATTACCTGTCGGTGGCGGGGTTGGCCGACTTCGCGAACACGGCCGACGAGGAGACCGTCGGCCTGATCAAATCGCTGATCGAGAACCGCACGGTCTTCGCTTCAGGTTTCTCGGAGGGCAAGATCGCCGGCAGTGTCTTCCGCCCCACGATGCAGGCCAGCCCGGCAGACGGTGGATACACGCTGACGGGACAGAAGAAGCCGTGCAGCCTCGCCGACAGTATGGACTGTGTGATGGCCAGCGTGCTGCTCGATGACACCAAACAGCGGGCCATCACCGTGATCTTCAACGGCAGCCCCGGGCTCAGCGTCACCCCGCTGTGGACCAGCGCACCCCTGTCGGGTGCGCAGACCCACGCGGTGGTGTTCGAGGACGTCTTCGTGCCGAACGAGCTGATGATGGTCAGCGACATCGAAGATCCCGACGGCCGCAACGAGAAGTCGGGCTACGTCCTGTTCGGTCTGATCATCACGGCCGGCTACGTCGGCGCGGCGACCCGGCTCGCGCTCAAACTGGCCGGCCGCGACGACTTCACCCCGGCCGACTTCGTCGAACTGTTCTCGCCGGTCGAAGGGGTGTGGCGTGCACTGCGGATGATCGCCGCGCGTTACGACTCCGGCGATCGCAGCGACGACCTGTTCGCCGACCTGTTGTGGATTCGGCTCGGCCTGCGCGACCAGCTGCAGACCGCCGTGGCCCGCCTGGTGGCGAAGGTGGGTGGCGTCGCCTTCGCCACCGACCCCGAGATCGCGTACCTCTCCTCGTGCATCTCGGCGTATTCGTTCCACCCGCCGAATCTGCGCGAATCCGGCGCCTTCCTGCTCGACCACGAATTGGCCGGGGAGATCAGCCTGACTCGCTGATCCCCACCTTGGCGTGCAACGTCGCCAGCGGTCCGGGAGCCCACCAATTCCATTTACCGGCAAGCTTCATGACGGCCGGCACCAACACCATCCGCACCAGCGTCGCATCGACCACGACGGCGAGCGCGAGTCCCACGCCGATCATCCGCATGAAGGCGACCTGGCCGCTGGACAGCGCCGCGAAGACGATCACCATGAGAATCGCGGCCGCGGTGATCACCCGGCCCGCACCGGCGATCCCGAGCGCCACCGCTTCGTCGTTGTTGCCCGTCTCGAGCCAGTGTTCGCGGATCCGGGACAGCAGGAACACTTCGTAGTCCATGGACAACCCGAACGCGGTCGCGAACAGGAACACCAGCACATCGGCGACCAGTGTGCCGGTCGGTGTGGTGCCGAGGCCGCCCAGATGCCCCTCCTGGAACACCCACACCAGTGCTCCGAGCGTCGCCGACAGGGATAACGTGTTGAGTACCAATGCTTTCACCGGCAGCAGGAGGCTGCCGGTGAGCAGGAAGATCAACACGAACGTGGTGACCGCGATGAGCAGCAGGACCGTGGGCAGCAGCCGGACGATCTCATCCACCGAGTCCTGGTTGAGCTGATTGGCACCGGTGAACAGCGCCTCGGCGCTGTGCGGCACGGGCACCGCGCGCAGCCGGTCGAGTTCCGCCCGGGACAACGAGTCCGACGACGGATGCTCGATCGCCACCGAGATCCACAGGCTTCCGTCCTTGAGCGCGGTCGGCAACAGCGGGGGGCCGACGACGCGGCCGTGCACGTAGGAGCCTTTCGGCGCAGACACCGCGACGGCACCGGGAACGTTGGACAACGCGGCGGCATACGCGGCGATGTCGCTGTCGGTCAGGCTACGGGCATCGGGGATGACGATCGAGGTCGCAACCGCGGCGTTGCCCGGGAACTCCGCACGCAACGTATCCCCCACCTGGCGTGACTGCGCGGTCGCGGGTAACACGCGATCATCCGGGAGCCCGAACCGCGCACTGAGGAACGGGCCGCCGAGAATCAGCAGCAGCGCGATCACCGCCAGCGCGCACGGGATCGCGTGCCGCATGACGAATGTGGCGGTCCGGTAGAGCACGCTGTGCCGGATGTCCGGGTCCGTGGTCTCCCGTCCGATCGCCGTGCGGATGTTGAGTGACTCGATCCGGTCGCCCAGGAGCGTGATCACCGCCGGGGCTACGACGACGGCATAGAGGCCGGCGAGCGCCACCACGCCGCAGCCCGCATAGGCCATCGACCGCAGGAAGTACATCGGGAACACCGCGAGCGCGCCCACCGCGAGGAACACCGTGCAGGCCGAGAACAGAATCGTGCGACCGGCTTTCGCCACCGCCCGGCGCAGGGCCTCGTCGCGATCACCGACCAGTCGGTACTCCTCCCGGTACCGGCTGACCAGGAGCAACGTGTAGTCGATCGCGAGTGCCAGACCCATCGCGGTCGTGAGATCCAGCGCGAAGATCGACACATCGGCGAAAAGCGTGATTCCGCGCAGCATCCCGAGGGTGCCGACGATGGCCATACCGCCGACCACGAGCGGGAGCAGGGCAGCGAACACGCCGCCGAACACCCAGATGAGTACGAGCAGCGAGAGTGGCAGCGCGATGGCTTCGGCGATGAGCAGGTCTTTTTCGGACTGCTCGTTGATCTCCGCGGACACCATCGCCGTGCCACCGGCCAGCACGGTGAGACCGTCACGCTCACCGGTGACCGTGTCGGCCACGTCCTTGCCGTTCTTGGGCGCCTCGTTCTCGCCCCCGGTGATCTGCGCGATCACCACCGCGGTCCTGCGGTTGGCGCTGAGCAAACCCTGACCGGCGGGGGAACCGTCCCAGGGTGATTCGACACCGCTGACCTGCGGGGTGGCCCGTAGGTCCGCGACGAGCTTGCGACCGGCCGTCACGGCCGCCGGTTCCAGGACGCTGCCCCCGCCGGAGCTTCGCACCACGAAGGTCAGGTCCATATCGCCCTGGCCGAACTTCTGCGTGAGCACCTTGGTCCCCCGCGCCGACTCGGAACTCGGGTCCTGGAAGCCGGCAGCGCCCAGGTGCTCCGTGACCGTGGCACCGCACACCCCGGCGATGATCGTCAGCAGCCCGACCGCGAGAAGTACCCGTTTTGGGGCCGCGATGACCACCCGGGCCAGCAAAGACAGCACGCTTCGGACGCTACGCGACGTGGCCGCCGCATTTGGGGGAACTCAACGCCGCGGACGGCGAATCGCGAAGGAAACGAACCGGACCCATTGACCGGCGTGAACCACAGGCAGATGGCTACGCCGGCATCAGCGCACCGCCGGTTGCTGAGCCTGACCGGACGGCGGACCCCACCACAGCTCGTGGATGTGGGCGTCGGCGACACCGATACAGACGACGTGTTGAGTCTGCTGCGCCTCGAAGGTGTATCCCGCGATGACATCTGGTCCACACGGAGGATCCCCGGTGGCCGCGGTCAGGTTGCCGGCGTGCCAGCCGTCGGTCCACCACAGTTCGTAGAGTCGACCGTCGGCGCCGACGTACACGATGTGCTGGGTGCCCTGCCGATCGAAGGCATAACCGCTGAGACGGCGCGCCGGCAGTGCGGGCGCGACCGCACTCAAGTCGGTGACGTGCCAGCCGGCGGTGCGCCCGGACCACAGTTCCAGCAAGCGCCCGTCCACGGTCGTGAACACGATGTGCTGGGTTCGGGTGGCCGCGGTGGTGTAGGCGGCGAGATTTCCCGCAGAACTCGTCGGACTCGGTGTGTTGGTGGCACTGCTGAGATCGCTGGATTGCCAACCGGCACCACCCGACCACAGCTCGTGCAGACGACCATCGACACCGGCAAAAACAACGTGCCGAGTTCCCTCACTCTCGAAGGCGTAGGCCCTGAGCTCACCCCTCGGCGCGGGTGACGGAGACTTCGTGATGTCAGTGAGATCGGCGGCATACCAGCCTGTTTGGCCGTAAGCCAGCTCATAGATATGGCCGTCAACACCCACGAACACCACATGCTGGGACCCACTCGCCGCCGCGACATACCCGGAGATGTTCCCCGGGCCGAGCGCGGGCGGAACGGTACCCGTGGCCAGCGTCAGGTCGCCGCTGTGCCACTGGCCGGCATCCGACCACGTTTCGTGAAGATGGCCATCAACACCGACGAAGATGATGTGCTCGGTCATCTGTCCGTCGAACGCATAGCCGTACACCGCCGACTGGTCCGCGACCGGCACCCCGCGCGCAGCGACGGTGAGATCGGCGAAATGCCAGCCGTTGACGTTCCACCACAGCTCCAACAGATGCCGATCCTGCGCTCCGACGTAGACGATGTGCTGCGTGCCCTGCGCCTCGAACGCATACCCGGTCAGGGCGGCTCCGCTTGCCGGGGGCGCCCCGGTCGAGGCGCTGACATCGTCTGATTGCCATACCCCTTCACCCGTGTGATCACGCCACGAAGGCACATCAGACGACTCGCTGTGGGCCGCACAGGCCACCACGGAAACCATCACGAGCACAACGAGCGCCGCGATAGACCGACCGTTCATCTGACCCCCCTGTCCCCCGGCACTCAGCCATACTCACGATCGCGCCGCCCCGACGATCAGTCGACGCGGTTCACGCCCCCACCGCGACCGCTGCGGTGATTCCCAGTCGCGTGAGAAGCCAACTCCGAAGCCCTGGGCCGTAGTCCGGGCGATCGAGCGCGAAATCCACTGCAGCCTTGAGATACCCCTCGGGATTGCCCAGGTCGTGACGCGCGCCCCGGTGCACCACAACGTGGACGGGATGTCCCTGCGCCACCATCCCCGCAATGGCGTCGGTGAGTTGGATTTCGCCACCGGCCCCGCGAGGCGTAGACCGCAGTGCATCAAAGACGGCGCGATCCAACAAGTAGCGGCCCGCCGCCGCGAAATTCGACGGCGCCTCTCCCGGAGCCGGCTTCTCCACCATTCCTTTGACCCGCAGAACATCTGGATTGATGATCGGCGGCATCGGGGCGACGTCGAAGACGCCGTACGCCCCGATATCCTCCAGGGGTACGTCGATGGCGCACAACACCGATCCGCCGAACGCCTCGCGGACCGCCATCATCGTTTCGAGCACGCCCGTCGGGAATACCAGATCATCAGGCAGCAGAACAGTGATCGCAGTCTCGTCGGGCGAGAGCAGCGGTTCCACACACAACACCGCGTGCCCGAGACCCAGTGGTTCGTGCTGAACAACCGCTTCGACCTTGATCAGCGCGGGGGCTCGACGGACTTTCTCCAGCATCGAGTGTTTCCCGCGGGCCTCCAAAGTGCCTTCCAAGACGAGGTCCTCGACGAAATGCGCTACCACTCCGTCCTTCCCTGGTGAGGTGATGATGACGAGCCGCTCGGCGCCACCCTCGGCGGCTTCTGCGGCAACCAGCTCAATTCCTGGCGTGTCGACCACGGGAAGAAGTTCTTTTGGCACAGTTTTCGTGGCGGGCAAGAAGCGGGTGCCGAGTCCTGCAGCGGGAACTACGGCGGTACGGGGCAGCAGTACCTGTGGCGCTGACATGGGTGAACGATAACCGAAAAATCACAGCGCGGCTTATCTCTCCCAGTAAATTTTGAGTCATTAGTACGTTCGTATCATTGAGTCATTCAATCGTATGACGTCATACGTACTAATATCGGCATCGATATCGCCTTTCGTGATGCACATCACAGATTATGACCTTATCTCGTCGCGCGGGTCGATGAGCAGGCTTGTATAAGTTAATCGAGGCGATGAGCCTTGATTCGGGGTGATTGTTGCGAGCGCAATCAATGGGGACTGCGGGTATGTGCGATCACGCGGGTTCCACGGGGAGGACTCCTGAGGCAGACATATTTATGCAGGTAATGCCGCATCTCTTCGTGACCGCCCGGACGACTTCGGGGCTCACGGCCGCCGAAATTCTTCGGCTCGAATGGCTCGATGGATTACCTTCTTGCGCGCCTTACAATCCTTCGGCTTGGATGATTAACTTCGCCTGCAAGGTCAGACTAAATGAGCATAAATTGCGTAGATCGATAGGCGCCTCCATCGAGTATTGAAATTCAATCGAATAGCGATAGAGCGCTACCGGTAAATAACAAACAATTAGCTGTCGTGCGATTTTGGCAACTCTTATATCGAGATGAAAAGAGCTCAGAATGACTAGTGGCCGACTCTTGGTCGTACGTTGTCTGGCATTGCTGGTCGTGGCTTTCGGTGGGACCTACATGGTGTGGCGATGGTCGTCGACCATCGCCTGGGGGGCCTGGTGGATTGCCGTTCCGTTGGTGCTGGCAGAGACCTACAGCTTCGGCGAATCCGTGCTCTATGGCGTGACCATGTGGAACTCTCGCCGACGACCCGCTCCCCCGCCGGCGCCGCGCGGTCGGACCGTCGACGTCTTCATCGCAACGTACAACGAGCCACTCGAGATCGTTCTCACCTCGGCGATCGCGGCACGCGACATGACCTACCCGCACAAGACGTGGATTCTCGATGACGGCAATCGGCAAGAGTTCGCCGACGCGGCCAAGCGAATCGGCGTGGGCTACATCGTCCGTGGTCCTGACTGGGATGGACGACCTCGATTTGCCAAGGCGGGCAACGTCAACAATGCGCTGTTCCGCACATCCGGCGAGTTCATCGCTGTTTTCGATGCAGACCAGGTGCCCGATCCCGCGTTCCTTGACCGCGTCCTGGGCTACTTCGACGACCCAGAAGTCGCGTTCGTCCAAACGCCGCAACGTTTCTGGAACGTACCGCGATCTGATCCCCTCGGCAGCGGTGCAGACCTGTTCTACGGTCCCATTCAGCAGGGTAAGGACGGTTGGGGTGCGGCGTTCTTCTGCGGATCCAACGCCGTCCTGCGTCGCGAAGCTCTCATGGCGCTTGGCCTGACCATGTTCTCGCGGTCAGCCGCAGAACGCGTGCGCAAGGCGCTACACGATGGGCGCCGGCGCGTACAGGCAGCCGTGAACATCCATCTCCCCGGTGACATCGGGCAGATCATCGGGCGGCGTGCGGTCGGGCTGCTGGTCGAAGCCGAGGCGAGGGTCCGCCGAGGCGACGTGCTCGCCGACGTGACCTACGTGCTGCGTCGCCAGATCAAGAGCATCGCCACGTCGGACATGCTGCCCCAACCGGTAATCGACGCGATCACCGATACCCTCGGCGCAGCAGAAGTGGCCCGCACCGACCGGGCACTGGCCATCGATCCGATCGTCACGTCATCGATCACCGAGGACATGGCCACCGCGATGCACCTGCATGCGCTGGGCTGGGCCAGCGTCTACCACCACGAGGTGCTGGTCCAAGGGCTCGCCCCCGAGGACGTGCGGACCATGCTCTCCCAACGCCAACGCTGGGCGACCGGAACCATGCAGGTCTTCTTTTCCGACAATCCGCTGTTGCTGCGTGGACTCACCATCGGTCAGCGCCTGATGTATCTGGCCACCATGACCAGCTACCTCAACGGGTTTGCCGCCGTCGTGTACATCGCGGCGCCGATGGTGTTCCTGGTCAGCGGGATCTTCCCCATCAAGTGCGACTCGATCGCGTTCTTCGTGTACTTCATGCCGTTCTTCTTGTGCTCGCAAACGCTGTTCGTCGTCGCCGGCAACCGTTCCCGAGGGCTGTGGCGCGGGCAACAGATGTCGTTCGCGCTGTTCCCGGCCTGGATCAAGGCCACGATTGCCGGGGCGAGTGCGGCGTTCTTCGGTAAGACGCTGACCTTCGCCGTCACCCAAAAGACCAAGCAAGCAACAGGTATCGGGCTGCGCCACATCCGCCCGCAACTGATCGCGATGGCGGCCCTGGTGCTCGCCGGCGGCTACGGCGCCATCCAAGCGGCCGACGGTGAACGTCCGTTGTTCGCCTCGATCATCACGCTGATCTGGGTCGGCATCGATATCGTGCTGCTGTCGGCCATGACGCGCGCCGCGCGGTACCGCGGGCCCGGCCACATCCACAGCCCCTTCCCGGCGGCGCTGACCGATGAGATGTGCGACGTCATCGCGGCCATCCACCATCCCACCAACGCCGCAAGCACCGCCGCCATAGAGCCATACCACGCACCGACACCCCCCGCCGCGAACGTGCCGGTCCGGGCAGCAGGCGCGGAACTGGCCATCCTCCTTTATGCGGCAGCCAGATTCGATGCCGTCGCGGCGTTGGCATTGCGTTCCCACGTCGCGGAGAGCGTCCTCGACGGTGCACCGGTCGTCCTCGTCGATGTGTCCGGCGTCCGCACCATCACCCCGTCGGCCGTGGCCGTTGTCGTGGACCTGCTTCGGCTGCTGCGCACCAGTGGCGGCGATCTCAGAATCTTCGGTGACTCTCGCTCGTTCGCGTTGGCCTACGAGACGATGGCACTGTCACACGTGACGCGGTTGCACGGTGACCCGGAAGAGGCCGCCGACTCGGCATACGCGAACGGTCCGTGGCGCCGAGGCCCAGCACAGCGTGGCCGCGGGGCACATCGCCAATCCACGATCATGTCCGGCCCGAGGTGACGGCGAGAACATCGACGGATGCCGACGCCGAGATGAATTGTCGATCATGGCCGCTACCGGTCGGCGAGGGCCCGCTTGAACGCTTGCTGGGATTGGCCGGACGAATTCAGGCGCCAATCACGCTCCTTGTCCATCTGGAACCAGACCACGGCAGCGACCCTGTCCTCGCGGCTGAGGAATTCGAACAGCTTGTTGATCCAGGCGGCCTTATCGGTGCCCGACTGCGGTCCCTCAACGCTGGCTGTCTCGGCGATCACGATCGGACGATTTCCTTCCAATGCCCGAAGTTGGTTCAGACCATCGGTGAAGATCTGTTCCGGATTGCGCCACGTATGCCCGCTGCCGTCACCCCAGTTGTAGCCATCCAGGCACAACAAGTCGACCGACTCCGCACCGGGATAGGTGCTCGCAAGGTCGTTGGATCCCTCCCCTGGCGCATCGGGGCACCACATGAACGACACATTGCCCGCCCGTGCACGCGAAAAGCGTTCCCGCACATGAGCCCATGCCGCGCGGTAGTCCTCCGCCGAGTTCCCGTTGACGCCGACCGACCATGGATAGTGATCGCTGTTCATCTCGTGCGCGAAACGCAGCACGACGGGCTGGCCCCACTCTGCGAGGTTGTGCGCCCATGTGTCTATCTGAGTGTCGAAATCACCAGAAGCGATATGCGACAACGCATATTCCGGTTGGTCTACACCTGCGCCCGGCTGCCAAGGCTCCAAGGTGATGATCGGTTGCGCACCGGAACTCGCGATGACATTGAGCTCGGGAATCGGTGTACGGTCGTCGAGCGCGGCGAACCGCATGACATAACGCGGCTGAGAGCCGGTCATTTCCCGGACGGTCCACAGATTGCTGGACGGCGCCCCGTCGTCGGGCAGGAAGACACCCCAGTCGATCCAGTGGGACGCACGCTCCCCGGCGGCCGCCGGGGAGGTGTCATGCCCACAGCCGGTGAGCACCGCAAGTACGGAGACAGTCACAGGCAACGTCAACTGCGAGAACCTCGGCCGACGAAACGCAATGTCGCGGATCTTCGTCCGGTCATTCGACCTGTGTCGATGAAAGGCGCTGGGCATGACACATGATATGCACGACAACGGAGTTCGCACATTCCCGAGACCGGGCGAGCACGGTGACACCTCGGCCCGTCACGACGGGGAGGAACCGGAGTTCGTCGCCCACCCCACCCGCCGTCGACGGCGCGGCCAGAATGTCATTGTGCCGCTGATCGCCATGCTGCTGGGCGTCATCCTGGTCATCGTCATCGAACCGCAGATCAGGCCCCTGCAGCTGCTGCTCGGACGATGCAAAGTCAGCAATGCCAGTGCGGTGATTCCGAAGGACGGCGTGCTTTTCGGCGTCAACCTGGACTGGAAGTCCGAAACACTCGGTGAGCACCGGGCGAACCTGGGGCATGCCCCGGCGATGGCGGTGGAATTCTCCGACATTCCGTACGACCGGCCGACCTGGGAGCACACGAAAAGCGCTGCCCGCCAGATCAAAGAGAACGGTGGGGCATTGTTGTTGACGCTGGAGCCGCACGGTGGACTCGATACGGTGAGCCCCGAGGTGATCCGGACACTCGCCTATGACCTCCTGGATTTGAACAACAGCGGTGTCGCCGTCATCGTGCGGTTTGCCCACGAGATGAACGGATCCTGGTACGCCTGGGGCCAGCAGCCCGACCACTACAAGGCGGTCTTCCGTCAGGTGGCTGATGCCGTGCACCATATCGCGCCGGGGTCGGCCATGATGTGGGCGCCGAATTATGGTGGCGGGTACCCATTCTCGGGTGGGAAGTTCGCCGCCGCGCCCGGCACCGAGGTCTATCACGAACTCGACACCGACCACGACGGTGTACTGACCATGACTGACGACTCGTACGAGCCCTACTATCCCGGCGACGCCTACGTCGACTGGGTTGGCGTGTCGCTCTACCATTGGGGTAACCGACGGCCGTGGGGCAACAACGAGATCACCGAGCCCCATAAGTTCATCGACATGTTGACCGGCACGTACGACGGAACAGCCGGCGACGACCTGGGAGTGCCCGACTTCTACCAGGTTTACGGAGTACAGCACCACAAGCCGGTCGCCATCGTGGAAACAGCTGCCATCTTCACCCCGTCACGCAGCGGCCAGTCCGAACTGGATGTCAAACAGGCATGGTGGCGTCAGGTTTTCTCGGCGGAGACACGCCAGCGCTTTCCGCAGCTCAAGATGATCAATTGGTTCGAATGGCGCAAGTTCGAGATCGAGATCAACGACTGGGTGGACTGGCGCGCGGCAGGTGCACCCGCCATCAAGAACGCTTTCGTTGCCGACCTGCCGGATTGGTTGCACTACGCGGATTCCGTCGATGCCTGCGAGTGACGTCGATCGTCACCGGACGTGTCGGGACGTGGCACAACGAGCAATTCAAAAGCGCATCTAGGTAGTCCACTACTCACGTGCGGAAATGAGGCGATATGTCATCATTGGGTTGAAACATAGCGAACCACCACCACTCTTCCTTCAGTGCCGAGGGTGAGCGCCGGCCACGTCCATCGCTGGTTGGGTGCCGCGGAACCTGCACGGGTGAGTGCGTTCAGGTGTGAGCCAAGGAGTGGGTATGGCCGAAGACTATCGGTCGCACTTATCGGTCGTCATCGTGTGCCCACCGACGCAGCGGTTCTACACCAGCATCTACAGGTGGCTGGAAGAGATCGGCGCCCCGGCCACGGTGTCGGCCGTGTACACGACCCTGAGCGACTTTCTCGAAGGCGCCCGCCTGTCCGCCACCACTCGCATCGATCTTGTACTCGTTGCGCGAACCTCCGATGACGACGACGCGGATATTGCGGCCATGCGACGAATCTCCGCTGACGGGTATCGCGTAATACTCTTCGGGACAACCCTTCTCGATGATGCAGTGCTGCACTATCTTGATGCCGGGGCTGCCGCATTCGTCGCTGGAGACCGCCGACCGTCGGGCTACACCGCGGTGACCACGTGCACGGCCTCCGAGTTGTACGCTCCGGCGACAAGCCCGGCCAGTGTCACGTCCCCGGGCTTGACGCATCGGGAATCCGAGGTCCTGATCGCGTGGTGTCACGCCAGCACCAAGGAGGATGTCGCCGCACGGCTGGCCATCGAACGCGCCACGGTGAGTTCACATTTGCAGCGGATCCGGGCGAAGTATGCCGCGGTGGGACGATCGGCCAGCACCAAGGCCGCCCTGATCGCACGGGCTGTCCAGGATGGATTGGTCGACGTCTACGAGTTGTAGACGCGAGTCCGCCTCAGCGGATCGAACGCGATGGCGCCCGGAGCGCTTGGGCGGCAGCGCACGTCTCCGGGACCGAACCGCATACGAAAGAAGGCCAGGGCTTGTGTGCCCTGGCCTTCTCTTGTGGAGCTGCCGGGAATTGAACCCGGGTCCTACGGCATTCCCTCAAGACTTCTCCGTGCGCAGTCCGCTATGCCTCTACTCGGATCTCTCGGTCACGCAGACGAGCCGAGATGACAATCCCAGTCGCTGTTTGGTGTCCCCACAGGTCCCGCGACCGAACCCGTGGGTGGGTCCCTCTAGCTGATGCCAGGGTCCGGGCCGAGGGCGCTCCCGGTCTGACAGACACGCAGTCGCTACTTAGGCAGCGAGGGCGTAGTCGCGCTGATTGGAATCGGCGCTTAATTGGTTGCAACGACGCTTACGGTGGTCTCTTGCCTGCACCGGCACGCTTCCCTTGATTCGATGCGCGAAGTCGAAACCGTTCAGCCCCTCGCATCCCCGCCGAGTTTCGGCAGGACGATCAATCATAGCGCTTTGTTCAACGACGGCCAGCGATTAAATGTTCCAGGTCAGATGACAAACGCCAGATTCGCCACGATCAGCTCCCCGACCTCGACGTCTCCGTCGTACTCCACCTCGTCCGGCCTGGTCACCGCCAACGGCCGGCCCCCGCAACGCCTGGTGAACTGCAGCCCGTCCATCCGGATCACCGTCGTCGGTTCACCGTCGAACGCCTCCACCACGGCCGCACGCTCATCGACGGCCACGCGGATCTCCCGCGACAGCGGCCCGGCCAACGAGAACAACACGCGTGACCCGGCCGGCGCCTTCCCCTGCTTGCCGACGACGCGGGCCAAGCCCGCCGCGATCTCGTCGAGCGCCATCCGGGCACCCGGACAGGACAGGTCCTCGTCGGTGGACGGCCGGCCCAATCCCTCCCGAATGTCCTGCTCGTGCATCCAGCAGTCGAAGATCCGCACCCGCATGAACCGGCCATAGCTCTCCGGCCCCACCGGTGTCGCCATCACCGCGTTCCACTCCTCGGTGGACATCGCCGCGAGTTCGGCCCGCCGTTTCGCGGTGACCTCCCGGAACCGGGCGAGCAAGCGATCGGGGGTCAGCACACCGAGATGCTGCACCCAGGCCTCGTTCATCTCACCGATCGGGTTGCGCACATGGGTCAGGGCGGACACCTCGGCCGGCGGCGCCGACTCCCCCTGCAGGAGCAGTTCGGTCCCCAGGACGTGGGCCACGACGTCGCGCACCCGCCAGGCGGGCAACGGCACCCGCGCCTCCCAGCTCACCTCGGGAAGTCCATCCAGCAGGCGGTCAATGTCGGCCAAGACGCCGAAGAGCGCCGGCACCACGTCGGCTTTGGGCAACACGGTGACGGGGCGGCTCACGGGGCAGACGCTACGTCGCCAGGGCCGCGGGCGGAGGGAAATCCGCGCCAAGAATGTGCCAAGCGCCGCCGTGCACGCTCGCCTCACCACCCCACCGAAAGGACCCGAAATGCACAGCTTCAGGCAAGTAGTCCTCGCCACCGGTCTCGCCATCGCGAGCCTGGCCATTGCGTCCGGGACCGCCTCGGCGTTCAACCCCCAGCCGGAACCGCCCGGACTCACGGGCCATGTGACCCCGGCCGAGACCCATGGCTTCAACCCGCAGCCCGAACCGCCGGGACGACCGGTTATCAAGGTGAACACCCAGGTCAATCAGCACTGACCCGGGGCCCGCGCTGGTTTATCTTGAACCGGTGGAGGGGACGCCTTTCGGCCGCTACCAGCTGATCGAACTGCTGGGCCGCGGTGGGATGGGCGAAGTATGGCGGGCGCACGACACCGAGATCGATCGTGTCGTCGCGCTGAAAATGCTGCTGCCGCACTTCGCCCGGGACCCTGACTATGAGACGCGGTTCCGCCGTGAAGCCCGCGCCGCGGCGCGGCTGGACGATCCGCATATCGTGCCCATCTACGACGTCGGCGAGATCGACGGGCGCCTCTACGTCACCATGCGCCTCATCACCGGCACCGACCTGCAGACCCTGATCAACAACGGTCCGCTCGATCCCGGACGTGCGGTGTACATCATCGGCCAGATCGCCTCGGCGCTGCACACCGCACACCAGGCCGGCCTCATCCACCGCGATGTGAAACCCTCCAACATCTTGTTGGCGCCCAACGACTTTGCCTATCTCATCGATTTCGGCATCGCTCGTGCCACCACCGACACCGCACTCACGTCGGCGAACACCACGATCGGTACGTGGGCGTATATGGCACCCGAACGCTTTCGCACCGGTGAGAGCGGGCCCAGCTCCGATATCTACGCGCTGGCGTGTGTGCTCTACCAATGCCTCACCGGCAACCTGCCCTTCCCGGGTGACACCTTGGAACAAGTCGCGGTCAGCCACATGATGATGCCGCCGCCGCGGCCGTCGCAGGAACTCGCCACCGTGCCCGCCGCCATGGATCCCGTGATCGCCACCGGCCTGGCGAAGGAACCCGCCCAGCGCTTCCCCACCACTGTGGAGCTGGCCGGCGCCGCCCAACGCGCCCTCACCTATCCCTCTGGTCCCTCCGGCCCCGACCCCGCCGCTCCCACTCAGCCGTGGCAGCAGCCGCCGGTACCGCGCAAGAAACGCACCGGGTTGATCCTCACCGCACTGGCGGCGGTCGTCCTGCTCGTCGCCGGCGGCGTCGTCACCACCGTCGCACTCACCAAGGACGACGCGCCCAGCGCTGCGCCCACCACGACCGCCAGCGCCTCCGTGGTCCCCGAGACGCCCCCGTTCACCGGGATCTACCAAGCCGTGTTCAGCGCGCCGACCCTGATCGACGGCGGCCCCTTGGACGACGCGAAGCCGTCGACGGCGATGTGGGCGGTGCGTTCGGCCTGTCGCCCCGACGGCTGTGTGGCCATCGCCGAGCGGCAGAGCGGCGACGGTGGTCCCCCGATGGCGAAGTTGGAGTTCGACCGGATCGACGACCGCTGGGTGGCCGTCGCGCTCGCCGCCGAGAAGTGCCACGACATCGCCGACGAGATCTGGTACGTCTTCACGCTGCGCGAACATCCCAATGGCAGCCTCACCGGTGACTACACCGGTGCCGCGGGCAATTCGTGTTCCGGCAGGTCCACCCTCACCTTCAACCGCACCACCGACGTCGACGTGGACACGCTGCCGGACCCGGCCGAGCTGCCCCCACGGGTGGTCTCCCCGGCCGAAGCCCTGCGCGGCACCTACCGCAGCACCCGGACCTTCCGCAACGGCGTGGCACCGATTCAGGGCGACTACACCGTCAAAACCGACTGTCTGCGCACCGGGGACCGGTGCATGAGCTACTTCCACAAACCCGAGGATTTCCGGCCGTTGCTGTTCACCAACGGCACCTGGTCACTCAACAGCCAATCCGAGGGTATGTGCGACGGCAAGGTCATCAAGATCACCGCAACCGGACAGTACCCGATGCCGCAACCGGCGCAGAATCCGATCAATCTGTTACTGGGGCATGGCAATTGGGAGGAGTCGGCGCCCTGCGCGATGACGTCCGAGTTCGATGAGACCTTCACTCGTACCGGGGACTGACATCACCTGCGCGTATCGACGGCACGTTCTCGTTTCGTGACAAGAATCCCCCAAGCACATGGCCGCAACCTGTTCGTGACCAGGCGACAACGCCTCGACACGAAAGGAGCCAGCCATGAACCAGCATGTGCCCACCCCGCAGCGACGCCGCATGGCCGGACTCTATGCGCTCAAGCCGTGGTTCACCGCCCGCCTCACCCCCATCCTCAACGCCGCCGTCGCCCATCGCATCTCGCCTGACGTCTTCACCGCAGCGGGTGTGCTCGCCGCCGGGGTCGCCGGCGTGTTCATCGCCCAAGGCTGGTGGCATCTGGCCGCGGTGTTCCTGGTGCTGCGACTGGCCGGCGCCAACCTCGACGGTGCCGTCGCCCGCGCCCGCGGCGTCAGCCGGCCGTGGGGTTTCGTGGTCAACGAGATCGGTGACCGCACCGCGGATCTGCTCACCTTCGGCGGACTCGCGGTCTGGGCCGCCCGCCAGCACGGCCCCGGCCTGCACGTCCTGTCCTGGACCGTCCTGCAGGTGGTACTGGCCGCGCTGGCCGCGACGCTGCCCACCTTCGCATCGCTGGCCGCCGCCGGAGCCGGCGCCACCCGCGTCAACGGCGGCCCGCTCGGCAAAACCGAACGGTGCGTGTTCACCGTGCTGGCCACCGCGTTCCCCGGCCTCATGCCCATCCTGCTGGCCCAGCTGGTCAACGGGTCGCTGATCACCACCGCGCTGCGGTTGCGCAGTGCACACCGCGAGCTGAACGCACGGGCCGTCGCCGACGAGGACCCGATCACCGTGCCGATGACCCGCCCGCGGATCGTCGTCTCCAACATCCCGACCCTGCCGATGCGGGCGGTGGCGGCATGAGCGGCGCCGGCTTCCTGCGGCACTGGCTGTGGCGCACGGTCTGCGGCGCCTCGGGTGGATTGACCGTAACCGGCCGTTGGCAGGTCGGCGGGGGCGCCGTGATCGTCGCCAACCACTCCTCCCACGCCGACACCGCGGTGCTGCTGGCCGCCCTGCCCCCTGCGGCGAAGGTGAAATTCGCTGCGGCCGCGGACTACTGGTTCGACGTTCCGGCCCGCCGGCTGGTCGCCACCTCGCTGATCGGGGTGCTGCCGCTGCGTCGCTCCGGCGACGGCGGCTACACCGCCCTGCGTGATACCGCGGGTCCGCTGCTCGACGCGGGCCACACCGTGGTCATCTATCCCGAAGGCACCCGGTCCACCGACGGCAGCATCGCCGAATTCCGTTCCGGCGCCTTGCGCCTGGCTCGTGACTTCGGTGTGCCGATCGTGCCGGTGGCACTGTTGGGTACCGCCGATGTTCTGCCCAAGGGCGGCAGGTTCTCCCCCGGCCTCCCGATGGAGGTCCGCCTCGGCGATCCCGTCGACCCGCATCACACCACCGCCGCCCAGCTGCGCGCCGAGGTCGTGCAACTGGCCACCGGAGTGCGTCATGCCCTCGCTGCTTGACACCGTGCACTTCGACCGGGGCCCCTGGTTCCTGCCGATCCTGACGGTGAGCATCCTGGCCGTTGCCGGTGTCGCGGTGCTGATCTCGCGCAAACCCGAGCTGATCCGCAAATGGCGCACCTGGGTGCTGATCGCCCCCGCCGTCGGTGTCCCGACCGTCCTCGGCCCGGGCACCACCGCCGCGTTCGCCGCGGCACTGGCCGTGGTGGCCGTCATCGAGTACGGCCGGCTGGTCCGGCTGAGCCGCGCCGACACCGCCGTCCTCATCGCACTCGCGGTCGCCTACCCGGTGGCAGCCTGGCTGCGTCCGTCCCTGCTGGGCCTCACCCCGCTGCTGGTGCTGCTGTGCGCGGTGCCCGCAGTGCTGTCCGGTGATATCGGAAACGGCGCGCGGCGTACCGCTTTCACCGCCTTCGGGTCGATCTGGATCTGCTGGGCGCTGGCACATCTGGTGCTGGTCTGGCCGGATGCCTTCCTGGTGTGCTTCGCGGTCGCGGCGACCGACGTCGCCGCCTGGTGCGGCGGAAAAGGGTTGCGCTTCATGCCCTGGGCGCGGCGCCCCATCTCCCCGCTGAGCCCGAACAAGACCCTCGGCGGTGTGGTCGGCGCGCTGCTCGGCGCCACGGCGGTGCTGTTCCTGCTCGGCACCGTCTCGGTCGGACTGGTCGGCGCCATCGCCCTCGGCGGCCTGTTCGGCGATCTGCTCGAATCGATGCTCAAGCGCCAAGCTCGCGTCAAGGACGCCGGCGACTGGCTGCCCGGATTCGGTGGCCTGCTCGACCGCATCGATTCGCTCCTGCTGGCCCTCCCCCTGGTGTACGTGCTGACATGACCACGCGATTGACCGATCCCAGCCTCGTCGTCCACGACGTCACCCTCGATACCCGCCTGGACTCGGTGTCGTTCTCGGCCGCACCCGGCACGCTCACCGCGCTCATCGGGCCGTCCGGTGCGGGCAAGTCGACCCTGGCACAGACCCTGGCCGGTGCCATCGCACCGGATTCGGGGATAGTGCGTTTCGACGGTTCCGTCGGCATGGTCCCGCAGGACGACATCGTGCACGGAAAGCTCACCGTCGCACAGGCATTGCAGTACGCGGCCGAACTGCGAGGCGCCGACCGGCAGGCCATCGCCGAGGTGCTCGCCGAGCTGGAGATGACACCACACGCCGGCACCCGCATCGACGCACTGTCCGGCGGGCAACGCAAACGGGTCTCGGTCGCCATCGAACTGCTCACCGACCCGGCGCTGCTGATCCTCGACGAGCCGACCACCGGCCTGGATCCCGCATTGGATCGCCAGGTGATGACGATGCTGCGCGCCCTCGCCGACGCCGGCCGGATCGTCATCGTGGTCACGCACTCATTGGCCTTCCTGAACGTGTGCGACCAGGTGCTGCTGTTGGCACCCGGCGGGCGGACCGTCTACTGCGGCACACCCGTCGATCTCGGGCCGGCGATGGGCAGCACCGACTGGGCCGAGATCTTCGCCGGCCTGTGCGCCGATCCCGAAGGGGCGCAACGGCGTTTCCTGGACCGCCGCTGGGCGCCCAGTCCGCCGCCCCGGCTGCGCCTGATCACACTCGCACCCAAGCCGTTGCCCGAAAAGGTCACGCCGACAGATCAGTTCTTCATCCTGGCCCGCCGCCAGCTGCGGCTGCTGCTCGCCGACCGCGGTCCTTTGGCCCTGCTGGCCGTGCTGCCGCTGCTCGTCGGGATCTTGCCGCTGACGGTGTCCGGGCATGCCGGGTTTCTCACCGCGGCCGCGTCGGCGCCGTTCGAAGCCAAACAGGTGATCGCCCTGACCAACTTCGCCGCCATCCTGATGGGCGTCACGCTGACGGTGCGCGACCTGACCAACGAGCGGGCCCTGTTCCGCCGCGAGCAGGCGGCCGGGCTGTCGACGACCGCCTACCTGCTGGCCAAGGTCGCCGTGTTCGGCGCGGTCGCCGTCGCGCAGTCGGTGGCGCTGGTGCTGATCGTCCGCCTCGGCAAGCCGGGACCGGCCGGCGCGTCGGCGCTGGGCAGCCCGCTGCTCGAGCTCATCGTGGGTGTCGCGGCCGCGGGGCTGGTCGCCGCGATCCTCGGCCTGGCCATCTCGGCGCTGGCCCGCACCGCCGATCAGGTGATGCCGCTACTGGCGGTGACCCTGACCGCGCAACTGGTGCTGGCCGGTGGGTTCATCCCCGTGACGGGCCGGCCGGCGCTGTCGGTGCTCGCATCGCTGACCCCGGCCCGCTGGGGCTTCTCGGCGACGGCCTCGACCTCGGATCTGAGCAACTCGGTGGTCGGGATCGCCCAAGACGGGCACTGGCAGCACACCGCCAGCGCGTGGTGGTTCGACCTGGTCATGCTCGGGGTGCTGGCAATCGGGTTCGCCGGCATCGCCCGGTGGCGGTTGCGTCGCGCTCGCTAGCCGCGAGGGTGCGCTGAATACCGGTTTTCGCGGCGTGTCGGTGTGCAAACACGCACGGTCGCGGCGGTTAGCCCGCGGCGATCATGGCGACCGCGGCCAGCGCGGCGACCATCCCGACCACCTGCCAGCGGGTGACCTTCTCCTTGAGCACCAGCAGCGCCAGCGCGACGGTGCCTGCCGGGTACAGCGCGATGAGCACCCCGGTCAACGACAGCAGGGAGTTCTGCAAAGCCCACAGCATGGCCACGTTGGCGACGGTGTCCAGCACACCGGCCGACAGTGCCAACCACAGCGGCACCCCGGTCGGCACCCGCAGCTGCCCGGCGACCAGGGCGATCAGCACCACCATCACCGAGGCGGCGATACGGGCGAACACCAGCGGCCATAACCCGGCGTCGTGGGGGGCCTCATTGATCACCACGAAGTTCAGCCCGAAGGCCAGGCCGGACCCGACCGTCAACCACGCCACCTTGGTGGTGAACCGGTGCTCGGTGACATCCTCATCGCTCACACCGCGGGACACCAGCACCACCGCCACCAGGGCCACCGCGATCCCGGCGAGGGCCACCGCGCTGGGGCGCTCGCCCATCAACACGCCGAAGCCGACCGGGACGCCCGCCACCAGGATCGCGGTCAGCGGGGACACCACCGAGATCGGACCCGACCCCAGCGCGGCATAGAACCACCACACCCCGAACGCCTGGCAGAACCCGCACAGCAGACCCCACCACACCGCAGGGCCCGTCACGTGGCCACCGACGAACAGCGCCAGCACGCTCAGCAGCACCATCGCCAGCGGGTAGGACACGATCACCACACGCAGCGCGGCGACCCGGCGCGAGGCGATGCCGCCGACGAAATCGCTCACGCCGTACCCGGCGGCCGAGACCAGCGCGAGCACTACGCCGATCAGCGCATGCCCTTGTTGCGCCGGCCCAGCTCGCGGGTGATCTCGCGCTGCGCGTCGCGCTTGGCCAGATCCTGACGTTTGTCGTGGGCCTCTTTACCCCGGGCCAGCGCGAGCTCCACCTTCACCTTGCCGTCGGTGAAATACAGCGACAGCGGCACCAGAGTCAGGTTGCCGTCGCGGATCTTGCCGACCAGGTTGTCGATCTCACGCCGGTGCAGCAGCAGTTTGCGATTGCGCCGCGGCGCGTGGTTGGTCCAGGTGCCGTGGTGATATTCGGCGATGTGCAGGTTGCGCAGCCAGATCTCGCCGTCGTCGATGGTGGCGAACGCGTCGACCAGCGACGCCTGACCTTCGCGCAGGCTCTTCACCTCGGTACCCACCAGCACCACCCCGGCCTCGTACACATCCAGAATCGAATAGTTGTGCCGGGCTTTGCGATTGGTCGCAACAACCTGGTTGTTGGCCTTGTCGGGCTTGGTGGTTTTCTTGGACATCTCTATCTTCGGACGTACAGGCGCAACGTGACGTAGGACGTGAGCCCCGCCATCGCCACGCCGACGAATAGCAGGGCGGGGGTGATGTAGAAAATGTCAGCGTAGTCGATGGGCGCAATCAAATTAGCCTGCGTGAACTGGCTCAGCGCCTTGTCCAGGAACAATGCCCGCACCACGACCAGGCCCAGGATCGCGAGCAGCACACCGATCAGCGCGGCCAGCATCGCCTCGACGAGGAACGGCAACTGCGTGTACCAGCGGGTGGCGCCGACCAGCCGCATGATGCCGATCTCGGTGCGCCGGGTGTACGCCGCGACCTGAACCATGTTGGCGATCAGCAGCACCGCACCGATGGCCTGCACCAGCGCGACCGCGAACGCGACACTGCTGATCCCGTCCAGCACGGCGAACAGCCGGTCGATCAAGTCCTTCTGGTTGAGCACGTTGAGCACACCGGGCTGGCCCTGCATGGCCACGTCGAAGTCCTTGTGCTGCTCGGGGTTGTCGAGCTTGACGATGAACGATGCCGGGAACGCGTCCTTGCCGGCGACGTCCTTGTACTGCGGGAACTTCCTGATCGCGTCGTCGTAGGCCTGGTCCCGGTTCAGGAACCGCACCGACTTCACGTCATCGCGCGCCTCGATCTGGGCGCGCAGCGCCTTGCACGGATCCGAGTCGCAGGTCAGGTCGTTGGCCGACACGTCGTTGGTGAGGAAGACCTGGCTCTCCACCCGGTCCAGGTAGATGGTGCGGGAATGGTCGGCCAGCAGCACCACCAGCAGACCACCACCGAACAGACCGATGGAGATGGCCGTCGTCAGGATCATCGCCACCGTCATGGTGACGTTGCGACGAAAACCGGTCAGAACCTCATTGATGAGGAAGCCAAAACGCACTTAGCGATCCATTCCGTAGACGCCGCGCTGTTCGTCGCGGACAAGCCGGCCCAGTTCGAGCTCGATGACGCGTTGACGCATGGAGTCCACGATGTGGTGGTCATGCGTCGCCATCAGCACGGTGGTGCCGGTGCGGTTGATCCGCTCGAGCAGATCCATGATGTCTTTACTGGTCTCGGGGTCCAGGTTGCCGGTGGGCTCGTCGGCCAGCAGCACCAGCGGCCGGTTCACGAATGCCCGCGCGATCGCCACCCGCTGCTGCTCGCCACCGGAGAGCTCGTGCGGCAGCCGGTTGGCCTTGCCGGACAGTCCGACCATCTCCAGCACGTCGGGCACCACCCGGTTGATGACATCGCCGCGCTTGCCGATCACCTCCAGCGCGAAAGCCACGTTGTCGAACACCGTCTTCTGCTGCAGCAACCGGAAATCCTGGAACACGCAGCCGATCACCTGGCGCAGGCTCGGGATGTGCCGGCCGGAGAGCTTGTTGACGTGGAACTTCGACACCCGGATATCACCCTTGGACGGGTGTTCGGCGGCCAACAGCAGACGCATGAACGTCGACTTGCCCGACCCCGACGGTCCGATGAGGAAGACGAACTCGCCCTTGTCGATCTTGAGCGACACATCGTCGAGCGCGGGCCGCGCCGAGGATTTGTACTGCTTGCTCACTTTGTCGAGCGTGATCATCACGGCACGCCAGTGTAGCCGGAAGGTGACGCGTGTCAGCTGGCGCTGCGTGCGGGCGGCACCGGTGTCGCGGGCGCCGCGTTCGGATCGACCGTCGTCTGCGTCGTCACCGCCGGGGCCGGGCCCGGGATGACGGGCAAGGTCAGCGGCGGAATCGGACCGGGCCCGTCCGGGTCGATCACCGTCGTGGTCGGCGCCGCTGGAGTGGACGTCGTTGTGGTCGGCGGCACACCCGGGGTGGTGGTCGTGGTGTCGGTCGACTCGGTGGTCGTGGTCGGCTCGGTCGTCGTCGGAGTCGGGGTGGTGGTCGTCGTGGTGCGGGTGGTGCGCGGCGACTCGACGTTGGTGCGCGGCACCCAGGTGTACTCGGGGTCGGGCACGAAGCCGGGCGGCACCACCTGCTGCGCCGGGACCGCCGGCGCCGGCGGCGGTGGCTGATAGGTGTTGTACAGCCACCAGGTGAAGAAGAACGCGACGATCAACCCGAAGGTGGAGGTGCGCACCCGGCCCCAGAACAGGTAGTTGGGCCAGTGCCGGTTCTCGCCTTCGCGGCGCAGCGTGAATTTCACTGGTGCGGCTCCTGCGGCACCACCGGGGCCAATGCCGCGGACTCGGCAGGTGAGGCGATACCCGCGCCGGCCAGGGCGGCGATCACCAGCAGCCGCAGCCGGCGGCCTACCTCGAACTGCTTGCCGGGCAGCGTGCGGGCCACCATGCGCAGGTTCACGGTGTCGACCTGGATGCTCTCCACGCCCATGAGCTGCGGCTTGTCCAACAGCAGTTCCCGCATCTGCGGATCGTTCATGGCGGACTCGCACACCCCGTTGAGCAACTCGTTGACGGTGTGCAGGTCGGCCGTGGTCGGCACGGGGATGTCCACCACCGCGCGGGCCCAGTCCTTGGACAGGTTCACCGTCTTGACGATCTGGCCGTTCGGGATGGTCAGCATCTCGCCCTCCGACGAGCGCAGCTTGGTCACCCGCAGCGTCACGTCGATCACCGTGCCCTCGGCGGGCAGCGCGATACCGGAGACGGTCAGCGCGACCAGGTCACCGAAGCCGTACTGCTTCTCGGTGATGATGAAGAACCCCGACAGCAGATCCTGCACCAGCCGCTGGGCGCCGAAACCGAGCGCGGCACCGATCACGGCGGCCGGTGCCACCAGGGAGGCGATGGGGATGGCCAGGATGTCGGTGAATTCGACGAAGACGATGACGACGAGCATCGCGATGGTCACCCAGGAGATGACCGAGGCGACGGCCTGACGGTGCTTGGTGGTCTCCGAGCGCACCAGGGCGTCGCTCTCGCGGAAGTCCGCATCGATGCGCTGGGTGATCTTCTGCGCGATCCAGTTGACGAACCGGGCGGCCAGCATCGCGGCGAGCACGAGCATGACGATCCGCAGGCCGCGGGTCAGGATCCATTCACCGATCTGACCGTGCCAGAAGTTGTGCCACTGCTGGGACCAGTTCAAGGGCTACTTCTCGTCATCGTCTTTGCGGTTGCGCCAACGGATTCCCGCTTCCAGGAAGCCGTCGATATCGCCGTCGAGGACGGCGGACGGACTACCCACCTCGTACTCGGTGCGCAGGTCTTTCACCATTTGATACGGGTGTAGCACGTATGAGCGCATCTGGTTGCCCCAGGAGCTGCCGCCGTCCCCCTTGAGGGCGTCCATCTCGGCGCGTTCCTCCAAGCGCTTGCGTTCCAGCAGCTTGGCCTGCAGCACCCGCATGGCCGACACCTTGTTCTGCAGCTGCGACTTCTCGTTCTGGCAGGTGACGACGATGCCGGTCGGGATGTGGGTGAGGCGCACCGCGGAGTCGGTGGTGTTCACCGACTGCCCACCGGGGCCGCTGGAGCGGTAGACGTCCACCCGCAGATCGCCTTCCGGGATGTCGATGTGGTCGGTGGTCTCCACCACGGGCAACACCTCGACATCGGCGAACGAGGTCTGGCGTCGGCCCTGGTTGTCGAACGGGCTGATGCGCACCAGCCGGTGCGTGCCCTGTTCCACCGACAGCGTGCCGTAGGCGTACGGCGCGTGCACGGCGAAGGTGGCGCTCTTGATACCGGCCTCTTCGGCGTAGGACGTGTCGAAGATCTCGACGGGATACTTGTGTGCCTCGGCCCAGCGGATGTACATCCGCATCAGCATCTCGGCCCAGTCCGCGGCGTCCACCCCGCCAGCCCCGGAGCGGATCGTCACGACGGCTTCACGTTCGTCGTATTCCCCGGACAGCAGGGTGCGGACCTCGAGTGCCTCCAGGTCCTCGCGCAGCTGCGACCGCTCGGCGTCGGCCTCCTCCAGGGCCGCCGTACGGGCGTCCTGGTCTTCCTCTTCGGCGGCCATTTCGTAGAGCACCGGCAGATCGTCGATGCGCTGGCGCAACTCCTCGACCCGGCGCAGCTCGCTCTGGGCGTGCGACAGGCTGCTGGTCACCTTCTGCGCGTTGGCCTGGTCGTTCCACAGGTTCGGATCGGTGGCCTCGGCCTCGAGCGTGGCGATGCGGGCGCGCAGACCGTCGACATCGAGCACCCGCTCCACGGTGGTGAGCGTTCCGTCGAGTGCGGCGATATCTGCAAGAAGGTCTGGATCCACGAAAGTTCAGGGTACCGGCCGCTTATCCAGAGTCCGCCCTCGATCGGCGCGGCGCGGCTAGCATCGGCCTGGTAACCGCTGCGGCGACGTCGCGACAGCCCCTTGCGCGCCGCCGGTCAGCCTCACGAAAAGGCTCGCACATGCGCCCGTACCACGTGGCGATCGTCGGCTCGGGACCCTCCGGGTTCTTCGCCGCCGCATCGCTGTTGAAATCCGCCGATGCGTCGCAGGATCGGGAGATTCGCGTCGACATGTTGGAGATGCTCCCCACGCCGTGGGGCCTGGTGCGCTCGGGTGTGGCACCCGATCATCCGAAGATCAAGTCGATCAGCGCGCAGTTCGCGAAGACATCGGAGGATCCGCGGTTCCGCTTCTTCGGCAACATCACCGTCGGCGAACATGTGCAGGCCGCGGAGTTGGCGCAGCGCTACGACGCGGTGGTCTACGCCGTCGGCGCGCAGTCCGACCGGGCCCTGGGCATCCCCGGTGAGGACCTAGCCGGCAGTGTCGCCGCCGTCGACTTCGTCGGCTGGTACAACGCCCACCCGCACTTCCAAGGCATCGCACCGGACCTCAACGCCCAGCGCGCCGTGGTGATCGGCAACGGCAATGTGGCCCTGGACGTGGCGCGGATCCTGATCAGCGATCCGGAGATCCTGGCGCAGACCGATATCGCCGACCACGCGCTGGACTCGCTCGGGGTCCGCGGCGTGCAGGAGGTGATCGTGGTCGGTCGGCGCGGACCCGTGCAGGCCCCGTTCACGACGCTGGAACTACGCGAGCTGGGCCACCTGGAACAGATGGCCGAGGTGGACATCGTGGTGGACCGAGCCGACTTCGACGCCATCACCGACGAGGAGCTGGAGGCAGCCGGCAAGGCCGTCAAGCAGAACGTGAAGGTGCTGCGCGAGTACGCGGAGATGGACCCGGCCGGCGCGAAGCGCAGGGTGGTCTTCAAGTTCGCCACCTCACCGATCGAGATCCGTGGCGACGGCCGCGTCGAGTCGATTGTGTTGGGGCGCAACGAGCTGGTGAACGAGGGCAACCGGGTGGTCGCCAAGGACACCGGGGAGCGCGAGGAGATTCCGGTACAGCTGGTGGTGCGCGCGGTCGGCTACCGCGGGGTGCCGCTGAGTGGGCTGCCGTTCGACGACCGCTCCGGCACCATCCCGCACACCGACGGTCGCGTCAAGGGTTCACGCAACGAGTACGTGGTGGGCTGGATCAAGCGCGGCCCCTCGGGCGTGATCGGTTCGAACAAGAAGGATTCGGCGGATACCGTCGCCACGCTTCTGGCCGGGCTCGGCGAACCCGGTTTCCCCGCCGAGCATTCCGAGGTACTCGTGCAGTGGCTGCTGTCGCGGCAACCCAAGCTCGTCACCGACGACCACTGGCAGCGCATCGACGCCCACGAGCGCGCCACCGGCGAGGCCCAGCACCGTCCCCGCGTGAAGCTGGTCAGCGTCGCCGACATGCTGGGCATCGCGCACGGCTGATCACCCACCCATGGGCGGGGTGATCTTGTCGGCTTCGATGGTGACGATGAGCCTTGTCTCGTCCGGATTTCCGCTGAAGTTCGGATACGGGATCCCGAGGTACTTGTGGGAGATCTCGTCGATGCTCTCCCTGCCACCCTCGGTGGTGACGGCGCTGACCCGGCCGCGGACCGCGTAGAACCGGCGGATGTCGTCGGGGTCGGCGATGTTCACCGCCACGCGCGGGTCGCGCGCGATGTTCCGCGCCTTCTGGTGCCCGTCGACGATGTTGATGACGACGTGTTCGCCGTCGGTGTGCACCCAGGTCTCGGTGAGCTGCGGTGACCCGTCCGGCATCAAGGTCGCGACGAAGCACGGGCTGGGCTTGCGCAGCAGGTCGAGCAGGTCTTCGGGCAGCGGCTGGGGCATGAATGTCAGCGTAGCCATCCCCCGCCCGTGCGCGAGATTGCCGTTGCTGCGGCCCGCACTCGACCTTTCGGGCGATAACCGCAATCTCGCGGGCTAGGACAACTCGCCCGGGTGGTCGGGTACCTGCGACGGGGCGAACCGCCAGTTGTCGGGGTTCTTCGGCGAGTAGACGACGGGGATCAGCTGGCCCACGGTCGGCCAATTCTCTACGTCGACCGCGAGCTGCTGATACACCACGTGTTCGGCCACGGTGGGGCCGTTGATCACGCCGGTGATGGTGACGAACTGTTCACCGGTGGCGTCCGGGCGGGGGCTCAGACCGGTCACCAACAGCTGGCCGGACTGCCAAGCGCCGGGAGTGCCCCGCCGGTTGCGCAGCCGCGGCACGACGATCAGGGCCAACGTGCCGACCAACAGCAACAGCAGAGCGAATTCCCACATAACCCCCATGGTAGGACTGCAGCCATGAGTACCGATCTCACGCTCGCCCTGCAGCTCGCCGATCAGGCCGATGCGCTCACCATGGAGCGCTTCGGCGCGCTCGATCTGCGCGTCGAGACAAAGCCGGATCTGACCCCGGTGACCGACGCCGACCGGGGCGCCGAGCAGGCGTTGCGCGCGGCACTGGCGCAGGCGCGGCCCACGGACGCGGTGTTCGGCGAAGAGTTCGGCGGCGCAACGACTTCCGGGACGACAGCGGGCCGCATCTGGATCATCGATCCGATCGACGGCACCAAGAATTTCGTGCGCGGGGTGCCGGTGTGGTGCACGCTGATCGCTCTGGTCGACGACGGTGTGCCGGTGGTCGGCGTGGTGAGCGCACCGGCGTTGGGCCGGCGCTGGTGGGCCGCCGCCGGCGAGGGTGCGTACGCGTCGTTCAACGGGTCGACCCGCCGGATTCAGGTGTCCGGCGTGACCGACCTGAGCGCGGCCAGCCTGTCCTACTCCGACCTCACCACCGGGTGGGAGGACCGCCGTGAGGAGTTCGTGGCACTCACCGACGAGGTGTGGCGGGTACGGGCCTACGGGGATTTCTGGTCGTACTGCCTGGTCGCCGAGGGCGCGGTCGACATCGCCTGCGAACCAGAGGTGAAGGTGTGGGACATCGCGCCGCTGGACATCCTCATCAGGGAAGCCGGCGGAACCTTCACCAGCGTGGACGGGCGGCCCGGCCCGCACGGCGGCAGCGCGCTGGCCACCAACGGCCTTTTGCACGACCAGGTCCTGCGCCGTCTGGTGTGAACTTAGTAACAGGTTTCGCCGATCTTACTCGGGAGTAAGATACGGTCATGGCACACCGCACCTACTAGACGAGGCTGCACATGACCCAGATCGAATCCCGCCCCAAGCGCACCGGACCCGAGAGTGCCATCGGGCTGCAAAAGCACAAGCGGACAGCGACCGATATCGGATTGGCGCTGATCACCCCCATCGTCGGCCAGGAATTCCTGGACCGCTACGGCCTGCGCGATCCGCTCAACAAGGGCCTGCGCTACGGCGTCAAGACGGCGTTCTCCGCCGCCGGCGCCTCGACGCGCCAGATCAAGCGCATCCAGGGGCTCGGCAAGCCGGCCACCCGGCTCAAGCCCAGCGGATCCGACTACTTCGACCTCACGCCCGACGAGGATCAGAAGCTGATAGTCGAAACCGTCGAGGAGTTCGCCGCCGAGATCCTGCGGCCCGCCGCGCACGACGCCGACGATGCCGCGACCTACCCCGGTGACCTGATCGCCAAGGCAGCCGAACTCGGCATCACCGCCATCAACATCCCCGAGGATTTCGACGGGATCGCTGCCCACCGGTCCACCGTCACCACCGCGCTGGTCGCCGAGGCGCTGGCCTACGGCGATATGGGCTTGGCCCTGCCGATCCTGGCGCCCGGTGGCGTCGCCTCGGCCCTGACCCACTGGGGCAGCGCCGACCAGCAGGCCACGTACCTGCCCGAGTTCGCCGGCGAGAACGTCCCGCAAGCCTGCGTCGCCATCACCGAACCGCATGCGCTGTTCGACCCGACCGCATTGAAGACGACCGCGGTCCGCACCCCCAGCGGGTACCGGCTGTCGGGCGTCAAGTCGCTGGTGCCCGCCGCCGCCGACGCCGAGATCTTCATCATCGGCGCCCAGCTCAACGGCAAGCCGGCGCTGTTCATCGTCGAATCGAAGTCCGAGGGTTTGACCGTCAAGGCCGACCCGAGCATGGGCATCCGCGCCGCCGCCCTGGGCAAGATCGAACTCGACAACGTCGCCGTCCCACTGCACAACCGGCTCGGCGAGGACGAGGCCACCGACAACGACTATTCAGAGGCCATCGCCCTGGCCCGATTGGGTTGGGCCGCACTGGCTGTCGGCACGTCACACGCCGTACTCGACTACGTCATCCCCTACATCAAGGAGCGCCAAGCGTTCGGCGAGCCCATCGCCAACCGCCAGTCGGTCGCGTTCATGGCGGCCAACATCGCCATCGAACTCGACGGCCTGCGGCTGATCACCTGGCGCGGCGCCGCCCGCGCCGAGCAGGGCCTGTCCTTCACCCGTGAGGCCGCGCTGGCTCGCAAGTTCGGCGCCGACAAGGGCATGCAGATCGGCCTGGACGGTGTCCAGCTGCTCGGTGGCCACGGCTACACCAAAGAACACCCGGTCGAACGCTGGTACCGCGATCTGCGGGCAATCGGTGTCGCCGAAGGCGTTGTGGTTCTCTAAGACAAGCTCAGGAGGCTTGCATGGCAATCAATCTGGAACTCCCGAAGAAGTTACAAGCGGTCCTCGAGAAGGGCCATCAGGGTGCAGCCGAGATGTTGCGGCCGATCTCCCGCAAATACGACAAGGCCGAGCACGCCTACCCGGTCGAGCTGGACACCCTGGCCAGCCTGTTCGAGGGGATCTCGGAGGCCAAGACCCTCTCCTTGGCCGGCGCCGACGCGTTCACCGCCGGCGAGGGCTCCGAGAAAAACGTCAACGGCGCCAACATGTCTGCCCTGTTGAATGCGCTGGAGGTCAGCTGGGGCGATGTCGCCCTGCTGCTGACGGTGCCCTATCAGGGCCTCGGCAACGCCGCCATCTCCAGCGTGGCCACCAAGGAGCAGCTGGAGCGTTTCGGCAAGGTGTGGGCCGCCATGGCCATCACCGAGCCGAGCTTCGGTTCCGACTCGGCGGCCGTGTCGACGACGGCCACTCTCGACGGCGACGAGTACGTCATCAACGGCGAGAAGATCTTCGTGACGGCGGGCTCCCGGGCCACCCACATCGTGGTGTGGGCGACCGTGGACAAGTCGCTGGGCCGGGCGGCCATCAAGTCGTTCGTGGTGCCACGCGAGCATCCCGGCGTGATCGTCGAACGCCTCGAGCACAAACTCGGCATCAAGGCCTCCGACACCGCCGTGATCCGCTTCGACAACGCCCGCATCCCGAAGGAGAACCTCCTCGGCGATCCGGAAGTCAAGGTGGACAAGGGCTTCGGCGGGGTCATGGAGACCTTCGACAACACCCGGCCCATCGTGGCCGCGATGGCCGTCGGCGTCGCCCGGGCGGCGCTGGAGGAACTGCGCACCATCCTCACCGACGCCGGGATCGAGATCTCCTACGACAAGCCCGCACACGCGCAGAGCGCCGCCGCCGCGGAATTCCTGCGCATGGAGGCCGACTGGGAAGCCGGCTACCTGCTGACGGTGCGCTCGGCATGGCAGGCCGACAACAAGATCCCGAACTCCAAGGAAGCCTCGATGGGTAAGGCCAAGGCCGCCCGGGTAGGTACCGACATCACCCTCAAGACCGTCGAAATGGCCGGCACTGCAGGCTATTCCGAAGAGGCGCTGCTGGAGAAGTGGGCGCGGGACTCGAAGATCCTGGACATCTTCGAGGGCACGCAGCAGATTCAGCAGCTGGTCGTCGCGCGACGGCTGCTGGGGCTGTCCTCAGCCCAGCTGAAGTAACGTCACGACGTTGGCGGCGCCCGTACGGAGTTTCGTGCGGGCGCCGTCGGCGTGCGCCGATTCGAGTACCGAATTACCCTACGTCGCGCCGACCAGCGCGCCGACACTCCAAGAATGGCTGTTCTCGGTGATCACGCGGTGGTGTTGGGCGCGAGCATGGGAGGGCTGCTGGCGGCGCGCGTGCTGTCCGAGCAGTATCGCCGCGTCACCATCGTCGAACGCGATGAGCTGAACGACGAGCCCATCCCCCGCCGCGGCGTCCCCCAGGGCCGGCACGGGCACGTCCTGCTGGCCCGGGGCGCGCAGATACTCGAAGAGCTGTTCCCCGGGTTCGGTGACGAACTGGTCCGCGACGGTGCCGCCACCCTGTCCACCGAGATGACGCGGATCCAGGTGGCGATTGCCGGCCACGTCCTGGCCCACCACACCGATGTCGAATCGCCCGACGCCGCCCGACTGTACTTTCCGAGCCGGCCTCTGCTCGAACGCAATGTCCGCCGGCGGGTCCGCGCGATCGACACGGTGACGATCCTCGACGGCCACGATGTGGTCGGGCTGACCTGCACCCCGGACGCCGCCCGGGTCACCGGCGCGAGAGTCGTCAGCCACGGCGGCGAGGATCCCCGGGTGACGGCTGCCGACCTCGTCGTCGACGCGACCGGTCGCGGCTCCCGGACGCCGACGTTCCTGCGCGAGATCGGATACAGCCGTCCACCCACGGACGAGCTCGTCGTCAAACTCGCCTATGCCAGCCAATTGCTGCGGATACCCGCCGGCACCCTGCCCGAGCAGATGATCGGTTATTTCCCGGCGCCAGGCCGGCCGAGGACGTGGACGATCGTCGGCCATGAGAACGACACCTGGATGATGACAGTCGGATCCATGTGCGGCCATGACGCACCCGCGAACCGATCCGAGATGCTCACCTTCGGTGTGGGATTCGCGCCGCCGCACGCCGTCGCAGCGGTGCGCGCGGCCACCCCGCTCGGCGAGGTCGAGCACTACCGCGTGCCCTCGAATCGGTGGCGGCGCTACGACAAGATGAAGCGCTTTCCGCAGGGGCTGTTGGTATTCGGTGATGCGATCTGCAGCTTCAACCCCGTGTACGGGCAAGGTATGACGATGGCCGCCATCGAGTCCACCATCTTGCGGGAGTGCCTGCGCCGAGGAGATCGCGACATGTCTCGGCGCTTCTTCCGAGCCAGCGCCCGCCAGCTCCGGGTGGCATGGCAGACCGCGGTGGGCTCCGATCTCTCCCTGCCCGAAGTGGCCGGCCCGCGCCCGCTGTCGATGCGGCTGTCCAACGCTTACCTCGACCGGGTGATGAGGGCGGCCGAGACCGATATCGATATCGCGGTCCAGCTGTTGCGCGTCACGGGCATGATGGACTCCCCGGTGCAACTGCTCCGGCCCGACTTCATGGCCCGCGTCGCACGGGTGAACCTGCGGCGCCCCGGGCCCACCGCTGCCCTCCAGCCGGTAGCGGCTTCCGCGCGCGAGACCGCATAAAAGAAATCCCCCGGGACCCTTTCAGGTCCCGGGGGTTTCTTCTATGTCGCAGATCTATGTCGCAGATCAGCCCAGCACGCGCTGCATGTCGGGGATCATCGCCTGCAGCTCCCGGCCCCAGTACGCCCAGTTGTGCGTGCCGTTGTCCGGGAAGTTGAAGACACCGTTCTTACCGCCCGCAGCCAGGTAGTTGTCGCGGAAGGTGATGTTGGTCTTGATGGTCAGGCCTTCGAGGAAGGTGGCGGGCAGGTCGCCGCCGCCGAGCTCATTGGGCTGGCCGTTGCCGCAGTACACCCAGATGCGGGTGTTGTTGGCCACCAGGCGGTCGATGTTGACCATCGGGTCGTTGCGCTTCCAGCCGCTGTTCGGGTCCTCGGTCTTGCCCCACATGTCGTCGGCCTTGAAGCCGCCGGCGTCACCCATGGAGATGTTGATGAGGAACGGCCACCAGCCCTCGGAGGGGTTCAGGAAGCCCGACAGCGAGCCCGCGTAGACGAACTGCTCGGGGTGCCAGATCGCCAGGGTCAGCGAGGCGGAGCCGGCCATCGACAGACCGACGGCGGCGCTACCGGTGGGCTTGACGCCACGGTTGGCCTGCAGCCACTGCGGCAGCTCCTGGGTGAGGAAGGTCTCCCACTTGTAGGTCAGCGTCGGGCCCTTGTTGCGGGCCGGGGAGTACCAGTCGGCGTAGAAGCTGGACTGTCCACCGACCGGCATGATCGCCGACAGGCCGCTGTTGAGGAACCACTCGAAGGCCGGGGTGTTGATGTCCCACCCGTTGAAGTCATCCTGCGCACGCAGACCGTCGAGGAGGTAGACCGCGGGCGAACCCTCGCCACCGCTCTGGAACTGGATCTTGATGTCCCGGCCCATCGACGGCGACGGCACCTGCAGGTACTCCACCGGCAAACCCGGGCGGGAGAAGGCCCCCGCTGGTGCGGTTTCGCCGGTCATGGCGACCGCGCCCGGAATGACAAGGGCGGCCGCGGCGGCGGCTCCGATCCGGCGCATCCACCGGCCTACAACGTTCTGCATAAATCCATCCCAACTCACATTGTCCGCGGTAACGCTCGGCTCTGGACGATGGCGGCACCGTCCAGCGACACCGCAGCGCTCCGTTGCACGGCGATATCACGCGTCCGCTCGACCTGACGTTCGGGCAGCAGAGCGGACCGAGAAATTCAGTTGTCGCGGATTGCAGTAAAACACGGTGCCAGCAAGTTCAGAAAGTCCGGGGTCACGGCGTGCCGCCGTAGGCTTCGCTTCATGGCGGGTGAACGGACCTCTTCGAGCAATCGTCTATCAGTTGATGACTGGCTGCAGGCCGGGTACACGATCCTCGCCGCCGAAGGGATAAAAGCCCTGAAAATCGACCGTTTATGCCGCCACCTCGAGGTGACCAAAGGCAGCTTCTACTGGCACTTCGACGGCATGCCCAGCTACCGCACAGCGCTTGTCCAGGGTTGGGGTGAGCTTCGCGACCGGGATCGCCGCTCGATAGAAGAGATCGGATCGTTGCCACCCCGCGACCGACTGCGGCACATGATGGCCTCGCTCATCACCCCGGGACACTGGACCTTGGAGCGCGCCATGCGCGAATGGGCCCGCACCGATGACGAGGTGGCAGAGAGTGTGCGCGCCGCCGACCGCCGGGTGTGGGCGGCTGTGCGCAACGCGTTTCTCGACGCCGGCTTCGCCCCCGACGAGGCCGAGTTGCGGGCCGATGCGACGTTTGCCGTGGGGGTCGGCCTACTGCATCTGTCGGGGCCGGTCCCCCATCCGCGCCAGGCCGCCCGCAGCGAACGATTTCTGGATCTCATGCTGGCCACCTGACGTCACCCACATGTCCATACCAAAAGGTATGGTACGTTCTGGCCATGCTGACCACGCAGCCCGAGATCACCGGTGAGTTCGTCACCGCGCTCGCCGCCCGCGCCGACGAAGCCGAAGCCTTGCGCCGACTGCCCGACGCCACCGTCGAAGACCTGCTGGCCTCGGGTTTCACCGATCTCCTGGTGCCGGCACGCTACGGAGGCGCCCAGGCCCCGTTTCCCGCCCTGCTCGATCCGGTCCGGCGGCTGGCCCATGGCTGCACCTCGAGCGCGTGGACCATCGGCTTCTTCGCCCTGCACAACTGGATGCTGGCGCTGTTCGGCGAGCAGGCCCAGGAGGAGGCCTTCGGCAGCAGGCCGTTCCTGGCGCCCGCTCCCCTGGCCCCGACGGGCCGCGGCGTGGCCGTCGACGGGGGGATCCGGCTGACCGGCCGGTGGTCCTGGTCGACGGGCGTGATGCACGGCAACTGGATCATCGTCGCCGCGCTCTGCGGGCCGGATGACGCTGTCTATCCGGCGCTGGCGCTGCTGCCGATGAATGAGGTCACCGTCGAGGACGTCTGGCACACCGATGGCATGCGGGCCACCGGGTCCAACGACGCGATCATCACCGACACCTTCGTGCCGGCGCATCGCCTGGTGAAGGTGACCGACATCTATGCGGGCACCGCGCCGGGAGCCGGGCTGCACGACGCGGCCACCTACCGCTGGCCGATGGTGCCGGCCCTGGCGCTGCTGGCGTCGATGCCCGCACTGGGCAGCGCCGAACGGGTCACCGAGATCTACGCGGAACGACTCGCCGAACGGGTGCTGCCGTATGAGGGCGTGATGCAGAAGGACAAGCCGATCGCCCAGGCACACCTGGCGGGGGCACAGGTCCGGCTACGCGCCTTGCGTGGGCTGCTCGCCGACACCGTCGGTGAGATCGAGTCCATCGTCGAAACCGGCGACGCCGTCGAGAAACCCGTCCGCGCACAGGCCCGCCTGGCCGCGGCGCATATCGTCACCGAATCCCGGGCCGTCATCGCCGAGCTGCTGGGCGCGGGCGGGGCGAGCATCCACTTCCTGTCCAACCCGCTGCAACGGTTCAAGCGGGATGTCGACGTGCTGGCCGGGCACGTGGTGTTCGACTACGACACCAGCCGCGAGCTGGCCGGGGCACTGAGCCTGGGCTTGAAGATCCCCCGTACATCGATGGTCTGATCGCGACGCTGTGGGTCGAGGCCAGTCGCAAGGGGGACGACGCGTCGGATCGCAAGGTGCAGAAAGCGGTGCGTCAGGCCTTCGCGGACCTCGGTTTCACACCGGAGCAGGCCAGGATGCGGGCCGGTGTCACGTTCGCCGCGGGCCTCGGATTCCTTCATATGGCCGGCGATAAACCCAGTCCGCTCAGTGCATCTGAGCGAGAGCAGTTCCTGGAGTTCATGCCGCGGCCGTGACTTCCGCAACGGTCCGCCCAGTTCCGGCTGGCCGTGCAACCCGACGGCACCATCTCCAGCCTGAAGTTCCTCAAGGAAGGTGTGCCGGTCCCCTGACAGTCCGGTTCTCCGCGGAGAACCGGCGCCGGATCGCCCTTGCCTCCTCGCGAAACAAAAAGTAAAGTCACTTTTAGTTTTGCATCGCCCGATCATCGAGGAGCGAGATGGAATCCTTCGTTCACCTGCGCAAGGGCAAGACCCCCAAGCGTGTGCACGCCGACCTGGACGGCCTCAAAGACGACGAACTCGGTCGCGGTGGGTTCGTCGGTCGCACCGCGAACATGTACCGGCGCCACGACCCCACCGCCTACCGCACCGTCGGTCCCCTGCGGCCCACCGATGTGTTGTCGTCCGAACTCAAGCCCAGCGACGCCACCGATGCTCACGGCGGGCCGCTACTGATGTACTCCAATGACGACTGCCTGGTGCTGCTGAGCCGGCGCAGCGAGGAGATGCCGTTCTTCGTCCGCTATGTCGACGGTGACCTGCTGGTGTTCGTCCACAAGGGCGCCGGCCTGCTGGAAACGGAGTTCGGCCCGCTGCGCTACCGCGAAGGCGACTGGGTGTACATCCCCAAGGCGTGCACCTTCCGGCAGGTGCCCGACGAAGAATCGACCTGGCTGATGATCCAGGCCACCGACGACTTCCGGGTGCCGCCCGCCGGCATCCTGGGCCGGCACTTCCCGTTCGACCCGGCGCAGGTGACCGTCCCCGAACCGGCACCGATCGACGATGGCGTGGGGCCGGCGGCCGACGGCGAATATGAGGTGCGGCTGATCCACGCTGGTGGGCCGACTTCGCTTTTCTACCAGCACAATCCGATGGACGTCGAGGGATGGCGTGGAGACAACTTCCCGTTCACCTTCAATATCGAGGACTACACCGTCATCACCTCCGAGAGCGTGCACCTGCCGCCGACGGTGCATCTGTTCATGCAGGCCACCGGGGTATACGTGATGAACTTCCTGCCCAAGCCGGCCGAGAGCGTGCCCGGCACCGAGCGCACGCCGTGGTATCACCGCAACGTCGACTATGACGAGATCGCGTTCTTCCACTCCGGCTCGCTCTACGGCATCCCGATGCCTCCGGGTCTGGTTTCCCATGCGCCGCAAGGCGTTCACCACGGCGCACCCGAGAAGGCGCGTGAGCGGGCCCGGCGAAAGTTCGACGATTACGACCGGGTGGACTGGTCGGTGATCGCCATCGACACCCGCCGCCGGCTCACACCGTCCGCCGAAATCCTCGCCAACGATCTGGGGCAGCACTAGTGACCACCGTGGAAACACCCGTGAAGTTCGAGTACGAGCGCATCCCGTATCTGGTCGCGTACCAGAACACCTCCAGCGTCCGCGACGTGTACGGCGGCGTCGCCGAACTGGTCGTGCTGGAGAGCTATCTACTCAAGCCCAAGACCACACAGAGTGACACCGTTCTGGTGTTCATGCACCCGATCGGCGGCGGCGCCTACCTGCCGATGATCAACGCACTGGCCCGCGCCGGCCACCATGTCATCTACTGCAACAGCCGGTTCCGCGGCACCGACTCCGCGCTGCTGATGGAGAAGGTGGTCGAAGACCTCGGCGAGTGCATCAAAGACGCCAAGAACCGGCTCGGCTACTCCAAGGTGGTGCTCGCCGGCTGGAGCGGCGGCGGCTCGCTGTCGGTGTTCTACCAACAGCAGGCCCAGCACCCGACCGTCACCGCCAGCCCGTCCGGCGACGGCCCCGACCTGACCACGCTCGGCCTCATCCCGGCCGATGGCATCATGCTGCTGGCCGCCCACATCAGCCGGCACGGCACCATGACCGAATGGATGGACGCCTCCATCCTCGACGAGAACGACCCGTCCAAGCGAGACCCCGAGTTGGACCTGTACAACCCCGACAACCCGAACCAACCGCCCTACACCCCGGAGTTCCTGGAGCGCTACCACCAGGCCCAGATCGCCCGGAACCGGCGAATCACGGCCTGGGTCAAAGACAAGCTCGCCGAACTCAAAGCCGCCGGCCGACCCGATGACGAGTTCGCGTTCGTCGTGCACGGCACCATGGCCGATCCGCGCTGGCTGGATCCGACCGTCGACCCCAATGACCGCACCCCCGGCCAGTGCTACCTGGGCGACCCCCAGGTGGTCAACATGAGCCCGGTCGGCCTCGCCCGGTTCTGCACCCTGCGCAGCTGGCTGTCACAGTGGAGTTATGACGACGCCAACGGTGACGCCGTGAAAGCCGGCCCTGACATCGCGGTGCCCGCACTGGTGATCGGCAACCTCGCCGACGATGCCTGCACCCCCAGCCACACCCGTCGGCTGTACGAGGCGATCGGGCATCCGGACAAGGAAATGCACGAGATCCCCGGGGCCAACCACTACTACTCCGGACCCGATCAGCGCGGCACGCTGCGTCAGGCCGTGGGGATCTGCACGGACTGGCTGCACCGGCACGGATTCTCGCTGGAAACGCCATGACCACCGGCGCCCTCGATGGCATCAGGGTGCTCGAACTCGGCACCCTGATCTCCGGCCCGTTCGCGGGCCGGCTGCTCGGTGACATGGGCGCCGAGGTACTCAAGATCGAGCTGCCCTCCGCCCCTGATCCGTTGCGCACCTGGGGGCAAGCCGAACTGGACGGGCACCACTTCTTCTGGACCGTGCACGCCCGCAACAAGAAGGCCGTCACCCTGGATCTGCGAAAGGAAGCCGGTCGGGCGCTGTTTCTCGAACTGGTCGACCGTTCCGATGTGATCGTGGAGAACTTCCGGCCCGGGACCCTGGAGAAGTGGAACCTGGGTTACGACGTGCTGCGCGAACGCAATAAGGGCATCATCCTGGTGCGGGTGTCCGGGTACGGGCAGACCGGGCCGGACGCCGGCAAGGCCGGATACGCCTCGGTCGCCGAGGCCGCCAGCGGCCTGCGGCATATGAACGGTTTTCCCGGCGGCCCTCCCCCACGGCTGGCGCTCTCCCTCGGCGACAGCCTGGCCGGGATGTTCGCCGCCCAAGGAGCACTGGCCGCGCTGTACCGGCGTAGCGTCACCGGCGTCGGTCAGGTCGTCGACACCGCGCTGACCGAATCATGTCTGGCCATACAGGAATCCACCATCCCCGACTACGATGTCGGCGGCGTGGTGCGCGGCCCGTCAGGTACCCGGCTGGAGGGTATCGCGCCGTCGAACATCTATCAAAGCGCCAACGGCAGCTGGGTGGTGATCGCCGCCAACCAGGACACCGTGTTCCGGCGCCTCTGCGAGGCGATGGGCCGGCCGGAGCTGGCCACCGACGGCAGGTTCGTCAATCACGTTGCGCGTGGCCGCAATCAGGATGAACTGGACAAGATCATCGGCGACTGGGCCGCGGAACGGCAGCCCGCCGAGATCATCGAGACGCTGTCGCAGGCCGGCGTGATCTCCGGGCCGATCAACACCGTCGCCGAAGTGGTCACCGACCCGCAACTGCAGGCCCGTGGCATGATCGCCGACCACTGGGATGAGCGGATCGAGCGAAATGTCAAGGGACCCGGTGTGGTTCCCGTGCTGACCGAGTCCCCCGGTTCGGTGCGCAACGCCGGCTCCGCGCGCCCCGGCCAACACAACGACGAGGTGTTCGGTGGCCTGCTCGGCCTGTCCGCCGACCAGATCGCCGCGCTACAGGAGGAGGGCGTCCTATGAAGGTCGACATCCGCGAGGTCTGCCTGCGCGACGGCCTGCAGATCGAGAAGCCGATCTCCCTGGCGGCCAAGGTCGCACTCCTGGAGGCCATCGTGGCGACCGGGGTGCGCGAGGTCGAGGCCACCGCGTTCGTCTCACCGTCCAAGGTGCCCGCCCTCGCCGACGCCGCCGAACTCGCCGCGCAGCTGTACCGGTTCCCGGACGTGGAATTCTCCGCTCTGGTCGCCAGCGCCAACGGCGCCAAGCGCGCCATCGCATCCGGGCTGCGGTCCATCGAATACGTGGTATCGGCCTCGGACGCGCACAGCATGGCGAACGTCGGACGCTCCAGCAGCGAGGCCACCGCCGCGATCGCCGACGTGGCCCGCATCGCGCACGACAGTGACGCCACCGTCGAGGTGATCATCGCCACCGCGTGGGACTGCCCGTTCGACGGCCCGACACCTGCCCGCCACGTGCTCGATATCGCCATCGCCGCAGTCGAACTCGGCGTCGACCGGATCGCCATCGCCGACACCATCGGCACCACCACCCCGCGGCGCGTCGGCGTGCTGATCGGCAAGCTGAAACCCCTCATCGGGGACATCCCCCTCGGGGCGCATTTTCACAACACCCGCGGCGCGGGACTGGCCAGCGCGTATGCCGCGGTGCAGGCCGGGGTGACCCGGCTGGACGCCTCCGTCGGCGGCCTGGGCGGCTGCCCGTTCGCCCCGGGCGCCTCCGGCAACATCGCCACCGAGGATCTGGTGTACCTGTTGCGCGACAGCGATATCGACGTCGACGTCGACCTGGACCGCGCGATCGACGCCGCCAAGGTGGCACAGGACGCCGTCGGCCACGAACTGCCCAGCGCGCTGTTGCGCGCCGGGGATCGCATCCTGGCCTGATATGGCGCCCGCCCAAGCGCTGACCGCCAAAGGCCGCCAGACCCGTGAAGCCATCGAGCTGGCGGCCCGGAAACTGTTCGCCGAACGCGGCTTTCACGGCACCACCCTGGCGGACATCACCTCGGCGGCGGGCAAATCCTCGGCGGTGTTCTACCGCTACTTCGACGATAAGGAAGACCTGCTGGCCTCGCTGGCCGAATCCTTCCTGCATGACATCGTGGAGCCGTCCGGCACCCGGGTTCGGCTGCCCGACTCCCCCGAGGACACCGAATACTTCACGACGGTGGTGACCGGATACTGGAATCTGTTCAAGCAGAACATCGGGATCATGATCGCCGTCGCCCAACTGGGCGCCACCCAGCCGCGATTCGCCACGGTGCAGCACGAGTTCCGCCGGTTCGGTATGGACATGGTTGCCGGATCGGTGCGCAGAGCCCGCCAACAGGGGTACGCCCAGGACCTGGCCGATGAGCACATCGCCGCCGCGATCGCGCTGCTCTTCGAGAACTTCACCGTCGTCGTGGTCGGCAATCCGGGATCCGAACTGCAGATCAGCGACCAGGACGCGATCAAGACGCTGTCGACGATCTGGAAGCGAACCCTGTACGGCTTCTAAAGGACGAAAGAGAGATCAGAGTGGATTTCGCTTTACCCGAACATCTTCCGGGGCTGCTGGCCGAGATGGATGCGTTCATCGAGGCGGAGATCAAACCGCTGGAACGCGAGAACATGCAGTACTTCGACCGGCGCCGGGAGTTCGCGCGCACCGACCTGGACAACGGCGGCGTGCCGGCCAGGGAATGGGAGGATCTGCTCGACGAGATGCGCCGGCGTGCCGATGCCGCGGGTTGGCTGCGGTATGGGCTGCCGGTGGAGTTCGGTGGGCGCGGCGGCAGCAACCTGGACATGGCCGTCATCCGGGAACACCTGGCCCACAAGGGTCTCGGGCTGCACAACGACCTTCAGGACGAATCGTCGATCGTCGGGAACTTCCCGCAGGTCATCATGATGAGCCGGTTCGGCACGGAGGCGCAGAAGGCCGAGTGGGTGGAGGCGATGCTCACCGGCGAGCGCTCCATGGCGTTCGGGTTGACCGAACCCAACCACGGCAGCGACGCCACCTGGATGGAGACCACCGCGGTACGCGACGGCGACGGCTGGGTGATCAACGGCGCCAAACGCTGGAATACCGGAGTGCACCGGGCCACCCACGACCTGGTCTTCGCGAGAACGTCCGGCTCGGCTGGGTCTGCCACGGGGATCACCGCCTTCCTGGTGCCCACCGACACCCCGGGCTTCACCGTCCCCTACTACTGGTGGACGTTCAACATGCCCAGCGACCACGGTGAGGTCGAACTCTCCGATGTCCGGGTGCCCGCCGACGCGGTGCTCGGCGAGGTGGATCACGGCCTCGAGGTCGGTCAGACATTCCTGCACGAGAACAGGATTCGGCAGGCGGCCAGCAGCCTGGGCGCAGCGCAATACTGTATCGACCGGGCCGCGCAATACGCCGGTGACCGGATCGTGTTCGGCAAGCCGTTGTCGGTGAACCAGGCGGTGCAGTGGCCGCTGGCCGAATTGCAGACCGAAGCGCAGATGGTGCGACTGCTCGTGTACTACGCGGCCTGGCACCTGGATCGCGATCACCATATGGAGGTCTCGGACAAGGTCTCGATGGCCAACTACCGGGCCAACCGGCTCGTGTGTGAGGCGGCCGACCGGGCCATGCAGATTCACGGCGGCGTCGGCTACAGCCGCCACGAACCGTTCGAACACATCTACCGCCACCACCGCAGATACCGGATCACCGAGGGGGCCGAGGAGATCCAGATCCGCCGCGTGGCCCAGCGGATGCTGAAGTTCGGCCGGAAGTGATCGATCCGCAAGCTCTCGCAGGGGTGCTGGAACCGGTGCTCGGCACCGTCCGCATCGCAGATCTTCGGGTGCTCACCGGGGGCGCGAGCCGAGCCACATGGGCGTTCACGGCCGACGACCGCCCGCTGATCCTGCGCACCGGCCCGCCCGATGAGGTCCACGCCGGGATGGAACTGGAGGCCGCGGCGCTGCGCCGGGCCGCGGCCAGTGGTGCGCCGGTGCCCGGTGTCCTGGCGGCTTCCAACTCGGTTGAGCCGCTTGGTAATCCCTACCTGGTGTGCGATTTCATCGCCGGTGAGACGATCGTCCGCAAGATCGCACGCACCCTGGACGGCACCTCCCGGGCCGCACTGCTGGCGCAATGCGCGCAGGCGCTGGCACAGATCCACCGTGCCGATCCCCAGGGTATCGGGTTGCCCGTCTCGGATCCGCTGACCGATTGGCGGCACGAACTCGACGACATGGGCGACACCACGGCCACCTTCGAGTATGCGTTCCGGTGGTTGGAACAACGCCGGCCGGCCCCGACCGCCCCGGTGCTCGCACACGGCGACTTCCGGATGGGCAACCTCATCGTCGCCGACGGCAGCCTGGCCGCCGTCCTGGACTGGGAACTCACCCACATCGGTGAAGCCGCCGACGATCTGGCGTGGTTCTGCATCAGGGCGTGGCGATTCGGCGCGCCCAGAGACCTCGGTGCCGGCGGGCTGGGCAGCATCGAGGACTTCGTCACCGCCTACGAGAACGCCGGCGGCGCCGCGATCGACCGGGCCGCCCTGCACTGGTGGCTGGTGCTGGCCACCCTGCGCTGGGGTGTCATCTGCCGCTATCAGTACGAGCGGCACCGATCCGGGCAGACCCGTTCGGTGGAACTGGCCGCCATCGGACGACGGGTGTGCGAAACCGAATACGACCTGCTGACGTTGTTGGAGGGTTCCGCAGGGTTGGAGCCCAGCGATTCGGGGAGTTCCGCATGAATCTGCACTACAAACCGACCGCGGCCGAACTGGTGGCCGCCGTCGCCGAATTCCTGGAAACCGAGGTCCGGGACGGCACCAGCGGGGCGGTGAACTTCCACGCCCGCGTCGCGGCCAACGTGCTGCGCACCGTCGAACGCGAACTGCTCGACGACAGCGCCGAGATCCCCCGCCGGGCTCTGGACGCACTGGGTTTCGCCGACGAACACGCCTTGGCGGCGTCCATCCGGTCCGGAGCCAGCGGCGACGAGGTGCTGCCTGCGCTGCACGCGCTGGTACGGCACCGGCTGGCCGTCGCACATCCCGGCTATGAACGCGAGTGAGTCAGCAACAGGAGGACAGATGAGCGTCGATGTGGCGAACCGGTTGTTCGGCGCCATCGAGCGCGGCGACTACCCCGGCGTCGAGGCGCTGTGGGCCGCCGACGTCACGGTGTGGCACAGCGGCGATACCCACGACAACGACAGGCGGCGCGCGCTGAAGGTGATCCGATGGTTCATCGACACCACCACCGCACGGCGTTACGAGATCCTGGACCGTCAGTTCTTCGACGGCGGGTTGGTGCAACAGCACGTCCTGCACGCCGACGCGACCAACGGCGCGTCCATCGCGTTGCGGGTCTGCATCGTCATCAAAATGGGGACCGACGGGCTCATCACCCGGATCGACGAGTACTTCGACCCGGCGGATATGGCACCGTTGATGTCATGACGAATACCGATTGGCTCGGCGACTGGCAGCTCGACCCCGAGCGCACCACGCTGGAGTTCCACAGCCCGACCTTCTGGGGCCTGGCCCATGTCAAGGGAACGTTCACCGACGTGAGCGGATCGGCGCGGGCCACCGAGGACAGCGTCACCGGGCAGTTGCAGATCGGCGCCGCGTCGCTGCGCACCGGTATCCGCAAACGCGATGAGCACCTGCGGTCACCGGATTTCTTCGACGTCCAGGCTTTTCCCAGCATCGCGGTCTCGATCGAGTCCGCTGAGGCCACCCAGCCGGGCTGGGTGTCGCTGCGCGCCCAGTTGACGGTCAAGGGCGTGCAGCGCGAGCTCGAACTGCCCACCCACGTCCGCGCAGACGGCGAGGGTGCGCTGCGACTACAGACCACCACCACCCTGAACCGGCTGCACTACGGCGTGGACGGCAACCTGTTCGGAATGATGGGCGAAGCGGTGAACATCGAAGCCACCGCGGTCTTCATCCGGCAGTCGTAGCATCGCAGGCGTGGCCGACACCGACGCGCAGGTCCGGATCCTCGTATACAGCTCCAATCCCCGCACCCGCGACGCGGTGCGGTCGGCACTCGGCCGCCGTGTGCACCCGGATCTGCCCGAACTGAGCTATCTCGATGTCGCGACCGCACCGGTCGTCGTCCAGCAGCTCGCCGACGGCGGGTTCGATCTGGCAATCCTCGACGGTGAGGCCGCGCCGACCGGCGGCCTGGGACTGGCCAAGCAACTCAAGGACGAGATCACCGACTGCCCGCCGATCCTGGTGCTGACCGGCCGCGCCGATGACGCCTGGCTGGCGACGTGGTCACGAGCCGAGGCAGCGGTATCGCATCCGATCGACCCGATCCGGCTCGGCGAGGCCGTCGCAGCCCTGCTCCGCGGGGCTGCTCTCTAAGCAGCACGAAAAGCGCTGTGGCCGTTAATTCTTCACGTCGTCGCCGGTGAGGACGTGGTAACCCAGCTGTCATTTTCATCCTAGCCAAAATGCGCCGGTCCGACCGGTAGCGTGACTAAGCTGTGTTCTAGCTCACATCGAAAGCCCAACGAGGGAGCTATGAACATCTACCTACCCATCCTCGTACTCGGGGTGATCGCGGCGGCCTTCGCGGTCGGCTCGGTCGGTATCGCCGTGTTGATCGGCCCGCGCCGCTACAACAGGGCCAAACTCGAGGCCTACGAGTGCGGTATCGAACCGCTGCTTCCTGCCGAGGACGCCAAGCTGGCCACGGGGCAGCGATTTCCGATCAAGTACTACCTGACGGCGATGCTGTTCATCGTCTTCGACATCGAGATCGTGTTCCTCTATCCCTGGGCGGTCTCATTCGACTCGCTGGGGATGTTCGCGCTGGTCGAGATGATCCTGTTCATGCTCACAGTGTTCGTCGCCTACGCCTATGTGTGGCGACGGGGAGGTCTGTCATGGGACTAGAGGAACAACTGCCCGGCGGAATCCTGCTCTCGACGGTGGAGAAGGTGGCCGGCTACGTCCGCAAAGGATCGTTGTGGCCGGCGACGTTCGGATTGGCGTGCTGCGCCATCGAGATGATGGCGACCGCGGGTCCGCGTTTCGATATCGCCCGGTTCGGAATGGAACGCTTCTCCGCCACTCCGCGGCAGGCCGATCTGATGATCGTGGCGGGCCGGGTGAGCCAGAAGATGGCACCGGTGCTGCGCCAGGTGTACGACCAGATGGCCGAACCGAAATGGGTACTGGCCATGGGCGTATGCGCGTCGTCGGGCGGCATGTTCAACAACTACGCGGTGGTGCAGGGTGTCGATCACATCGTGCCGGTGGACATCTACCTGCCGGGCTGTCCCCCGCGTCCGGAAATGCTGCTCAACGCAATCCTCAAGCTGCACGCCAAGATTGCCGAGATGCCGCTCGGGGTGAATCGGGCCGAGGCCATCGCCGCCGCCGAGCAGGCCGCCCTGGCCTCACGGCCCACGATCGAACTGACCGGGCTGCTGCGATGACGGACAAGCTGACCGACAAGGAGATCATCGGCGAGCGCCGGGGCATGTTCGGTGTGCAGGGCTCCGGTGACACCTCCGGATATGGTCGCCTGGTCCGGGAAGTCGCGCTGCCCGGCAGTTCACCACGTCCCTACGGCGGGTACTTCGACGACGTGGTCGACCGGCTGGCCGAAGCGTTGGGCCAGGAGATATTCGAGGCAGCGGTCGAGCGCGTCGTGGTGTTCCGCGACGAGCTGACGCTGGAGGTGCGTCGCGCTCACCTGATGGCGGTGGCGCAGACGCTGCGCGACGATCCCGGTCTGCGCTTCGAGCTGTGCCTGGGCGTGTCAGGGGTGCACTATCCCGACGAGCAGGATCGGGAATTGCACGCGGTCTATCCGCTCATGTCGATCACCCACAACCGCCGGATTCGCCTCGAAGTCGCCGCACCCGATGCCGATCCCCATGTGCCGTCGCTCTTTTCGGTATATCCGACCACCGACTGGCACGAACGGGAGACCTACGACTTCTTCGGCATCATCTTCGACGGCCATCCCGCACTGACCAGGATCGAGATGCCCGACGACTGGGTCGGCCATCCTCAGCGCAAGGACTACCCACTGGGTGGAATCCCGGTGGAGTATCACGGCGCCGAGATCCCGCCGCCCGATCAGCGGAGGTCCTACAACTGATGACGCTGCAGGGCAACATTCCCACCATCCCGCCCGACGGGCCGCCCGTCGTCGTGGTCGGCGGTCAGGACTGGGATGCGGTCGTGGCCGCCGCCCGGGAGCACGCCGGGGAACGCATCGTCGTCAACATGGGTCCGCAGCACCCGTCGACGCACGGGGTGTTACGTCTGATCCTGGAGATCGAAGGAGAGACGATCACCGAGGCCCGGTGCGGAATCGGCTACCTGCACACCGGCATCGAGAAGAACCTCGAGTTCCGCACCTGGACGCAGGGCGTGACCTTCGTGACCCGGATGGACTACCTGTCCCCCTTCTTCAACGAGACGGCCTACTGCCTCGGCGTGGAGAAGCTGCTCGATGTCACCGACGACATCCCGGAGCGAGCCACCGTCATCCGGGTACTGCTGATGGAGCTCAACCGCATCTCCAGTCATCTGGTGGCACTGGCCACCGGGGGGATGGAACTGGGTGCCATGTCAGCGATGTTCTTCGGGTTCCGCGGCCGCGAATCCATCCTCTCCATGTTCGAGACCATCACCGGCCTGCGGATGAACAACGCGTTCATCCGGCCCGGCGGGCTGGCGGCCGATCTTCCGGACGAGGCCATGCCCCAGCTGCGCGACCTGCTCAAGGACCTGCCGGGGCAACTGCGCGAAATGGAAAAACTGCTGCGCGACAACTACATCTGGAAGGCCCGCACCGAAGGGATCGGGTACCTCGATCTGACCGGCTGCATGGCACTGGGCATCACCGGGCCGGTGCTGCGCTCCACGGGTCTGCCCCACGATCTGCGCAAGGCCCAACCGTACTGCGGCTACGAAACCTACGACTTCGACGTGTGCACCGCAGACGGCTGTGATGCCTTGGGCCGCTACCTGATCCGGGTCGACGAGATGAAGGAGTCGCTGAAGATCGTCGAGCAGTGCGTGGACCGATTGCGGCCGGGCCCGGTGATGTTGACCGACAAGAAACTTGCCTGGCCGGCCGATCTGAAGGTCGGCCCCGACGGGCTGGGCAACTCCCCAGATCACATCGCGAAGATCATGGGTACCTCGATGGAGGCGTTGATCCACCATTTCAAGCTGGTCACCGAGGGCATCCGGGTGCCGGCCGGCCAGGTGTACGTCGCGGTCGAATCCCCGCGCGGGGAACTGGGTGTGCACATCGTCAGCGATGGCGGCACCAGGCCGTACCGCGTGCATTACCGCGACCCGTCGTTCACCAATCTGCAAGCAGTGGCGGCGATGTGCGAGGGCGGCATGGTCGCCGACGCGATCTCGGCGGTCGCGTCGATCGACCCGGTCATGGGAGGCGTGGACAGGTGAGTGCCAGGTGAGCGCCATCGATTTGCGACTGGGCCAGCGGCCCGATGAGGCCGGTCCCCCGATATCGGCGGGGCCGCAATCCTATTCGGCCGAGGTGATCAGCCGCCTGGGCGCCGACGCCGAGCAGATCATCGCCCGATACCCGCATCCGCGCTCCGCCCTGCTGCCGCTGCTGCACCTGGTCCAGGCGCAGGACGGCTACCTGACGCCGGCCGGCGTCCGGTTCTGCGCTGAGCAATTGGCGCTCAGCCCGGCCGAGGTGACCGCGGTCGCCACCTTCTACTCGATGTACCGGCGTAACCCGACCGGGGACTATCTGGTCGGGGTGTGCACCAACACGCTGTGTGCCGTCATGGGCGGCGACGCGCTGCTGGAGATCCTGCAGGAACACCTCGGCGTGCACGCCGGCGAGACCACCGCCGACGGGTCGATCACCCTGGAACACATCGAATGCAATGCCGCCTGCGACTTCGCGCCGGTGGTGATGGTGAACTGGGAGTTCTTCGACAACCAAACCCCCTCTTCGGTAAGGGAACTGGTCGACGATCTACGCGCGGGGCAGCCGGTCACGCCCAGCCGTGGCGCGACGCTGTGCACCTTCCGCGAGACCGCGCGGATCCTGGCCGGTGTCGAGGACACGGCCGCCGGCGCCCCCGACACCTCACCACCGGGCGCGGCGACACTCGCCGGGCTGCGGGCCGCCAGGGGTGAGCGATGACCGACCTGACGCCGGTGCTGAGCAGCTATTGGGATGCTCCGCAATCCTGGACGCTGCACACCTATCTGCGTCACGACGGGTACCAGGCGCTCGACGCGGCCCTGGACATGGAGCCCGACGCGGTCATCGCACTGGTCAAGGAGTCCGGATTGCGCGGCCGCGGCGGTGCCGGCTTCCCGACCGGACAGAAGTGGTCGTTCATCAACCAGTCCGACCCCAAGCCGCACTATCTGGTGATCAACGCCGACGAATCCGAACCCGGTACCTGCAAAGACATTCCGCTGATGATGGCCACCCCGCACGTGCTCGTCGAGGGTGCGATCATCGCCTCGTACGCGATCCGGGCCCGGCACGCCTTCATCTACGTGCGCGGCGAGGTGGTGCCCGTGTTACGGCGGTTGCGCGCCGCGGTCGCCGAAGCGTACGAGGCCGGGTATCTGGGCCGCGACATCCTGGGGTCGGGTTTCGATCTGGACCTGGTGGTGCACGCCGGGGCCGGGGCCTACATCTGCGGTGAGGAGACCGCGCTGCTGGACTCCCTGGAGGGCCGCCGCGGGCAGCCGCGACTTCGGCCGCCGTTCCCGGCCGTGGCCGGGCTGTACGCCTGCCCGACGGTGGTCAACAACGTGGAGTCCATTGCCAGCGTGCCGCCGATCGTGCGCCGCGGGGTGGACTGGTTCAAGTCGATGGGCTCGGAGAAGTCGCCGGGATTCACGCTGTACTCGCTGTCCGGTCATGTCACCCGGCCGGGCCAGTACGAGGCTCCGCTGGGCATCACGCTACGAGAACTGCTCGACTACGCCGGTGGGGTCCGGGCCGGGCACCAGCTGAAGTTCTGGACGCCGGGCGGCTCCTCGACCCCGATGCTGACCCCCGAACACCTCGACGTCCCACTGGATTACGAGGGAGTCGGTGGCGCCGGGTCGATGCTGGGCACCAAGGCACTGCAGATCTTCGACGAGACCACCTGTGTGGTGCGCGCGGTGCGCAGATGGACCCAGTTCTACGCGCACGAGTCCTGCGGCAAGTGCACGCCGTGCCGGGAGGGCACCTACTGGCTGAGCCAGATCTTCGAGCGGCTGGAGACGGGGGCGGGCAACCGGACCGACATCGACACCCTGCTGGACATCTCCGACGCCATCCTGGGCAAGTCGTTCTGCGCCCTGGGCGACGGTGCCGCCAGCCCGATCATCTCGTCCATCAAGTATTTCCGCGACGAGTACGAGGCACATCTGGGCAACGGATGCCCGTTCGACCCGTATGCCTCGACAGTGTTCGCGACGGAAGGGGCAGGGGTATGACGTTGGCCGAACCGGCTGGGCCGCTTGGCGATACCGCACCCGTGGACATGGTGACGCTGACCATCGACGACCACCAGATCAGCGTGCCCAAGGGCACGCTGGTGATCCGGGCTGCCGAGCTGATGGGTATCCAGATCCCACGGTTCTGCGACCATCCGTTGCTGGACCCGGTCGGCGCGTGCCGGCAGTGCCTGGTCGAGGTGGAGGGGCAACGCAAACCGCTCGCCTCGTGCACCACGACCGTCACCCCGGATATGGTGGTGCGTACCCAGCTGACCTCCCCCACCGCCGACAAGGCCCAGCACGGGGTGATGGAGCTGCTGCTGATCAATCACCCGCTGGACTGCCCGGTCTGCGACAAGGGTGGCGAATGCCCCTTACAGAACCAGGCGATGTCCAACGGCCGCACCGACTCCCGGTTCACCGATGTCAAACGCACCTACCCCAAGCCGATCAACCTGTCCGCGCAGGTGCTGCTGGACCGCGAGCGCTGCGTGCTGTGCGCGCGCTGCACCCGGTTCTCCGATCAGATCGCCGGAGACCCCTTCATCGAGTTACTGGAACGCGGTGCGCTGCAGCAGGTCGGCATCGCGGACGAGAGCCCGTTCGATTCGTACTTCTCCGGCAACACCGTGCAGATCTGTCCCGTCGGTGCGCTGACCGGCACCGCCTACCGGTTCCGCGCCCGCCCGTTCGACCTGGTGTCCTCGCCGAGCGCATGTGAGCACTGCGCCTCGGGCTGCGCCCAGCGCACCGATCACCGGCGCGGAAAGGTGTTGCGGCGGCTGGCCGGCGACGATCCCGAGGTCAACGAGGAATGGAACTGCGACAAGGGTCGGTGGGCGTTCGCCTACGCCACCCAGGGCGACCGGATCACCACCCCGCTGCTGCGCGACCCCGACGGAACACAACGGCCCGCCTCCTGGTCGGAAGCGGTGGCCGTGGCCCTGCGGGGTCTGACCGCGGGCAGGGCCGGGGTACTGACCGGTGGCCGCCTGACCCTCGAAGACGCCTACGGGTACGCCAAATTCGCCCGGATCATGCTGGGCACCAACGATATCGACTTCCGGGCCAGGGCCGGCTCGCAGGAGGAGCTGCACTTCCTGGCGCACGCCGTGGCCGGTCAGCCGTTCGCGGTGACCTACGCCGACCTGGAGACCGCACCCACAGTCCTGCTGGCCGGGCTGGAGCCCGAAGAGGAATCCCCCATCGTGTTCCTGCGGCTGCGCAAGGCGGCCCGCAAGCACGGGCTGCCGGTCCTCTCCGTGGCCCCCTTCGCCACCCGCGGGCTGACGAAGTTGGGCGGCCGGCTGGTCAGCGCCGCACCGGGCGGCGAAGCCGCGGCGCTGGACGGACTGCGCGCCGAGCTCCCCTCGGGCAGCATCATCCTGGTCGGTGAGCGGCTGGCCACCTCACCGGGTGCCTACACCGCAGCGGTCCGGCTGGCGGATGCGACCGGCGCCCGGATCGGCTGGGTGCCCAGGCGCGCCGGCGACCGGGGCGCACTGGAAGCCGGTGCGGCACCGAACCTGTTGCCCGGCGGACGGCCGGTCACCGACCCGGCCGCCCGCGCGGAAGTGGTCGCAAGCTGGAATGTCGAAGAGCTGCCGGAGCAGCCGGGCCGCGACACCGCGGGCATCCTGGCTGCCGCGGCCGCCGGCGACCTGGCCGCCCTGCTGATCGGCGGGGTGGACGTCGACGACCTGCCCGACCCGGCCGCCGCACTGGCCGCCGTCGAGGCCGCGGGTTTCGTGGTCAGCCTCGAGTTGCGCCACAGCGCGATCACCGAGCGCGCCGACGTGGTGTTCCCGGTCGCACCCGTGACCGAGAAGAGCGGCGCCTTCGTGAACTGGGAGGGCCGTCCCCGCCTGTTCGACGGTGCCCTGCCCCCGGCGGCGACCAGCGATATGCGGGTGCTGGCCGCGCTGGCCGACGAGGTGGGCGTCGACCTCGGCCTCACCGACGCGCCCCGGGTGCGCGCCGAGCTGGCCCGCCTCGGCGGGTGGCAGGGCAAGTCGGCCCCCGCACCGGATATCGCCCCGGCCCCCCGGGTGGCCGGCCCGGGCCAGGCCGTGCTCTCCTCGTGGCGGATGCTGCTCGATGCCGGCCGGCTACAGGACGGGGAACCGTACCTGGCCGGTACCGCCCGCCCGGTGGTGGCCAGGCTGTCGGCGGGCACCGCCGCCGAAACCGGTTGCACCGACACGGTTCGGATCAGCACCGACCGGGGATCGATCACCGTTGCCCTGGAGATCACCGAGATGCCGGACCGGGTGGTGTGGCTACCGCTGAACTCGGCCGGGTCGGCGGTGCATTCGACGCTGGGCGCCGGCGTCGGCGACATCGTGCGGATCGAGCCGCTATGAACACCCCGGATCTGACCTCATTCGGCCACGACCCATGGTGGCTGGTGATCGCGAAAGCGCTCGGCATCTTCGTCTTCCTGCTACTCACCGTGCTGGTGGCCATCCTGGTGGAACGGAAAGTGCTGGGCCGCATGCAGATGCGGTTCGGCCCCAACCGGGTCGGCCCGTTCGGGCTGTTGCAGAGCCTGGCCGACGGCGTCAAACTCGCGCTCAAAGAGGGGCTCATCCCGGCCGCGGTCGACAAGCCGATCTACCTGCTGGCCCCGGTACTGGCGGTGATCCCCGCGATCATGGCGTTCGCCGTCATCCCGATGGGCGGTTATGTATCGGTGTTCGGGCACACCACACCGTTACAGCTGACCGACCTGCCGGTGGCGGTGCTCTACGTGCTGGCGGTCACCTCCATCGGGGTGTACGGCATCGTGCTGGCCGGCTGGGCTTCTGGCTCGACCTACCCGCTGCTGGGTGGTCTGCGTTCCAGCGCCCAGGTGATCTCCTACGAGATCGCGATGGCACTGTCCTTCGCCGCGGTGTTCCTGTACGCGGGCACCATGTCGACCTCGGGCATCGTCGCCGCCCAGCACGACACCTGGTACGTCTTCCTGCTTCTGCCGTCGTTCCTGGTCTACCTCACCTCGATGGTCGGCGAGACCAACCGGGCGCCCTTCGACCTGCCGGAAGCCGAAGGTGAACTGGTGGGCGGGTTCCACACCGAGTACTCGTCGCTGAAGTTCGCGATATTCATGCTCGCCGAATACGTCAACATGACCACGGTGTCGGCCCTGGCCACCACGATGTTCCTCGGTGGCTGGCACGCACCGTTCCCCTTCAACATGATCGACGGCGCGAACTCCGGGTGGTGGCCACTGCTGTGGTTCGTCGCGAAGGTGTGGACCTTCCTGTTCTTCTACATCTGGCTGCGTGCCACCTTGCCCAGGCTGCGCTACGACCAGTTCATGGCGCTGGGCTGGAAGATCCTCATCCCGCTGTCCCTGGGCTGGATCGTCGTCGTCGCCGTCACCCACGAGTTGCGGGCCCAGGGCTCTCCGTCGTGGATGACCGCGGTGGTCAGCGTCGGCGTCATCGCGGCCGCCGCCCTGCTTCTACTGGTGTGGAATGCGCTGCGGCACAACATCGCGGCGCCGACTCCACCCCCTGACACCGGGGCCTTCCCGGTGCCGCCGCTACCGCACAAGGAGGCCGCAGATGTCTAAGGTCGGCGATGCACTGGCCGGGTTCGGTGTCACCTTCAAGACGATGTTCACCAAGCCGATCACCGAGCAGTACCCCGAACATCCCGGTCCGGTGGCAGCGCGCTATCACGGCCGCCACCAGCTCAACAGGTATGCCGACGGCCTGGAGAAATGCATCGGCTGCGAACTGTGCGCATGGGCGTGCCCGGCCGATGCGATCTTCGTCGAAGGCGCGGACAACACCGAGGGACAACGCTTCTCACCCGGCGAGCGGTACGGACGGGTGTACCAGATCAACTACCTGCGCTGTATCGGGTGTGGGTTGTGCATCGAGGCCTGCCCCACCCGGGCGCTGACCATGACCAACGACTACGAGATGGCCGATGACAACCGTGCCGACCTGATCTACGGCAAGGACAAACTGCTGGCCCCACTCACACCCGAGATGACCGTCCCGCCGCACGAGATGGCGCCCGGCAGCACCGACGAGGACTACTACCGCGGCAACATCACCGCGACAGGCCTCGGCATTCCGAAGGTCCCGGCCCGATGAACGCGACGGTACTCGCCGAGGGCCTGGCGCAGACCTCGACCACCGAGGCCGTCACCTTCTGGATCGTCGGCACCCTGGCCGTCCTCGGTGCGATCGGGGTGGTGACCGCCACCAAAGCGGTGTACTCGGCACTGTTCCTGGCGATCACGATGATCAACCTCGCGGTGCTCTATATCGCGCAGGACGCCGTGTTCCTCGGGATCGTCCAGGTTGTCGTCTACACCGGTGCGGTGATGATGCTGTTCCTGTTCGTGCTCATGCTGATCGGCGTCGACACCTCGGAGTCGCTGGTGGAAACCATTCGCGGGCAACGAGTTGCGGCCATCGTGGCCGGTATCGGCTTCGGGGTACTGCTGATCGGCGGGATCGGCAACGTCGCGGTGAACGGATTCACGGGGCTCGATGCCGCGAACCGGGGCGGCAATGTCGAGGGCCTGGCCGCACTGATCTTCACCCGCTATGTCTGGGCGTTCGAGCTCACCAGCGCGCTGCTGATCACCGCCACCCTGGGCGCGATGGTACTGGCGCACCGGGAACGGTTCGACCGCCGCAAAACCCAGCGCGAGCTGGCGATCGAGCGGTTCGGGCCGGGCGGTTATCCGACCACACTGCCCAGCCCCGGGGTGTACGCGCGGCACAACGCCGTGGATGTCCCGGCCCGGCTACCCGACGGCACCGCGGCCCGGACGTCGGTCAGCACCATCCTGGTTCCGCGGGACGGGAGCAAGTGATGAATCCCGCGAACTATCTGTACCTGTCGGCCCTGCTGTTCACCATCGGCGCCACCGGGGTGCTGTTGCGTCGCAACGCGATCGTCATGTTCATGTGCGTCGAACTGATGCTCAACGCGGCGAACCTGGCCTTCGTCACCCTCTCCCGGATGCACGGTCACCTCGACGGGCAGGTGGTGGCGTTTTTCACCATGGTGGTCGCCGCGTGTGAGGTGGTGGTGGGCCTGGCCATCATCATGACGATCTTCCGGGCCCGGCGATCGGCGTCCGTGGACGCGGCCAGTCTGCTGAGGAACTGATGACCTGGCTGCTGATCGCCCTCCCCCTGGCCGGTGCGGCCGTGCTGCTGCTCGGGGGCAGGGCCACCGACAGCTGGGGTCACCTGCTGGGTTGCGCGACGGTCCTGGCGTCATTCCTCGTGGGCGTGGTGCTGTTCGCCGATCTGCTCGGCCGCGATGCCGATGACCGGGTGATCCAGCAGACCCTGTTCTCCTGGGTACCGGTCGGGGCACTGCACGTCGACTTCGGTCTGCAAGTCGACGCGCTGTCCATCTGTTTCGTGCTGCTGATCACCGGGGTGGGTTCGCTGATCCACCTGTACTCCATCGGCTACATGAGCCACGATCCTGATCGTAGAAGGTCTTTCGCCTACCTGAATCTGTTCGTCGCGGCGATGCTGCTGCTGGTCCTGGCCGACAACTACCTGGGCCTGTACATGGGGTGGGAAGGTGTCGGCTTGGCGTCCTACCTGCTGATCGGGTTCTGGTCGTACAAGCCGGCGGCGGCAACCGCGGCCAAGAAGGCGTTCATCGTCAACCGGGTCGGCGACATGGGCCTGGCGCTGGCGCTGATGGTGATGTTCAGTACGGCCGGAACCGTCTCGTACGCCGGCCTTTTCGGGGCGGCACCGGGATTGTCCGAGGGTTCGCTGAACACGATCGGACTCCTGCTGCTGCTCGCCGCGTGCGGTAAGTCCGCACAGGTGCCGCTGCAGTCCTGGTTGGGTGACGCGATGGAAGGCCCGACGCCGGTGTCGGCGCTCATCCATGCCGCGACCATGGTCACCGCGGGCGTCTATCTGATCGTGCGATCCGGGCCGGTGTTCAACCTCGCCCCCCACGCTCAGCTGGCCGTCACGGTCGTCGGCGCGGTCACCTTGCTGTTCGGCGCGATCATCGGGTGCGCGAAGGACGACATCAAGAAAGCCCTTGCCGCCTCGACGATGTCGCAGATCGGCTACATGGTGCTGGCCGCCGGGCTGGGCCCGGCCGGCTACGCGGTGGCGATCATGCATCTGCTCACGCACGGCTTCTTCAAGGCCGGGTTGTTCCTCGGCGCCGGGTCCGTGATGCACGGTATGAACGACGAAACCGATATGCGCCGCTACGGCGGTCTCCGCACGTACATGCCGGTGACGTTCGTGACGTTCGGGCTGGGGTACCTGGCGATCATCGGGGTGCCGCCGTTCGCCGGCTTCTTCTCCAAGGACGCCATCATCGAGACGGCGTTCGCCACCGGCGGGGCACGCGGATGGCTGCTGGGCGGCGCGGCACTGCTGGGTGCGGGTATCACCGCGTTCTATATGACCCGGGTGATGCTGATGACGTTCTTCGGCGAAAAGCGTTGGGACGGGCACGAGCAACATCCCCACGAATCCCCCGGCATCATGACCGCCCCGATGATCGTGCTGGCCATCGGCTCCGTCGGCGCCGGTGCGCTCCTGGCCATCGGCGGCACCCTGGCGCACTGGCTGGAACCGGTGGTCGGCAGCCACGAAGCCCACGGTGCCGTCCCGGTGTGGGTCATGACCGTGGTGACCCTGTCGGTGGTCGCGATCGGTGTCGGTGTCGCCTACCGGATGTACGTAAAGCGCCCGGTACCCGACACCGCGCCGCAGGGCTCGGCATTGACCGATGCGGCGCGCGCCGATCTGTACGGCGACCGGTTCAACGAATCGGTGTTCATGCGGCCTGGCCGGCAGCTCACCGCGGGTCTGGTCGAGATCGACGATGACGCCGTCGACGGGGTGACCCGCGGCCTGGCCGGACTGATCGGTGATGCCTCCCGGCGAATGCGGTCCTGGCAGACCGGATTCGCCCGGTCCTACGCCCTGTCCATGCTCGGCGGTGCGGCCCTGGTGATCGGAGCGTTCCTGGTGGTGAGGATCTGGTGACCGGCATCGGCTGGTTGAGCGCGCTGTGGGCGGTGCCGATCGTCGGCGCCGCGGTGGTGATCCTGTTGCCCGCCAAGCAGATCGCACGCTATGTGGCGCTGGCGGTGTCGTGTGCGGTGCTGGCCATCGCGCTCGTGCTCGCGGTGCGGTTCGACCCGGCGGGACCGCAGTTCCAGTTCGTCGAGGACCACCAGTGGATTCCGACCTTCGGCACCGGCTATATCCTCGGCGTCGACGGGATCGCGCTGGCCCTGGTGGTGCTGACCGCGGTGTTGGTGCCGCTGCTGTTGATCGCGGGCTGGAACACCGGGGCCGCCGCAGCGACGGGAGAATCACCTGCCGGGGACCAGACCCGCTTCGGGATACGTTCCATCCAGAGTTATCTGGCACTGACCCTCGCTGTCGAAGGTATGGTGCTGATCTCACTGGTCGCCCTCGACGTGCTGCTGTTCTACGTGTTCTTCGAGGCCATGCTCATCCCGATGTACTTCCTGATCGGCGGGTTCGGTGGCGCCGGCAGAAGCGCCGCGGCGGTGAAATTCCTGCTGTACAACCTGTTCGGCGGGCTCATCATGCTGGCCGGGGTGATCGGACTGTACGTGGTGACCACCGACACCCTCGGAGGGACGTTCGACTTCCGGGCCATCGTCGGTGCGGTCTCCCGCGGCGAACTCGGCGCGAGCCCCGCCGTGCTCAATGCCCTGTTCCTCGGATTCATGTTCGCCTTCGCGGTGAAGGCCCCGCTGTGGCCGTTCCACCGCTGGCTGCCGGACGCCGCCGTCGAGGCCACCCCGGCGACGGCGGTGCTGATGATGGCCGTCGTCGACAAGGTCGGCACCTTCGGCATGCTGCGGTACTGCCTACAACTGTTCCCCGACGCGTCCATGACGTTCCGGCCGTTGATCATCACCCTCGCCGTGATCGGCATCGTCTACGGCGCCGTCGTGGCGATCGGTCAGACCGATGTCATGCGGCTGATCGCCTACACGTCGATCTCCCACTTCGGGTTCATCATCCTGGGTATCTTCGTGATGACCAGCCAGGGCCAGTCCGGGTCCACGCTCTACATGGTCAACCACGGCATCTCCACGGCGGCACTGTTCCTCATCGCCGGATTCCTGGTGTCGCGCCGGGGTTCGCGGCTCATCGCCGACTTCGGCGGTGTGCAGAAGGTGGCCCCGGTGCTGGCCGGAACATTCCTGGTCGCCGGACTGGCCACCCTGTCGCTACCCGGGCTGGCGCCGTTCATCTCCGAATTCCTGGTGCTGATCGGCACATTCACCCGATATCCGGCGATCGCGGTGTTCGCGGTGAGTGCACTGGTGTTGTCCGCGATCTACATCCTGTGGGCGTACCAGCGGATGATGACGGGACCGGTGAAGGACGGCAACGAGCGGTTGCGCGATCTGGTACCGCGGGAACTGATCGTGGTGGCGCCGCTGATCGCGCTGCTGCTGGTGCTGGGTATCTACCCGAAACCCGCACTGGATGTCATCAATCCGGCTGTCGACCACACCCTGCGCACGATTCATCAGCAGGATCCCGTCCCGACCGCGGAGGGCTCGCACCGATGACACTGCCTGGTCCATTTCCCGTCGCTTCGCTCTCTCCGGCACCGTCCATCGAGTACTTCCAGCTGTCACCGATGCTGATCATGCTCGGGGTGGCGGTGGCCGGCGTTCTGGTGGAAGCGTTCCTGCCGCGCGGTGTCCGGTACGCCACCCAACTGGTGCTCGCCGTGGGCGGTCAACTGGCCGCGCTGGCGGCGGTGGTGCTGGTGACCTTGTCCCTCAACGGCGCGGGCGGCCCGGCGGCGGTCGGCGCTGTCGCGGTGGACCGACCGGCACTGTTCCTCCAGGGCACCCTGCTGCTCATCGGTATCCTCGGCACGCTTCTGATCGCCGAGCGGCGGATACCCACCGACGAGGGGCTCGGTCTGGACGCGTTCACCCCGCAAGCAGCGGCGGTTCCGGGCAGCGTCGCGGAGAAGATCGCCGCGAAAGCCGTGGTCGCCCAGACCGAGGTCTTCCCGCTCACGATGTTCGCCGTGGCAGGGATGATGTTGTTCCCGGCCGCCGACGACCTGCTGACCATGTTCGTCGCGCTCGAGGTGTTCTCCCTGCCGCTGTACCTGATGTGCGGGCTGGCACGCCGGCGACGGCTGCTGTCCCAGGAAGCCGCGCTGAAGTACTTTCTGCTGGGTGCGTTCTCGTCGGCGTTCTTCCTGTACGGGATCGCGATGCTGTACGGGTTCTCCGGCGGCTTCAGCCTCGGTGGGATCGCCGCCGCGGTGACCACCGGCGGGGACACCTCGATGGCGGTGGTCGGGGTGGCCCTGGTGTCGGTCGGGGTGTTGTTCAAAGTGGGTGCGGTGCCGTTTCATTCGTGGATTCCCGATGTCTATCAGGGCGCCCCGACGCCGGTGACGGCGTTCATGGCGGCGGCCACCAAGATCGCCGCGTTCGGGGCGATGTTACGGATCTTCTATGTGGCGCTGCCCGGCCTGGCGCATGACTGGCGTCCAGTGCTGTGGGTCATCGCCATCCTCACCATGGCAGTCGGCACCATCACCGCCATCTCACAGAGCGATGTCAAGCGGATGCTGGCGTATTCCTCGGTGGCGCATGCCGGGTTCATCCTCACCGGGGTGATCGCCCTCAACGGTGCCGGACTGTCGGCGACACTGTTCTATCTGTTCGCCTACGGTTTCAGCACCTTGGGCGCGTTCGCGCTCGCCGGCCTGGTACGCAACGCCGACGGTGAGGAGGCCACCACGCTGTCCCAGTGGGCCGGGCTGGGCCGTCGTTACCCCCTGGTGAGCGTGGTCTTTTCGCTGTTTCTGCTGGCATTCGCGGGTATCCCGCTGACCAGTGGCTTCGTGGCCAAGTTCGCGGTGTTCAAGGCCGCCGCCGAGGGCGGAGCCGCTCCGCTGGTGATCGTCGGTGTGGTCGCCAGTGCCGTGGCAGCGTACTTCTACGTGCGCGTCATCGTGTTGATGTTCTTCACCGATCCACCCGAGAACCCACCCGTCGTGGTGGTCCCCAGCATGCTCAGCACGGCGACCGTGACCATCACCGCGGCCGTGACTTTCGCGCTCGGCGCGCTGCCCCAACCCCTGCTGGATCTGGTCAACGGCCAGCAGTTCACCGGTTGACGGCCTGGCGTACCTGCCCGGCGATCAGCTCGTACATGCCACGGGTGACCTCGGTGGCATCGCTCATGATGTTGTAGCCGTGGTCGACGGCGGGCACCTCGACATAGTCGGCGAGCGCACCGACCGCGTCCAGGTTCTTGGCGTAGGCGGCCGCCTCGTCGCGAAGCCGGTCGTACTCGCATGTGATCACCAAAGCCCGTGCAATACCGGCGATCTCGTCGGCGTTGTCACCCCACGCCGGCGAGGCCAGCGGATCGCGGCGGCGCTTCTGGTCGGGAATGTAAGCGGTATCGAACACCTCTCCCATCCACGGTTTCATGATGGCCTTGCCGCCCAGCGGCGACCGCTTGCGTCCCGTCGCCGTCACCAGGTCCAGTGGCGCATAGTGCAGCACCTGCAGCGCGATCGGCGGACCGCCGTGTGTCAGCGCCATCCGGGACACGGCCGCCGACAGATTGCCCCCTGCGCTCTGCCCACCCACACAGAGCCGGTCGCCCGCCTCCTGTGCCGCCGACCAGGACACCACGTCGTACAACTGCTCGGCGGGGGTCGGGAACCGGCAGTCGGGAGCGAGCAGATAGTCGGTGTTCACCACGGTGACGCCGGCGCGGGCCGCCAGGAAGCGGCACCATGGATCGTCCTGTTCCCGGTGCCCGACGACGAAGCCGCCGCCGTGGATGTTGACGTACACCCCGGCGGGCTCGCCGACCGGGTGGTAGATGGTTGCGGCGGTGTCACCGTGCCGGGTCGGGATGTCGGCCTCGGTGGTGCGCCCGGCGATGTCCGGGAACTGCACACCCGGTTTTGGGCTGGGGTTGACGACCCGGGAGAACAGCCGGGCCAGGGCATCGGCGATGAGAGGAGTCGACAAGATGGACACCGCATCGACCATACGCATTACGTTGCAGGGATGAGTGTCGTGCTGTCCTCCGACCACGGCGCCGTGCGGTTGCTGACCCTGAACCGCCCGGCGGCCAGGAATGCGCTGAGCCGTGATCTGATCCGGGCGCTGTACGCAGCGCTGACCTCCGCCGACGCCGACGACGCGGTGCGCGCGGTGGTGCTCACCGGGACCGATCCGGCGTTCTGCGCGGGGGTTGATCTCAAGGAAGCCGCGCGGGACGGGTTGACGTACTTCGAGGAATTCCGGTCGCAGAGTTGTATCACCGCAGTCCGGGAGATGCGCACCCCGATCATCGGGGCGATCAACGGCGCCACCTTCACCGGCGGGCTGGAGATTGCGCTCGGTTGCGACTTCCTAGTGGCGTCGCAGCGCGCGGTGTTCGCCGACACCCATGCCCGGGTGGGGATTCTGCCCGGCGGCGGGATGACCGCCCGGTTGCCTCAGGTGGTGGGCCTGTCGATGGCGCGGCGGCTGTCGATGACCGGTGAGGTGGTCGATGCGGCACGCGCCGAACGGATCGGATTGGTGACCGAGGTCGTCGAGCATGCGCAGTTGCTGAGCCGCGCATTGGAGCTGGCCGGCCAGGTCGCCGAGGTACCCGGCCCGATCATGCTGGGGCTCAAGCAGATCTATACCGAGGGCGCCGCAGCGGTGATCGACCCGGCACTCGAGGCCGAGGCCCGTATCGCGTATGCGCAGCACCGTGATCTCGACGGCCTGGGCGATCGGTTCGAGGCGGTGTCACGGCGCAACAGGAGTCAGATCACCTAGCGCTGGGTCAGCGGACGATGCCGTGCACCACGATGGCGGTGGTTTGGTCCAGCCACTGTTCGTCGAGTTCCCATCCGGGCACCAGCAGCATGCGCAGCAGGTTCACTCCGCCGATGACCTCGATGAGCCGGTCGGGGTCGACATCGGGACGCACCTCGCCACGCTCGACGGCGTGCACCAGCCGATCCCGCACAACGCCGAACAATCCGGTGAACCGGCTCATCACCCGGTAACTCAGGTCAGCGTCGGCGGCCATATCGGCGATGACGCCGGGCAGTGCGGCACGCACCACCGGGCTGGTGAACACCGCTGCCGCCGCGGCGATCATGGCGCGGACGTCGGTGGCGATATCACCCTCGGGCATGCCCAGGGCGGTGGGCGCGGTGGGGAACGCCGCCTCGTGCACTAACTCCGCCTTGCTCGACCATCGGCGGTAGAGCGCGGTTTTGGTGGTGCCCGCGCGTTCCGCGACGGCCGCCATGGTCAGATTCGAATAACCGATCTCCACAAGCAGATCCGCAGTGGCGCCGAGTATGGCAGCGTCGATGCGGGGATCCCGGGGCCGCCCGGCCCCCTTGTCAATCGAAGACGAGTCTGCTTTCATATCGCTACCAATGGTAGCGTAATTGGTATCGGAAGGAACACCGTGTCGAACGAACCGGCCGTCGAAGACGTCAGCCGCCTCCAGCACTCCAGCCGCGACGTCAGCACCGTGCCCGCCGCGATCGCCCAATGGCTCGGGACGCAACTGCCCGGCCACGGCACTCCCACCGTCACCGTCGAGAGCGGCGTGGACGCCAACGGCATGTCCTCGGAGACCATCCTGCTGACCGTCGACTGGGACGGCACGCAGCAGCGCCTGGTCGCACGCGTCGCCCCCACCGATGCCGATGTTCCGGTGTTCTCCTCATACCGGCTCGACCACCAATTCGAACTCATGCGCCAGGTGGGCGAGCTCACCGATGTGCCGGTCCCCCGGGTCCGCTGGATCGACACCACCGGTGACGTGCTGGGCACCCCGTTCTTCCTGATGGACCGTGTCGACGGCATCGTGCCGCCCGATGTCATGCCCTACACGTTCGGCGGCAACTGGTTCGCCGACGCACCGGTGGATCGGCAGCGCGAATTGCAGGACTCCACCGTCGAAGTGCTGGCCGCACTTCACTCGATTCCCGATGCCGCGCAACGGTTTGCGTTCCTGTCCGAATCCGACCCACCCGGAGACACCCCGCTGGCCAGGCATTTCGGCTGGCTCAAGGATTGGTATGAGTTCTCGGTGCCCGATATCGGGCGTTCCGAGCTGGTCGAGCGGGCATTGGGCTGGTTGGCGGACAACTTCCCGGCCAAGGTGGCCGCCACGACTCCCGTGCTGGCGTGGGGCGACTCACGTATCGGCAACGTGCTCTACGAAGACTTCCGGCCGGCCGCGGTGCTGGACTGGGAGATGGCGACCGTCGGCCCACGCGAGCTGGACGTCTCGTGGATCATCTTCGCGCACATGGTGTTCCAGGAGCTGGCCGGACTGGCAGGGCTGCCCGGCCTGCCGGACGTGCTACGCGAGGAGGACGTGCGCGCCACCTACGAACGGCTGACCGGAGCCACCCTGGGCGACCTGCGCTGGTTCTACATCTACTCCGGTGTGATCTGGTGCTGCGTATTCATGCGCACCACCGCACGCCGTGTGCACTTCGGCGAGATGGACAAACCCGAGGACGTGGAGTCGACGTTCTATCACGCCTCATTGCTGCGACGACTGCTGGAGGACTCCTAGACATGCTCGGTCCGCTCGACGAATTCCCCGTCCATCAGATCCCGAAACCCATTGCCTGGCCGGGATCTTCGGACCGCAATTTCTATGACCGGTCCTACTACAACGCGCATGACCGCAGTGGGGACATCTTCCTCATCACCGGTATCGGCTACTACCCCAACCTCGGGGTGAAGGACGCCTTCCTGTTGGTCAGGCGCGGGGACACCCAGACCGCGGTGCACCTGTCCGATGCCATCGACCAGGATCGGCTCAACCAGCACGTGCTGGGCTACCGCATCGACGTCCAGGAGCCGCTGCAGAAGCTGCGGATCACCCTGGACGAGACCGACGGGATCGCCGCCGACCTCACCTGGAACGGTTTGTTCGACGTGGTGCAGGAGCAGCCGCACATCATGCGGCAGGGTAACCGGGTCACCCTGGACGCCCAGCGCTTCGCCCAACTGGGTTCGTGGAGTGGCTCATTGCAGATCGATGGGGAACACATCACGGTGGACCCCGCCGTGTGGATCGGATCCCGGGACCGGTCGTGGGGTATCCGGCCGATCGGTGAGGCCGAGCCCGCGGGCCGGCCGGCGGACCCGCCCTTCGAGGGCATGTGGTGGCTGTACGTGCCGATGGCGTTCGACGAGTTCTCGATCGTGGTGATCATCCAGGAGGAGCCCAACGGGTTCCGCTCGCTCAACGACTGCACCCGAATCTGGAAGGACGGGCGCGTCGAGCAGCTCGGCTGGCCGCGGGTGAAGATCCACTACCGTTCCGGCACCCGCATTCCCACCGGCGCCACCATCGACGCCACCGCGAGTGACGGTGCGGTGCTGCGTTTTGAGGTGGAATCCAAACTGCCCGTGCCCATTCACGTCGGCGGTGGCTACGGCGGCGACTCGGACTGGACGCACGGCGTATGGCGAGGCGAGAAGTTCACCGAACGGCTCACCTACGACATGACCGATCCGGCCATCATCGGGCGCTCCGGGTTCGGGGTGATCGATCACGTCGGCCGCGCCGTCTGCACCGAAGGTGACCGCTCCCCCGCCGAGGGCTGGGGATTGTTCGAGCACGGCGCGCTGGGCCGGCACGACCCGTCCGGGTTCGCCGACTGGCTGACCGTCGCGCCGTAACCGGAGAGTCTGGAGCACCACACCTGCGCGGTGCTCCAGCGAGATCGACGTCAGGGTCGTGCGGGCAGGCGCGTCACACCGCCCCGAACAGCGCCGCCGCGGCCACAGCTTCCACCAGGCAGTAGAACCAGTTGGGGTAGAACGGCGTCCGCCCGTCGAACACCGACACCACCCGTCCGACAGCCATCCCCGCCAGGGCGACACCGACGGTGATCAGTACGCCGGTGCGCGCCTCCGGCACCCGTGATGCGTAGACGAGCACCGCGGCGATGGCCAGACCGAACCCGCCGTACACGGCGCGGACTTCAGCGCGCGCGGTCGCCGTGCCGAGGGTGACGCCGAACGGGCGCAACATGGTTGCCGGGGCCGTCAGTGCGTACAGACCCATACCGGCGAAGAACAGCGCCATGACGAGTTCGACCACGGTAACCTCCTGTTTCGTCAGCGATCAGGAGTCCAGCATGCCCAGCCCCGTACCGGCGGCGCTTCCACAAACCTGCTCCCCAACGGTGTGGTTGTGGCCCGGGCAGGCGTTGTATGCCGGTCCAGCGCTGGGATTGGACCCGCATTCCGGGTCGGCGTGGTGCCTGGCCGTCGGGGTCGACGGACCGCTGACCGTCACCGTGGGTACCCAGCGGGTCGTCACACGTACGGCGCTCATCTCACCGCGGGTGACCCACCACTTGGCCCTGGACGGCCGTTTGGTGACCTGCTACCTCGATCCCGCGTCCGAGCGCAGCGCGTCCTGCCGGCTTCGTTTCACCCAGTTCCAGGGCGCTGTCGGCATCGACCATGAGCGCCGGGACGCGTTGTTGACGCTGCCCCAGGATGATGGCGCCGCGGCACGCTGGCGCGATGCCGCGGCCCCCGCCGCAATCCACCCCATCGATGCCCGGATCAAGATGGCGGCCAAACAGATTCGTGACGATCCCGCGGTGTCCATCCCGGCCGGAGAAATGGCCGCGGCCTCCGGATTGTCCGAATCGCGGTTCCTGCACCTGTTCCGGCAAGAGACCGGATGCAGCCTGCGGCGCTACCGGCTGTGGAGCCGGCTGATCCGGGCCGGAACCGAGCTGGCGACCGGCAGCAATCTCACCACCGCCGCTGCCGAGGCAGGTTTCGCCAGCCCGTCGCACCTGGCCGACCGGTTCAAGACGACGTTCGGACTGTCCGCCACCCAGCTACTGGCGACCGGCGTCACCATCCGCACGCCGTAATTCGGCATACGCGGCGACGAGCGCGTCGAGTGTGAAATTCCGGTTCAGACCGCTCGGATTGGGCAGCACCCACGCCTGTGCGCCCGCGATGTCACGCGGTTGCCGTCCCCACTCGAGATCGGGACGCGACAGCATCGCCGCCAGCGCACGCTTGCCGAGGAACGCGACCACCCGCGGCGCGTAATGCCGGATCTTGGCCTCGAACACCGGTGCCGAGTCACGAAATTCGGCTGCGGTGACGTCACTGGCCCGCGGCGTCGGCCGGGTCACCACAGCGGTGATACCGCAGCCGTAGGTCAGCAGCAGCTGCTCCTGGTCGGGACGCAGCCGGACGTCGGTGAATCCCGCACGGTGCAGTACCGTCCAGAACCGGTTGCTCGGGCTGGAGAAATTGTGACCGTCGGCCGCGGCGGTGGACGCCGGGTTGATCCCGCAGAAGACGACATCCAGGCCGGTGGCCAGGATGTCGGGCGAATACCCCATCAGTGAGATTGTGCACTGTGGTCGAATGGAATCGATAGCTGCCCGGAACTAGATGGCGACCTTCGGTGTGGCGGCCGGCTTGCCAGCGGCGGAGTTGACCGGCACCCGGCCGAAGACCATCGACTCACCGATCCGGTCGAGCCGGTGCTCCAAGGCATCGAGGGCGTAGTTGTGCCGCACCTTCCACGGCCGCCGGGTACCGGATTTCGGCAGCGCATGCGGGGCACGCTGCACGTACCCGGCGTTGAGATCCCAGGCCGGTCTCTCCTGCATGGGTACCCCACCCAAATGTGGATAGGCATGGGTGTATCCGTGAGAGTCCATGTAGGCCAGCAGCTTTGCCACTGCTTTGGCGGTCATGTCGGCCCGCAGTGTCCACGAGGCGTTGGTGTAGCCGACACACCACGCCATATTCGGCACCTCCTCGAGGAGGTGCTCCTTGTAGACGAAGCGATCGGTGGGGTCGATGCGCTCCATGTCGATACTGAGCTCGATCCCGCCGAGCGCCTGCAGCGTCAGCCCCGTCGCGGTGACGATGATGTCGGCGTCCACCCGCTCGCCCGACTTCAACACGATGCCGGTGGTGTCGACGTGGTCGATGTGGTCGGTGATCACCTCGACACGCCCGGCACTGATGTCTTCGAAGAGATCGCCGTCGAGCACCAGACACATCCGCTGATCCCATGGCCGGTAGCGCGGGTTGAAATGCACATCGATGGGATATCCGTGCGGCAGTCGCGCCTTGTTGCGGTCGCGGATCACCTTGCGCCCCATGTTCGGGGCCTTCCGGAAGAAGACGTACGTCAGGTAGTGAACCCAGGCGTTGAGTGTGCGCACGATCTGATGAGACATCTTGCGCGGCAGTATGTTCCGGATTCCCTGCGTGAAAGCAGGGACAGCGGACATCGATGCCATGTAGGTCGGGGAGCGCTGCAGCATGGTGACGTGGGCGGCCTGCTCGGCCAGCGCGGGCACCAGGCTGATCGCCGTCGCGCCGCTGCCGATCACCACCACCTTCTTGCCTGCGTAATCCAATGACTCGGGCCAGAACTGCGGATGTACGACCTGACCGCCGAAATCCTCCATTCCGGGGATCGGCGGGTTGTGCGGCTGGTCGTAGTCGTAATAGCCGGTACCGAAGAACAGGAACCGCCCCCGGTACACCGCGCCATCGGAATCGCCCCCCGTCGCTTCGCTCGCCCTCGAATTTTCCCCCGTCGCTTCGCTCGCCCTGGAATTTTCCCCCGTCGCTTCGCTCGCCCTGGTACGCACCGTCCAGGTATCAGTGGCCGAGTCCCAATCGGCCGAGAGCACCCGGGTGCCGAACCGGATGTGCCGATCGATGCTGTATTTGCGGGCCACATCGGTGAGGTAGTGGCGGATATCGGCGCCGTCGGCGACGTGTTCCTGCCGGGTCCACGGCTCGTAGGGGAAGCTCAGGGTGAAGATATCGCTATCAGATCGAATACCCGGATACCGGAACAGATCCCATGTGCCGCCGATGCGTTCACGCCGCTCCAGAATGGTGTAGCTCAGCTGCGGGTTCTGTTCGTGGATGCGGTAGGCGGCGTTGATCCCGGAGATCCCGGCCCCGATGATCAGTACATCTGACCATTCGGGAGAGGACTCGACCTGCTCCTCGCCCATGGACAACCTCCTCGTGGTCCGTTGCCGTACCACCACCATAGGTGCTCAGGTGCGCAGCGCGTCAACGATCTGCGCCAGTGAATCCACCGCGATCGGTCCGGGCTGGTAGATGCAGATCCGGTCCGAGATACCGGCCACCCGATCCCTGATATGGGCGGCCACCTCGGTGGGTGTACCGCATGCGGCGATGGTGTGCAGCACGTCGTCGTCGATCAGCGCCCCCATCTCCGTCCACCGTCCCTGCTTGGACAGCGCGTTGAGTTCGGGCTGCAGGTCGCCCCATCCGTGCACGTCCAGTACGGGCCGGTAGGCCGGAGTGGAACCGTAGAACGCCAGCAACTGGCGCGTCGCGGCGTGGTCGTCGCCCACCGAGACGATGATCTCCGGCACGATCGCCAGGTCGGCGCGATCCCGCCCGGCCGCGGCGAGCCCTTCATCGACGGCGGCCATCGTGACCTCGTGGAGGAACTTCTTGTTCCCGAACGGCATCACCAGCAAGCCGTCGGCGTGCTCAGCCACCGCCCGGGTCAGTCGCGGACCCAGCGCACCCACATAGATGGGCGGCGGCCCGTAGACGTTGCCGCGCGGCGTGAAGGTCGGGGTCATCAGGGTGTGCCGATAGAACTCGCCCCGGAACTCCAGCCGCTCCCCTGTCGACCAGGTGGTGAAGATGGCCCGCAGTGCCGCGACCATTTCGGTCATCCGCGCCACCGGCCGGTCGAAATCGGCGCCGAACCGCTTCTCGATCTGGGTGCGGATCTGAGTGCCGAGCCCCAGGGTGAACCGGCCGCCAGACAGGATCTGATGATCGATGGCCTGGTGCGCCAGGTGAATCGGATTGCGCGGGAATGCGATCGCCACATTGGTCATAAGATCCAGGCCGCCCACGGTGGACGCCAGCGTCAGCGGCGTGAAAACGTCGTGCGGCCCTTCGAAGGTGAACACCCCACTGGCCCCGGCATCGCGCAGCGCCCGCGCACGGTCGACAGCGTCGGTCGGCCCGTACAACGCCGTCATGACCTTCACAGCGGCTCACCTTAGTGCGATTCTGCGAAGATTCGGGGCAGACTGAGCCTGTGGGCGATGTCATCGTGGTGGGAGCCGGATTCGCGGGACTGTCGGCAGCGCGTGAGCTGACCAAACTCGGGCACGAGGTGGTGGTGCTGGAGGGCCGCGACCGCGTCGGCGGCCGGTCGTACACGACCACGATCGCCGGCGTGCCGGTCGACCTGGGCGGCACCTTCGTCGGCCCGACCCAGGACGCGGTGCTCACGCTGGCCGCCGAGCTGGGCTGCGAGACCGTGCCCACCCACACCCGCGGGAAGAACCTGATCGATTGGCACGGACGGGTGCGGTCCTATCGGAGCACCATCCCCAAGCTGTCGATGATCGAACTGTTCGACGTGTCCCGTATCCAGTGGCGTTTCGAGCGGCTGTCCCGGCTGATCCCGGTGACCAACCCGTGGTCGGTCCCCGCCGCCGCGCGGCTCGACCGGCGCAGCCTGGACAGCTGGCTGCGGTCTGTGCACGCGAATGCCTCGACGCGGAATCTGATGGCGATCATGTCCCGGGTGACCTGGGGGTGCGAACCCGACGAGGTCTCGATGCTGCACGCAGTGCGCTACGTGAAGGCGGCCGGCGGCCTGGGACCGATGCTCGACGTCAAGGGCGGCGCCCAGCAGGACCGCTTCCCCGCCGGGACGCAACCGATCGCGGTGCGGATGGCTGAAGACCTGACCGTCTACCTGAACACGGCCGTACTCCGGATCGCGCGGGACGACACCGGCTATCGCGTGGAATCGGCGGCAGAGTCATGGCACGCCACGGCGGTGATCGTCGCGATCCCGCCCGCCCATCGCGGGGCGATCGCCTTCGAGCCGGCCCTGCCCGAAGATCACCGGGAACTCATCGCGCATTGGCCGCAGGGCAATCTCAGCAAGGCCTACGTCGCCTACGAGAAGCCGTTCTGGCGGGCGGCGGGCTTTTCCGGGGAGGCGCTGTCCGACGAAGGACCGGTGTTCATCACCTTCGACGTCAGCCCGAGCGACGACGGACCGGGGGTGCTACTGGGCTTCGCCGACGCCCGCACCTTCGACCCGCTGCCGGCAGCGCAACGCCGGGAACGGGCCCTGCGCAACTTCACCGCGCTGTTCGGCGAAGCGGCCGCGAACCCCATCGACTACATCGATCATTGCTGGGGTGCGGAACCTTTCGCGCCGGGCGGCCCCACCGCGGCGGTGCCGCCGGGATCGTGGAGCAACTACGGCCACGTGCTGCGGGCCCCGGTGGACGGCGTGTTCTGGGCGGGTACCGAGACCGCCGACAAATGGACCGGGTTCCTCGACGGCGCGGTGCGTTCCGGGCAGCGTGCGGCTGCCGAGGTGATCGACTACCTCAGTCGGTGATTTCGGCGCGCTCGCGTTCGCCCACCGAACGCGAGCGCGCCGAAATCGCTCAGGAACTGAGCTGTTGCCGCGCCACCGATTCGGCGAGGCTGCGCAATTGCCGGTTCACCTCGGCCGGCCGTTCCAGGATGGCGCAGTGGCCACCGGACATCTCGACGAACGCCGAAAGATTGGGTGCGTGTTCGGCGATGTGACGCGACGAGTTGATCGGTAGCAGCCGGTCCTTGCGGCTGCCGATCACCAGCGTCGGCACCGTCAGGTTGTGCAGCGAAATGTGTGTGGGCCCAAGGCCGTCCACCAGAACCCTGGCCCACCCGCCGCGGCCGGCCGGCGGGGTGGCGGCGAACAGCCGGTAGATCAGGTCGGCCACCTCCGGGTCCGCATCGCGGCCGACGGCCAGGTATTGGACGAATCGCTTGTTGGGCCCGCCTGCGAGGTTGGGGATCGGAGTGGCCCCGAACGTCTTGAGGAAGGTCCCGGCGGCCCGGATCCGGGCCTGTGTGAGCGGGGCGGGCACCGGCGCGAGCCGCACATTGCGCAACAGGTCCCCCGTCGTGGTGTTGATCAGGGCGACGGCGTCGGCGCACTGGGCTACGCGCTGCGGGTAGCGCTGCGACCAGGACGAGATCGCGATCCCGCCCATCGAGTGCCCGGCGATGACAGCCCGCTCACCGGGCACCAACGTGGCGTCCAGGACGGCATCGAGGTCGGCGGCCAGGTGGTTGAGGCTGTAGCCGCGGCGCTCCCTGGGGGTTTCGCTGCGGCCGTGGCCGCGGTGGTCGTAGGCGATGACGCGGTAGTCGCCGGCCAGATCCGCGATCTGGTGGGCCCAGACCTCCAGGGCGCAGGTGATGCCGTGTGCCAGCACGATCGGGTAACCGTGCTCCGGCCCGAACACCTGCGCGTGTAGCCGGGTGCCGTCGGCCGAACGCACTGTCAACGTGCGGCTCGAAGGTAGCGAGGGAAGCGCCATCGCCTGCTCCAATCGTCTCGGCCTCTTTGCCGGACCGCCCAGCCTACGCCGTGTCAATCCGAGGTGACGAGCACCGGTTTGATCACCTCGGCGGCCTTCGCCGCGGACCACACCCGTCCGAAATCATCGAAGGGGAAGCTGGTGACCAGCTTGTCCAGGGGCAACTCACCACGCAGGTGCAGGTCGGCGAGGTACGGGATGAACACATGCGGGTCGCTGTCACCCTCGACGACGCCGCGCACGGTGATGCCCTTGGCCATGATGAGCGCGACCGGCAGCTCGGCCATCGGCGCGCCGAGCCCGAGCAGCGCCAGGGTGCCGCGAGAGCGCAGCAGCCCGACCGCGGAAGCGACGACCTCCGGGCGGGCCGTGGTGTCGATGACGGCCGCGGCCCCACCGGTCAGCTCCAGCACGGCGGCCGGGATGTCGGTACCGGCGGGGTCGAACGTGTGGGTGGCGCCCAGTTCGGTGGCGAGTTCGCGGCGCGCGGCGATCGGGTCGACGGCGATGACGGTGCGGCACCGGGCGATGCGAGCCCCCATCACCGCCGACAGCCCGACCGCGCCGGCACCGAACACGACGACCGCGTCGTCGGCGGCCGGGGTCAGCACGTTGAGCACCGCACCGGCACCGGTCTGCACGCTGCAGCCCAGCGGTGCGGCCAGCGCGGGGTCGATGCCCTCGGGCAGCGTGACGGCGTTGCGGCTGCGGGCGATGGCGTAGGTGGCGAAGCTGGACTGGCCGAAGAATCCTCCGGTGATGGGCTCACCGTCCAGGCACAGGGCGCTGGTGTCGTCGCGGCGGCTACCCCTCATGTTCAGGTTGGTCGACTGGTCGCAGTAGGCCGGACGGTCACCGGCACAGTTGGCGCATGTGCCGCAGCTGGCGAAGGTGAGCACCACCCGCGCCCCGATGCGGTCCTGTGCCCGGGGTCCCGCGGCCACGACGGTGCCGGTGCCTTCGTGCCCGAACACCATGGGCACCTTGGAAAACCAGGACGCCACGCTGATGTCGGTATGGCAGATGCCGACGGCCTCGATGCGGACGAGCACCTCGTCAGCGACCGGATCTCGCAGTTCGATAGCGGTGAGCTGCGGGTCCTGACCTGCTGCGCGGAGTACCGCGGCACGTGCTGATATCACGCCGGGATGTTAAATGGTGCTTCATGCGCGCCATACACATACCCCGGTTGGACGGTCCGTCGGTCGCGGAGTTGGTCGACATCGAGGAGCCAGGCACCGACGGGGTGGTGATCGAGGTGCACGCGGCCGGCGTGGCATTCCCCGACGCCCTGCAGACCCGCGGGCTCTATCAGTACAAGGCGCCGTTGCCCTACATCCCGGGAGCCGAGGTAGCCGGGGTGGTGCGCAGCGCACCGGCCGATGCCCATGTGCGCGCCGGGGATCGGGTGGCGGGACTGACGCTGCTCACCGGCGGGATGGCAGAGGTGGTGACGCTGCCCGCCGAGCGGGTGTTCGCCTTGCCCGACTCGGTGTCCTTCGAGGCCGGTGCGGGCGTGCTGTTCAACGATCTGACGGTGCACTTCGCCTTGCGGACCCGTGGCCGGTTGGCCGCCGGGGAGACGGTGCTGGTGCACGGTGCCGCCGGCGGGATCGGTACCTCGACGCTACGGCTGGCGCCGGCGTTCGGCGCCGCCCGGGTGATCGCGGTGGTGAGCACCGAGGCCAAGGGTGAGACCGCCCGTGCCGCAGGAGCCACCGATGTGGTGCTGGCCGACGGGTTCAAGGACGCGGTGGCCGAGCTGACCGGCGGCCGCGGCGTGGACATCGTGCTGGATCCGGTGGGCGGGGACCGGTTCACCGACTCGCTGCGTTCCCTGGCGCCGGGTGGCCGGTTGCTGGTGGTCGGGTTCACCGGCGGCGAGATCCCGACCGTCAAGGTGAATCGGTTGCTGCTCAACAACGTCGACGCCGTCGGTGTCGGCTGGGGCGCGTGGACCATGACCCACCCGGGTTACCTCGCGCAGCAGTGGGCGGAGCTGGCCCCGCTGCTGGCGTCCGGCGCGGTCAGCGCACCCGAACCCGAGGTCTATCCGTTCGAACGGGCCGGTGACGCCATCGCGTCGCTGGAAAACCGCAGTGCCACCGGGAAAGTCGTGCTGAAGGTGCGCTAGGCCGGGTCCGTCGGCACCGGCAGCAGCAATCGGGAGCCGGCGCCGATCTCATGGGATGACGACACCATCTGCGTTGCCGCCCATACCGATTCGCCGGTGCCATGGTTGCGCGCATAGCGTGGATGCGAGCCGCCGGCGATCAGCAGCCTGATCCGGGAGCCGGCGGAGAACCGGTGCGCGATCGGGTCCAGGTCCAGCTGCAGCACCGGTTCGGCCCCGGGTGTCCGTCGCACGTAGCCGTCGCTGACATTGCGGGACGCGCCGCCGGGCCCCACCTCACTGATCCGCACCCACACGTCGGCCCACCCGATGTCGGTGCGGTGCACGAGCTCGATCCGCGGGGTGCCGATCACCTCCAGCGCCTCGGTGAGCGAGGCGGTGGTGAAGGTGACGACATCGGCACGCGCGGCCAGAGCCCCGTCCTCGCAGTACCCACTGGGCGCGAACAGAAGTCGGCCACCGACCGTCGGGGTCGGGTCGGCCGGGTCGAACACGAACCGGGCGATGGTCCCCTCATCGGCAGGCCGCCGGTCGGACAGTGCGGCCCGGGACTGCAGGTACAGCACGGTGTTCTCGGCAGGCGGTGGCCATGCGGTCAGCTCACGCCACGGGCTCTCGCTCGCGCCGGCGCCGGTGCCATTCCCCGTCGCTTCGCTCGCCCCGGTACCACCACTGACGTAGATCCGCGCCCCGCTCCAGCGTGGCCCGGACAACCAGGCCAGCGTCTCGCGGACCGCGTCACCACCGCCCTCGGCATGGGTCCACGGCCCCACGATCAACGCCGGCTCCGTACCCCGGCGCGCCAGCGCGCCGTACTGCTCAAGGGTCTGGGTGAGGAACACGTCTTGCCACCCGGCGATCAGCAGCACCGGCGCGGTCACCCGGTGCAGTGCGTCGTCGAGCCGGCTGGGCTGCCAGAAGGGATCAGCGGGATCCGGTGTGGTCAGCCAGGACTCCACCCAGGGGACGCGGCCGTCGAGCACCCGGTCGCCGGCATCGCGCAGCGGCACCGTCTGCAACGGCCGCCGCATCCTGCGCACCGTGGTGAGCGCCCGCACCAGGCCGCGCACGGTGCCGCCGTCTTCCTGATGAGCCACCTGGTAGCTCCAGGTGAGGATGTCGGCGAGCGCGAATGACCCTGTACTCCAACATGACTCGCCCAAGTTATGCGATGCCATGGCGATGACCGATGTGGCCAGCTCCGGCGGCGCGTCGGACAGCAACGCCCACTGGGTGAACCCGAGATAGGACGCCCCCATGGTGGCGAACTGCCCTTCGAACCATGGTTGAGTACGCAGCCACGCCACTGTGTCGGCCGCATCCGCGGTCTCGTCGCGGCCCGGTTCGAACGTTCCGCTGGAACCGAAAGTCCCTCGCGCACTTTGCAAGACGACACGGTACCCGCGTCCGGCGTACAGCCCGACGACCACCGTGACCAACAGACTGGAGCGGCCGTACGGGGTGCGCATCAGCAGCGTGCCGACCGGCTCCGACTCCGGTGTGTAGACGTCGGTGCGCAGCCGTTCGCCATCCCGGGTCGGGACGTCGATATCGCGGGTCACGTCGTAGTTCGTCGTGGGCGGCCCCAGGCCGAACCGAGCGGCGGCCACCCGCAGTACCAGTGCGGTCAGCATGCGTTTGGCCGGCGTGAGATCAGACATATATGTCCAGCGTAGCTAACGGTTCTCCAGATTGCGCCTGACCTCCAGGCGACGCAGCTTGCCCGAGGACGTTCTGGGCAGGGTGCCCGGCCTGACGAAGATGACGTCCGCGGGCATGACTCCGCATCCCGAGGCCACGTGCTGCATCAACTGGGTGCGGGCACCGGCCTCGTCGGGACCGCGGAACTCGGCGGTGACCACCAGGGCGGGCCGCACCGACCCCTCGCCGATGCCGACGGCCACCACGGCACCTTCACGCACCCCGGGCACCTGGGCGGCCAACTGCTCCACCTCGGTCGGGAAGATGTTGCGCCCGGCGACCGTGATGATCTCCTTGGCCCGGCCGCACACCACCAGACCACCATCGGCGAAGTAGCCGAGATCGCCGGTGCGGAACCAGGATTGGTCGCTGTGTGGCTCGTCACCGAGATACCCGGTCATCATCGAGGTGCCGCGGATGGCGATCTCGCCGATGGCTCCGTCGGTGTCGTCGTCGCGGGGTTCGATTCGCACCTCCATCCCGGTGATCGGTGCACCGAGCACGGCGCGCCTCCCGGTTTCGGTCTCGACCGCACGCAAACCCCTCCCGGGTACGGGAACCGTGACCGCGCAGTTGGATTCGGCCAGACCGTAGGACGGCGACAAGGCCCCCGCATCGAAGCCGAACCGCACCATCTCGGTCGCGAACCGTTCGGTGAGTTCACAGTCGACGGGTTCACCGCCGTTGAGCGCGAAGCGCAGTGCGGACAGGTCGACATCGGTGACGCGGCGGGAGTATTTGCCGATCATCCCGTAGGCCATATTCGGTCCGGCCGTGATGGTGGCCCGACTATCACTGAGCCAGTTGAGCCACCGGAACGGTGAGGCCTGGAATGCCGAGGTCGGGGCCTGCCACACGTCGATGGCCGCGACTGCGCCGGACAACAGGAAGCTCAGGCCCATATCGTGATAGAGCGGCAACCACGAACACCCGACATCGTCCGGTGCCACCCCGATGCGTTCGTTGAGCCCGTTCAGGTTGGCCAGCACCGCGGCCGGTGACATCGCCACCGTGCGGGGGGTGCCCGTGGAACCGGCGGTGCCCTGCAGGACGGCGATCGGCGCGTCGACGTCGGGCAACGCGACGGTGGACGACCGCCGCGGATGCGCGATCGTGGCGAGCTCGGCCACAGCCGGCGACTCGGCGGCGAGGCGCTCCAGATAGCTCCCGTGACTCAGCACCGGCCGGACGCCGATCCCGGCGAACCGTGCCAGTGTGCCGCGCGCCCATTCCGCGGGATCGGCGCCACGGATGGGGCCCGGCAGGATCGATACCGCGGCGCCGGCCAACTGAGCGCCGATCACCGCTGCGACGAACTCCGCGGACGGCTCACCCACCAGCCCGATCGCGGTGACACCGGCGTCGAGGGCCCACTCGGCCACATTCTCGGCCCTGGCATAGATCTCCGGCCACGGGTGCCGGACCCAGACGCCGTCCTCGAGCAACACCAGATGGTTGCCGCTGACCGGTAACCGTTCACGCAGTATCGCGGCCAGTGGGTTCACCATCGGTGTGCGATTCGGGCAATGATCGTCATGAGGGTCATATCGCGACCCCAGGCGCACCGAGCGTCATGGGAGGAAATTACAGCAAAGGATCGGCATGTGGGCGCCTACCCTGACGGCACCGTCAACGGCGGCGTCCGTGGCGCTACTGCCCGCGCGCGGTCAGAAGTTTGGCGCGGTCGCGCGCCGACATCGCACCCCACACCCCGTGTGTTTCCCGCGTCGACAGGGCATGGTCTCGGCAGTGCGCGAGGACGGGGCACGCGCGGCAGATCTGTTTGGCGCGCTCTTCGCGGGCCCGCAGGCCAGACCGGCCCGAATCCTCGGGGAAGAACACCTCGGGAGCCAGCTGCCTGCAGGTGCCCAGCGTCTGCCAGGTCCAGTCCTCAACCAATGGCCGCACGGTTCGCCACTGGTGATCACTCAGTACCGTCATCTGCCGACAACGCCTCCTGTCCCGGTGACTGTGTGCTGCCAGTGTCGCGGGCGGTGCGGCACGGGACCAGAGATCGACTCGCCGTGAGCCGAGCCCGGTCCCGTGCCCCGGATCAGGCCAGCTGTTCCCGGAATGCCCTGGCGGCGAGCATCAGTTCCTCGACCCGCTTCTGGTCGGCGCGGTTCTCGAACACACCGTCAGCCTTGAAGTACGTCCCCACCACCGCCCCGTCCGCGACGCCGAGTTGCGTCGCCACGTTCTCGGCCCGCACCCCGGTGTTGACGAACACCGGTACGTCACCGGCCGCGGACTTCACCACACGCAGCGCCTCCGTGTCGGTCGGCGCGCCCGCGGTGGCCCCCGACACGCAGATCGCGTCGGGCAGCGTCGCGAACACCGTGGTGCGGGTGATCGAGGCGAGGTCGCGCGCGGCCAGATAGGTGGCCGACTCGGGGACGATGTTGAACAGCAGCTTCACCGCGGACCCGCCGACGCGTGCCCGGTGCCGGGCCACCTCGCCGACGTTGGTGTCCCACAAGCCGAAATCACTGGCGTACACGCCGGTGAAGATCTCCCGGACGAACTTGGCACCGGTGGCGACGGCCAGGTCGATGGAAGCGCGCCCATCCCACAACACGTTGACGCCGTAAGGCACGAAGAGGTCGGGCAGCAGCTCGCCGATGATGCGGGCCATGGTGATCGCCGTGATCGGTTCGGTCTTGGTCAGATACGGCAGGCTGAACTCGTTGCTGATCATCACGCCGTCCACTCCCCCGGTCTGCAGCGCGTCGAGCTCGGCGCGGGCCCGGTCGACCACCGCGGCGATCCCGCCGGCGGTGTCGTAGCCGGGATCTCCGGGCAGTGCGCTGAGGTGGAGCATGGCGATGACGGGCTTTCGTACTCCGAAGACCTCGTCGAGCCAGGTGGTGGTCACTGATATGCCTTTCTTATTGACTACAAAGCTGATCGGGAGCGGACGGCTAATCCATGTAGGCGCCGCCGTTGACGGCCAGCGCCTCACCGGTGATGAACCGGGCGTCCGCGGAGAGCAGGAACGCCACCACACGGGCGACATCGTCGGGCTGTTCCAGCCGCCCCAGCGGGGTGTCGTCGATCATCATCGTGCGCACACCGTCCGGCGTGGATCCGCGGAGCTCCGCCTCCCACTCCAGTTCCCTTGTCTGCATGGGCGTCTCGACGTAGCCGGGGCACACGCAGTTCACCGTGATGCCATGCTCGCCGAGCTCGTAGGCCATCGCCTGGGTGAGGCCGACGACGCCGAACTTGGACGCCACATAATCCGACAGGTAGGGCACCCGGCCCTGTTTGCCCGCCATCGACGCGGTGTTGACGATGCTGCCGGCGGTACCGCTGCGCACCATGGCACGGGCGGCCGCCTGACCGCACACGAAGACGCCTTTGAGGTTGACGTCCATGGTCTGGTCGTAACGGGCCACCGGCGCGTCGAGAAACTTGTGCATGAACGAGATTCCGGCGTTGCTCACCCATGCATCCAGGCCGAGGCGATCGGCGATCCCGTAGGCGACGGTGGCGGCGTCCTCGGGTGCGCTGACGTTGAGCACCGCCGATTCGTGCCCGGCCTCCTGGTTCGGCAGGCCGGCCGCGACGTCACACGCGGCATCGCCGTTGATATCGGTGACGACCACGCGCCAATCACGTTGCGCGAGGGTGGTCGCGATCGCCCGTCCGATGCCGGATCCCGCGCCGGTCACCACGACTGTCTTGGTCATATATCTGCTTGTTCCTCTTCTCTCAGGTTCTATGCGTCACACGCCGGCCAGGCGCAGCTGTGTCCGTGCGTCGAAGGCGTGGGCGGCACCCGGCCGGACCGAGAGCGCCACCGCGGCGCCCTCGGTGATACCCGTCAAGCGTGCGGTCTCCACGACACTGGTCAGTTCGGTGCCGCGCGCCTCGATGGTGACGATGGCGCGCGGGCCCAGCAGTTCGATCAGGGTCACGTGTGCGGTGGCAGCTTCATCCCCCGAGGCCGCCACGGGCACGAGGTCGTCGGGCCGGACGCCGAGGATGAGTGGTCCGGTTGCGGCCATCCCGTCGACGTCGATGGTGAATCCGGTTGGCACGGTGAAGGTCCGGCCGACCAGCTCGCCGTCGAGCAGGTTCATCTTGGGGCTGCCGACGAAAGAGGCCACGAAGGTGTCCGCCGGGCGGTTGTACACCTCCAGTGGGGTGCCCTCCTGGGCGGTGCGCCCATCGCGCATCACCACCATGCGATCCGACAGCGTCATGGCCTCCTCCTGGTCGTGCGTGACGTACACGGAGGTGATGCCGAGTCGACGCTGGATCTGCAGCAGTTCGGTCCGCGTCTCGACCCGCAATTTGGCATCCAGGTTCGACAGCGGCTCGTCGAAGAGGAAGACCGACGGTTCCCGGATGATCGCGCGCCCGATGGCGACCCGCTGCTGCTGACCGCCGCTGAGGTCCTTGGGCTTACGGCCCACCAGCTTGCCCAGGCCGAGCGATTCGGCCACCTCGTCGGCACGGCGCAGCGCCTCGACGCGCGGCGTCTTGGAAGCGCGCAGCGGGAAGGCGATGTTCTCCCGCACACTCAGATGCGGGTAGAGCGCGTAGTTCTGGAACACCATGGCCACGTCGCGGTCGCGTGGCTGCAGGTTCGTGACGTCGCGGTCGCCGATGGTGATGGTGCCCGAGGTGACGGATTCCAGTCCGGCGAGCATGCGCAGGGAGGTCGATTTGCCGCAGCCCGACGGTCCCACCAGCACCGTGAAGGAACCGTCGGGCAGTTCGAGGTTCAGGTCCTTCACGATGGACGTGGAGCCATAGGACTTGTTGACGCCGGAGAAACGGACTGTTGCCATGACGCGTTGCTACCCAATCATTTCTAGAACTTGACCGCGCCGCCGCTGATGCCCTGCACGAGCCGGCGCTGGATGAAGAAGCTCGCGATGACGACCGGCACCACGGCGATGAGGATCGCCGCGCTCATCGAACCGATCTGTACGCCGCGGAAGGTGTTGAACCCGGCGATGGCGACCGGCAGGATCGCCGCCTTACCCGGTGCCAGGATGAGGCCGTAGAAAAGGTCGTTCCAGGACAGGGTGAAACCGAAGATGGCCGCAGCACCGATCCCGGGGAACACCTGCGGGAGCACCACCATCCGGAACGCCTGGAACCGGGTGAAACCGTCGACCTGGGCCTGTTCCTCCAAGGACCGCGGCACCGCCTCGAAGAACCCGATGAGGAACCAGGTGACCACGGGCAGAACGAAACTCAGATGCGCGAAGATCACCGGCACCACGGTGTCGTTGAGCCGCAGCGCATAGGCCATCGTGAGGAAGGGGAAGACCAGCACCGCGGGCGGCAGTACCTGCGCGGCGAGCATGCCGAACCGGGTCGCGGTGCCGCCGGCGCGGAACCGCGCGATGGCGTAGGCGCCCATGCTGCCGACCACGACACTGATGCCGACGGTGACCAGTGCGACCAGCGCGCTGCGGCCGGCCGCCGCGAGGATGCCCGAGGACAGCACGTTGCGCCAGCTGTCGAGCACCGGGGTGAAGCTCAGCAGAAACGGATCATTGAGCTGCTGGGCAGTTTTCACGCTCGCCAGCGCCACCCACAGCACCGGGAACAGCACCGTGATCGCGGCAGCCCACAGCAGGGTGATCCGGCAGGCGGTCAACAGGCGGGAGTTCTTCATGACTGTTTCGCCTTCTCCATCCGGCGGAACGTGATCACGATGACCGCCAGCACGAGTACCAGCACCACGAACGCCATCGAGGACGCCGAGCCCAGCCGGAAGAACTGGATGCCGGTCTGGTAGATGAAGTACTGCAGCGTCTCGGTTTCGGTGCCCGGGCCACCGCGGGTGGTGGCGAAGACGTACTCGAACACCTTCATGGCGTCCAGCGACCGCAGCATGATGGCCACCACCAACACCGGAGCCAATAGCGGAAGTGTCACCCTGCGCAGCACATACCAGCCGCTCGCGCCGTCCACCCGGGCCGCCTCCAACGGTTGGCGCGGAATGGATTCCAGGCCGGCCAGCAGCAGCAGCACCATGAACGGCGTCCACTGCCAGACATCGATGAACGCCATGGTGAACAGTGCCCGTCCGGGCCCGAAGAAGTCGTAGTCGATACCGATCGCCCGCAACAGGTGCGGAATGGCGCCGAGTTGGTCATTGAGCAGGAAACGGAAGATCAGCCCGACCGCGATGGGGGTGATGAACATCGGAGCCAACAGCATCGAACGGGTCAGATCGCGTGCCCAGCGCTGCTTTTGCAGCGAAAGGGCGATGGCCAGCCCGACCACCAGCTCCAGCCCGACGGCGATGAGTACGTACAGCGCGGTGGTGCCGAACGCGTGCCAGAACTCCCCGTCGCCGAAGGTGTTGACGTAGTTGTCGGCGCCCACCAGATTCGGTGTGCCGTGATTGGTGAGCTTGAAGTCGGTGACGCTCAGGTAGAAGGCGTATCCCAGAGGGAAACCGACCACCCCGACGAAAAGGGCGATCAGGGGGGCGACCATGCCGTGTTTGAACTGCACCATGGTCATCGCTCCTTTCGTGGGGTGGTCGGTTTCGGGGAGGGCCAGCTCGTCGGGGGGAGGTGAGCTAGCCCTGGATCTTCTCGGCGGCGGCCTGTGCCGCAGCCAGCGCATCGTCGACGCTCTTGGTGCCGGCGACGGCCTCGTTGAGTTCGGTGCCGACGGCCTGGATCATCTCCTCGCCGCTGGGTCCCTGGCTCAAGGGCGCGGAGTTGGCGAGCAGCTTCTCCACTGTTTGGTAGTAGTCCGCGCCGAATGTGCCGTTGAGCACCGCCGGATCCTTGAGGGTGCTCTGCCGGATCGCGGCGCCGCCCTTCTCGGTGCGCACGACATCGTGCGGCTTGGCCGTGATCCACGAGGCGAACGCCCAGGCGGCGTCCGAAGCACCGGAGTTGGCCGGGATGGCCCAGCTCCACGAGCCCAGCACCTGCTTGCCACCGGGGATGGTCGCCAGCTTGAACTTGCCGGCGGACGGACCTGATCCGGGTTCGTTGACGGCGGGCAGCTGCCAGTTGTAGTTGATCATCGACGCGGACTGGCCGGCGGCCAGCGAGCGCTGCGCCTCGTCCATGCTCCAGTTCAGGCTGTTCGCCGGGGCCGCGTTCTTGTACGTGTCGATATAGGCCGCGAGCGCACGCTTGGCTTCCGGCGTGTTCAGGGTGGGCTTGCCGTCGGGGCCGTAGATGGAACCGCCCGCGGCGAACAACCAGTTGCCCCACTCTTCGAAGATCTTGTACCCGCGCTGCGGCTGCATGGCGATACCCGCACGGTCGCCGGACTTGAGCGCCTTGGACACCGAGACCAGTTGGTCCAGTGTGGTCGGCACCGACTGCTTGGCCTGCGCCATATCGTCGGTGTTGTAGAGGTATCCGAGTGCGTAGTTGTAGAACGGCACGCCGTAACGCACACCGTCGACGGTGGTGATATCGGTGAGCGGCTTGAAGAAGTCGGCCGCGTCGTAGTCGGGGGTGCTGTCGATGCGGGCGTCCAGCGGCTGCAGGAACTTGGCCTTGGCGAAGTCCACCATCCACGGGTTGTCCACCACGATCAGGTCGTAGTTCGGGGTGCTGGACTGGAAGGAGGACACCAGCTTGTCGCGCATCTGGTCATAGGTCAGTTGTTCGATGTCGACCTTGATGTCCGGGTAGTCCTTGTTGAAGTCGGCCACCATCGATTTGACGATATCGCTGTCGGGGACGTTCTCCATCAGGATGCGGACATTGCCCGAGGTGCTCTTCGGGATCTCGCCGGTGCCGGTGGCCGAGGGAGACGAAGCCTGCCCGGGGCCTCCGCTGCCCGCGCAGGCGCTCAGCAGCAGTGCGACGGCGGACACCAGGGCGAACAGGGTGGCCAGGAAGAACGGCCGCCTCCGCCCTGGTGTCGGGGTGGTGGTGATTTTCATTGCGGCACTGATCCTTTCGTATTACTCATCGAGGTGTACGAGCCAACCGGTGCGAGATGGGTGTCATCGCCGCACCGAGTTCACGCCATGCCGAATACCCGTCGTCGTAGGCTGCAGCCCGGGCCGGATCGGGTACGTACGGCGCGTCCAGGGTGATGAACCGGCCGGCATCGGACCAGTCGTCCAACGCACCGATGCCGATGGCGGCGATCACCGCGGCGCCCAGCGACGCGCCGGGGTGCCCGCGTACGGGCAGCATCTCCAGGCCGAGCACGTCGGCGTGGATCTGTTTCCACAGTGTGGATTTCGAGCCGCCGTTGGTGATCATCACCCGGCTCAGCGGGATCCCGATATCGGTGAAGACGTCGACGTGGTGACGGAACCCGAACGCGATCGCCTCCAGTACTGAGCGGTACATGTCGGCCCTGGTGTGGCCGAGGTGAAGACCCGCGAACGTGCCGCGCAGGTCGGGGTCGTGCAGCGGGCTCTTCTCGCCGAGAAAGTAGGGCAGACACAGGATTTCGGCGGGCGCACGCTGAGCCGCCTCGTCATCGAGGGTGGTCAGGTCGGCGCCCCCGACGAGCGCCTGGAACCAGCGGATCAGGCTGCCACTGGTGGCCATACACCCATTGGGCAGCCAGTGCCCGGGCACCGGGTGCGCGTCCAGGTAGAGGCGTTCGTCGACGACCTGGGTGTCACTGGCGACCAGGATGTCACCCGCACCACCGAGTTTCACCAGCGCGTCGCCAGGCCTGTTGACTCCGGCGGCGTACGCGGACAGCACATGATCGGCGCCGCCGACCACCAGTGCCGTGCCCGCACGCAGGCCGGTCAGTTCGGCGGCCCGTGCACTGAGTTCACCGACGCGAGTGCCCGGACGGTGCACCGGCGCGAGGGTTTCCGGGTCCAGCTTCGCGGCCGCGAGGACGGGGGCGGCGATCGGTCCATCGATGCCGAACAGTCCCGATTCCAGCGCCCAGTTCTGTTCGACGTGACACGGCGCGCCCAACGCGGTGAGCACCCAGTCGTAGGAACCGACCCAGTGTGCGGTGCGGGCATAGATCTCGGGTTCGTGCTCACGAAGCCAGACGGTGGTGGGCGCCACCGACTGCTGGGTCAGTGCGGACCCGGTCAGGGTGACCAGGTCGACCCCGGACAATGCGGCGCCGAGTTCGGCCACCTCGCGGTGGGCCCTGGCGTCGTTCTGAAGGATGGCCCGCCGCAACGGGTTTCCCTCGCGGTCCACCGGGATGACGGCGGGCACCATGCCCGAGGTGGCCACGGCGCCGACGGAGGCGGCGGAAACGCCACCGACGGTGAGGACTTCGCGGATGGACTCGATGACATTGTCGAGCCACTGCGTGGTGTCGGCCTCGGCGATACCCGGCCCGGTCGAATACAGCGCGGTCTCACGGGTGGCGGTGGCAACGATGCCACGGTCCGTGCTGAACAACACCGTCTTGGTGCCGGTGGTGCCGATGTCGACGCCGATGGTGTAGTCGCTCACGAGTTGGCGTCCTCATCCCCGGCGACACAGATGACCTCCACACCGGCACCGCGGGCGGCGACCAGGGCCGGATGGTCGACCTCACCGTCGGTGACGATGACCCCGATATCGGCCAGTGCGGCGATGCTGACGAACGTGACGCGCCCCAGCTTGCTCTTGTCGGCGGCGACGATGACCCGGTCCGCGCGACGGCTGGCCGACCGCTTCACCCGGCTCTCACCGTGGTGGTAGTCGGAGATCCCGCGGTCGACGTCGATGCCGGCCACACCCATGACGAAGGTGTCGCAGTTGTACTGAGCCAGCGTGTCCTCGGCGGTCGGACCGATCAGGCTCAATTCGCCCGGCCGCACCTCACCTCCGGTCAGCACGACGGTGGTGTCCGGTTCGTCGACGAGTTCCAGGGCCACCAGGATGCTCGGGGTGACCACCGTCAGGCCGAGGCGGCGGCCGCGCAGTGACCGGGCCACCGCGAGCGCGGTGCTGCCGGAATCCAGGATCAGGGTCTCACCGGGGCTCACGAGATCGGCCACGGCATCGGCGATATGCCGTTTCTCCTCGGCCGCGTCGGCCACCCGCGTCGCGAAGGAGGGTTCGGCATCTTTGCCTTTCACGGCGATCGCGCCGCCGACCACTCGGCGTACCACGCCCAGGGCCTCCAGCGCTTCCACATCACGCCGGATGGTCATCTCGGATACCGCGAACTCGGAGGCCAGTTCGGCGTAGCCGACTTCGAAGTCGCTTCTGACGCGCTGCTCGATGCGGTCGCGACGGGTCTTCGCGTCCACGCTCACACCCAACTCCGCTGTGTAAAATTCACATTAACAGTGACCGATACCGGCCAGACTGCCCCTGATGCGTTCATTGCGTGTGAATCTATGACATGAATTGTGAGCTGTCCACACAAAAGTGAGATTTTTTCTCACCCGCAGCCACGGACCCGAGGACTGGGGCCCGCACCGCATGGTCTCCTGCCCGGGCGGGGCCCTCCTCCTACCACGGTCGCAGATCAAGATCGGACCTCGGCACGATGTGCCGCGGGCTCACGCTTCGTAGCGTCGAGGTATGACACGAGAAGAAGCCAAAGATCATGGCTAGCAACACAAGTCCACGACGGGTCGGCCTGTTCGGGTTCCTGCTGATGGGGCATACCGTCCGGCCGAGTATCAGTGTGGCTCCCGCATGCGCGCGCGGCGCCACCAGACGACGGCTCGCCGCCCTGCTCGCGGCGGTACGCAGCACGCCCGCAGAGAAGTACCAGCCCTACTACCCGCCGCGGCGCGCCGCATTCGTCGAGGACGCGGCCATGGCCCGCGAGATGAACCGGCTTTAGGCCTCCTACCCCGGTAGTACAACCCGGGCACGACGTACACGAGGGCCTATCGCCTTAGCATGAAACGATGCTCGAAGCGGCCACACGTTACGTACGGGCCTGGGCGCGCCTACAGCAGCCGCGCATCCCGGGCGGCTTCAGCTGGCCCTTCGTTCTCACCATCGATGTCACCATGGTCGTGATCGGCGTCATCGCCACCCTGCAGCGGCCGATGTCGGACTGGCCGGCCGCGGTGCTCGCCAATGCGATCGCGATCATCCCGTGGGCGATGTTCTTCGTGTTCAAGGACCACCGGTGCGAGGGCCCCGCGCTGTGGGCGGCCTGGACCGGCGCCTCGGCCATTCTGCTCTTCGGCACCTCCACCCCCATTCACGGCGACTTCGCACCCTTGCTGCTGCAACTGACGGTGGGCGTCGTCGGCGCCATCACCTCGACCCGCGGCGGCGCGCTGGCCGCGGTATCGGCCGCCGCCCTGTTGGCGTACGCCGCGATCACCCACCGCATCGACACTCCCGCGATCTACCTGAGCTTCGTCGGGATCGCCTGGCTGATCGGATATCTGGTGCGTGGTCAACAGATACTGCTCGTCAAACAGCGCGAGGCCCAGGCACAGTTGGCCGCGCTCGCCGCTGCCGACGAGCGCCGGCGCATCGCCCGCGAAGTGCACGATGTCATCGCCCACTCGCTGAGCATCACGCTGCTGCACCTCACCGGTGCACGCCACGCACTCCAGCATGACGGCGACGATGTCGAGGCCGTCAACGCGCTGCAGCAGGCCGAACGCCTGGGCCGCCAGGCCATGGACGATATCCGCCACACCGTCGGTCTGCTCGCCGCCGACGCCGACCCCATGGCGCCGGAACCTGGTGTGTCCGACATCTCGACTCTGGCCGAGGATTTCGCGCGCGCCGGGTTGGACCTCACCGTCGAGATCAGCGGGAAACTCGAATATGTGTCCGCCGCTGCCGGTCTGGCGCTGTACCGGATCGCCCAAGAGTCGCTGTCCAATATCGCCAAGCACGCGCCGACCTCGCCGGCGATGGTGACCCTGACGGTATCCCGCACCGCCGCGACACTCAGCGTGATCAACGCGCTGCCCGACCACGACATGCCGCCGAACACCACCCAGGGCCGCGGCGTCCGCGGCATGCGCCAGCGCATCGAACTGCTCGGTGGCACCGTCGACATCGGAGCGGGCCCGCTCAGCTGGTCGGTGCAGGCCACCGTGCCGTCGTATGCCGCGGATATGGATCTGCCGGCCAGGATGCGGGCCTCGTGACCGCCGGCGCGCCGGTCACCGCGCTCATCGTCGACGATCAGGAGCTGGTGCGGTCCGGACTGTCGCTGATCCTGCGCGAGAAGCACGGCATCGTGGTGGTCGGCGAATGCTCCGACGGGGACGAGGTCCCGGCTGCCGTCGAGAGATACCGTCCCGACGTCGTGGTGATGGACCTGCGCATGAAACGCGTCGACGGCATCGAGGCCACCCGACGGCTCACCGCAGCCGAGGGTCCGCCCGTGCTTGCTCTCACCACCTTCAACGACGACGAGCTGCTCTCCGATGTGCTGCGCGCCGGTGCCGCCGGGTTCGTTCTCAAGGACTCTCCCGCCGAGGAACTCATTCGCGCCGTGCGGGCTGTCGGCAGCGCCCAGAGCTATCTCGACCCGGCCGTGACGGCCCGCGTCCTGACCACCTACCGCAACTCCGCCGCGCCGGTCGCCGATGGTTCCGCGCTGGAGGAGCTCACCCCGCGCGAACGCGATGTGCTCACCTTGATCGCCAAGGGTCACACCAACACCGAGATCGCCGACGAATTGTTCATCTCGGGACTGACGGTGAAGACCCATATCGGCCGGATCTTCACCAAACTCGGTCTGCGCGACCGTGCTTCGGCGATCGTGTTCGCCTACGAGCAGCGCATCGTCACGCCCCGGTAGGGCGTCACTTGCAGAGTTCCTCGACCGCGGCGTTCTGGGCGTCCGCATCTTTGAGGCGAGCGTCCTGTCCCGGATCGCTCTTGGGTACCTGTGCCATCGCGGCGGCGCCGATATCCATCAAGGTGTTCCCGAACTTGCGAGCTGCGTCCGCGACGTCGGCGGGCGCGGCGGGCTCGATCCGGGCCAGCAGGTACTGACCACCGCCGTAAAGCGCGAGGCGGGCATTGGCCGCCACGGCCAATGCGCCGGCCACATCTTCGTCGCCCCCGGGGGCCTGCAGGGCGCTGCTGTTGGCCACACCGGCGCGCACGAGTTCGAACGCAGCGCACAGCTTGGTCTTGGCGTCGTTCTTCTCGGTATCGCTGAAGGTCGGCGCGGCCGCCTCGGCGGGCGCGGCGGGCGCACTGTTCGTCGGATTTCGCCACATCCACGCCGACGCACCCAGGGTGGCTATCGCGATCAGCACCGCGATCATGGCCAATACACCGGGACCGAAATTGGACCCGGACTTGGCCTCCTCGGCATCCGGTGCGGAATCCTCGGATACGTTCTCGTCGTCGGGCTCGTTATCAGCGGACACGAGGGCAAGGGTAACAATCGGATGGGACCTGGCTTGATCGTCGGTGCGGCGCGGCCCCGGCCGGCGTTGCCCCCGGAGCGACGGTTTGCCGCTCGATCGACACTGTCGAGCCCGATACGCCGTGAAAGTGGGCGTCAATTCTTTTTGCTCGCTATCGCGGCGCGCCCCGTCAATCCTGCGACTATCCGGGAATCCATGTCACCGAAAGAATTGCCGACTCGCGCAGGTCGCCAGCGGCGCATCCGGGGCCGGCAACGTGGTCGATGAATTGCTAGCCCGGGGCCAGAGTCCGGCGCGCCTCGAAACGGTGAGCGAGAGGTCCGGCAGTGCTGAGTCTGAATAGCGGAACAGATCGTTGGTTATCGCCACTGTTCGTCAACGTCGACTTCTCGTCGAGAAACTTCCCTATATCGACGAGAAGTCGACGTTCGTGCGGAAATCTAGTGCGCAGCCTCGAAGGCCTCGAGGATCTCGCCCTTGATGCGTCCCCGGTCGGAAACCTCAAACCCGTTCTTCCTGGCCCACTTCCGGATGGCCGCCAGCTGCTCCTTGGAGCCGCCGCCGCTGCCACTACCGTTGAGGGAAATCGATTTCACGGCGCGACGCGGGCGCGATCCGCGAACCTTCACCGCTGCGTCGACAAACGGCTTCAACGCCTTATCGAGCTTGGCGATGTTCGACGCCGCCAAGTCGATCTGATACTCAACACCGCGCACCGAGAACTCGATACGCTCACCGCCGCCATCCGAAATTTCAGAACCATCCAGGTCGTCAATTAATTGGCGGACAACTCGTTCGGCCATTGGAAATGCCCCCATCTCTTCGATTGCCTTCGCAGGCTACCAGCGAGTACACGCTCTTTCACATATCAACTACCAGATTCTAATGATTCAGGGCCGGTTCATAGCAACTTGACCGGAGATGCTCATGTCACATAGGAGGCCGGAGACCTTTCGTATTGATTCGGCGAATCCGACAAAGCCGGACCGGAATCATCGCCACCAGTTAGAGGCGGCACCCATTTCTCCGACACGCACCCGTGGCAGCCGAGCGGATTTCACGCCGATAGGTGATCGTGGTGACGGCCGCGTCCACATTCGGGCGTGCACACATTATTCATTGACATCCACGTCAATTTCCGCGGCCGGAAAGGGGATGCGAAGTCCCTGTAGACAGAAATTGATTTCTGCACACTCCCGCCCTATCCGGCCGGGTTTGATGTCCCGACTGGCGGGTACTCCGTCTCGATGGACCCCGAGAGCCTTCCCGATGACGTGCCGATTGCTGACGCCGTCGAACAGTCGCGCGACCTCACCACAACAGACACCGATATCGAGGCCACCGCCAGCGGGCCCGACGGCCCACCGCTGGAGGCCGAAGCCCCCGATTGGCAGGAGCAGAACGACCCCGTCGAAATCGATCCGGATTCCGACGAGTACGGGCGCTGAAGCGCCGACTCACACCGCTTTGCGTGGACGGCTTGTCAGGCGCAGTCGGCGCAGACCGTCTCCGCCCCTCGGGCGAAACCGAGCCGATGCCGGTGGGTCACCAAAAAGCATCTGGTACAGGTGAACTCGTCGTCCTGTTTCGGGACAACCGTGACCGTGAACTCTTCACCGGAGATGTCGGCACCCGGGAGCTCAAAGGACTCGGCCAGTTCGGCGGGGTCATCAGCATCTGTAGGCACCGGCTTCAATTCGGCAGCCAGGTCGGCCAGCGGGTCCGCGACAGTACCCTCCTCTTCGATCGTGCGCCGTCGCGGTGCGTCGTAGTCAACTGTCGCTGCCATGGTTTCATCCGTCCTTACCGAGGGGCCGCAACAATAGCGCCGCGGATGCCGATAGCGCCGTGTACCCCGTGTCGGGGTCGGTCACACCTGCCCACAGCCGGCGAAACACGCGCCCTCTCGGTTCTCATTGACGGCTGTCATTGACGACCGTCAGCAGTGGCCGTACGGTGACGATATGCAGTCGTCGCACACCACGCGAAAAGGCGGATCGCCCGCCGGCAGCGCCCGAGAGGCCCGACGACGTGAAACACGCGCGCGCATATTCGATGCCGCGGTCGCCGAAATAGGCCGTTCGGGTCTGGCGGCCGCGGATGTCACCGCCATCGCTAACACGGTGGGCGTGGTGCGCGGAACCTTCTACTTTCACTTTCCGACCAAAGAACACGTCTTGGTCGAGTTGGAACGTCATGAAGAGGCGAATATCGTCGCCGAACTTCGCGACGCGCCAACCGGTGACGGCGACCTGATATCGATTCTGCTGCTGTTGGTGCGGCACGTGCTCGCCGCAGAACGCCGACTGGGACCCGTCGTCTTTCGGGACATGCTGGGACTGCATTTCTCCTCAACACGGCCGGTCGAAGACGAGGTGGCCGAGCATCCCCTTGCGGAGTTCCTGTGCGGCGTCATCACCGCGGCGCAACACGCCGGACAGATCCCCCCTAATGCGGACGCAGGTGAACTCGGGGTCTTCTTTCTCACCGGCCTATTCGCATTGCTTGCCACCGGCGTGCAGGACTCCCCCACCGCAGACGCGGTGCTGGGTCGTTATGTCACAACGATTGTCAAAGGAATGGAGACACGGTGAGCACGACGAGTATCGAGGGCTATCGCGACTATCTACGCAGACGCGACGGTGAAGCCGACCTTCTCAATCGGCGCCTGGCGAATCGCGAAGACTTCTTCGACCATCTTGAGACCAATCCGATCCGGTCACAGCAGCCTGCCGACCGGACCACCTTCCTGCGAAACCTGCGCCGCCGGGTGCCCGAACCGGGTCTGGACCGGAAGATGCTGTTCCTGCTGGCGACCGCCAAACTCAATCAAGCCGAGCGGTTCGGCGTCGGACTCGGCGAGACCTACGGGATGAACAGCGATGAGAACCTGCCTCCCGAACGTGTCTATCTGGAACTCGAAGAGCATTATCACACAAGGCTTCTCGCCTACGTGCTGGATGTTTTCGACTTGACCTTCCAGGTGGTGCCTCCCCCGTTCGTGATGCGCCAGTTCGTCAAAGCGGGAGTGTTCCTGCCCGAGCGGCTCGGGGTGATGTTTGTCGGCGCAGCCGAGATGGCGGGATGCGTGATGTTCGATGAACTCCGACGCGTCGGGATGGAACTGTTCGCCGACGAGCCCGAAGTCTGCGAGCGCATTCAGCGGCTCTACACCGAGATCCTCACCGACGAGATCGGTCACGTCGGCTACTGCGCCTCTCGATGCACACCCGCCGAGCGAGCGATCATGAGATGCGCCTATCCGCTCATCGGCCGGGTATTTGCACGACAAACCGTGGAGATCGGTCTGCTCATCGAACCCGCCGCGCTCCGCGCTCGGCTGGACCGGCCCTTCGACGTCGAAGAACTGACCGTCGGCCTGGATAACGAGACGTATCTGGTCACCCATCCCTGACAGCCGCGCGCCCTATCGGACTGTGCGCGCCAGAGCGGCGCGGCAACTCACCTGCAGCAGTTGGGATCCAAGACGACGCACAATGCCTGCATCGCTTCCGGATGAGCGCGGTGAAACACCTTCATGCCGCGGCGCTCAGAGAGCACCAGGCCGGCATTGCGCAGTTGAGTGAGGTGGTGACTCACCGTGGATTCGGTGAGCGCGAGTGCGGCCGCCAAGTCGCCACTGTTCTCTTCTCCCGCCGCGGAAGAGAACAGGTAGGACATCACCTTCACGCGCGCAGGATCGGCAAGCGCTTTGAGCCGCAGGGCCACGTTGAGCGCATCGTCGTCGCTCATCGGGCCGGCGGCGACCGGGGCGCAGCACACCGGCGCGGACGTGTCGATCACGGGCAGCGCTTTGGGCATGGCACGAGTCTGCCAGAAAGATTGACATATATCCAAAAGGTGGCATGCTGGGCGGTGTCGCACTAGTTCGATATATGTCCAACAACCCGAGGAGGGTGAGTCATGTCCCGTGTACAACTGGCACTCAACGTCGACGACCTTGAGGAAGCAATCACGTTCTACACCAAGCTGTTCAACACCGCCCCGGCCAAGGTGAAACCCGGCTATGCGAACTTCGCCGTCGCCGAGCCCCCACTGAAGCTGGTGCTACTCGAGAACCCCGGCAAGGGGGGCACCATCAACCACTTGGGCGTAGAGGTCGCCTCCAGCGAGACCGTGCACGACGAGATCGCCCGCCTGACCGGCGAGGGCTTGTTCACCGACGAAGAGATCGGCACCACCTGTTGCTTCGCCACCCAGGACAAGGTGTGGGTGACCGGGCCGGCCGGCGAGAAGTGGGAGGTCTACACCGTGCTCGCCGACTCCGACACCTTCGGCTCCAGCCCGCAGCATCTCGATGAGAACGCCGACGCCGCGGGTGGGTGCTGCGGGAGTCAGGTCGACAACCAGTCCGGCGCCGCCACCTCACCAGCAGCCGCAGCCTCGTCCTGCTGCTGACCCTTCCTCCGCCTTGCCGATGATATCGATATCTGTCAATATCGATGGATGTCGAATCAACGGGAAGTGGTGACCGACGCGGACCCGTGTTGCGCACCGGGGGCGCTACTGCGGCAGCCACTGTCGGCAGCTGAAGCCGCAGATATGGCGGTCAAGCTCAAGGCACTCGCCGACCCCGTTCGGCTGCAACTGTTCTCGGCGATCGCCAGCCGCGAAGGCGGCGAGGCGTGCGTATGCGATATCTCCGACGGGGTCGAGGTGTCGCAGCCCACCGTGTCCCATCACCTCAAGGTCCTGCGCGACGCCGGCCTGCTCACCTCGCAGCGCCGCGCGTCCTGGGTCTACTACGCCGTCGTCCCGCAAGCACTGGCCAGCCTCGCCGTACTACTGGGTGCCGATATCCGTATGGGAGCCACCGCATGACCGACACCGCACCGGCAGTCGTCGGCAAGCTGTCCACCCTGGACCGGTTCCTGCCGGTCTGGATCGGCGCCGCGATGGTCGCCGGCCTGCTCCTCGGCCGGTGGATTCCGGGCCTGAACACCGCGCTGGAAAAGGTTCAGATCGACGGGATTTCGCTGCCGATCGCACTGGGCTTGTTGATCATGATGTATCCGGTCCTGGCCAAGGTCCGCTACGACCGCCTCGACACGGTCACCGGCGATCGCAAACTCCTGGTGTCCTCGCTGCTTCTGAACTGGGTGCTGGGCCCCGCACTGATGTTCGCCCTGGCCTGGCTGTTGCTACCGGATCTGCCTGAGTACCGCACGGGACTGATCATCGTCGGCCTGGCCCGCTGCATCGCGATGGTGATCATCTGGAACGACCTGGCCTGCGGGGACCGGGAAGCGGCCGCCGTCCTGGTCGCGTTGAACTCGATCTTCCAGGTGGTCATGTTCGCGGTGCTGGGCTGGTTCTACCTGTCGGTGCTGCCGGGTTGGCTCGGCTTGGCGCAGACCACCATCACCACCTCGCCCTGGCAGATCGCGAAATCGGTGATCATCTTCCTGGGCATCCCCCTGGCCGCCGGCTACCTGTCGCGACGCCTCGGCGAGAAGGCCAAAGGCCGCGACTGGTATGAGTCACAGTTCTTACCGCGCATCGGACCGTGGGCGCTGTACGGCCTGCTGTTCACCATCGTCATTCTCTTCGCGCTGCAGGGCGAACAGATCACCAGCCGCCCACTGGATGTCGTGCGCATCGCGCTGCCCCTGCTGGCCTACTTCGCGATCATGTGGGGCGGCGGGTATCTGCTGGGCTCCCTGCTCGACCTCGGCTATGAACGCACCACCACCCTGGCGTTCACGGCCGCCGGCAACAACTTCGAACTCGCCATCGCCGTGGCGATCGCCACCTACGGCGCCACCTCGGGCCAAGCGCTGGCCGGCGTCGTCGGGCCGCTGATCGAGGTACCGGTCCTGGTCGCGCTGGTCTATGTCTCTCTGGCCCTACGAAAGCGGTTCACCCACCACACTTCGCAGCACCTTCCCACCGACGAGGCGACGAGAACGGAACCCAGCTCATGACCGAGACACCTGTCACCCACGCACTGCGCGCAGATCTGTCCATCGACCAGAAGCTCGCCCTCAAAACGGCAGCGACACGGCTGCGGACCGAATTCGAGGACACCTTCGGGGTGGCGACCATCGAACGGTTCCTGCACACCTCGTATGACCAATTCGCCGGACGGGCCACCATTCCCAACTTCCTTCCGCTGCTCGCCGAACGGTTCGCCCGACAGCGGCTGCACGCCCTGGCCCGTGTGGAAGGCAAGATCGTCGACGGAAAGCCGACCGTGCTGTTCCTGTGCACCCACAACGCCGGACGCTCCCAGATGGCACTGGGCTACTTCACCCACCTGGCCGGCGACCGTGCGGTGGCCTGGTCGGGCGGCTCCGAACCCGGCACCGAGATCAACCCCGCGGCCATCGCGGCGATGGCCGAAATCGGAATCGACATCACCGGCGAATATCCCAAACCGTGGACCGACGAGATTGTCCAAGCCGCGGACGTCGTCATCACGATGGGCTGCGGGGACGCCTGCCCGGTGTTCCCCGGAAAGCGTTACGAGAACTGGCAATTGCCCGATCCGGCCGGACAAGGGCTCGATGCGGTGCGCCCGATCCGCGAGGACATCGAGGAACGTGTGCGGCGGCTGCTGGCCGACCTCAACGTCACCGTCACGCAATGACCGACACCCCCACGGTGCTGTTCGTCTGTGTCAGCAACAACGGAAAATCCGTGATGGCCCAGGGTCTCATGGGTCAGGCCGCCGGCGACCGGATCACGGCCACCTCCGCCGGCACCAAAGCGAAGGCCGGCGTCAACGCGCAGTCCGTCGAGGCGCTCGCAGAATTGGGTATCGATATCAGCGGCCACACCGCAACCCAGTTGACCGACGACCTCGTCGCCGGAGCGGACCTGGTCGTGGTCCTTGGCGCCCAGGCGCACGTCGACCCGGTCGGTGACACCCCGATCGAAACCTGGGAGACCGACGAGCCGTCGTTGCGCGGTATCGAGGGCATGGAGCGGATGCGGTTGATCCGCGACGATATCGCCGCCCGGGTGATCGACCTGGATTCGCGCCTGGCCGGACGCCACCCCGCTCAGTAGCACTGCCGCATCCACGGATTCGAACCGGCGGCGAAGGTCACTTTCGACGGGGCACGCCGAACCAGCCGGGCATAAGAGACTTCGCCTGACGGCGATCAGAACTATGGTTGCCCCGCGACCTGGCACCTACTGTTCGGAACCGTGACTTCAGCGCGACGAACGAAAGAACCGCTGTGACGACGCTCGCCGAACGCGACGCGGCTTCACACACGGCACCCACTCCGGTGCAGCCGGCCCCACCCGCCGAAGGCAACCCAGGGTTGATCGGGCTGCCGCTCATCATCCCCGGCGCACTCGGCCTCGGCGCAGTCAACACCGGCCTGGTGAGCACATCGGCGGCTGCGGTGCCGATCCTGGCGTCCGCCACCGCAATCGGACTGCTCCTCACCACCATCTGGTCAGCGGCCTTGCGGCAGAACGTCAATGCCACCATCTACGGCACCTTCTTCGGCTTCTACGGCAGCTACGCAGTGCTCGCCCTCGGCCTCACCCACGACTGGTTCGGCATCGCCGCGTCCGATGCCCGCCAGACCACGAATCTGTGGCTGGCCAGTTGGCTTCTGGTCATCGGCCTGCTCACCGTTCTCACGCTGCGGCTACCATGGCTGTACCCCGCGGTGCTCGCCATCGTCGACATCGCCTTGGTCTTGCTGATCATCGGCAACCAAACCGGGAGCGTGCCCGCGAACCGGGCGGCGGGTTGGCTCGTCTTCGCCTTCGTCGCCGTGGTCGTCTACTTCTATTTCGCTGCGCTGTGGGAAGAGCTCGGCGGAAGAGCCCTCTCGCTGGGTCGACCGATCATCCGGTAGGGCCCGGAATGTGGCCCGCTGGAACGCGCATATCTCCGAGCTCCCGGCAACCATAGACAACCAGAACTGGAACCCGGAATCTTCAACACACTGTCCGCGATCGACGAAGGCCGCTCCCCGTTGCTTTCCGTCATATAAGTGGGCCGACCTCGACATATGGTGCCGAAGACTCCCAGACTTCGGTTGGGTCGTATGCAGCGAGGCCGCTGCGATATCGAGTCGCTCGTTCGAAGATGCCGGGTGGGGTGATCTTCCGCCCGAGGGTGTGTGGGTGAGTTGCAAGGGTGATCGGTCGTACGTGTATGACATGGTTCGCCTCAATGCTCAGGGGGCGGCAGGTATCCAATCCCGTTAGGGTTGTCCAGTTTTCAGCATTGCATAGCGGACCTACCAGTGGCGTCGTGGCCAGCCAGACAACGAACGTCAGCGGCGGACACGATATCGGCGGCGGTGGTGACGAATAGCCGAGGTAGGTACGTAAACGCTCGCGTAGCGATGCCGGATGTCGGTCAATCACCCAGACAACACCCGATGCAGATTCTTGGAATGTTCAAAGAATCTGATGCGAGCATTCGACCCATGAACTCACCCCTGTCTGTGGTGGCCGAGACCTCACAGCCCGGGACCGTCGCCGGGTCATCCGGTCGAGGGTCTGCAGATGGCGAGATTTGACGAATGTCAACGACGAACAACGGTGAACCAGGACTTGGGCGACCACTCCTGGGATCAGCTTCGTCAGGAGAAGGACCAACCACCGGACCACAATCCGCGAGCCGCGAGTCGCAATGCGCAACCACGAACTCCGACCATGATCCCACCACCCGGATGTTGGCCACACGGAATACGGGTACCAATCCCAGAGGCCCAGTCGCGTTCGGATCAGCTCTCATTGAGCTTGCCGCACAACATATTCAGCTGCGTCAAGCCAACCGCACCTCACGGGCGAGCATCCTCGGGGATGCCGATGCCAACGTGTCGTTGACCAGTTACGGAAAGCGCATCTCCACGGTGTGGCAGACCATCGAGACCATAGGCGCCGGAAGCACCAGACCCCGTCGCCTCATTTTGTGGCTCGATGATGCCGAGGCGCTGGGCGATCTGCCGTCCTCATTGCGACGGCTAGAAGCGCGCGGGCTGGAAATCCGACGGTGCCTCGACTATGGGCCGCACAAGAAGTATTTTCCCTACGTCAACGAGATCTTTCCGTCGGAACCCGATCGCACTTTGGTCACCGCCGACGACGACGTGTTGTATCCGGCGAACTGGCTGAACGATCTTCTGAGCGCGCATCGCCCGAATCAGGTGACGGCGTTTCGAGCACGAATCCGCGGCGAAGGCCCCTATCGCACATGGCCCATATGCCAAACGAGCGAGGCTTCGGACATGGTATTCGCGACCGGCACCTCCGGTGTGGCGTATCCGCCGGCGGTACTTCTCACCTTGAGGCATCGCGGCGACGCATTCACCCGGGTTTGTCCGCGCGCTGACGACTACTGGCTGCACTACGCCACGATCGCTTCAGGTGTGCAGATTCGCCAAGTGCGCGAGTCCGCTGCGTTGTGGTGGTCGGTCCCTACCGCGCGCAACCGAGGGCTATGGGACGGTACCGGGACCGCAAATGACGCCATCGCTGATAAAACACGCCGCTTCTGGCTGGAGAACTGAGAGGGGTCTGCACAGCACCGGTGTGGCCGTCATGCATAAGAGACGTTGCGCACCGAACGTGGTGCTGGAATCGGACTGGGCGCGCTCACGTCCAATCCCTGCCCACTGCCCTCGCTAGACGGCAGCGACCGGGTGTTCCAGGTACGGGGCGATGTTGCCCATGGCCCGAGTGACGTACTCTTCCTTCTCACCCACGGGCGCAACGTAATGCAACGCGCTTTCGGCTGCGTGAACGCCTTCGAGGCGAGCGATGATCCACGCGGCCAGATAGGGCGACGCAAGACAACCGCCTGCGGTCGCGACGTTGCCCCTCGCGTAAAGGGGTTGATTGAGAACCTCGACGCCGGCCTCGATCACCCACGGCTTCGTCGTCAGATCTGTACAGGCCGGAACACCCTGCAGCAAGCCGAGTTTGGCCAGGATCAACGTCCCTGAGCACTGGCCGGCGAGCAACTGCCGTGACGGGTCGAGTCGAAGTTGTTCCATCAGGGCCGGATTGGCCACCACCTCGCGTGTCTGCATGCCACTGCCCACGATCACGGCGTCGGCGGAGCCGGCCTCCTCCAGGCTCGCCATCGACTCGATCACCACACCGTTCATGGAACGCACACGCGGTGTCGGGCATGCGATCGAGACGCGCCAATCAGCTTTGCGCACCCGATTGAGCACACCCAGCGCGATCAGCGAGTCGAGTTCGTTGAAACCTTCGAAGGTGAGGATGGCGATGTGCATGGGTGTCTCCTGTCGTCGCCGAAAGCGTAGGAGACCTATTCATGACATTCAAAAAATTGTTCTAGATACAATCGCCGCGTGCCGGCTCTCCGCTACAAGACGATCGTGGACGCACTGGCGTCCGATATTCGCGCGGGCCGGTTGACCTCCGGGACACGTCTGCCCACCCACCGCGACCTCGCCACCCGCGAGCGCATCGCGCTGGCGACCGCATCGCGCGTCTACGCCGAACTCGAAGCCATGGGCCTGGTCAGCGCCGAACAGGGGCGTGGCACCTTCGTGCGGGAAGTCACACTGCCCCCTGGCCACGGCATCGACCAACAGGTCACCAGAAGCGACACCATCGACCTCAACTTCAACTATCCCTCCGTGCCCGGCCAAGCCGAGACACTCCGGCACGCGCTACGCGACCTCGCGAACTCCGGTGACCTCGAAACACTGCTGCGGTATCAGCCCCACGGCGGCCGACCACACGAACGCGCCATCTTCGCCGACCACCTACGACGCAGGAAGCTCGCCGTCGACGCCGAGCACGTGCTGATCGTCAACGGGGCACAGCACGGACTCACCACCACCATGCTGGCGGCACTGCGCCCCGGCGACGTGGTCGCCGCCGACGCCCTCACCTACCCGGGCTTCAAAGTGCTCGCCGAAAGTCTGCACATCGAACTGGCACCCATCCCGGTGACCCCGAACGGTCCGGACCTCGACGCACTTACCCGCCTGTGCACCACGCGCAGGGTTCGCGCCTTGTACGCGATGCCCACCATGCACAACCCGTTGAGTTGGGTCATGGACCTCGATACGAGACGGCGCCTGGTCGACATTGCCCAGGAACATCAACTCCTCATCATCGAAGATGCCTCCTACGCCTATCTCGACGAGAAGCCACCCCCTCCCCTGGCCGCACTAGCCCCCGCCTGCACCGTCTATGTATCGGGTCTGTCCAAGAGCGTCGCGACCGGGCTACGTGTCGGGTTCCTCGCTGCCCCAACATCATTGATCCCTGCGATCGAGCGTGCCATCCGCGCCACCACGTGGAACACACCCGCATTGACGACAGCCATCGTGACCCGCTGGCTTCACGACGGCACCGTCGACCGGCTCGAAAACGAAAAACGTGCAGACGCGCGAACCCGACAAGCCATCGCCGGCGAGGCATTTGGTGACCTGGCGCTCATCACCCACCCCTCGTCGTACTACGCATGGCTCCCGCTGCCCGAGCCAGCCCGTGCAGACCGGATCGCCGCAGCACTGCTGCGCGAGAACATCTCCGTGTCGACCGCCGAACCCTTTTCCATCTCCGGCCATGTACCGCAGGCGATTCGACTCGCCCTCGGCTCCGCGGACATCGATAGCCTCGGCGTGACGATGAGCACGGTCAGGCAGGCCGTCGATGCAGAGATCTATCGTTGAGGTGTGCGCCCGGAAATCTGGAGTCATAAGCTAGCTCAACGACATTGACACGCTTGTACCGTCTTTACGCGATCACCTGTCGGATCGCAGTCACACGGTTGGACAGTGTCGCGGTCCTGCCTCTCAGGTGAGAGCGGGCGCCGCAACGGGACCGATCGTGAGGGTGACGGCGGCTTCCGATTGACTCCAGTTGGACGGCGCGTACGGCGGGATGACTATGGAGCCCAAGCTGGGATCGAATGCCCGCAGGAGGTTGCCAATCGTTGCCTGCAGGATCGCGTCTACGAGCTGGGTAAGGCTGTGGAAGTGGAGCGCGCCGTTGGTCTCGACCGCAGCGAAAATAAAGGTGTGCTGGTAGTTCGGTGTGGCTGACGCGGTTGCCGACGGAGTGTAAGTGTACGTGTAGCTGCCGTCGCCGTGATCTGTCACCGTGGTGGGGCCGTCGCCATGATTGAGCAACGTGATGGGTCCGTCGCCCTGGTCGGGCAGCGTGGTAGGGCTTCCTGTCTGGAACGGGTCGCGGATGGTCAGCGGGTCACCGTCGACATCGGAGGCGGTGAACTGACCGGTGTAGGTCCCGTCAGCGTTCTTGGTCGGTGGGGAAACTGTGATCGTGGGCAGAGTGTTGCTGAATGTCTTCTTGAACCAGCTGTAGAAGTCGGTTGAGGTGGCCGCCGCTGTCGTTGCCGCGGCGGTTTTGGGGGCAGGCGGGGTGAACAACTGCACCTGAATGTTGTGCAGGAACGACCGGATGGCGTGATTGACCGCCACCAGTGGGTTGGCGGGTGCCGAGGTGGCGTTCTGAGCCTTGGAGGTCGGCAGTACGACCGATTTCGGCACCGAGACAGTGTCGGTCGTTGCCGCTGCGACCGCTGGCGTGAGCTTGGACGTGACCTTCGCAGTGGCGGTGGCCGCATCGACATCGCTGGACCGCTTGTGGGTGGTGGCACTCGGCCGCGCGACCGGAGTATCCGCGTCCGTCTTGTCTTCAGCTGCTTCCGTTTTGTCTTCAGCTGCTTCCGTTTTGATGGATGCACCGCTGGTGTCAGCGTCGGACCGGTGGCGCGATTTCTTCTTCGGTGTGGTGGTAGCGGCCGGTTTATTCGCCGACGCGGCATCGCCATCGTGCTGGGTCGCGCTCGGGGCACTCGTCGTCCCGCCGGATTCCTCGGTGCTCGCGTTGGCCACGGCGGCGCCGCTGCTCAGTGCTGCTCCGATGCCCAACGTGATGGCGCCGGCGCCCAGCCACGCCGCCACTCCCGGCTTGACCATGTCTGCGCGATGCTGTCCGCCCACATTTCCCCCTCTGACGAATAATAATTTACGAATATGTTAATTACCATGCGTCAGCGCGCACAGGCAACGATTTGTGACGCGCAATTCTTCCGACGTTCATAGTTGTGGCAGATAATTGGCCGGATTTTGAAATCTGTTAGCTAGGAACATGTTCGAATGACACCATCAGCCCATGCGGCCTGACTTGTCTTTGCTGACCCCCTGCGGGAATGCCGTGATAAATTTGCAATAGCAAATTGCGTCAGTTTGCTGAACTACCAAATCCGCATAGCGTGGTGACGACCCGCGGTGGTCGAAAGCGCCAGGCGTTCGCGGCGAGGCGCGGCAAAGGTTGGAAGAAGAAACCGATCCGGATGGCGGAATGGAGCTTTAGAACTTCGCTTGAAGGTCTTGGCGAGTCAGCCTGCGGACACCCCAGAAGTAGGTGACCAGTGGCATGGTGCACCAGAGGACGTTGATCAGGACGAACTTGACCCACATTTCTACTGGGCTGGACATGCTCTGCAGGTTGTTGGCGATTTCTACGCCGAAGTAGACAGCTGGGAGAGTGACCTCCACGATCATTCCCGCCATGATCAGCGATAGCTGAATGCTGGTGAATCGCTTTCCGTTTCGGAAGAACTGAACTAGCGCGTAGGCCTCGAAGAGGCCGACGAACAGGGCGATCCATTCCATGCAGACGATGAGGGGATCACCGTTGAGGTAGCGGGCGTCTCCGCCAAGGAGGATCGGCGACCACATGTAGGTCCACAGCGATCCGCTTTCGACGCCGGCGCGGATCTGATCGAAGAGCAGAAGCCAGGGCAGTTCCCAGATGAAACGCGGGATGAGTGCAATAAATACCCAGACGATGACCATCGCACTCAGGCGCTCCCACCTGGTGCGGTCACGCTGATCGGGTAGTGGCAGCCACGGCAAGATCAGTGCTGTCGCAAAGCATCCGACAACGACGAGCACCAACACTGTCGAGGCGACGGCGTGGGATACCCCCGCGTGGAACTCCAAATACCAGAACACCGGATGGATGGCGAAGAAGAACGCGAGGACTCCGAAGAGCGCCTTCTGAAGCGAGGACAGTCCGCGCTTGGCCGATGACTCCCGTTTGCCATCACGAGCGATCGTGTCGGTCATGTGAACCTCCGCGTTGAGGGAGCAGGGCCGGTCGTGAAACCTGCCTTGCGGGGCGCCGGCCAACGCATCGGGGTGACGACGACCTGGCTACGAATCTGGGCTTCGATCCGACTAGGTTTATATCACGTGTGATGTTATAACGATCAATATGTTTCTGCGCCCGATCGCTGCACGCATACGAGACGCGGACGCCACGCTCGCCACACCGGCAGACTCATCGCCGCTGCCGGTGACGCGATGCGCGCGCACTAACTCGCCGTCGCGGTCGGTACGCGATGCAGCAACGAGGAGCGTCGGGTGAGTCGTCGCGCTCACGTACGCGTCGCCGCAGCAGTGATGACGGCGCTACTGGCTTTCGCATCCGGCGTCGTCTATCTGGGGTATCAGGGCGCGTTCACCGACACCGACACGGTCACCCTCACATCCCAACGTGCAGGACTGGTCATGGATCGCGACGCGAAGGTCAAATTTCTGGGTGTCCCGATCGGCACGGTGTCCCAGATCGACTATGACGGCGCGTCAGCCCAGCTGACCCTGGCGATCCGCGCCGACGAACTCGCCAAGATCCCAGCCAACGTGACCGCACGGATCGCCAGCAACACGATCTTCGGCGCGAAGTCCGTCGAATTCCAGTTGCCCGAGCACCCGACCGCCAACCGGCTATCCCCACGTGCCCACCTACAGGCCTCAGACGTCAGTGTCGAAGTGAACACCTTGTTCCAGACATTGGCCGACACACTGCGCAAGATCGACCCCGTGCAGCTCAACACCACGCTCGCTGCGTTAGGAAATGGACTGCGCGGCAACGGAAAAAACCTCGGAGACACCCTAGCCACCTTGAGCGACCTCATGAGCCGGATCAACCCGTACCTGCCCACGCTGAAGTCTGATATCCAGAAACTGAGCAGTACCGCTGACATCTACAACTCCGCCGCCGACGACCTGGTGTCCGCCCTGGGCAATGTCCCCACCATCAGCCGCACAATCGTCGACGAGCAAGACAATCTCACTGCCACGTTGCTGTCCACGGCCGGCGTCGCCACTGCCGGCGCCGACACCCTCGCGCCGGCCGAAGGTGACCTGATCGCGGCAATCCAACGACTCCGCGCACCACTATCCGTCTTGAGCGACTATTCACCCGAATATGGCTGTCTGATCACAGCATTGGCGAAGGCGTACAAAAAATTCGGTCCCTACATCGGCGGTGTGAAACCCGCACTGTTCGTCAACGCCGGTTTCATTCCCGGCTCGCCGGCCTACACCTATCCCGAGAGTCTGCCAATCGTCAACGCCTCCGGTGGGCCCAACTGTCGAGGACTACCTGACCTGCCCACCAAACAGGGCGCAGGCTCCTGGTATCGACCACCGTTCCTGGTCACCGACAACGCCTATGTCCCCTATCAGCCGAACACCGAACTACAGTTCGACGCCCCCTCCACGCTGCAGTTCCTGTTCAACGGCGCCTACGCCGAACGAGACGACTACTGATGACCACGTCCCGGACCGGACTCAAAGTCGGCGTGTTCACGGTGGTCATGCTGCTCGTGCTAGCGGGGCTGGTCGTGACGTTCGGCCAATTCCGATTCGGCTCCAGCACTGTGTATCACGCCGAATTCTCCTCGGTGTCACGACTCAAAACCGGCCAGGACGTCCGTATCGCCGGCATCCCAGTCGGCAGCGTCAAAGAGATCGCCATCGACGGTGATCATGCCGAAGTCACCTTCACCGTCGACAAACGACAACAGCTCTACACCTCCACGAGAGCCGCGATCCGCTATCAGAATCTCACTGGTGACCGCTACCTGGAGATCCTGGCCGGACCCGGCGATCTACAGAAACTCCCTGCCGGCGCGACGATCCCGCGCAGCAACACCAAACCCGCCTTGGATCTGGACGCACTGCTTGGTGGTCTGCGGCCGGTACTCAAAGGCCTGGACGGAGCCAAGCTGAACGAGGTCAGCAACGCCCTCATCGAACTGCTGCAGGGCAAGGGCGGAACCCTGTCGACTGTACTGGCCAACACCGCCAGCTTCACCCACACCATTGCCGCCCGAGATCAACTCATCGACCAGACCATCGACAATCTCAACACCGTGCTCAGCGCAGCGGATGAGAAAAGCGCCGACCTCAGTACCGGGATCGACCAACTCCAGCAGCTGGTCACCACTCTGAGCCAGGGCAGCGACCCCATTGCCAACGCCTTGCCGCCGCTGGCCTCTGCACAGCAGGACCTCACCGATGTCCTGAGCACCGCGCGGCGGCCCTTCCAGGGGGTCATCGAGAACACCGGACCGCTCGCCACCGCACTCGATGACCGCAAGAAGGATGTCAATGCCGCGATTGAGCCGCTCGCCGAGGACTACCTGCGACTGAGCGCGCTGGGCGCCTACGGTTCGTTCTTCAACATCTATTTCTGCTCGGTCAAGATCAAGATCAACGGACCGGCCGGCAGCGACATTCTGTTACCCGCGGTGACCCCACCGACGTCCAATAACGGTAGGTGCGATTTTGCCAAATAATCCCGAGCGCCGAGACCCGCTGCGCACCGGAATCTTCGGTATCGCCGTAGTGACCTGCCTGGTGCTGGTGTCATTCAGCTACACCGAGCTCCCGTTCTGGCCCAAAGGCCAGCAGTACACCGCCTACTTCGCCCATGCGGGCGGTATCGCCACCGGCAATCCCGTGCAGATCTTCGGATACACGGTCGGAAAAGTCGACAGCGTCGAACTCGACATCACCCATCGCGCGGCCAAGATCGGCTTCACCATCGATCGCAAGATCCGAGTCGGGGACCAATCACTGGTCGCCATTAAGACCGATACCGTGCTCGGTCAACGTTCCATTGAGGTAGCACCCCGCGGATCCGGTTCTGTCACCTCCATCCCACTGGCCCGCACCACAACCCCCTACACCCTCAACAATGCCCTGCAAGACCTCGGACACAACGTCGGTGAACTCGATCAACCCCGCTTCGTCGAGGCGCTCCAGACGCTGACCGAGGCCATGCGCGATGCCACCCCGCAGGTGCAGGCGGCCCTCGACGGCATCACCAGCCTGTCGCGCAGCGTCAACAACCGCGATGAGAAGGTCCAACAGCTTCTGCACCATGCCAAGTCGCTCTCTGATGTCGTGGCCGCCCGCTCCAGTCAGATCGACCAGCTGATCACCGACGGCAACGTCCTTTTCGGTGAACTCGCGGCGCGCCGTCAAGCCATCGACCAACTCATCACCGGAATCAGAGCATTAGCCGGCCAACTCTCCGGCTTCGTCACCGACAACGAGCGACAGCTCGGCCCCGCACTGACCAAGCTGAACCTCGTGCTCGACAACCTCAACGAGCGTCGAGAACACATCTCCCAAGCACTCACCCGGCTTCCCGCATACGCAACCTCCCTCGGAGAAGTCGTCGGCTCGGGCCCCGGCTTCCAGGCCAACGTGTTCGGAGTGCCCCCGCCAACCTTGGGCGGAGTCCTTCTCGACTCCTACTTCCAACCCGGGAAGCTACCTGACAGTCTCGCCGACTTCCTGCGCGGCTTTCTCACCGAACGCGCCGTCGTGAGGCCGAAATCACCATGACCACACTCAATGTTCGGCTCCGCCACGGATACCGGCGCCTCTACCTGCTGGTGGTCCTGCTGGCAGTGCTCGCCGGCGGTCTGCTGACCGCATGGCCCAAACCACAGCCCCTGACCATCACCGGATACTTCTCCTCGGCTGTCGGCCTGTATCCCGGCGACGACGTCGAGATCCTCGGAGTACCGGTCGGATCCGTGACAAGTATCAAACCCGGACCGGAGCACTCCGAGATCACCTTCACGATCCGGCCTGACGTACCCGTGCCGGCCGGCGCCGCTGCGGTCATTGTGGCGCCAAACCTACTGTCAGCGCGCAGCATCGAACTGGCACCGGTCTACACCGACGGACCGAAACTCGCCGACCACGCCACCATTCCCGCCGATCGCACCGCCGTCCCCGTGGAATGGGATGACGTCAAAGATGAACTGACCCAGCTGTCGACCCAGCTGTCGACCCGGCTGGGACCGCAGAACGGCCGCCTCCAGGGTCCGCTCAGTGACGCCATCAATCAAGCAGCCGACACCTTCGACGACAACGGTCAATCATTTCGTGACGCCGTCCGTGAACTCTCCAAAACTGCTGGGCGACTGGGTGATTCACGTCACGATCTGGTCGGCACGGTGAAAAACCTACGCACCCTTGTCGATGCATTGTCTCACAGCAACGACCAGATCGTCCAGTTCACCGGCCACGTCGCCTCCCTGTCACAGGTCTTCGCCGACAGCTCCACCGACCTTGCTGGCGCACTGGATGCCCTCACTTCAGCGCTGGCGCAAGTGAAAACGTTCCTCAACCACAACAACACCGCGATCGGCGATCAGGTGAACAAGCTGACCGAGTTCACCTCACTGCTCACCGAGCACAGCGAAGATATCGAACAGGTACTGCACGTCGCGCCCAACGGGCTGGCGAACTTCTACAACATCTACAACCCCGCCCAAGGCTCGATCGGAGCGATCCTGTCTCTGCCGAACATCGCCAACCCGGTCCAATTTCTCTGTGCGGGCGTGTTCGATGCGGCAGCGACCCCCGAGTACTTCAAACGCACCGAGATCTGTCGGCAGCGCATGGCGCCCGTCCTCAAGAGAATCATGATGAATTTCCCGCCTGTGCTCTTCCACCCCATCAACACCATCACCGCCTACAAGGGCCAGATGGTCTATGACACTCCACAAACCCAGGCCAAGGCCCAAACACCGGTATCGCAGCTGCAATGGCAACCGCTACCAGGAATGACCCCGCCACCTGGCGCGCCCCCACCCGATCTCGCCAGCATGCTGCTTCCACCACCGGCATCAGAGGCAGTCCCGACCCCACCGACTCCACCGGGGAACCCCGCCGCCGAAACCGATCCAGCCCAACAACCCGTACCGGCGCCACCGCCACCGGGACCCGGCCGATGACCGGCGCAAGGCTCCGCGGTCGGGCGGCGTGGCGGCTCGTCGCGCTCGGGTCACTCATCACGGTGGTCAGTGGGTGCCAATTTGGTGGCCTCAACTCACTGGACATGCCCGGCACCGTCGGGCACGGCGCCGGATCGTTCACCATTACCGTCGAACTACCGGATGTGTCCACACTGGCGCAGAACTCGCCGGTGCTCGTCGACGATGTCACCGTCGGCAGCGTGTCCGGACAACACGTCAGGCAACGCGCAGACGGAACCTTCTACGCCGCACTCCAACTCTCGCTCAGCTCAGCAGTACACCTGCCGGGCAACGCCGTCGCGACCATCGGGCAGACCTCACTGCTGGGCTCTCAACACGTCGCGCTCGCCGAATCTGCCACCGAGGCACCCGAAGGCGCATTGACCGACGGCGCCACGATCCCGCTTCAGCGGGCCGGCCTCTATCCCACCACCGAGGAAGTCCTGTCCACACTGGGTATCGTCGTCAACAAAGGCAATCTCGGCGCACTCCAAGACATCACCGACGAGCTGTACTCCGCCGTCGCCTGCCGCGCGGGGCAATTCACCAACCTCCTTCCGCAACTGGCCGACCTCACTGCCTCAATTGACCGGCAAAGCACCGACATCGTCAACGCCACCGAGTCAATCAATCGCGTCGCCGCAAAATTCGCCACCAAGGACACCACGATCACCGCCGCACTGGCCGCTCTTCCGCAAGCAACCCAGATTCTCAACGCCAACGCAGGACGAATCGTTGACACCTTCGCCGCACTACGCCGCTTCAGCGAGATCGCCTCACGCATCCTCGCGCAAACCAAGACCGACATCACCGCCGACCTCGAGGCCTCCTACGCCGTCGTCAAACCACTAACCGATCACGCGCAGGAACTCATCGACGCCCTCCCCATCACCGTGACCTACCCCTTCCCTCAAACCGGGATCAAACAAGCCATCCGCGGTGACTACCTCAACGCGATCGCCACCCTGGACCTCACCCAGCGCCGCTTCGGAGAGAACATCTTCACCACCTCACCGCTGGACCCAAACATGAAGCACCTCAACGAAATCCTCACCACGCCCGACTTCCTCATCGGCGAACAGGCCAACCTGTCCGGACAAGCTGCCGACCCGTTCACCATCCCGCCGACAGGACCCCGCTGATGCTCACCCGGCTCGCTCGCTGGCAGCTGAGCATCTTCGCAGCCGTCACCGTCTTCGCCATCGGCACCCTGGCGTTGTACTACTTGCGCGTACCCGAAGCACTGGGAATCGGGCGGTACGCCATCACGGCCAACTTCGCTGCCAGCGGCGGGCTCTACCCCAACGGCAACGTCACCTACCGTGGCTCCACCGTCGGGCGCATCACCGCCGTCACGCTGACCGACAACCTCAGCGTCGATGTACACATGCGGCTCAACTCCGACACCGCAATTCCCGCCGATGTCACCGCGGCAGCCAAGAGCGTCTCCGCAGTCGGCGAACAATACGTCGACCTCATCCCCACAGCCGAAAGCCATTCGGCCGCCGATCTGCGCAACGGATCGGTGATCGACCGATCCCACACCGCTCTCAGCGGCGACATCGCAGGACTGCTACGCGAGGCACAAGGACTGGTCAGCTCGCTGGATCAAAGCAAACTGAAAGACGTCCTGCGCGAAACAGCAACCGCCTTCGACGGCTCCGGTCCCGAACTTGCACGACTGATCAACTCCACCAAAGCGCTGCTCGACGAACTCCACGCCGGCAGCGAAGACACCACCACCCTGATCGACCAGCTCGGCCCGTTCCTCGACGCCCAGATCCGCAGCGGCGACAACATCACCTCGCTGGCCGACGGACTGGCCCGATTCACCACCGAACTACGCAAAGCCGATCCGCAGCTGCGCGCGCTGCTCCAAACCACGCCCGCAGCAGCGGATTCGGCGACCAATACCTTCAACGGCATCAGGCCGTCGTTCCCGATGCTCGCCGCCAACCTCGCCAACTTCGGCCGCATCGGTGTCATCTACCACAAGTCCATCGAACAGACTCTCGTCGTTCTTCCCGCCGTGACCGCCGTGCTGATCAGCGCAGCTGAACAGCTACCCGCCGATGAAGGCGTCAAAGTCGACTTCAAGCTCGGATTGGGCGATCCGCCGCCGTGCAATGTCGGCTTCATCCCCCCAACCGAGATCCGATCCCCGGGTGACCAAACGTTGCGCGACCTACCAAAAGACATGTACTGCAAAGTTCCACAAAACTCGTCCGCGGTGGTCCGCGGGGCACGCAACTACCCCTGCCAGGAATTCCCCGGCAAGCGCGCTCCCACCGTGGCCCTGTGTAGGGACCCCGCCGGCTATATTCCGATCGGTAACCAGGCGTGGCGTGGGCCCGCCGTCCCCGAAGCGACGGCGATCAATGATCCACGAAACATCCTGCCCTACAACAAATTCCCCTACATCCCACCGGGCGCCGACTACGACCCTGGTCCCCCGGTCACCCAGCTGCCCCCTGGCGTGCCCCCTGGCCCGGGGCCAGCAGAGTATGCACCGTATCCACTACCCGTCCCGCCAGTCACACCCGGCCCGCCACCGCCGCCCCTGCCCTACAACCCGCCCCCTGACCAACAGGTCCCGCCCTATGGACAGAACCCTGCGCCGGCGGTCACCCCTTCATCTGCTCCCGTCGGAGCGCCATCGGAAATGCCGCCGGCCGTCGCCAGCCCTGCCGTGACGACGTACGACTCCAGCAACGGACTGTTCCAGGACCAGAACGGAGACCTCGGCGTCTTCGCCGCCGCCAGTAGCAAGATCAAACCCGCTGAAAACTGGGTCGATCTGATGCTCGCTCCACCGCAATCCTGACACGCGGGTGACTTTTGATGAGAGGCCAACGCGGGGCACCTAGGATCGAGCCCGTGGTCGCGGAAAACGTCTTTCATCATCCTGGACCGCAGAACCCCGTTTACGGAGCGGGCCGTTCAGCTTTGCGCTGCACCTGCCATGCTGGCAGCGACGGTCACGACCGCTCGACAGAATCGCCTCTTCTATGACGTCCAAGTCCAATGATTCAGCAGCTCCGAGGCGATCCCGGCAGCGAGTCCAAGAACGTGCCGACCGGACCCGTGAACTGGTCATCAACGCAGCCATCGAGTGCATCCGCGAAGAAGGCTTCGCTGCAGCCAGCACCCGACACATCATCGAACGCGCAGGAGTGAGCACCGGGGTCGTTCAATACCACTTCGGCGACCGCGATGGTCTGCTCACCGCGGTCATCGACCACGCTATATCCACGTTGGTCACCTCTGTGAACGATCTAGCCGACAAGGTCGCCGGGATCAAGAACATAGACGACCGAATGACAGCTCTGGCCGACGCTGCGTGGGAGACCTTCCTTAACCCCGCCAGCATGACGGCTATGGAAATCCTCATCGCCACGCGGTCACTGCGATCCACCCTCGACATCGAGCAACTCGTCGACCTACAACCTGGCCTGGAACGAATCGCCGAACTCATCGGAGCACCTTCGCCCCACGCCAGGGCCATCGCCGACCTTCTCTGGGCCGCCCCCGTCGGCCTCATGGTCGGTCAAATGGTCACCACCGTGCCACTACCGACCGAACCCCAACGACAAGCCATGGCGCAGCTGATGGCCGATCACCTACATCGCAGCCGGACCCGACGCCGGATTGAGTGACAAGCTTTGTCATGGAGTTCAACGCCGGCACGGTCGTCGTCACGCGATAGCCAGGCGGGTTTGGTCAGCCACGACCGACGCTACCGCCGCCGCGATTTGTGCCCTAAGCGCACGAATACTGTCGGGCAAAGCTGCCTCTGAGGCCTGCGCCGTGTCGGTGTGGGGCCCTACGGCCTGGACCACTCGACCCAACGTTGGCGGACTCAGCGGACTCGAGCGAAGTCGCAGCAGTTGCCCGACCGATCCGTTCCCGAACTCGCTAGTTTTGCGAATGCTCCCAAAAGCGTTCACAAACCAATGAGAACGGCCCCCGGAGTGATCTCCGAGGGCCGTTCTACCTAGTAGCGGGGACAGGATTCGAACCTGCGACCTCTGGGTTATGAGCCCAGCGAGCTACCGAGCTGCTCCACCCCGCGTTGGTGAATACAACGTTACAGAAGGGGTGCGTGCAGATCCAAATCGAGTGCTCAGAGGCTCTTTTCGGGCAGTTCTGCGGCTGGGTGACGCACCACTTGACCTGTCCGGAACACACCCTCGGGGTCATACCGGTCAGCGAGGACGGCCAGCCAGTACCGGGTGTCCTCGTCGTACACCCGCGCCATCCGCGCAGGATCGGCCGACGGCGCGAAATTCGGCATCAGGCCACCGGTCGACCACGGCGCCAGTGCCCGCCCCAGCGCGCCGGCCTGAGCAGGCACCAGCTGCGCGGTGGGGCCGGCGAGCACACCAATGGTGGTGACCGCGTAGGCGGCGTTTCGGTGGCAGAATGCGCTGCTGTGCTCGGCCTGCCGGGCGAACGCTCCGCCGAGCATCCGCACCTCGACGATGGTCTGCACCGACGCGGACCCCGGCCCGGCCGCGGCGAGCAGAATGTCGACCGCATCGGAGGTGAGCTCGCGCAACAACGTCTGCTCCTCGTGCACCGGCATCGGATCGACCGGATCCGCATGTACCGCTGCGATCGCCGCATAGGGATGGATCTCGACGGTGTCGAGGACCGGCGTTCCGGCGGCCCGAATGGGGTCCAGCAGCGTTGCCGCCTCGGCGAAATCGTCGAGGGCTGCGTAGCGCACCGCAACGGTCAAGCGGCCGGCCAGTGGTTCCGGCACCCCGGGCAGCGGCGGCAGATGCTGCAGCGCGATCGAGGTGTTGACATTTTCGGGCAACGTGGCACACCAGTCGCGCCATGTCCGCAGTACCGAAGCAGCCTCAGCGCCATCGAAATAGACGGCGCCGCCGTAGAATTCGGGAATCGGCAGGAGCTCGATCTCCACCGCGGTGACGATCCCCAGTGTCGCCTTCCCGCCGCGCAGTCCCCAGTACATGTCGGCGTGCTCATCGGGGGTCACATGCAACAACTCCCCCGCCCCGGTCACCACATCGAAGGACCGCACATAGTCGGAGGACACCCCGATACTGCGCGCCAGCGGCCCCACACCACCACCGGTGAGGAATCCCACCACCCCGACACTGGTCGACGATCCGCACAGCGGCGCAAGGCCATACGGCGCAGCGGCATCGATCACCTGCTGCCATCTCACCCCCGCGGACACCCGCGCAATGCGGGCGTCGGCGTCGATGACGCATTCGGACATCGCCGAGGTGAGCACCAGAATGGCGTCCGGCCCGATCGGGATGGCCCCGTGACCGGTCGCCTGCACGGTAACCCGCCTACCGCACCCGGCGGCAAACCGAACCGCCTCGGCCACGTGGTGTGGTTCGGTGGCGAAGACCACCGCCGCCGGCTGCACCTGCGCAGCCACATTCCACGGGGTGCAGCGTTCGTAGCCGGGCTCGCCGGGCAGCGCGACCAGCGCACTGACGTGATCGGGCAGCGTGGACAGAACATCATCGCCGACAGTTTCGGCCAGGGTCATCGGAGTCCTTTCAACCATGCACGTATGACAGGCGAAAAGAATGGACGAACCCACTTGGGATCTTCTTGGAACGCACTCCAAGTACGCGGGCGACGCGTTTGTGCGGTCTCATACGCTCGCACCGGCGAGTGAGGTATGAAACCGCACAAACGCGGCTACATCGAGCTACTTGGCCTAGCCAGTCGGGCCAACCCGCAAGCTACTTGGCCTCGCGATACTTGTTCATCGCGTCGTCGAGCCTCTGCAACGCCGCGCCGTAGTCGGAGAAGTTGCCGGTGTGCTGCGCCTGCTGTACCGCATCCAGCGCGCTGTTGACGTCCTGCAGCGCAGCGGCTTTGGCGGTCGACAGCTGGACGCCACCACCGGGGATGGCCCCCACCGGCACCGGGACCTCGGGCGCCTGGCCTTGCTGCGGCGGCGTGGCCGGGGTCTGCGCCGCAGGCGGCGACGCGGGCGGCTTGGCACCCGGAACGTCGGTCGGCGCCGGCCCGGTGGCCGTAGCCGCCGCGCCGGGACCGAAGATCTCGGTGAGCGCGTCGCCGACGGTCGGGCCGTACCCGACCTTGTCGTTGTACATCATCGCGACCCGGATCAGGCGCGGGTATGACGACGCGGCGTCACTGGCACCCGGCGAGGCATACACCGGGGCCACGTAGAGCAGGCCGCCCTCACTGACCGGCAGGGTCAGAAGATTGCCCCACCGGATCCGGTTCTGGTTGTCCCGGCCGATGACACCGAGGTCCTGACTGACCGCGGTATCGGTACTGATGGCGTTGAACGCCAGCTTCGGACCGTTGACCTGACCCGGGATGGTGAGCACGGTGATCTTGCCGTACGTCTGCGGGTCGGAACTGGCGCTGATATAGGCGGCCAGGAAGTCGCGCCGGAACCGGTTCATAGCACTGGTCAACTGGAACGACGCCGAGTTGTCGTTCTGTGCAATGTCTTTGGCAACGATGTAATACGGCGGCTGGTAACTGCTGGCGGTCGGGTTGGGATCCAGCGGCACGTCCCAGAAATCCGACGTGGAGAAGAACGTCACCGGATCGTTGACGTGGTAGCGGGCCAGCAGTTGGCGCTGCACCTTGAACAGATCCTCGGGGTAGCGCAGGTGCTCCCGCAGCTCCGGAGACATCTCACTCTTGGGCTTCACCGTGTTCGGGAACACCGACATCCACGCCTTGAGCACCGGATCGTTCTCGTCCTGCGCATACAGCGTCACGGTGCCGTCATAGGCGTCGACGGTGGCCTTCACCGAGTTGCGGATATAGGACACCTGCTTGTCCGGAAGCAGCCGGTTGACCGCCACCTCATTGGAGTCGATGGTGGCGCTGGACAGCGAGGTCAGCTCCGAATACGGGTAGTTGTCCAGCGTGGTGTAGCCGTCGACGATCCACACCATCCGCTTGTTGACGATGGCCGGGTACACCCCGTTGTCGGTGGTGAGCCAGGGCGCCACCGCCTCGACACGCTCGGACGGATCCCGGTTGAACAGGATCTTGCTATTGGAGCCGATCACGTTGGAGAACAGGAAGTTCCGCTCGGCGAACTTCGCCGCGAACACACTGCGCGACAGCCAGTTGCCGATCGGGACGCCACCACCACCGGTGTAGGTGTAGTTCTTGGTCTCGGTGTTGGTCTCGTAGTCGTATTCGCGGTCACCGCCGTTGCGGCCGACGATCGCGTAATCGCCGGGCGCGCTGGCGATCACCGGGCCGTAGTAGATCCGCGGCTGATCCAGCGGCGCGGGGCCCGGCGAGACCACGCTGCCATTGGCGCCGACCACGCTGGCCAGGAACTCCGGGTAGCCACCGTTCTGGTTGGGGTCGTTGGCGACACCGCGCACGGTGTTGGCCGGCGAGGCGATGAAACCGTTTCCGTGGGTGTACACGGTGTGCCGGTTGATCCAGTCCCGCTGATTGTCGATCAGCCGTTCCGGGTTGAGTTCGCGTGCGGCGACGACGAAGTCGCGCAGGTTGCCGTCGGGCCCGTTGTAGCGGTCCATGGCCAGCTGCTCGGGGAAGCTGTAGAAGTTCTTGCCCTGCTGGAACTGGGTGAACGCCGGGCTGACGATGGTGGGGTCGAGCAGCCGGATGTTCGACGTCGTCGCGCGGTCGGCCGCCACCTGCTGGGCGGTCGTCGCGGCGTTGCCGCTGTAATCGCGGTAGGTGACGGTCTGATCGGTCAGACCGTAGGCCTGTCTGGTCGCCGTGATACTTCGGCTGATGTATTCGCTTTCCTTCTGCGCCGCATTCGGTTTGACGCTGAACTGCTCGACGATCATCGGCCAGCCCGCGCCGATGATCAGCGAGGACAGCAGCAACAGCACCAGCCCGATGGCGGGAATACGCAGGTCACGCAGCACCAGGGCGGAGAACACGGCGGCCGCGCAGATCAGCGCGATGGCCAGCAGGATCAGCTTGGCCGGCAGCACGGCATTGATATCGGTGTAACCGGCACCGGTGAACGGCTTACCCCCGCGGGTGTTGCTGAGCAGCTCATAGCGGTCCAGCCAGTAGGCCGCGGCCTTGAACAGCACCAGCGTGCCGACCAACGACACCAGTTGGATGCGCGCAGCCCGGCTGAGCACCCCGGCGCGGCCGGACAGCCGGATTCCACCGAACAGGTAGTGCGTCACCAGGTTCGCCAGGAACGCGATGAACACACCAGTCATCAGCAAGTCCAGCAACCACCGGTAGAACGGCAGATCGAAAGCGTAGAAACCGAGATCGCGGCCGAACTGCGGATCGGTGACGCCGAAATCGCCACCGTGCAGGAACATCTGCACGATCGTCCAGGAGTTCCAGGCGAAGACGGCCGCTCCGAGGCCGATGATCACCGGGACGCCGATGCCGAAGAGCCGCAGCCGGCTCATCACCGTGGTGCGGTACCGCGCCACCGGGTCGTTGGGCCCGTTCGAGGGCACGAACACCGGCCGGGTGCGGTAGGCCAGCGTCATCCCGGCGAACACCAACGCACCGATCAAGACGGCGGCCGCCAGGGCCAGCACGATCTCGGTGAACAGCCTCGTGGTGAAGACCGACCGGTAGCCCAGCTCGCCGAACCAGAGCCAGTCGACGTAGGTGTCGATGATCCGGGGTCCCACCAACAGCAGTAGGACGACGGCCAGGGCCACCCCGATGAGGATTCGGCTACGTCGTGTCAGCTTCGGCATTCGCGCCGCGGGCCGCATACCCACTCGTCAACTCCAGTCTGTGGTTCATGCTGATCGGGTGGCCGCCGCCACCGGAAGGGCCGCCACAACTGCAATAACTCTACGCATGGCCTGCCAAGCGCACTCTCAGCAACGCGGCGGTTCGCCACCGGCAGAAATGGTGTGCAAGGCGTCGACGGCCGTGGTGAGCGTATCGACCTTGACCAGGGTCAGCCGGTCGTCGCGCGCCGTCAGCGCCTCGGCGCAGTTCTCCGCCGGCACGAGGAACACGGTCGCCCCGGCCTCCTGCGCGGCCATCATCTTGTGGGTGATACCGCCGATCGACCCGACGACACCGTCGGCACTGATCGTGCCCGTGCCCGCGACGAACTTCCCGTCGTTGAGGTCGCCGGTGGTGAGTTTGTCGATGACAGCGAGGCTGAACATCAACCCGGCCGACGGCCCGCCGATATTGGCGAGGTTGAACTCGATGTCGAAGGGAGCCCAGGGCGCGTCCAGCACGCCGATGCCCAGGAATCCGTGATCGCGGTCGGGATTGGAGCCCAGGGTGACGGTGACGGTGCCGGCGGGCTGATTCTTCCGCCGGTAGTCGATCACCATCTGCTCCCCCGGCTTCGTGCTCTTCACGATCGCCTGGAATGCCTCCATGTTCGGCACCTCGACATTGTTGACCATGTCGATCGCGTCACCGGCCTTCAACTTGCCCGCCGACGGCCCGGGATCGGTCACCGATTCGACCGTCACCGCCTTCGGGTACTTCAGATACGACAGTGCCGCGTACTCGGCGTTGTCCTCCGAAGCCTTGAAGTCGTTGGTGTTGGCCTTGTCGATATCGTCCTTCGACTTGTCCGGCGGATACACCAGCTCGCGCGGCACCAGCTGATCGCGTCCGGACATCCACAACGCCAGCGCCTCACCGAGGGTCAGCCCGTCCCGCTGCGACACCGTGGTCATGTTCAAATGCCCGGAGGTGGGATGCACGATGGAGCCGGCCGTGCTGTCGGTGCTCTTGATGTCGACGACCTGCTTGCCGTCCACTTCACCGAGGGTGTTGAAGGTCGGGCCCGGGCCCAGCGACACATAAGGGACCGTCACCAACGACAGCAGTACGCCGAACGCCACGATCGGCACCAGCGCGACCACCAGCGTCATAATCCGCCTGTTCACGCCGCCCACAGTAGAGCGCGTTCACCCACAGCGTGACCCGCGGCCCCACGGTGATCGCCAGGTATGAGTACCGTTGAAGCCATGGCTGACCTGCCCTTCGGCTTCTCCCACGGGGACGACCCCGACCGTGACAAGCGCAAAGAAAACCCCGGCCAGGGGTCCGGCGCGGACCCGTTCGGACTGGGCGGGGCCGGATTCGACATGGCCGATCTGGGCCAGATCTTCACCAAACTCGGCGAAATGTTCAGCGGCGCAGGCAATGTGACAGGCACCGGCCAACAGGCCGGTCCGGTGAACTACGACCTCGCCCGTCAGCTGGCCTCCAGCTCCATCGGATTCGTCGCCCCGGTGTCGGAGAAGACGAGCTCCGCGATCGCCGACGCCGTACACCTGGCCGAGACATGGCTCGACGGTGTGACGGCGCTGCCCGCCGGCACCACGAAGGCCGTGGCCTGGACGCCGACCGACTGGATCGACAACACCCTGAACACCTGGAAGCGGCTGTGCGATCCGGTCGCCGAACAGATCTCGACGGTGTGGGCGTCGGCGCTGCCCGAGGAAGCCAAGGCCATGGCGGGCCCGCTGCTGGCGATGATGTCGCAGATGGGCGGCATGGCGTTCGGCAGCCAGCTCGGCCAGGCGCTGGGCAAACTGTCCAAAGAGGTCCTGACCTCGACGGATATCGGCCTGCCGCTGGGCCCCAAGGGGGTCGCCGCGCTGCTGCCCGAGGCCGTCGAATCCCTGTCCGAGGGACTGGAACAGCCCCGCAGCGAGGTGCTGACGTTCCTGGCCGCCCGCGAGGCCGCCCATCACCGCCTGTTCAGCCATGTGCCGTGGCTGTCCAGCCAGCTGCTGAGCGCCGTCGAAGCGTTCGCCAAGGGCATGAAGATCGACATGAGCGGGATCGAGGACATGGCCAGCGGGCTCAACCCGGCCATGCTCGCCGACCCGTCGGCCATGGAACAGCTGCTCAGTCAGGGCATGTTCGAGCCCAAGGCCACCCCAGAACAAGTTGCGACGCTGGAACGGCTGGAAACCCTGCTGGCCCTCGTCGAGGGCTGGGTGCAGACGGTGGTGACCGCGGCCCTTGGCGACCGCATCCCCGGCACGGCCGCCCTGTCGGAGACACTGCGTCGCAGGCGCGCGACCGGTGGCCCCGCCGAGCAGACCTTCGCCACCCTGGTCGGACTGGAGTTGCGACCCCGCAAGATGCGCGAGGCGGCGGCGCTGTGGGAGAAGCTGACCGAGGCGGTCGGGCCCGACGCACGCGATGCCGTCTGGCAGCACCCCGATCTGTTGCCCGGGGCCGACGATCTCGATGAGCCGGCCGCGTTCATCGACCGGGCCATCGGCGGCGACACCACCGGCATCGATCAGGCCTTGGCCGAGCTCGAAGACGAAGGGAAACAAGGCCCCGAGGGCCCTGTGAATAACTGACGCGACCGGGCTTCCGGCCGTGGCACAGTCGATACATGAGGCGCTACCTGCTGAATCCGTCGATGCCGGTGCTGCTGCGACCCGATGACACGGTGCAGGTGGGCTGGGATCCGCGCCGGGCGGTGGTGGTGCACCCGCCGGCCGGTCTGACCTCCACCTCGCTGGCCGCCCTGCTGCGCCGAATGCAGACGGCGGCGACCGTGGCCGAGCTGTGCGATTGCGCACGACGGCTCGGGGCGCCCGAGTCCACCGGCCCCACCGTGGTGACCGAACTGCTCGGCGTCCTGGAACAGGCGGGTGTGCTCACCACCGGCCAACGCGCCGGACGGTCGGTGACCATCCGCATCCACGGCCGGGGTCCGCTGTCGGACCTGCTGGCCGGTGCCCTCAAATGCTCGGGAACCCGCGTCACCCAGAGCAGTCAGCCCCACGCCGTCGTGACCACCGACCACGCCGACCTGGTGGTGCTCACCGACGCCCTGGTCGCCGATCCTCGCGTGGTGCGCGATCTGCACGCGGCCGAGGTTCCGCACCTGCCGGTTCGGGTGCGCGACGGGACCGGGTTGGTGGGACCGCTGGTGATTCCCGGTGTGACATCGTGTCTGTCCTGCGCCGACCGGCACCGCCGAGACCGGGACGCGGCCTGGCCCGCGGTCGCCGCCCAACTGCGTCATGCCGTCGGGGCGGCGGACCGCGCCACCCTGATGGGCACCGCGGCACTGGCCCTCAACCAGGTGGACCGGGTGGTCCACGCGCTGCGCTGCGCAGGTGATCCGCTGGGCACCCCGGAACCGCCGATGACCCTGGACACCACCCTGGAATTCGACGTCGGCAGTGGCTCCGTGCTGGCCCGGCGCTGGTCCAGGCATCCGTCCTGCCCATGCTGACCTGTGCGGATGCAGGTTCGGTGCGGGACAGACAGCGTAGTCATGGATGATGGTCAACGTGGCTGATATCAAGCGTGGAAGCGTGGCGCGCAACGCCAAGCTCGCGACCCTGCCCGTCGGCTTCGCCGGCCGGGCGGCACTCGGTTTCGGCAAGCGGCTGACCGGCAAGTCCAAGGACGAGGTCACGGCCGAGTTGATGGACAAGGCGGCCCAACAGCTGTTCACCGTGCTGGGTGAACTCAAGGGCGGGGCGATGAAGGTGGGCCAGGCCTTGTCGGTGATGGAAGCCGCCATCCCCGAGCAGTACGGCAAGCCCTACCGCGAGGCATTGACCAAACTTCAGCGCGAGGCCCCACCGTTGCCGGCCGCCAAGGTGCACCGCGTGCTCGACGCCCAGCTGGGCACGAAATGGCGCGACCGGTTCACGTCCTTCGACGACACTCCGATCGCGTCGGCGAGCATCGGCCAGGTTCACAAAGCGGTGTGGTCCGACGGGCGCGAGGTCGCCGTGAAGATCCAGTACCCGGGTGCCGACGAGGCACTGCGGGCCGACCTGAAAACCATCCAGCGTCTGGTCGGCGTGTTCAAACAGCTCGCGCCGGGCGCCGATATCGAGGGTGTCGTCGACGAGCTGATCGAACGCACCGAGATGGAACTGGACTACCGGCTGGAGGCCGACAACCAGCGCGCCTTCGCCAAGGCCTATGAGAACGACCCGCATTTCGCTGTGCCGCACATTGTGGCCAGTGCACCCAAGGTGGTGATCGCCGAATGGATGGAAGGCATCCCGATGTCGGTGATCATCCGCGAGGGCACCCCCGAGCAGCGTGATCTGATGGGCACCCGGCTGACCGAGCTGACCTTCGGTGCACCGAAGCGCCTGGAGATGATGCACGGCGACGCGCACCCCGGCAATTTCATGCTGCTGCCCGACGGCCGGATGGGCGTCATCGACTTCGGTGCGGTGGCCCCGATGCCCGGCGGATTCCCGTCCGCGCTCGGCCGGACCATCCGGCTGGCACGCGACAAGAATTACGAAGAAGCACTGCCCGCCATGGAGGCTGCCGGTTTCATCCAGAAAGGTCAGCAGGTCTCGGCGGAAGAAGTCGACGATATGTTGCGCCAGTACGTGCAGCCCATCGAGGTCGATGTCTTCCACTATCGCCGGCGCTGGCTGCAGAAGATGGCCGCCGGCCAGATGGACAACTCGGTGGCCCAGATCAAGATGGCCCGTCAGCTCGATCTGCCGCCACAGCTGGCCATCCCGCTTCGGGTGATTGCGTCGACGATCGCCATCTGCTGTCAGCTGGACGCCCACGTGCCCGTGAAAGCGATTGCCACAGAACTGGTTCCGGGGTTCGCCGAGGACGACGCCGCCTGAGGCCAGGCGGCCTAGCTGAGAAGCTAGGCCGCCTGCCCCTCGCGGTTGTCCTTCCGCGGACGCCCACGCGGACGCTTGCGCGCCACGACGGCACCCCGCTCGAGGATCTCGCCGCCCCAGACGCCCCACGGCTCCTGGCGTTCCAGCGCCTCGGCCAGGCACAGGCTGCGGATGGGGCAGTCGGCGCACAGCGCCTTGGCCTGCTCCAGTTGGATCGGGTTCTCGGCGAACCACAGGTCGGGATCCCCCCCATGGCACGGCACCGCGGGCAGTTCGAGTTCCTGGCATGTCATGTCCGACATGTCTCTCCCTATTTCCTGGTCGTTGTATCGGTGTCGGTCTTTGTTGTGGACCGGTGACCAGGTGTTCGGGAGTTCCGAAAAGGTTTCCCAAAAACGATGGCCACGGATCCGGTGACATCGGGTCCGTGGCCTTTTCGGCGTTCTGGGGGCTACCTAGGTGGTGCCCCGCTTGACGGACGTAGATGTCGCGGCGGCGGTGCGGCGCTTGTACTGCGGGTTAACGGCAGTGAGCGCCCAACCAGCTCGATGGGCGGAGGCGACGGCGGGCATGACGGGCATGCCCGGGTGAAAGGCCGCCCCGGAGAGGACAGACATCGCCACCGCATCGGCGTGTACGCCGCTGGTTCCCTGAATGTTCAGCATGATGTCGTTCCCCTCCTTTCGATGAGTCGCACGGAATTTGGTGATCTCGAGGTTAAACGGTACCAGCCCAAACCGACAAGCGATTTTCTGACCTGCAGTTTTGGCAGTATTTATGGGACCTATGACCGATTCTTGACGAGTTCCAGCACATCCGTCCCGTACTGCTCGAGCTTGCGCGCTCCGATACCGGGAATCGATACCAGTGCCGTGTCGTCGGCCGGCCGCATCTCGGCAATGGCGATGAGGGTGTTGTCGGTGAACACCACATAGGCCGGCACGTTGAGCTCCTTGGAGGTGCGCAGCCGCCATTCCTTGAGTTCGGCCAACAGCGCCTCGTCGATATCGGACGGGCAGCCCTCACAACGGCGCAGCGTGATCGCCGTGGCGGATTCGAGCGCCTTGTTGCACACCCGACACCGCGGCGCGGGGCCGCGCGCCTTTCGGGCCCGCCCGGCCGGAGCGTCGACCGGGGACTGCGGGGCCACGCCGTTGAGGAATCGCGAGGGGCGCCTGCCCTGTCGGCCGCCCGCGGCCCGGGCCAGTGCCCAGCTGAGCATCAGATGCACCCGCGCCCTGGTGATTCCGACATAGAGCAGGCGACGCTCCTCCTCCACCGGCTCGCTGTCGGCGCCTTTGGCCAAGGCATGCGAGATGGGCAGCGTGCCATCGGTCAGCCCGACCAGGAACACCGCGTCCCACTCCAGCCCCTTGGCCGCATGCAGCGATGCCAGCGTGACACCCTGCACGACCGGCGGGTGCCGTGATTCGGCACGTTGCCGCAGTTCGACCAGCAGGGTGCGCAGATCCAACGAAGGCCGTTGCGCCACTTCGTCATCCACCAGTTCGGCGAGCGCGGCCAGCGCCTCCCAGCGCTCCCGCGCCTTGGTGCCGGTGGGCGGCTCGGCCGTCAGCCCGAGCGGCTCCAACAACGCGCGCACGACCTGCGGCAGCTCACCGTCGTGTTCGGCCCCCGCGGCGCGCTGGATGGCCAGCAGCGCCTGGCGGACCTCCTGACGGCTGAAGAACCCTTCACCACCGCGCACTTGGAACGGGATACCGGCCTCGGTCAGCGCCTCCTCGTAGACCTCGGACTGCGCATTGATCCGGTACAGCACCGCGATTTCGGATGCCGGCGTGCCGGATTGGACGAGCTTGGCGACTCGTTTGGCCACGGCGGCCGCCTCGGCGGCCTCATCGGAGTACTCCGTGAAGGACGGCTTGGGCCCCGGGTCACGCTGGCCGACCAGGTGCAGCTTGCTGCCGGCCATCCGGCCGCGGGCTGCCGCGATGACCTGATTGGCCAGTGACACCACCTGAGGTGTGGAGCGGTAGTCCCGCTCCAGGCGGACCACGGTGGCCTCCGGAAAGCGCCGGGAGAAGTCGAGCAGGAATCGCGGTGTGGCACCGGTGAACGAGTAGATGGTCTGGTTGGCGTCGCCGACGACGGTCAGATCGTCGCGGTCGCCCAACCACGCGTTGAGCACCCGCTGCTGCAGTGGCGTGACGTCCTGGTACTCGTCGACGACGAAACAGCGGTAGCGGTCCCGGAATTCACTGGCGACGGCGGTGTCGTTCTCGATCGCCGCGGCGGTGTGCAGCAGCAGGTCGTCGAAGTCGAGCAGTGCGGTGCCGTCGCGGTGGGCCTTGAGATGCTCGTAGCCGTCGTACACCTTGGCCACGGTGGCGGCGTCCATCGGAATGTCGCGTCCGGCCTTGGCGACCGCGGTCGCGTAACCCTCCGGCGTGATCAAGGACGCCTTGGCCCATTCGATCTCACCGGCGAGGTCGCGCACATCGTCGGTACTGGCCTGCAGCGCAGCGCGATTGGCGGCCTGAGCCACCACGGCGAACTTACTGTCGAGCAGCTGCCAATCGGTGTTGCCGACCACGCGGGGCCAGAAGTACTGCAGCTGCCGGCGCGCCGCCGCGTGGAAGGTGACCGCCTGCACCGCCGCGGTGCCCACCCCCGACTCGTCGCCGAGGGTTCGGAGTCTGGCCCGCATCTCCCCGGCCGCGCGCGCGGTGAACGTCACCGCGAGCACCTGTCCGGGTGCGACATGACCGGCAGCCACCAGATGCGCGATGCGCCGGGTGATGGTGCGGGTCTTGCCGGTACCGGCGCCGGCGAGCACACACACCGGCCCCCGGGGGGCGAGCACGGCCTCGCGTTGTTCGTCGTCGAGGTCGACGAGGAGGCTGTCGACGGACGGCATGGCGTCCATCATCGCAGGGCGTGGTGACATCCTCGCTCGCCCGTCGCTCCCCCGTCGCTTCGCTCGCCCCAGGACGTCGTCTCGCTCGTCCCAGGACGTCGCTTCGCTGCCGGGCATGCACATGAGGTCCGCTACGTTGTAGGCACTATGAATACCGCTGCGTTGACCATGTACACCACCTCATGGTGTGGCTATTGCTCTCGCCTGAAGACCGCCCTCAAGGCCGAAGGCATCGCCTGGACCGAGATCGATATCGAGGGCGATCCCGCCGCAGCGGAGTTCGTCGGTTCGGTCAACGGCGGTAACCACGTGGTGCCGACGGTCAAGTTCGCCGACGGGTCGACCCTGACCAACCCGAACATCAAGCAGGTCAAGGCAAAACTGGGCTGATCGCGCGCTTGTCGGTGTATCGAACTAGTGTTCGATACATGAACGGCAACCTCGACACGATCGATGCACTTCGGGCCGAGTTCGACGCGGTCAACGCCGAGATCGACGCACTGTCATCCGAACCGTCCAGGCTGCGCGATGCGTGGCACCTGATGACGCTGTGTGACCGTGCCCGCGATATCGCGCGCGAGTACGAGCTGCGGGTACGCGGTCGGGCTGGTCAGCCGGCCGCGGCCCACGACTCGATGATCTCCCGGGCGATCGAGATGGATCCGGGCAGCAACAGCCGCGACGGTGAGTCGCTGTTCCAGTCGCCGTGTTCGAGTGCTTCGCGCACCTGCGCGCGGGTGAACCACTCGGCCTCGGCGATCTCACCGTCGTTGAACGAGAACGGCTGGTCGGGGTCGCCGATGGCATGAAAACCCACCATCAGCGAGCGCGGGAACGGCCACGGCTGGCTGCCGAGGTAGTGGATATCGCGCACAGTGAGCCCGATCTCCTCGGCGATCTCGCGCTCCACGCACGACTCGAACGACTCCCCCGCCTCCACGAAGCCGGCCAGTAGCGAGAACAACCGTTCCGGCCAGACGGTCTGGCGGGCAAGCACCGCCCGGTCGTGGCCGTCGTGCACCAGGCAGATGATCGCCGGATCGATACGGGGAAACTCCTCATGCCCGTTGACCGGGTTGATGCGGGCCCACCCGGCCTTGATCGTCTTGGTCGGTGAGCCGTCCACCGGGCTGAACCGAGCGGCGTCATGCCAGTTCAGCAGTGCCGTGGCGGTGGCCACCAGCTGTGCGCTGGCATCGTCGAAGATCGGTCCGGCGCGGCGCAGATCGAGCACCTCGGTCTCGACGGAGTCGTCCTCCGGGGCTTCCAGGGCGCCACGGATCGCCCAGACATGCCGGCCGTCGGCCAGCGTGCCCAGGAACACCGCGTGGTCCGGCGGGGTGTCACCGAGAGCGGTCGTCTTGCTCAGCACCACACTGCTGCCGGAGATCAAGACCTGGTTGCGCCGGTCGACATGCAACACGGCGGCGTCGGGCCAGCCGGCGATCGCGGCATCGATATCGGTGCGGACCTGGTCGTCACGGTCGGCGCCGATGCGGGACAGCAGCGGGACGTTGCGCAGCGTGAACGCGCTCATCGGTTACTCCTTCGACCGGATGTAGAGCAGGCGGTCGGTCGGCTCGAGGGCGTCGACACGTTCGTCGTCCACACGCAGCAACTGCCCGTCGCGCACCACACCCAACACGATGTCGGCCAGATGGCGCGGTGAACCGCCCTCCTCCTTGGGCTCGACGGGCCGTTCGGCAACCGCGAACCCGGCATCGGGAGTGAGCAGGTCCTCCATCATCTCCACCACGCTCGGCGTCTGCGTGGCGATCCCCAGCAGCCGACCCGCGGTCTCGGAGGTGACGACGGTCGTGTCTGCGCCGGATTGGCGCAGCAGATGCTGGTTCTCGGCCTCCCGCACCGCGGCGATGATCTTCGCGTTGGGGGCGAGTTCGCGTGCCGTGAGCGTGACGAGCACCGCGGTGTCATCCCGGTTGGCGGCGACGATGATCGACTTGGCGTGCTGGGCGCTTGCCAGCCGCAACACCTCCGAGTCGGTGGCACTACCGCGCACGGTGACGAGCCCGGCGCTCTTGGCCCGCTCCAGCGCGGCCGGGTCGTCGTCGACCACGACGATGTCCCCGGGCGCCACGTCATCGCCGATCATCGCGGAAACCGCAGTCCGGCCCTTCGTTCCGTAGCCGACGACGATGGTGTGGTTGCGCACGGATCTCCTCCATCGTTGGATCTTCAGTGCCTGGCGCGACTGGGTGGTCAAGGTCTCGACGGTGGTCCCGATGAGCACGATCAGAAACGCCACGCGCAGCGGCGTGATCACCAGAACGTTGACCAGGCGCGCGGATTCGGTATAGGGCGTGATGTCGCCGTAGCCGGTGGTGGACAGCGACACGGTGGCGTAGTAGATGCAGTCCAGCAGGGACAGCGGGTCGCTTTCCTCCGGGGTGGCCGCGACATCGCGGTAGCCGTGCCGGTCGATGTAGACGATGAGCACCGCCGCGACCAGAGCGGACAGCGCCCAGATGACCCGCATGAAGATTCGGCGACCCGGACTGACGAACTTCTCCGGGATGTTGAGGATTTCGACGAGGTCGGCGTCCGGGCGAGAAGTCAGGTTCTGGTCGACCGCCTCCAGCCGCCGACGCAACCTACCTTTGGCCACGGTTCACCGATTGGCGTGAGCTGGGCACGTCACAATGTAACCATGACTTCCATTTCCTCGGCCGTTCGACAGTCATCCAACCAGTCCCGTGCTCGCTTCATGGGTGGCTGGCTGGTGGGCATGGGCATCCTGCACTTCGTCGCGCCCAAGCCCTTCGACACGATCGTCCCGGAGGAACTTCCTGGTAGCGCGCGGTTTTACACCTACGCCTCCGGTGTTGCGGAGGCCGGGGCAGGCGCACTGCTGCTCGCACCGCGCACCCGCAAGCTCGGTGCGCTCGCTTCGATCGCGTTGTTCGTCGGTGTGTTCCCGGCCAACGTGAACATGGTCCGGCTGTGGAAGGACAAGCCGCTGCCGATGCGCATCGGCGCGGTGGCCCGGTTGCCGTTGCAGGTACCGATGATCACGCAGGCGTGGAAGATCTACCGCAATTCGTGACTGTCACGAGGTCAGCTCCTCCTGCGCCAGCAGCGCGGCCAGTTCATCGGGCCCGGGGAGTTCGTCGGGCCGCACGGTGACACCGCTACGCACGTAGTGGAACGCCGCCCGCACCGAGTCCAGCGGACGGCCGGACATCCCCGCCCACGCCAGCCGGTACACCGCGAGCTGGACCGCGGCCGCCCGCTGAGCTTCGGGGGTGCTCGGCGGGTCACCGGTCTTCCAGTCGACCACGATCTGCGCGCCGTCCACGTCGTCGAACACGGCATCGACACGTCCGCGCACCACCGTCGTGCCGATCATCATGTCGAACGGCACCTCGACGTCGATGGGGGTGCGCGCCGCCCACGCCGATGACGCGAACGCGGCCTGCAACCCGGCCAGTTCCTCGGCGTGCGCCCGCCCGGTGTCCCCATCGACGGCACCGGGCAGATCATCCAGGTCGAACAGCCGCTCGGCGTGGAAGAAGCGCTGCACCCAGTCATGAAATGCGGTGCCCAACAAGGCATGCGGGTCGGGCCGGACCGGCAGCCTGCGCCGCAACAGCTGCGCGGCGGCCGCCCTGTCCTTACCCAGTTCGACCAGCATGCTGACCGACAGTTGCGCGGGCAGCGTCACCGCCTCCGGCGCACCGGCCCTGGCCCGTTCGGCCAACAACGCGTCGACATCGGCGGCCCAGTTCTCCGCATCGGCGGCGCTGACATCCGCCGAGGAATCGGCTCGGCGCACAAGTTCGGCGCCACGGTCGAGCACCTCACGCCGCGCCGGCTCAGCCGGCCACACCGCCTCGACGACCGTGTCACGCAACGGGTTCGGGTCCCCTTCGGCCGGATCAGGGGCCCAGTGGTCGATGACCCCGCAGGGATCACCGGAGGCCGCCGAAGCGTCGATGATGCCCCGCAGCTCCAGGAGGAATTCCGATGGCCCGCGTGGCTTCGACTCGGTGGGCCCCCAATGGTGGCCGGACACCAACAGCGTGTGTTCGCAGCGGGTGAGTGCCACGTACAGCAGCCGGCGCTCCTCATCCACCCGCCGCTGCGCCAGATGGTCCTTGTGCGCGGCGATCCTGTCGGACAGGGCTTTCCGGTCGAAGACGTCGGTGGTGTCCAGTACCGGCACACCGTGCTGCGACTCGGTGGCCCGATCGCCGCGCAGCAGCGGCGGTAGGTCGCCGGCATCGGTGAGCCAGGTTCGCGCCATGGCGGTGGACGGGAACACCCGGGCGCTCAGATGAGGCACGGCGACCACCTGCCATTCCAGGCCCTTGGCCGCGTGCACGGTGAGAATCTGGACCCGGTCGGCGGCGACGGTGACTTCGGCCGGCGCCAAACCGTTCTCGATGTCGGCAGCCACCTCCAGATAGGCCAGCAACCCGTCCGGGGAAGCCTCGGCGCGATCGGCGAAATCGGCGACGATGTCACCGAAAGCGTCGAGATGTTCGGTGCCGCCCCAGCCGGCAGCCACCGGCCGGGCGGCCCTGGCCTCGGCGTCGACCCCGAGCACCCGGCGGATCTCGGCGATCAGATCGGGCAGCGGATGTGCCAGATGGGCGCGCAGGACCGTCAACTCGCGGCCGAGCGCGACGATGCGCGCGTAACCCTGCGCCGAGTAACGGCCCTGCGCTCCCGGGTCGCAGATCGCGTCGGCGAGGCAGGCCGCGTCGGCATCCGGCGCGGCGGCGGCGACGATCTGCGCGGTGCTGCCCACCGCCGCCGGCCCGTCCAACTCCACCGCTCGCTGCCACAGGGCCGCGATATCGCGGGCGCCCAGACGCCAGCGCGGTCCGGCCAACACCCGCATCGCGGCCGCCCCGGCCGTCGGGTCGGCGATCAGCCGCAGCATGGCGACCACGTCGGCGACCTCGGGGATGGCCAGCAGCCCGGCCACACCGACGACCTCGACGGGGACGCCGCGCGCGGTCAGCGCGTCGGCCATCGGGGCGGCATCGGCATTGCGGCGCACCAGCACTGCCGTGCTGGGCGGGGTGGGGCCGGCCAGGTAACGCCGTGCGATCTCGTCGGCCACCCAGTTCCGTTCGGCCACCACATCGGTGAGCAGTGCGCAGCGGATATCGCCGCGCTCGGCATCGGGACGCGGCAGCAGCTCCCGCACGCTGACCGAGCGGCGCCGGGCCTCCGCGGACACCGCGTTGGCCAGATGCAGTGCCTGCGGCGGATTGCGCCAGCTGGTCCGCAGCTCCAGGGTGGGTGCCGGCGTCCCGTCCGAGAGCGGGAAATCGGTGGCGAACCGGGGCAGATTGGTGGCCGAGGCACCGCGCCAGCCGTAGATGGACTGAATGGGATCTCCCACCGCGGTGAGCGCCAGGCCGTCGTCGATGCCGCCGCCGAACAACGACGACAGGGCGATCCGTTGCGCGTGACCGGTGTCCTGGTATTCGTCGAGCAACACCACCCGATAGCGTTGCCGCAGCTGCTCTCCCACCCGTGGCGCTGCCACGGCCAAGCGGGCCGCCGCCGACATCTGTGCGCCGAAGTCCATCACTTTTGCCGCGCGCATGCGGCGGTGCAGTTCGTCGACGAGCGGGACCAACTGGGTGCGTTCGGTCTGGGTGTCCAACAACTTCAGCAGCCATTGACTGGGGCCGCGGTCGCGCTGGTTGGCGCCCGCGGGCAGATTCAGGATGAGCCGCTCCAACTCGATATGGGTGTCGGTCAGCGCAGCGGTGTCCACCAGATGCTCCGAGAGCGCCCCCGCCAGCCGCAATACCTGACCGGTGACCGCGGCCGGGGACTTGTCGGTGTCCAGTGTCCGGGGATGCTCACACACCACCTGGAAGGCCAGCTGCCACAGCTCGGTCGCCCCGATCAGCCGGGTGTCGGGTTCCACCGGCAGCAACAGGCCGTGTTCGCGCAGCAGGGAACCGGCGAACGCGTGGTAGGTGCTGATGGTCGGGGGCTCGTCGGCCCGGAGTTCCGGGCACAGCCCGGAGCCGGCGAGTCTGGCCAGCCTGGCGCGGACCCGGCGCAGCAGCTGGCCGGCGGCCTTGCGGGTGAAGGTCAGCCCGAGCACCTCGGCCGGCGCGGCGTAACCGTTGGCGACCAGCCACACCACCCGCGCGGCCATCGTCTCGGTCTTGCCCGCACCCGCGCCGGCGATCACCACCACCGGCCCCGGGGGCGCGGCGATGACGGCCGCCTGCTCGTCGGTCGGCGCGAAAAGACCCAGTGCATCGGCGAGTTCGGCCGGGCTGTACCTGGTGCTGATCACTGCTCCTCCCCACGCTGGTGCGCCGGACACATCGCGCGCACAGGGCAGTGCCCGCAATTGTCGTTCACCCGGGCGACGAAGGCGGGCCCCTGGGTGGCCCCGGCCGCGGCGGCGACCTGTTCGCGCCACCGGGCCACGGCCTCCGGTGTCAGCGCGTCCTGGTGGCGTTCGGTCGCCCCGCCGGCACTGGGCTTGCCGGGGTACACCAGCACACCGCCACCGGGTTCGTCGCCGTGTGGCAGCACACCTTCGGCGACGGCGAGTTGGTAGAGGGCCAGCTGGGCGTGGCGCTGGGCGTCGTCCTTGGTGACCGGGCTCTTCCCGGTCTTGACGTCGACGATCACCAGCCGGTCGGCGTTGTCGCGCTCCAGACGGTCGATGCGGCCCCGCACCCGGACCCCGGGGGCGACCATGCCGTCGACCGCGACCTCGGTGCCCACCTCGGTCAGCTGGTGACGGGTGAGTTCGCGCCATTGCGCGAACGCGGTGAGCATGGCGCCGTGGCGGGCCAGTTCGTTGTCGGCGTACCACCGGGATTCGAACGGCAGGGCCCCCCAGATGCTCTCCAGTTCGGCCAGCAGTTGGTTCTCGGTCTTGGTCGAGTCGGCGACCAGGGCGTGTATCAGGGACCCGACCGCCGAGCGGACATCGCGGCTGTCGCCTGCGCCGTGGCGTTCCAGCAGCCAGCGCAGGGGGCATTCGGACAGGGTCTGCACGGTCGACGGCGACACGGTCACCACGTGCTCATCGCCCGACCACAGCGGCTCGCTGGTGGACGGCGCCGTCCTGCCGTACCAGGATGCCGGGTCCGCGCCGGCCACCCCGGCTTCGGCCAGCCGGGCCAATTGTGCCGCCGCACAGGCACGTACCTCGTCGCCGAGCTCTCCTTCCGGGGCGCACACCACGGCCCGCAGTCGGCCCACCAGCGCCGCGGGGGTCAGGATCCGCGGGGCGACGACGGGAGCGGGGTCGCTTACCTGCGCGTCGGTGGCCAGATCGGCCAGTTCGGCGCAGAACGGTGACGGCAGCATCGCGGCGTCACCGGCATCGCTGTCGACGGCCGTCACCAGCAGCCGGCTACGGGCCCGACCCATTGCGGCGATGAGCAGGCGTCGTTCCTCGGCCACCAGCGGCGCCCGGACCGACACCGGCTGGCCGGGCTCGGTCACCCCGTCCAGAATATCGACCAGGTGCTGGGTGGCCAGCACGCCGCCGCGCGGAACGGTGTTGGGCCACAACCCTTCCTGTACACCGGCGATGACCACGAAGTCCCAGTCCCGGTCCAGTACCGCGTGCGCGCTACACACCGCAACCGCCTCGCCGCGAGGCGTGCGATCGGCGGTCACCGGCAGGCTCAAACCGTCGACGTGATCGAGTAGACCCGTCAGCGTCGCCCCGGTGGTCCGGGTGACGTACTGCTCGGCCACCTCGAACAGGGTGGTGACGGCGTCCAGATCACGCTCGGCGGCCGCTCCCGCGGCGCCGCCGCGCTCGGCGGCCGTCACCCAGCGGCGCTGCAGTCCGCTGCGGTGCCAGGCCTGCCACAGCGTGGCGCGGGGATCTTCCCCCGCGCGGTGGCTGCGCTGCGCGGCGCGCAGCACGGTGCCGACCCGCTGCAGGCTGCGGCCGTGTTCGGGGGCCAGTCCGTCGGGCACGTGCCGCACGGCTTCGGCGAGGAGTTCGGGGAACTCGCGCTGATGGTTGTCGAGACGGCGCAGTGTCCGGCGCAGCTGGCGCAGGGACACCGGGTCGATCCGGCCGATCGGACCCGTGACCAGGTCGAGCACCGCGTCACCCGGCATATCGCCGGCGGCGGCAGCGAGCACGGTGAGCAGGGCATGCACAGCGGGCTGGCGGGCCAGGATCGGTTCGGCGGCGGGCAGGTCCACCGGGACACCGGCGGCGGCCAGGGCCCGCCCCAGCGCGGCGCCGGCCCGCGGCACCGACCGCACGATCACCGCCATCTGCGACCACGGCACCCCGTCGACCAGGTGGGCACGCCGCAACGCGTCGGCGACCAGGGTGGCCTCGGCGTGCGCCGAGGCCGCGATGCGCACCGAGACCGACCCGGGATCCTCGGTGGCACTGGTGAATTCGCCGAACCCCTCGGCAGCGGGCAGCCTGCGGGCGATGCCGGAGATCGCGGTGGCCACGGCCACCGAGCAACGATGCGAGGCGGTCAGCGTGACCGCGGGGGTGTCGGTGCGCAACAACGCGGGGTCGGCACCGCGATACCCGAAGACCGCCTGGTTGGGATCACCGGCGATGACCGTGAGCCCGGCACCTGCCGAGAGCACCCGCACCAGCAGCGCGGCCTGCGGGTCGAAGTGCTGGGCATCGTCGACCAGCAGAAGCTGGACGCGGGCGCGTTCAGCCGCCAGCAGGTCGGGATCGGTGGCCAGCGCGTCCAGGGCCGCCCCGACGAGTTCGGCGGCGCCCAGGGCCGGCACGGTGGCCTGCGGGGCCGCCATCCCGACCGCGGCGCGCAACAACATGACCTGCTCGTACACCTGCGCGAAGCGACCCGCCGCCTGCCATTCCGCGCGGCCGGACATCCTGCCGAGGCGTTGGAGCGCCACTGGGTCGACCCCGCGTTCGGCGCAGCGCGCCATCAGATCACGCAGTTCGGAGGCGAAGCCCGCGGTGCTCAGTGCGGGATGCAGCGCCGACGGCCACATACCGGCACCGTCTTCGAGATCACCGGCGAGCAGCTCGCGGATGATGCCGTCCTGCTCGGCGCCGGTGATCAGGCGCGGGGGCGGGTCGCCGTTGCGCTGGGCGGCCAACCGCAGCACCGCGAAGGCGTAGGAATGCACGGTACGCACCAGCGGTTCCCGGACCACGCCGGCTCCGCTGCGCAGCAGGGTGGCGGTGATCTCGGCCCTGGCGGCCGCACCGAGGCGCGCCGACCCGGTGAGCAGCAGCACCGATTCGGTCGGGGCACCGGCGGCGATGTGCGCAGCGGCCGTGTCGGTGAGCAGCCGGGACTTGCCGGTGCCGGGACCGCCGAGAACCCGCACGGTGCCGCGCAGACCGGAGTCGGCCAACGCGCCGGGGCTCAGCGCAGTCCTCGATGCGGTCATGGCGACATGTCATCACGGGGGTACGACAAGTCCGGCCGAGCGAATGTAGCGTCACCCACGTGCTGCACACCTATCGCTACGGCCCCGACAAGCCCGTCCAGGTCCTGGCCATCCACGGACTGACCGGACACGGCAGGCGGTGGGAGAAACTGGCCACCGCGCATCTGCCCGAGGTGTCCATCCTGGCTCCCGATCTGATCGGGCACGGCCGGTCGAGCTGGGCGGCGCCGTGGACCATCGAGGCCAACGTGGCGGCGCTGGCCGACGTGCTGGACGCCGAGGCTTCCGGGCCGGTGCTGGTGGCCGGCCACTCGTTCGGCGGGGCGGTGGCGCTGACACTGGCCGCGACCCGCCCCGATCTGGTGGCCGGGCTGGTACTGCTCGATCCGGCGGTCGCGCTGGACGGCGGCTGGATGCGCGATATCGCCGATGCGATGCTGTCCTCCCCCGACTACCCGGATCGAGACGAGGCTCGCGCGGACAAGCTGTCCGGCTCATGGGGCGAGGTCGCCGCCGCCGACCCCGCCGAACTCGAGCGTGAACTCGACGAGCATCTGATCACGCTACCCAACGGCCGGCTGGGCTGGCGGATCAGCGTTCCGGCCACGATGTCGTACTGGAGTGAGCTGACCCGCCCGATCGCACTGCCCGCCAACGTCATTCCGGTCACCTTGATTCGCGCCACCCGGACTTCGCCGCCGTATGTCAGCGCCGAACTGATCGGCGCTCTGCAGGCGGCGCTGGGCGACCGGTTCGTCCTGACCGATCTGGATTGCGATCACATGGTGAGCCAGGCACTCCCGGCCGAGATCGCCGCCATCATCCGCGGTCAGCTGGGCTGAGATGGCGCGCGTCACCGAGGAGCAGGTGGAGGCGGTGCGCGCGCTGGTGGCCGCGATACCGGCCGGCCGGGTGAGCACCTACGGTGATATCGCCGCGGAGGCCGGTCTGTCCAGCCCCCGGATCGTCGGCTGGGTGATGCGCACCGATTCCTCAGACCTTCCGTGGCACAGGGTGATTCCCGCATCCGGGCGACCCGCCCCGCATCTGGCGGCCCGGCAACTCGAACGACTTCGGGCCGAAGGGGTGCTTGCCGCCGATGGGCGGGTGCCGCTACGCGAGTACCGTCACGCGTTCGCGTAGAAGTCCAGGTGGGCCCGGGCGGCCGCCTCCCAGGTCATCGAGGCCGCCAGTTCCCGGCCGGGCGTGGGGTCGGCGTGTTCGGCAAGGGCCGCAACCATTTCCGCGGCGAATCCGGACATATCGGCAGCAAAGCGCACCGTGTCGCCGAACACCTCCCGCAGCACCGGCAGATCACGGGTCACCACCGGCCGCCCGGCCGCCAGCGCCTCCATCGCGGCCAATCCGAATCCCTCCTTGGTGGACGGGAAGGCGAACACGTCGCACCCGGCGACCAGTGCCGGCAGATCATCGTCGGCGATGGCACCGAGGATGACCGGGTCGACATCGAGCTCGGCACAGGCCGTGTCGAAGGCGGCCCGGTAGTCGCGGTAGTCGAACAGCGTCTCACCGCCCGCGATCACCAGGGCCAGTTCGGGGTGCTGTTGTCGCAGAAGGTGATAGGCGCGCACCAGATCCACGGTGCCCTTGCGCGGTTCGATACCACCGACGGTCAGGATGTAGCCGCCCAGCTCGTCCCGCCAACGGGATTGTCCCTCGGTGTCCGCGGCCGCGTCGATGAATCGTTGTGCGTCAACACCATTGGGTATCACGACGGGGTCGAATCCCCAGCCGGCACGTACCTCGGCCGCCACCGCGGCGGACACGCAGATACGGGCGTACGGCTCGACGATCGCCTTCTCGTGGCATTCCGCGAGCACCGGGGTGGTGAACTGGTCGAGGTGGTGGATGGTGCGGATGCAGGCGCCGACGGCGTTGGCGCTGATGCAATCCTGCGCATGCACGATGTCGTAGTCGCCCGGGGTGAACGCACGCCCGAGTACCTCGATCGACCTGACGATACGATCGGTGACGGTGTCTCCCGCATGGTCGGTGAACTCCACCAGCCGGACCGTCACGGCCGGGTCGACGTCGCGGAAGAAGCCCCGGTCCCCGGCACGGGCCAGCGACCACACTGTCACCTCGGCGCCCAGCCGCGCCAGCGCCTCGGCGAGATAGAGCGTATGCACCACTCCCCCACGGGGTTTGGTGGAGTACGTCAGCAGGGCGATCCGCATGTCAGCCCCGCACCGACTTGACACGATACGTCTCCGGGCGCCGTTCGGCGAGGTGGTTCAACACCCTTCTGGCGCGTGAGATCTCGGCTTCGACATCGATCTCGACCTTGGCCATCCCGCCCTTGGACCGCGTGGTGGCCAGGATGTCCCCGCCCGGTCCGACCACCTTGGCCTGCCCGAGGAAGCGCAGGTTGCCCATCACGCCGGTCTGATTGGAGGACACCAGGACCACCTGGTTCTCCGCCGCCCGGGCGCAGTCGTAGAGGTCGAACAGCCGTGACTGCCGATCGGCGGGCAGCCGGGATGCGCGGTCGGTGATGCTCGCGGGCCAGGCCGACAGCGCAGCGATGATGTGCGCACCGTCGAGCGCCAGCGCCCGGGCGGCCTCGGGGAAGGTCTTGTCGTAGTCGATGAGCATGCCGACCCGCCCGACGGGTGTGTCGAACGCCGCGAACGTGTCACCGGCCAGATAGGTCAGCGCCTCACCGGCGGGCTGGTGCACCTTGCGGTAGGCACCGAGCACGCCGTCGCCGGACACGCAGATCGAGGCGTTGTACCGGCCCCCGCCCGGTGCGGCCTCGGCGTAGCCGACACACACGGTCATCGGGCCCGCCGCGGCGATCACGGCGGCGATCTCGGGGCCGTCGGGATCCAGTGCCGGCGGCGGGTCGTCGGGGTCGGGCGCGGCGAAATCACCGATATAGCCCCCGAGGCAGGCATCCGGCAGCACCAAGAGGTCGACCCCGTCACGGGCCGCCGATTCGACGATGCCGACGACCTTGGACACGCCGCGATCCACATCGCGGCCGAAATGAGCGGCAACGGCTCCCAGCGTGACTGTCGCCATGGCTCCCCTCAAGCCGCTCCGAGACCGGTGACCGACGACGTCAGTGCCGTCGTCGTCACCCCGTCAGGCCAGCGTAGGCGCACTCCCGGCGCTCTGGTGAGCGACCCGCAGGCGGCGGTGACCACCCCCGGTGGTGTCGGCACAGACTCGAGGGCACCCGCGGTGAGCATCGCGTAGCCGGGAAAACAGGTCAGCCACGAACCCATCGCAGCGCCGGCGGGACGCGGCACCGCGGCGACGTCCAATTCCGCTCCGGTGCCGCCCGCTTCGGCCAGCATGCCCAAGGTGCCGACGACGCCGGCCATGCTGACATCCTTGGCCGCGGCGGGGCGCATCGCGGCGACGAGTCCGGTCATCGCACGCAGGTCGGTACCGTCCCGTCCGCTTGTCGAATCCCATTGCCGGCCGGTATATCCGGGCCGCCAGCCACCGGTGAGATCGGCGGTGAGCGCGATGGCGTCACCGGCGCGCCCGCCGCCGCCGGGCACGGGTGTGCGGGTGCGGCCCAGTGCGGTCACAGCCAGGGCAGCGGGCACGCCGAGTTGGGTGTGCCCGCCGAGCACCGGCACGTTCCAGGCGTGCGACGCCGCGGCGATGCCGCGGATGATCCGATCCAGCAGGGCCCGGGTGGGGGCACCGACCGCGTCCAGCAGCCCCACCGGTGCGGCCCCCATCGCGGCCAGGTCGTTGACATTCACCAGCACCGAGCACCAGCCCGCCCATTCGGGGTCGCGTTCGACCATGGACGCAATGATGGCGTCGCAGGCGGCCACGAGATCGGTGCCCGGGACCGGCGCCCCGTCGTCGCCGACGAACCCGACCGGGCCGAGTGCGCCGTCCGCGGCCCGCAGCGGAGCCAGCGCCGGCCCGAGAAACGTCTTGGTGGCCGCGGCCAGGGCCCGGAAGGGATTGAGCGGCCAGCGGACCGCCGCGTGCGGCCGGCCGGCGACCTCGGTGTCGCCCAGGGTCTGCCAGCCGAGTGCGTCGAACAGCGGCAGATAACGCGGTTGCACGGTGGCTTCGAAGCGCAGTACGCCCGCTGACTCGGCGTATGCGCAGGCGGCCTGGATCAGCGCCGGCCCGACACCACGGGGCCCGCCGCGTTCGGCGACCAGCCGGCTGCCGGTCCACCAGCCCAGGTCCACCGCACCCACGGGTGCCAACCGGACTCCCCCGAGGACTCGCCCGTCGGGCCCGGTGGCGACCAACACCACGGTGCGGGGATCGTCATCGATATCGTCACGGTCGCTGTGGGCGAACAGGCCCTGCTCGAGGACGAAGGCGTCGCGGCGCAGCCGGTGATACCCGTCGAGCTCGTCACCCACGGCCGGGTGGATGAGAAACGGTGCAGGCGGACGTGTTCCGGCGAGAATGGACAGCTCCGAGGGCACCGGGCTGGCATCGAATCTGATCATCAGGCCCCCAGGCTTTGCAGTACCGAGCAGGCTCCGCAGGCCGCGCACCCGGCCCGCTGGTCGGTCCCGGCCATCCCCGCCATCGCCAGCGCCGCGGCGACCTCGCGGGAGACCTTCTCCACCAGAGCCGAGTCCGGGGCGGCGGCAGCATCGACGTCGACGGCCAACGAGCCGGGCTGCGGCCGGTAGGGCACCACGAACGGGTACACACCCATCTCGATCAGTTCGGTTGCACCGGCGACGAGTTCGTCCGGATTCTCGCCCAGTCCGACGAGCAGGTACGTGGAGACCTGGTTGCGGCCGAACACCCGCACCGCCTCACGCCACGCGGCCCGATAGCTGTCCATCGGCACCGTGGCCTTGCCGGGCATCCAGCGCCGTCGCACCTCCTCGTCGAGCGATTCGACATGGATACCGATGGCGTCCGCGCCCGCCTCCCGCAGTTCGGTGAGTACCGCCAGGTCGGCGGGTGGCTCGCACTGCACCTGGATGGGCAGGTTCGGCACGACGGCCTTGACGGCCCGCACGCAGCGGGCCAGATGTCGTGCACCGCGGTCGGTTCCGGCCGAGGTGCCGGTGGTCATCACCATCTGGGTGACGCCGTCGAGCCGGACGGCGGCCTCGGCCACTTCGGCGAGTTCGGCCGGCCGCTTGACCGCCGTGGTGGCGCCGCTGCGCAGCGACTCCTCGATGGTGCAGAACCGGCAGCGCTGGTCCTCCCCGTAGCGGATACAGGTCTGCACCACGGTGGTGGCCAGCACGTTACGACCGTGCAGCCGGGCCAGTTTCTCGTAAGGCACCCCGTCGGAGGTGCTCAGGTCGTAGAACCTGGGCCGGTCGACGACCTCGACGTCCAACCCGGTGTCCTCGCCGTCGAGCAGCACCCGGGTGCCGTCGAACACGAACGGACTCTGCGGATTTCGCGGAATGGCCGCGTTGAGGCCGTCGATGACGAGGTGGCCGTCGGCGCTCGGGCCGGCGCCCGCGGTACGGCTGACCGGTGGACGGCCGCGGAAACCCAGCAGGGCCAGGTCAACTCGCGTGGATACAGACACAACAACTCCCTAGATCGCGACGGCGTCGGTATGGAAGGTGCGGCGGCGAACCTTGCTGCTGATGATGGTGTCGGCGACGTGTTTGGCGTCGCGGTCGATGCCCAGAAAACGGCCGGATCCCCAGGTGTGCATCCACGGTAGCCCGATGAAGCTCAGCCCGTCGACGTTGGTGATCCCGCGGGTCTGCATCGGCCGGCCGCCGCCGTCGAAGGCGCTGGCCTCGATCCAGCGGTAGTCGGGCCGATAGCCGATGGCCCACACGATGCTGGTGACGCCGGCTTCGGCCAGATCCAGTGCGGTGGGTTCGGTTTCGGGTAACCACACCGGCTGGTAACGGGACGGCGGTGGCGCGTCGATTCCCGCTCCGTCGATGTAGCGGTCGATATCGGAGCAGATCGAGTTGTACACCGCATCCGCGTGGTCCAGCGCCTCGCCGAGGGTGGGCTCGAACCGCAACCACGAGTCCTTCCCGTCGGCCAGCGTGCCGTAGAGCTTCATCCCCTCGGCGGCGAACTGGCGCAGGTCGACATCACGTCCACCGTCACGGCCGGTGACGTAGTGGTTGGTCTTCTCGATGGCGGCCTTACCACCCGGGTACTGCTGGGCAGGCTTGTCGTAGAGCCCCATATCCGCCAGCCAGGTCATGCAGTCCCGGCCCCGGTAGAACCGGGCGACGCGTGGCGCGCTGCCGACGGCCAGGTGCACCTGTCGGCCTGCCAGATGGAGATCCTCGGCGATCTGGGCGCCGGACTGTCCGGTGCCGACCACCAGGACCGCACCGTCGGGCAACTGGGCGGCGTTACGGTACAACTCGGAATGGATCTGAGTGATACCGGCGTCCAATGTGCTTGCGTACGGGGGTATCACGGGAAGTGGATAGCCGCCGGTGGCGATGACGGCCTGGTCGCAGGTCAGCGTCTCCCGCCCGTCCAGGGTGAGCTCGAATCCGCCCTCGGCGCGGTTGGCCAGCCGGGTGACCCTGGTATGCGTGCGCAGCGGCGGCTCGAACGTGTCCAGCCAGCCCGCCAGCCAGTCCACCACCTCGTCGCGGGTCATGAAGCCGTCCGGATCCGGTCCGGCATAGGCGTACCCGGGTAGCCGGCAGTGCCAGTTGGGCGTGACCAGAGTGAAGTTGTCCCAGCGGGTGTCAGCCCAGGCATGCGCCGGGGTTTGGGCCTCCAGCACGACGTGCTCGACGCCCATGCGGCCCAGGTACCAGCTGACCGACAGCCCGGCCTGCCCGCCGCCGATGATCGCGACCGGGATGTGCGTGGTGGTCATGACTGCTCCAGTGCGGGATGCATGCCGGTGATCTGGATGAGCGCCTGTTGCGGGAATCGGGCCGCGGCGCCGGCGATCCGCTCCGTGGTGTCGGCGGCCGAGGTGCAGGCGAACCCGAACTTGGCCCGCACCCGCTCACTGGCCTCGGCCAGTCCTCGGGTGGACCGGTCCACGAACTCGCCGACGGTGTAATGCGTTCCGGTGCACAGATAGTCGTGCATGACCAGGCTCGGCGAGTAGCACCGCTGGGTGCTGCCGTCGGGCCAGCGCACCTCGAAGGTCATCTCAGGCATGAGCCAGCTCCCGCCACTTCGCCTCGCGCATGGCGTCGGTATCGGTGAGCGGGCCGTACACGTCGGGCCTGCGGTCGCGCAGATGGAACATCCCGGCGCGCATGGTGCGGAACGTGTCGTCGATGTCGACCTCGGCCACGGCCATCCCGCTGCCGAGAAGTGTGGTGGCCAAGATGTTTCCGCCGGGATCCACGACCTTGGCATTGCCGACGTAGCGCAGCGAGCCGAAGGTTCCGCTCTGATTGGAGGCGATCCAGAACACCTGGTTGTCCAGTGCACGAGCGGTGTCGAAGAGGTTGAACCGGTAGGTCCACCGGTCGTCCTGCAGGTTCTCCGCGGTGGCGGTGCGCGCCGCGGGCCAGGCCGACAGGCTGGCGATGATCTGCGCGCCGCCCAGGGCCATCATCCGGGCGGCTTCGGGAAAGGCCTTGTCGTAGCAGATCTGCAGGCCGACACGGCCGACCGGGGTGTCGAACACCCCGTATCCGGATCCCGCGGAATAGGACATGCCCTCACCGAGTGGCTGGTGCACCTTGCGGTAGGTGCCGTACACGGTGTCGCCGTCCAGCACCGCGGCGGTGTTGTAGCGTGTCTCGCCGTCGTCGTCCAGTTCGCAGAAGCCGATGGCGATCACCAGGTCACCGACGATCTGCTGAACCCTGGCGATCTCCGGTCCGTCCAGCCGAATGGCCGGTGGCAGTGAGCGTTTGGTGTTCTTGACGGTGTCGCCGTGGTTGCCCAGCGAGGACAGGTAGCCGCCGATGGCGGCCTCCGGGAACACCAGGAAGTCGACGCCCTTGGTACGGGCCTCCTCGGTGAGCGCCGCGATGAGCGCGTAGTTCTGTTCCAGGTCCCGGGTGAAGTTGGCCGAGACGGCGGCAAGTGTGGTCATGACGATGCGCCCCTAGACCATGTAGGTCGAGTTGATGATGGCGCCCTTGCGGGCGTAGTAGATGAGCGCATCCTGGACATCGAGCGGATGTGCCGGGATCACGCCTTCGATGAGGTCCTCCTCGCGCCCACCGTGCAGGGCGAGCCCGAACCTGCAGGCGAACACGGTGCCGCCCTCCTTGATGAAGGTCGCCAAGGCGTCGTTGATGTTCTGCTCGCCGGGGAAGCCGGAGTCACCGGTCTTCGGAAAGCCTCGGGTGGCAAGGCAATTGATGGCGCCGGGGCCGTAGAAATAGATCGCCGACTCGAAGCCCTTGCGCAGCGCCCGGGTGGCCTGCAGCACCGCCACGAAGGAGACGGAGGATTCGTGGGCGATACCGTGCACGAGGGTGAAGTAGCTCTCGCCCTCCTCGGCCTGGTAGTCGGGGAAGATCTTGGTGCCGCCGTAGATGTTCGACCCCTTGGGGAGCGACGGGTGCGGGATCTCGGCCAACGAGGTGGCGATGTTCTCGGCGATGGATGCGTCAAATGCCATGAAGGACTCCAAGTTTGGGTGTTGTTGGGGTGCTTCCAATTACAGGCGCCCACCATTACCGACTGGTTAGGGATGGAATACATCTGCATTGCGCGCACCTCACCGCCGCAATGGCGGCGTAACACACCGATGCCGGAACAGCGAGCATCGTCGACTGCCGAGATCGACAAAATGGTGGAGTGTTCCTGGCACTTTCGCGCCCGTTTGTTCAATTGGGCGCGGGTGAGGGGAAGGTTAGAGCGCCAGGCGGACCAGCGCCGCGGTGCGGGCGAGGCCCGGGAATGCCGCCGCGGTCGCCCGTGGGTGCAGCGCGTGCACGGCGAGCCGGAACATCAGTGCGCGCAGCAGCATCTGCGGCCACTCCGGCAGCGGACTCCAGCGCTCGACCAGACCGTCGTCGGCGTCACCCCACGCCAGTGCATCGACGACGACGACGCCGGCCGCCCATACCGAGGGCCGCCAGTACGGGGTGATATCGGTGATACCGGGCGCGGCGGCACCGGCGAAGAGCACGGTGCCGTACAGATCGCCGTGCACCAGCTGGCTGGGGCTTCGGGTCGGCTTGCGCAGCGAGGCCAGCTGATTGATCAGTTCGATCGATTTCTGCCCGTCCGCCGAACCCGGTGAAACCCGCGCTCCCGGGGGCAAGGCGTGCAGCGGCCGGTCTTCCCACGCGGCACGGTCGGCGGCGATGAACACGTCGACATCGGACCACGGCGCCACCGGCGGCTGGGTGAGGAATCGCGGCCGCTCGAGCTTGGCCGTCGCTTCGTGCAGCCGCACGGCCGCCGAGACCACCTCATCGTGCCGTGGTTCCGGAGTGCCCGCGACGAAGGTGTCGGCACGCCACCCGGCCACGACATAACGGCCGTCGGTGGAACGGACGGGCCGGGCCAGCCGGATCCCGTCGGCGAACAACGTCTCGCGGATCTTCGCCGACCAGGCGGCGCGCGCGTGGTCGGCGACCATCGAGAGCACCACTTCGCCGCAGCGCCAGCCGCCCTCCCAACTGGAGCCGAGCGGGACGGGGCTCAACCCCGCCAGTCCGAACGCCGCCAACACATGATCCGGTGGCAGTTCGTCAGTCACGCACGTCAGCCTAAGCGGTGCCTGCGTCACAGAGCGCTCAGTACATCACCATGTCGGGCTCGAGTTGCTTCGCCCAAGCCACGATTCCGCCCTGTAGATGCAGCGCATCGGCGAAACCGGCCTTCTTCACGGCGGCCAGCGCCTCGGCCGAACGCACCCCGGTCTTGCAGTACAACACCGGGGTCCGGTCCTGCGGCAGCTGAGCCAGACCGCCGCCGGCCTCCAGCGCCGATTTCGGGATCAGCTCGGCGCCCTCGATGTGGTTGATCTCCCACTCGACCGGTTCGCGGACATCGATCAGGGCGACCGGCTTGCCCGAATCCAGCAGCTCACGCAGTTCGCGCGGGGTCACCGTGGAACCCGCCGCGGCGTCGGCAGCGGCATCCGAAATCACGCCGCAGAAGGCCTCGTAATCGATCAGTTCGGTGATCTTCGGCGTCGACGGATCCTTGCGGATCTTGATGGTGCGGTACGTCATGTCCAACGCGTCGTACACCATCAGCCGGCCCAGCAGGGTCTCGCCGATTCCGGTGATCAGCTTGATGGCCTCCGTTCCCATCACCGAGGCGATGGACGCGCACAGGATGCCCAGCACGCCACCTTCGGCGCAGGAGGGCACCATGCCCGGCGGCGGCGGCTCCGGGTACAGGTCGCGGTAGTTGAGGCCCAACCCGTCGGGGGCGTCTTCCCAGAACACCGAGACCTGGCCCTCGAACCGGTAGATCGAACCCCACACGTACGGCTTGTGTGCCAGCACGGCGGCATCGTTGACCAGGTAGCGCGTCGCGAAGTTGTCGGTGCCGTCGAGGATCAGGTCGTACTGCTCGAAAAGGTCCACCGCGTTGTCAGGCTCCAGGCGCAGCTCGTGCAGCACCACGTTCACCAGCGGGTTGACCTCGAGCACGGAGTCGCGCGCGCTCTGCGCCTTGGACCGGCCGATATCGGATTGGCCGTGGATGATCTGTCGTTGCAGGTTCGATTCGTCGACCACGTCGAACTCGACGATCCCGATGGTGCCGACGCCGGCCGCAGCCAGGTACAGCAGCGTCGGAGATCCCAACCCGCCGGCCCCGATGACCAGCACTTTGGCATTCTTGAGACGCTTCTGACCGTCCACCCCGAGGTCCGGGATGATCAGGTGACGGCTGTATCTGGAAACCTCGTCCCGGGTCAGTTCGGCGGCTGGTTCCACAAGCGGTGGTAACGACGTCACCGTGGCTCTCCTTGACTCGATCGCAATGCTGGCGTCAATCTCACCAGGCCCACAGCTTCAACGGTAATCCAGGGGTAAACCTTCCCCTGCCGCGCCGTCAGGCGATCGGATACGGCCAGGAGTTGAACTTGCAGGTGAGTCCGTTGGGCTTCACCGATTCGGGGTCGAATTTGGCGGCATCGTCGTTGTCGGTGGAGAAGGTCTGCTGCATCATCACCGGGGCCAGCGCGCCGTTCTCCGGGCACGGTTCGTGCTTCGGGTAGCCGATCGCGTGGCCCACCTCATGGTTGATCAGGTACTGCCGGTACGAGCCGATATCGCCCTGGAACGGCACCGCACCGCGCACCCAGCGGGCCTCGTTGACGAACACCCGCGGCTGATTCTCCGCGTACGCCGGGTTGTAGCAGGACGCCTCCAGCGGGATGTCGTACCCGCAGCCCTCCCGCACCGTCAGCGGCGAGGTCAGCGACACCCGGAAATCCGGCTGGGCGTCACCGTCGACACGTTCGAAGGCGAACTGGGGGTTGTGCCGCCAACTCTTCGGGTTGGCCAGGGTCTCGCTGACCATGCGGGCGAAGCCGTCGTCGCCGCCGAAGGATGTGGTGTCCACGCCGTCCTCGACCTCGACGGTGTAGCGGAAGGTCTTGGTGTCCCCCGTGCCCACCTTGGGGGTGGTGCCGGGAACCACATGCCAAGTCTTGGCGCCCGACTCGGTGAACGGGCCACCGTCGGGCAGGATGCCGGTCGGCAGGTTCGCGTCGAACTGGGTGAGGCCCTTGGGCGGCGCCCCGATGATGGCGGTGCCGGCAGCGTTGAGGGTGGGCGGACCCTGGATCGGGCCGTCGGCCTTGGCCGGCATGGGTGCACTCGTTCCGGTGACGGTCTGGTACAGCACCACGACGGTGAGTACGGCCAGCACCGGCAGTGCGTAGGCCCGCCATCCGTAGGTGGACACGAACCGGCCCAGCCACGTCTGCTTGCGCAGATTCCGACGGTCCTCGCGGTTGGAGCGGGGCCGGCCCTGGTCGTCGGCCAGCGGGTCGCGCTGGGCGCGCAGCGGCTCGCGCCGGTCACTGCGCAGCACGGGAACATTCCCCAGGTCGCTCCGCTCCTCCCCGAGGGGCGCACGGTCGCTTGCGCGACGCCCCGGGTCGTAGGTCACCGCACCAGGATTACACAGACCGTGACGTGCGCAGGTCCGGCGCGCCACCGTCACAGGGACCTGCGACGGGGCCTACCTCACGGTGCGGTAGTAATGTCGTGACGATCAACACATGGGCACATGCCCGCTAGCGCCCGAGTGCGCGTATGAGAGTTCAAGATTGAGGACCTGATGAGTGATCTCGCCAATGCCGCCGAACAAAGAGGCGCCAAGGCGGGCACCGGCGGCACCCGGCGCGGAAACCGGCTCCCGCGTGACGAACGCCGCGGGCAGCTTCTCATCGCCGCCAGCGAGGTGTTCGTCGACCGCGGCTACCACGCCGCAGGCATGGATGAGATCGCCGACCGGGCCGGTGTCAGCAAACCTGTGCTCTACCAACACTTTTCGTCCAAGCTGGAGCTGTATCTGGCGGTGCTGCAACGGCACGTGGACAATCTGGTGTCCGGTGTCCGGCAGGCGTTGCGGACCACCACCGACAACCGTCAGCGACTGCGTGCGGCCGTGCAGGCCTTCTTCGATTTCGTCGAACACGACAGCCAGGGCTACCGCCTCATCTTCGAGAACGACTACGTCACCGAGCCTCAGGTATCGGCCCAGGTACGGGTCGCCACCGAATCGTGCACCGACGCGGTGTTCGACCTGATCAGCCGCGATTCCGGGCTGGAGGCGCATCGAGCCAGGATGATCGCGGTCGGTCTGGTGTCCACGAGTGTGGACTGCGCGCGGTACTGGCTCGACAACGACCGCCCCATCACGAAAGAGGCGGCCGTCGAGGGCACGGTGCAGTTCGCCTGGGGCGGCCTGTCACACGTGCCGCTCACCCGTTCTTGACGGCCTCGGCTCCCACCGCGCCCACACCGAAGCCGACTCGGCGGGTATCGGCGGCGCCGATTTCCACGTAGGCGATTTTCGACGCCTGCACCAGGTAACGGCGCCCCTTTTCGTCGGTCAACGCAAGCACTCCGTCCGAACCCAACGCCTTGGTGATGAGTTCTTCGACCTCGCCTGGGGTCTGCGCGCTGTTGATGACCAGCTCTCGCGGGCTGTCGGCGACCCCGATCTTGACGTCCACGCTGCGACCCTTTCGGTTGGTGTGCCTTGCGTGCAATCAGGCTAGTGGACGCGGCCCGGGCCACGACGCCAAGGTCGGTACGCCGAGAGCGAAGCGGGCTGTCACACGGGTCGCGACCCGACAGCTACGAGAACGAGTCCGGACCGTGACCGGCGGCCTCGCCGCGTCGGCCTCACCCGCCACAGCAGTCCCATTAGCATCGGCCAAGTACGCACCGAGACCCCTTGGGAAACGCTATGAGCAGGCCTTATTCACGAAATTCCGCGACGCGCGATGCCGGCTACCGGTCGCGCTATTCCGATGACTCCTACGAGTACGACGATGCCGACACCGGCGCTGAATACGCCGAATACGACGGCGCGGAATATGAGTATGAGTTCCCCGCCGACTACCACGACCAGTTGGACCGCCGGTGGATCTGGGTCGCGGGCGTTGCGGGCGTCATCCTGATGGTCGCCGTCATCTGCACCGGCGTCATCCTCGGCGGCGGCGACAGCGGTTCGGTGTCAGCCACCCAGGCGTCGACCTCCGCGGCGCAGGCGACCACCAGCGCCCCCGCCACCACCTCGGCCTCGGCCCCGGCCCCGCTGCCCGCTCAGCAGCAGATCCCGGCCCTCCCGGCGGAAACGGTCACCACCGTGACCCCCACGCCGACGGCCACCGCGGCACCGCCCACGGCAGAAACCCCGGTGGCGCCGGCCGCCGCGCCCGCCGTCGACCCCGCAGCCGCCCGCACGATCACCTACAAGGTCGACGGCCAGCGGCAGATGCTGGACCTGGTGACCATCATCTACACCGACCAGCAGGGCGCACTGCAGACCGACGTCAACGCGGCGCTGCCGTGGACCAAGACGGTCACCCTCGATCCGGGGGTTCAGCTCAGCTCGGTCACCGCGACCAGCATCGGGGCTCAGCTCAACTGCGCGATCACCGACGCGGCAGGTACGCCGCTGGTCGCTCAGACCAACAACACGATCATCGCGACCTGCACCAAGTAGCGGGCCGGGCCCGGCGTCAAGCCAGGCCGAGTTCCTGCATCCGGCTCGCGTGGGTGCGCTGCAACCGGTCGAAGAACTCCGACATCTGCAGCAGCCCGTCACCGCTGGAGATGACCAGATCGACGAGTTCGTCGTGATCGGCCATCACGTACTGGGCCTGGGTGATGGCCTCACCGAGCAGCCGCCGCGACCACAACGCCAGCCGATGGCGCTGCCGGTCGCTGGCGGTGACGGCGGCGCGCACTTCGGCGACCACGAACTGGGAGTGCCCCGTCTCGGAGAGCACCGACCGCACCACGCCGGCTGCATCATCGGGTAGCACGTGGGCGATCTCCAGGTAGAAATCCGCGGCCAGCGCATCGCCGACATACGTCTTGACCAACGCCTCCAGCCATGTGCTCGGCGTCGTCAGTCGATGGTAATTCTCAAGTGCCGAAGCATATTTCGTCATTGCCGGGACGACGTCGACGTGGCGTTCGGCCAGCGCGTCACGCAGCAGTTCGTAGTGCCGCATCTCGGCGGCGGCCATGCTGGCCATGCTGATCCGGCCGGCCAGATTCGGCGCCATCCGCGCCTCCTCGGTGAGCCGGTAGAAGGCCGCGACCTCGCCGTAGGCCAGCAGTGCGAACAGTTCGGTGACGCCGGGATGGTCGGCCGAGACGGCCGGCTGCGGCTCTGCACCCGGCTGCGCCGGGGACGTCTGAGACATGGGCCAACTCTAGACGCCAGGTGCCGTTGCGACCGAGCCGCGGACAAGCCAGCTATCATAGGGACAGGCAGCGGCTTGTTTACGGCTTCGCTGAGGCGCCGTCGCCTACGGCAATGTGCGTGCACGTGGTTCGGCCGGCCCGATCGACAGGGCAGGGCCCAGCGGGCTGACATCACCCCATCCGGGGAGAAGCGACCGCTTTCTCGTCATCTTCGTGCGCGCGTGACAACAGACGCGACGAGGAATGACACCGAAAGGCAGCAAGGCAGCGAAAGCTATGCCGACCACCATATGACCGCTCTGACCAGCAAACCGAATATCACCTTCGCCGACCTCGGCGTGCGCGACGAGATCGTCCGTGCACTCCTCGAGAGTGGCAAGGAGCATCCGTTCGCCATCCAGGAACTCACCATGCCGCTCGCGCTGGCCGGTGAAGACCTGATCGGCCAGGCCCGCACCGGGATGGGTAAGACCCTCGCGTTCGGCGTCCCGCTCCTGCACCGGGTGTCCACCGACCAGGACCGCCCGCTGACCGGCGCCCCGCGCGCCCTGATCGTCGTCCCGACCCGCGAGCTGTGTCTGCAGGTCTTCGACGACCTGACCACCGCGGCGAAGTATGTGCCGGGCCCGGACGGCCGCAAGTTGAAGGTCACCGCCATCTACGGCGGCCGCCCCTACGAACCGCAGATCGAGGCGCTTCAGAAGGGCGTCGACGTCGTGGTCGGCACCCCGGGCCGGCTGCTGGATCTGGCCCAGCAGGGCCATCTGCAGCTCGGGGGGCTGTCGGTGCTGGTACTCGACGAGGCCGACGAGATGCTCGACCTGGGCTTCCTGCCCGATATCGAGCGCATCCTGCGGCTCACCCCGGACACCCGCCAGGCGATGCTGTTCTCGGCGACCATGCCGGATCCGATCATCACGCTGGCCCGGACCTTCATGAATCAGCCGACGCATATCCGCGCCGAAGCACCGCAGTCCTCGCAGACCCACGACACCACCGAGCAGTTCGCCTACCGCGCCCACGCCTTGGACAAGGTCGAGATGGTCGCGCGCATCCTGCAGGCCGAGGGCCGCGGCGCGACGATGATCTTCACCCGCACCAAGCGCACCGCGCAGAAGGTGGCCGACGAACTGGGCGAGCGCGGTTTCAAGGTCGGCGCCGTGCACGGCGATCTGGGTCAGATCGCCCGTGAGAAGGCCCTCAAAGGCTTCCGCAACGGTGACGTCGACGTCCTGGTGGCCACCGACGTGGCCGCCCGCGGTATCGACATCGATGACATCACCCACGTGATCAACTTCCAGATCCCCGAGGACGAGCAGGCCTACGTGCACCGCATCGGTCGCACCGGCCGCGCCGGCAAGACCGGTATCGCCGTCACCTTGGTCGATTGGGACGAGCTGCCCCGGTGGACGATGATCGACAAGGCGCTCGGGCTGAACACCCCCGATCCCGCCGAGACCTACTCGAACTCGCCCCATCTGTACACCGAACTGAATATCCCCACCGAGGCCAAGGGATCGATCGCGGCCCCACGCAAACCCAAGACGCGCACCCCCGACGAGGGCGGCGAGCGGACCGAACGGGCCGAGCGCCCGGCACGCACCCGCAGTCGGCGACGCACTCGTGGTGGCCAGGGGGCGACCGGCCATCCCGAGCAGGTGGACGGCGCAGCGCTCAACGAGGTCGCCGTGACCGAGCTCAGTGGCACCGGCGAGACCGCCGAGGAGGGTACCGACGAAGCCGGTGGTGCGCCCAAGCGCCGGCGTCGCCGCCGTCCGCGCAAGGCCGCGACCCCCGCTGCCGGCTAAATGCCCGCACTCCCCCGACTACTGTCGCCGGAGCGCCGCACCCGCGGTGACCTGGTGGCAGCCGCGGCCATCGCCGTGGTGGTGGCGGTGGTCGCCGCGCTGATCTGGTGGACCAGTGATGCGCGGGCCACGATCAGCACACCGGCCGCCGCGCCGGTGCCGAGCCTGAAACCCGCCGCGAAGGTTCCCGACGCACTGCACGAGCTGTGGTCGACCCCGAGCGCCAAGACCACGCAGCCCCTGGTGGTCGCCGGTGCCGTCGTCACCGGTGACGGCCGCGAGGTCGTCGGGCACGACCCGGCCAGCGGTACGCGGCTGTGGTCCTATGCACGTGACCTCGACCTGTGCGGGGTGACCTGGGTCTACCAGTACGCGGTCGCGGTGTACCCGGACGACCGGGGCTGCGGACAGGTGAGCACCATCGACGCCCAGACCGGGCGCCGTGGCCCCACCCGGACGGCCTACGCGGACGCCGAGGTGACGCTGTCGTCCGACGGCACCACGGTGCTCTCGGCCGGTGACAGCCGGCTGGAACTGTGGCGCTCGGACATGGTGCGCATGCTCAGCTGGGGCGCACTGGACGCCCGGATCAAACCCGATGTGCCACAGGACCCGCTGTGCCGCCTGGTGTCCGCCGCGGCCAGCTCATCGCAGGTCTCGGTGCTGGAGGGCTGCCCCAATCAGGCCGATATGCGCCTGACGATGCTGACGCCGTCGGACGAGGAGGACACTCCCAAGACGAAATTCCAGCAGCAGCCCGGTGTCTCGGTCGACTCGGACGCGCGGGTGATCGCGGTGTCCGACACCACCACCGCGCTGTACATCCCGACCCCGAAACCGACCGTGAACGTCGTGGACGACACCGGCACGGTCACGGCGAGCACCCTGCTGAACCAGAAGGTGTCCCCCAACGCCGCGGTGTCCCATCCCGGTGACCTGATCACCTGGTGGACCGGCGATTCGGTGCTGGTGTTCGACGCGAATCAGCTGCGCTACAAGTACACGGTGGCACCGTCGGGATCCAACGCTCCGGTCGGGCCCGCAACGTTGATGGCCGGCGAGTTGCTGGTGCCGGTCACCTCGGGCTACGACGTGTTCAATCCCGAAACCGGTGCCGGGGTGCGCCATATCGATCTCAAGCGGCCGCCGTCGCAGGACCCGGTGATCCCCGCGGTGGCCGGGTCGACGCTGCTGGAACAGCGCGGGGGCACCGTGGTGGCGCTGGGCTGATCCCCTCGGGCGCTGGGACTCAGAGCTCCGGAGTGAACGTCGCCAGCGCCTTGCCGGTCTTCCAGTGTCGCAGCAGCGCACCGGCCAGATCGCGATAAGCGTTGGCGCCCTTGTTCTTCCGACCCGTCAGGACCGAGGCGCCGGAGGCCGTGGCCTCCGCGAACCGCACCGTACGGGGAATCGGTGGTGCGAGCACCGGAAGGTTGTACCGGTCGACGACGTCGAAAAGCACGTCACGGCTGTGGGTGGTGCGCGAGTCATACAGCGTGGGCAGTGCACCGAGCAGCTTGAGATCCGGGTTGGTGATCTGCTGGACATCGCTGACGGTACGCAGGAACTGGCCCACACCGCGGTGCGCCAGCGTCTCGCACTGCAGCGGCACGATCACCTCATCGGCGGCCGTCAGACCGTTGAGCGTGAGCACCCCGAGCGACGGCGGGCAGTCGATGATGATGACGTCGAACTGATCGGACACCTTGGCCAGGGCGCGCTTGAGCGCGTATTCACGGCCGGCCCGCATCAACAGCATCGCCTCGGCACCGGCAAGGTCGATATTGGCCGGCAGCACCGTCATGCCCTCGGCGGTGGTCACCAGCGCCGCATTGGGCTCCACGTCACCGAGCAGCACCTCGTGCACCGACACCGCCAGGTCGTCCGGATCCTGGCCCAGCGAGAACGTCAGACAGCCCTGCGGGTCCAGGTCGATCAGCAGCACCCGCTGCTTCAGCTCGACGAAGGCAGCACCCAACGACGCCACTGTCGTGGTCTTGGCGACCCCACCCTTTTGATTGGCGACCGCTAGTACTCGCGTCACACCGACCATCCAAGCACGCGAGCGTCCACTGCGGCCGGGCGTGGGGCAGAATCGGCCCGGTGGATGTCCCCCGTCGCTTCGCTCGCCCCGAAGCGAGCGTCCAGCAACACCGGCTGTTCCTGCTCCGCCACGGTGAGACCGAATGGTCGAAGATCGGCAAGCACACCGGCCGTACCGATCTCGAACTCACCGATGTCGGCAGGAAGCAGGCCGAGCTCGCCGCCGAGGCGCTGGGCGATCTGCAGCTGCGCAACCCGCTGGTGGTGAGCAGTCCGCGCCGGCGCGCCCTGGTGACCGCCGAGTTGGCCGGGCTGACCGTCGACGAGGTGACGCCCCTGCTGGCCGAGTGGGATTACGGCGACTACGAGGGGCTCACCACACCGCAGATCAGGCAGTCGGTGCCGGGTTGGACGGTGTGGACGCATCCGTGCCCGGGCGGCGAGAGCATGGCCGACGTCACCGCACGGGCCGACGCCGCGGTGGAGTTGGCGCTGGGCCAGATGGTCGACCGTGACGTGGTGTTCGTCGGGCACGGCCACTTCTCCCGCTCGATGTTGACCCGATGGATCGAGTTGCCGGTGTCCGAGGGCATCCGGTTGTCGATGGCCGCGGCCTCGATCGCCGTATGCGGTTTCGAGCACGGCGTACGCCAGATCACCGCGCTGGGCCTGACCGGCCATGTGAACCCGTGCCTGCCGGCGTGACACCGTCGTTCGTGCTCTCCGGGCCGTCGGGCACCGTGCTCGCCGACGGAGCCCTCCGGCACTACCCCCGGATACCCGATGCCCAAGAGGCGCTGCGATCCGGCGCAGCCGCTATCGTGTTGGGCGCGTTGCCTTTTGATCTGAGCAAGCCCGCCGCACTGTTCACCCCGGAGCGGGTGGAGTTCACCGGCGCCCTGCCGGACTGGCCCGTCACGGCGGCCCCGACGGTGCGCACACGGGAGACCCTGCCCGCCAGCGAGGTGCACCGGGCCCGGGTCACCGAAGCGGTACGCCGGCTGCGCGAGTCGGCCCTGGACAAGGTGGTGCTGGCCCGCGCGCTGCAACTGACCGCCGACGACGGCTGGGATCCACGCTCGGTGCTGCGGCGGCTGGCGAGCGCCGACCCGGCCGCCACCGTCTATCTGGCGGAACTGGGATCGGCGGGCACGCTCATCGGTGCCAGCCCCGAGCTGCTGGTGGCACGCGAGGGCGAGACGGTGATCTGTCAGCCGTTCGCCGGATCGGCTCCACGATCGGCGGACCCGGCTGTCGACGCCGCCTACGCCGCGGGGCTCGCGGCGTCCGAAAAGAACCGCCGCGAACACGCATTCGTCGTCGATGTGATGCGCAAGGCGCTCGACCCGCTGTGCGTCGAGCTTCAGATCGCACCCGAACCCGAGTTGCACGGCACCGACGCGCTGTGGCACCTGAGCACCCCGATCCGCGGCCGGTTGCGCGAAAGCAGCACCACCGCATTGGATCTCGCGCTGGCTCTGCACCCCACTCCGGCCGTCGGCGGGGTACCCACCGACGCGGCGGCCGCACTCATCGCCGAACTCGAGGGTGACCGCGGCTTCTACGCGGGCGCGGTGGGCTGGTGTGACGCCCGCGGCGACGGCCGGTGGGTGGTGTCGATCCGCTGTGCGGTGCTCTCGACCGACCGCCGCACCGCGCTGGCGCATGCCGGTGGCGGGATCGTCGCCGAATCGGATCCCGATGACGAGGTCGACGAAACCACCACCAAGTTCCGGACGATCCTGACAGGACTAGGAGTAGCGAATGAGTGAGTTGATCCGCTGGGCCCGACCCGGTGACGAGCCCGAGATCGTCGGGATGATCCGGGAGCTCGCCGAGTTCGAGAACGCTTCCGACGAGTGCACCGTCACCGAAGAGCACTTGCACACCGCCCTTTTCGGCCCCGAGCCGGTGGCATACGCGCATGTGATCGAGGTCGACGGACAGGCCGCGGCCACCGCGGTGTGGTTCCTGAACTTCTCCACCTGGGACGGGGTGACCGGGATCTACCTCGAAGACCTGTTCGTGCGCCCGGCATTCCGGCGACGGGGTCTGGCCCGGAAGTTGTTGGCCACCTTGGCCGCCGAATGTGTGCGGCGCGGCGGCACCCGGCTGTCGTGGGCGGTGCTCAACTGGAATGTCAACGCGATCGCCCTGTACGACAGTGTCGGCGGCAAGCCGCAGACCGAGTGGACCACCTATCGGGTGTCCGGACCCGAACTGACCGCACTGGCGCACGAGAGCGCCTGACCACACGCGCTTGCCCAGGATCCGCTGCGGTTTCCGGTCTCAGCCGGCCTGCGTTTGCGTAAATTCTTGACAAATCCCATCAGACACTTGGTCCCCATCTGTCACTTCGGTGTTAATCTGCGGCCGGACCGGTGAGGTCGGAGCGGCGAAGGGATGCCGATGGCAGAGGTATCGGAGCAACACGCTGCCGCGGATCGGGGTGACAACGCGCCCGGATCGGGTACCAAACCCCCGGCTCTGTCTCGGCGAATCGACCGTTTCCAGCGTCGTCGGCTGCTCGCCAATGTGAGCATCCAGTCGAAGCTCGTGGTCATGTTGGTGCTGTGCACCATCGTGGCGGCCACCGTCGTCGGCATCATCGCTTTCCAGGCGGGCCGGACCTCACTGCGCGATTCCGCCTTCACCCGGCTGACGGAAGTGCGGCAGTCACAGTCGCGCGCGCTTCAGGAACAACTGAACGACCTGAAGAACTCGATGATCATCTACGCCCGGGGCGCCACCACCCAGAGCGCCCTGGCGGACTTCACCGCCGGATTCGACGCACTGGAGAACAAACCCCTCAGCCCGGCGCAGGCGCAGTCACTCACCGACTACTACACCAAGACCTATCTCACGCAGGTTCAGCAGTCCAGCGGAGTCAAGCTCGACGCCGACCAGTTGATCCCGCAAGACACCGCCCAGCGCTACCTCCAGGCCAACTACACCGCACTTCGGCAGAACGACGACGCCGCCGTCAAGATGGACGACGCCCATGACGGCAGCCTGTGGTCGGCCGCCAACGCCCGATACCAGGATTTCTTCCGCGAGATCGTCACCCGCTTCGAGTTCGAGGACGCGATGCTCCTGGACACCCGCGGCAACATGGTCTACACCGCGTACAAAGACGTCGATCTGGGCACCAACATCCTGACCGGGCCGTACAGCGGATCCAAACTGCGGGCCGCCTACGAAAAAGCCTTGGCCTCCAATGCTCTCGACTACGTGGGATTCACCGATTTCGAGATCTACCAGCCCGCCGAGAACGAGCCCACGGCGTGGATGGTCACCCCGGTCGTGGCGGACGGTCACGCGGTGGGTGTGCTCGCCATGCAGTTCCCGGCGTCGAAGATCAACAGGCTGATGACCTTCGACAAGCGTTGGACGGAGTTCGGCCTCGGTGACACCGGCGAAGTCTTCCTGGTCGGCCCCGATGATCTGATGCGCTCCGATTCCCGGGTGTTCCTGCAGGATCCGCAGGCCTACCGACACGATGTCGTCGAGGCCGGCACCCCGCGCGATATCGCCGACCGGGCCATCCAGCTGGGCGGCACCACCCTCGTCCAGCCCATCCCACCGGATACCACCCGGGCGGCCGCGCGCGGTGAATCGGGGACGCAGATCGCGACCGACTACCTCGGGAACAGGGCGCTGCAGGCCTATGCCCCGGTGGTGATCCCCGATTCGGATCTGCACTGGTCCATCGTCGCGACGGTGAACACCGCGGAGGCCTTCGCCAGAGAGTCGACGTTCACCAGGACCATGGTGATGTCGACGGTCGGGATCATCTTCGCCGTCTGCGTGGCCTCGGTGTTCCTCGCCCAGCTGTTCGTCCGGCCGATTCGACGACTGGAAGCCGGCGCGCAACGGATCAGCGCCGGTGACTACGACGTCGCGATACCGATCGAGACGCGCGACGAGATCGGGGATCTGACCGAGGCTTTCAACGAGATGAGCAGAAGCCTGACGGTCAAGGAGGAACTCCTCGTCGAGCAGCGTAAGGAGAATGCCCGGCTGTTGGCACTGCTGATGCCCGAGCCGATCGCCGAGCGCTACCGGCAGGGTGAGGAGATCGCCGCCGAGGAGCACCAGGACGTCACGGTGATCTTCGCCGATATCGTCGGGCTCGACCGCCTCCAGGCCGAGCTGACCTCCGATCGCTCGCTGGCCCTGGTCAACGAGATCGAGCGGCAATTCGACGCCGCCGCAGACAGTCTCGGCATCGAACGCGGCCGGGCGGTGCGCAACGGCTATCTGGGCAGTTGCGGCTTGAACGTGCCGCGGCTGGACAACGTGCGCCGGACGGTCGATTTCGCGGTGGAATGTCAGCGCATCATCGACCGGTTCAACAGCGAGACCAACAACAATCTGGGCCTGCGTGCCGGTATCGACACCGGCACAGTGAGCAGTGGTCTCGGCGGCCGCCATTCCGTCGTGTTCGACATGTGGGGAGCGGCGGTGAACGTCGCCTACCAGATCAAGAGCGGCTCCTCACAACTCGGGATCGACGTCACCGACCGGGTGTACCAAGCGCTGCGCGAGACGATGACCTTCACCTCCGTCGGCACGGTGAACGTGGACGGGCACGACGAACCCATCTGGCGACTGGTGGAGCCACGATGACGACCGACGTCTTCACCTCGTCCTGGTTCTACTGGGCCGTCGGCATCGCGATCGGACTGCCGATCGGACTGGTGCTACTCACCGAGTGGCAGCATGCGCTGCGGCGGAAACAGAGCGCCCTGGCCCGACCGGTGACGGTGATGCGCAACTACCTGCTACCGCTCGGTGCGCTGTTGCTGCTGCTGACCGAAGCCAGACAGGTTCCGGCCGAAGCCACCTCGGTCCGCACGGTCGCCACCCTCTTCGCCTTCGTCGTGCTGGTGCTGCTGCTGTCCGGGGTGAATGCCACCCTGTTCCAGGGCGCTCCCGCAGGCACCTGGCGCAAGCGGGTTCCGACGATCTTCGTCGACGTCGGGCGCTTCGTGCTGATCGCCGTCGGCTTGGCGCTGATCTTCTCCTATATCTGGGGCGCGAACGTCCGCGGCCTGTTCACCGCGCTCGGCATCACCTCGATCGTCATCGGTCTGACCTTGCAGAACTCGGTCGGCCAGATCATCTCCGGCCTGCTGATGTTGTTCGAACAGCCGTTTCAGCTGGGCGACTGGCTGGACACCGCGGCCGCCCGCGGCCGGGTCGTCGAAGTCAATTGGCGCGCAGTCCACCTGGAGACCAGCACCGGATTGCAGATCACGCCGAACTCGGTACTTGCCGGCGCCTCGTTCACGAACCTCAGCCGGCCCGGCGACAAACACAAGATCACCGTGACCACGATTTTCTCGCTGTCCGATCCCCCCAATCAGGTGTGCGCTCTGCTGACCAGGGTGGCCTCCGAACTACCGCAGTTGCGCCCCGGCGGCACGGTGTCGGCGACACCTGTCGGCGGGCTGGAGTACCGCACCACCATCCCGCTGACCTCGCCCGCCGAGGACGGGCCGGCCAAAACCATATTCCTGCAATGGATCTGGTACGCGTCGCGGCGTGCGGGGCTGCATCTCGACGAGGCCGCGGACGATTTCACGACACCCGAGCGGATCGCCGCGGCGGTCGCCGAAGTGGTGGCACCGACGTTGCGGCTGAACGCCGAGCAGCAACAGGAGCTGATTCCCTCCGCCACGCTGGATCGCTACGGCGCCGACGAGGTGATCCAGCGCGCCGGTGAGGTGCCGGATCGCATGACGTTCATCCTGGCCGGTCGTGTCGCCCTGACCACGGGGACCGGAGACGAACCGCGGCTGATGATCGGCACCCTCGAAGAGGGTGGGTTCCTCGGCCAGAGCACCCTGACCCGGCAGCCCGTCATCGGCTACGCGCATGCCCTCAGCGAGGTCACGGTGGTGCACGTGGACCGTGAGCACATCGAGTTGGTGGTGCAGCGGAACCCCCTGCTGCTACAGGAATTCGGCCGCGCCATCGAGGACCGGCGAGCCAGCGCCCGGCGGGTGCTCAGCACCCGAACCGAGGGCTAGTCTTCCCCGGTGGTCCAGTGCACGGCCGACGGGCTGAACAGCATGCCCAGCGTCAGGACGGCGAGTGCCGCGACGGCGAACCCGTAGGCCACCTGGTGCGAGGTGAACAGGTACCACGCCACCCCGAGCAGCAGCAGATTGGCGAACACCCCGATCCCGCGCCCCCAGCGTCGGCCGGTGATCAGCGCCCAGCCGCCGGCCAGCAGGCCGGTGCCCATGATGGCGAACCAGCCCGCGGTGCCATAAGCGTTGAATCCCTGCGCATGTTTGTCGGTGCCGCCACTGGCCAGCACGGCCAGGACGACGGCCACGATGAGGGCGGTGACCGCTTCGGCGGCCACCAGATAACCCGCGTAGCGCACGATCGGGGGCTGCAGGCTCATGTCAGCTTGGCGGCGAGATACCGCACCGCGTAGTCGTAGCCGGCGGGCCCGGCACCGGCGATGACGGCGTCGGCCACCGCCGAGACATAGGAGTGGTGCCGGAATTCCTCGCGGGCGTGGATATTGCTCAGGTGTACCTCCACGACCGGCAGGTTGACCGAGGACAGCGCATCGCGGATCGCGATCGAGGTGTGGCTGTAGGCGCCCGGGTTGATGATGACGCCGGCGCATTCGCCACGGGCGGCATGGATCGCGTCGATCAGCGCACCCTCGTGATTGCTCTGCACCGCACGCACCCCGAAACCGAGCTCGGCGGCCAGGGCGGTCACCGCGGCCTCGATCTCCGGCAGCGTGGTGGCGCCGTACACCTCGGGCTGCCGGGTGCCCAGCAGGTTCAGGTTGGGCCCGTTGACGAGCAGCAGTACGCGTTCGGTCACGTCCGTACGGTACCGAGGCGGCCCCGCTGAGCGGCAAGGCGCACCGGTGCATTGTCGGTCCCGTAACCGTCGTAGGCGCCGAAACGCTGCACGAATTCCAGGAACACGGTGCCGACCGTGCGGGTGTAGAAGTGGATGAAGTGACCGTGCGGTGACCGGTCGTAGAGCAGGTTGAGCTCGCGCAGTTCGGCCACGGTGTCCTCGGCCAAGCCGAACCGACCGGACAGGTAGTCGTAGTAGTTGTCCGGTATCGCCAGGAACTGCAGCCCCGCGGCCTGTGCGGCGCGGGCCAACGCGAGGACATCGGTACAGGAGAACGCGATGTGCTGGGGCAGACCTGCGCCGTCCAGGATGTGCGGCGCGACGTTCAGCGGCAGCCGCACCGACTTGTCGGCGTTGTGCATGACCTGGCTGCGCACCAACCCGGTGGGCCCGGGCACCTCGGCGGGCTCCCCCGCGCTCAGGCCGAACACACTGGTGAGGAAGAGCACGGCGTCCTCGGCGGTCTGCCAGGGCTGGGTGAGGTTGACGTGGTCGATCGTGGCCACCGGGCTCGGGCCCTGGGGCGCACCGCGTTCGAACTCGGCGACCCAGGCGGGCTCGCTGCTCCAGAACATCTCGGTGCCGTCGGGCGCGACGGCGGCACCGAACGGCTGCTCGGCGGCGTACGTGCGCCGGTAGGCCACCGGCGCCATCAGTTCGGCCGCACGCCGCGAGGTGGCCTCGGCATCGGGCACCTGCAGGCCGATGGCGGCGACGTGCGGCACCTGATCGCGAGCCTGCTGTTCGTTGAGCACCACCCGGGCCGCGCCGGCCGACCACAGCGAGACCGGTTTGGTGCGGTGCCGTCCGCGCGGGGTGAAGCCGAGCTGGGTGAGCAGGACTTCCACCTCGCTGGTGTCCTCGGCCTTGATCTCCACGAAGTCGAAGCCGGTCGGCGGTTTGGCCTCGGTGAGGGTGTGGGCCACCTGATCGTCCAGCCACACCAGCGACCGAAGGGCGTGCACGGCGGTGTGACCGGGATCGGTCTGGCGGAAGGTGTCGTTGAAGACCTCCAGCGACAGCGGGCCGGTGTAGCCGGCGGCCAGCGTGTGGCGGACGAATCCGGCGAGGTCGAATGAGCCCTCTCCGGGGAACAGGCGATGATGGCGGCTCCACGACAACACGTCCATGGACAGTGCGGGCGCATCCGCCAGTTGCAGGTAGAAGATCTTGTCGCCGGGGATGTCCTCGATTTGCGAAGGATCGTGCCCGCGCGAGAGCACATGGAAACTGTCAAGGCACACACCGACATTCGGGTGTGCGGCCAGTTCCACCACCCGCCAGGCGCGGCGGTAGTCGTCGATGAAGCGGCCCCAGGCCAGCGCCTCGAAGGCGATCCGCACGCCGTAACCGGCGGCGACCTCCCCCACCTGGCGCAACTGCTGCGCCGACACCTCGTCGGAGTCGATGGTCGCCGTGGCCACATTGCTGCACACCAGCACGGTGTCGATACCGAGCCGGCGGGCGGTGGCGAAGGTGGCCCCGGCCCGGCGCAGGTTGTCGGCGAAGACGTCGTCGTCGACACCCTCCAGGTCACGCAGGGCTTGGTAGAGGTCCAGGGACAGCCCCAGTCGGCGGGCCAGCTGGCGGATCTCCTCCGGTGAGTGATCACCGGCGATCAGGTCGGGTTCGAAGATCTCGACGCCGTCGAATCCCGCCGCCGCGCAGGCGTGCAGCTTCTCGACGAGCGAGCCGGAGAGCGAGACCGTGGCGATCGATGTCTTCATCATTCCTCCTGTGACGGGGGCCACTCTTGACATCAATGTACCAAATAGTTAATTGAGCCGGAAGCGGTGCACCGGCCGAACCCGCTCACCAGTAAGCTCTGCCGTCATGGCCGCCAAGCCGAAAGCCGATCTGCAGCGCGATGCCGAACGCACCCGCGCGGAGCTGCTGGCGGTGGCCACCGAGGTGTTCGCCGAATCGGGCTACTCCGGCGCCCGGGTGGACGAGATCGCCGAGCGCACCCGCACCACCAAACGGATGATCTACTACTACTTCGGCGGCAAAGAGCAGCTCTACCTGGCCGTTCTGGAGAGCGCGTACCGCGGCATCCGCGATGCCGAACAGAAGCTGCGGGTGGATCACAAGAGCCCGGTGGAGGCCATCAGGATGCTGGCCGAGGTCACCTTCGACCACCACATCGCGCACGATGCGTTCATCCGACTGGTGGCCATCGAGAACATCCACCGCGGCGAATTCATCACCCAGCTGCGTGAACTGCCCGAACTGTCCCGGCCGGCGACCTCCCTGCTGGACGAGATCCTGCGCGACGGCCGCGCCGCGGGTGTCTTCCGGGTTGACGTCGACGCCCTGGACGTGCACCTGGTGATCAGCTCATATTGCGTTTTCCAGGTGGCCAACCAATACACCTTCGGGTACCTGTTCGGGATCGACTTCTCCGATGTCTCACAGCGCGCCCATCTGCGCCGAATGATCGGCGATGTGGTCGTCGGCTGGCTGACCAGCCAACCCTGACGTCGCGAGACCCGCCTCACATTTCCTTCTTGACGCGACGCGCACCACAGTGCTCTACTTTGCGTACGTACTAGTTCGTACATTAAGGAGCGCGAGCAGATGACCACACCGCACCCCTACCTCGTGGGGCTGGTCGGCACCGGCGTCGGCCCTTCCCTCACGCCGGCCCTGCACATGACCGAAGGGCGCGCCCAGGGCCTGGACTACGTGTACCGCACCCTGGATCTCAACGTGCTCGGCCTGTCCCCCGACCGCGTCGGCGATGTGCTGAGCTGGGCCCGGACCCTGGGCTACGACGCCCTCAACATCACCCATCCGTGCAAGCAGCTCGTCGTCGAGCACCTCGACGACATCGACGACACCGCGCGCGCCCTGGGCGCCGTCAACACCGTCGTGTTCCGCGGCGGACGAGCGCACGGATACAACACCGACATCACCGGGTTCGCCCACGGTTTCACCGAAGGCCTGCCCGGCGCGTCCACCTCGCACGTGATCCTGGTCGGCGCCGGCGGCGCCGGAACCGCGGTCGCCGCAGCCCTGTTGGGCCTGGGCACCGACCACCTGACCGTCGTGGACCTCGACGTGGACCGGGCCACCGCACTGGCCGCTGACCTGGCCGCCCGCCATCCGCAGGCCCATGTCGACGCATCCTCGTTCGACAAGCTGTCGGTGCTACTGCCCGAGGCCGACGGCGTCGTACACGCCACCCCCACCGGGATGGCCGAACACCCGGGTATCGCCTTCGACACCGCACTGCTGCACCCGGGCCTGTGGGTGGCCGATATCGTCTACCGCCCGCTGGACACCGCCCTTCTGCAGGCGGCCCGCGCCGCCGGCTGCCGGACCCTCGACGGCGGCCATATGGCCGTGCACCAGGCCGTCGATGCCTTCGCCCTGATCACCGGTCTCGTACCGGACGCCGCCAGAATGTCCGCCCATTTTCGCAATCTCGTCGCCTAAGACAGCTCAGCCCAACATAATTCGTTCATAGGAGAACCGATGACCACCACAGCGCATCCTCCCGAGACCGCATCCGGCCGAACCCCACGGCGCGCCGCCCTGGCCAGCTTCATGGGAAGCGCCGTCGAGTACTACGACTTCTTCCTGTTCGGGTCGGCCGCCGCGCTGATCTTCCCGCACGTCTTCTTCCCCTCGGGTGACGAGGCCGCGCTGGTGATGTCCTTCGCCACCTTCGGCTTCGCCTATGTGGCCCGACCGGTGGGCGCCTTCATCCTCGGCCACTTCGGCGACCGGATCGGCCGCCAGAAGGTCCTGATGTTCACCCTCGTGCTGATGGGGCTGTCCACCTTCCTCATCGGCTGCCTGCCCACCTTCGAGACCATCGGCTGGGCCGCACCCGCCCTGCTGGTGATCTGCCGTCTCATGCAGGGCTTCTCGGCCGCCGGCGAGCAGGCCGGTGCCAGCTCGCTCACCCTCGAGCACTCCCCCGACAACCAGCGCGCCTACTACACCTCGTGGACGCTGACCGGAACCCAGGGCGGGCTGATCCTGGCCTCGCTCGTGCTCATCCCGTTCGTGTCGCTGCCCGACGAGGCCAAGTACAGCTGGGGCTGGCGGGTGCCGTTCTGGCTGAGCGCGGTGGTGGTCGTGGTGGCCTACTTCATCCGCCGCCAACTGCACGAGACGCCGCAGTTCACCGAGGCCAAGGCCGCAGGCACCATCGCCCGGATGCCGCTGATCCCCCTGCTGCGCAACCACTGGGCCGACGTCCTGCGAGTCATCTTCTGCGCCTTCATCGCCGCCGTGTCCACCGTGTTCGGCAATCTGGCCATCGCCTATGGCAAGAAGGTGGGCCTGCCCGCCGATATCACGCTGTGGCTGGTCGTGGTGGCCAACGTGTTCGCACTCTTTACCCAGCCGCTGTTCGGCAAGCTGGCCGACCGGATCGGGCGCAAGCCGGTGTTCATCTACGGCGCGCTGTCCTCGGCGGTGCTGATGCCCTTCTACATGCTCTCGATGAGTGAGGGCAATCAGCTGCTGACCTTCGTCCTGGCGGTGGCCACCTTCTCGTTCGGCTACGCCGCGGCCAACGCGGTCTGGCCGTCCTTCTACGGGGAGATGTTCGCCACCCCCGTGCGGTTCTCCGGTGTCGCGATCGGTACCCAATTGGGTTTCCTGGTAGCCGGTTTCGCCCCCACCATCGTCACCGCGCTGGGCGGGGTGCGCGAGGGCGGCTGGGTGGTCATCAGCATCTTCACCGCCGTGGTCTGTGTGATCGCCGCGGCCGCGGCGCTCACCGCCCGCGAGACGCGCGATGTGCCCACCGATCTGCTGGGCCAGAAGGCGCCCGCCGACCACCTCGTCCGGCACTGAATCGCAGGAGACGATATGACCGCCCGCATCGACACCAACCCCGACAGCGCATCGGCGAGCCAGGCTGAGGTCAACGCCGAGATGTCCGCCATCGAAACCGCCTACCTGCAAACGGGTATCGAAGAATTCCAACCGAGACTGGACTACGCGCCCTACCGCAGCAGCCTGCTGCGCCATCCCACCAAGGATCTGCACCACGCCGATCCCGAGACGCTCGAGATGTGGTCACCCGTTTTCGGGGAGCGCGATGTGCACCGCCTGGAATCGGATCTGACCATCCAGCACAACGGTGACCCGATCGGTGAGCGCATCGTCGTGACGGGCCGCATCGTCGACGGCGACGGACGTCCGGTGCGCCGCCAGCTGGTGGAGATCTGGCAGGCCAACTCCGCGGGACGCTACATCCACAAACGCGACCAGCACCATGCGCCACTGGATCCGAACTTCACCGGAGTCGGCCGCTGTCTCACCGACGACGACGGAACCTACCGCTTCACCACCGTCAAACCCGGCCCGTACCCGTGGAAGAACCACCACAACGCCTGGCGGCCGGCCCACATCCACTTCTCCTTGTTCGGCACCGATTTCACCCAGCGGATGATCACCCAGATGTACTTCCCCGGCGACCCGCTGTTCCGGTTGGACCCGATCTACCAGTCCATCACCGATCAAAAGGCGCGCGACCGCCTGGTCGCCACCTACGATCACGACGTCACCAGCCACGAATGGGCCACCGGCTACCGCTGGGACATCGTGCTGACCGGTTCGCACCGCACGCATTTCGAGGAGGACCAGCGATGAGCACGCTGCTGACCCCGACCCCGGGCCAGACCATCGGACCGTTCTACGGATACGCCCTGCCCTTCGAACGCGGTAATGAGCTTGTGCCACCCGGTGTTCCAGGCTCCATCAGATTTCACGGCACCGTCACCGACGGCGCGGGAAAGCCGGTACCCGATGCGATGCTGGAGATCTGGCAGGCCGACGCGACCGGTCGGGTACCGCACACCGCGGGCTCGCTGCACCGGGACGGCTGGTCGTTCACCGGCTGGGGCCGGGTATCCACCGACGATGAGGGGCATTTCAGCTTCACCACCGTGGAACCCGGTGCCACCGACCCGGGCCGGGCGCCGTTCATCGCCGTCACGGTGTTCGGGCGCGGGCTGCTGAACCGCCTGTTCACCCGGGCCTACGTGCCGGGCCCCGCGTGTGCGGAGGACCCGCTGCTGGCCGGCCTGCCCGCCGACCGGCGCGACACGCTGATCGCCGACCGCGACGACCACGGGCTGCGTTTCGACATCCACTTGCAGGGCGAGCGGGAGACGGTGTTCCTGCGCTTCCCCGGCCAGTGAGCGAGATGTTCTGGCCGGGCGAACACCGGGCCGGCCCGGCGATGAGCGATCAGGCATTGCTCGATTACCTGATCGCCGCCGAGAATGCCTGGCTGGCAACCCTTGTCGAGGCGGCGGTGGCTCCGGCGTCGGCGGCCGCCGAATTGGGCGAACTCGTCACCGCAGCCGATCTCGCCACGGTGGCCGCCGGTTCCGAACGCGACGGCAACCCGGTGACCGCCCTGGTGGGCCTGCTGCGAGACCGTGCCGGTGCGGACACCGCGCGGTGGCTGCACCGGGGACTGACCAGTCAGGATGTGCTGGACACCGCGCTGATGCTGTGTCTGCGCGACGCCTTCACCACCCTGGCCGGTGCACTCGACCAGCAGGTGCACGCCCTGATCGGGCTGACCGAACGGCACCGGGCCACCCCGCTGCTGACCCGTACGCTGACCCAGCCCGCGCTGCCCGGGACCGCTGCACGCAAGTTCGCGAACTGGCTGGCCGGCATTCTGGACGCCGTCGATACCCTCGAAGCACTTCCCGCCCTGCCTGTTTCGGCCGGCGGAGCGGCCGGAACGCTGGCCGCGACCACCGAACTGACCGGCTCTGCGGAGGCGGCGCTCGCGTTGGCGGGGTCCTGGGCGGACAAGCTGGGCCTGGCGCCGGCATTTCCGTGGCACACCACCCGCGCGGTGATCACCCGCACCGGTGACGCCCTCGTCGGCTGCTGCGATGCCTGGGGGCACATCGCCAACGACATCGCTGCGGGCGTGCGCGCCGGCGAACTCACCGAAGGGTCCGGCGGCGGGTCATCGACCATGCCGCACAAGAGCAATCCGGTACTGACCGTGCTGCTGCGCCGGACCGCGTTGACCGCGCCACACCTGGGCGCCACCCTGCACGCGGCGTCGGCGGCCAGCGTCGACGAACGGGCCGACGGTGGCTGGCATGCCGAGTGGGCGACCCTGCGGACCCTGACCCGGCGTGCCCTGGTGGCCGCGTCCCAGGCCACCGACCTGTTGTCCGGACTGCGTGTCGACACCGCGCGGGCCGCCACCCATCAGCGGGAAGCCCACGGCATCTATGCCGAACAGCAGACCATGGCCGGGCTGACCGGCCGGACCCCGGCCGCGCAGTACCTGGGTGCCACCGACATGCTGGTGGACCTGGTGCTGCAGCGAGCCCGCAACCATCTCAAGGAGGCACAGTGAGCGGCTACGACGAGGGCATGGCGGTCCGCCGGGAGGTCCTCGGGAATGCGCATGTCGATCGCGCCATCGCCGGTACCACCGCGTTCACCGCCGACTTCCAGGACATGATCACCCGCTACGCGTGGGGTGATATCTGGACCCGTCCGGGTTTGGATCGGCGCAGCCGCTCCATGATCACGCTGACCGCACTGATCGCGCGCGGACACCATGAGGAGTTCGCCATGCATGTCCGGGCGGCGCTGCGCAACGGAGTGACCGCAGACGAGATCAAAGAGGTGATCCTGCAGAGCGCCATCTACTGCGGGGTCCCCGACGCCAACAACGCGTTCCGGATCGCCGCCGGGGTGCTGGCCGAGGACGGCGATAGCTGAGCATTTCCGTATCGGAAACGTATCGGTGTCGCGATACGTGATGTACACCATGCCCGCGGTCGCGTTGCATGGACGGATGACGATCAGCGTGGCCGAACGCGCCGAACTGCGATCAGCGGTGCGCGATCTGCTCTCCAGCGAGGCACCGGGTGAGTTCGATCGGACCCTGTGGCACAAACTGGCCGCCCAGGGCGTGGCCGGACTGCTGGTGGGCAGCGAATACGGCGGGGTCGGCCTGGGCGCCCAGGAGTTGGAGGCGGTGGCCGAGGAGACCGGCGCGGCGTTGCTGCCCGCGCCGTTCCTGGCCAGCGCCGTACTCACGGTCGCGCTCATCGAGGCGGCGGGTGACGAGCAGGACCGCCGCCGCCTGCTGCCCGGCCTGGCCGACGGCACCCGGATCGGCACCGTCGCGCTGACAGGTGCGACCGGCACGTGGTCCCCCGGCGGTGTGGCGGTACGGGCAGACGGCGACATCCTGCACGGCACCGCGCATTACGTGTTGCATGGTCAGGTCGCCGATGTGCTGCTGGTGGTGGCGCGCATCGGCCACGACTTCGGCGTGTTCGAGGTGACGCCGGATGCACCGGGCCTGCAGCGCACGGCGGCAACGGTTTTCGATCCCTCCACACCGCTGTCCACCTTCAGCTTCGACGGCGTCCCGGGGCGCAGGCTCGGCGCCGCGGGATGGGATGCGGTGCAGCGCGCCCTCGACCTCGCGGTCATCGCGCTGGCCGGTGAGCAGGCCGGCGGGGCGCGGCGGATCTTCGATATCACCGTCGACTACCTGAAGACCCGGATCCAGTTCGGCCGGCCGATCGGCAGCTTCCAGGCGCTCAAGCACATCGCGGCCGATCTGCTGCTGGAGGTCGAATCGGCGACCTCGGCCGCCCAGCATGCCGCCGCGCGGTTCGGCACCGAGAATGCCGACGCGGCAATCGCACTCGCCGGATTCACCTGCGCGCAGGTGTATCACACCACCGCCATGCAGGCCATCCAGATGCACGGCGGAATCGGCTTCACCTGGGAGCATCCGGCGCACCGATACCTGCGCCGGGCCCGCACCGGCGTGCCGTTGTTCGGCAGTCCCGCGCAATTCCGGGAACGCTACCTGGTCGCGAAGGGGGCCTGAGATGTCGGACTACTCCCCGTCGCTTCGCTCGCCCCAGGACGACTCCCCGTCGCTGCGCTCGCCCCAGGACGACCTGCGTTCCGAGGTCCGCGAATGGCTGGCTCACCACTGGATCGGCCTGCCCAAATCCGCTGACCCGTGGTCCAGTTCACCGGAGAAGATCGCCTGGTTGGAGAAGGTGCTCGACGCCGGCTACGCCGTGCCCACCTACCCCACCCAATGGTTCGGCCGCGCGTACCCCAACGAGTTGGCCGCCATCATCGAGCAGGAGTTCCGTGCGGTCAAAGCGCCGGGAGCCCGGCAGGACAAATACAGCATCCCGGCCAACACCGTGCTCAAGTTCGGCAGCGATGACCTGAAAGCCCAACTGTTACGCGGCTTCATCACCGAACGATCCCGCACCTGCCTGCTCTACAGCGAGCCCGGCGCCGGATCGGATCTGGCCGCGGTGCGCACCACGGCGGTGCGCGACGGCGACGACTGGGTGATCAACGGCCAGAAGGTGTGGACGTCGGGCGCGGCGACGGCGGAGTACGGACTGCTGATCGCGCGCACCGATTGGGATGTGCCCAAACACAAGGGCATCAGCTTCTTCATGATCCCGATGCGCCAGCCCGGGATCGAAGTGCGGCCGCTGGTCCAGATCACCGGGGAATCCCATTTCAACGAGGTGTTCATCACCGATGCGCGGGTGCCCGACGCCAACCTGATCGGCGGCGAGGGCAACGGCTGGCGGGTGCTCCAGACGGCACTGGCCTACGAGCGGTCGATCATGGGCGACGCCGGTCGCGCGTCGCGCAACCGGTCCCGGGCCGACAGTCTGATCGAGCTGGCCCGCGACCACGACCGTCTGGACGATCCGGCGATCCGCGGGCAACTGGCGGAGGTCCTGGCGCTGCGCGAACTGAACGCGCTGAACAACGCCCGCGCCAAAGCCGCGACCGCACAGGGCACGTCGAGCTCGATCATGTCCCTGGGCAAACTCGCGATGTCGCGCATCCTGCACTCCGAAGCCGCGTTGAAGACCGAGATCATCGGCGCCGAGGCGCTTTTGGCCGGACCCGACAACGCCGAGGCCGACGACGTCAACTTCCTGGCGCTCAACGCCTTCTTCACCTCCATCGGCGGCGGCACCGACCAGATCCAGCGCAACATCATCGGCGAGCGGGTGCTGGGGCTGCCCAAGGAGGCCGAAGTGGACCGCGACATCCCGTTCCGCGAGGCTCGGCGGAGCTGAGAGCATGACTTACGACCCGCCGCTGTCCGGCGTCCGGATCCTGGACCTGTCCTCCGGCCCGATGACCGCCGTCGGCCGGCTGCTCGCCGACCTCGGCGCTGAGGTCACCCCGGTGCTGCTGTCGGGCGTCACGGAGAACAGACCTGTTGGCCCGCATATCGATTCGGTCCCGTTGACAACGGCGATCAATCGACACGGAATGACTCCGCTGGAGGTCGACGCCGCAGACTGGGGCCGGCTGCTCGGCGATGCGGACATCCTCATCGAGAACACCGCCCCAGGTTCCGCGGCCGAGAAGGCGCTGTCGGTCACCACGATCCGCACCCGGCACCCGGGTCTGGTGATCCTGTCCCTCAGCGATTTCGGCCGGGACACCCGATTCAGCGGCTGGCAGGCCACCACCCCGGTGTTACACGCCCTGAGCAGCGAGCTGTCCCGGTCGGGTATCCCGGGACGCGAACCCCTGGTGCCGCCGGCACACCAGCTGCCCTATCACGTCGCCGCCGCGCAGGCCGCCGTCATGACGGTCAGCGTATTCCTGGACCGATTACGCACCGGCGCAGGTGATCTCATCGATTTCTCGGTGCTCGAAGGCGCGATGCAGACCCTCGATCCGCCGTTCGGCACGGCCGGGACGGCGTCCGCCGGTGTCGCCCTGAACGCGCAGCGCCGCAATTGGGACGCCGAACAACTGCGTTACCCGATCATCGCCTGCAAGGACGGGCACGTCCGGATCTGCCTGCTGGCCAAACGGCAGTGGCAGGGCATGTTCGAATGGATGGGCCGGCCCGACGAATTCGCCGACCCGTCGTTCTACGGCCTGCGGGTGCGGTTGAGCTCGCCGGCCCTGCTGGCGGCGATCGGCCGGTTCTGCGCCGATCGGACCCGCGCCGAGTTGGAGGTCGAGGGCCAGCGTCACGGCGTGCCTACCGCGGCGGTGCTCACGCTGCCTGAGGCGCTGCGCACCGAGCAGGTCGAACAGCGTGGTTTCTTCCGCGAGGTGGAACTCGAGGCCGGGCTACGCGTACCGGTCCCGGTCGGTGTGGCCGAGATCGACGGTCACCGGGCCAGCGCACTCAACGCCCCCGGTACTGCGGCCGTCCCGCCCCGCAGCGCGCCGATCCTGGCCGACCGGCCCCGTCGTCACGAGGGCCTGCCGCTGGAGGGGGTGCGGGTGCTCGATCTCGGCGTGATCGTGGTGGGCAGCGATACCGGCCGGCTGTTCGGCGATCTGGGCGCCGACGTGGTGAAGATCGAGAACTCCGCGTTCCCGGATGGGCTGCGCGGCAACCTGACCACGGTGAGCCACACCTATGCGGCCGGACACCGCAACAAGCGGTCGATCGGACTCGATCTGCGCGGCGCCGAGGGCCGCGCATTGGCGCACCGCCTGGTGCAGATCTCCGATGTGGTGCTGACGAACTTCAAGCCGGGAGTGGCCGCGAGCCTCGGGATGGACCACGCCACCTTGAGCGCGATCAATCCCGGCATCGTGGTGGTGGACAGTTCGGCGTTCGGGCCGACCGGACCGTGGGCCACGCGGATGGGCTACGGCCCGCTGGTGCGGGCAGCGGCAGGCTTCACCGACCTGTGGGTGTATCCGGGCGAACCGGAGACATTCTGCGACACCGTGACCGTCTACCCCGACCACGTCGCCGCCCGGATCGGGGCGCTGAGCGCGCTGACCCTGCTGGTGCGCAGGGAACGCACCGGCACCGGCGGTGCGGTCAGCGTCGCGCAGTCGGAGGTGATGCTCAGCCATCTGGCCGCCGAGATCGCCGGCGAAGTGCTGGCCCGCCGTGGACACACCCGCACCGACAGTGCCGACCCCGACGCGCCGTGGGGACTGTTCCCCGGGTCCGGTGCGGATGCCTGGATCGCGGTGACCGTCCGCGACGCCGCCGACCGCGAGGCACTGCGCACCGTGATCGGCACCGAGGACCTGCGCGAATGGACGGCTCGGCGCACTCCGGCCGAGGCCATGGAGCTGCTGCAGGCCGCGGGCGTCCCCGCGGGTGCGGTTTTCCACGCGGCTGACGTACCGGACTGGGAGTACTACGTCGCGCGCCGCGATTTCCGTGAGGAGTTGCACCCGCATGGGGCCGAGCCGTTCGTGTTGGAGAACGTACAGATCCACTCCGAGCGGATCGCCGATCCGCCACTGCGGCAGGCGCCGCTGCTGGGGGAACAGACCCGGGAGATCGCCCGCGAGATGTTGGGACTACCCGATCCGGAGATCGACGACCTCATCGCGCGCGGCGTGCTGGAGATCGCCGGCACCTGAGCCTCGTACGATGCGGGGATCATGGGTATCGACATCACCCGGTTGCGATACTTCGTCGCAGTCGCCGACGAACTGCACTTCAAACGTGCCGCCGACCGGCTGATGATCACCCCGCCCCCGCTCAGCAAGCAGATCAAACTGCTGGAGCGCGAACTCGGCGGGCCGTTGTTCGAACGCAACTACCACGAGGTTCGACTCACCCCGCTGGGCACGCAACTGCTCGAGCCGGCGCGCGACATCCTGCGCCGGGTCGATGACCTGAGTGCGGCAGCGGCCCGGATCACCGGTGCCGCCGCACCCGTGCGCATCGGCGCCACCGCCTACGCACCGTCGGATTTCCTTGCGCTGCTGGAGACCACGGTTGCCGCCCTGCCCGTCCCGGCAGAGTTCAGCCTGCCAGGCTCGGCCGCCGAGGTGACCGCCAAGCTGGTGTCCGGGAACCTGGACGTCGGACTCATCCATCTGCCGTCCTCGGACAAGCGCCTGCAGCACCGCGTGGTGGCCCGGTATCCGGGCGCTATCGCGGTCCGCTACGACGATCCGCTGGCCGCCCACGATCTGGTCACCATCGAGGCGCTGCGCGACCGGGACGTGGTGATCGACTTCGCCCGGCCGAACCCGGTGGTGCTGGCCGGCCTCACCCGCAGCCTCAATGCCCGCGGCATCACCAGAATCGTGCGCACCACCAACCAGCTCGGCGGTGAGCTTGAGATGGCCACCCAGGTGTTCAACCGCCAGCTGGTCGCGGTGGTCACCTATGCACCGGCGTCGTTCATCGGCCGGATCTTCTCACCGCCGGAGTTCAAACTCATTCCCATCGACGAAAGCACTTGGGCCCCAGCACAGATCGCGCTCGCGTGGGTGACCGGTCGGCCCGACCTGGAAGCACTGGTGGACCAGCTCGCCGGCGAACTGGAGCTGGCACGTGCCCGGCCGTGACACCTGCCCGTGCGGGTCGGGCACGGACTACGCCGGGTGCTGTGGTGCGTTGCACCGCGGCGAGCGCTCTGCTGCCACCGCCGAAGCGCTGATGCGTTCGCGCTTCAGCGCTTTCGCTGTCGGCGCGGTCGAGTACCTGCTGGCCAGCTGGGACCCGGCCACCCGGCCCGATCGGCTGGAATTGGACGACACCATGACCTGGCGCCGGCTGCAGATCGTGGACACCGAGGCCGGCGGGCCGGATGACGCGACCGGAATCGTCGAATTCCGTGCCCAGTACGTTGCCGACGGTCGGCGGCAGATCCTGCACGAGCGCAGCCGGTTCCGTCGTGGCCGTGATGGCGCGTGGCGCTATGTCGACGGCGTCTTCCCAGGAGAGCGAACGTAGGCTGGCGGACATGCGGACGACGGCGGCGGTGGGTGCCCTGGTGATCGGATTGCTGGCGGCGCCCGTCGCCCAGGCCGACACCGCGGACGGCTCGCTGACCGATGACCAGGTGCTCACCGCATTCGACGTGCAGAATCCGGCGATCGGCCGGCTTGATCCGGCACTGCTCGCCGCCATCCAGAACGCGACCACCGCGGCGGCGGCCGACGGCATCACCATGACCATCACCTCCGGCTGGCGCTCCCCCGAATTCCAGCAGCGACTACTCGACGACGCGGTGGCCACGTACGGCAGCCTGGCGGCGGCCCGTCAGTACGTGCAGACCCCGGAACACTCCAAACACGTCATCGGTGCCGCGGTCGACGTCGGCGGGACAGGTGCCGACCAATGGCTGATCACCAACGGTGCCCGATTCGGGCTGTGCCGGACGTACGCCAACGAGCTGTGGCATTTCGAACTGACCGCCGACCCGTACGGGAACTGCCCGGCGTTGCTGCCCGACGCCGCGGGCTGATGTCCCTTCGCACTCGCCCCTGAGTTCGATGCGCTTCCAAAAACAGATCAACTGATCTAATCTTCGATCATGCGATCTGATACCGCAAAGCCGCTGACCTTCATCCAGTCGGCCCGCCGCGCCCAGATCGTCTCCAGTGCCATCGAGGTGGTCGCCGAGATCGGCTGGACCAACACCTCCATTCGCAAGATCGCCGACCGGGTCGGCGTGGCGATGAGTGCCGTGCTCTATCACTTCGGCACCAAGGACAAACTGGTCGACGCGATCATCGAATCGATGTATCGCGCGGCGCTCGACGTGGTGCATCCCGCACTGGAAGCCGAGACCACCGCACACGGCAAGCTCGCCGCCTACATCCGGTCGAACATCGCCTATTTCGACACGAACCGAGCGCACCTGGTCGCCTTGACACAGATCAGCGCCAACTTCTCCCCCGCCGACGGACGTCGTTTCGACGAAATGGGACTCAGCCCCGAACTGACCGGACACCTGGCCGCTGTGGATCCCGGAGCATTTCTGGCTGTGGGCCAAACCGACGGCGAGTTCGGTGACTTTCCCATCGAATCGATGGCCATCGCGCTGCGTGGTGCGGTCAACGCGGTGGTCGAGAAGATCTTGCGGGAGCCCGATTTCGACGCACTGTCCTACGGCGAGGATCTGGTCAAGATCTTCAGCACGGCCTGCGGAGCGTCGACGTGAGCCGGATCAGCATCATCGCCATCGGCAGTCGCGGAGATGTCGCACCACTGACCGGCCTCGGGGCCGCCCTCCAAAGCGCAGGGCACGATGTGTCTGTCACGGCCTACTCCCCGTTCGGTGCCATGATCACCGACTGCGGGCTTCGTTTCCGCGAGCTTCCCGCAGCCATCGAAAGCACGGACGATCCGGCACGAGAACTCGCCGCATTCGCGTCCCCGGCCGGGATGCGCAAACTCGGCAACACCATCCTCACCGCCGATGCCGACGAACCCGCCGACATATTGCTGCTCTCACCGTTCGCCGAGCTGGCCGGACATCCGCTGGCTGAAGCCAAAAGTATTCCCGCACTGGGAGTTCGGCTACAACCGATCTCGGCGACCTCCGCCTATCCGCCGTCCGTGCTCGGCATCCGAAGCCTGGGCCGGCACGGCAACCGCGTCATCGCCGACGCCGGCGCCTGGTTTGTCGATCGTCTCTATGGTGCGGTGATGGCGGGGTTCCGTCGGGACCTCGGGCTACCGAAGGTATCCGCACGCAAGCTGCGCAGACTGCGAACGAACGCAGATTGTCCAGTGCTGCATGGATATTCACCACTCGTCGCACCGCGGCCCGTAGATTGGCGCCCCGGCCTTGAGGTGACGGGCTACTGGTGGCCACCCACGCCGACACACTGGGAGCCACCCGACGATCTGGCAGCCTTCCTCGCCGACGGGCCGCCGCCGGTGTTCGTCGGGCTCGGCAGTGTGATGACCACCGCCGCGCGCGCGAGGGAACTGGCCGGACTGTTCGTCCGCGCAGCGGAGTTGACCGGCAGCAGGATGCTGGTGCAGTCCGGGTGGGCGAGTCTCGAAGCGGCTGGCGACGGCGTCCTCACCATTGGCGACGTGCCACACGACTGGCTGTTCCCGCAAACAACGGCCGTGGCCCACCACTGCGGCGCCGGAACCGCGGCGGCTGGACTGCGGGCCGGAGTGCCGTCCATCGCGCTGCCCGGCCACGGCGACAGCGCATTCTGGGCTCGCCGACTCCGCGAACTCGGCGCGTGCAGTGCCATCATCCCGCAACGGCGACTGACGGCAGAGCGCCTTGCCACGGCGATCCGCGGCGCGCTCGATCCCGGGTTGAAGGCCGACACCGAACGGATCGCATCCGAGATCAATTCCGAAGACGGTATCGGACAGGCCATTTCGATCATCGAGAAACACCTACCCTGAAGGAGAGCCGATGACCGATCCAACAGTGCTGGGGTACGCACTCCTCTCTGGAGCGATCGTCCTTGCCGGCGGCGCGATCGGAGCCGGTATCGGCGACGGATTGGCGGGTTCGCAATTCATCGCCGGTGTCGCGCGGCAACCCGAGGCGCAATCGAGACTCTTCACACCGTTCCTCATCACCGTCGGGCTGGTCGAAGCGATCTACTTCATCAACGTCGCGTTCATGGCGTTGTTCGTCTTCGCCACACCGGGCACCTGACAAGCCTCTTCGCTTAGCTGGGCTAGATAAGTCCGGGATCTCACCTAGCCCAGCTAAGCGAAGAGGCTTCCGCTGCACAAGTTTTGACGCCCAAGAATGTCAGTGCGCCCACATATGATCGAACGTATGTTCGATACACTGTTGAATGCAGAACGCCGGCGGGCCGCCGCGGCGCTGGATGCCATGCACGCCGCCAGCCGCCAGGAGAATGCGGCCGGCGCGGCCCGGTTGTCGGCGATTGCCGATCTCTATGAGCTGCGCTCGCCCGAGGATGACGTGGACAAGCTCAATTGGGTGATCGACGGCTACAGCGGTCTGGTGGCCGAAGTGGCCGCCGCACAAGGGGTCTCTCAGCGCCGGGCCAAAGCCCAGGTGAAGTTGGCCATCGCGCTGCGCGAACGGCTGCCCGCGGTGGCCGCGGTGTACGCCAGCGGTGCCGTAGACCGCCGACTGGTCGGGACGGTGGTGGCGCGTACCGATTTGGTGGACGACCCCGGCCGCATGGCGGTCATCGACGCACAACTCGCCGCCAAAATAGCCAGGTGGGCCCGACACTCGGGTCCAGAACAGCAGAGACGCATCGACGGGGTCATCGCCCGCACCGACCCCGCCGGGGTCCGCGCACCCCGCCCGGCGGTGGACAACCGCCGGGTGGATATCGACCCCCGCCCCGGGGGCATGGCCGATGTCTGGGCCAGTGTCCGCGCCGAGGTCGCCGCGGCGTTGGATGCCGCACTCGATGTCCTCGCCGACGGAGTGTGCCGTGGTGATCCGCGAACCAAGACCCAACGCCGCGCCGATGCCCTCGGCGCGTTGGCGCTGGGACGCCCCCTGGCCTGCCTGTGCGGCCAGGACGATTGCCCTGCTACCGCTACCGCTGGGGGTACGCCAGTCGCGGGGAAGTTCGTGATCCACGTGATCGCCGAACAAGCCACCCTCACCGGCGACCCGCACACCCCCGCGCTCTTACCTGCACACGGATTGGTCCCCGCCGAGCAGATCACCGATTTGGTCGCGGCCGGGGCCACCATCAAAGAAATCCTTATCCCGCTGCCGCAGGCCGAATCCCGGTACCGGCCCAGCGCCGCGCTGGCCGAGTTCATCGGCTGCCGCGACCTCACCTGCCGATTCCCGGGGTGTGACACACCCGCCGAACACTGCGATGTCGACCACACCATCCCCTGGCCAGCGGGACCAACTCACCCCTCAAACCTGAAGCTACTGTGCAGGTTTCATCACCTGTTGAAGACCTTCCACGCCGGGTGGTCTGACATCCAGGCACCCGATGGCACCGTCGTCTGGACCACACCCACGGGACACTCGTACACCACGACACCCCACGGCGCGCACTGGTTCCCTGCGCTAGGGGAACCCACCGGGACACCGGAGCTGCAGCCGCCGCACGCCGCGTTAGGGCGCGAACTCAAAATGCCCAGACGCACGCACACCCGCACCCAGGAACACGCCGCCCGCGTCCACGCCGAACGCACCGAAAACCAAGCGCGAATCGATCAACGAAAGGAGCAACGAAGGAGCCGAAGCTAGGCGACCGCGACCCGGCTGTCGGTGACGGGCGCACCCGTCTTGGCAACAACGTCCTCGAGGGTGACACCGGGGGCCAGCTCGACGACCGCGAATCCGTCACCGGTCACATCGAACACGCCGAGATCGGTGATGACCTGACTGACCACACCCTTGCCGGTGAGCGGCAGGTCGCAAGCTGACACCAGCTTGGCTGCACCGGATTTGGCGACGTGGTCCATCAGCACGATGACCCGGCCGGCGCCGCTGACCAGATCCATCGCACCGCCCATCCCCTTGACCATCGATCCGGGCACCATCCAGTTGGCCAGATCACCGTTCGCGGCGACCTGCATGCCACCCAGGACGGCGACGTCGACGTGGCCCCCGCGGATCATCGCGAAACTGGTGGCGGAGTCGAAGAACGACGCCCCCGCCACCACCGACACGGTCTGCTTGCCCGCGTTGATCAGGTCGGGATCGACCTCGTCGTCATAGGGGAAGGGCCCGACGCCGAGGATGCCGTTCTCGGCGTGCAGCGTCACATCCGAGCCTGCAGGCAGGTAGTCGGGGATCAGCGTGGGCAACCCGATACCGAGGTTGACGTAGTCACCGTCGCGCAGTTCACGAGCGGCACGGGCCGCCATCTCGTCGCGGGTCCAGCTCATTGGTCGGCTCCTCGGGCTCGGATGGTGCGCTTCTCGATGTCCTTGTGGGCGGCCTGCTGCGGGGTCAATTCGACGATCCGCTTCACGAAGATGCCCGGTAGGTGGATCTCGTCAGGATGCAAGACCCCGACCTCGACGACCTGCTCGGCCTCGACCACGGTGATCCGTCCCGCCATGGCCGCGGGCGGGTTGAAATTCCTTGCGGCGGCATGGAACTTGCAGTTGCCTGCCTTGTCGACAACTGCCGCCCGCACCAGCGCGTAATCGGTGACGATGGATTCCTCCAACACCATCTCCTTGCCGCCGAAGGTACGGACCTCCTTGGCCGGTGACGCCAGGGCGACCGAACCGTCGCTGCGGTAGCGCCACGGCAGACCCCCCTCGGCCACCAGCGTGCCCACACCGGTAGGGGTGAAGAACGCACCGATCCCGCTGCCGCCGGCCCGCAGTCGCTCGGCCAGCGTGCCCTGCGGGGTGAGTTCCACCGTCAGCTCACCGGACAGGTACTGCCGCGCGAACTCCTTGTTCTCGCCGACATACGACGCGACCACCCGGCTGATCCGGCGGGCCTCGAGCAGCAGGCCCAGACCGGCCCCGTCCACACCGCAGTTGTTGCTGACGATGGTGAGATCGCCGGCGCCCTGCTCAAGCAACGCGCTGATGAGAAACCACGGGATTCCGGCCAATCCGAATCCACCGACGGCCAGGCTCGCGCCGTTCGGGATATCGGCGACCGCTTCGGCGGCCGAACCGACGACCTTGTTGAGGGTCATGACTGCTCCAGGTGATCGATGATGGCGGAGGTGATGATGGCGGGCTGTTCGGCGTTGGCCAGATGGGCGGCCTGCTCGACGATCAGCAGCCGGGCGTCGGGTACGGCGTCGGCGATCGAGGCGAGCACGGCGGGCGGGGTGGCGGGATCGTCGCTGCCGGCGATGACGAGCGTCGGCGCGGCGATATCCTGAAGTTGTTCGCGTACATCGAGTTTCGCAATGGCCTCACAACATGCCGCGTACCCTTCGGCATCCGTGGCGGCCACCATCTGCTGCCAGTACGTGCGGTCGCCCGGGTAACCGGGACTGAACCAGCGCGCGACCACCGCCTCGGCGACCGCGTCACTGCCACCGGCGCGGACGGTGGCGGCCCGGTCGGTCCAGCCCTGCGCGGGCGGCAGGTGAGCCCCGGTGCACAGCAGGACCATCCGGTCGACGCGTTCGGGGTTGCGTGCCGCCAGTCGCATCGCGGTCATCCCGCCGAGTGACAGGCCCACCACGTGGGCTCGCTCGATGTCGAGGCGGTCCAGCAGGGCGACCAGGTCATCGGTGAGATCGTCGATCGAGTAGGGGCCGGTGGGCACCGGGGAGGCGCCGTGTCCACGGGTGTCATAACGCACCACGGTGAAGTGCTTCTCAAGCTCGGCCACCTGGGCGTCCCACATCCGATGGTCGGAGCCCAGCGAATTGGACAGCACCACGGCCGGGCCGGACCCGGTCACGACGGCGTACACGTCGACGGCGCTCACTTGACCGCCTCGAAAACCGCTGCGAGGCCCTGCCCGCCGCCGATGCACATTGTCTCCAGCACGTAGCGGGCGTCGCGGCGGCGCGCTTCGTAGGCGGCCGTGGCCAGGATCCGTGCGCCGGTGGCACCGATCGGATGCCCCAGTGAGATGCCGGACCCGTTGGGGTTCAGTCGTTCATCGAGGGCGTCGACCTTCCATTCCGCCAAGACCGCGAGCACCTGGGCGGCGAAGGCCTCGTTGAGTTCGATCAGATCGATCTCGTCGAGGGTGAGCCCGGCCCGGTCCAGCGCCGCGGCGGTCGCGGCGACCGGTCCGATCCCCATGGCCTCAGGCGCGCACCCGGTGACCGCCCAGGACCGCAATGCCAACAGCGGTATCAGGCCCCGCTTTTCGGCCTCCGCACGGGTGGTCACCACACACATCGCCGCCCCGTCGTTCTGCCCCGAGGCATTGCCCGCGGTGACGGTGGCCGCCGCGTCGAACTTACCGCGGATCGGCCGCAGGGCCGCGAGCTTCTCGACGGTGATGTCGGCGCGTGGATGCTCGTCCCGGTCGATCACGGTGTCCGGCGCGCCACGCCGGCCCGGGACCGTGATCGACACGAGTTCGTCTGCGAACAGCCCGGATTCGTGAGCGGTGACGGCGCGCTGATGCGAGCGCACGGCGAGTTCATCCTGTTCCGCACGGCCGATCCCGTATTCGCGGCGCAGGTTCTCAGCTGTCTCGATCATCCCGCCCGCGATCGGATGCGTTGCCCCGCCGGCGGTTTCCCGGGCCCGGTCCAACCGGTCGGCCAGCGTGATGCCGCCCTGCCGGACACCGGTGCGCAGACCGAGCGCGTAATGCTCGACATTGGACATCGATTCGGCGCCGCCGGCGACGATGACGCGGCCCGCACCGGTCGCCACCTGACCAGCGGCGTAGAGCACCGCCTGCAGTCCCGAGCCGCAACGACGGTCGATCTGCAGGCCGGGCACCCCGGTGCCCAGACCCGCGTCAAGCGCCGCGATCCGCCCGATCGCCGGCGCCTCGCCGCTGGCGTACCCGTTGCCCAGGATGACGTCGTCGATATCGCCCTCACCGAGACCGGTGCGCCGGCTCAGCTCGCGCAGGGTGGCCGTGGCCAGGTCTGCGGCGGTCAGGGCCGCGAGAGCACCGCCCATCCTGCCGACCGGCGTGCGGAGCGGGTTGCAGATGACGACGTCCATGCATCCGACGTTAGGACTCGCACGCCATATTCTGAAATACTTAAATAAGCACTATTGATAGGTATAGAGTCTCAATTGTGGAGCTTCGCCACCTGCGCTACTTCCGCGCCGTCGCCGAACATCTGCACTTCGGCCGCGCCGCAGAAAGCCTGCACATCGCGCAGCCACCCCTGTCCCAGCAGATTCGCCAACTCGAGACCGAGCTCGGCGTCGCCCTGCTGACCCGCACCACGCGCAGCGTCGAGCTCACTCCCGCCGGCCGGGCCTACCACGCCCGCGTCATCCGGATCCTCGACGCCGTGGACGACGCCGGCGCGCAGGCCCGCCGGATCTCCGGCGGGACCGAGGGTCAGCTCGCCATCGGCTGCGTCGGCTCGGCCACCTACTCCCTGCTGCCCAGGCTGGTGCGTGCGCTGGGCGAGTCACTGCCCGGCGTGGAGGTCAGCGTGCGCGGCGAGATGCTCGCCCCCGCACAACTGGCGGCACTAGCCGCCGGCGATATCGATCTGGCCCTGCTGCGCCCTCCGGTGCAGCAGGGCGGCGTCGTCACCGAGACGATCCGGCGTGACCGACTCCTGGTGGCACTGCCCGCCGAACACCCGCTGACCGTCCGCGACACCTTGGCCGTCGAGGACCTGCGCGAGGCGGACTTCATCGCTCACGCGAGCCAGGGGCGCTCGGTGATGAGCAGCGTGCTGTCCGCGGTGTGCGCCGAGGCCGGATTCGTCCCTCGGGTACGGCATGAGGTGATGGAGACCTCGACCCTGGTCACCTTGGTGGCCGCGGGGCTGGGCGTGGCGATCGTTCCCGCGCCGACCGCGGCGCTCGACATCGCCGGGGTGCGCTACCTCCCACTGGTACCGGAGAGCCTAGGCGTGGATCTGGTCGCCGCCCACCTGGTCGGCGACCGGTCCCCGCTGATCGAGAATGTGTTACGGGTACTCCACGAGCAGTCCGACCTGTAGCCGGCTCACGAGATCATCTGTGCGCCAATACAACATCTGATGGTCATGCGCCGGCCACCTGGCGTTGCAGTGGCCGCGGCGCGGTACGGCCGTTCCAGGTTAGGCTGATACCCCGTGCGTGCCGTGCTGATCGTGAACCCGAACGCTACGTCGACCACCGCCGCGGGACGTGATCTGCTGGCACACGCCCTGGAGAGCCGCACCGAGCTCAGCGTGGTGCACACCAACCACCGCGGGCACGCCATCGAGATCGGCCGGGAGGCCACGGCGACGGGCATCGACGTGGTGATCGTGCACGGCGGTGACGGCACGGTGAACGAGGTGGTCAACGGCATCCTGGAGAATCCGGCACCCAAGACTCCCGCGGTCGCCATCGTGCCCGGCGGTTCGGCGAATGTGTTCGCCCGCTCGCTGGGCATCAGCCCGGACCCGATCGAGGCGACCAACCAGCTCGTGGACCTGCTCAGCGCGCACCGCAACGGTGCCGCGTGGCGCCGTATCGGCCTGATGCACTGCGGCGAGCGGTGGGGTGTGTTCACCGCGGGGATGGGTGTGGACGGAGCCGTCGTCGCCGCGGTGGAGGCGCAGCGCGAGAAGGGCCGCAAGGTCACCGCAGCGCGCTACATCCGCGTGGCGATCCGGGAAGTGCTCGCCAACGCGCGCAAGGAACCCACCCTGACCCTTGAGCTCCCGGACCGCGACCCCGTACCGGGCGTCCATTTCGTCTTCGTGTCCAACTCAAGCCCGTGGACCTACGCCAACACCCGTCCGGTCTGGACGAACCCCACCACGACCTTCGAGACCGGCCTGGGAGTCTTCGCGACCACGAGCATGAACGTGTGGGCCAACCTCGGGCTGGTGCGACGGATGATCTCGGCCAAGCCGGACATCAAGGCTCGCCATCTGATCCGCGAGGACGACCTGCCCTGGCTGCGGGTGACCAGCGCCACACCCGTTGACTGCCAAATTGACGGTGATTACATCGGAAAGCGGGAAACCATGACGTTCACGTCGGTCCCGGACGCTCTGGCCGTCGTGGCACCCGCGGCAAAAAAGGCCTGACCAGCGGATTTAGGAAAGCCTCAAAAATTTTTGAGCGCAAGTGAGTTGAGTGTAGTACAAACGGGTAAGCGGTCAGGTAACCCGGTCGGGTAGTGACATTGCCCACGAGTTAACGCGCCGCTATTGACATCTGTTCAGCCTGTGAAAGCATCGGATGCAACAGTGCAGAAACATTTCGTGTGCACGCGTTAACAACAGCCGAAAAACAAAATTAGCGCGCTGCCGCGCGCAAACGATAAGGAGTTGGACTCATGGATTGGCGCCACAAGGCGGTCTGTCGCGACGAGGATCCGGAACTGTTCTTCCCCGTGGGAAACAGTGGGCCGGCCATCGCTCAGATCGCCGACGCGAAGCTCGTCTGCAACCGGTGTCCGGTAACCACCGAGTGCCTGAGCTGGGCACTTGAGTCGGGCCAGGACGCCGGCGTGTGGGGCGGGATGAGCGAGGACGAGCGTCGCGCGCTCAAGCGTCGCAACGCTCGCACCAAGGCCCGCAGCGGCGTCTGACGCTTCGCTCGCTCAAAGGTGTGGCTCCGCCGAAATCGGCGGAGCCACACCTTTTTTGAGCAATGATCTGTGTCACAGCTTACTGTCCAATGTGAATCTGCTGCGACGCCCGATCGGCACCCGCAACACCACGTCCGTGCCACCGGTGGGGACATCGTGCATTCCCAGCGATCCGTCCAGTTCGGCCGACACCAACGTGCGAACGATCTGCAGGCCGAGCCGGTCCGACTTCTCCAAGCTGAAGCCCTCCGGCAGTCCCCGCCCGTCGTCGTGCACGACGACATCCAGCCAGCGCGCGGATCGCTCCGCGCGAATCGTGACCGCGCCATACACCTGACCGTCGAACGCATGCTCCAGCGCGTTCTGGACGAGTTCGGTGATCACCATGATCAGGGCCGTCGCCCGGTCTGCGTCCAGCACGCCGAGGTCGCCTTCCCGGGTGATCCGGATGGGGCTGTCGACGGACGCGACATCGTTCATGATCGGCACGATGCGGTCCACCACCTCGTCGAGGTTGACCTCCTCGTCCACCGACATCGACAGCGCGTCGTGCACCAGGGCGATGGAAGACACCCGGCGCACCGATTCGTTGAGCGCCTCGCGGCCTTCGGCATTGTTGGTGCGACGAGCCTGCAAGCGCAGCAGTGCGGCCACCGTCTGCAGGTTGTTCTTCACCCGGTGATGGATCTCGCGGATGGTGGCGTCCTTGGACAGCAGCGCCCGGTCCCGGCGTTTGATCTCGGTGACGTCGCGAATCAGCACGGCCGCACCGGCCGCCTCGCCGCCCGTGAGCAGCGGGATGGTGCGTAGCAGCACCGCCGCGCCACCGGCGTCGAGTTCCATCCGGGTGCTGGCGCCGCCGGCCACCGAGATCCGCACGTGCTTGGCGAGTTCCTGGGCCTCGAACGAGTCCATCATGAGCGGGCGCGTGATGGCGATCAGATTGTGCCCTTCGAGCTCGGCGTTCAACCCCATCCGGTGATACGCCGACAGCGCGTTCGGGCTGGCGAACGTGACATCCCCGTTCACGTCCAACCGGATGAACCCGTCACCCACCCGGGGGCTGGAGCGCGACATCGCGGCGTCACCGACATTGGGAAAGGTGCCCTCGTTGAGCATGCGCAGCAGGTCACGCGCGCAGTCCAGGTAAGCCCGCTCCAACGGACTGACCTTACGGCGATCGGCCAGTGCGGTCTGATGGGTGAGGACGGCGACGACCTGATCGCGGTGACGGACCGGGACCGCTTCCACGTTCAGCCAGTTGCCGTCATGCGAGTCCGTTTCGCCGGCATCGCTTTCCCGGCCGATGGTCCCGGAGTTGAAGGCGTCCACGACGACCGGCATCGCCGGGCCGTCCTGGGTGGTGCCGACGGCATCGGTCAGCAGCACGGTGGGAGCGGTGTTCGGCCGGACCTGGGCCACGCACACCAGCATTCCGTCGTCGCGGCGTACCCACATCAAGTAGTCGGCGAAGGACAGGTCTGCGAGCAACTGCCACTCCCCGACCACCGCGTGCAGGTGGTCGACGGCGTTGCCGGGCAGGACGGTGTGCTCGGCAAGCAGGTCGCCGAGAGTCGACATGGGCCGGGAGTGCTAGCTGATCACGGCGATGAGGTCGCCGGCCTGGATGACGTCGCCGACCGCGACACTGACCTCGGTGACCGTGCCCGCCACCTCGGCGAGCACCGGGATCTCCATCTTCATCGACTCCAGAAGCACCACGGTGTCGCCGGCGCCGATCTGGTCACCCTTCTTCACGACGACCTCGAGCACACTGGCCACGATTTCGGCGCGTACGTCCTCGGCCATCTTCACCCCACTCTTTCGGCGAACACTTACTAGAGGGCTCTATCGAACCACACCGTCCGATGGACGGAGCACCACCTGCGCCGTGAGACACTGGACGTAAGCGTCAACAAACACGGAGGTAGAAACATGGCCAAGCGGGGCCGCAAGAAGCGCGATCGGAAGCACACCAAGGCCAACCACGGCAAGCGGCCGAACGCAGGCTCGAAGTCAGTGCGCTGACCCCCACGCATCACGAAACCGCCCGGACTCGCTGAGTCCGGGCGGTTTCGTCTGTGGGGCGAATTCAGCCCCGGATGATGGTGGTACGGCTGATCTCCAACCGCAGGCGCGCACGGAGGCCGTCAGGGGCCTTTTCGCCGCCGCATTTGGTGGACAGCAGGTTCTTCACCCGCTCCTCCACGCCGTAGTGGCGCAGGCAGGTCGGGCACTCGTCCAGGTGATGACGGAGCTTGTCCCGCGTCTCGGCGGTGCATTCACCGTCGAGCAGTGTCCACACCTCGGCGATCACCGCCGCACACTCGGGATGGTCGGGATCGACCGGACCCACCGGGGGTACGAACGTGTGCTCCTCGGACCGCGGGTACTCGCTCATGACGAAACCTCCTCGGTGGCCAGTCGCTCGCCACGCAGGAATCCGCGTTCGCGGGCCACATCGGCCAGCAGGTCGCGCAGCTGTTTACGGCCTCGGTGCAGTCGAGACATCACCGTCCCGATCGGGGTATCCATGATTTCCGCGATCTCCTTGTACGGGAATCCCTCGACATCGGCGTAGTAGACCGCCATGCGGAATTCCTCCGGTAATGCTTGCAGGGCATCCTTGATCTCGCTGTCCGGCAGGGCCTCCAGCGCTTCCACCTCCGCCGACCGCAAGCCCGTGGAACTGTGCTCGGCGTTCGCCGCCAGCTGCCAATCGGTGATCTCGTCGGTCGGATACTCCGCCGGCTGACGCTGCTTCTTGCGGTAGTTGTTGATGTAGGTGTTGGTCAGGATGCGGTAGAGCCACGCCTTCAGGTTCGTGCCCTCACGGAACGACCGGAACCCTGCGTAGGCCTTGACCATGGTCTCCTGCACCAGGTCCTCGGCATCGGCGGGGTTGCGCGTCATCCGCAACGCGCCACCGTAGAGCTGATCCAGCAGCGGGATCGCGTCGCGTTCGAAACGGGCGGTGAGTTCGGCGTCGGTCTCTTCGGTCGGGGCGGGCGCCTCGTCTATATCGGTCATCGTGACAGGACCCATCCCTTCCGTCGCGGCACGACCGAACGGCTCCAGCAGGTACACCGGGCGTTCCAGGCATGCCGTTGACACTGAAAAACTCCTTCCACGATCCTAAAGGTTGCCGCCGACAATTCCTGCCGGTGGCCGTTGCGCCCCGTCGCACCTGCAATAACACCGGTACCCGGCTCGGTCATTCCCAGCGTTGGGACTCGGTCCTAGGCTGACGCCGTGGCACACGCAGCGACTCCCGCGATCGCGGCCCTGATCACCGCCGGCCTCCCGCACGAGATCCTGCGCTACGACCACGACCCACGAGCCGAGTCGTTCGGCGAGGAGGCCGTCGCACAACTGGCCTCCGCGCATGGTCTGCAACCAGGGCAGATCTTCAAGACCCTGGTGGTCGCGTCGGGTCGTGACCTGGCGGTCGCGGTGCTACCCGTGCCCTCGAAGCTGTCGCTGAAGGCCGCGGCCGCCGCACTCGGCCTCGCCAAGGTCACGATGGCGGACCGAACCGCGGCGGAACGCTCCACCGGCTACGTGCTGGGCGGCATCTCTCCCCTGGGCCAGCGCCGGACACTGCCGACCGTCGTCGACGCCTCCGCACTCGGCTGGGACCGGGTGCTGTGCAGTGCGGGCAAGCGCGGCTGGGATGTCGCGCTGTCACCCCAGGATCTGATCACCGCGACCAAGGCCGTCATCGCCGACATCAGTGCCGGATAGGCGGCATAAGGTTTCAGCCATGACGCAAGCGCCACTCTCCGGGAAGACCATGTTCATCTCCGGCGCCAGCCGCGGTATCGGGCTGGCGATCGCCAAACGGGCCGCCGCCGACGGTGCCAACATCGCCCTGCTCGCCAAGACCGCCGAACCGCATCCCAAACTCGAGGGCACCGTCTACACGGCCGCCAAGGAGATCGAGCAGGCCGGCGGGCAGGCCCTGCCCATCGTCGGCGATGTCCGCGACGGGGACTCGGTGGCCTCCGCGGTAGCTCAAGCGGTCGCCCAGTTCGGCGGTATCGACCTGTGCGTGAACAACGCCTCGGCGATCAACCTTGGCTCCGTCGAAGAGGTGCCGCTCAAGCGCTTCGACCTGATGAACGGTATCCAGATCCGCGGCACCTACGCGGTGTCCCAGGCCTGTATCCCGCATATGAAAGGCCGCGCCAATCCGCACATCCTCACCCTTTCGCCGCCCATCCGGCTGGAATCGAAATGGCTCAAGCCGACCGCTTACATGATGGCGAAGTTCGGTATGACGCTGTGCGCGTTGGGAATCGCCGAGGAACTACGGGAGGCGGGAATCGCGTCCAACACGCTGTGGCCGCGCACGTTGGTGGCCACCGCGGCGGTGCAGAACCTGCTGGGCGGCGACGAGGCGATGGCCCGGGCGCGTAAACCGCAGGTGTATTCCGATGCGGCCTACGCGATCTTCACCCAACCGGCCCGCGAATACACCGGCCAGAGCCTGCTGTGCGAGGACGTGCTGCTGGATTCCGGGGTCACCGACCTGTCGGTCTATGACTGCATTCCCGGGTCCGATCTCGGCGTCGACCTGTGGGTGGACACCCCGAATCCGCCGGGATACGTCGGGCCCTGATCCATGCAACCCACGGTCGTCAACGCCCCGCCACTGTCCCGGTTCGAGGTGTACTACGGCGGTGACCTCGCCGGCTTCGCCCAGTACCTCGACCACGAGAATCAGCGGATCTTCTTCCACACCGAGATCGGCGCGGAATTCGGCGGTAAAGGTCTGGCCAGCACGCTGATTCGCGCTGCCCTGACCGCCACCGTCGAATCGGGACTGCGGGTCGTGCCGCTGTGCCCGTTTGTGAAAAGCTTCCTGGACAAGCACGCCGAAGACGAAGCCTTCGCGGCGTCGGTGGATCCGGTGACCGAGTCGGCGGTGGAGCTGGTCCGCGCTCGATGACCTGAAGGGAACGACACGTGGGCGAGTCCCGGGTGCCGCTGATGACCATCGCCGGCCAGTGGGGCCGAATCGGTTGCCTGGGCTTCGGTGGGCCACCGGCCCATATCGCCCTGCTCAGGGAGCTCTGCGTGCAGCGGCGCCGGTGGCTGGACGCAGACGAGTTCGAGGACGCGATCGCCGCGATGAACCTGCTGCCGGGTCCCGCGTCGACACAGCTGGCGATCTACACCGCCTGGCGGCTGCGTGGGTTCAGCGGGGCGATCGTCGGCGGTCTGGCGTTCATCCTGCCCGGGTTGTTCGTGATCCTCGCGCTCGCGGCGTTCTTTCTGTCCGGCGGCGCACCCGGCTGGGCACGCGGCGCCGCCGCCGGCGCGGGTGCCGCGGTGGCGGCGGTCGCGGTACATGCGGCCTTCGGATTGATCCCGTCGAGCTGGCAGCGCGCCGGCGTGAGCCGCTGGAACCGGGCCCGCTGGATCGGCTACTTCGCCGCCGGCGCGCTCGCCGCCGCATTGACCGGTCCGTGGCTGGTACTGGTGTTGATCGCCGCCGGCCTGCTGGAGATCACAGCCCGGGTCAGACCGTCGCGCGCCGCCGCACATGCCTGGCCGGTACTGCTGGCCGCCGCCCCGGCACTGGCCGGGATCCCGGCCCTGCTGTGGACGGCGTTCAAGGTCGGTGCGCTGTCCTACGGCGGCGGGTTCGTCATCATCCCGCTGATGCAGGACGACGCCGTGCACCAGCACCACTGGATGACCGACGCCGAGTTCCTCAATGCCGTGGCGCTGGGCCAGCTCACCCCGGGGCCGGTGCTGCACACCGTCGCGGTGGTCGGCTACGCCGCGGCGGGGCTGGGCGGCGCACTCCTGGCCGCGCTGTTCGCCTTCGGACCGTCGTTCGTGATGGTCATCGCGGGCGGTCGGCATTTCGACGCACTGCGCGCGAACCGGTATGTGCAGGCGTTCCTGGCCGGTGCCGGCCCCGCGGTGATCGGGGCGATCACCGGGTCCGCGGTACCGCTGGCACTCGGCGCCGAACATGCTTGGCAGTTCGGCGTTCTGGCGGCGGCGGCGGTGGCCCTGCTGATCGCCCGCCGCGGGGTGGTCGGCACACTGGTCGGCGCGGCCCTGCTCGGCGTCGGTGCGTACCTGATCGGGTGGCCGGTGGGCTGACCGGCGGGTGGGTACTCAGACCGGGTGGGTGTCAGACCAGACTGGGCCGGCCGAAACGGGCACGCACCCCGGCCGAGTACAGCGCCCGCAGCCGCGGCCCCGCCACCGTGACACCGCTCGCCGGCACCAGATCGTCGTCGAGCCCGATGACCTCGGCGGCGTGCAGGGACCACGCCGGGTGTTCGTTGGGCACCCACCAGGTGCGCCCGGCCTTGCGGGTGTGCGCACCCCAGCGGGCGGTCAGCCAGATCTCCAGCGGGGTCGGTTGCACCGGATCCCCGACCAGCACCTCCAGCCGGGAGCGCAGCCCCCGCCGCGGCCAGCGCCGGACACTGGCGTAGGCAATCGTGTTGTCGTGCCGGGTGACTCGCATCCGGGCCCAGGTGTAGGGCACGCCGAGCACGGCCCGGGTGAGCCCGACGACCGCGAGCCGCTCGGTCTCCAACGACCGGAACAAGACACCGTGCCGGCCGGCGTCGTCGACCGAATACAGCCGGACGTTGGTCTCGGCGAATGCGCCGAAGTACGGCAACGGCAACCGGTCGCCGAGTGCGCTGCACGTCATGACGAACGGCACCAGACCCACGTAGGTCAGCCCGTCCTCGAACACATCCGGACGGGTACCCGCCGGGTACAGGTGCGCGACGGAGTCCGGTTCGGCAGGCCAGTGCAGGAACGTCAGGTCCCCCCAGAACTGCCCGATGAACACCGGGCGCGGCAACGGCGGCGCGGTGACGGAGAAGCCTGACACCGGGTCATCCTGACATAGGGTGACCAGGTGACGACCTGGTCCGCAGGACGGTATGAATCCGTCGCCGAACACATCGCCCCGATCGCCACGCGCATCGTCGCAGCGCTGGGACCGCTGCACGGTGCCGACGTGATCGACGTGGCCTGCGGGACCGGCAGCGCGGCGCTGGCCGCCGCCGCCGCGGGTGCGAAGGTCACCGGGGTCGACATCACGCCCGAACTGTTGGCGATCGCCGCCGCCAAACCCGGCGGTGACGCCGTGCGCTGGGTGGCCGCCGACGCCAGTGCCACCGGGCTGCCCGCTGCCGAATTCGACGCCGCCGTGTCGAATATGGGCCTCATCTTCGTCGAACCCGGTGCCATGGTCGCCGAACTGACCCGGTTGCTGCGCCCCGGCGGCGTACTCGGCTTCTCCACCTGGGTGCGCGCTGCCGACAACCCGTTCTACAACCCGATCGTGGAGGTGCTCGGGCCGCCGCCACCTGGTGCATACGGTCCCGACCAGTGGGGTGAGCCGGGCACCGCCGAGGCTCGACTGGCCGGCGATTTCACCGATATCCACGTCGAATCCGGTGTGCTCACATGGCAATTCGAATCAACCGAGCAGGCGATGCGGTTCCTCACCCGGGAATCGCCGGTACACCTGTCGATCCTGGGTCAGCTCGACGACGGGACGCGGTCCCGGCTGCTGGACGCGTTCGCCTCGGCGTTCTCCGCGCACGCCGGACCCGGTGGGGTGACCTTCGATTCGCCCTATGCGGCGGTGACCGCCGTCCGACGCTGACTCAGCCTGCCTGGTAGAGGATTCCGCGGCCGATGGCCTCGCGGATCTCGGGCAGCGCGGCTTCGGTCAGCGCGTCGGCATCGACACCGTGGTGGGTGGCCAGCAGTTGCAGCAACGTGCCCAGTGGCACCTCACCGCGGCATCCGGCCAGCAGGGCCCGCAACACGTCGTCGACGCCGATCACCGCGGCCGGCCCGCCGGGCCTGCGCACCGCCGCACTGACCTGCTGCCAGCCGTCGGGCCCGGGCAGCGACCGCTCCTCCAGAATCACCGGCGCCGTCGACAATCTCGCCGCCAGCAGGTCCGCATCGATGGTGTCGCGCAAGTAGGCGCGGCGCGCGAAGAAGGCGTCGACTTCGGCTCCCGTGACCGGCTCGTCGAGAATCTCCTCATACGTCTGTTCCGCCGCTTCCCCGGGACGGGGCGCGCGCAAGGAGATCAGCCCCATGCCGATACCGGTGACGCCCTGTTCGGCGAACCAGTCCAGCCACGCGCCACCCCGCGCCGCGGCCTGCTCGGGTTCCTCACCGGCATCGGCCAACCACAGCGAGACATAGCTGACCGGGTCGGCCAGTTCGCGCTGCACCACCCAGGCATGCAGTCCGGCGCCGGCCAGCCAACCCTGCACGCGCGGACGCCAATCCTCGCCCTGGACAATCCAATTGGCCATGACGAGGGCGGTACCGCCGGGGTTCAGATGGTCGCCGATCTGTTCGACAATGGTGCGGCACAACGCATCTCCGGCCATGCCGGAGTCGCGGTAGATATAGTCCTGAGACCCGACGCCGACCACGAACGGCGGGTTCGACACGATCAGGTCGAACCGCTCCCCCGAAACCGGCTCGAACAGGCTGCCGCGCCGCAGATCCCACGACATGCCGTTGAGACGCGCAGTGGCCGCGGCCAGCGTCAACGCCCGCTCATTGGTATCGGTCGCCACGATCTCCGCGCAGTGCGCATCCAGGTGCAGGGCCTGGATGCCGCAGCCGGTACCGAGATCGAGTGCACGTCGCGCGGGTGTGCGCACCACGGCACGGGCCAGGGACATCGAGGCGCCGCCGATACCGAGTACGTGGTCGGGCTGGACGGGCCCGCTGCGCACGGCGGCATCCTGATCGGACACCACGAGAAAGTCGCGAGCCCCGTCGGAATGGGGCCGGATGTCGAGGATCGCGCGGACGGTGTCGCCGGTGTCCTGCAGGACCCCCTCGGCCGTCAGCCTCGCCAGTCCAGCGCTGGGGAACGCCGCCGCGACCCGCTCAGGGGTCTCCTGCGCACCGAGCAGGAACAGCCGCACCAATGTGGCCAGCGGCCCACCGGCCGCATCGCAGGCACGCAATGCGGGCCACCACACGCCCTTGCCGAGCGCGGCGTGCGCGTCGGCGCCCAGCAGGTCGGCGACGCCGTCGACGGTGTAGCCGGCCGCGCGCAGGTCTGCACCGAGAGCATCGACCAGGTCGGGGGTCACAGGGCCGCCTTTCTCAAAAGAGGCCGGGTTCGGGTTCGGCGGCCTCGATGAGCTCAGGGCCGTTGTTGCGGACACTGTTCACCAGCCGAGACACCTCGCGGATCTCGATGCGGTCCAGATCCCCGTGCCCGCGCAGCAGTCCCTCGTCGATGGGCGCGTCGGGGTCCAGCCAGCGGTCCCAGTCGGCCTCGCTGATGGTCAGGGGCATCCGATCGTGGATATCGGACAACTGGGCGGCCGCGTCGGTGGTGATGATGGTGCAGCTCAGCAGCGGGGTGCTGTCCTTCGCCGCGTCTTTCGGCCGCCAGGTGGACCACAACCCCGCCATGAACAGCGGTTCACCGTCACCGGCGTACATGTAGAACGGTGTCTTGGTTGCCTTCTTGCCGTCCGCCGCGGGATTGGGTTTCCACTCGTACCAGCCGTCCATCGGCACCAGACAGCGCTTGCTTTTCGCCGACCCGCGAAACGCGGGCGAGGTCGTGAGCGTCTCGGCGCGGGCATTGATCAGCAGCGGCCCCTTGGTGTCGGGGCTGCCGTCGGCATTGGATTTCGCCCAGGGTGGGACCAGTCCCCACCGCATCGACCGGAGGCGCCGGGTGGACTCGTCGTCGGGTTGGTCATGCCGTTTGACCACCGTGCTCACGGTCGTGGTGGGCGCCACGTTGTAATTGGGACCAGCATCTTTGGCGGTCTCAGCCGTCTCGTCGAGAGCCTTGATTTTCTCGGCCAGCAGCGCCGGGTCGGTGGTCACCGCAAATCGCCCACACATACCAGGCAGGATAGAGGTCGTGACTGACTGGCCGGCACCGTCGACATCGGAACCCGTGAACGCCACCGTGACCGTGCCGGGGTCCAAGTCGCTGACCAACCGGGCGCTGATCCTGGCCGCGCTGGCGACGTGCCGGGGTGAGCGAAGCGACGGGGAAGAGCGGCGCACCTCGACCGTGAGCGGCGCGCTGCGCAGCCGGGACACCGACCTGATGATCGGCGCGCTGCAGGCGCTGGGCCTGACCATCCTCGGCGACACCGAGCTGACGATCAGCGGGACCATCGCCCCCGCGCCGGGCACCCGGATCGACTGCGGACTGGCCGGCACGGTGTTGCGGTTCGTTCCCGCGGTGGCCGCGCTGAGCACCCAGACCGTCACCTTCGACGGGGACGAGCAGGCCCGTGCCCGGCCCATTGCCCCGCTGCTGGACGGGTTGCGTGGCGTCGGGGTGCGGATCGACGGCGACGGACTGCCGTTCGACGTGCGTGGGCAGGGCGGGGCCGACGGCGGCGAGGTGCACATCGACGCCTCCGGGTCGTCGCAGTTCGTGTCGGGTCTGCTGCTGGCGGGCGCCACCTTCCGCGACGGCCTCACCGTGGTGCACACCGGCGAGTCGGTGCCGTCGGCTCCGCATATCGACATGACGGTGTCCATGCTGCGCGACGCCGGTGTGACCGTGGACGATTCGCAGCGCAACCGCTGGCGGGTCGAGCCCGGCCCGATCGCCGCGCGGCACTGGGACATCGAGCCCGACCTGTCCAACTCGGTGCCCTTCCTGGCCGCTGCGGCCGTCACCGGCGGGACGGTGCGGATCAATCGCTGGCCGGCCGTCAGCATCCAGCCCGCGGAGGTCATTCTGGGCTTGCTTGCACTCCTGGGTGTGGAAGCGGTGCAAAAGGATTCGTATCTCGAGGTGCAGGGCGCATCGTCCTATGACGGTATCGACGTCGACCTGCACGATGTCGGCGAACTCGCCCCGTCCATGGCTGCGCTGGCCGCTCTGGCCCGCCCCGGTTCGGTGTCCACGCTGCGCGGGATCGCCCACCTGCGCGGACACGAGACCGACCGGCTGGCCGCCTTGAGCGCCGAGATCAACGGCCTGGGTGGTGACTGCGTCGAAACGCCGGACGGTTTGGTGATCACCGCCACCGCGCTGCACGGCGGAACCTGGCATTCCTATGCCGACCACCGGATGGCCACCGCCGGGGCGATCATCGGGTTGCGCGTACCCGACGTGACGGTGGAGGACATCGGGACCACCGCCAAGACGCTGCCGGACTTTCCCGGGATGTGGACCGACATGCTGCTGGACGATCAGGGATAGCCGGATCGTGAGAGCGGCCGACTACGACGAGTCCGATGTCCGGGTGCGCCCGGGCAAGGGCTCCCGGCCGCGCACCAAGAACCGTCCCGACCATGCCGACGCCGCCGAAGCGATGGTCGTCACCGTCGACCGCGGCCGGTGGGGGTGCGCCCTGGACGGTGACCCGGACCGGCACGTGACCGCGATGCGGGCCCGAGAGCTGGGCCGCACCCCGATCGTCGTCGGCGACGAGGTGGACATCGTCGGCGACCTGTCCGGGCGCACGGACACGCTGGCCCGGATCGTTCGCCGCAAGGACCGGCGAACGGTGTTGCGCCGCACCGCCGATGACACCGATCCCACCGAACGCGTGGTGGTTGCCAACGCCGATCAGCTGCTCATCGTGGTGGCACTGGCCGATCCGCCGCCACGGACCGGCTTCGTGGAACGGGCCCTGATCGCCGCGTACGCGGGCGGACTGACGCCGATCCTGTGCCTCACCAAATCGGATCTTGCGCCGCCGGAGCCCTTCGCGGCGCAGTTCGTCGATCTCGACCTGATCGTGTTGACGGCCGGGCGCGAGGATCCGCTCGATGTGGTGGCGCCCATGCTGCAAGGTCACGTGACCGTGTTGCTGGGACATTCCGGGGTCGGCAAGTCGACTCTGGTGAATCGTCTTGTGCCCGATGCGGACCGGGCCACCGGGTCGGTGACCGGTGTCGGCAAGGGCCGGCACACCTCGACGCAGTCGATCGCGCTACCGCTGCGCGGATCCGGCTGGGTGATCGACACCCCGGGTATCCGCTCGTTCGGCCTGGCCCATATCGCGCCCGATGACGTGGTGCAGGCCTTCTCCGATCTGGCCGAGGCGGTGCAGGACTGTCCGCGCGGGTGCGGGCACATGGGGCCGCCTGCCGATCCGGAGTGCGCGCTCGACGAGTTGACCGGTCCCGCCGCCGCACGGGTGGCCGCGGCGCGGCGGCTGCTGGCGACGCTCAATGAGCCCGCCTACTGAACATCTTTCGCGCACAACACAAACCCCGCCTTCCGTTGCCGGGAAGCGGGGTCTGCGTGTGCTCGTGTCCTACGCGGCGCGCCTGTCCTGACGCCAGCCCCGAACCGTCGCGATGGCGGTCTTGAGTCCGCGTCGCCTTCCGGTGACGGGATCCTCGACCCCGAAACCTTCCAGCTCCGTGAACATCCGCTCACTGCGGGTCTCCGGCGCATTGTCCGCGGTGTCGCGCAGATACTTGTTCGGCAACGACAGTTTCGCGATGGTGCGCCACGTCTTGGCGTACTGCACCAGAAACGATCCCGTGGTGTAAGGCAAGTCGTACTTGTCACACACCGCCTGCACCCGGAGGGACACCTCGTAGAGCCGGTTGCTGGGCAGATCCGGATACAGGTGATGCTCAATCTGGTGGCACAGGTTGCCGCTCATGAAGCGCAGCACCGGACCGTTCTTGAAGTTGGCGCTGCCGAGCATCTGCCGCAGATACCACTCGCCGCGGGTCTCCCCGATCATGTCGGTCTTGGTGAACTTCTCTGCCCCGTCCGGGAAGTGACCGCAGAAGATCACCGCGTTGGCCCACACATTGCGAATCACGTTGGCCCAGAAGTTGGCTTTCGCCGTCGACTTGAAGGTCGCGGCGGGCGACAGCGAGGTCAGCGCCGGGAAGGCGACATAGTCCTTGAACAGCTGGTGCCCGATCTTCACCCCGACCTCACGCAGGCGCACCATGGTCGCCTTGCGGTCGTCGCGGCCCTTGGCGATCTTGCCCAGTTCCAGGTGCTGTAGCCCGATGCCCCACTCGAACAGCATCGCCAGCACCGTGTTGTAGAGCAGATTGAAGGCGTTGAACGGCTTCCAGCGCTGGTCGCGGGTGACGCGCAGCAGGCCGTAGCCCACGTCGTCGTCCATGCCGAGGATGTTCGTGTACTTGTGATGCATGAAGTTGTGCGTGAACCGCCAGTGCTTGGATGCACCGTTCATGTCCCACTCCCACGACGAGGAGTGGATCTCGGGGTCGTTCATCCAATCCCACTGACCGTGCAGGACGTTGTGGCCGATCTCCATGTTCTCGATGATCTTGGCCACGCCGAGTGCAGTCGTGCCGGCCCACCAGGCCGACCGTCGCGAACTGGCCGCCAGCACGATCCGGGCGGACACCTCGAGGGCGCGCTGCGCGGCGATGGTACGGCGGATGTAGCGCGAGTCGCGCTCACCGCGAGAGTCCTCGATGTCCTGTCGGATCGCGTCGAGTTCGACGGCAAGGCTTTCGATATCGGCGTCAGTCAGATGCGCGAACGCAGGTACGTCGGTAATAGCCACTGGTCAACCCTCCTTTGCAATTCCTACTCTAGCGTAACCTACGCTACCGTAGGTTAGCTCTTGGTTAACAGTTATACGTCGACGACGCAGTCGCCGGATGCCGCCGAGACACAAGTCTGCACCCGGGTTCCCGGCTCGTGCTCCACACCTGTCCGCAAGTCCCGGACATGGCCCTCGACAAGCCCGACGACACAGGACTGGCAGATTCCCATCCGGCAGCCGAACGGCATCCGGATACCGACCTCCTCGCCGGCCTCCATCACCGACGTCGCCGCATCGGCTTGCACGGTTTTGCCGCTGCGTTCGAAAGTGATCTTCCCGCCGGTGCCGTGGGGAGCGGCCCGCGTCACCGCGAACCGCTCAAGATGCAGTCGCTCCCCCACACCGGCCGCGGTCCAGATGCGCTCGGCGTCGTTGAGCATGCCCTCAGGGCCACACGCCCACACCTGACGATCACGCCAGTCGGGCACCACATCGGCCAGCCGCAGCAGGTCGAGCCGCCCCTGGGTGCGGGTGGTCCGCACGATCAGCCGGTAGCTCGGGTGCGCGCGCTGCAGTTCGGCCAGTTCGGCGGCGAACAGCACATCGGATTCGGTCGGAGCCGAATGCACGTGCACGATATCGGTGACCTGGCCGTGGCGGGCCAGCGTCCGCAGCATCGATATCACCGGGGTGATACCGGAGCCCGCGGTGAGGAAGAGCACCTGGGCCGGCGCCGGGTCGGGCATCACGAAATTGCCCTGCGGCGCGGCGAGTCGAACGATGGTGCCCGGCGTGACGCCGTCCACCAGGTGGGTGGACAGAAACCCCTCGGGCATCGCCTTCACGGTGATGCTGATGGTCCGCTTGCCCCGGCCCGGCACCGGCGCCGAGGTCAGGGAGTAGGACCGCCACCGCCACCGCCCGTCCATCAGCAGTCCGATGCCGACGTACTGACCGGGCTCGTAGTCGAAGGTGAATCCCCATCCGGGTTTGATCACCAACGTCGCCGAGTCCGGCGTCTCCCGACGCACCTCGACCACCCGGCCCCGCAATTCGCGGGCCGACCACAGCGGATTCGCCAGCTTCAGATAGTCATCGGGCAACAGCGGCGTGGTGATCCGGCCGGCGATGGCGCGCAACGTCTTCCAATGGGGCGCCCCGGGAACCGCGGGACGGACCGTGTCAGCCACATTGGCCGAGGTCTTGACAGTGTTCTTGGCCACGCAACCTACGGTACCGTAACTTACGCTTCCGTATCTAGTACCAGCCGGTAACTTATTGCCGAATACTACGTCGACAATGTCACAGCAGGTCGAGCAGGAACGGCAGCTCCTGGGGGGCGTACCAGGCCAGATCGTGGTCCTGGGCATCCCCGACCGTGAGTTCGGCATCCTCATCGCCCAGGTCTGCCGCGTCGATGACCTCCACCGCTGCCACCACCGCCGCCTCGGCCGCGGCATTGTCGACGTACGCGGCGACGACGTCGTCGTAGCCGATCGGACCGGCCAGCCGCACCACCGCATCATCCAAGTCCGGACGGAACGTGACGGCTGAGGCGTCTGGGGCGTCCGCGACGAGCACCACCCGACGCGGCGGCAGGTCGCCGGTGCCGCCGGCGAGCAATCTCAGCGAAGCCAGCGCCGCCTCGCCCAGGGCCACCTCGGCCAACTCCTCGTCGTCACCGTGGGCGTACGCCTCACGCAGCGTCGGGGTGACCGCGAAAGCCGTGCCGCTGCGGGCGTGGATCATCCGATCGGCGACCAACTGTTGCAACATCGCCAACGTGGCCGGCACATACACGCGCATCAACGGGCGGCCTCCAACAACTCGTCCAGGGACTCTCTCAACAGGGTGGGGAACACGTCCACGTCGCTCATCGCGTCGCGGTCGGCGTTGATCCCGAAGTACAGCATGCCGTTGTACGACGTCACCCCGATGGCCAACACCTGATTGTTCAGCAGCGGCGGCACCGCGTAGGTCTCGACGAGCTTGGTGCCGGCGATGTACATCTGCTTCTGCGCACCCGGCACGTTCGTGATCAGCAGGTTGAACTGCCGTGCGGAGAAACTGGTCGCGACCCGGATACCCATCGCGTGCAGGGTGGGCGGCGCGAAGCCGGACAGCGTCACGATGGTGCGCGCGTCGACCAGGCTGGCCGCGGTCGAATGCGACTCGGTGGCGTGCGCGATCTGCGACAGCCGGACCACCGCGTTGCCCTCCCCGATCGGCAGGTCCACCAGGAACGGGGACACTTCGCTGATCGCCTGCCCCGGCCCGGTCGAATCGATCTCGGCATCGGGATACACGGAGTTCGGTGCCATCGCGCGCACGCTCGAGGTGGCCGTGACCGGCTCGCCGCGGGACAACAACCAGTTGCGCAGGGCACCCGCGACCACCGCGAGCACCACATCGTTGACATCGCAGTCGTACCGCGCGCGCAGCAACCGGTAATCCTCCAGCCGATGGCCCGCCACCGTGAAACGCCGATTGCGCGACACCGTGGTGTTGAGCGGGCTACTGGGCGCGGTGCCCCTGGCGACCGTGCGCGCCACATCGGCCACCCGGCGCCCGACGTCGACGAGCGCGCTTGCACTGGTGGCCACCTCGGTCACCGTCGAGCGCAACGACGCCAGCTGGGCCGTGGGGCGGGTGATCCATTCGCCGAGCGCACCCAGCAGCAGCCAGGTATCACTCGGCTCCCGGCCCGGGATCCAGATGTCCTCGCCGAATTCCGGCGCTTTCGGGGTGCGATCGGCGATCACGTGACCGATCTCGAGCGCCGACATCCCGTTCACCAGCGCCTGATGCGATTTGGTGTAGATCGCGATCCGGTTCTGGGTCAACCCCTCGACGACGTACATCTCCCACAGCGGACGGGTCTTGTCCAAGGGCCGCGAACCCAGCCGGGCGATCAGGTCGTGCAGTTGCGCGTCGCTGCCCGGCGACGGGAGTGCCGAACGCCGGATGTGATAGGTGATGTCGAACTCGCGGTCGTCGACCCACACCGGCCGGCCCAGTCCGTAACTGACCTCGCGGACCTTCTGTCGATAGCGCGGAATCTGCGGCAAACGCCGCTCCACCGTCTCCAACACCGATTCGTAACTCAGCCCGGCACGCGGTTTGCGCACGATCGACAACGACCCCACGTACATCGGGGTGGCGGTGTTCTCCCGGTGGTAGAAGGCCGCATCGGATGCCGACAGCCTGGTCACCATCGCGGTGTGGCCCCTCCCCTCGCCGGATCAAGCACGAATGACCGTCAACTTAGTCGGCATCGGCTCCGCACCGCATCACGGGTGCATGGGACACCTTCGGAACCGTGCGATCATCAATATGCCTGTGCCTCTCCAGCAGCGCCCTGTCCGTGCCGTTCAGCTGGATTTGTCTTGGAGAGACACTGTGACGACCCTTCCGCATGTAGCCACAGAGCCGACCACCCCGTGCGTGGCGATGCCGATCATCGATTGCGAGCCGCCGGCACTAGGGCCCGTCGCCTGCCCGCCACCGGTACTGCGCAGGCGGTCCGCAGCGCATCTACGGCCCGTTACCCGGGCCGACGCGCCGCCGCCGGGCGCCGGAACTCCCCTGCCGCCACCGGCGGCCGGCACCTTCGCCGATCTTGCCCTGCGCCGCGTCCTTGAGGTGATCGATCGCAGGCGTCCGGCCTCGCAGTTGCGGGGTGTGCTGGCTCCGGGCCTCGTCGACGCCACTGCCGCACTGGCACGCACACCCCAACCGGGCGGCACTGCAGTGCTGCGCCGGGTGGGCTTGCGCCGGGCCTCCGACTGCGCCGACAACGAGGTCAGCGCGGCCGAGGTGTTCGCCAGCTACACCCGGGGCGCCCGGGTGCGGGCCATTGCGGCACGCATCGAGCTGGTGTGCGACCGCTGGCAGGTGGTGGCCCTGCAGGTGGGTTAGCGCCGCTCAGCGGCTCAGCGGCCGCGGGCCTTGGCGTCGCGCGCCTGCTGACGGGCCGCCTCGCGACGCTCCTTGCGGGTGCCCGGTTCCGTCGCTGCGTGCCGCCCACCGGCGGGCCGCTGCACCTCCGCCGAACCGTCCTCGGACGGCCCGGAATAGGTGAGCCGCGACGAACCGTCTGCTCCGTCGTCGATCCCCTTGGCGTGCAAGCCCGATGGGCGCTGCTTGGTGGCCACTTGACCCTGCGCCTGCTGGGCCGCAGCCGCCGCGAATTCGGCCAGGCCCTGCGACATGGGCTGCGCCGCGGGGGCGGGCGCCGGCGGTGCGGCCTCGACGGCGACGTTGAACAGGAACCCGACCGACTCCTCCTTGAGACCGTCGAGCATCGCGACGAACATGTCGTAACCCTCGCGCTGGTACTCGACCAGCGGGTCACGCTGGGCCATCGCGCGCAGGCCGATGCCCTCCTTGAGGTAGTCCATCTCGTAGAGATGCTCGCGCCACTTGCGGTCGATCACGTTGAGCAGCACATTGCGTTCCAGCTGACGCATCGCGCCCTCGCCACCGATCGCATCGATCTGCTTCTCGCGCTCGGCGTACGCCCGCTCGGCGTCCTCGACCAAGGCGCCGAGCAGTTCGTCGCGGGTCAGCTCACCGGGCTCTCCGACTGCTCCCGAATCGAGGAGATCGTGATGATCGATACCCACCGGGTACAGCGTCTTGAGCGCCTCCCACAGTTTCTCCAGATCCCAGTCCTCCGAGTAACCCTCGGCGGTGGCACCGTCGACATAGGCGGTGACCACGTCGACCAGCATGTCGTGGGCCTGCTTCTGCAGGTTCTCCCCCTCGAGGATCATCCGGCGCTCTTCGTAGATGACCTTGCGCTGCTGGTTCATCACCTCGTCGTACTTGAGGACGTTCTTGCGGACCTCGAAGTTCTGCTGCTCGACCTGGGTCTGTGCGCTCTTGATCGCGCGGGTCACCATCTTGGCCTCGATGGGGACGTCCTCGGGCAGGTTCAGTCGCGTCAGCAGGGTCTCCAGCGTGGCACCGTTGAACCGCCGCATGAGCTCATCACCCAGCGACAGGTAGAACCGCGATTCACCCGGGTCACCCTGACGGCCGGAGCGACCACGCAGCTGATTGTCGATACGTCGTGACTCATGACGCTCGGTACCCAGCACGTAGAGACCGCCGACCGCGATCACTTCCTCGGCCTCGGCCTTGGCTTCGCTCTTGATCGCCTTGACGGTCGACTCCCAGGCGGCGTCGTACTCCTCCGGCGTCTCGACCGGGTCGAGGCCCATATCTTTGAGCCGCTTGTCGGCGAGGAACTCGACGTTGCCGCCCAGCACGATGTCGGTACCGCGGCCGGCCATGTTGGTGGCCACCGTGATGGCTCCACGCCGCCCGGCCTCGGCGATGATGTTCGCCTCCTGCTCGTGGTACTTCGCGTTGAGCACGTTGTGCGGGACCTTGCGCTTGGTGAACTGCCGCGACAGGTACTCCGAGCGTTCCACCGAGGTGGTGCCGATCAGGACCGGCTGCCCCTTCTCATAACGTTCGACGACATCGTCGACGACGGCGATGTACTTGGCCTCTTCGGTCTTGTAGATGAGGTCGGAGGCGTCGACGCGGATCATCGGCCGGTTTGTCGGGATGGCCACCACACCGAGGCCGTAGATCTCGTGCAGCTCGGCGGCCTCGGTCTGGGCGGTACCGGTCATACCGGAGAGCTTGTCGTAGAGCCGGAAGTAGTTCTGCAGCGTGATGGTGGCCAGCGTTTGGTTCTCGGCCTTGATCTCGACGTGCTCCTTGGCCTCGATGGCCTGGTGCATGCCCTCGTTGTAGCGGCGGCCGATCAGCACGCGGCCGGTGAACTCGTCCACGATGAGCACCTCACCGTTGCGGACGATGTACTCCTTGTCGCGCTCGAAGAGTTCCTTGGCCTTCAGCGAATTGTTCAGGTAGCTGACCAGCGGCGAGTTGGCGGCTTCGTACAGGTTGTCGATGCCGAGCTGATCCTCGACGAACTCGACACCGATCTCATGCACGCCGATGGTGCGCTTCTTCAGGTCCACCTCGTAGTGGACGTCCTTCTTCATCAGCGGGGCCAGCCGGGCGAACTCGGAATACCAGTGCGAGGCGCCGTCGGCCGGACCGGAGATGATCAGCGGGGTACGGGCCTCGTCGATGAGGATCGAGTCGACCTCGTCGACGACGGCGAAGTTATGGCCGCGCTGCACCATCTCGGGCACCGAGTGCGCCATGTTGTCGCGCAGGTAGTCGAACCCGAACTCGTTGTTGGTGCCGTAGGTGATGTCGGCCGCGTAGGCGGCGCGGCGCTCATCGGGGGTCAGCCCCGACAGGATGACGCCGACGTCAAGCCCCAGGAAGCGGTGCACACGACCCATCTGCTCGCTATCGCGTTTGGCCAGGTAGTCGTTGACGGTGACGATGTGCACGCCCTTGCCGGACAGTGCGTTGAGGTAGGCCGGCAGCACACCGGTCAGGGTTTTGCCCTCACCGGTCTTCATCTCGGCGACGTTGCCGAAGTGCAGCGCGGCGCCACCCATGATCTGGACGTCGAAGTGGCGCTGGCCCAGCACACGCCAGGCGGCCTCGCGGGCCACCGCGAACGCCTCGGGCAGCAGGTCGTCGAGTTCTGCGCCGTCGGCGACGCGCTTGCGGAACTCGTCGGTCTTGGCACGAAGTTCGGCGTCGGTCAGCTTCTCCACGTCGTCGGACAAGGTGTTCACATAGTCAGCGACCTTTTTGAGGCGCTTGACCATGCGGCCTTCACCGAGACGGAGCAACTTATCCAGCACGCTATTTCCTCTTCAGTGGATGAACATCACAGCAGGTAACTGCGGTCCATCGTAGGTGAACGAAATCGGCGGCCCGGCGAGATACGGCCCGAAGACGCAACGAGCCCCCGGCTGCGCGCCGGGGGCTCGTGCTCGGATCTCGCTCCGTGGGAGTCAGGACAGCCTGATCAGCCCATAGTCGTAGGCGTGTCTGCGGTAGACGACGCTCGGTCGGTCGGATTCCTTGTCGTGGAACAGGAAGAAGTCGTGCCCGACGAGTTCCATCTCGTAGAGGGCGTCATCGACGGTCATCGGCGTGGCCTCGTGCTCCTTGGTACGCACAATCCGGCCGGGTTCGTGATCGTCCACCGCGATCTCGGTCTGCACCGACTCGGGGGCGGTGGTGGGCAGGTCCTGCTCTGGGATCACCGCGGTCGCTTCGTGCAGAGAGACGGGCCTCTTGTCACCGTAGTGAATCTTGCGCCGGTCCTTGCTGCGACGTAGCCGGTTCTCGAGTTTGCAGACCGCCGATTCCAGGGCCGCATAGAAACTGTCGGCGCAGGCTTCCCCGCGTACCACGGGGCCTCGGCCGCGCGCGGTGATCTCGACATGCTGACAATTTTTGCGCTGGCGCCGATTCTTCTCATGGTCGAGTTCGACATCGAAAAGATAGATGGTCTTGTCGAACCGCTCCAGTCGCGCCAGCTTCTCGGAGACGTAGAGGCGGAAGTGGTCGGGAACCTCGACATTGCGGCCCTTGACGACAACGTCGGCGTTGGTGGCCGGCGTGAGGTCCTCGTCTTCGACGACCATGGTAGTGCGATCGGTTTGCACGGATTGGGTTGACATACTTGACAACTCGTTTCTCCTGCGGTGTCGCACGCGCATTGCGTGCCCGGATTGTCAGAACACGCGTCGGCGGGAAAGTGCATATGCGGCGCCCGCCGGCGCAAGGTGTCGAGTGATCACCTCCTACCGCGTCTTGGCAGCCGCTCGGTGCACGGGCGCCCCGGTGAGGGGGTGCCGCCGTGAAACCTTCACGGGTGGTTGGCCCCAACGTAGTCCGTGTTCACCTGACTGTGCCACCAATTTCGCAGACCTGTTTTGAGTTCTTCATCTGACGGCAATCGAAGACATCGTCGCCGCGGGTCATCACGCATTCGCGATGGCGAGCACCGCGTGCACCGACACGCCGGAGGTTTGCAGCGCGTCGACGGATGCACATGCCGTGGCGCCGGTGGTCACCACATCGTCGAGCAGGATCACGGGGACTGCGGGCAACGCGCGGACGCGGACACGGCCCGCCAGATTCCGTTGCCGGTCCGCACTGGAGAGGCCGACCGAATCGCGCGCGAGGCCGGTCAACCGCAGCGCGCGGGTGACCGTGACGCCCGGCAGGGGTGCGACGGCAGTCTCGGCCACCCTGGTGACCGGGTCGCCTCCGCGACGACGGGCCGCCGTCCAGCGCGTCGGTGCGGGCACCACGGTCAGCGGCGTCTCCAGCAGGCCCCAGGTGAGCAGCTGCGTCAGTCCGGTGCGCACCGCCCCTGCCAGCGGCTCCACCAGATCGGCCCGGCCGTGTTCCTTGACCGCGACGATCGCCTGCCTGCGTGCCGCGGCATAGCGGCCCAGCGATAACACCGGCACCCCGGGGTCCAGCCGCGGTGTCACGACGCGGGGGTCGGCGGCCTTGGTACGCAGTTCGGCGGCGCATGCCGGGCACCAGCGCACACCCGGGGTACCACAGCCTCCGCACTCCACCGGCAGCACCAGATCAAGCAGCACGGACCCAGTGTGGCCGTGGCGTCTGACATCCCGTTCCGGACAGACGTGGTGACGGGCCGGCCCGTCACGCAGTCAGCCGGGGAGCACCGGCAACGCCCCGGCGACCATGAGCGGCCGCACCTCGGCCCAGCTCATGTTGTCCTCCGCGGCCGACCCGGACAGCTGCAGCACCCCGCGCTGATCGGCGACGTACACCGTCGACGGATTGGCCGCGACGGTGGTCACCGGCGCCAACAGGTTCTGGGCCGGCCCGTCGGAGTTCACCCCGTCGAGATTGACGTACGACACCGGGTGTGCCGTATCGGTGCGGGTGACGACGATGTCGTCCCCGGTGCGCCAGGACAGCGACACCGCGGTGTCGCCGAGCCCGAAGCCCAGCCGGCGCGGGTAGGTCAGCGCGTACTGCCCACCGGGAGTCTGCTCGACGCCCGCCAGGATCACCTGGCCGTTGATCACCATGGCCGCGCGGGTGCCGTCGCGGGAGAGTTGCAGTTCGGAGATGGGCCCGGAGAACTTGGTCGCGACGGCCGTCGAGTCGACGGGGATGCGCGCGGGCTGCCCCGAGGCCGCCTCCTGGAGCACGCGCACCACATTGTTGCCGTCGACGACGATCCAGATGGCGTCGTCGAGCGACCAGGTGGGCCTGGTCAACGTGCGCCCGTCGATGGCCTGGCCGGTGTCTCCGCCGAGCGGACCGATCCACAGCGATGACGACATGTCGGGGGCGCCGGGTCGCAGCAGTACCACCGTTGCCGCCTCCTGGCCGCTGCGCGACAGCGCCGCCGACACCTGCCCCGGCATCTGCCCGAACGAACCGGGCACCCGGGGTGCGTTCTGGCCGTCCAGGGAGACCATCGATCCACCGATGAGCGCATGCAAGCCCGCCGCGGCACCGTCGGCAGCACCGGGGTCGCTGGCCGCCACATCGGCGGTGTTCCACCCGTCGGCGAATCTGTCGTCGAGGGCGGCGCCGTCGGCGTTGATGACGTACGGTCCGTTGATACCGGCCCGGGACAGCGTCCAGATGATCTGCGCCGCAAGCAGTTGACGGGTGTGCGGATCCGTCGTCGGCAGATTCTCCAGGTCGATGCGGGCGCCCCCGTAGCCGCGTCCGACACCCGTCTTGCCACCGTCGGCCCTGGTCACCGGGCCGCGCAGGCGCAGCGGGGCGGCCAGCAGGTTGCGCACCGTGCGCGCCATCTCCGGACGCGGCCCGGTGGTCAGTTTGGTGACGAGTTCGGTGGCCAACTGGTCGGCGTCGGCGACCGCGACGTAGCGCGGATCGGGTACGACGGTCTTGCCGGTGGGGTCGGAGAAATACAGCGTGCTGCGCTTATAGGTCTGCTGGAACTGCTGCCAGTCCAGGAAGACACCGTTGGGCAGTTTGTCGATGCGCCAGCCGCCCGGGGTCTTCACCAGTTCGATCGAACCCGGGTCGGGCAAGGCGCCCTCCGCGGTCTCGAACACCCCGACGTCGGACAGCGAACCCAGCATGTCGGCCCGCATGTTTACCGAAACCCGTTCGGGTCCACGGGTTTCCACGAACACGACCCGGTCGATCAGCAGGGCACTACCGGCGTCGTCCCAGCCACGTGAGGCCGATTCGGTGAGAAACTGCCTGGCCGCCAGATGCCGGTTGGCGGGATCGGCGGTCGCCTTGAGGAATTCGCGCAACAACACATCGGGGTCCATGCCCGGGGTGGGCGTGGGCAGGCTCGGCGGGGCGGGCCGGTCGACGGTGCCGATCGCCTGTGGGGACGACGAACTCGGTACGCCGGCGCAGCCGGCCAGCGAAACGATCAGCACCACAAGCCACGTCAAGGCCGGCAGGCGCTTCACACGCCCTCCCCCGCCGGTTCGCGTTCCCGGCGTGCGGGTGCGGCCTGATCGACGGGTTTGAGCGGCAGCGGGCTGGTGGTCACCTTGTGACCGCGCACCAGCGGCAGGGTGAGCCGGAAGCATGCACCCTTACCCGGTTCGCCCCAGGCCTCCAGCCGACCCTGGTGCAGCCGGGCGTCCTCGATGCTGATCGCCAACCCCAGCCCCGTGCCGCCGGATCGGCGCACCCGGGACGGGTCCGACCGCCAGAACCGGCTGAACACCAACTTCTCCTCACCAGGGCGCAGACCGACGCCGAAGTCGCGGACGGTCACGGCGACGGTGTCCTCGTCGGCGGCCATCCGGATCTGCACCGGCTTGTGCTCGGCGTGGTCGATCGCGTTGGCGATGAGGTTGCGCAGAATGCGTTCCACCCGACGGGGATCCACCTCGGCGATCACCCCGGCCAACGGCATGTCGACGTCCAGTTCGATACCTGCGTCGGCGGACAGGTGCCCCACGTTGTCCAGCGCGCTCTGCACCACCGACTGCAGGTCGACCGCTTCCACGGCCAGCTCGGCGACGCCGGCATCGTGGCGGGAGATCTCCAGCAGATCGGCGAGCAGGGTCTCGAAGCGGTCGAGTTCGTTGACCATCAGCTCGGTGGAACGCCGCAGCGCCGGGTCCAGGTCCTCGCTGTGGTCATAGATCAGGTCCGCCGCCATCCGCACCGTCGTCAACGGCGTGCGCAGCTCGTGACTGACGTCAGAAGTGAAGCGGCGCTGCAGGTTTCCGAATTCTTCGAGCTGGGTGATCTGCCTGCTGAGGCTCTCGGCCATATCGTTGAAGGACACCGCCAGCCGCGCCATGTCGTCCTCGCCGCGCACCGGCATGCGTTCGGTGAGATGGCCTTCGGCGAACCGCTCGGCGATCCGCGACGCCGACCGCACCGGCAGCACGATCTGGCGTGCCACGAGCAGCGCGATCGCCGCGAGCAGTCCGAGCAGCACGACGCCGCCGGTGGCCATGGTGCCGCGCACCAGCGAGATGGTCGATTCCTCGTTGGTCAGCGGAAAGATCAGGTAGAGCTCCAGGTTGGTGACCTGTGAGGATGTCGGGCTGCCGACGATCAACGCGGGACCGGAGAAGCCGTCGGTGTGCACTCCGGCGTACTGGTAGCTGACCTGGCCGGCCTTGACGAAATCGCGTAATTCCTTGGGCACCTGCTGTACCGGTCCGGCCGCGGTGGCGGCGCGGGGTCCGTCGCCGGGCACCACGAGAACGGCGTCGAAGGCACCGGCCAGCCCCGCACCGGTGTCGACCTTGCGGTCGATGAGGGTGTTGCGCGCGAGTTGCAGGCTGCTGTCGAGGGATCGGGTCTCCTCGCCACCGACGATGCCACTGACGGTGTTGCGGGCCCGTTCGATCTCCTCGGTCGCGGCCCTGACCTTGACCTCGAGAATACGGTCGGTGATCTGACTGGTGAGCACGAAGCCGAGCACCAGGATGACCGCCAGCGACAACCCGAGCGTCAGGCTGACCACTCGCAGCTGCAAGGATCGCCGCCACGCGAAACCGACTGCCCGGCCGAGCGCGGCCAGACCCCGCACCATCGGGCCCGAGCCGCGGAAGCGGCTGCGGACGCGACGCCGCGAGCCGAAGATCACGGCGGTCCGGCCTTGTATCCCACTCCTCGAACGGTCAGCACCACCTGCGGGTTCTCCGGGTCGGTCTCGACCTTGGCCCGCAACCGCTGGACATGCACGTTCACCAAACGGGTGTCGGCTGGGTGACGGTATCCCCACACCTGTTCGAGCAGCACATCACGAGTAAACACCTGCCGCGGTTTGCGTGCCAGCGCCACCAGCAGGTCGAACTCCAGGGGCGTGAGGGAGATCTGTTCCCCCGCACGGGTCACCTTGTGTGCGGGCACATCGATGTCGATGTCGTGGATGGAGAGCAGCTCGGCGGGCTCGTCGTCGTTGCGGCGCAGCCGGGCCCGGACGCGCGCCACCAACTCTTTGGGTTTGAACGGCTTCATCACGTAGTCGTCGGCGCCGGACTCCAGGCCCAGCACCACGTCCACGGTGTCGGTCTTGGCCGTCAGCATGACGATCGGCACGCCGGAGTCGGCGCGCAGCACGCGGCACACGTCGATTCCGTTCATGCCGGGCAACATCAGGTCGAGCAGCACGAGGTCGGGGCGCAGTTCGCGCACCGCGGTGAGGGCCTGGGTGCCGTCGCCGATGACCGCGGTGTCGAAACCCTCCCCACGCAGCACGATGGTGAGCATCTCGGCCAGGGAGGGGTCGTCGTCCACGACCAGGATCCGTTGCCTCATGGGCCCCATCGTGTCACCAAATCGTGACAAACCGCCGGTGCCACACCGCGTCAGTTTCGACCTATGCGAGGAGGGTCGCGGCCAGTTGCCCCGGATGGATATCCGGGGCGGCCACCGCCCACCGGCCGGCCCAGTCGGCAGCGGCCAGCGCGCGGTACACCTCACCGGTCCGGCGTTGCAGTCCGCCGTCACGCTCGTAGGCGTCGCGGGCGCGGTCGGCTTCCTGCGCCGCGCGGGACACCGCGCGCTGCTCGGCCAGCTCCACGGGGACGTCGAGCAGCACCTGCCAATCCGGGCCGGGCAGGTTCAGCCGGCCGAATTCGAGGTCACGCACCCAGGCCACCACCTCCCCGTCGGCGTGCTGATGCAGCCGGGCCGCGCTGTAGGCGGCATTCGACGCCACGTAGCGGTCCAGGATGACGACATCGTGAGAATCCTTGCGGCGGTTGATCTCGTCGCGGGCGCCGGCCCGGTCGAGGGCGAACAACGTCGCCATCGCGTACACCGAGTCGGCCAGGTCGCCATGGCCGCCGTGCAGCGCCTCGGCGGCCAGGTCGGCGTGGATCGATTCGCCGTACCGGGGGAAGGCCATCGTGGTGACGGTTTTCCCGCGGGCCTCGAAGTCCGCCCGCAGGCCCTCGGTCAGAGTTCGCTTGCCGGCGCCGTCCAGACCTTCGATGACGATGAGCACGGGGCGAGCGTAACTGGTGCATCAGGGTGCCCTCGGGGGCGAATAAGCTGCACAGTGGTGTCGGCCGTCCGATGACGCGGGGGTGAGATGGAACGTCCGGTCGAAGTTGTCGTGTCCGAACTGCATCTTGCCGCGAACCGGCTGCGGGAGGCGGGACAGCGCTTGCAGGACGGCCTGTCCAGCGTGGACCTCGAAACCCGGGAGCTCTTGGGGTCAGGCTGGAAAGGCGACGCCGCGTCCGCCTACTCCACCGCGTGGGACCAGTGGCACCACGGTGCGGGCCAGGTGGTCCGCGGGGTGCAGACCATGTCGGACCTGCTGAGGGTGGCCGGCGATCAATACGACAGAACCGACGAGCAGGCCGCCGGTGCGGTTGCGTCGTCGTTCCCCGCGTCGGGTGCCGGTGACGGTCAGGGCACTCCGGCGGGCTCTCCAGCGACCGGCGCGACGGCGCAGCCCTCGACGGGTGCGGCGTCCGGTCCCTCAGGATCGTCCGACGCACTGTCGTCTTCGGTAGGGCGAGTGGGGCAGGTCGGTGGGCAGGTGGCCTCCGGGCTGGCACAGGCCGGTCAAACGGCCGGCGCCATGGTGACGCAGGCCGCACAGGCAGCGGCCGGGGTGGCGCAACAGGTCGGCCAGACCATCGAGCAGGCGGTCGAGAAAGCCGCCGAGACAGCCAAGGACGCCAAGGGCCCGGAAGACCATGACGGGGCTGCGCCCGGCGATCACAGTCCCACGGGGGCACCGGTCGAGCCGCCCGCTGACTCCCAGACGCCCGGCCGCGAGGTGCCGCAGTGACTCAACTGGTGGTCGATTTCGGGAAGATGCAGGCGGCAATCGAGCACATGCAGGCGTTCGAGCGTGAAGTCACCGAATGCCTGGAGGACATCGACCGCACGATGGCCACGCTGCGCACGTCCTGGCATGGCGAAGGTTCGGATGCGCAGGCGCAGGCTCAGCAGCAATGGGAGGACGGCGCCGAGCAGATGAAGTCGGCGCTGAAGCAATTGCGGTCCATCGCCCAGGCGGCCGAAAAGAACTACACGGAAGCCGTCACCAAGAACGGCGCGATGTGGGGGTAGTCGCCTCGGCGCACGGCCGGATCGACGTCGACCCGGATGTCCTGATCGATGCCGGCAAGCGCGTCGAATCGCTCGGGTCACAACTGGGGATGTTGTGCGACTCGTTGAGTTCCGCTCTGGGAGGCGGCATCTCCTCAGGTGCGGATACGGCCGGGCTGAGTTTCGCTCTCGATTACGGGCGCCAGGCACAGGATTTCGCCGATACGCTCGCCAAGGCGGCGAATGCGTACAAGGCCGTTGGGCGGATGCTTCAAGCCACGGGCTACAACTACAAAAACGCCGATGCGGGGTCGACCATCGGTGGTCATGGTGCGCCCGGCGCCGTAGGTCCACAGCCGAGCGACACCGTGGCCGGTGATATGCCTGCGGGCCCGAACGGGGTCATGGTCCCGCCGCCCACCATGTGGTACCTCGTCGAGCCGCTGCTGCTGACGCTGCCCGGCCTGGGATTGTTCGGGGCGGCAATGACCTGGCCGTCCGGGAACGCGGCAATGATGAATGTGCTTGCCGCCCAATGGCGTAACTTTGCGACGGGGTTCGCCATCTTTCAATCCGAGTTGAACGGACTCAAGCCTGCTGTCGCCGCCCAGGACATCCCCGAAGGCGCGAAGATCGGCGAGGCCTTCGACTCCATCGGCGAGGCCATGGCGTGCCTGACGACCACGGCTTCGGATTTGGCCCAGCACATCACCAGTTTCGCTCGGGAGGTGCAGCAGACCCAAGATGCCATTCGCCGATTGCTGGATCGACTGTCACTGTCGGGTTTGTGGGACACCGTCACCGACTTCTTCAGCGGCGACGGAATGAAAGTCCTGCGCGAGGTCGCACACGATGTGGGCACCGTGCTGAGCAATTTCCAGCGCCAGGTCGAGGGAATTGTCGGTCTGCTCAACGAACTCAAGAATCTCATCAGCGATGCCGCAGACGCATTCGAGAAGTGGGTCCGGCCCGTCCTGGTGGCGCAGTTCGGCGACGGCGTGGGCAATGCCCTGGCCGATGCCGTCACGCTCTACACCGATTTCGAGGTCGGTATCGCGAACGGCCTGATCAATACGGTGTCCGGCGTGGTGTCGATGGCCAACCCGGAGATGTGGGAGGGCCTGGCCAAGACGGCATGGGCAGTGGCCAACGATCCGTCGAAGGCACCGGGCGTGCTGGCCGAGATGGGCAAGCAGTTCATCGCCTTGGACCAGTGGACAGGTGACCATCCGGCCCGCGGCGCGGGTGAGGCGGCGTTCAACATCGGTTCCTTGTTCGTGCCCGGTGGCGCGCTGTCGAAGACGGGCAGCGTCGCCAAGAGTCTGAACATGACCAGGCGAATCTTGGATGAAGGTCGCCTGCCCAAGCTCGGGGAGATCGGCCCGTGGAGTCGGGGCGCACCCAGCGTCGAGGGTCTGGGTGATCTCCCTGGCGGACAACGGGTTCCAGATGTTCCCGAGGTCCGGCCCGGTGCGATTCCCGATTCGCTCGTGGGCCCGAGCGCACCTCATGGCATCGACGCGCCCACCGCCCCGCGCGGACTCGTGGGGCCGTCCGGGCCGCCCGATCCGCCAGGGCCGCAGAGCACCCCTGGTGGACCTCACCAAGGAACGGGTGGCGGTGACGGTCCCCCGCCGGAGCCGCCCGGGCGTTCCGTTCCGCCTTCGGATTCCGGCCCGGGGCGCGTCGACGGTCCGTCGCCGGAGTCCTCCGCTTCGCCGCACTCCCCTGACTCTTCGGCACCGCCTGCGCCCACGCATGTGCCCGAATCGCCCAGTCCGACTGGCACGCACGAAGCCCCGCGAGCGCCGTCGGAGTCGACGCCCGCCGCGCCGGCACATGCGCCTGAGTCACGCGTGCCGGAGTCCAACCCGCATGCGTCGGAGACAGGTCCGCGCCCAGTCGAGCACCAGGGCGGCCCCGGTGGCGGCGAGAACCACTCGCCTGCCGGCCACGATGCGCCGACTGCCAGCCACACTCCGGTCGAGCACCAGCCGACGATGGAACGGCCCGTTGGGCACGAGGCGCCGGCGGTGCACGAACCCAGCACGCACGAACCAGCGGCGCATCAGCCCACCTCACCTGACTCCGTCGACCACGGTTCGGCTCAGACCCCGACAGACCGCAACGGGGGACAGCATTCTGCGCCGGCGCCCATGATCGGCGGCATGCCGATGGCACCGCATGCCGCGGGCGGCATGCACGGTCCGACCGACGCGCCGAGTCGTACGCCGACCCCCGAGACCCCGGCGCGCAGCCCCGAAACCCGGGCACCGCAGGGCAACACACCAGAGAGCCCGCGCGCCCAGTCGCCCAGCGGCGCCGGGCCGTCGGTTGAGCGCTCGCCCCAGGCGCCGGTGAAGCCGGCGGCGGCGCATGAGCCGGGCGCGGCTACAGCGACCCCGCGGCCCGGGCCAGAGACACACGCGCCGAGAGCGGGAGAAGGTACACCCACTCCCCCGATTCACGAGACGCCCCATGCAGGTGACCCCTCTGGACATCACCCCGATCCATCGGGCTCCAGTCATGAACCCGGTGGCGGCCAACATCCTGACCCGGATCCGACTGGCCCAGTGGGCAATCCGGCGAACGACCGTATCTACGGCCCGCATCAACTGGATCGTGTCGAGGACCCTGCGTATCAGACCGCGGTAGAGAATGCCCTGCGCGACCCGCACGGTGACTACCTCAGGCACGCCGATCCGCGAACAAACGACTACGGCAACCTGATCAACGATGGCGGCCCGACCGTCGACGGTCGGGCCAATAACTGCCTCGACTGTTCTCTTTCGGCATTGTCATCGTTCCGCGGCGAACCGACCGTAGCGGCGCCACGATTCCTAGACGAGTTGCCAGACGGCAGGATTGATCGAGAATCGGGTGAACGAAATGGGCTAGACCGTGCCAAAAACTGGCTCGGCGAAGGGCTCTTGGAGTTTCCTGGGCACGCGCTTGTCGACCAATTCGATCTGCTTCATCGGTACATTGACCACCTCGGCCCAGGATCGGCCGCCTTGGTCGTCAATGGCTGGCACGGGCGTGATCTGCTAACTGGGGAGTTTCTTTTCGATGCCCATGGCGAGCCGATCACGCACGGATCCCACGCAACGGTCATCCTGCACCCCGAGGGCGGCGGGGGTCCGGTGTGGTGGGATCCCCAGCAAGGACTGACCTCCGATCGACCTCCCGCATGGATGGTGGGCCAGTCGACGTACCTCAATTTCACCCCGATCGAACCAAGCCTAGGAGTGCATCATGGTGGAACTGGCCACCCGGGAACAGACGCAGGCGTATCTGGCACAGATGTCACCCACCGAGACGTTCCACGTGCAACCGTTTCAGCACGGGTGGGTGGCGACGAAAGTGCTTACCCCGGAACAGATGGCCTCGGGCCAGTCGGTGGGTCTGGCTCGGCTGGTGATCGATTCGGAGACGGGGATCGTCTATCAGTACCCGAGTTGGTCGGAGACCATGGTGGCCGAGGCGTACACGACGTTCAAGGAGACGGGGTTCAACCGGGGCGCGAACCAGATCTATCCGTATCAGTGGGAGATCACGATTCGACGCACGCAGGAGGACGCGGAGAAGATCGTCTATCAACTGACGGCGGAGTCTCTGACCGATCCACCCGAACCGACCCAGCAACACCCGCTGACCATCGAGAAGAACTCTTACCTGTCCGATCCGAGGGATCCGCTGTCCAAGGTGGCGGCGTCGCACGCGAGATGGGTCAGCGACCAGAATCAGGGAGCGTGGCCGGAGACGGACACCATGCACCGATAATTGCCGATGGCAACGAACCCGTCTCCAACGAGCCTTCGGGTTCCGACAATCCAGCACAAGACAGTGAGCAACGGGAACTGAGTGCGGGCCGCACTGAAGGAAGCCCCGCCCCCGGAGAGCAATCTGCTCATACCGGCGCCGATTCGGAAAGCAACGCCGTCAATTCAGATGAAGGGACACATGCCGACTATTCGGACACTGGCGGTGTCCCCATCAGTAGGGAGAAGTTTGACGAGATCCTCGCCACCGAAAAGGGGCAGCGACCACCGCCCGAGACCTATTTGCCTGCTGAGTACATCGCCGAACACCTTCAGAACTTCGAGGACGGCGCGTCACGGATCTTGATCCGAAGCAGCTATGAGGAATACGGCATCGGGAAACCAGATCCGGGTAGGAGCGAGTTCGTCTTGACCAACGCTGATGCAAAGGCAATGCTCGACGAGTCCGGCGGCGATCCAATCAAACTCGCTCAGAAGCTCGGCATTCCTGAAGATCAGCTAGCCAATGACAGCCTCGTCATCGTCCACTTCCACCCAACGAGCTCGTACGCTTCGCACATGCCTTCAGGCAACGAGTGGGGTGCCAATGACCAGTGGCTCCCCGGCGGAAGGCTTCCAAAGGGAGACTTGGAGGCAATCGTTCACACGGAAGACATGGCCAAAGGGCGCGATTACACGGTGATCGATATAGCGACAGGAGACGTACTGTAGTGGAAGTAACTCGAGTGGCGATGAATCCATGGGACTTCACGCTCTATAGGTCTACCAACGGCGACCTCATCCTGAAGGTGATTTTCAGCGAGGGTGAGTACAAGACCGATATCGGCCGGTACTTCCTCATCAACTCCCTGAAGGTCGACGTAAACAACATCGAACAACTGAAATCACTCGCAGCCCGAATCCGAGAAGACTATCCCGCAGTACCCCATCAAGAGATCGCCAAGTCAGACGTGATCATCGTCAAGTAGGTGAGGTGGCATGTCCTCTGATGGCCGGGCCCCTCTGAAAACCCCTTGCCCCCACCCACCCCATCCCGGACCCTGGACCCATGTACGTCCCCGCACATTTCGCCCCCGACGATGACGCCGTCCGTGAGCTGCTCACCCACCACGGCGCCGCCGATCTGATCACGGCGACACCGGAGGGCCTGGTCGCGACGATGTTGCCGTTCGTCTACGACGCCGAGCACCGGACGCTGCTGGGACATCTGGCGCGCAACAACCCGCAGTGGCAGTTGCCCGTCCTGGGCGAGGCGATGGTCATCGTCCGTGGCGCCGACTCCTACATCAGCCCCAGCTGGTACCCGTCCAAGGCCGAGCACGGCCGCGTGGTGCCCACCTGGAACTACTTGACTGCCCACGTCTACGGCACCGTCACCATTCACGACGATCCGGCCTGGCTCGACGCTCTGGTGCGCCGACTCACCGACAAGCACGAAGCGAACCGTCCGCGCCCCTGGAGCGTCGATGACGCGCCCGAGAAGTTCCTCACCGGGCAGCTGCGGGCCATCGTCGGCGTCGAGATCAACATCAGCCGGATAGAGGCCAAGTTCAAGCTGAGCCAGAATCGGCCCGCCGCCGATATCGACGGAGTCATCAACGGGCTCAAGGAATCCGGGGACGAGGAGAGCGCCGCAGCAGTCGAACGCTGGTCAGGGAATGATCGGTAGCGTGACCGACGACGGGTGCGCGGGATCATGCAGGATGGTCTGCACGGCCGGCACCGTCACGGTGTCCTGCCCGAACGGCGCCCCGGTGTTCGGGTTCGGTGCGAACTGCGGGTAGTCGCTGCTGGAAATCTCCAGCCGCACCCGGTCCCCGGACCTGAACTCATAACTCGTGGGCCAGATCTGGATGTGCAGCTCATATGGCTGACCGGCCACCATCGGTGTGGGCTGCGACAGCGAGTCCCGGAAAGCGGTCCGCAGGATGCCGTTGTTCAGGTTGACGGCCTGCCCGTCGGGTTTCACCACGACAAGCTTGGCAGTGAAGTCGGTGTCGACAGCCGAGGACTGCGCCCACAGTGTCACCGACACCGGCCCGGTGATCTCGGTGTCGTGCGTCATCGGCGCCGAGTCGTAGACCAACACATCAGAACGCTGCTCGACCGGCGTCTGATCGTAGGGGCCCTGTGGCCCCGACTTCGCGCCGCAGCACGAGTGCCCGCCGAGGCTCGGCGCCGGGTAGGCCGGGTCATAGGTGTAGGTATCCGGCCCCTGCGCCGCCGGTAAGACCGGCAACAGCGATCCCTTACGCTCGGCCGATCCCCCATTGCCCGACAGATACCAGTTGGCCCATTCCGTCTGCGGCAGTGGCCAACCCGACGACTGCCGCCAACTGTTGGCACCCATGACGAAGTAATCGACCCGCGGCTTGCCGCCGATGCCGTTGTCGGCGCCTTTGAGGAAGTGGTCGAACCACTGCAACATCAACTCGTTGATGGGGCTGTTGCCGACGGGACCGATATCGGCGAGCATCGGCGCGGGGCGCGAGTCCGGCCGACCCCATGCCACGTGATCCCACGGCCCGATCACCAGCCGCTGATTGGCGCGGGCGGTCTCGCTCCCGCCGCGAGTAGTCATTCCGGTGAAGTTCTCCACCCCGCCAGCGAGAAACGCGTCATACCAGCCCTCCACATCCAGTACCGGGATACGCACCGACGGATAGCGGTCCCGGATGCTGACCGACTTCCAGAAATCGTCACGGGTGCCGTGCCGGATCCAGTCGAAGTACCACGGCGCGACCGCGGGGTTCTGCGGCTGCAGCGGCGGAAGGTCTTTGAACGGACGGAAATTCAGCCACCGGGTCTGTTCTCCCTCGGCCGCCTCCAGACGGGCCAGCGCGGACAGGTCGTTGCGGTTGCGCGCGGCGGTGATGGCGATCGATCCGATGGCCCACGGCTGGACGAACGCCAGCCGGAACTCACCGCCCTCATAGGTCCAGCCGTCGAAGTAGTCCGATGCGGTGTTGGCCGGAACGATGGTCACCAGATGAGGCGGTGCCGTCACGGCGCCGAGCCACTGGGTGGCGCCGACATAGGACGACCCGTACATGCCGACTTTGCCGCTCGAGCCGGGCAGCGCCGCCGCCCGTTCGACCGAGTCATACCCGTCGTCCATGTCATGGGTGAACTCGCTGAACGTGCCGCCGGATGCGCCCTGACCCCGGACATCCTGCACCACAACGAGATAACAATGGGAGGCGAACCAATCCGGCGGCTGATACCGATCCGGCTCATCCTGGGCCCCGGACTTCCCGTACTGCGTGCGCATCAGGATCACCGGCACGGCGTCGGCGCTCCTGGGCCGGTAGACGTCGGCGCGCAGCACGGTGCCGTCCCGCATGGTCGCGGGCACATCGTGTTCGGTGTCCACGGCGCAGGGTCCCCGGCCGGCCGCAGCCGGGAAGGGCGACAAAATGCCGCCCCTGGTCGGCCCGCAGGCGCTTGCCAGGAGCATCACCGTCACAAGGATGGCGGCGGCTCGCACATTCGGCAGCCTAGCCCTGCGTCAGTACGTCCCGCAGTTGGGCGCGGTCGGCACTCCGTTGAACCGGTCGGCGATCCACTGCATCGCCGGTTCCCCGTCGACCAGCATGGGTAGCGCGTGGTTGATGATTGCCTTGTTCAGAAACGGCGGCTGCTCATTGGTACGGAACTCCACATCGGCACCCTTGTCGCACCAGTCCCTGGCCATCTGATTGGCCGCCGTCCACGGCACCAGAGGGTCAAACCTGTTGCTGTTGACCAGAACCGGCGCATTGGGCCGCAACGTGCCGATGCGCTGCAGGTCGAACAGCCCCTTGAAGGCCGGTTCGGCCATCAGTTCCTCGATGGGCTCGTTGAAATAGGGCTGCAGGTGCCGGAACATGAACTTCATCAGCGTCTCGGCGATGCACTGGTCCTTGACCTTGGCCAGCAGATCCTCGCCACGCGGCGTCAGCTTGGACCTGATCAGGGGCTCTGCCTCAGGATACGACTGCATGATGCCGTTGAGCGCGTATCCGACCACCCCGACCAGGGCACTCCCGTCGGCAAAGGGCATCAACTCGGCCAGATCTGCCGGCGGCGCACCCGCATACGATCCGACGATGTTGAGGTCCGGGGCATAGCTGGAGGCCAATTCGGCGGCCGAGGCTGCCGCCCCGCCACCCTGGGAATAGCCCCAGAAGGCCGTGGGCCCACCGGGACTCAGCGAGGTGCCGGGCAGTAGCCGCGCCGCGCGGGCGGCATCCAGCATGGCGTGCCCCTCGGAGAGCCGGTTGACGTAGGTGTGCGTGACACCGATGGTGCCCAGCCCCTCGTAGTCGGTCATCAGGATGGCGAACCCGCGCGCGACCATGGTGGCCACGAACATCTCTTCGTAGTTGAACGTGAAATCCAGATACGGCGACCAATGGATGCCCTGGTTGAACTGTCGCGATGGTGCGCACTGGTCGCCTTGCCCCTGGGTGCCTGGACCGTAGACGATGAGTGGCCGCGGCCCCTGGCCCGGCCAGGCGTTATCGGGCTCGAAGTAGGTCCCGGTGACCACGTCGGGGTTGCCGCGGGCGTCGGTCGACAGGTACATCACCCGGGTCCCGGTAGCCATGATGGCCCCGAGCTGGCCCGACGGTTCCAGCACCAACCGCGATGGTTCGGTGCGCACCAGGTCGCCCGGCTTACCGGCGGGCAACGGATTCGGTGGCGTGTAGAAGTCGGTGTATTCGTCCTCGTTGTAGTACGGATACCAGTCGTCCGCCGCCGCCCGCGGGACGAAACCCGTTGCCAGACAACCGGAAAAACCGACCAAAAACACGACCAGTAGACCAACCCCGACCCGAATCACTACCGGACAGTAACAGTCCGGTCACCGAATGGACACGGATTCCGTACGTGTCGGTCTACATCGAAAATGTAAAGGTGAGCCGCAGCTACACCAGGCTGGTCGCCTGCAGCACCAAGGTGGCGTGCTGACGGTCCAGGAACGCATACGCACTGGTCGCCGCAGAAGAGAACCCGTCATCCAGACGCTCCCCTGTCAGGAACGGCCCCTGCGGCACGTCAGCCGACAGTTCTTCCTGCACTTGGGGTTTGCGGCCGGTATCGGTGGGCTCGAACTGGCCGGCCATGGCCTCCACCACGGCGGGCGCCAAGTGCACGACGGCATCGGTCCACTGTGCGGTGGTGTCGCCGCCGGCCGAACCCGACCATTGCACCCAGGCAACCGATTCCGGGACGCCGATCGCCGGGAAAACGGCGGTGAGACCGGCAACGTCGTGCCGGACCTCCAGAGGCGGGGCCGCCGGTGCGGACTGCTCCTGCCCCTTCGAACAGCCGATCGCCGCGACGGCGCAGAGGGCCGTCGCGGCGATCGCGCGTGTGATTCTGACGAGCACAGACGTCAGTAGCGGTAGTGCTCCGGCTTGTACGGGCCGTCGACGTCGACGCCGATGTACTCGGCCTGCTCCTTGGTGAGCTTGGTCAGCGTGCCACCGAGGGCCTCGACGTGGATCTTGGCGACCTTCTCATCGAGGTGCTTGGCCAGCCGGTAGACCTCGTTGTCGTACTCGTCGTTCTTGGTCCACAGTTCGATCTGCGCGATCACCTGGTTGGAGAAGCTGTTGCTCATCACGAACGACGGGTGCCCGGTCGCGTTGCCGAGGTTGAGCAGACGCCCCTCGGACAGCACGATGATCGAGTGGCCGTCGGGGAAGACGAACTCGTCGACCTGCGGCTTGATGTTGATCCGGCGGATATCCGGGTCACGCTCCAGGCGCGCCATCTCGATCTCGTCGTCGAAGTGGCCGATATTGCCCAGGATCGCCTGGTGCTTCATCGAGCGCATGTGCTCCAGGGTGATGATGCCCTGGTTGCCGGTGGCGGTGATGACGATATCGGCCCAGCCGATGGCCTCTTCGACGCTCTTGACCTCGAAACCGTCCATCAGTGCCTGCAGGGCGTTGATGGGGTCGATCTCGGTGACGGCAACACGTGCACCCTGGGCCTTGAGCGCCTCGGCGCAGCCCTTGCCGACGTCACCGTAACCGCAGACCAGGGCGGCCTTGCCGCCGATGAGCACGTCGGTGCCACGGTTGATGCCGTCGATCAGCGAGTGCCGGGTGCCGTACTTGTTGTCGAACTTGCTCTTGGTCACCGAGTCGTTGACGTTGATGGCCGGGAAGGCCAGCTCACCGGCGGCGGCGAACTGATAGAGCCGCAGCACACCGGTGGTGGTCTCCTCGGTGACACCCTTGACCGACTCGGCGATCTTGGTCCACTTGTCCTTCTCGGACTCGTAGCGCTTGCGCACCAGCCCCAGGAAGACCTTCCACTCATCGGAGTCGTCGTCCTCGGTGGGCGGCACGACGCCCGCCTTCTCGTACTGCGCACCGCGCAGCACCAGCATGGTGGCGTCGCCGCCGTCATCGAGAATCATGTTGGCGGGCTCGCCTGGCCAGGTGAGCATCTGCTCGGCGGCCCACCAGTACTCCTCCAGGGTCTCGCCCTTCCAGGCGAACACCGGGGTGCCCTTGGGCTCCTCGGGGGTGCCATGCGGGCCGACGACGACCGCGGCAGCGGCGTGGTCCTGGGTGGAGAAGATGTTGCAGGACGCCCAGCGCACCTCGGCACCGAGCGCCACCAGCGTCTCGATGAGCACGGCGGTCTGGATCGTCATGTGCAGCGATCCCGAGATGCGCGCGCCCTTGAGCGGCAGCACATCGGCGTACTCGCGGCGTAGCGCCATCAGGCCCGGCATCTCGTGCTCAGCCAGGCGGATTTCCTTGCGGCCGAATTCGGCCAGCGACAGATCGGCGACCTTGTAGTCGATGCCGTTGCGGACATCGACCTTCAGCTCGGTCATGTAAGAGCCCCTTTTTTTCGTTCGTCATTGCTGTGAGTGCATGGACGCGTGCCGCGGCGGGCCGCGTGCACACTCCTGCCGGCAACCCGAAGCCTGCGGGCTCGCGGGACAGGCGCTGCGCAATGTTGAACGGCGGCGGCGCTCTGACAGCTAAGGGGTGCCTATAACACCGTATCGTTCGGCGAACGGTGACATGAGGCGGGCCAGGTCACGGGCCACATCGTGGTCGGCTTCCGGCGGCATGGACACGTAACTCATGGCCAGCCGGACGATCGCGCGGGCCAGTACCCCGGCATCCTCGTCACTGGAGCGGATCCAGCTGTTCTGGAAGGTCTCCTGCAGCCGCGCCGAGCAGCGGCTGATGATCGGGCCGCTGCCGATGGTGATGATCTGCAGCAGGTCGGGTTTGGCCGCACCGGTGAGCAGGGAGATGACCAGGGGGTCGGATGCCGACTCGGCGAAGAAGTCCCGGAAGCCCTCCAGGAACGCGTCGTAGACCTGGCCGACGTTGCGGTTGATGGCCTGGGCGACGGCGTCGACCAGGCGGTCGGCCAGTCGCAGCGCATAACCTTCGGCCAGGCCCTGGCGCGATCCGAACTCGTTGTAGATGGTCTGCCTGCTGATACCGGCGGCCCTCGCCACATCGGTGAGGGTGATCGAGGACCAGTCCCGCACCAGCAGCTGTTCGCGCATGCCGTCCAGGATCGAGTCCCGCAGCAGCACACGCGACGCCTCGGCATAGGGCACGCGCTGTGCCGTACGCCGAGGCACCGGGGTGTTCATATGCGCGAGGTTATCGCGACTTGCCGCCCATACGGCGGTCACGACATTCTCTCCCGTCGCTTCGCTCGCCCTTTAACGAGAGACCTCCACCATGTCGAAGTCGGACTTCGCCGCGCCGCAGTCCGGGCAGCTCCAGTCTTCGGGGATGTCGTCCCACCGGGTACCCGGGGCGATACCGTCCTCCGGCCACCCCTTCGCCTCGTCGTACTCGAATCCGCACTGGATGCAGACGTACAACTTGTAGGCCTCACTCACCGCGGACTCCTCACGTCACTTGTTCGAAATCGGGCTTCTCACGTACCGCGCAATCCGGGCAGGTCCAGTCGTCGGGCACCTGCGCCCACACCGTTCCCGCCGGAAAACCCTCCCGCGGGGCGCCTTTGGATTCGTCGTACACGTATCCGCAGCCGGGGCATCGGAACACGCCCACGTTCAGGCCTTCTGCTCGTCGCGCGAGCGCTCGTCACCGGCCCCGTACTTGGCGAGCACCTTGTCCCGCATCCGCGGATGGATGTTGGCGCGGGTGATATCGCCCTCATAGTGCGCCAACACCCGGTGGTCCATGACCTTGCGCCACAGCGGCGGGATGTAGGTCAGTCCGATCATCGAGGCGTAGCCGCTGGGCAGGTTCGGCGCGCCGTCCATGCTGCGCAGAATCTGGTAACGCCGGGTCGGGTTGGCATGGTGATCGCTGTGCCGCTGCAGGTGGTACAGGAACAGGTTGGTCACGATGTGATCGGAGTTCCAGCTGTGCACCGGCGCGCAGCGCTCGTACCGTCCGTTGTCCAGCTTCTGCCGCAGCAGACCGTAGTGCTCGAGGTAGTTCACCGTCTCCAGCAGGGCGAAGCCGTACACCGCCGAGATCAGGATGTACGGGATCAGCGCGAGCCCGAAGATCGCGATCAGAGCGCCGTAGAACACCACCGACATCGCCCAGGCATTGAGCACGTCATTGGAGGGGTGCCACTTGCTCTTACCGGCACGCTCCAGCCGTTTGGCCTCCAGCTCCCAGGACGACTTCAGACTGCCCCAGACGCTGCGCGGCAGGAACTCCCAGAACGTCTCACCGAAGCGGGCCGACGCCGGATCCTCCGGGGTCGCGACGCGCACGTGGTGACCGCGATTGTGCTCGATGTAGAAGTGGCCGTAGCAGGTCTGCGCCAGCGTGATCTTGGACAGCCAGCGTTCCAGCGCATCCTTCTTGTGCCCCATCTCGTGGGCGGTGTTGATCCCGACCCCGCCGAGCACACCCACCGACAGCGCCAGACCGATCTTGGCCGGCCAACCCAATCCACCGTCGAAGCCCAGCCAGCCCAGGTCGGATGCGGTGAACAGATATGCGCCGAAGATGACGCTGGCGTACTGGAACGGGATGTAGATGTAGGTGCAGTAGCGGTAGTACTTGTCGTTCTCCAGCCGCTCCATCACCTCATCGGGCGGGTTCTGCCCGTCGGGGCCGAAGAACCGATCCAGCACCGGCAGCAGGACATAGACCAGGATCGGGCCGACCCAGAACGGGATCTGCGCCGCGGCGTGCCAGCCGGCGTGGTTGAACGCCCACACCACCGGCAGCATCACGAACAGCGCGGTCGGGGCGATCAGGCCCAACAACCAGAGATACCGCTTGCGGTCCCGCCAGTCGGCGGCCTGCACCGGCTGAGGGCTGGCATCTATCTGCGACGTCATCGTCAACTCCTCCTGTGAGTGCCATCACTATTGGAGTTGACTATAGGCCGCATTTTGTCCTACGTCTAGACAAACCACCATGGTTTGTAAAATCGACGGCGTTCAGACCCCCAGCGCCCGCGCGAACCCATCCGGAATGACCAGGTCGGAGGGTTGTAGTTCCTGTACCGAGGACAGGCCCAGCCCCAGCAAGGCGGAGTCGATACCGCCGCGGATGACGTCGAGCACGTTCTCCACCCCGGCCTGCCCGCCGGCGGCCAGGCCCCACAGGTAGGCGCGGCCGAGCATCACGGCGCGGGCACCCAGCGCGACTGCCTTCACCACATCGCTGCCCCGACGGACACCGCCGTCCAGCACGATCTCGACTTCGGCACCGACGGCCTCGGCGATCGCCGGCAGGGCACGGATCGACGCGGGGGTGCCGTCCAGGTTGTTCCCGCCGTGGTTGGAGACCGAGATCGCGGTGACGCCGGCATCGACGGCCCGGCGGGCGTCATCCACCCGCATGACGCCCTTGAGCATGAACGGCCCACCCCAGCGCTCACGCAGCCACGCGATATCCGCCCAGGTGGGCAACGGGGTCTGCATCCACTCGCCGTACGCGCCGAAGAACGTCGGTGCCGTGGCCCCGGGCTCGGCCAGGTTGGGCGCGGTCAGGTCCGGCACCCGGCCGGTGCGGGCGAAGTCGAGCAGCCAGCGCGGCCGCAGCAGACCTTCCGGCGCGAACCGGGCCATGGCCCGCAGATCCATCTTCTCCGGGATCTTCGGGCTACCCCAGTCCCGGCCGTGCGAGAACGACCAGTCGGTGGTCATGATCAGCCCGACGGCACCCGCCGCGCGGGCACGCTCCATCCGAGCTTCGAGCTGATCGCGGGTACCGGTCCAGTACATCTGGAAGAAGGTCTGCGGGTTGGCCGCGGTCACCTGCTCTATCGCCTTGCTCGCGAAGGACGACAGGCTCATCGCCGTGCCGCGGGCCGCGGCGGCACGGGCCACCGCCACCTCCCCGTCGGGGTGCACGGCCTGCACACCGGTCGGTGAGATGAACACCGGCAGTGAAATCGCCTGTCCCATCACCGTGGTCGCGAGGTCACGTTTACTGGACAAACCCGCCACATGGGGCGCGAATCCGAGCTCGCCGAACGCGGCGGTGTTGTCGGACACCGTGGTGCCCTTCTCGGACCCGGCCAGCAGCGCGCTGTACACACTCTTGGGCAGTCGTTTGGCGGCCCGGCGCTGCGCCTCGGCCACCGTCTCGAACCATGCCATGGTTACCTCCTTAGAGCAGTTCACTGACGGGGTTGACGTCACACACCCGCTTGGGCTTCTTGAGCACCGTCAACGGCAACGACCGGGAGTGGTCGACGGCCGGGCGGGGTATGGCGCGGTCGGCGCTCAGCGCCGATTCCCCATACCCCTGAACGCATTCGGGGTCCGGGCCGTCCATCGGCAATCCGGTGAAGAACTTGGCCGCCATGCAGCCGCCGCGGCAGCTGTCGAAGTGCGCACAGGACGCGCAGGCACCGCCGGTGGTGGGGCTGCGCAGTTCGGCGAACAGTTCGGAATGCTTCCAGACGGTGTCGAAACCGCCGTCACGCACCACGTTTCCGGCCAGGAACTTGTCGTGGATGGCGAACGGGCAGGCGTACACGTCGCCGACGGGATCGATCAGGCACACCACCCGGCCCGCACCGCACAGGTTCAGTCCAGGTAGCGCACCACCGAAGGCCGACAGATGGAAAAACGAATCCCCGGTAAGAACACCGTCACCGCGGGCGACCAGCCAGTCGTAGAGGCGGCGCTGCTGGGCGGCGGTGGGGTGCAGTTCGTCCCACACGTCTGCGCCGCGGCCGGAGGGCCGTAGCCGGGTGATGCGTAGGGTCGCTCCGAAACGATCCGCCAGCGCCTTGAATTCATCGAGCTGCTCCACGTTGTGCCGGGTGACGACGACCGAGATCTTGGCGTCCCGGAAACCCGCGTCCTTGAGGTTCTGTAACGCACGCACCGCCATGTCGAAGGATCCGCGCCCGCGGACCGCGTCGTTGACCTCCGCGGTCGCGCCGTCCAACGAGATCTGAACGTCGACGTAGTCGCTCGCGGCCAACCGGGCCGCGACGGCGGGGGTGATCCGCACGCCGTTGGTGGAGAACTTCACCCCGACGTGGTGGGCGGTGGCGTAGTCGACCAGCTCCCAGAAGTCCGACCGCACAGTCGGTTCGCCGCCGCCGATGTTCACGTAGAACACCTGCATGCGCTCGAGCTCGTCGATGATGTCCTTGCACTGCTGCGTACTCAGCTCACGCGGGTCCCGCTTGCCCGACGAGGACAGGCAGTGCACGCACGCCAGGTTGCAGGCGTAGGTCAGCTCCCAGGTCAGGCAGATGGGGGCGTCCAGGCCGAGTTCGAACTGGTCACTCAACGTGACGGCATGCACGGTCATGGCCGCACCAGCATCTGCGACCGGGCCAGCGCGGCAAGCGCTTTGGTGTAGGGACCGGAATCCTGCACGCCGGCGGCGCGCAGCGCGGCCGTCGCACTCGGATGCTGAGGCAGGGCCTGCACCACCTCGACCACCGTACGGTTCTTCAGGAACGACAGCTTGCGGGTGCCGAAGTGGTACAGCAGCGCGCCGAACGGCTCGGGGCGGACGGCCACCTGCGGGTGCAGCCGCCACGGGCTGTCCGGATCGAAGTCCATGTTCAGTACACTCCGCACATACCATCGATGAAGACCTCTTCCACAAGGGTCTCCTCGACGAGCGCGGTTGCCGTCGCGCTGTTTTCAGTGGCGTCATGGGTGGGCATCGGAACCTCCAGGGCTGTGATGGACACCACTCACGCTAGGTGACGCGGCCGCCGCGCAACACTGGCCGGACGGGCAGTTGAGCACCCATCCGGTCAGCTCACGATTGCGACCGGTTGGCGCGGGTGCACACATGACGTTCACGAATAGCGTTGTCCACCATGACAGTTGCACTACTGGAACCGGCTCTGGTCAATCCCCTGGCGCCGACCTCAGGTGGCACCTGGCATGGCGACGGGGTTCTGGTCCGCCGCCGCACCGGCCGGCACCATCCGCATGACGCCGTGTGCACGCCGCGGTTCTGTATGGACCGCCGCGAGGGTGTGCTGGCGGTGGAGCACGATCTCACCCCGGACGAACTGTCCGACGAACTCGCGGTGCTGCTGACCGAGGAGCTCGGCACCCGGTTGCGCGGCCGGCCGGAGTTCGAACAGGTCTTCACCGGAGTGGTGCGCTCCACCGTCGAGGGCGGTCTGGCGGCCTGGCTGCAGTTCTACCGCAATTCGATCGGCGCACTCGAGCAGGGCCGGACGGCGTTCGCGCCCATCCACACCAGGGCCGCCGGACTGGCCGTCGGAGAGCGGTTGATCGATCTCGGCTCCTGCTTCGGATTCTTCCCACTGCGCATGCAGCGCTTGGGTTTCGACGTCCTGGCGACAGATCTGAGTGCCCCGACCATGGATCTGCTGCATCAGGTGAGCCGGCCCCTGCACCGCAGGGTGCGGACCCTGGCCTGCGACGCCGCGCACGTCCCCGTAGCCGACGGCGCGGCCGACACCGTCACCGCGTTGCATCTGCTGGAGCACCTGGACCCGGTAACCGGTGAACAGGTTCTGGCCGAAGCTCTGCGACTGGCACGCCGTCGCGTGGTGGTGGCGGTGCCGTTCGAGGACGAACCACAGGCCTGCTACGGGCATATCCGCCGATTCGACACCGCAGCGCTGACTCGGCTCGGGGCGCGATTTCCCGGGGTGCGTGCCACCGTCACCGAGTTCCACGGTGGCTGGCTGGTACTCGACCGGGACTAACACACCGGAATCGTGAAGGTGAACGTGCTGCCGCGGCCGAGTCCCGCGCTGGCAGCGGTGAGGTGGCCGCCTTGCGCCTCGACGAACGCCTTGGCGATGGCCAAGCCGATCCCCGCTCCCCCGTGCTCACGATCGCGCGCCGCGTCGACGCGATGGAACCGCTCGAAGATCCGATCCAGATGTTCGGCGGGGATCCCGTCGCCGGTATCCGACACCGACACCGTCACGGCGTCGAGGTGCCGCCGCGCCGCGATCCGTACCCGATCGCCACTGTGATTGTGACGCAACGCATTATTGAGGAGATTCGTCAAGACCTGTCCGATGCGTTCGGGATCGCCGCTGGCCTCGGGCAGGTCGGCCGCGATCTCCGACGAGAGGTCGATACCCTTCCCGCGGTATTGCGGTTCGAACGACACCACCGCGTTGGCGATCAGTTCCCCGACCCGAACCGGGCGCACCTCGATGGCGTTCGGGCTCTGCTCCGCGTTGAACAACGCACCGACATCGGCGCTGAAGCGGGTGAGCCGGCGGGTCTGATCGCGCAGCACGCCCATCGTGTCGGCATCGAGGGTCTGCACACCGTCTTCGAGTGCTTCGAAGTAGGCCTCCAGCACCGCCACCGGTGTCCGGATCTCATGGGCCAGGTCGGCGAGCATCTGGCGCCGGGTGCGGTCGACGTCGCCCAGGCGTTGCGCCATCGTCGTGAAGGCGGCCGCGATCTCGTCGAATTCCTTTCCCAAACCGGCCGGTGACACCCGGACCTCGTAGTGACCGTCGGCGACCGCCGTTGCCGCGTGGGCCAGTTCGGAGGCCGAGCGGTACACGCGCCGACTGAGATACCAGCTCAGGCTCAGTGCGGCCACCGCCGACACCGCGAGTGCGGTGCCCACCGACACCGTCGTCGCGCGTTCGAATGCGCGCTGGTACGGATGATCGGTGGCGCTGCCGGGTTGGACGGCCCTATCCATCAGCCGCTGGAACATCGGCGGCCCGACGAGCATCGCCACCACGATGGTCGTCGCGATACTGGCCACGACCACAACGGAATTGGCCGCCAGCAGCCGGGTGCGGATACCGAAGCGGGCACCGTGTCCGGCGGTAGCCATCAGCCCTTCCCCATCCGGTAACCGACACCACGCACCGTGCTGACGAACCGCGGCTGCGCGGGATCGTCACCCAACTTGCGACGCAGATGGCCGACGTGGACGTCGACGATGTTGTCGTTGCCCACCCAGTTGCCGCCCCATACCGCCTCGATGAGCTGCCGGCGTCCCATCACCAGCCCGGGCCGGGCGGACAGTGCGGCCAGAATGTCGAACTCCGTTCGTGTCAAAAGGATTTCGGATCCGTCGACGTGCACCTCCCGGCTGGCCGGATCGACGCGCAGTGCACCGATCTCCCGCGGCGGGTGTTCCGGGCCGACGTCCCTTCCGCGGTTGTCTCGGCGCGGCCGGCGCAGCATCGCCTGGATCCGGGCCACCAGCTCGCGTGGGCTGAACGGCTTGGTCACGTAATCGTCGGCGCCGACCGACAGACCCACCACCGTGTCGACCTCGGTGTCCCGCGCCGTCAACATCACGACGTAGGCATCCGAGAAGGTCCGCAACTGACGGCAGACCTCGAAACCGTCCATCCCCGGCAGACCGACATCGAGCACGACCACGTCGGGGTCGACGTGGCGGGCCTGTGACAACCCCGCCGGACCGTCGTGCGCCGTGTGCACCTCGAAACCGTTCTTGACCAGGTAGCTCCCCACCACGGTGGTCAGCGGCACCTCATCGTCGACGATCAACGCGCGCAGCGTCACGGTGCCGGCAGTATCTGACATTCCTTCATGATGCCCCGCCCGTCTGCGCAGGTACGCCGATAACCCCGGCCTCGGGACGACCTACATCAAATCTTCAGAAAGCGATTAATGAACCGTCGTGAAGTCCCGGCAGGTTGAGAGTCACCGGGAACGCGATGTGCGGCCCCCCAAGCGATTAGGAATCCCTCATGAAGCACAACACCCTTGTTCGCCGCTTCGGCTGGCTGCTCCTCGGTGCCGCAGGTGCCGCCATCGCGCTGGCACCGCTCGCCGGCGCCGACACCGACCCACTGGTCCCCTACGGGACGAACCCGCAGGTGCCTTATCTGGTCGGGCTGCACTCGTCCAATCACGACGAGCTCGACACCACGCAGGGTCGACTCGACCTGCCGTTCTGAATGCCTTCCGCTGACGCCGCCGCCACGAAAGGGCAGTCTTAAACACATGACGCAGGAGAACGAGCCGGGTTTGCGCCTCAATCGTCGCGATGCCCTCATCGGCCTGGCCGCTGTCACGGGGGTGGCAGCGGCCGGTGTCGGCGGCGTGGCTGTCGCCTCGGACTGGCTGGGGCCGCCCCGCCTCACGGCGTCCCGTTTCGCCGACCGGTTCGAACAGCTCTACGGCCGGCACGACGGCTTCCGCCGCAACCACGCCAAAGGGGTGGCCGCCGCCGGTACCTTCGCCAGCTCCGGGGCCGGTAGTGAGGTGTCCAAAGCGTCGGTCTTCGCCAGCGGAACCTCACCGGTGGTCGCCCGGTTCTCCCTGTCGGGCAGCCTGCCCGACGTTGCCGACGATCCGGCCACCGTGCGCGGGCTGGGCGTGATGTTCCAGCTGCGTGACGGCCAGCAGTGGCGCTCCGCCATGGTCAACATCCCCGTCTTCCCGGTCAGCACGCCACAGGCGTTCTTCGAGCAACTACTCGCCGCCAAACCGGACCCCGCCACCAAGAAGCCCAACCCCGCCGCCATGGCCGCGTTCCTGGCCGCACACCCCGAGTCGGCCGCAGCGATGAAGATCATCAAGGCCGCACCGCCGACCGCGGGTTTCGCCGACAGCACGTTCCGCAGCCTCAACGCGTTCCTGGCCGCCGACGGCAACGGACGAACCACCCCGATCCGGTGGTCGCTGGTGCCCCGCCAGCCCGCCGATCCACCCGGCCCGGGCGGCAACGCCCACGACAAGCTGTTCGACGCTCTCGTCGAGCAGGCCGGCCGCGGACCGCTGTCCTGGCGGCTGGTTCTGACGATGGGCGCGCCCGGCGACCCGACACACGACGCGACCCTGCCCTGGCCGGCCGACCGGCGCACCATCGAAGCGGGCGTGCTCACCATCGATCATCTGCTCACCGAGGCGCCCGGAAATGCGCGGGACATCAATTTCGACCCGACCGTGCTGCCCGACGGCCTGGCCGTCAGCGACGACCCGTTGCCGCGCGCCCGGTCCGCGGTGTACGCACAGTCGTTCAACCGGCGCGCCCGAGAACCCAAGTCGCCCAGCGAGATCAACGTCGAACAGGTGATCCACGATGAGCACTGACTCCCCGGCCAAGTTCACCCTGCTATCCCGGCTGCTGCACTGGGCCATGGCGGCGATGGTGATCGTGCAGTTCTTTGTCGGCATCACCATGGTCGCCGCACTCACCTACTACCCGCTGCTGCTGGCCATCCACCGGCCGTTGGGCATCGCGATCCTCGTCTTCGCCGTCGTCCGGTTGATCAACCGGCTCACCCACCGGCCACCGCCCTTCCTGAAGACGATGGGCCGCGCCGAGCGCAAGGTCGCGACCTATTCGGAGTATCTGCTCTACGCCTTGCTCTTAGCGCAACCTCTGGTCGGCTGGGCCATGTTGTCCGCCGCCGATTCACCGATCACGATCCTCGGGCCGCTGCACCTGCCCGGTATCGCACCACACGGCATCGCGCTGTACGCCTTCCTGCGCACCACGCACACCGTGCTGGCCTATCTGCTGTTCGCCGCGTTCACGGCCCACATCTGCGCCGTCACGTTCCACACCGTCGGGCTGCGGGACGGACTGCTGAGCCGAATGACGCTCTGGCCCAGCCGGACCGCGCGCGAGGGGGAACTCCCATGACCTCGTTCGATGTGCTGCTCGAACCGGAGCGTTCCCAGCTCGAGGCGTTCATCGAGGACTACCGGTCAGCCATCGAGCGCACCCTCGACGGCCTCACCGAGGAGCAGGCCCGTCGCCGGCTCGTCACCTCGGCGACGACGCTGCTCGGCTTGCTCAAGCACGTCACCTGGATGCAGCGGGTGTGGTTCGAGCAGTGTGTCGGTGGTACGTCGCGACGTGAACTCGGCCTGGTGGCCAGTGTGGACGAGTCCTTCCTGCTCGCCGACGACGACACCGTCGCCTCCGTCACGGCGGCCCACCGGCAGGCCTGCAAAACCGCCCGTGCCATGGTCGCAGGCATGTCCCTGGACACCGTGGTGACCGGCCATGACGCCGGACCGCGCACACTACGCTGGGTGTTCCTGCAGGTCCTGCGCGAACTGGCACACCACTGCGGGCACGCCGACATCCTGCGCGAGCAGGTGCTCGCGGACTGAGAAACGTCGACTACAACGTCATCGCACGGCGAATCCACCATTGGGCGTGCACGGTGAACGGGTGACCCGCGGCGGGGTCGAACGTCTCCACGGCCCGTTGGAGCCCTGCACCGCCGGCGATGAGCAAATCGAGAAAGGCCACCCCGGCACCGGTGCGGCTCTTCGCCTCCGCCATGACAAGGTAGCGGTACGGCCTTTCCGGCGCGGTCACGTCGTCCTCTCCACGGCGGTACGCCCGCCACGACTCCACGGTTGCGAGGTAGTCAGCGTCCCGGATGGCCTGCCTCAGGTTCGCGGCTTCGGCCGCGGTCCAGCCGAATTCAGCGGGGTCCTCCACACCACTCACCCCATCGACGGTACCCCGCTCGATGAGTGAGATCCCTAGATGAGCCCGCGCTTGCTGGCCGCGTACACCGCCTCGGCCCGGCGGCTGACCTGCAGCTTGCGCATGATGTTGCTGACGTGGAACTTGGCGGTGGTCGCCGAGATGAACAGCTTCTCGCCGATCTTGTTGTTGGACAACCCCGTTGCCAGCAGCCGCAACACCTCCAACTCCCGGTCGGTGAGCTGCTCGCGCGCTTCGGCGCGACCGTTGAGCGACCGCACCACCGCCGCGGCACTACGCGAGTCGAATGCGCTCTCCCCCGCCGAGATCGCCCGGATGGCCCGCACCAACTCCGTGGTGTCGACATCCTTGACGACATAACCGCGCGCCCCGGCATGCACCGCACGCACCACCAGATCCTCATCGAGGAACGTGGTGAGGACCAACAGGCCGATCTGCGGGTGGGCGGCCGACAGCTTGGCGCACAACGACAGTCCCTCGAAATCCGAACCCGCCGACAGTTTCAGGTCCAGCAGCACCACGTCCGGTCGCGCCGCCACCACCATGGTCTCGGCCTCGTGTTCACTGGAGGCCTCACCGACCACCACGAGATCCTCCTCGCGTTCCAGCACCGACCGCAGTCCCTGCCGCAGAATCCGGTGGTCATCGACCAGCGCCAGCCGGATGGCCTGGGTTCTGGTCTGCGTGTTCACCGTCATCGCGGTACTCCTTCGGTTCGGGCCCTGGGTATGGTCGCGGCGACGCGCACCCCGCCGATACGGGAACGCTGGACCACGAACGTGCCGCCGTGCTCACGGCAGCGGGCGAGCATATTGGCCAAGCCGCGGTGATGGCCGTCGACGTCGGTGGCGCCGGCCATCCGCAGCATGAGGCGCATCTTGTCCGGGTCACCGGTACCGTCGTCGGAGACCGAAAGGGACACGGTCGACGGCCGGTACCGCAGTCGCACGATCGCCCGGGTGGCGCGGCCGTGCATGGCCGTGTTGAACAGGGCCTCCCCTGCCACCCGCAGCAGGGCGTGTTCGATCTCGCCGGGCAATTCGACCACTGCCCCTTCTACTTTCAAGGTGACGTGCAGGTCTTCGGGCATGTGCACGGTGGCCAGTTGCTCCATCAGATCGGGCAGGGTGGACCGGCCGGCATCACCCGGCTGGTTGAGCGTGTAGATGGCCGACCGCAGCTGCTCGGTGGCCGAGCGGGTCAACGTCTTGGCCGTGTGCAGCCGCTCGATGAGTTCGGGCGATCCGTTACCGGCCTGGATCTCGCTGCGGCACACCTCGATCTGCATACCGGCCGACAGCACCGTCTGGGCCACACTGTCGTGCAGCTCTCGGGCTATCCGGTGGCGCTCCGAGTCGAGCACCTGATGTTGTTGGGCCGCACCGAGTTCACGCTGTGTGGCCAGCAACTCGGCGTTGCGCGCCTCGGACTCCGCGAGCAGCGTCTGCGCGCGCTGGAACAACTCGCAGTTGTGCAGGGCCACGGCGGTCTGGCTCGACAGGATGCGCATGACGGTCTCATCCGTGCCGTCCAGCGTCCGATCGGTCGGCGTCCAGGCGGCGAACGCACCGATCACGCCGCCGTCCAGTTCGATCGGCACATGCGCGTGGTGCGGTTCGATGACCGGTAACCGGAACTGCGCCAACTGTCCGCGCAGGATGTCGTTGAGCCGGTTGAGCACCGCGTCGGGCAGGTGCGGCTCCGGATTCTTTGCCCCGGAGAGCCCTTCGAAGGAGTAGGCCTCACCGTCGGCGTCCAGGATGAGATGCCGCGGGCGGGCCTCCGGCAGGGCGCCGTCGGCGAGCGCGATGAGCACCCACTGCGCCCCGAGATGGCTGCGTGCCGCTTCGGCCACCGCACGGACGAGTTTCTCCGGGCCGTTGACGGTTTGTACGAGTGCGCGCGAGATCGCATCGAGAGCGGCGATGACGCGTTCGGTGCGCAGGGCCGCGACCCGGAACTCGGGGTAGAACGTGCCCTTGCCGGACCGTACCCCGGTGAGCCGCTCCAGATCCGGCGCCGGCCGCCGCAGCGGCCCGTGATGAGAGGTGGCGGTCACTGTGCGGATCTCACAATGCCGTCCTCACAGCGCGGCCCGGAACAGGGCCCGCAACTGGGCCTCGTCAGCGGCTCTCGGGTTGGTGGTCAGGCAGGCGTCGGCCATCGCATTGCGGGCCAGGACCGGCACATCGTCCTCACGCACGCCCAGTTCGGCCAGCCCGCGCGGGACGCCCACCTGCCGGGCCAGGTCCTGCAGCCGATCGGCCAGGGCCAGCGCGGATTCCAGATCGGGGGCACGCTTGTCGGCGATCCCCAGGCAGGCGGCGATGGTGGCGAACGGCGCGGGATCCGCCTCGGCGTTGAAGCGCACCACATGCGGCAGCAACACCCCGTTGATCACCCCGTGCGGCAGGTCGAGCAGCCCGCCCACTTGATGGCTCATCGCATGCGCGGCGCCCAGGATGGCATTGGTGAAGGCCAGCCCGGCCTCCAACGCGGCCTGCGCCATCAACACCCGGGCCGGCATGTCCTGCGGCCGTTCGATGGTGGTCACCAGATTCTCGGTCACCATGACCACCGAGCGCAGCGCATGGTGGTCGGTGAGCTGGTTGTGGCCGAGTGAGACGAACGCCTCGATTCCGTGCGTGAGGGCATCCAATCCCGTTGCCGCGTTGAGCCATTCGGGCATCGTGGTCAGCAGTCTCGGGTCGATGACGGTGATATCGGGCACCAGCGCCCGGCCCAGGATGGTGATCTTGGTGTTGCGCGTGGTGTCGGTGACGATGCAGAACTGGGAGACGTCGGCACCCGTACCCGAGGTCGACGGGAGCACCACCAGCGGTGGAATGGGCATGGTCGCCTTGTCCACACCGGCGTAGTCCAGGATGTCTCCGCCATTGGCGGCCAGGATGGCGATGCCCTTCGCCGCGTCGATCACCGAACCGCCGCCCAGGGCGATCAGCACATCGCAGCCGCGCGAGCGGTAGAACTCGTGGCCCGCGGTGATCTCGTGGTCCTTGGGGTTTGGCGTCAGCGCACTCCATCCCTGGGCCTGCACCCCTTGGTCCCGGAGATGGCCGACGAGTTCGTCGACCCAGCCGGCTTCGATGAGCCCGGGATCGGTGACCAGCAGGGGCCGCAGTCCGCCGAGACGCAACGCGGCGTGCGCCGCTTCGGCCATCGAGTCGAGGCCGAACACGATCTCCGGGGCGTGGAATTTCAGCAGCCGGCTGGGCAGCCCATCACCCCGGGTGGTCGGTACCGACAGCGATACTCCCGACGCTCCCGTCGCTTCGGGCTGTGCGAACTGCGCTATCACCTCGCGCGCTCCCTGCTGTGTGATCCACGTAACACTCCCTACCCTACGTCGGCATACGGGTGGAACCAATGTGCAGGTGGGCAGGCGCCGACCTACCCGATCGGGCAGGTCATGCGGGGGCAAACCGGGTCAGGACAGGGCGTTCGCCAATTCGGCCGCCCGTGCGGCGAGACCTTCGGCGTCACTGGCGACGACGACTTTGTCGCATATCTGCGCGTAGTCGGGCATGGCGCAGGTGGCCTGCGCCCAATAGCGCTGCGGTTCCGGGGTCACCCAGGCCAGCCGGTGCACGCGCCGGCGCAGCGCCCGGAGCCGGTCGACGCCGGGCGGCAAACCGCCGCTGCGGCCGTCGCCGACGATCAACACCGCGGTGCGCGAATCCAGGGCATCGGCCTGACCACCCAGCATCTCGCCGAACACCTGTCCGTAGTCGCTGCTGGCCTGCAGATCCAGTTGCGCCTCGGCCAGCACGGCGGCCAGCGCGTCGTCACCTCCGGCGCGCAGCAGGACCTCGGTGACGTCGACGGGGCGGTCCACGAAGGCCATCACCCGACAGCGGTGGGCACGCCGGTGCATGGCCTGAGCCAGCCGCAGGGTGAAGGCGGTGACCGGCCGCACCGACAGCGAGACGTCGGCGATCACCAGCAGCCGAATCCGGTCCGGCAACGGCGTACGCATCACCAGGTGGAACGGGACACCGTCGGTGCGCAGGCCGGCGCGGCTGGTGCGACGCATGTCCAGCCGGCCCCGGCCGTGCTCCCGGGGCCTGGGCCGGCGCGCCCCGCGCATCCGGCGCAGCACCTCATGGCAGGCCAGATCGATGTCGGCGGCCAGACCGGTATCCGTCGGTGCACCCGAACCGTCGGGCTCGGCGCTGAGCCCGGCGCGTTCGGCCAGCGCCGCGACGAACCCCTCGACCGCCTGCGTCAGCTGGTGCAATTGTTCGGCCGTCAGCGGGTCTCCGGCGTCCCCGCCATACGTCCGGCCGGGGTCGTAGGTGTCCAGCCAGGCCAGGATGGAGTCGGGATCGTCGAAGCTCAACGAACCGGCCACCACCGGTCCCACGGAATCGGCGAGATCACCGGCCGCGCACGAGGCGGCCCGGTCCACCTCCACCGTGTAGCGGACGCCGCGACGACCCTCATCGGCCTCGGCGGATACCGTCAGCTCGTTGTCGGCCCCCGTCACGCTGTAGTCGTCATCGTCTTTGTGTGGGTTGAAACCCTTGTCGGCCTCCGGGGTGTCGAAGTGATCGCCCACCTCCGCGGCCCGCTCGTTGTACTCGGCGTACCGGCCCACCTCCGCGTCGTCGTAGATATCGAGGTGGTCGGGCAGGCCCGAGCCGGTGTGAGCACGGCTCGGGCCTGCCTCGTGCTGCGGCTGCGCCGGCGCCGAGGCACCGAACATCGCGTCGAAGGCACGATCGAAACCTCGTTGTTCACGACCGTATTTCGCGCAGGTGGCCCGCAGCGCGGCCCGCAGCGCCGCGTGGTCGGAGGCACCGAGCAGGCCGAGAACCCGACGTACCTCGATCACCTCGGCAGGGGAGGTGGCCACCCCGGATCTGCGCAGCAGCTGCCCGAACGCCGCTGCGACAGCGTCGAGCAGCTGCGCCGGTGTCATCGCTTGCCGCTCTTACCAGCCCGGCTGTGCCCGCCACCCCGGCTGTGCTCGTTCCCGCCACCCCGCCCGTGCCCGTTCCCACCACCCCGCCCGCGGAACGTCGCGGTCGTGGTGTTGGCGGGCCGCGATGCCACCGTGACCCGCTCCGGCGTGGCGGTGTCGGTCGGCACCTCGGGCGCGGAGGCCAAGTGCCGCAACGCGATATCGCGATCGCTGGTGAACTTCACCAGCGCCGACAACAGGAGCGCATCGTCGTGGGTGCCGAGGATCGCGGCCGCCCGGGCCACGTCGATCACCTCGGAGATGGACGGACTCTTGCGCAACGGAAGCTCACGCAGGGTCCGGGCCAGCTCCACGACTCCGGCGACAACCGCCGGTTCCACCTGCGGGGCGCGCACCCCGACGATCGCCCGTTCCCGTTGCGGGGTGGGGAAATCGAGGTGGTAGTGCAGGCACCGACGTTTCAGCGCAGCGGACAACTCCCTGGTGTCATTGGACGTCAGCACCACCCACGGCACCGAACGTGCGACGAACGTGCCGATCTCGGGGATGGTCACTTGGCGCTCGGCAAGCACCTCCAGCAGTAACGCCTCCATCGCCTCCTCGGTGCGGTCGACCTCGTCGATCAGCAGCACCACCGGTTGCTCGGAGAGCACCGACTCCAGCAGTGGCCGCACCGACAGGAACGCCTCCGAGTACAGTCCGAAGTCACGCTCGGACAGATACCGGGAGGCCTCCTCGACATCGCCGATGTCCTTGGTGGAGGCGGTGATCCGGTCGCGCAGCATCTGCACGTGCAGCAGTTGCTTGGCGTAGTCCCACTCATAGAGCACCCGGTTGTCGTCGAGGCCCTCGTAGCACTGCAGTCGGATCAGCCGACGGCCGCTCGCGGCGGCGAGCGCCTTGGCCAGTTCGGTCTTGCCGACCCCGGCCGGTCCCTCCAACAGCAGCGGGCGATCCAGCGCCGTCGCCAAATGCACCACGGTGGCCAGATCGTCATCGGCGATATAGTCCTGCTCGCGCAACGCTTCCGCCAGATCGCCTGCACTGGAATAGGTGACGAGCTCATCAAGGTTGTGGACCGGCACAGCGGTCATCTCAATCTCCTGGTCTGGCGATTTGTGCACGTTCAGCGGCGAACTGCGCCGCTGAACGTGCACAAATCGCTGCCTAGTAGGACTCGTTGATCGCGTGCCCGACGACCGGGACCATCGATTCCACGGTGACCTCGCGCGGGTTGCCGGGCGTGCACCAGTCGCCCTGGATGTGCTCGGAGATGGCCAGCACGGTCTTGTCGTCGCCCAAGATGCGCTCGCCCTTGCCGGCGTACTTGCCCGTGTTCATCCGGTTCTTCGCGTAGGAGTCCGTGCGCACCTGGGAGAAGTTGTCCGGGATGCCGACATCCTGGGACAGCCGGATGGCCGCCTCAACCGCGGCGTCGGCCGCCTGCACGGTGGTCATGTTGCGGGTGTCCACGCCCATGGCGGTGGCCAACTGCGCGTAGCGCTCGTAACGCGAGGGCAGGTTGTACTCCCACACCCGCGGCAGCGCGATGGCGTTGTTGAGCCCGTGATGGCTGTCGAAGAACGCCGAGACCGCGTGACTGATCGAGTGCACGATGCCCAGTCCGCCGGAGTTGAACGCCTGCCCGGCGATGTACTGCGCGTTCATCATGCCTTCGCGGGCCTTCAGGTTGCGCGGTTCGAACACCGCCTCACGCAGATGCTTGGCCACGAGTTCCACTGAGTACAGGGCATTTCCGAGCGACGGCGCGAAATCCAGCCGCGACACGTACGGCTCGCTGCCGTGCGCCAGCACGTCGAAGCCGCAGTAGGCGGTGAAGTGCTGGGGGCAGGTGTAGTACAGCAGCGGATCGTCGATGGCCAGGGTCACGATGGTCGCCTCGTCGAAGCCGACCCACTTGTGCGGGTGCTCCATATCGGAGGTGTCGGTGATGACGTAGGCCCACGAGGTCTCCGAACCGGTCCCGGCTGTCGTGGATACCGCGATATGCGGCGGGTTCTGCTTGTTGGTGGACTTGGCGAAGCCCTCGAACTCGTTGATGTTGCGGCCGTCGTGGGCGATCACCACGCGGGCGCCCTTGGCGGCGTCGTGGCTGGAGCCGCCGCCGATGGAGATGATGCTGTCGCACTTCTCCTGCTGGTAGAGGGCGGCGGCCTCCATGACGTTGTAGTCCTTGGGATTGGACTCCACCTTGTCGTAGAGCACGACCTCGACGCCCTGGTACTCGATCTTGCCGGTGAGTTCCTCGATGATGCCCGAGCCACGCAGGCCGGTGGTCATCAGCAGGGTGCGCTTGAAGCCGAGGTTGCGGGCCTCCACCCCGATGATGTCGTGGGCGCCGACACCGAGCAGCGCGCGCGGGAACGGATGGAACTCCTTGATGGGGAAATCCCAAATCTGGTTCAGCTCAATGGCCATTGGATTCAACTCCTCGCGGTTGGCGACGGACTTTTGCGTCCGTGCACCTACCGTGGACCCGCGTGGCCCGCGTCACAATGGGTTACGCGCAGTACCCGCCGACCGGACCCGAGGAACTACCCGATCAGGCAGGCGTCGAGGCACGCCGACAAGTCAGGCCGACGGCACCCGTGGGCCTGGGTGGCCGGGCGTGAACAAGCCGGGTGTGAACAGGCCGCCGCTACTCGGCGGCGGCGTCGGTCGTCTTGACCGTCTGGCCGATGATCTTGGCGGGCACGCCGCCGACGATGACCCCCGGCGGGATGTCACGGGTGACGACCGCATTTGCGCCGATGACCACGTTGTCACCGATGGTCACGCCCATCAGGATGGTGGCCTTGGCGCCCACCCAGACGTTCTCACCGACGATGATCGGTGCCGCGTCGCGTGGGCGGAAATGGAACGGGACATCGTTGTCGGCGCCCACGTGGGTGTTGTCGTGGACGGACACGCATTCGGCGAACTGTGAATTCGCACCGATGACGATCTTGTCGTGCACCGACAGCGTGACCTTGGGGGCGAACCGCACATTGTCACCGACGATGAGTTCGCCTTCGATACGCCAGTCGTTGTGGCGATCGATGAACAGCGATTTGCAACCCCGGATCTTGGCGCCCGGCTGGACATGGAGGTGAAAGCCGCGCCCGATCCAGAACGGCGGGGCCTGCATATCCTTGACGCGCAACCGCAGATTGATCCACCGCAGCAACGCCGTGAATTTCGTGGGGGTGAAACGCCTCAGCTGTCGCGCCAGTCCGCCGCTCGCGGGCTCCGTGGGAATCACAGCGGGGATTCTACCGGTCGTACCGCCGCGGCGGTCAATGCCATTGTGGACGCCATTGTCGTCGCCATTGCCGTCCTCACCGGGGGATTCCCACCGTCGAACGGAACAGTGCCGTGGGCACCTCGGCCACCACTCGGATCGGACCGTCGTCGGCCGAAACCCACGCAGCACTGCCCTGTTCGAGTTTCACCGAATCCGATCCGGTGCTCACGATGGCGGCACCTCGCGAACACAACAGGATCTGCGGCCCGTCATGGTGGGATGTCACCTCGACCTCCCGACTGAGGTCCTCGCCGTCGAATGACAGCACCGACACCGCGAACTCCTCGGCGGGTGTGACGTAGTCACGCTCGAACCCGTCCTGCTGGACCGGCGGCAGCAGACGCTCCTCGGTCACCGGCTCGAAGTCCAGCACCCGCAACAGCTCCGGTACGTCGACGTGCTTGGGCGTGAGGCCACCACGTAACACGTTGTCGGAGTTGGCCATCACCTCCACACCCACCCCGCGCAGGTAGGCGTGCAGATTGCCGGCCGCGAGGTAGATCGCCTGGCCCGGCTCCAGGTGCACCCGATTGAGCAGCATCGAGGCCAGCACACCGGCATCACCGGGGTACCGCTCGCCGAGTTCGAGCAGGGCCTTGGCCACCGGCGCGAATTCCGTTGCACCAGAACGTACATAATTGATGGCACCGTCGATGACGGCAGGAACCAGGACATCGAGGTCGGGTTGCGGCGCGGTGATCCACGTGGTGAACAGCGCCCGCAGGCCGTCGGCGTCCGACTGGTCCTTCAGCAGCTCGATGTACGGTTCGAGGTCAGGGACCGCCAGCGCCCGCATGAGTTCCATTGTGCGTGCGACCGGACGGAATCCGGCCAAGGCCTCGAACGGTTCGAGCGCGACGATCAATTCCGGCTTGTGGCTGCGATCCCGGTAGTTGCGCACTGCCGACGACAGCGGGACACCCTGCCGGTCCTCACGCTCGAAACCCTCGATCGCCTGCTTCGTGCTCGGATGGGCCTGGAGTGACAACGGCTCGTCGGCCGCGAGCACTTTGACCAGGAAGGGCAAGGCGTCTCCGAACCGGGCGCGCACCACCGAGCCGAGCTGACGCTCGGGGTCGGCGGCGATCACCTCCAGCAGAGATCGTTGGCCCTCGGGGTATTCCACCCACGCCGGATCAGCCGGGTGCGCGCCGAGCCACAACTCTGCCTCTGGATGCGCGGTGGGCGCCGGACGACCCGTGAACTCGGCGATCGCCGTCCGCGACCCCCACGCGTAGGTCCGTATCGCTCCGCGTAACAACTGCACTTGGTCCTCGGCCCTTCCGTATTCGTACCTGCGGCCTTCTCAGCCCCGTGTGAGTCGAAGATAAACAGCAGCCATCTCCAGTCGCACCGCCAATGTCGCCAACTGCTGCTCGGGCCGGCCGGGGTCGACGGGCGCCGCGAGAGCATCGGGTACGTCCTGCGCACCCACCAGGGCGAGGTCGGGGTGGTGACCGCCGACGCGGGCCGTCACCGCGGCCCGCTCGGCGGCCAGCGTCAACACCAGCACCCGCCAGCGGTCTGGCAGCGGTCCGTCCAGTTCCTCGTCGTGGAAGAGTGCCGCCATGTCGTCGGGGGCGGTGGCGACGCCGGCACCCGAATGCAGTGCGGCCAGGGCGTCGGACAATCCGGCCGCGGCGATCACCCGGTGCCCCACCCGCAGCAGGACGGCGCTGACATGGCGGGCCAGCACCAGCGTGGCGGGATTGTCGCCCGTGAGCACCGTATTGCGGTCGGCCAGACGGTCGGCCAGCGTTTTGGCGGCATTGGTGAAGACCTCGCGGCCTGCGCTGTTGCGCAACGCCTCGGCGTCGAGCTCGTCGGCCAGAGCCGTGAGGTCGACCTGCACCGCAGGGTCGATGTGGTGCAGGGTCGCCAGGCCCACGGCCAGATAACGGCACAGGCCGAACTCCGGGGGCACCCACAACCGCGGCTCGAGCACGACTGCCCGGCCCCCCGCCGCCTCGCCGAGTGGCCCTTCGTAGGGTGCGGCCAGCACCACCCGCGCACCCCGTCGGACACCGGTCGACACCGCGGTGGCCAGCACCGGATCACCCGGATCGTCACCCGCGACGACGAGGACGTCCAGCGGTCCGATCCAGGGCGGCACCGCGGGAGCGATCACGATCGGTTCGGCGGCCGTCCCGGCTGTAAGTGCCGCCAGCAGGGCGCCCGCCGGCTCGGCGGCGCCACGGCCGGCAACCCAGATCAGTGAGCGTGGACGCTCGGTACCCAACCTGTCGAGCGCGCCCTCGTCGACGGCCGATGCCGTCGCGCGCACCTGCGCCCCCGCCATCGATGCCGCACGCAACAGACCCTCGCGGTCGGCACCGATCAATCCCTCGGTGTCGTCGAGATCTATCGTGGCGGCCCGCGAGGTCACGGCACCGACTCGCTTTCCGGTGGCGCGCCGCCGCCGTGCACCGCAGCGGCGATCAACGCGGCCACTTCCTCGACGACCTCGTCGACTTCCTCGGCCGTGCGAGCCTCGACATTGAGCCGCAGCAGCGGCTCGGTGTTGGAGGTGCGCAGGTTGAACCAACGGCCGTCACCGATGTCGACGGTGACCCCGTCGAGATGGTCGATCGAATTGATGCGGCTGCCGAAGGCGGTGAGCACCGACTCGACGACGGCGGGGGCATCGCTGACGGTGAAGTTGATCTCCCCGGATGCCTCGTAGCGCTGATAGTCGGCCATCAGCTCCGACAGCGGGCGCTGCTGCTCCCCCAGCGCGGCGAGCACATGCAGGGCCGCCAGCATCCCGGAGTCGGCACCCCAGAAGTCCCGGAAGTAATAGTGCGCCGAGTGCTCGCCGCCGAAAATGGCGCCGGTGTCGGCCATCAGCGCCTTGATATACGAGTGCCCGACGCGGGAGCGCACCGCGGTGCCGCCGCGTTCGACGATCAGCTCGGGGACCGCGCGCGAGGTGATGAGGTTGTAGATGACCGTCGCACCGATCTCACGGCCGAGCTCGCGACCGGCGACCAGCGCGGTCACCGCCGACGGCGACACGGCGGCGCCTCGTTCGTCGACCACGAAACACCGGTCCGCGTCACCGTCGAAAGCCAGTCCGATATCGGCCCCGGTGGCGAGGACATGTGCCTGCAGATCGACCAGGTTGGCCGGGTCCAGCGGGTTGGCTTCATGGTTCGGGAAGGTGCCGTCGAGTTCGAAGAACAGCGGCAGCACCGTCACGCCGGGGATCGCGCCGAGAACCGCCGGTGTGGTGTGGCCACCCATGCCGTTACCCGCGTCGACCGCGACACGCAGCGGGCGAAGTTCGGACAGGTCGACCAACGACCGCAGGAACGCGCCGTAATCGGCGAGGACGTCGCGGTCGGTCACCGTGCCCGGCTGCCCGTCGTATCCGGGTACGCCGTCGATGACCTCGGCGCTGATGGTGGCCAGCCCGGTGTCCTTCCCGACCGGCTTGGCGCCGGCCCGGCACAGCTTGATGCCGTTGTAGGCGGCCGGGTTGTGGCTGGCGGTGAACATGGCGCCGGGGCAGTCCAGCAGTCCGGACGCGAAGTACAGCTGATCGGTCGAGGCCAGCCCGATCCGGACCACGTCCAAACCCTGCGCCGTGACACCTTCGGCGAACGCATCGGCCAGCGACGGTGAGCTACTGCGCATATCGTGGCCGATCACCACCTGGGTGACGGGGCGCTTCAGCCCGCCGGGTCCGGCCTCGTCGCGCACCAACCGTGCGAAGGCACCGCCGACATCGCGGACGAACGCCTCGTCGATCTGCTCACCCACCAGCCCGCGAACGTCATAGGCCTTGATCACAGCGTTGACTGCGGCGGCGGGCCGAGGCATGGCTGTCCTCGCTCTCTGGATCGACCGGACGTGGGAAAAGATGACTCGGCAGCCAGCCTAGTGGCTCACGAATTCCGCCGCCGGAGGTCCCGCCACCCAGCTGAATGTTCTATTCCGTACCGGTGTCGGGCGGGTCGGGTAGCACCCGCAAATGCCCGCGCCGGCGGCCGTTGGATTCCGGTCGGCGCACCGGCGGGGCGATCAGCGCACCCCCCGGAAGTCCCGTCGACGGGTCCGAGAAACCGGCGGTCACGCCGTTCACCAACGAGGGCAGACCGTCGTTGCGTTCACGCACCGCGTCGGCCAGCGCCACCAGATCGTCCTCGTCGGGATGCGAGGGCAACGGTCCGGCGTGCCGGACCAGTTCCCAGCCGCGTGGTGCGGTGATACGTCCGGCGTGCACGACGCACAGATCCCACGAGTGCGGCTCCGACACGGTCGCCAGGGGTCCGACGACAGCTGTCGAGTCCGAATAGACGAAGGTCAGCGTCGCCACGGCGTAGTGCGGGCACCCGGGCCTGCAGCAGCGACGGGGAACATTCACGTTGCGAAGATTATCGTGCGGAAACGTCGCGGGCATACGGACACGCGCAGTGCGACGAGGGCCGATCTCCAACCGTTACCATCTGTCACGTGGCTCAGCGCAACCCTCGCGGATCACGCCGCGGCCGCGAAATGCGCGGGCCGTTGCTCCCGCCTACCGTGCCGGGCTGGCGCAGTCGGGCAGAGCGATTCGACATGGCCGTGCTGGAAGCCTACGAACCGATCGAACGCCGCTGGCATGACCGGGTGGCCACCCTCGATGTGGCGGTCGACGAGATTCCCCGCATCGCACCCAAGGATCCCGAGAGTGTGCAGTGGCCCCCGGAGGTGGTCGCCGACGGTCCCATCGCCCTGGCGCGCCTGATCCCCGCCGGCGTGGATGTGCGCGGCAACTCCACCCGCGCACGAATTGTGTTGTTCCGCAAGCCAATAGAACGCCGTGCCAAAGACAGGGACGAGCTGTCGGATCTTCTTCATGAAGTACTGGTGGCCCAGGTGGCCACCTATCTGGGTGTCGAACCGTCGGTCATCGATCCCTCGATCGACGACGACTAGCCCGCAACGCAGAACGGCTCAGCCGTGAGGCCGAGCCGTTCTGATACCCGGGTCGCTACGCTCGCGCCCGCCGGACCTGTCAGATGATGCCGCGCTTGAGGCGGCGCCGTTCTCGTTCTGACAAGCCACCCCAGATACCGAACCGCTCATCGTTGGCCAGTGCGTACTCCAGGCAACGGTCGCGCACCTCACAGCCCAAGCAGATGCGCTTGGCCTCCCGAGTGGAGCCGCCCTTCTCCGGGAAGAAGGCCTCAGGGTCGGTTTGCGCGCACAAGGCACGCTCCTGCCACTGATCGTCTTCCTCATCGGTCGCGGCCGCATCGAAATCCATCCGTTCCGGCACCAAACTCAACTGCGGGCGCCCGGGCACCTCGAATGGCACCGGGTCGGTAGTGGTGTGCGGTTCGTTGTCCACTGAACCGAGCAGCCGGTTGTCGAACCGGAGCACGCGGTCGAAATCGACCTGCTCAAAAGACATGTTCCGCCTCCTCACCTGATTAATAGTCCCCATATTGGAGCTCTACGGAGCTCCTGTCCCGCCAACACTATTGTGGTGTAAGGCCATCCCAGATACGCTCACTCTCGAACACATTCGAACAAGTGATCGAATCTTGGTCTGCGACACCGGAACCGGGGTGCAACCGCGAAATGACACTGATGTGATTAGACACTTGTTAGCTGCCAGGGTCAAGCGGTAGGGCCTGTTTTCATACCATCTCGTGACATAGATCCGGCGTGTCACTGCACCGGCGTGTTCGCCACACCCCGGCGCGATGTCCGCCACACCCCGGCGCGATGTCCGCCACACAGGCCCGCTGGCCTAGGGTCTGAAGGCGTGAAGGTCACCGTTTTGGTCGGCGGCGTGGGTGGCGCCCGGTTCCTGCTCGGAGTGCAGCACCTGCTGGGGCTGGGCCAGTTTGCCAACCAAACGAGCCAGGATCCCCCGTCATCCGACGGCCCCGCCGAACACGAGCTGACGGCCGTCGTCAACGTGGGCGATGACGCCTGGATGTTCGGCGTGCGCATCTGTCCGGACCTCGACACCTGCATGTACACCCTCGGCGGCGGCATCGACCCGGAGCGCGGCTGGGGTCATCGCAACGAAACCTGGCACGCCAAGGAGGAACTCGCCGCCTACGGGGTACAGCCCGACTGGTTCGGCCTCGGCGACCGGGATCTGGCCACCCATCTGGTGCGCAGCCAGATGCTGCGTGCCGGGTACCCGCTGTCCCAGGTGACCGAGGCACTGTGCGATCGGTGGTCGCCCGGCGCCCGGCTGCTGCCCGTCAGCGATGACCGCAGCGAGACGCACGTGGTGGTCACCGATCCCGACGGGGAACGTCGTGCCATCCACTTCCAGGAATGGTGGGTGCGCTACCGGGCCCAGATACCCACTCACAGCTTCGCGTTCGTCGGCTCCGAGAAGGCAACGGCCGCACCCGGAGTGCTCGACGCCATCGCCGGTGCCGATATCGTGCTGCTCGCCCCGTCCAATCCGGTGGTGAGCATCGGGACCATCCTCGCCGTTCCCGGCATCCGCGGGGCGCTGCGCTCCACCGCCGCACCGGTGGTCGGCTACTCCCCCATCGTCGCCGGAAAGCCGTTGCGCGGCATGGCCGACGAATGTCTGCGCGTGATCGGTGTCGAATCCACCTCCCAAGCAGTCGGAAACCACTTCGGCGCCCGCAGCGGGACCGGCATCCTGGACGGCTGGCTGATCGATGAGGGCGACACCGCCTCGATCGACGGCGTGAAGGTGCAGCAGGCACCGCTGTTGATGACCGATCCGGCCGCCACCGCCGAGATGGTGCGCGCGGGAATCCGGTTGGCGGGCCTGAGCCTATGAGTGACGTGACGAGCACCGACCACGGCACCTCGAGAGCCATCGAGATCATCCCGGTCCTCGGCCTCGGCGAGTTCCGACCGGGTGATGACGTAGCCGCGGCCATCGCCGCGGCCGCCGACTGGTTGCGCGATGACGACGTCGTCGTGGTCACCAGCAAGGTGCTGTCCAAGGCCGAAGGCCGCATCGTCGCCGCACCCACCGATCCCGAGCAACGGGATGCCTTGCGGCGCAAGCTCATCGACGACGAAGCCGTCCGCGTGCTGGCCCGCAAGGGCCGAACCCTGATCACCGAGAACGCCTTCGGGCTCATCCAGGCCGCCGCCGGGGTGGACGGTTCCAATGTCGACGGCGCCGAACTCGCGCTCCTGCCGGTCGATCCGGACCGCAGCGCGGCCGCCGTACGCGACGGACTGGCGCAGCGCCTCGGGGTCCGGGTCGGCGTGGTGGTCACCGACACCATGGGCCGGGCCTGGCGCAACGGTCAGACCGATGTGGCGATCGGTGCCGCCGGACTGACCGTGCTGCACGGCTACGGCGGTTCACACGACAGCTTCGGCAATGAACTGATCGTCACCGAGATCGCGGTCGCCGACGAACTCGCCGCGGCCGCGGACCTGGTCAAAGGCAAGCTCACCGGGATACCCGTCGCCGTGGTCCGCGGACTGACACTGCACGACAACGGCACCGGGGGCCGCACCCTGGTGCGCAGCGGCGAGGACGATCTGTTCTGGCTCGGCACCGCCGAGGCGATCGACCTGGGCCGCACCCAGGCGCAACTGCTGCGCCGATCCGTCCGCGAATTCCGGCCCGACCCGGTCGATCCGGCACTCATCGAAGCCGCGGTGGCCGAGGCACTGACCGCCCCCGCCCCGCACCACACCCGCCCCGTTCGGTTCGTCTGGTTGCGCGACCCCGCCACGCGTGCCGAACTGCTGGACGCGATGAAGCGCCGGTGGGAAGCCGACCTGAGCGGCGACGGCCGCACCGCCGAGGAGGTGGCCCGTCGCGTGAACCGCGGCCGGATCCTCTACGACGCCCCCGAGATCGTCATCCCGTTCATGGTTCCCGACGGGGCGCACCACTATCCGGACCCGGCGCGCACGGCTGCCGAACACACCATGTTCACCGTCGCCGCCGGCGCGGCGGTGCAGGGCCTGCTGGTGGCCCTGGCCGCGCGGGCGGTCGGCAGCTGCTGGATCGGGTCGACCATCTTCGCCGCCGATATCGTGCGCCGCCAGCTGGACCTACCCGGCGACTGGGAACCGTTGGGCGCCATCGCAATCGGGTTCCCGCCCGAACCGCTGACACCGCGGGAGCCGGCCAGCACCGACGGCCTGCTGGTACGTCGATGACCTTGCATTCCTCGGTACTGGAGGCGCTGACGCGCTGGGCGGCACCGAATCCCGAGCAGGATGCGCTGCGGCACGCGGTGCTGGCCTTCGTGCTGGCCCGGCCCGATGCCTGCCGTCGCGCCTGCGCACCCGGCCACATCACCGCATCGGCGTTGGTCCTCGACCACACCGGCACGCAGGCACTGCTGACCCTGCACCCGAGGATCGGGCGCTGGCTGCAACTCGGCGGGCACTGCGAGGACGAGGATTCCGACATCACCGCCGCGGCGCTTCGCGAGGCCACCGAGGAGTCCGGTATCACCGGCCTGCGGCTGGATCCGGAACTGGCCGCGATCCACGTCCACCCGTTGACCTGCTCGCTCGGTGTGCCGACCCGCCACCTCGATCTGCAATTCGTGGCACACGCCCCGGCCGGCGCCGAAATAACGTGCAGCGACGAGTCACTCGATCTGCGGTGGTGGCCGCTGGCCGCGCTGCCCGAGGGCGACCCGGCACTGCACGCACTCGGCGCCGCGGCGGCCCGTCGATCGGCCTGAGGACTCAGACGTCCGAGGAATACCGGATGCCGCCGTCCGGAATGGTCACACCCGGCCACACCCGCGCGCCGCGCAGCAGTTCGCACCGCGCACCGATATCGGCGCCGTCGCCGATCACCCCGTCACGGATGAGCGCACGCGGCCCGATCCTGGCACCGAAACCGATGATGGAGCGTTCGATCACCGCACCGGCGTCCACCCGGACACCGTCGAAGATCACCGCGCCGTCCAACCGCGCACCCGCACCGATCTCGGCACCCCGGCCCACCACGGTGCCGCCGATCAGCACGGCCCCCGGGGACACCGAGGCGCCGTCGTGCACCAGCGACTCACCGCGCACATGCGTCAGCGCCGGTGACGGGGCGATACCGCGGACCAGGTCGGACGAGCCACGCACGAAATCGTCGGGCGTACCCATATCGCGCCAGTACGAGTTGTCGACATAGCCGCACACCTTGCGGCCATCGGCCAGCAGCCCCGGAAAGACCTCGCGTTCCACCGAGACCGGGCGGCCCTTCGGCAGCGCGTCGACGATCTCGCGCCGGAAGACATAGCAGCCCGCGTTGATCTGGTCCGTCGGCGGATCCTCGGTCTTCTCCAGGAACGCGGTCACCCTGCCGACGGTGTCGGTGGGGACGCAGCCGAACGCGCGAGGGTCACTGACCCGGACCAGGTGCAGGGTGACATCGGCCTGATTCTCTTCGTGCGAGGCCAACAGCGCGCCCAGATCGGCGCCGGAGAGGACGTCGCCGTTGAACACGAGCACGGTGTCATGACGCAGCTTGGAGGCGACGTTGGCGATACCGCCGCCGGTCCCGAGCGCCTCGGTCTCGACCACGTACTCGATCTGCAGACCCAGTTTGGAACCGTCACCGAACTCGGCCTCGAACACCTCGGCCTTGTACGAGGTACCCAGGACGACATGTTCGATCCCGGCTGCCGCGATACGCGAGAGCAGGTGGGTGAGGAACGGCAGGCCGGCGGTGGGCAGCATCGGTTTGGGCGCGGACAGCGTCAGCGGGCGCAGCCGGGTGCCCTGGCCGCCGACCAGCACGACGGCGTCCACCTTCTTGGGATCCACAGGAGCATTCAACGTCAGCGTGGTCCTTTCGCCTGCCTGCGCCGTGAGCGACGCACCACCGCGCCGGACCGGGCGGTCAGCGCGGCCTTAATCGTCCAACGTAGCGGCGCCTGCCACCAATCGGGGTAGCGATCGGCGAGAAAGGTGTAGGTACTGCGGTGGTGCGCGGCCAGGTTGCGCGCGGGGTCGCGCCCGGTGGAATGACCCTTGTCGTGCAGCACCTCGGCGGTCGGCACGTAGACGTTGTCCCAACCGGCCCTGGCCAGGCGATTCCCGAGGTCCACATCTTCCATGTACATGAAGTAGCGCTCGTCGAACCCGGCGATGGCGTCGAACGCGGAGCGCTTGAGCAGCAGGCAGGAGCCGGAAAGCCAGCCGACCACCCGCTCGCTGGGTGCCAGGTTCTCCTGGCGGTAGGCCGCGCTCCAGGGATTGGATTTCCAGACCGAGCCCACCACGGCGTGCATGCCGCCCCGGATCAGGCTCGGCTGCAGCCGTGCCGAGGGGTACACCGTGCCGTCCGGGTCACGGATCAGCGGCCCGAGCGCACCGGCGCCGGGCCAGCGCCCGGCCGCCTCGATCAGCGCATCGATGCTGCCCGGACCCCACTGCACATCCGGATTGGCCACCACGAAGTACTCCGCGTCGCTGTCGGCCAGGTGGCGCTGCACCGCCATGTTGACCGCGCTGCCGTAGCCGAGGTTCGCGCCGGTCCGCAGCAGGTGCACCTCGGGATGGTTCGCCACCGCGGCCTCCGGTGCACCATCGGTCGAACCGTTGTCCGCCATCACCACGGTGACCGGCAGTTCGGTGGCGTGCGGGAGTGTCGCCAGGAAGCGCTCCAGGTGCGCTCCGGGCGAGTACGTCACCGTCACGACGGTCAGTCGGCCGATCCGTGGGGTACCCGGCTCGGGGTTCGACCGATCGTCTGTCACGGCGTCGAGGGTATCGACGTCCCGGCGCCCGGAAGCCTGCGGGGCCGCCCCCTGCCGCTCGATCCGCACTCGGTCCCGACTATCGGGCGAGGACGCTGGCGGTGAACTTCGGCTGCCAGTCCGTCGTCAGCAGTGCACCGAAATTCGCTTCGCGGTCACCGCGATTGGAGCTGTCGTTGTCGCGGATGCTGTAGATGAACGCAGGCCCGACGTAACCCAGACCGGCCGCGGCGGCCAACACATCGGTGATCTGCTTGGCCTGCTCCTGCTGGCTCACACCCTCGGCGGTGTCACTGGTCGGCGCGCCGAGTTCGGTGAACCAGATCTTCTTGCCGCCGTCACCGGCACCAGTCATCACATCGTGCATCAAGCCGACCTCGGACCACCCGCCCTCGGGGTCGGCCGCGATACCGCCCGGCGTCACATAGGGGTGCGCCGCGGCGGCATCGAACGATCCCTGGACACCCGCGGCGTACAGCTGCTTGAGGAAGTTCGACGGAGACTCCGGGCCGGGCTGGCGACTGAGACCGGACATCACCACCGTGGCGCCGGGGTTGGCGGCCTTGATGGCCGGGTACGCGGCCTTGAGCATCCCGGCATAGACGGCAGCCCGGTTCTGGGTGAAGCCCATGAACAGCGGCAGGTTCGGCTCGTTCCAGACCTGCCAGGCCTGAATCCGGCCGGCGTAGCGTTGCACCGCCTTGCCGGCGAAGTCCGCGAACTGGGAGGCGTCGGCCGGCGGCACCGACGGGAGCAGCGAGTTGAGTGCCTGCGGGCGGGCCCACGGCGGGGTGTAGAGCAGGACGCCCAGCACCCGCAGACCCTTCGCGGTGGCGGTGTTCACCGCGTTGTCCAGGTAGGCCCAGTTGTACTGGCCCCTGGTCTTCTCGATCGTGCTCCAGTCGACGGCGACGCGGTACCAGGAGGCACCCGTACGCGCGACGGCATCGAGCTCGCGATTGGTGTCCTCGAACGGCTCGTAGGTCGGCGCTGCGCCCTGCCCGAACCCGTAACCGTCGGCCGGTGCGACGACTCCGGCATGCGACACCGCCGGCCCGACGGACACGAATGACGCGACCAGCGCTGCGATCAAAACAGCACGTCGCGCGGTATGTCCCAGGGTTCTCAGCATGAACCGCATGTTATCGCACCCTCGTTTCGGCGAAATTGACACGCAGTCGACAGGGGGTCGACAGGGTATTGCCAGCTTCAGCCGGTTATCGGCGCCGGGAGCCCCGGTGTTACCCGCTCCCTGGGAGATCGGCAAAGTACTGCCACGCCGATCGGGCTAACGGGTACCGACGCCCGATCCCAGTAGCCTGTCGGGGTGCCCCGCCGAATGCTCCAGATCGCTGCTGCCGTGGTCGCCTCGACCGTCGTCGCAGGCACCGGCTTCGCGTGGACCACCATCCGCTCGTTCGAAGACGGCATCAACCACGTGAACTCGGCGGCCCTCGGTGGTGGTGGCGACGACGGCGCGATCGACATCCTGCTCGTCGGACTCGACAGCCGCACCGATGCACACGGCAACCCCCTATCCCCCGAGGAACTGGCCACCCTGCGCGCCGGTGACGACGTGTCGACCAACACCGACACGATCATCCTGGTCCGCATCCCCAACAACGGGAAGTCGGCGACCGCCATCTCGATTCCCCGCGACTCCTACGTCGATGCGCCCGGTCTGGGCAAGATGAAGATCAACGGTGTGTACGGCTCGGTGCACCTGGAGAAGATGAAGGAACTCGTCGAGCAGCAGGGCGAGGACCCCGCCACCGCAGAGCCCAAAGCCACCGAGGCGGGCCGCGAGGAACTCATCAAGACCGTCGCCAAGCTCACCGGCGTCACCGTCGACCACTATGCCGAGATCGGGCTGCTCGGCTTCGCGCTCATCACCGATGCCCTCGGCGGCGTCAACGTCTGCCTCAAAGACGCCGTGTACGAGCCGCTCTCCGGTGCGGACTTCCCCGCCGGCTGGCAGAAGCTCAACGGTCCGCAGGCCTTGAGCTTCGTCCGGCAGCGCCATGACCTGCCGCGCGGCGACCTGGACCGGGTGACCCGCCAGCAGTCGGTGATGGCATCGCTGGCCCACGAGGTGATCTCCAGCAAGACGCTGTCGAGCCCCTCCACGCTGAACCGGCTGCAGGACGCCGTACAGCGCTCGGTGGTGCTGTCCGACGGCTGGGACATCATGGATTTCGTCCAACAGCTGCAGAAGCTGGCGGCCGGCTCCGTCGCTTTCGCGACCATCCCGATCCTGCAGGAGGACGGGTGGAGCGATGACGGCACCCAGAGCGTGGTCCGGGTCGACCCGACACAGGTCCGCGACTGGGTGGAAGGGCTGCTCAACGACCAGGCCCAGGGCAAGACCGAGGAGCTGAGCTACTCGCGGGAGAAGACGACCGCCGATGTCGTCAACGACACCGACATCAACGGGCTGGCCTCATCCGTGTCCGAGGTGCTCACCGGCAAGGGCTTCACCGCCGGCGCGGTGGGCAACAACGAGGGCGCGCACGTCACCAACAGCCAGATTCAGGTCGCCAAGGTCGATGACCTGGGGGCACAGGCGATTTCGAAAGAGCTGGGCAACCTGCCGGTCGTCGAGGACGCCACGCTGGCCCCCGGCACGGTGCGCGTCGTGCTGTCCTCGGATTACACCGGACCGGGTTCGGGCCTGGAGGGGCCCACCGGCCTGTCCGGAGACTCCGCCGTCGTATCGCAAAGCTCGGGCGACGTGTCGGACTCCACCGACGCGCCCCCGCCGCCGTCGCCGATCCTCACCGCGGGTTCCAACGACCCGGCCTGTGTCAACTGACATGACGACAGTCAGTGCGGCACTGCTCGATCCGCTGATGCAACGCGATCCCGTCGGGCCCCGGATCACCTTCTACGACGATGCCACCGGCGAACGCATCGAACTGTCGACGGTGACGCTGGCCAACTGGGCCGCCAAGACCGCGAACCTGTTGCGCGACGAACTCGGCGCCGGGCCGGGCAGCCGGGTGGCTGTCCTGCTGCCGGCGCACTGGCAGAGCGCGGCCGTGTACTTCGGCATCTGGTGGGTCGGCGCGGAGGTCGCACTCGAGCGCACCGGTGCCGCCGAGATCGCCCTGTGCACCGCCGATCGCCTCGACGAGGCCGATGCGGCCGCGCCGATGGGTGAGATCGCCGTGCTGTCGCTGGACCCGTTCGGCAAGCCGGTACCGGATCTGGCGATCGGCCTGACCGACTACGCCACCGCGGTGCGGGTGCACGGCGATCAGATCGTGCCGGAACGCCATCCCGGGCCGGCACTGGATGGTCGTAGCGTCGACGAGGTCCTCGCCGGCGCATCGGAGAGCGCCCGGGCGCAGGGCCTCACCCCGCAGGACCGGGTGATGTCCGGCCGGCCGTGGTCCACCGCGACCGAACTGACCGACAACCTGCTGGCGGTCTTCGCCGCGGGGGCGTCGTTGGTACAGGTCGCCAACCCCGATCCGGCCGCACTGGACCGGCGCCGGCAGACCGAGAAGGTCACCCGGGGCTGATCGCCCCGTCGGCGGATCAGCGCAGCAGCTGGCGCGACATCACCACACGCTGGATCTGGTTGGTGCCCTCGTAGATCTGGGTGATCTTGGCATCGCGCATGAACCGCTCCACCGGGAAGTCCACGGTGTACCCGTACCCACCGAACAGCTGGACGGCGTTGGTCGTGACCTCCATGGCCACATCGGAGGCGAAACACTTCGACGCCGACGCCAGGAACTGCAGGTTGGACTCGCCGCGCTCACCGCGCGCCGCGGCGGTGTACACCATCAGCCGGGCGGCCTCGATCTTCATCGCCATATCGGCGAGCATGAACTGGGTGTTCTGGAAATCGGCGATCGACTTACCGAACTGCTTGCGTTCCTTGGTGTACGCGATCGACGCGTCCAGTGCGCCCTGGGCGATACCCACGGCCTGGGCGCCGATCGTCGGACGGGTGTGATCCAGGGTGGCCAGTGCGGTCTTGAAGCCGGTACCGGGCTCGCCGATGATCCGGTCGCCCGGAATACGGCAGTTCTCGAAGTACAGCTCGGTGGTGGGCGATCCCTTGATGCCCATCTTGTGTTCCTTGTGCCCGGCCGAAAAACCTTCGTCGTCCTTGTGCACGATGAACGCCGAAATCCCGTTGGCTCCCTTGTCCGGGTCGGTCACCGCCATGACGGTGTACCAGGTGGACTTGCCACCGTTGGAGATCCAGCATTTGGTGCCGTTGAGGATCCAGTCGTCACCGTCGGCCACTGCGCGGGTGCGCATCGCACCGGCATCGCTGCCGGCCTCCCGCTCGGACAACGCGTAGGAGGCGGTGGCCTCACCCGCGGCGATCGAGGGCAGCACCTTCTGCTTGAGCTCCTCGGAGCCACGCATCAACAGGCCGGTGGTGCCCAGCTTGTTGCAGATCGGGATCAGCGACGACGACGCGCACACCCGCGCGACCTCTTCGATGACGATGCACGCGGCGACCGCGTCGGCACCCTGACCGCCGTACTCCTCGGGGATGAACACCGCCGAGAAACCCGATCCGTCCAGCGCGGCCAGAGCCTCGTCGGTGTAGCGCGCCTGGGCGTCCACCTCTGCGGCGTACGGCGCGATCTCCTTCTCGCACAGTGCGCGCAGCACGGTGCGCAGCTCATTGTGCTCGTCGGACAGCTGGAACAGATCGAACGACGGGTTGTCCATCACAGGCTCCTTGCTACTCGTGGGTAACTTTAGGTGCTACGCCCGCGCTATTCCAAGCCGCCCAGTAATCGGTCGCGCAGCGCCGCATCCTTGGCCAGTACGGTCGCCTCCAGGTCGGCCTGGAACTGCTCGATCCGGGCGCGCAGCGCGGCATCGCCGGCACCCAGGATGCGCACGGCGAGCAGGCCGGCATTGCGCGCGCCGCCGATGGACACCGTCGCCACCGGCACCCCGGCCGGCATCTGCACGATCGACAGCAGCGAGTCCAGGCCGTCCAGTCGCGCCAGCGGCACCGGCACACCGATCACCGGCAGCGGCGTCGCCGAGGCCACCATGCCGGGCAGGTGCGCGGCACCCCCGGCGCCCGCGATGATGACCTCGATACCCCGGCCCGCCGCGGTCTGTGCGTAGTCCAGCATCCGGCCCGGCGTGCGATGCGCCGAGACCACACCGACCTCGAACGGGATGTCGAACTCGGCGAGCGCCTCGACGGCCGCCTCCATCACCGACCAATCGCTGTCGCTGCCCATGATGACCCCGACCCGCGGACCCGCCTTGGCCCTGCCTTCAGTCATGTGAATGCCCATCCCATCCGTCCGTCCACTGTGCGTGCGACAACCAGTGCGCCGCCCGCTGAGCTCGTTCCCTCAGTCCCGCAACGTATTCCGCATTGTCGGCAGATGCCGGGCCCACCCCTGCCCCATTCGGCCCGCCGACGATGTTCACGTGCCCGATCTTGCGGCCCGGCCGCTCCCCCTTGCCGTACATGTGCACCTTGGCGTCGGGCATCCGGCCGAACAGGTGGTGCACCCGCTCGTCCATCGACATCTGCGGGGTCTGCGCGGCACCCAGAACATTGCCCATCACGGTGACCGGGGCCAGCGCACCGGTATCGCCGAGCGGATAGTCCAGCACGGCACGCAGGTGCTGCTCGAACTGGCTGGTGCGCGCGCCGTCCATGGTCCAGTGCCCGGAGTTGTGCGGCCGCATGGCCAACTCGTTGACCAGGATCGCGCCGTCGGTGGTCTCGAACAGTTCGACGGCCAGCACGCCGACCACCCCGAGCTCATCGGCCAGCCGCAAGCCCAGCGCCTCGGCGGCCGCGGCGGTGTCCCCGCTCAGTCCCGGCGCCGGCGCGATGACCTCGACGCAGATGCCGTCACGCTGAACGGTCTGCACCACCGGCCACGCCGCACCCTGCCCGAACGGCGACCGAGCGACCAGCGCGGAGAGCTCCCGGCGCATGGCCACCCGCTCCTCCAGCAGCACCTCGACGCCGTCGGCCAGGTATCCCTGCACCACCTCCCTGGCCTGGGCCAGGTCACGGGCCAGCACCACACCGCGGCCGTCGTATCCGCCGCGGACCGTCTTGATCACCACCGGTCCGCCGATCCGGGCGGCGAACGTATCCACGTCGTCGACGTCCGTCACCGCCGTGTACCGCGGGATCGGGGCACCGAGCGCCTCCAGCTTGCGCCGCATCACCAGCTTGTCCTGCGCGTGGATCAGCGCCTGCGGTGGCGGTGCCACCGTGACGCCTTCGGCGACCAACTGGTCCAGCAGTGCGGTCGGGACGTGCTCGTGGTCGAAGGTCAGGGCGTCGGCGCCGGCGGCCACCCGTCGCAGCGCGTCCAGATCCGTGTGGGCGCCGAGCACCACATCCGGGCTGACCTGCGCCGCGGGCTCATCGGGCCCGGCCGAGAGCACCCGCAGGGTCTGGCCGAGCGCGATCGCCGCCTGGTGCGTCATCCGGGCCAGCTGCCCACCGCCGACCATGGCGACGACGGGTACCGAGGAGCTATCGCGAGTTCGGGGCACGGGACCTATGTTGGCATGTCCGGATGGCGGCTCTGCACCCACCGCGACCTGCGCAGGTTCACGTTGGCAACCGAGTTTCCGTAGACTCGACCCTCGTGTCCTTTGCAGATGCCACGATCGCGCGGCTTCCCAGCCCGATCCGGCCGTTCGCCGAGCGGCACCACGAGCTGATCAAATTCGCACTGGTCGGTGCGACGACGTTCGTCATCGACTCGGCGATCTTCTACACGCTGAAGCTGACGGTGCTCGAACCCAAGCCGGTGACCGCCAAGATCATCGCCGGCATCGTCGCCGTCATCGCCTCCTACATCCTGAACCGGGAGTGGAGCTTCAAGGACCGCGGCGGCCGGGAGCGGCACCACGAGGCCCTGCTGTTCTTCGCGGTCAGTGGCGTCGGCGTGCTGCTGAGCATGGCACCGCTGTGGGTGTCGAGCTACATGCTCCAGTTGCGCGTGCCCGAGGTGTCCCTGACCGTCGAGAACATCGCCGACTTCGTCTCGGCCTACGTCATCGGCAACCTGCTGCAGATGGCTTTCCGGTTCTGGGCCTTCCGGCGGTGGGTCTTCCCCGACGAGAACGCCCGCAACCCGGAGAAGACGCTGGAATCCACGCTGACCGCGGGCGGTATCGCCGAGGCGTTCGAGGACCAGCACGAGCACGGACATCTCGGCGACAGTGCACAGAAGTCCGGCCCGACCGGCACGGTCACGCCGCTGCGGCGGTCGCGCCGCTCGGCTCAGCTGGGCGATTCCTCGGACCCCAGGGTGTCGAAGACTTCGTGATACAGCAGCGAGTGGACCTGCTCCACCCGCGGAATGTCGTGGAACTCGAGCGGGTCCTGTGACGCCGACTCGATGATCAGCGTGCCGGTGCGCAGCATCCGGTCCAGCAGCCCGTGCCGGAACTCCACACTGTTGATCCGCGCCAGCGGAATATCGATCCCCGACCGGGTCAGCAGCCCGTGCCGGAACATCACCCGCCGGTCGGTGATCACGAAATGAGTTGTCCACCAGTTGAGGAACGGCCACACCGTGAGCCACCCGACGATGATCAACCACAGCGCGGCAAGCACCAGCAGCACGACCCGTTTGACGGTGCCGTCCCAGTCGGAGTTCTGCACGACGGCCGCACCGAACGAGGCCAGCGCGGTGACGATCAGAAGCACCAGAACCGGTCCGATCAACCGCTTCCAGTGCGGGTGCCGGTGCAGCACCACCCGCTCGTCACCGGCGAGCACATTGTCCGGATAACCCACGCAGACGACCTTACTGCTCGGCAGCTCCCGGAGCGGGCCGTAAATGCACAATGTCACCGGCGGCGACCGTCACCGTTGCATCCGCCGACTCGATGCACAACTGGCCGCGGTCGTCGACTCCGGTGGCGGTGCCGACGATCTCACGGTCCCCCGGCAGCAGCGCCCGGACCCGCGCGCCGATCGTGCTGCTGCGCCGCCGGTAATCGGCCAGCACACCGCCGCCCCCGCCGCGCCATTCCTCGATACGCGTACCGAGGTGCCGAAGTACGTTGAGCACCAATTGATCACGGTCGACGGTGCCACCGGCGGCGAGCACCGAGGTTGCGCCCGGCTGATCGATCTCGTCCGCGCCGACGGTCACGTTCAGGCCGATCCCGACGACGACCGCCCGTTGCGGCGAGGCGACCTCGGCCAGGATGCCGGCGATCTTGGCCCCGTCCACGAGTACGTCGTTGGGCCACTTCAGCGAGCCGGCCACACCGACCTCGTCGAGCGCCTCGACCACGGCAACCCCGGTCAGCAGGGGCAGCAGGGCCCAGTTCTGCTCGTCGACCCCCGCGGTCGATACACCGACCGACATCGCGATCGAACCCCTCGGAACGCCCGACCACACCCGGCCGCCGCGGCCTCGTCCGGCCGTCTGATGCTCGGCCAGGAGGACAGCACCGCCGATGTCCTCGCCAGCGGCCGCACGGGCGACCAGGTCGGCGTTCGTGGAGCCGGTCGTCTCGACGACGTCGAGACGCCGCCACCCGGACGTGGCCGCGGTGATCTTCGTACGCAGTACCGCGGCATCCAGAGGAGCCCGGTGAGTGTCAGCAGTCATCGACAGTCATTGTGCACGGGTCGACCGGCGAAACGGTCGAGCAGCCATTGCAACTGCGCCGCCAGGTCGACGTCTGAGTGTCCCTTGCCCGGTTGGAACTCGATGGTCACCGTGCCGCCCATGGCGCAGGCTCGCGCGATCGCGGCGCGCGTCCACTCCGCATTGATGTAGGCGTCCGCGCCGCCGTACCACACCGACATCGGGGCAGACAGGGCACGTTGCGGAAGTGCCCACTGCTGCAAGAACTTTCGCAACATCGCGGCAGCTTCCGGGGTACGTGGCGCGAACTCCGACCCGGTCAGCTTGTCCGCGACCGCAGACCTCTGCATCAGCTCCGAACCCTGACACGCGGTCAGCACCGCCCAGTCCTGCGCGGACACGCCGGTGCGGAAATCGTCCCGATTGAGATCGGGATGGCGCCGCGCCAGCGACTCGACGATCAGCGTCATGCTCAGCCGCTGTTCCCGGCTGAGCGTGCCGGCCGCCGCCAAGTCGACGAATTTCGTCACGTCTGCGGCGGGTGCGGCCGCGACCGCACCGATGAGCTGCAGTTCGGGTGCGTACCCGCCGGCCTGTTCATCGGCCGCCCACGCGGCGGCGCCGCCCTGCGAATGACCGAATGCGGCCCATGTGGTCGACGTCTGCCCGGGGAACGCGTGCCGCAGCGCCCGAACGGAGTCGATCATGTTCAGTCCCGCCGTCCGGGCGTCCAGATAGGGGTGCAGCCCCTTGACGCCCAGGCCTTCGTAATCGGCCACCGAGACGGCGTAACCCCGCTCGACCAGCGGCGCCACGAAGCTCAGTGCACCCTCCAGCCACGGCGACAGGGACGGCCCACAGGGCCCGTCGATACCGACCGTGCCATGGCCGACCGCCACCACCGGCCACCCACCCGCGGGTGGTGCACCCAACGGTGTGAACACCGAACCGGAGACCACGGTGGGTGAACCGGTATCCCCCGACGTGGACCGATAGACGACACGCACCGCCCGCAGGTTGCGGCCCGCCAGGGTCTGCGTCACCGACGGCATCGTGGTGGCCGTGACCAACGAACCCGGACCCGAACCGGAGAAGTCCGCCGTCGTGACCGGCACCGGCGGACCTTGCAGAGATGAGAAGGCGTTGTAGGAGGCGTTGACGAGCCAGGTCGCCGCGGGCACCGCGAGCGGCAGCAGTTGCACGCCGCCGATGACGAACGCCATCGCGGTGACGAGTGCGAGGATGGCCTTGGCCCAACCCGCCGGGCCATTCACCGACGGGCGCCACATTCCAGCCACATTACCGGAGCCGAGCGGGACGGCTCTCGTGCGATTTCAGCCGGACGACGCGTCCGATCAGTAGGCGCCGGCCCCGCCCAGGACCGTGCGGACCGTCTTGAACGCGATGAGCACATCGCTGCTGATCGACCAGTTCTCGACGTAAGAGAGGTCCAGCCGAACCGAGTCGTCCCAGGACAGGTCTGCACGGCCACTCACCTGCCACAGTCCGGTGATCCCGGGCAGCACGAGCAGACGGCGACGCACCTGCTCGGTGTAGGCGTCGACCTCGCAGCGCAGGGGCGGCCGCGGACCGACGACACTCATGTCCTTGGCGAGGACGTTGAAGAACTGCGGCAACTCGTCGATGCTGTAGCGCCGAAGAATGCGGCCCACCGGTGTCACCCGCGGATCCTCGCGGATCTTGAAGAGCACGCCACCGGAGAAGTCGTTGAGTGCACTCAGTCGGCCGACCTGCTTGTCGGCATCGACCACCATCGTGCGGAACTTGATCATCTTGAACGGGGTGCCGTCGATGCCGATACGTTCCGAGCAGTAGAAGATCGGGCCGCGGCTGGTGAGCTTGATGGCGATCGCACTCAGGATCATCAACGGCGCGGCGCACATCAGCACGCCCAGGGACACCACCACGTCGAAGACGCGCTTCTGCAGCTTCTTGGTTCCGCTGTACTGCGGCCGCTCCATGTGGATCAGGGGCAAGCCGGCCACCGGCCGCATGGTCAGGCGCGGACCTGCCACGTCGACCATGCCCGGGGAGACCACCAGGTCCACGCCGAGGCGGTCCAGGTCCCAGGACAGTTCCCGCACGCCGGCCGGGCCGAGGTGATCGGTGGTGGTCAGCGCGACGGTGTCGGCACCGCTGGCCGCCAGCGCCGTCTCGACGCTGTGCTCATTGCCCAGGACCGGCAGCGACCCGACTCCCGGGATGTCGATGGTGCCGCCGGCGGGATGACCGGTAAGACACACCCCGACCACCGAATAGCCGTAGTCACGCGCGCGGCCCAGGGATTGCACGAGGCTCTGCACGGCCGCGGGACTGCCGACCGCCAGCACCGAGTTCACACAGCGGCCGCCCTTGCGGTACCAGCTCAGTACCCGGCGAGCCAAGCTGCGGCTGATCATCAACAGCACGAGGCCGAGCGGGAACGCCACCGCCAGGTAACCGCGGGCGTATTCCGGCCGGAAGATCATCACGGTGACGGCGACGACGCCGATGGTCGACATGGTGGCCGACAGCACCCGTCGGTACTCCTCGGTCCCGGCGCCGACGATCCGCGGCGAGCGGGTTCCGTAGGCGGCCAGCATGCCCAGCCACATCAGGCCGAAGATCACGGACAACAAGCCGAAGTAAATGGTCAGCGGGTCGAACTGGGTAACAGGGCGCCCCAGCCGGACCATCTGCGCACACGCCATAGCGGCACCCACGACGACCACATCGGAGACCGTCAGGGCAATGACGTAGCGACGTTGCCATGCCAGTCCTTGCGAACGGTCGGCAACCGCCACCAGCGGCGATTGCACCGAGGTCGCGTCCCGGGGTTCAGCAAACTGTCCGAGAGCAGTTGTATCACTAGAAACCAGTGCCACCGCTAATTCCCTCTCATCGTGGCGAGATTCTTCATATTACACACGTTTCAGGCCGACGGAGCATCTTTGCAGAGGTTTGCTAGCCACTAGTACGGCGGTGCAACATTGCCAGTGCGTCCGCAATCATGCCGACTGGGAGCTACCAGGAACAGCTGGACTGAGGCTTATCTCACCACAGACAAAAAGTTCTGCAACCGCAACGGGAATGCTAGTTGCCAGAAACCCGCCGTCAAAGCAATTCGCCGCATAAACCGCGGACGTATCGAGAATCACTTGAGAACGATTCAGTCGGGCCGGTGTCGGCGGCCTACTTTTTGGCAAACGTCACGCCCGAAAAAGCACTCCACGGCCAGGCATTTCCGGCAGCGATGGAGCACTGCGGGGGCAGCCCAGGATCAGGGCTGCGCGACGCACCCGTCGGTGACCGGGGCGCCGGCGAAACGCTCGCCCAGCCAGTCGACCTGGGAAGCGAAGTCGAGATCACCGTGCCCCTTGTCGGCCTGGAAGTCCGCTGTCACCACGCCCCCGAGGTCGCACGCCCGCCGCATCGCGTCCTCGGTCCAGGCCGGGGCGATGTACTCGTCCTTGCCCCCGTAGACCACCGACATCGGCGCCGACAGCCGCCGTTGCGGCAGCGCCCAGGCCTTGAGGTAACCGCGCAACCGGTCGGCCGCCTCCGGTGAATGCGGTGCGATGTCCGCCGGCTGCAGGCGATTGATCACCGATTCCCGCTCGTGGACCTTGTCGCCACTGCAGGCGACCAGCACATCCCACTTCTCGGCGGCGATCCCGCTGCGATAGTCGTCCCGGTTGATGTCGGGATGCAGCCGTGCCAGCGATTCCACGATCACCGCCAGCGTCGGCATCTGCTCGCGGGTCAGCTTCTGCTGAACCGCCAGATCGACCAGGCCCGCGACGTCCGCCGCCGGCGCCAGCGCCACCACCCCGACGGGCAGCATCTCCGGCGCATAGGTCGCCGCCTGCTCCCCCGCGGCCCAGACCGCGCCGCCGCCCTGGGAGCCGCCCAGCGCGGCCCAGCGCTCCGAGACACCGTCGAAGGTGCGCCTCAGCGCCCGCACCGAGTCGATCACATTCAGCCCGGCGGTGCGGGCATCGAGATACGGATGCACCCCGGGGTTACCCAGGCCCTGGTAGTCGGCCACGGCCACCGCATAGCCGGCGGCCACCAGATTGGTCACCCAGTTGACAGCGCCCAACAAGGTGGGTGACAGCGACGGCCCGCACGGCTCGTCGATGCCCAATGTGCCGTGCCCGTAGGCGATCACGGGCCAGCCACCGGGCGGCGGGGGGCCGCTGGGTGTGAACACCGAACCGGACACCACCGTGGGGGCGCCGGTATCACCTTCGGTGGAGCGGTAGACCACCCGGGCCGCGTGAATCGGCGCGCCGGTGAGGCGGCGGTTGAACGCGGGCATGGTGACGGCGCTGACGAGTGTCCCGGGCCCCGTGCCACTGAGGTCGGCGGTCGCGATCGGCTGCGAATCCTCCGGACCGGGTTGCAATCCGACGAACTGCCGTACCGACGGGGACACCGCCAACAGCAGTCCTGCGGTCAGCACGACGACAACGGCGATCACCGCTGCCCACAACAGCTTTCGGCGTTTCACCGTTTACGGAATCGTTTCGCCAGATCCAGCCCGGGCTTCTCGACGAGGTAGTAGGTGACGGTCGCGACCGCCAGCGTGACGACGGTGACGACGGCCATGTTGCGCAACATGCCGCCCCAGGTGTCACCGGCCACCAGGTTGAACCGGCCCAGCAGCAACAGCAGCGGGTAGTGCCACAGGTACACCGACATGGAGATCAGCCCGACGAAATAGAACGGCCGGGCATCGATCCACCGCGCCAATCTGGATGGGGCGCCCCAGGCCAGCGGCAGGATGACCATCATGATGAACAGCGCGGAGACGATGCCGAGAACGCCGTAGCCGAACGGGCTCAGGTCCTTGACCAGCTTGAGCGTCAAGACACCGAACACCGGAATGCCCAGGATCGCCGCCCGGTGAATCCACTTGGCCGCCCGTTCCCCGATGACGGCCTGCTCGATCGCCACGAACAGGATCGCCGCGAGCATGCCGTAGGCGAAGAGGTCGGCGTTGGTCAGGATGCTGCGGCTGAACACCGCGGCCAGGTTCGGGCCCCAGTTCTGCAGCCAGATGTCGGGCATGTACGTCCCGCCGTCCGGGGTGAAGTTGTGCACGTTGACGTGCTCGTACACCCACGGGGTCAGGGCCCGGCCGATATAGGCCACCACCAGCAGGATGGCCGGGGCCACCAACGCCAGTTTCAGCGGTGCGACGTTCAACCGCCGGCGCAACGCGAACATCAACAGGCCCAGCAGCGGGAGGGACAGGTAGAACGCGATCTCCAGGGTCAGCGACCAGGACGGGTTGATGCCGGTCTGGACGTAGTCCGGGATATAGGTCTGCACCAGGGTCAGGTTGGCCAGCAGCTTACCGGGATCGGTGATCATGCCGGTGCCGTGCTGGGTGCCCGGCAGCTGGGTCGTCGGATTGTCGACGTACACCGCACGGAACACGAAGTTGCAGATCAGGAAGATGACCACATACCCCGGGAAGACCCGGAACACCCGGTGCAGAAAGTAGGTGCGGGTATCGGGCATGTCCGCACCCGGCTTGGTCAGCCTGCGCACGTACGGCAGGAACAGCAGGAAGCCGCTGAGCACGAAGAACAGGATCAACGCCAGCCCCAGGACATCCAGCAGCGCCTTGTGATGCGTGACCGGGGTGTAGAACTCGCCGACGTGGCCGACGACGACCGCCAGACAGCCCAGTCCGCGGATGCCGTCCAGCCCGACGACCCGTCGGTGTGTCGGCGAACTCGCGATCACCTGGGATTCGATGGGCAGCTCAGCGGGCCGCTCAGCCTCGGCTCTCTCACTCATCATTCAGGCTCAATCATTCGGGCAACGTCAGCTGAGGAACCTTACGGATGGACGGGCCGCCCTCGATCGTGCAGGTGCTGACCGGCGGATCGCCCCTGAACCGCTGTTGGATCCAGTCCAGCGCCTCGGTCGGATCGAAGTCCCCGTGGCCACGGCCGACCGCCACGAACGACGCGATGACACTGCCCATATCGCAGGCTCGCTGCACCGCTGCGTCGGTCCAGGCCACCGGGATCAGCTGATCTTGGTCACCCTGCAGCACCAAGGACGGCACGCCGGCCGGTGACCGGGGCAGCCCGCTCATCTGGATCAGGTACGTGCGCAGCTGGTCGGTGGCCGCCTCACTGGCCGGACGCAGGTCATCGGGCGACAGCGAGCTGGCGACATCGATGCGCTTCTCGGTCGAATCGGCCGAACACCCGGCGAGCAGAGTCCAGTTCGCCTGCGCACCGCCGCGACGGTAATCGTCCAGGTTGAACTCGGGATGTTCGGTCTTGAGCGTCGTGAGGATCAGCACCATCGCGATCGACTGCTGAGGCGTCAGCGCCCCGGCCATCGCGAGGTCGGCCAGCCCGGAGAAATCGGCCGCCGGTGACACACTGACCGAACCGACCAGGTTGAGGTCCGGGCTGGAGTACGCGGCGTTCAGCTCGTTGGCCGCCCAGGACGCCTGACCGCCCTGCGACACCCCGAAAGCCACCCACTTGTCCGAGGCGGCCGGGAGGAGTTTCCGGGCGGCCCGTGCGGCGTCGATCATGTTGTAGCCCTCGGTGGTGGCATCGAGGTACGGGTGGTAACCGGTAGTGGAGCCCAGTCCCTGATAGTCGGGCACCACCAGCACATAACCGAGCAACAACAAGGCCCGGATCGCATCGGCCGCACCGGACAACGACGGCGACAACGACGGCGCACAGTCGGAATGGATCCCGACGGTGCCGTGGCCGAAGACGATGACCTGCCAGCCGCCCTCGGGCGGGCGGCCGAGCGGCTCGAACACACTGCCGGTGACGGTCTGAAGGCTGCCGTCGATGCCCGAGGTGGAGACGTAACTGATCCTGGCCGCGACCTCGGAGGCCCGGATGATCCGGCGGTCGACGGTGGGCAGCGTGATCGCACTGCGCAGCGTTCCCGGACCCTCACCGGAATAGTCCGCCGGCAGGTGGAGTTCGTGATCGCCGCCGGACGACTGCGGGGCCGGCTCACCGGTCTTGGCGGCGCTGCAGCCGGTCAACACCACCATCGCGGCCAGCGCACTCGCCGTCAACGCACGCGCAGCGGTCCTCGCAGATTTCACAAAGCTCCTACGTCTTCCGGTGCGTCGCAAGTTTGACAATGTAATTTAGCTGCCCGCGCGTGCCCACGGTGCCACGGCCGATCTCGACCGCCAGCATGATCAGCACGCTGACCGCCAGGCCGACCCCCGCGCCGATCGACATCGGCCCCAGGATCGGGGTCGGCACCAATTGTGCCGTCTTCGCCACACCGACCGGCAACAATTCCGCAAGCGGGCCCTTGTACTGAATATCGTCGTTGAACTTGGACTCGAACCATTCGAGTTCTTTCGACAACGTCACCAGGTTGCTCCCGATGGCGTTGGCCTCCTTGACCGCGGTCTCCGGGTTCGAGTTGGTGACGGTGACACGCATGAACACCGAATTCGCCCGGCCTCGCGCGTCCGCCCCACCGGGCACCCATTCCGCCGACACCCGCGAGGCGAGCTCCTCGGGCGGGGTCGTCGACTGCAGTTCCTGCACGGCACGCTGCGCGACCAATCTGGACTTCGCCAGCTCCACGTAGCTCGGTATGCGCAGTTTCGCGCCCATGCCGCCGTAGTAGAGAGCGAACGTACTCGGGTCGCCCGCGACGGTGGCGAACACTTCGACGGAGGCCGTGTAGCTGGCCGGTCGCGCTTTGACCGCGGCGACGGCCGCGCCCGCCGACAGCAAGGTGGCCACCAGGATGATCAGCCACACCCGCGCCAGCATCGAGGCGTAGTCGCGCAGCCGCGGTACCTCGACCGGGGCCCTCACTTGGGGAGTTCCGTCTTCTGCCAGTCCGCGCAGTTGCTCGGCGGAGCCGGGACCCCCGACAGCCGATCGTTGAGCCAACCCATCACGAAGGCCTGGTCCAGGTCGGCGTGCCCCTTGCCGGGGTCTTTCTTGATCTCCAGGTTGCTGCCCGCCGCACAGGCCCGGCTGATGGCCGTCTCGAACCAGGCCTGGTTGACCAGGCCGTCCTGCGTGCCGTAGGCGACCACCAACGGGGTGTCGATGCGCTGGCTGCTCGGCACCGCGCGGGCCGCGAGTTGCTCACGCAGCCACACCACGTCCTCGTAGGTCTTGGGCTTCAGGTCGGCGTTGGTCATCGTCTCCCAGACCCGCCCCACCTGGTCGAAGTCGGTCGGGATGCAGTTGAGAATCAGATCCCAGTTCGCCGCCGTGACCCCCGAGCGGAAGTCGTCCAGGTTCATCTCCGGGTGGAACCATTTGATCGACTGCAGGGCGTAGACCATGGTGACCCGCTGCTCGTTGGTCAGGGTGCCGTTCCATGCCGCATCGGCCAGACCGGACATATCCGCCGCCGGCGCCATCGAGATGGTGCCCAGCAGATTCAGACCCTTGCCGTACTCCTGCGCTTCCTCCGCGGCCGCCCACACGGCCAGGCCGCCGGCCGAGTGTCCGTAGGTCATCCACTTGTCGCTGATCTCGGCGCCGACACGACGCGCCGCGCGCACCGAGTCGATGATGTTGTAGCCGTAAGTCTTCGCATCCAGGAACGGGTGGGCGTACCCCTTCACCCCAGAACCCTGGAAGTCGCTGGCGGTGACGGCATACCCGGCCTTGATGAACTGGTCCATGGACCAGGCCTGTTTCGGCAGGTTCGGGAACAAGCTGGATGCGCACTTGTAGAGCACACCCTTGGTGCCCTGCCCAAAGCCGATGACGGGCCAGCCACCCTTGGGCGGAACGCCCGCCGGGATGGCGATCGCCGCAGACACCTCCGTCGGCGTCCCGTCGATCCCCGAGGTGGACCGGTACACCACGCGCATGTACGTGGCGCCGTCCTCGTCGAGCAGTTCAGCCCCACCCTTGATCGGCTCGACCGAGACCAACGATCCCGGTCCGTCGTCGGTCATGTCCGGCGGGGCAAGCTGCGGCTTGCCCTCGTACTGCGGGGCGAAGGTCTTGATTGCGGGAGCGTCCTGCCGCTCGGCCTGGCGGGGCGCCCCGGTCGAACAGGCGCTGACCGAGGAGGCCACCACGAGCACGGTGAGAGAACCGGCCAGCAGCGCGGTCAGCCGCCCCAGGCGCAGCGACTGCATGGATTACTCCGGTTGTCCCAGTTGAGCCCGATGGCGTGGCTGACCCGATTCCTGGTCCGCCGCGACAACCGGCAACTGCCCGATCACCTCGGTGGGCTGTCCGCTGTCGCGCCCACTGTCGGCTGCCGGCGCCTCGGCCTTGCGCTCGGCACGATCCTTGCGGTTCGCGGGCTCACCGGTGGCCACGACGCCGATGAGCTCGGCATGGGCGGTCGCCAAGACGGTCAACGCCTTGCGTAAGGCGGCCGCCTTGGTGTGACCGATCCGCGCAAGCAGCAGGGCACCATCGCCCAGCGCCGCGGGCACGGTGCCGTCGGAGTACTTGACCAACGGCGGCGTGTCGATGAGCACGTAGTCGAAGTGCACGCGCAGCTCTTCGATCACCTGGGCGGCTGCGTCATCGCCCCACAACTGGCGACGCGCGGCGGGCAGCGGACCGGCCGGCAGCAACCGGAAATCGCCGACCCGGATGGTCGACTCAGCCAGGGTGGACTGCCTGTCGAGCAGGGTGGTGAGCCCCTTCTCGGCCGCCTGAGCGTGCTCGGCCTCGGACACACCCAGCAGCTGCGGCAGCGACGGATCGACCAGGTCGCCGTCGACCAGCAGTACCGAGTGACCCGATTCCGCGAGCACCGCGGCCAGGTCGGCGGCGGTGGTCGAACGGCCGTCCCCCTCCGACGGGCTGGTGATGGCGATGACGTGCGGGTGTGCACCGTCCCCGGTGCGGGCGAACTGGATGTTGGTGCGCAGTTCGCGCAGCCGCTCCACGGCCACACCACCCGCGGCGAGGTCGATGACGCCCGGGCCGCCGTTGTTCTCCACCAGGGTGCCGATCAGCGCGCTGTCGGTGACGTCTTCGATGCGTTCCCGGCGGCGCACCCGGGTGTCCGCGACGCCGATGATCGCGGCCAGGACAATCCCGATGGCCAGTCCGGCGAGGGCACCCAGAAGGATGCGGGTGACCAGGCCGGTGGACTTGACCGGGCTACCGTAACTCGCGTCATCGACCACAATGGCGCCGGCGGCAGACTCACCGCCGCGGCGCGATGTCTCCAATTCACCGGTGACCTTGACGAGTTGATCGGCAATGGCATTGGCATAAAGCTGAGCGGTGGCTGGATCCGGATCTGTTGCCGTGATGTCGAGCAACACCGTTTGCGGCAGCGGAACCGCGGTGATCTTCGCCCGCAATTCTTCGACGGTGATAGGCGCTTTCACCTGGTCGATTGCCCGCGCCGCAACCTGTTCACTGGTGGCGAGCCCCGCATAAGAAAACACCCGTTCCTGCGAGAACAAGTTGTTCTGATAAGCGTCGCCGACCCCGGTACCACTCTGCGTACTGACGAAAAGCCTTGCTGTGGAGGTGTACTCCTGTTTGGAGAATTGGTGCAACACAGCGCCGACACCGGCACCGATCACCGCCGCAAGCAGGACAACCCACCAGAGCCGGCGAAAAATCCGCACATAATCACCGACAGCCAACTGGGCACTCCGTTCGCTCTTTGGTCACCATGACGCCCTCACGATAGCGCCCTCGCCTAGCAAAACACACCGGAGACACCTCCCAGGCACACAGTCCCTGTGGCGAATCCAGCGAAGACAATGCGAGGATAGTTCGGTGCGAGGGGGACCGCAGATCTGGCAGGAGATGAATCGACATTGAAGCTGCCCGCATATTCACGAACTGAAATTGGTGCGGGGGTTGCCGCCTGTGTGCTGGGACCGCTGGCCGCGATTGCCGTCGCATTGGGCGGCAAACCTGCGGTCATCGCGATCGCCGGCCTGTTGGCCCTGATAGTGGCGGTCTATATCGGGATGCGTCATCCGCTGTGGCTGTATTACGGCACGGTGATCTTCGTCACCGCGTTTCCCTTCGGGTACTTCCCCGGCGTTCACCTGCCGATCTATCTGGTGCTCGGGTGCGGGTCCGTGCTGGCCTTCCTGCTGTATCCGCGGGCGGTGCGGCGGCGATCGCCGCTGATGACGGCCGTTCTCGTGTTGATCCTGATGTCCGCCCTGTCGATGATCGTGACGTTCTCCGCGCCCGTGAACATCATGGACTTCGCCAAGTGGGGTATCGCCACAGGCTTCATGTTCGTCCTGCTGGCGCTCCCGAACGACCAGCTGAGAGGGATCGGCAAGGCTGTCGTCTATTCCTGCACGTTCAGCGGCGTGATGGGCGCCATCGCGGTGGCGCAGGGCACGACGAAGTGGGTCTACGCGCCGTTCTCGATCATCGGTTACTACGCCGCCGACCGGTTCTACATCACCGGCGGTACCCACACGCTGCCCAAGAGCGGCCGGTTCGACGTCGGCGAGGGTAGCGAGACCTTCCAACGCCTGGGTGGAATGTGGGCGGACCCCAACGCCGCCGGCATCGGCCTGGTGATCGGTATCGCGCTCGCCGCCATCTTGTTCACCGGATGGCAGCGGGTGACTCTGATGAGCCTGCTGTCGGTGTGCATCGTGCTGACGCTGAGCCGCGCGGCACTGTCCAGCGTCCTGGTCGGCGTTGCTCTGGTCTTCATCTTCCACAAGATGCGGTCCCGTGACCGGCAGCTCATGATCGCCACCCTGTTCGTCGGATTCGCGGCCGCGATGTCGATCCCCGCGGTCCGAAAACGGCTGACGGGCTCACTGGGCGAGAACGACGCCGGCGCATCGGACCGCATCGCCGCGATCCGCGAATTCCCCATGCGCCTGGGGGATCACTGGATCTTCGGGCGCGGTTGGTCACTGCGTGAATTCAAAGACGGACCGTACGCATTCACCGAGAACTTCGTGTCCAACGCACCGCTGATCGCGGTACACCGCGGTGGACTCGTCGCCGGTCTGTCCTTTGTGGCGGTCATCATCATCGGGTGCGTCGTGGCCGCCAAACTGATCCGCAGCGACTCGCTGCCGCACGCGTTCTTCGGCGGCGTGTTCATGGCGTTCTCGATCATCGCCCTGAACCTGGACCACCCGGTCGTGGTGATCGCACAGATGGCCTTCATGTACACGTTCTTCTTGACGTTCCTGCAATACGCCGACGAGCAACGTAAAGAGGGTGCACTCGACTCACCAAAGGTGGCAGCTGCGCCTATGTCGAAACCTGTTGCGGCACAACAGCCCAAACTACCCGCTACGACCGCCCAATAGCTCGGCGACCGCCCGGTGCGGCCGGTGGTCGGTCCAGTATCGCTGGTTGAGGCGGTACAGCTGGTCACCCGCCTCGGCGGCTTCGGCGTTGTCCAGCAAGTACTTTCGGCACTGCTCGATGAATGCCGCGTCCCCGTCGAACACACCGAGCCCCAACAGCTCCCCCAGGGAGCCGACGGCGGCGGTGGTCCCCACCACGGGTAGCCCCATGCGCGCCGCATCCAGGATCTTCACCCGCACTCCCCCGCCGGTGCGGATCGGCGCGATCATCGCCCGGCAGGTCCCGAGGAAGCCGGCAAGGTCGTCGACGAAGCCCAGATCCCGTACACCGGGCGGATATTGGGGCTCGGGGGCGTTGGCAGCCTTGGCGCCGATCACGCACAACTCGGCACCGTCGATCCCTTCGGCGATCCGCGGCCACAGCCGCAGTGCCTCTTCGAAGGCCTCCTGGTTGGGCGGCCAGTCCCGGGTGCCCATCAAGACCAGCCGACGCGGTGTCGAGGCCACGGCGACCTGTTTGCCCGGCGGCAGCGTGATATCCATCCAACGCGCATCGCGCACCCCGTGGGAGCGATAGAACTGCGCTTCCTCGGCGTCGAAGGTACCGACCGCATCGGCGGCCCGAGCCACCCTCAGTTCGTCGTGGAGCAACCTCCCGACCTGCAGCCGGCCGAGCACCCCTCGGGTCGCCCGCCACACCAGCGATTCACTCACGTGGGTATTGACCACGAACCGTGACTTTCCCATCCGCGAGCTGCGCAGGAAGGATTCAGCCATATAGCTGTGCTCGGCGACGTAGATGTCCGCACCGGCGGCGTCTATCGCCGCGACCAGGTCGTCATTGTCGAACCGGGCGTGCACCAGACTCCGCCGGGTCCGCACGACATCGAGGAGCAGACGCAGGGGCTGCACACCCGATTTGGCCACCCGCACCAGCGGCACCCCATCGAAGGCCAGCGTCCCCGCCGGCTCGTGGGACAGGCAGATCGCCGACACCTCGAAGGTCTGGGCGGCCAGTTCCATGACCAGACGGGACAATTCGACGTCGCCGCCGTGGTCGGCCACCGGGTCCTTGGACAGCAGGAAACAGGCGGTCGCTCTGTCGGGGTTCGTCTTATCTGGGTTCGTCTTGTCTGGGTTCGTCTTGTCTGGGGTCATGCCACCGGTTTCCGGTACAGCACGCGAACATAGATGGCCAACAGCAGGGCGTCGGTGATGACGGCGGCGATGGCCGCGCCGACCGCTCCGGCCCCCACCAGCAGTGCCACCAGGCCCAGCCTGATCGGGACGATACTGAAATTGGCGATCAGCCGGACGCCGTCCCGATGCTGGTTGTAGAGCACCGCCTGGAACACCGTGCTGATCGTCCGCATGGCGCAGAACAGGGACATGATGGTCATCGCGACCGCCAGTTCCTCCGGCACCGCGGGGACCACCATCATGACCAGACCGGTGATGAGCACCAGCACTCCGGCCGCCACCCCGAGCAACACCGTGCCCTTCAGTGGTGGGCCGGCCGACACATGACCGTCGCCGTCGCGCAGCGCCTGGTTGTAGGACATGCCGAAGGTCTGGCCGACCGCGACGATCGCGAGGGTGACCGTGGTGCAGATGCCGTAATAGCCGGCGGTGGTGCTGTTGGTGAGCCACCCGAGCAGCAGCAGATCACCCTGCACACCGGCCATGATCGCGAACGTCTCGCCGACCAGGATGGCGATCAACCGCGGTGAGCCCGGGATGCCCGGACGGTGCCGCAACGCGATGGGCCCCACCCACAGGGCGGTCAGCACGTACGGCGCGACCAGGATGGACGTCGCGACCTGCAGGGTGGGGTGCGGTACCGCGAACAGGTAGATGCAGGCCGGTACCACGCTCGCGAACTGCCGCCCGGTGTCGATCTGCGCCGCCTTGTGCGGGTGACCGTCGCGCAGTGAGCGACTCTCCCAGGCTTTCAAGGTCAACTCGCCGCCGGAGACGAACAACCCGAAGGCGGCGACGTAGTTCACCTCGAGCAGCGCCAGACCGACAGCCATGAAGCCGACGCCGAGCAGGTACCGGGTGGCACGGTCGGACAGGAAATGTTCCTCCGACTCCCGCACCGACCGGACCACGAACAGGTTGTCGATCGGCGACCCGATCAGTGAGTACACCGCGTAGGCCATGGCGTACTTGCCGTAGTCCGCGATACCCAGCTGACCGACCAGCGCCAGCGTCCACACCATCCCGCCGGCGCGGCCGCCGTACATCCAGAACGCCGCCCACAAGGCGTGGGTCAGATGCTGCGAGCCCGGCTTGTCCACGACGGGTTCGCCCGTCTCAGACACCGGCCGACCTGCTGTCGAGGAGCTGTTGCCAGACCGCCACGAACGCCTCGGCGGTGCGCGCGGGCGAACGCTCCTGCCGGGTCCGGTCGGCGTTCACACCCAACTCGGTCAGCCGGGTTTCGTCATTCAGGAGCGTCCTGATCTCGGTCGCCAAGCGGCCGGGATCCGCTCCCGGCGGAACGGCCACCACGCCGTGTTCGGGATCCAGTTCGGCCAGTGAGCCGTAACCGGTGCAGACGACCGGGGTGCGGTAGGCCATCGCGTGTGCCACCACCCCGGAGGCGGGATAGGTCTCGGCATAGAAATGGCGTTTGCCGTACGGCAGCGCGATGGCCCGGACCGAGGCGAAGAACGCGTCCTCGGCGGCACCGTCGACCCCGCCGAGAATCTCGATACCGTCGGCCCGGGGCAGGTCCTCGGTGCCGCGGCCGGCAACCCGGATCAGGATATCGTCGGGCAGTTGGGCCCGGATCTCGGCGATCTGCTCGAAACCCTTGCCGCGATAGACGAATCCGAAGAATCCGACTGCCTTGGGACGATCCTGGGCGGGCGCGATGACGGGCCGCTCCCGCACCAGGTGCGGGATGTAAGCGGTGCGGGTACGCGGGTAGGTGCGTTCGATCGACTGTCGCCCCGTCTCCGTCAGCGCGATCAGGGTCCGCTCCCCGTACACCCGGCCCTCGATGGCCCGCGACAACGGGCGCAAGGGGTAGTGGATGCCGTGGGTGAGCAACCGTGAGTTGGCGATGAATCGCGGCCGGGCCAGGAACCACAAACCCTGGGGCGGATCGTGGATGGTGGCGGTCACCGGTACCCCGGACAGGCCCGCAACCGCCCAGAAGGTGGGCATCACCCCGGTCGACAGCTCGGCATGCACCAGGGTCCGGCCGGGGGGCCCGTCGGCCACCAGGGTGCGTACCCGGGCCCGATGCCGACGCACGTCGGCCAAGGTGTCGATGCCCGGGCCGGCGGTGCGTTCCTCGACGACCTCGCCGAAATGCGGGCGCAGCGCCTCCACCAGGTCCTGGGCGTAGTCACCTACTGCGGTCTGCCCTTCGTCGGGGGCGACGAAGACCAGGCGGTGGTCCTGCAGTGGACCACCGAGCAGACGCCCCATCAGTAGAACGGCGGGGGTCGGCGAGTGTTGGTGTACAGCAACACGTCTGGATCCCGTTTGCCGATCACCTTGGCCGGTACCCCACCGACGATGTTCAACTCGTCGACGTCCTTGGTCACCAACGCCTGCGCGGCCACCACCGCGCCGCGGCCGATCAGCGACGGGAGGACCATCGCCCGACTGGCGATCCACACGTAGTCACAGACGACCGTCGGAATCGGCACCGGCAGGAAGTCCGGGTGATTGACGTCGTGGCCACCACCGATGATCTGCACATCGCTGGCGATCGTGACCTGGTTGCCGATATAGATGCCGGCGCGTGCGTCCAGCATGCAGCGGAAGCCGATGGCCACCCCGTCACCGATGGTCAGATAGGCCGGATCGAGGACGGTGGTACCCCGCAGGATCGAGGTGTGCTTGCCGATCTTGGCCCCGCACAACCGCAGGAATCCGAGCCGGATGGTGTGCGACGGGATGTAGGTGACGAAGAGGTTGAACACCAACTCGCCGATGCGGTTCTTCGCCTTCGGAACGAAACCGATGCCCTGCATCTTGTACTGGATCACTCGGTTGTTCTCGTCGAGAACCCATTCCGACTCCGGCGCCATCCTCAGCGCCGGGGCGGCGGCCTTCTTCCGGGCTATATCAGCCGGATCTGCTGAAGCCGGTTCACGAAACATGAATCACTGCTCCTTGTCGACGAATCGCGTCAACCATAGCGACCGGTGCGCCGATCCGTCGGCCGCATGCCCGGGGTCGTCGCTGCGAGTCGGCGATCGCGCCGGAACCCGGCGGCCGGGTGTTCCTCACCGCGCGACGAGCGCGTCGACCGCCTCGTGCAGACGCTCGGCGTAGCGCTGCTCGGTGAACTGGTCGGCGTGCTTGCGGATGACCTGCGGATCGAAGCTCTGGGCGTCGAATCGGTCCAACGCCGCGGCGATCGAATCGGCCTGCGGCTCATCGAAGAACGTCCCGGTGACACCGTCGACCACGGTGTCCAGGAATCCACCCCACCGCAGCACCACGGCGGGTTTGCCCCAGACCGCGGCCTCGATCGGCGTCAGACCGTAGTCCTCGTAGCTGGCCGCGATCAGCGCCCGGCACGACTGGTACAGCCAGGCCATCTGCGCATCGGTCAGGTCTGACAGCAGCGCCACGTTCGGTGTGCGGATCTGCTCTATATGGCGCGCCTCGGGGCCTCGGCCCACCACCACCAGCCGACGGTCGCTGCCGGCAAAAGCCCGCACCACCTTGTCGACGTTCTTGTACGGCAACAGCCGGGACACACACAGATAGAACGGCTGGTCACCGCTGCCCCACTGCTCAACCTCCGAGACCGGTTCCACCTCGACATCGGTGCGCATCGCGACCGGCGAGGGCAGGACGTCGGCGTCGATGCCATAGACGTCGTGGATCCGGTCTTTGATCATCGACGAGACCGCCAGATACCGGTCGACCGTCCCCGCTGCGCGGCGATCCCACGCCTTCAGCGGCGGCCCGGCGACCTTCAACAGCGCGCGTTTGAGCCCGTCGCCCTCGTCGTTGAGGTACATGTCCGTCGTGTACAGCCAGTGCGCCGGCGTGTGACAGTGCACCAGCTTGGCGCCGTTGGTGCGGAACCCGTGGGCCCAGCCGCTGCTGCTGGTGACCACGACGTCGGCGTCGACGAACATCGACGACGCCGCCGCGGGCAGGAGCGGCAGTGCCGCGCGGTGGTGCTTGCGCAGCACCGGGATCCGGTTCAGCGGCGAGACCCGCACATCGCGATCGGCGAATTCGGGGTAGGTACCGGCCGGGTGGTAGAGCAACGTGTAGATCGGCGCATCGGGAAAGGCCCGACTCATCGACAACACGACCTTCTCGGCCCCACCACGTTGCGTCAGGTAGTCGTGAGCGATGACCACGCGGGGTCCATCCACTCCGTCGTAGCGGCGCTGAGCCTTCACGTGGGCGTTCCTCTCCAGGTGAACGGGCCAGTTGGCGCCCACCATGGCAGCCACCCTACAAAACCGGGGCTCTGGGGCAAGCCGGCGTGAAACGCCCAAACCGCACCCAACTATCCGCGTTCTTAGGGAACCGTTAATATCGGGACCATGACGAGCGTTACCGATCCTCCCGCACCGGCCGCCCCGCACGTAATCGATATCCACACCACCGCCGGCAAATTGGCTGACCTGCGCAAGCGCGCCGAGGAGGCAAAGCACCCCGTCGGCGAGGCAGCCGTCGAGAAGGTGCACGCGAAGGGCAAGCTGACCGCTCGCGAACGCGTGCTGGCACTGCTCGACGAGGGGTCGTTCGTCGAACTCGACGCGCTGGCCAAACACCGCAGCACCAACTTCGGGCTGGAGTCCAACCGTCCCGTCGGCGACGGCGTGGTCACCGGTTACGGCACCATCGACGGCCGCGACGTGTGCATCTTCAGCCAGGACGCCACGGTCTTCGGCGGCAGCCTCGGCGAGGTGTACGGCGAGAAGATCGTCAAGGTCCAGGAGCTGGCCATCAAGACCGGCCGCCCGCTGATCGGCATCAACGACGGCGCCGGCGCCCGCATCCAGGAGGGTGTGGTCTCGCTCGGCCTGTACAGCAAGATCTTCCGCAACAACATCCTGGCCTCCGGCGTCATCCCGCAGATCTCGCTGATCATGGGTGCCGCGGCCGGCGGGCACGTCTACTCCCCCGCCCTGACCGACTTCATCGTCATGGTCGACCAGACCAGCCAGATGTTCATCACCGGCCCGGACGTCATCAAGACCGTCACCGGCGAGAACGTCACCATGGAGGAGCTCGGCGGCGCGCACACCCATATGGCCAAGTCGGGCACCGCGCACTATGTCGCCTCCGGCGAGCAGGACGCCTTCGACTACGTCCGCGATCTGCTGAGCTACCTGCCGTCGAACAACTACGCCGATCCGCCGCGCTTCCCGGCGCCGCCGCACCCGGGCGCCATCGAGGACAACCTCACCGCCGAGGATCTCGAACTCGACACGCTGATCCCGGATTCACCCAACCAGCCCTATGACATGCACGAGGTCATCTCGCGCATCCTCGACGACGACGAGTTCCTCGAGGTGCAGGCCGGGTACGCGGGCAACATCGTCATCGGCTACGGCCGGGTGGACGGCCGCACCGTCGGCATCGTCGCCAACCAGCCCACCCAGTTCGCCGGCTGCCTGGACATCAACGCCTCCGAGAAGGCGGCCCGGTTCATCCGGACGTGTGACTGCTTCAACATCCCGATCGTGCTGCTGGTCGACGTGCCGGGCTTCCTGCCGGGTACCGACCAGGAGTACAACGGCATCATCCGCCGCGGCGCCAAGCTGCTGTACGCCTACGGCGAGGCGACGGTCGCCAAGGTCACCGTGATCACCCGCAAGTCCTACGGCGGCGCGTACTGCGTGATGGGATCCAAGGACATGGGCGCCGACGTGGTGGTGGCATGGCCGACCGCGCAGATCGCCGTGATGGGCGCCTCGGGTGCGGTGGGCTTCGTGTACCGCAGCCAACTCAAGGACGCCGCCGCCAAGGGCGAGGACGTCGACGCGCTGCGCCTGGAGCTGCAGCAGGACTACGAGGACACCCTGGTGAACCCGTACGTCGCGGCCGAGCGCGGCTATGTCGACGCGGTCATCCCGCCGTCGCACACCCGCGGCTATGTGGCCACCGCGCTGCGGCTGCTGGAGCGCAAGATCAGCACGATCCCGCCGAAGAAGCACGGGAACATTCCACTGTGAGCGGGGAGAGCTCGGTGCCCGAACCCGAAACTGCAGAGACCGCCACGCACGAGCCCCACATCAAGGTGCTCAAGGGCAACCCGACCCCGGAGGAGCTCGCCGCCCTGATCGGCGTGCTGTCCGCGGCCGGTGGGGGTCCCGTCGACACCACACCGCCGTCTCTGGACATGTGGGGTCACCCGGTGGACAAGCTGCGCTACCAGATCCACAGCTGGCAGCGGGTGACTCTGCTGGAGCGCACGCACATTCGGCGCTAGATGACGCGGGTCGTCCTCGGCTCCGCGTCCTCGGGCCGGCTCGGCGTGCTGCGCCAGGCCGGTATCGAACCGGTGGTGCTGGTCTCCGATGTGGACGAGGACGCCATCCTGGCGTCCCTGCCGGGCGCGCCCGCCGCGGAGGTGGTGCTGGCCCTGTCCAGCGCCAAAGCCGACCGGGTGGCCGGATCGCTGAATGCCGACACGGCCGCGGATTGCGTGGTGATCGGCTGCGATTCGATGCTCGAAGTCGACGGCCGGCTGCGCGGCAAACCGGGCAGCATCGAGGCGGCCCGGGCGCAGTGGCAGTCCTGCGCGGGCCGTCCCGCAATCCTGCACACCGGACATTCCGTCCTGCATATGCGCGACGGCCAGGTCGTCGGCCGGGGTGCCCAGACGGCCTCCACCACAGTGCATTTCGCTGACCCCGAACCCTCCGACCTGGAGGCCTACCTGGCCAGCGGCGAGCCACTCTGGGTGGCGGGCGGGTTCACCCTCGATGGGCTCGGCGGTTGGTTCGTGGACCGCATCGAGGGTGATCCGTCGAACGTGATCGGGCTCAGCCTCCCCTTGCTGCGCACCTTGCTGGCGCGGCTGGGGCTGAGCGTGGCGCACCTGTGGACTGCCAATCCGACGCCACAGCACAGCTGAAAATTACTGTGCTGGAAGCACTTTGAAGGTGGCGCTGCCGTTCACCACGGAAGCCACCACCAGCAGGTAGTTCTGGCCCCGGCCCGCGGTCACCGCGGTGCACGGCAACGTGGCGCCGACGGAGATGGGCATATCACCGGCGCAGCTGGCCGAATCCGGGGCCTGGCCGGTTTGCCGCAACTGGGCAAGCAACGCGCCTTCGGCGACAGCCTTGGGCAGCATCGCGCCCAGGCCACCGTTGGGCGCCAGCACCGGGCCGCCACCGGGCCCCGGCGGCGGGGTGCCCGTCGGCGGCTGCGCCGGATCACTGCCCTGGGCCGCCGCCAGTCCGTAGTCCATCGCCAGGCCCTGCACCTTGGTGACCACCACCGCCTGTCGGGTGGCCGCCCCCGCGACGGTGACATTGCAGTACGCCGTCGCCCCCACCCTGCCGTCCAGGTCCGATTCGCAAGTCACCGCGTCCGGGGCGGTCTGGGTCGAACGATTGACCATGTCGGCGACCGACACCGCGAGCTGGCTCTGGCTCACCGACGGTGTCATCGCGTAGTTCACCTCGCTGCCTTTGACGCCCGTCACCGCGATGGCGATCTGAAAACTGTTCACCGCGCTGACGGTGACATCGCAACGGACCGACTGCCCCACCTGTCCGATCAGATCTTGCGGGCAGGCCACCGACTGTGGGGTCACCCCGGAGCGGGCGAGTTGATCGACGACCACCTTCTGCAGCGCCTCTTTGGCCACCCGCGGGCCGCTCGCGGGCTGACCGGGCGCGCCGCTGGTCGTCGTCTGCGTGCCACTGGCGGCGGGTTGCCCGGGCACCGTGCTGGTGCAGGCGGCGATCGCCGCGCAGGTCGCCACCGCCGCGATCCCGGCACCTGTTACTCGGATCACTCTCACGCCCATGGCCGCCCATTGTGCCCTGACCGTCGGCCGCGACGGTGAGCCGACCGCCCACCGGTGCGCGCCGCGAGAAATCGGTGACTTCGGGCAGTCCCCCGGCTCGCTGTCGGCGGCCCGCCTGGATCAGGCCTGTCCTCCCGCGCGCCACGCTGCGTGAGTAGGCTCGGAGCGTGCCATTAGCCGCAGATCCCGATCCTGCCCTCGCCGCCTATGCCCACCCGGAACGCCTGGTCACCGCTGACTGGCTGTCGGCCAACCTGGGCCGCCCCGGGCTCGCCATCGTCGAGTCCGACGAGGACGTGCTGCTCTACGACACCGGCCACATCCCGGGTGCGGTGAAGATCGACTGGCATGTCGACCTCAACGATCCGACCGTCCGCGATTACATCGACGGCGCCCAATTCGCCGACCTGATGAACCGCAAGGGCATCTCGCGCGAGGACACCGTCGTGATCTACGGCGACAAGAGCAATTGGTGGGCCGCGTACGCACTCTGGGTGTTCACCCTCTTCGGGCATCCCGACGTGCGCCTGCTCGACGGTGGCCGCGACCTGTGGGTCTCGCACGGCCGGGACACCTCGCTGGAGGTACCTACCAAGCAGACCACCGGATATCCGACGGTCGAACGCAATGACAGCCCCATCCGGGCGTACCGCGACGATGTCCTCGCCGCGCTGGGCACCCAACCGCTCATCGATGTCCGGTCCCCGCAGGAGTACACCGGCGAGCGCACCCACATGCCCGACTACCCGGAGGAAGGCGCCCTGCGCGGCGGCCACATCCCGACGGCGGTGTCGATCCCCTGGGCCAAGGCCGCCGACGAGAGCGGCCGGTTCCGCAGCCGCGCCGAACTGGAGAAGCTCTACGGTCACCTCGGCGCCGACGACAAGACGATCGTGTACTGCCGCATCGGCGAGCGGTCCAGCCACACCTGGTTCGTGCTGACCCACCTCCTGGGGCTGCCCGGGGTACGCAACTACGACGGTTCGTGGACCGAATGGGGTAACGCCGTGCGGGTGCCGGTGGCGGTGGGAGAAGAGCCCGGTTCGGTATGAGCGCGATGCCCTCCGCACTCGCCGAGGTGGTCGCCGAGTTCCAGGAGATGGCGGGCCAGGACAAGCTTGCGCTGCTGCTGGAGTTCGCCAATGAGCTGCCACCCCTGCCCGCCCACCTCGAAGAGGCGGCGATGGAGCCGGTTCCCGAATGCCAGTCACCGTTGTTCCTCGATGTGGACGCGGCCGACCGGGACGCCGTGCGCCTGTACTTCAGCGCACCGGCCGAGGCCCCGACCACCCGGGGCTTCGCCGCCATCCTCGCGGCGGGGCTGGACGGCCAGTCGGCATCCGACATCCTGGCCGTGCCCGACGACTTCTACGCCGATCTGGGGCTGGCCGCGTTGATCAGCCCGCTACGCCTGCGCGGGATGTCTGCCATGCTCGCCCGGATCAAACGGCGCCTACAGACGGCGTGAGTCCGCTTCGCTGAGCCCTCATCCCGCGGCCGGCGCGCTGAGCCCGTACTGTGCGGCTACTCATGAAATACACAGCGAGTGGCAATATTGACGCCTCCGTCATGCCAGAATGCTCCATGAGCGCAGGTTTGGCAAAGATGCCGCCCGCTTACGGCAGCCGCCGGACACAAGACGAGGAAGCAATCACGAAAGGTCCCCGCCTTCATGGACCGGCAACACAGAGACGTCATCCTGTACGAACTCAACGAGGTCCCGTGGGATGTCGTGGAGATCTACGTCAACAGGCGCCCGGAGTCACATATCGCCACGCTCCTGCGGGAGGGGCAATCGCTGACGACCGTACACGAGGACCGCGAAGAGCATCAGGGCCTGCAACCGTGGCGCACCTGGCCGACGCTGCACATGTCGACCTACGACCACAATTCCTTTGACCTGGGGCAGGACCCGACGACGTTCCGCGGCGAACCGATCTGGGACGTCGCCGAGAAGGCCGGCCTGTCGGTCGGCGTGTTCGGCCCCATGCAGAGCTGGCCGGCCCGCCAGTTCCGGCACGGCGGCTTCTATATCCCGGACACGTTCAGCCGGGATGCCAAGACGTTTCCGCCCACCCTGGAGAGCTTCCAGAGCTTCAACCTGGCGATGACGGGCGAGAACGGGTTCTCCCCGGACGCCGCCATGCACCCCAAGGCGCTGGCAGCAACCGCGGCCGCCCTGGTGCGGCAGGGTCTGACCCCGCGCTCCATGGCCACCCTGGGCACCCATCTGGTCAAAGAGCGCGTCGACCCCCGCTACAAGGCGTTCCGTTCGGCGATGCAGGCGCCGCTGAGCTTCGACCTGTTCTGGAAACTGCACCGCACGCACCAGCCGCGCCTGAGCGTGTTCTTCACCAACCACGTGGCCGGCATGATGCACCGCTTCTGGGGTGACAGCATGCCCGGGTACACCGAGCGGTTCGAGTACACCTCCGATGAGGTGTACGGCAGCTTCATCATCGCGGCGATGGATATCGCAGACCGGCAGATCGGACGCATTCGCAAGTACCTGGCCAAGAATCCGAACTCGATGCTCGTCGTCTCGGCGAGCATGGGCCAGGGACCGGTCGCGGTACCCGAACTCAGCGACCACATGCACGTCGTCGAGGACTACACCTTGCTCGCCGAGTCGCTGGGACTAAGCCCCCTCGGCCCGGGGCTGGCGATGTATCCGATGGTGTCGCTGGTGTTCGACACCGAGGACGATGCCCGCGCGGCTGGGCCGCCGCTGGAATCGGTGTCCGTCGAAGGCAAGGGCCCGCTCTTCGCGCGTATCCGGGTCGAGGGCAAGACGGTGACCTTCGGCATCGATTACATGCTGGGCTGCGACGACTCCGCCATGTTGCGCTTCCGCCCCGGCAACGGCGAGTCGGGCGAGGTCGTCGCCCCACCGGAGAAGCTGGGCCTCGCCCGGCAACCCCGGATCGGCGGCATCAACACCGGCTACCACATCCCGGAGGGAATCCTCATCGCGGCGGGCGCCGGCATCGCACCCGACCCGTCGCGCAAAGAGGTGGATGTGCTCGACGTGGCACCGTCACTGCTCGCCAATGCCCTGGGTGTGGAGCCCGCCGCATCGATGCAGGGCATCCCGTCGTTGTTCGCCTGATTGACGTCACCCCGTGCCGGCGGTGCCCGACCGGGCGCCGCCGGCGTCGTATCGGGGCCGACCTGCGCAGCAGGTCAACGTACTCGCCAGTAACTACATGTGTTTACCGAAATGGCAACGGTGGCTTGACAATTTTTCGGGGTGCCGACTCGCCACCCCCGGAATTGGACGCATACACTTCGCCCGATAGATTCTTAAAGACGTTTCTTAGAGATACCTGCCATCAGGAGGCGCAGTGCCCAGTCACGCCAGCTCGAAAATCTCCAAGGTGCTTGTCGCCAACCGCGGGGAGATCGCTGTCCGTGTGATCCGTGCCGCCAAGGACGCCGGGCTGACCAGCGTCGCCGTCTACGCCGAGCCCGACGCCGACGCGCCGCACGTGCGGCTCGCCGATGAGGCGTTCGCCCTGGGCGGCCAGACCTCGGCCGAGTCCTATCTGGTGTTCGAGAAGCTCCTCGACGCCGCCGCCAAGTCCGGCGCCAACGCGATCCACCCCGGTTACGGCTTCCTTTCGGAGAACGCCGACTTCGCCCAGGCCGTCCTCGACGCCGGCCTGATCTGGATCGGCCCGAGCCCGCAGTCCATCCGCGATCTCGGCGACAAGGTCACCGCACGGCACATCGCCGCGCGCGCCCAGGCCCCGCTGGTGCCCGGCACCCCGGACCCGGTCAAGGACGCCGACGAGATCCTCGCCTTCGCCGAGGAGTACGGCCTTCCCATCGCCATCAAGGCCGCCTTCGGTGGTGGCGGCCGCGGTATGAAGGTGGCCCGCACGCTCGAAGAGATCCCCGAACTGTTCGAGTCGGCCACCCGTGAGGCCGTCGCCGCCTTCGGCCGCGGCGAGTGCTTCGTCGAGCGCTACCTGGACAAGCCGCGCCACGTCGAGGCCCAGGTCATCGCCGACACCCACGGCAACGTCGTCGTCGCCGGTACCCGCGACTGCTCGCTGCAGCGCCGCTTCCAGAAGCTGGTCGAAGAGGCCCCCGCGCCGTTCCTGACCGACGCGCAGCGCAAGGAGATCCACGAGTCGGCCAAGCGCATCTGCAAGGAGGCCGGTTACTACGGTGCGGGCACCGTCGAGTACCTGGTCGGCCAGGACGGCCTGATCTCCTTCCTCGAGGTCAACACCCGCCTGCAGGTGGAACACCCGGTCACCGAGGAGACCTCGGGTATCGACCTGGTGCTCCAGCAGTTCAAGATCGCCAACGGCGAAGCCCTCGACATCACCGAGGATCCGACCCCGCGCGGGCACTCCTTCGAATTCCGGATCAACGGTGAGGACGCCGGCCGCGGCTTCCTGCCCGCCCCCGGGCCGGTGTCGAAGTTCGAGCCGCCGACCGGCCCCGGCGTGCGCATGGATTCCGGTGTGGAGACCGGCTCCGTCATCGGCGGGCAGTTCGACTCGATGCTGGCCAAGCTGATCGTCTCGGGTGCCACCCGCGAGGAGGCCCTGGCCCGCTCGCGCCGCGCGCTGGCCGAATTCAACGTCGAAGGCCTCGCGACCGTCATCCCGTTCCACCGTGCCGTCGTCAGCGACCCGGCGTTCATCGGTGACGGCGAGAAGTTCGACGTGCACACCCGCTGGATCGAGACCGAGTGGGACAACACCGTCGAGCCGTTCACCGCCGGCGAACCGCTGGATGAGGAAGACAACCTGCCCCGCCAGAAGGTGGTCGTCGAGGTCGGCGGACGCCGCCTCGAGGTCTCGCTGCCGGGTGATCTCGCCCTGGGCGGCGGCGGTGGCGCCGCGGCCGGGGTGATCCGCAAGAAGCCCAAGCCGCGCAAGCGGGGTGCCTCCGGCGCGGCCGCCGCGTCCGGCGACTCGGTCACCGCGCCGATGCAGGGCACCGTGGTGAAGGTGGCCGTCGAAGAGGGCCAGACCGTCGCCGCCGGCGACCTGGTCGTGGTCCTGGAAGCCATGAAGATGGAGAACCCGGTGACCGCGCACAAGGACGGCACCATCACCGGGCTGGCCGTCGAGGCCGGTGCCGCCATCACCCAGGGCACCGTGATCGCCGAAATCAAGTAATTCGCATCCGCCGAGTGGCCACCTGTGGCACGGATTCCGGTGAATCCTGTGCCGCACGTGGCCATTCGGCATTCTGGGGAGTCATATGGAGCCGGTAGAGATCAACAACGGCCAGTGGTACCTGCGCGGTCTGCGCTGCGATGACCGGGTCGACGACCGGCCGGCGCTGGCCGACCTCGGTGAGGTCGACCTGGACTACGTGCACGACGCCGAGGACGGCTGGGCCGACGACACGCGCTACACCTGGGCGGTGTGCGAGCCGACCACCGGCGAGTTGCTCGCCGAAGTCGTCCTCGACCCCGTCACCGGATACCTGCACAGCCGCGGCCGCCCCGGCTTCGAGGACGCCGCCGTGATGTCGGAGGACACCGTCCGGCGGTACGCGGAGATGGTGCTCGGCCTGGAAGTGCACACGTGAGCAAGATCGTCACGGTGACCGGCGCGGCCGGCCAGATCGGCTATGCCGCCCTGTTCCGCATCGGCGCCGGCGCGCTGCTCGGCCGTGATGTGCCCGTCACCCTGCGGCTGCTGGAACTGCCCGGCGCGATCCGGGCCGCCGAGGGTGTGGTGATGGAACTCGTGGACAGCGCCTTCGAGCTGCTGGTCGATATCGAGATCCACGACGATCCCGTGCGGGCTTTCGACGGTGTCGACGTCGCCCTGCTGGTGGGTGCGCGGCCGCGCAGCAAGGGAATGGAGCGAGCCGACCTGCTGGCCGCCAATGCCGCGATCTTCGCCGAGGCGGGCAAGGCGCTGAACTCCGGCGCGGGCAGCGATGTGCGCATCGTGGTGGTCGGCAATCCCGCCAACACCAACGCCCTGGTCGCCGCCGCGCACGCACCCGACATCCCGGCGAGCAGGTTCACCGCGCTGACCCGACTCGACCACAACCGGGCGGTGGCCGCGCTGGCCGACCACGCCGGGGTGCACGTCACCGAGGTCTCCCGGGTGACGGTATGGGGTAACCACTCCCCGACCATGTACCCGGACATCTTCCACGCCGAGGTGGGCGGCCGTCCCGGTGCCGAGTTCGCCGCCGACACCGATTGGCTGGCAAAGGATTTCATCCCGACGGTGGCCACCCGCGGCACCGCCATCATCGAGGCCCGCGGCACCTCCTCGGCGGCGTCGGCCGCCAACGCCGCCATCGACCACGTCCGCGACTGGGTGGACGGCACCGACCCGGCGGACTGGACGTCGGTCGCGCTGCCGTCACCCGGCGTCTACGGCATCCCCGAGGGTGTGGTGGCTTCACTGCCGGTCCGCGCGATCGACGGCGCGTGGCAGATCGTCGAGGGCCTGGACATCAACGAGTTCTCCCGCGCGCATCGACGCCTCGGTGGCCGAGCTGCTCGACGAGCGGTCTGCGGTGGAACGACTGGGCCTGCTCTAAGGCTCGTCGACATCGGCGCCGGTGCCGAGGTCGGCGCACTCGACATCGACCACATCGGCGCGTCCCCGCAGGAACGGGCCCGCCCCGGTGTCCCCGTGCGCGGCGGCCAGCATCTGCGGCCAGAACCGGCGCGCGATCACCACCGGGTGACCGGGCCGGCCCGCGTACACCGCCCGGGCCAGCCCCGTCTCGGCGGCCGCGGCCAGCACCCGACGCACCGCGCCCGCACCGATATCGGGGGTGTCCACCAGCGTGATGACCGCCAGCTCGGCGTCCACTGCCCCGATCCCCGCACGCAGCGATGCCGAGAGCCCGTCTGCCCAGTCGTCGGCCACCACCGCGCGCGCCGGCGCGGGCACCGGCACCACCGCCGCGCCCAGAACGACGACGATGTCCCGGCAGCCGCCGTCGCGCAGCGCCGTCACGGCCGCGCTCAGCCAACTCCCCTGTTCGGCAAGTACTTTCGGCATTCCATACCGAGTTCCCGCGCCGGCGGCCAGCAGTACGCCGGCGGCGACATGAGAACTCGACATGCGAACAGTGTGAACGTGAACGATTCTTGAACGATGACGGCCCCGACAAAAAAGCCGCAAGCCAAGCGCACGCACCCCGTCGACGAGGTGCTGCCGGTCCCCAAGCTTGCGTTGTACGGCTTCCAGCACGTGGTGGCGTTCTACGCCGGCGCGGTGCTGGTCCCGATCATCATCGCCGGTGCGATCAACCTGCCGGCCGAAGACCTGGTCAAACTGATCACCGCCGATCTCTTCACCTGCGGGATCGCCTCGATCATCCAGGCGGTCGGGTTCTGGAAGGTCGGGGTCCGGCTACCGCTGCTGCAAGGCGTCACGTTCGCCGGGGTGTCCCCCATCATCGCGATCGGGCTGGCCCATGGCGGCGGCGCGGCCAGCCTGCTGTACGTGTACGGGGCGGTGATCGTCGCCGGTGTCTTCACGTTCCTCATCGCGCCGATCTTCATCAAACTGCTGAAATTCTTCCCGCCGGTGGTGACGGGAACGTTGATCACCATCATCGGGCTCTGTCTGGTCCCGGTCGGCGCCATGGACGCCGTCACCAATCCGCACACGCACAAGACCGACCCGACGAACATCCGGTGGTTCCTCTACGCGCTGGGCACCATCGCGATCATCGTCGCCATCCAGCGCCTGTTCCGCGGGTTCGTGGCCACCATCGCGGTGCTGCTCGGACTGGTGATCGGCTGCACGGTCGCCTTCCTGCTCGGCGATATGAGCTTCGACAAGGTGGGCCAGGCGGCCGCGTTCGGCTTCACACCGCCGTTCCTGTTCGGCATGCCCAAGTTCGACTTCGTCGCGTGCCTGACCATGATCATCGTGCTGCTGATCACCGCCGTGGAGTCGACCGGTTCGACGATCGCGACCGGCGAGATCGTCGGCAAGCGCATCAAGGCCTCCGATATCGGCAACGTGCTGCGCGCCGACGGGGTGGCCACCGCCATCGGCGGCATCTTCAACTCGTTCCCCTACACCGCGTTCTCCGAGAACGTCGGCCTGGTGCGACTGACCGGCGTCAAGAGCCGCTGGGTGGTGGCGGCCGCCGGTGTCATCATGATCATCCTGGGCTTCCTGCCCAAGGTCGCCGCCGTCGTCGCGTCGATCCCCAACCCGGTGCTCGGCGGCGCGGCGCTGACGCTGTTCGCCACCGTCGCCGTCGTGGGCATCCAGACACTGGGCAAGGTCGACTTCACCGACCACCGCAACCTGATCATCGTCACCACCAGCCTGGCGCTGGCACTGTGGGTCACCTCGTACCCCGATATCGCCAAGGCGATGCCCACCGGCCTGGATCTCATCTTCGGCAGCGGGATCAGCATCGGCGCGGTGGCGGCCATCGTGCTCAACATCGTTTTCTTCCATACCGGTTCGCGCGGGCCGCGGGTGGCCGGTGGCGGGTCCATCACCTTGACCGAGGTGAACGCCATGACCGCGGAGCGGTTCACCGAGGTGTTCGGCCATGTGGTGCAGGACGTGCCGTGGGCGGTTGAGCGGGCCTACCAGCAGCGCCCCTTCGCCGATACCTTGGCGCTGCGGGAAGCCTTCCAGGATGCCGTGCTCACCGGCTCGTCCGAGCAGCAGATCGAACTGCTCAACGCGTTCAACGATCTGGGCGCCGAGGACGAGACCGGACACGCCCTGGCCGTCGACCACGTGGCGCTGTCCAATCTCGACGAGTCCGACCACAATGACGTCGTGGAATTGGCGACCGCGTACCGCGAGCACTTCGGCTTCCCGTTGATCATCTGCGCCAAGGAGACCGAGCATTTCGACCGGGTGCTGCGCAACGGCTGGTCCCGGATGGACAACTCCGATTCCGCCGAGAAGGCGTTTGCGCTGATCGAGGTCGCCAAGATCGCCAACTACCGGTTCACCGATCTGGTGGCCGATGCCAACCCGATCGCCGCGGCGCGTTTCAGCCGCTTCAACGAACTGTCGTGAAGGCGATCGGCCTGGACGGCTTCAACATGCTGACCGACCGACAACGCATGCATGCCCTGTTCGAGGTGTGCAGCTCGACCATCTGGGCCCGCCGGGTGCTCGCGGGGGCACCGTTCCCGGACACCCAGGCGCTGCTCGATCGCGCCGACCGGGTGCTCGCCGAGCTGCCCGACGCCGAGATCGACGCGGCCCTGGACGGACATCCGCGGATCGGCGGCAAGGTGGACAATGCCGCGTCCGCGCGCGAGCAGGCCGGGGTGGCCGCCGCCGGGGACGACGTGAAAGCCGCTCTGGCCGAGGGCAACCGGGCCTATGAGGACAAGTTCGGCTATGTCTACCTGGTGTGTGCCAGTGGACGAACGGCCCACGAACTGCTCGGCATTCTCACCGAGCGCCTGGACAACGATCCCGATACCGAACGCCGGGTGATGCGCAATGAGCTGGGCAAGATCAACCGGCTCCGGCTGGAGCGGCTCTTGAGCGAGCCGGCCTGATGGCGTCAGGATCGTCGGCATGACACACCTGAGCACCCATGTCCTCGACGCCGTGGCCGGGCGGCCCGCCGCCGGTATCGCCGTCACGCTCACCGACACCGCCGGTGCCGTGCTGGCCACCGCGCGCACCGACGCCGACGGCCGGGTGGCGGAGCTGGCCGCCGGGTTGGCGCCCGGCGTGTACCGGCTGACCTTCGACACCGCCGACTACTTCGCCGGCGCACCCAGCTTCTACCCGGAGGTCGTCATCGCCTTCGAGGTCACCGACGGTGTTCCCAAATATCATGTACCACTGCTGCTTTCACCGTTCGCGTACTCCACCTACCGAGGAAGTTGACGATGTCGGAAATCATCCTGGGCAAGAATCAGTACGGTAAGGCCGAGAACCGGGTGGTCCGGATCTACCGGGACACCCCCCGCCACGAGATCCACGACATCAACGTATCCACCTGCCTGCGTGGCGATTTCACCGCGGCGCACCTGGTCGGCGACCAGTCCGAGGTGTTGCCCACCGACACGCAGAAGCAGACTGCCTACGCCTACGCCAAGGAGAAAGGCCTGCTGTCCATCGAGGACTACGGTTTGACCCTGGCCCGGCACTTCGTGCACGATGTCGCGCCGGTGCAGGCCGCTCGGATCGAGATCGACGAATACGCTTGGGAGCGCGCCATTGTGGACGGCACCGAACACAACCACACCTGGATCCGCAAAGGCCAGGAGGTGCGCACCGCCGCCATCACGGTGGATGCCGACGGCGAGTACGTCGTCGGCGGCCTCAAGGATCTTATCGTCCTGAAATCGACGGGATCGGAGTTCGCGGGCTTCCTCAGCGATCCCTACACCGTCCTGGAACCGACCCACGACCGGGTGATGGCCACCTCGCTGGTCGCCCAGTGGCGGTTCACCAGTACCGAGGTCGACTGGGAGACGGTGTACGGCCAGATCAAGACGGCCCTGATCACGCAGTTCGCGGTGGTCCAGTCCCTGGCACTACAGCAGACGCTGTTCCACATGGGGCGCGCCGTGCTGGAGGAGCACCCGCAGATCGCCGAGGTGCGGTTGTCGGCACCCAACAAACACCACTTCGTCTACGACCTGTCCCCGTTCGGGCTGGAGAACAACAACGAGGTGTTCAACGCCGACGACCGGCCCTACGGGCTGATCCAGGCGACCGTGACCCGCGACGATGCCCCACCGGCCGGCCCGGCCTGGGACCTGCAGCAGGGCTGGCTGGCCTGACCCGGGGCGGCGCGCCGCCCGGCGTTTGCTGTGCCGGTTGCCTCGCGGTCGGCCACTGTGCGTCCTGGCAGAACGTCCCGCCGCAACCGTGTCGCCACCGCGGCAGCACCCTTTGCCGCGCGCCCCACCGGGCACGGCCGACACCCGAATCCGCACCCCGATCGACCCGCCCCGCCGGCCCGGGTCGCAGTTGCCCGGCGGTGACGAAATAGGCGCTGCAGCAACCAGATTCGATTCCCACACTAAGGCCGACGAGGCCGGTCCCGATACCGCGGCGGCGTCCATGCGCCCCACACCCCGGAACACGCGCCGAGGTGACCACGGAATCCGCAGGTCGGGCCGGTGAAGCGAATCGGACTCGGGCAGATCGATTGTCCGGTTCGGCCAAGTGGCGTAGTGTCAGGACGAGGTTGAGTTCACAGCCTGAAGCGAACGTCATTGACGTGGAGGACAACTAACAAGGTCCTGCACCCTGGGGTCTGGTCCCCACGGGTCTTGAACTATTTGGCGTGACCACAGTACGAATCACGTATTCCGACTGATGGAGTCACCATGCACAACCTGACTTTGCCTACCGCGAGGCGGAACTCCGCCTCCAACATCACCGAATCCGATATGGCGGCCTACTGCACCAAGTGGCTGGCCCCGTCGAGCGCCGTGCTCTCGGTATTCGGGGAGATCGACGCGGCCAACTGCCGAGAGTTCGCCGACTACGTCTTCCTGCACCTCCCCCATGTCCGCGAACTGGTGCTCGACCTGACCGGCGTGGAGTTCTTCGGTACGGCGGCCTTCTCCGCCGTGCACACGCTGGGCGTACGAGCGGCGGGCGAAGGGATCGACTGGACGGTCGTGCCCAGCCACGCGGTGACACGGCTGCTGCGGATCTGCGATCCCGAGAACGCGCTGCCGATGGAAGAGTCCGTCGCGACGGCACTGCTGCGACTGCGCCGAGACCCCTCGGATCTAGTTGAGGTCGTCGCGAAGTCGCGCTAGCGATTTCGCCAGCAGGCGCGACACGTGCATCTGCGAGACGCCGATGCGTTCGGCGATCTGCGTCTGCGTCATGTTCTCGAAGAAGCGGAGCACCAGAACCGTTCGTTCGCGATCAGGCAGGGAATCCAGCAGGGGGCGTAAGGACTCGCGATTGTCCACCTGTTCCAGGGCAAGGTCCTCGGTGCCCAGCGTGTCGCCGATGGACGGCGCGTCGTCGTCACCGCCACTGCCGCTGTCGATCGACAGGGTGTTGTACGAGCTCCCCGCCACCAAGGCCTCGACCACCTCTTGACGGTCGATATCGAGTTCGGCGGCGAGTTCGGTGGCGTTGGGGGCCCGGCCCAGACGCTGCGCCATCTCCGCGGTGACCCCGCCGATCCTGACATGCAATTCCTTGAGCCGGCGGGGCACCTTGACCGACCAGCCGTTGTCCCGGAAATGGCGACGCACCTCGCCCATCACGGTCGGCACCGCGAACGACGCGAAGTCCGATCCCGCGGTGACATCGAAGCGGTTGACCGCATTCACCAGCCCCATCCGCGCGACCTGAACGAGGTCCTCATGGGATTCGCCGCGACCGCCGAAGCGGCGCGCGATGTGATCGGCCAGGGGGAGACAACGCTCGACGATCCGTTCACGTTGCCGGGCGAACTGAGGGGAGCCCTCAGGAAGCGCCCGGAGTTCACGGAACATGTCGAGGACGTCCGTGTATTCCGAGCTCACTGCAGCAGGCCCACTCGCCTTGCGGTCAAAGAGATCCCGACCACGTGCCCACCGCTCACGTGCTGGCCGTCCACGAACGTCCGGACATCGGATACCAACGAACGCAGCACGTGCCAGCTGAAGCTGTCGGGGGCGACGACGGCGTCGTCACCCTCGCACGTGGTCGATGCGTGGACCGTCACGGCCTCGTCGCCGGGATCTATCTGCACGGCCAAGACGGAATCCGGCGCGGCAGAACGTATCAGCCGGGTGCAGGCCTCATCGACAGCCAAGCGCAGGTCGGCGACGGAGTCGATATCGAGGTCCTCGAACGTCGCGGCGGCGGCCACGAGCGTACGCAGCACCGCAAGATTCTCCAGCCTCGCGGCTACCCGGAGTTCCACCGACCGGTCGCCGGAAACCGGCACGCCGTCGTCGCCGCTGTTCCCAGTCATCTGACCTCCCGGGGTATCTGCACGGAGGCTACCCCACATCGTTATACCGTCGATCAATTGCCCCACACCGCCTGGCGGGTGTGACCCGATGGCCCGGCGGGTACTCGATCCTCGTCAACCTCGGCCCGACAGCCTGACCATGCCATGGCGGTGTCATACCCGGCTCGCCAGGATTCAAACGCCGGAGCGAGATTTGACCGGCCGGCGCGAGATGTTTCGGCGCCGACCGTGCCGGGAATCCCGGTGCCATGTTGCTGCGTAGAGTCGCCCGTCCGTTACTGTCCGTCGCCTTCATCGGCCAGGGCGTCGAGACCCTGCTGGACACCAAGTCCGCCTCCGATATCGTCCGCCCGACCCTGGAAGGGCTGCAGGCCCTGCCCGACGCGGTGGCACAGAAGGTCCCGTCGGACGCCGCCACCGTGGCGCGGGTCAATGCCGGTGTACAGATCGGCGCGGGGCTGCTGCTGGCCACCGGCCGCATTCCCCGGGTCGCCTCGGGACTGCTGGCCCTGACGGTCGTCCCGGGCAATCTGGGCGACCATATGTTCTGGAAGGAGACCGATCCGGAACGCAAGGCCGTCAAGCGCCGTGGATTTCTCACCGATCTCAGCCTGATCGGCGGGTTGGTGCTCGCCTCCGCCGACACCGCGGGCAAGCCGTCGCTGGGATGGCGCGGCCGGCGAGCCGCACGGCGGGTCTCGGAGGCCGTCACCGCCGCACTGCCCGCCGCCGACAGCGGCCTTGAGTCCGAACTCGCCGACAAGGTGGGCCACGGTCTGCAGATCGGCGCCGAGCGCCTACAGGTCGGGGCCGAGCGTGGCCGCGACCTCGCCGCCACGGCGTTGGAGAAGAGCGCGCCGGTGGCGAAGAAGGCCCGCCGCCGCGGCACCGAGTTGGCCGAGATCGCCATCGACCGTGCCGCCCCGCTCGCCGAGAAGGCCCGCCGCAAGGGCAGCGAACTTGCCGAAACGGCCTACGAGCAGGCCGAATCCGCTTTCGAGCAGGGTGGCGATCAACTCGCGTCCGGATGGCACCGACTTCGCCAGCAGATCTGACGATGGGCACCATCACGCGTGGACTGCCCAAGGCGGTAGGGCCGCTGTCCCAAGCTGTGCTCGACCACCTGACCGGTGAGCGGCCGCTGTCCGGCGTCGCCGATATCACGCTGTCCGACTCCGATCCGGCCGGGATGGACCTGCACTACGCGTTGCACCTCTGCTACGAACTGTTCTATCGCGGGTTCGACGGTGTGAGCGACGACTTCGAGTGGGATCTGACTCTGCTGGAATTGCGCGGTCGGCTGGAGGACATCTTCCTGACCGATATCCGGCGCGGGGTCGGCGATCTCACCGGCGTGACAGCCGCCGCCGAGATGGACCGGCTGTCGCTGGAACCCGTTGAGGGAAGCGGTCCCTCGCACTTCCTTCTGACCCGGGGCAGTTGGGACCAGATGCGCGAGTACTTCGCACATCGGTCCATCTACCACCTCAAAGAGGCGGATCCGCATGCCTGGGTGATTCCCCGGCTGGTCGGACAGGCCAAAGCGTCGTTCGTCGCCGTCGAATTCGACGAGTACGGGGGCGGCCGCGGTTCACAGGTGCATCAACGGCTCTTCGCCGACCTGATGACGGACGCCGGTCTGGACGCCGGCTATCTGGCCTACCTGGAGGCCGTGCCGGCCGAAACCCTCGCCGTCGTGAACCTCATGTCGATGTTCGGCTTACACCGTGCGCTTCGGGGCGCCACCGTCGGGCATTTCGCGGCCACCGAGATCACCTCGCCGCCCGGTGCGCAGCGGATCGCCGATGCGCTGGACCGGATGAGCGCCCCCGAGGCGTGCACCCGGTTCTACCTCGAACACGTCGAGGCGGATGCCGTGCACGAGCAGGTGGTGCGCAACGATGTCGTCGCCGACCTGCTGCGCCGGGAACCGCAGCTGGAATCCGATGTGGTCCTCGGCATCAGGGCCTTCGAACTGGTGGAGGACCGGTTGGCCGATCATCTGATGAAGTGCTGGAACGACAAACGAACCTCACTGCTGTCACCGCTGCGCTGATTTCCGGATCCGTTTGCGGTGACTGGTATCGCACAGCGGATAGGTGCGCGATCTGCGGCACGCACAGATCGCCACCTTGAAGCGTTCCGATTCGACCACCTGACCGTCGGGCAGCTCGATGGACACCGGTCCGTCCACGATCACCGGGCCCCCGGGAATCACCTGCACGATATTGCGGTCGGGCGCGCTCATCCCAACTCCGCGCGCAAGGCGGCCAGCAGCGGCTCGGCGGCCTCGGACAGGAACTGATCCTGCGTCTCGCCGCCGACCTGGACGAGCGCCACGTCGGTGAATCCCGCGTCGCGGTAGGGCCTGACCGCGTCCACGATCGCATCCAGGTCGGGTCCGCACGGGATGTTGTCGGCGACGTCCTCGGGCCGGACGAACTTGCTCGCCGCGGCGAAACCGGCCGTCGTCGGGAGGTCGGCATTGACCGACCAGCCGCCGCCGAACCACCGGAACTGTTCGTGCGCGCGCTGTATCGCCTTCTCCCGGTCGGGATCCCAGCACACCGGCAGCTGGCCCACGGCCCGCCCCTCGGGCATTCCGATCGCCCGGCGGCGACGACGCCACGTCTCGACGACGTCGCCGTCGGGCGCGGTATCGATGAGATGGTCGGCGAAGTCGGCCAGTTTCTCGACCGACTTCTCTCCGGTCATCGACACCGCCAGACCGACCGGCACGTCGGGGATGTCCCACAGCCGTGCCGAATCCACCTCGAAGTAGTCGCCGCGGAAGTCGACCAGCTCACCGCTCATCAGCTCCCGGATGATCTTGATGGCTTCGGCCAGCATGTCGATTCGCCGGCCCACGGTGGGCCAGTCCTTGCCCACGACATGCTCGTTGAGATTCTCGCCACTGCCCAGGCCGAGGGTGAACCTGCCATCGGCGAGGATCTGCAGGGTGGCGGCCTGCTGAGCGACCACGGCGGGGTGATACCGGATGGTCGGGCAGGTCACGTAGGAGTACAGGCCGACCTGGTGCGTCACATGGGCGACCGCACCCAGCACGGTCCACGCGTGCGGTGCGTGGCCCTGGGCCGCCAGCCACGGTGAGAAATGGTCACTGCAGACCTCGAAGTCGAACCCGGCCTCCTCGGCGGACACCGCGTGGCGCACCAGGTCTTTCGGCCCGGCCTGTTCCGTCATGAGGGTGTACCCGAAGCTGGTCATGCCCTCCCAGATACCCGGGGCAGCACTGTCACAAACTCGGCGGCGGCGGCCCGCGGCGCAGCAGAAGCGGCAACACCAGCCACAGACCGACCAAGGCCACAGCCGTGATGCCACCGGCCACCAGCCCGGCTCGGGTTCCCGCGACCACGTCGAAGATCAACACAGCGACTCCGGCGAGGGCGAGGGCCAGCAGGATGAGGCCGCAGCAGGCCAGTCGATGCGCACCGGACACGATGACATCGAGTCGGTGCCGGCGGAACATCAAGCGGTGCATCCCTATCGGCGCCACCAAGAGAATCGTGGCACCGACGGAGCAGGCCACGGTCACCAGGTAGACGGTCCGCATCTGGTCGTCGAGGCGGTCGAACCGATTCTGGAACGGCAGTGTCAGCAGCAGACCGGTGAGCAGTTGGACGCCGGTCTGCACCACCCGCAATTCCTGCAGCAGACTGGACCAATTGCGGTCCAGCCGTTGGGTTGCCGTCTCATCGCGGGCCTGTGTGTCCCACCGTTGATCGCGCTCGGGATGGTCGACATCGGCGCCCATGGCAGGGCCGGGTTCTAGTACCAGGAGCGTCGGCCGGCAACCGGGCGGCCGATCGAACCCAGCAGCCAGAACACCGCACCCACCACGAGGAGGATCACACCGACGACCCACAGGACGTAGACGTTGAGGACAAGCCCGAGAATGAGCAGGATCGCGCCCAGGACAATCATCAGTACCTCATTTCAGCAGTGTCACACGTGCGCCACGGACGACATGGCGCTCGGCTCGGGCAGGCGGCAGTTGACCACCTTGGGGTTGACGCCCGCGTAGTTCAGCGGTCCGGCGAGCACGGTGAGCCCGATCTGCCCCGCTGTCGCGCAATTGGTTTGGCCGGTGTGGAAGTAGTCGCGCTGCCAGGCTGCCAGTACTCCGATCAGCAGCCAGACCAACACGATCGTGCCGACTAGTCCCCGGAACATGGAAGCCCTCCATCAGTCGAAATCAGTGAGAGGCGAGTACCCGATCGGCCGCTCGGCGAAACCACGCCCGAGCGCGGGATACCGGACGGCTGGAAGGTTTGTGTCCGTCCGCCGCCGGGAAACCCGGGTCTGTGCGCGGCGAACGCCGCCGAGGAACGCCAGCGGGCAGAGCAACGTCGCTGACCCCACTGGTACGAGGGGAACGACCCAGCCCAGCACTCACCCGCGAGGGGACTGCTGGGCTGGGTCTTCTCGGGTCCGGACAGCCGCGCGGTCAGCTGGTGGGATGCTGGCGTTTCGCCTCGGGATGTGCTGCATACCAACGCTCTTCGATCCGTCGCACTCGGCCGTGTTCCAGCGCGAGCCACAGCGCACCGATGAGCAGACCCGCACCCGACAACACGGCCACCGTCAGCCCGACGTCGAAATGCTGGGTGGCGAACGCGGCGAGGCTCGCGACGAACAGCACCAACGCCACCCCGATCAGGATCAGCGCGGGCATGATGACGTTGTCTTTCATGGATTCACCGGCGTGCGTGCGGGTGGTACGGGTGTGATCGACAGGATCTTTGGGGCCTTTCATGGCAACCCTCCTCCTCCCCCTCTACCATCCACAACTGCGCGGACGGTACAACGGGCTTCTCTCAGGGTAGATCCGCGGCACCGAAGAGGGAAGGCGCACGTGCGGCGCCACGGCGCGTCATGATCCCAGCACCGGCCCGGCCATCGCCGGCAGCCCCATGGTCAGGGTCAGCAGCATCAACAACATGAGGAACCAACCCGCCCCCTGCCACGCCCACCAGGTCTGATGCTGTTTCCAGGTCTGGTAGGTGCGCAGGAACGCGCGCAGCCCACCCACCATCAGGATCACCGGCGCACCGAGCGCCAAGGCGAGGCGCTGGGGCGGGCCACAGGCCGCCGAATCGGCGGTGGCGCCGTGACACGCCCCCACCAGCACGGCAGCCACGACCAGGAAGCCCACCCCCGCCACCGCGACGGTGAGGGCGAAGCGCGCCGCCGCGCGGACCTCGGCATCATCGGTATGCATGTCAGCGGCCATATCAGCCTGACTTCCTGATCTGAGCGGGCTGGTATCGACGTTACTCCCAGCCCTCTCCTTCGGCGATCCGCTTGATCGCGGCCAGCCTGCGGTCCCATTGCCGCCCGATGCGGTCCAATTCGGCGGCCAGCGCACTGAGCCTGGCGCCCAACGCGCGATAGCGGATCTCACGGCCGACGCGCACCGGTTCGACCAGCCCGGAGTCGGCCAGTACCCCGAGATGTTTGGCGATCGCCTGACGGCTGACCGGCATCCGCGTTGCCAGCGCGCTGGCCGACAGGTCCTGCGCGCCCAGTTCGGTGAGGATCTGCCAGCGGGTTTCGTCAGCCAGCACACCCAGTACCACCGGCAGTGCGGTCATGGCCTGGCCTGCACGAACTCCACCAGTTCGGCGAGTTCGGCGGTCCAGCCGCCGGTGTTGTCGGCATGAGCGGACTGGGGGTCCTGCAATTCCTCGAAGCCCGTCTCCACCAGATCCAGCCGGGTGCCGCCGTCGATCTCGGTCAGCTCGAAACGCACCACCGTGGAATTGCCCGGGGCGGGCTCCACATCGGCGCTGTGCGCCCAGCGGTACACCAAAACCCTTGGGGCCTCGATATGTTCGACCACCACTCGATGCTTGCCGTGGTGTTCCCAGCCGAAGAACCCGGTGCCGCCGGGCACGGCGTCGAATTCGCAGGTATCGCCGAACCACTGGGCGATCAGGTCGGCATCGGTCAGTGCCGACCACACCCGCCCGATGGGGGCGCTGATATCGATGCTGCGGGTGATGACGAGTGCGTCCATGACTTCTCCTGAGAGGGTTCCCGAATGATATGCAACTTCAGAGTTGCACAAATGTGTATCGAGTGCAATCCCCGGGTTGCATATGTTGCGGGTGCGCTCCGGGCTCCGCTTGATTACCGTCAACAGGTGGACCTCAACACCGTCGAGGTGATCGACTCCCCGCGGCACCGCGCCGAGCTGTGGCCGCTCCGGCACGGCGACGCCGTGTTGGCCGGTGGCACGTGGCTGTTCTCCGAGCCGCAACCCCACCTGACCCGACTGGTCGACCTCGGCGGCCTCGGCTGGCCCGCGGTGACCCGTACCGACGACGGCGTCGAGCTGGCCGCCACCTGCACGATCGCCGAGGTGTCCCGCCTGTCCCGGGAACTCGGCGTTCCCCTGCTGCACCAGTGCTGCACCGCGCTGCTGGCGTCGTTCAAGATCTGGCACACGGCCACCGTCGGCGGCAATCTGTGCCTGTCGTTCCCGGCCGGAGCGATGATCTCGATGATCTCGGCGCTGTCCGGAACGGTGACGGTCTGGCGGCCCGACGGCACCGAGTATCGCTGCCCGGTCGATGAATTCGTCACCGGCGAGGCCACGAACGTACTGGCCCCCGGCGAGATCGTGCGCGCGGTCGGGCTGCCCGCACACGCGCTGCACGCCCGCCACGCGTTCCGCAAGCTGGCCCCGTCGCCGTTGGGCCGGTCCGGGGTGGTGGTCATCGGGCGCCACGCCGCAGACGACAGATTCGTGCTCTCGGTGTCCGCGGCGACGGTGCGCCCGTACACATTCGAGTTCACCGGGGTCCCCGGACCCGGCGAGATACGGGGCGCGCACGCACAGATCCCCGACGGCGCCTGGACCGACGATGTCCATGGCGACCCGGACTGGCGGCGCGCCATGACGCTGGTGCTCGCGACGCAGGTCGCCGCGGAGCTCGCACCGTGATCGTCAACGGTCACGCAGCCGAGGACGATTTCCGCCCCGGCCAGTGCCTGCGGACCTTCCTGCGCGACCGCGGCCACTTCGAGGTGAAGAAGGGTTGCGACGCCGGCGACTGCGGCGCCTGCTCCGTCCTGGTCGACGGCACCGCGGTGCACTCCTGCGTGTACCCGGCGTTTCGGGCTGCCGGGCGTTCGGTCACCACGGTGGCCGGGCTGGGCACCCCGGAGGACCTCCACCCTCTGCAACGGGCCTTCGTCGACGCCGCGGGGTTCCAGTGCGGCTTCTGCACGGCCGGGATGATCACCACGGCGTCGACCCTCACCGAAGAGCAATTCGCCGACCTGCCCCAGCACCTCAAGGGAAACCTGTGCCGCTGTACGGGATACCGCGCGATCACCGACGCGCTCAGCGGCACGGTCAACACCGGTGACCACTCCCCCGGCGCTCCTGCGGGCTGCCGGGTGGTCACCGGCACCGAGCAGTACACCATGGATCACGCGCCCGCGGGGCTGCTGCATCTCGCCGTGCTGCGCAGTCCCGTCGCCCACGCCCGGATCGTGTCCATCGACACCTCGGCCGCGCAACGGATTCCGGGGGTGGTGTTGATCCTCACCCACGCCGACAGTCCGGCCGTGGCGTTCTCGACCGCCCGGCATGAGGACCGCACGGATGATCCCGACGACACGGTGGTCCTCGACGATACGGTGCGCTTCATCGGTCAGCGTGTCGCGGCCGTGGTGGCCGACAGCGTCGCGGCCGCCGAAAAGGCCTGCCGGGCCATCGCTGTCGAGTACGCCGAGCTGCCCGCGGTGTTCGACCCCGACGTGGCCCGCCGGCCCGGCGCGCCGGCGGTGCACGGCGACAAGGACCGATCGGCCCGCATCGCCGACCCAGAACGCAACATCGTCTCCGAATTGCACGGCGAGGTGGGCGATGTCGGCGCCGGGATCGCCGCCGCCGAGCACGCCGGCGGCGCGGTGGTGCGCGGACGCTGGTTCACCCAGCGCATCCAGCACAGCCACCTGGAGACCCACGGCAGCACCGGCTGGATCGACGACGACGGCCGTCTGGTCATCCGCACCAGCTCCCAAGTGCCGTTCCTGGTCCGCGAGGAACTGTGTCACGTCTTCGGTCTCGAGCGGTCGAAGGTGCGGGTGTTCACCCGCCGGGTGGGCGGCGGCTTCGGCGGGAAGCAGGAGATGCTGACCGAGGACATCGTGGCGCTGGCCGTGCTGCGACTGGGGCGCCCGGTGCGCTACGAGTTCAGCCGCACCGACGAATTCATCGCCGCCCCCTGCCGACATCCCTACCGGGTGGACGCCACCGTGGCCGCCGGAGCCGACGGCATCCTCACCGCCATGTCGATCGACGTGCTGATGGATGCCGGCGCCTATGGCAACCACAGCCCGGGCGTCATGTTCCACGGCTGCGGTGAGTCGATGGCGGTATACCGCTGCGCCAACAAGCATGTCGACGCGCAGGCGGTCTACACCAACAACCTGCCGTCGGGCGCCTTCCGGGGCTACGGCCTGGGACAGGTGATCTTCGCCGTCGAATCCGCGCTCGACGAGCTGGCGGCACGACTGGGCATCGATCCGTTCGACCTGCGCCGCCGGAATGTGATCATGCCCGGCGACGCGTTCGTCGATTCACATGTGGCCGAAGACGATCTGACCTTCGGCAGTTACGGTCTCGACCAATGCCTCGACCTCACCCAGGCCGCGCTGGTCCGCGGCAACGGGGCCACCGCGCCGGCCGGCCCGCAGTGGCGGGTCGGCGAGGGGATGGCCGTGGCGATGATCGCGACGATCCCCCCGCGGGGCCACTTCTCGGACGCGTCGGTGTCGTTGGACGCCGACGGGATCTACACCTTGTCGGTCGGCACCGCCGAGTTCGGCAACGGCACCTCGACGGTGCACGTGCGGCTCGCGGCCGAGGCACTCGGGGTATCAGCCGACCGGATCCGGCTACGCCAATCCGACACCGATGTCACCGCGTACGACACGGGGGCGTTCGGATCGGCGGGCACCGTGGTCGCCGGGCTGGCGGTGCAGTCGGCCTGCCGCGAAATCCGTCAAGCTTTGGAATCGGAAGCCGCGTCCGGTTCGATGACGCGCCCGCTGGTGGGCCACGGTCGGCACGAGGGCACCCCGCGTTCGGTGGCGTTCAATGTGCACGGCTTCCGCGTCGCGGTGAACACCGAGACCGGCGAGGTGCGCATCCTGCAATCCGTCCAGGCCGCCGATGCCGGCGTGGTGATGAATCCGGAACAGTGCCGGGGCCAGGTGGAGGGCGGTGTGGCCCAGGCCATCGGCACGGCGCTCTACGAGGAGATGCGCGTCGACGGACAGGGCCAGGTGACCACCAAAGACCTGCGCAACTACCACATTCCGCAACTGGCCGACCTCCCCGTGACGGAGGTGTACTTCGCCGACACCTACGACAAGCTGGGCCCGCTCGGGGCCAAGTCGATGAGTGAATCGCCGTACAACCCGGTGGCGCCGGCCCTGGCCAACGCGATCGCCCGGGCCTGTGGGGCGCGGATGTACCGGCTGCCGATGACGCCGGCGCGGGTATGGCGGGAACTGGGCAGCCCGTCCTAGTCGATGGGGGCAGTCGACCGCCCCGGTCGACCGGGGTTGTCGGTTCCCGCCGCTAGGCTGCCGGCGTGACGGTGCGGGTGTATGTGGTGCTGGGACTGGCCGCCGGGCTGACGGCGTACCTGCTCGGCGCGGGTATGCCGTGGAGTCTGGTCGCCGCTGTCGTCGCCGTCGCGGCGCCGCATTTCCTGATAGGTGCCCTTCGCGGGCTGCGCACGCCGTCCGAGCACGAGGATCCGGTCGCCGGTATGTCGGGTACCGAGTTCGAGGACCACATCGCCCGTATCGCCCGCTCGTGTGGTGTCCCGGTGATCATGACCTCCCTGACCGGCGACTGGGGCGTCGACCTCATCGTCGGAAAGCGACCGAATCGCCTTGCCGTCCAATGCAAACGACAGGCCCGCCCGGTGGGTACCGGCGCCATCCAGGAGGTGGTGGCCGGCGCCCCCATGCAGGACTGCACCCACACCATGGTGGTGACGAATCACGAATTCACGCCGGCCGCACGCAAACTCGCCGAACTGCACGACTGCACACTGGTCGGGGGCGCGGAGTTACCCAGGTTGAGGTCCACCATCCGCCGGCTACTGGAGCAGCCCTGAGTGGGGTTCGGGCCCGATATAGCGGGCCCGGGGCCGGATGATCTTGCGCGACTGCGCCTGTTCCAGGATGTGCGCGGACCAGCCGACCACCCGGCTCACGGCGAAGGTGGGGGTGAACATCGCCCGCGGTATGCCGCACAGTTCCATCACCACCCCGGCGTAGAACTCGACGTTAGCCCGCAGCGGACGGCCCTGCCGCCGCTGCGCCAGCACGGATGTCACCGCGTCCTCGACCCGCACGGCGCGCTCGACCAGATCCCCACCCAGCCCGAGCGCGATCGATTTCAGCAGTTCCGCACGCGGATCCGCGGTGCGGTAGACGGCGTGCCCGAAACCCATGATGCGTTCACCTCGGTCCAGAGCGGCCTGGGCCCACGCAGCGGCGTTCGTCGGGTCCCCGATGGCATCGAGGGCGTCCAGCGCCCGGTCCGGGGCCCCGCCGTGCAGCGGACCGGAGAACGAGCCCAGCGCGGCGCAGAGGGCGGAGGCGACGTCCGCACCCGTCGAGGCCACCACCCTGGCAGTGAAGGTCGAGGCGTTGAAACCGTGGTCCACCGTCGCGATGAGGTACTGCTCGACGGCGCGGGCATGTTCGGGCGCCGGTCGCCGTCCGGTGAGCAGATAGAGCCAGTGGGCTGCGACCGGCAGGGCGGGGTCCGGGTCGACGGGCTCCAAGCCCTGCCGGATGCGGTGCAGCGCTGCCAGCACCGTGGGCGTGATCGCCGACAGCAGCACGGCGTGGTCGCGGCGGGCGTCCTCGTCGATATCCCAGATCGGTGGCAGGTCGTACGCCGTCGCGACCGCGGACAACACCGTGCGCAGGCCTGCCAGCGGATGCTCCTCGGCACCACCGAGTGCCACCATCCGCAGCATCGCGGTGACGTCGGACGGGATGGCGCGCAAGGTGCAGGTGCGCGCGGCGAAGTCGGCGGACTCGCCGGTTGACGGCAGTCGGCCGTACACGAAGAGGAACCACACATCCTCGAAGCTGCGCGTCATCGCCAGTTCGACGGCCGGGTACGGGCCGTAATGGTAGAAACCCTCGTCACCACGGACGTCGCCGATCGCGGTGTCGGCGACCACGACATTCGCCAATCCCGGCGCGGCCTCGATGAGGGCGTCAGACATGGGTGCAACCTCCTGGCTGTTCAAGCAGTACAACCACATTCGGCTTACTCTTGATCACAGTCAATGTTGATCTGATCAATGTGAAGCGAGGACGCGATGGCACCACCCCGGCGTCACACCCGCCGTTGGCCCGCCGCGATCGACCACGACGGACACGACTACCTGACCACCGCCCAAGTCGCCAAGGTGCTCGGGATCAAACCCGAGTCGGTGTACGCCTACGTCAGCCGCGGCCGGCTCCACAGCGTGCGCATCGAAGGGGTGCGCGGCAGCGTGTTCGCGGTCGACGAGGTGGAATCCCTCACCCGGGAGGGTGCCCGGCCTCGGCCGCCGGCCGGTGCGGTCGAGCGGATCCGCACCCAGATCACCTCACTGTCCGGGGACGAGTTGTGCTACCGCGGCCGGCCCGCGCGCGAGCTGGTGACCGCGGACTTCCTGGATGTCGCCCGGTTGTTGTGGGAGCACGAGGTGCCACCACAACACCCCCCGCTGGACCAGGACGCGACAGCCCATCTGCGAGCGGCATTGCCGAGCACCGCCACCCGGCTGGATGCCGTGCGGATCGCGGTGGATCTGGCGGGCGCCGCGGATCCGATGCGGTATCAACGCACTCCCGAGGCGGTCACCACCAAGGCGATGCAGATCCTGGAGGCCGTGGCCACGGCGCTGCCACCGGGGTCGAGTTCCGTCGGCACGGGTTCGTACGCAAAACGGCTGTGGCCCAAGCTCTCCCCGCTGTCTCCCACACCGCGCCGGGTGGCGGTGCTCAACGCGGCCCTGGTGTTGCTGGCCGACCACGATCTCGCGGCCAGCACCGTCGCGGCCCGGGTCGCCGCGAGCGCGCGGGCCGGAGTCTATTCGGTGGTCGCGGCGGGGCTGGCGACTCTGGACGGTCCCATGCACGGCGGGGCTGCCACCGCCGCCTATCGTTATCTGATTGGCGCCGTGGATGATCCGGTGGGTGCGGTGGCTGCCAGTCTGCGTGCCGGCGAGCGCATCCCCGGTACCGGCCACCGCATCTACCGCGATCACGATCCACGGGCCGGGGCGCTGCTCGGCCTCCTGGAGCGCGCCGGCGGCGGGGAGCGGGTCCGCGCCGCCGTCGACACCATCGCGGCGTCCACAGATTTCGTGAACTCCGACCTGGCGCTGGCGGCGATGGCAGTGCAGTTCCGGATGCCCGCCGATGCCCCGGAGACCGTCTTCGGTATCGCGCGGATCGTGGGCTGGGTGGCGCATGCCCTCGAAGAGTACGAAGAACCGATGCTGCGATTCAGGCCCGAGGGGGTCTACGTCGGGAAGCGGTCGGGCTGATCCGTACCGTCGCGGTGCTTGCGGGATACCGCCGAACGCGGCGGCAGGGCGCGCATGTGATCGCGGATGCGGCTCATGAGCTCACCCAGGGTGTGCACATCCGCGTCCGAAAGCGATCCGTACAGCAGATCGCGCACCACCTCGATGTGGCCGGGCAACACCTTTTTCACTCGTGCACGGCCCGACCTGGTGATCTCGACGATGGTGGCGCGCTGGTCCGAGGGGCTGGGCTTGCGGATGATGAGACCGGCCTCTTCTAGGAGCCTGGCTTGGTGTGTGAGGCCGGACCGGCTGTACACCACGCCGTCGGCCAGATCGGTCATGGTGAGCGGATGCTCCGCGTCGACGAGTTTGGCCAGGATCTCGAACTGCACGTAACTGAGGCCGCCCTCAGCCTGAAGCTGTTGCCGCACTGCATATTCGAGGAGACCCGCTGCTTCAGTGAGTGCGAAGTAGGTACGCATCTGCGCGGGCTTGAGGGAATCCGCCATCACGCGATGGTACTGCTTCGAAGTCGAAGCAGTGCGACGGAGGTCACATCCTCGCGGGAATGCTTCGATATCGAAGTAAGTTGAAGCTCACGTAACTGCTTCGAATTCGAAGCAACTGTGAAGAGGAGACAACATGAAGGCTGTGACCTACCACCGTTACGGCGACAGCGACGTCCTGCGGTACGAGGAGGTGCTGCAACCGACTCCGGCCCCCGGCCAGGTCCTGGTACGGGTCGCTGCGACATCGTTCAACCCGGTCGACGCGGGCATCCGCGGAGGCTATCTCTCGGACGTGTACGACATCACGTTTCCGCACACGCCCGGCATTGATGTGGCGGGCACGATCGCCGAGGTCGGCGCGGGTGTCTCCGGATGGCACATCGGAGACACCGTGGTGGGACTGCTGCCGCTGGACGGCGACGGCGCGGCCGCGGAGTACGTGCGAGCACCGGCCGAGGTGCTGACCGCGGCACCCCGGACCGTCGCGCTGGCCGACTCCGCTGCGCTGCCCACCGTCGGTTTGACGGCATGGCAGGCGTTGTTCGAGATCGCCGAACTGACAGCCGGGCAGACAATCCTGATCAACGGCGCAGGCGGAGCGGTCGGCGGTTACGCGGTGCAGCTGGCCAAGCGAGCCGGCGCGATCGTCACCGCGACCGCCTCCGCACGTAGCGCAAGCCGTCTGCGCCGTTACGGGGCGGACCGGATCATCGACCGCATCGATTACGCGAGCACACCGCCGGCCGTCACTGGGGCGCCGTTCGATGTGGTGCTCAACCTGGTGAGCACCACGGCGGCGGACACCGAGGCTCTGATCGGGCTCGTCGTCGACGGCGGGGTCCATGTCGGCACCATGGCCTCCGGCCCCGAGCATCCCGCGCGGGGTGTGCGCACGCAGCGGGTGTTCGTCCGCAGCGACGCGGCGCAGCTGGCCGGCCTGGTCCATCGCGTCGACACCGGCACGCTGGCGATCGAGGTGGCCGACCGCCGGCCGTTGACCGATGTCGCAGCCGTACACGACGACTCCGACGCCGATCGCCTGCCCGGCAAGACGATCCTCGTCCCGCCCGGGTCGTGACGTTGCCGATCAACCAGTTTCCCAAGCTGTCCCGCCGGACTTCGGCGGGACAGCGTCGTCACCGCAATGCGTCCCCGACCGCGTCCACCGCGGCGTCGAGCTCGTCTCGGGACACCGTGAGCGCCGGCCGGAAGCGCACCGAATCCACGCCACTGGGCAACATGATCACGTGCCGGTCCCACAACCGGCTCACCAACGCGTCGCGCGCGGCAGTCGACGGCATACTGAACGCGCACATCAGCCCACGACCGCGCGGATCGCGCACCAGAGCGGGGAACTCGGATGCGAGGTCGCGCAAGCGGTCCAGCAGGTGGTCGCCGAGCACCCTTGCGTTGCGCATCAGGTGGTCGGCTTCAATGACCTCCAGGATGCGCCGGGAACGGACCATATCGGTGAGATTGCCACCCCAGGTGGAGTTGATCCGCGAACTCACCGCGAACACGTTGTCGGGCACGTCGTCGACGCGGCCACCGGCCATCAGGCCGCACACCTGCGTTTTCTTACCGAACGCCACCACATCCGGGCGCACACCCAATTGCTGGTAGGCCCAGGCGGTTCCGGTCATCCCGCAACCCGTCTGCACCTCATCGAAGATGAGCAGCGCGTCGAACTCGTCGCATAGTGCCCGCATGGCGGCGAAGAACTCGGGGCGGATATGCCGATCACCGCCCTCGCCCTGGATGGGCTCGGCGATGAAACAGGCGATATCGTCCGGGTACGCCTCGAACGCGGCGCGCGCCTGCCGCAGCGATTCCGCCTCCAGCGCAACGGGATCTGCTCCCGGGCGCAGGTACGGCGCATCGATGCGCGGCCAGTCGAACTTCGGGAACCGCGCGACCTTGTTCGGATCGGTGTTGGTCAGCGACATCGTGTAGCCGCTGCGGCCGTGGAAGGCGCCGCGCAGGTGCAGTACGCGGGAACCCGGCGCGGCCAGTCCCCGTGACTCGTTGCGCCGGCTCTTCCAATCGAAGGCCACCTTCAGCGCGTTCTCCACCGCCAGGGCTCCCCCGTCGATGAAGAACAGGTGCGGCAGTGCCGGGTCGCCGAGCACCCTGGTGAACGTATCGACGAACCGGGCCATGGTGACGGTGTAGATATCGGAGTTGCTCGGCTTGTTGACCGCGATGGCGCCCAGTTCGGCACGCGACTCCGGGGTGGTCAGCGCCGGATGGTTCATCCCCAGCGCCGAGGACGCGAAGAACGTGAACATGTCCAGGTAGCGGTCGCCGGTGCGGGCATCGACCAGGTAGGAGCCGCGCGATTGTTCGGTGTCGAGCACGAAATCGAAGCCGTCGGCCAGGATGCTGCGGCTCAGGACGGCAGGTACCTCGTGGGCGGACACCTCAGCGGCGGGCACCTCAGAGGCGGGCACGGTCACGTCACGGTCGGGCAGGACAGCAGTCATGCCCGCATCCTAACGCGATATTTACGGTCTACGCCATCGACAACAGGAATATCTACGGTAGATACTCGCGTCCTTCGTAAAATGTCTGTAGGATGATCGTGCTGCGGGTGCGCACGTTGGCCGCTGTCCGGATCTGTTGCAGCAGGTCTTCCAGCCCTCGCGGCGAACCCACCCGCACGAGCAGGATGTAGCTCTCCTCGCCCGCGACCGAGTGACACGACGCGATCTCGGGTATGTGTTCCAGGCGGGCGGGCGCATCATCGGGTTGAGAAGGATCGAGAGGGGTGATGGCCACGAACGCCGACAGCATGTTGCCGACTGTTTCGGGATCGATGCGCGCCGCGTACCCGGTGATCACGCCGCGTGACTCCAGCCGCCGCACTCGGGCCTGCACCGCAGACACCGACAATCCCGCCGTCGCCGCGAGATGCGCCAGCGTCGCTCGTCCGTCCGTGATCAACTCCCGCACCAGCGCGCGGTCAATATCGTCGAGGTGGTCGGCATCGGCCATGGCCGGACCCTACCGCGCATGATCGAGACATCGCAGCTACGCGCCGCATTCGCCGCAGCCCTGTCACAGATGTACGGCACCGAGGTCCCGGCCTACACCACCCTGGTGCAGGTCAGCACCGAGGTGAACCGGGAGCACGCGGACGATGGACGGTGGGGATCGCTGGACCGGGTGACCGCGGAACGCCACGGCGCCATCCGAGTGGGCAATGCTGCCGAGATGGCGGATGTCGCCGACCTTTTCGCCGTATTCGGGATGTACCCCGTCGGGTACTACGATCTGCGCGAGGCCGCCTCACCGGTGCCGGTGGTCTCGACCGCCTTCCGGCCCATCGAGGCAGACCAGCTGGAGCGCAATCCCTTCCGGGTGTTCACCTCGATGCTCGCCACCGCCGACGCCAGGTTCTTCGACTCCAGCCTGCGGGCCAGGGTGGACCGATTCATCGAGCGGCGACAGCTGTTCGCACCCGACCTGATCGCCGACGCCCGTCGCATCGCCGACGCCGGTGGTGCGCGCGACGACGAGGAGGCCCGCGACTTCGTGCGCCGCGCCACCGCCGCGTTCGCCCTGTCCCGCTCCCCCATCGACAAGGGCTGGTACGACGAGCTCGCCGAGGTCTCCGCCGTGGCCGCCGATATCGCCGGTGTCACCACCACCCACATCAACCACCTCACACCCCGCGTCCTCGATATCGACGAGTTGTACCGGCGGATGACCGCCCGCGGCATCACCATGATCGACGCCATCCAAGGACCGCCACGCACCGAGGGCCCCGCGGTTCTGCTGCGGCAGACGTCATTCCGGGCGCTGGCCGAACCGCGCCGGTTCCGCGGCGCCGACGGTGTGGAGTTCGACGGCGCGCTGCGGGTGCGCTTCGGTGAGGTCGAGGCGCGCGGGGTGGCCCTCACCCCGCTCGGGCGGGAGCGCTACGACGCCGCCATCACCGATCCGGCACGCTGGACCGATTACTTCCCCGGCACCGACGCGGAGATGGCTGCGGCCGGACTGGCCTACTACGTCGGCGGCGACCCGGCCAAACCCGTTGTCTACGAGGACTTCCTACCTGCATCGGCCGCGGGCATCTTCCGCTCCAACGTCGATGAGGACGTCCGGGTCTGCGACGCGGTCTCCGATTCCGCGGCGACCGGCCCATACAGCCTCGACTGGATGGCGGGGGCGATCGGCCACCACATCCACGACCCGTACGACCTCTACCAGAAGGCGGCATCATGACCACCATGCAATCGACCCTGCCCACCGCCGGTGAGCTACGTGACCGGGCACGCCTGGCGCTACAGGCCATCGGCGCCGATCTCGTCGAGGCCGAAACCGGCGTGGCGGCCGGCACCCCGATCACCGGTGATGTGCTGTTCACCGTTGCCGACACTCCGGTGGCCGAGGCCCACGCCGCGATCGCCGCCGCTGCCGAGGCCTTCGCCACCTGGCGCACCACCCCGGCTCCGGTACGCGGCCAGGTGGTGGCCCGCCTCGGTGAGCTGCTCGTCGAGCACAAAGCCGATCTCGCCACCCTGGTGACCGTCGAGGCCGGCAAGATCACCTCCGAAGCGCTCGGCGAGGTGCAGGAGATGATCGATATCTGCCAGTTCGCGGTCGGTCTGTCCCGACAGCTGTACGGCAAGACCATCGCCTCCGAACGGCCCGGACACCGGCTGATGGAAACCTGGCATCCGCTCGGGGTGGTCGGGGTGATCACGGCCTTCAACTTCCCGGTGGCGGTCTGGGCGTGGAACACCGCCGTCGCGCTGGTCTGCGGTGACACCGTGGTCTGGAAGCCCTCAGAGCTGACACCGCTGACCGCGGTGGCGTGTCAGGCGTTGATCGAGCGGGCCGCGCGCGATGTCGGCGCGCCGACCGAGATCTCCCGGCTGATCCAGGGCGGCAAGGAGATCGGCGAGCTGCTGGTCGACGATCCGAGGGTCGCGCTGGTCAGCGCCACCGGCTCGGTGCGGATGGGCCGCGAGGTCGGCCCCCGGGTCGCGCAGCGGTTCGGCAAGGTCCTGCTGGAACTGGGTGGCAACAACGCCGCCGTCGTCACCCCGTCGGCCGATCTGGATCTGGCCCTGCGCGGCATCGTGTTCTCCGCGGCCGGCACGGCCGGTCAGCGCTGCACCACCATGCGCCGGGTCATCGCGCACCGCTCGGTGGCCGATGAGCTGATCACCCGCATCACCGCCGCCTACCGCACCCTGCCGGTCGGGAATCCGGCGGCCGACGGCACGCTGGTCGGCCCGCTGGTGCACGAGCGCGCCTACCGCGACATGGTGGGTGCGCTGGAACAGGCCCGCGCCGACGGCGGCGAGGTGGTCGGAGGCGAGCGCGTGGACCTGGGTGAGGGTTCGTACTATGTGCGCCCGGCCGTGGTCCGGATGCCCGCCCAGACCGCGGTGGTGCACGACGAGACCTTCGCCCCCATCCTGTACGTGTTGACCTACGACACCCTCGACGAGGCGATCGAGCTCAACAATGCCGTCCCGCAGGGTCTTTCCTCGGCGATCTTCACCACCGACATCCGGGAGGCGGAACGGTTCATGGCCGCCGACGGCTCGGACTGCGGTATCGCCAACGTCAACATCGGCACTTCGGGTGCCGAGATCGGCGGCGCGTTCGGCGGGGAGAAGCAGACCGGCGGTGGCCGCGAGTCCGGCTCAGATTCGTGGAAGGCCTATATGCGCAGGGCCACCAACACCGTCAACTACTCATCCGATCTGCCGCTCGCCCAGGGGGTGCAGTTCGGCTAGCTCGGCCGGTTTTACTATGGCTGCGTGAGCGATCAGGTCGAACAGCGGGAATTTCAGGCAGAGGCCCGTCAGCTGTTGCAGCTGATGGTGCACTCCATCTATTCCAACAAGGACTCGTTTCTGCGGGAACTGGTGTCGAACGCCTCCGACGCCCTGGACAAGCTGCGGCTCGCGGCGTACCAGGACAAGGACCTCGAGGTCGACACGACCGATCTGCACATCGACCTGGACCTCGACTCGACGGCGCGCACGCTGACCGTCCGGGACAACGGCATAGGCATGTCCCGCGACGAGGTCGTCGACCTGATCGGCACCCTGGCCAAATCCGGCACCGCCGAGATGCGGCGAAAGCTGCAGGAGTCCAACGAGAGCACCGAAGAGCTGATCGGCCAGTTCGGCGTCGGGTTCTACTCGACGTTCATGGTGGCCGACAAGGTCGACCTGCTCACCCGCAAGGCGGGCGAAAACACCGCCACCCGGTGGGAATCCAGCGGTGACGGCACCTACACCATCGCCACCGTCGACGACGCCCCGCAGGGCACGTCGGTCACGTTGCACCTCAAGCCCGAGGACGCCGACGACGAGCTGCACGACTACACCGCACCGTGGAAGATCCGGCAGCTGGTCAAGAAGTACTCCGACTTCATCTCCTGGCCGATCCGGATGGAGGTCGAGAAGACCGTCCCGGCATCGACGGAGGAGGGCGCGGAGAACACCGAGCCGACCGTCACCGTCGAAACCGAGACGATCAACTCGCGCACCGCGCTGTGGGCCAAGCCCAAGAGCGAGGTCTCCGACGAGGAATACAAGGAGTTCTACCGGCACATCGCGCATGCCTGGGATGAGCCGCTCGATGTCATCGCGATGAAGGCCGAGGGAACCTTCGAGTATCAGGCGCTGTTGTTCATCCCTTCGCAGGCGCCGTTCGATCTGTTCAACCGGGACGGGCACACCGGCGTGCAGTTGTACGTCAAGCGCGTCTTCATCATGGGTGACTGCGATGAGCTGATGCCCGAGTATCTGCGGTTCATCAAGGGTGTCGTCGACGCGCAGGACTTGTCTCTCAACGTGTCTCGCGAGATCCTGCAGCAGGACCGCCAGATCAAGGTGATCCGGCGCAGCCTCACCAAGAAGGTGCTGTCGGCGATCAAAGACCTTCAGGCCAACCGACCCGACGACTACGCGACCTTCTGGACCCAGTTCGGGCGCGCGTTCAAGGAGGGCCTGCTCTCCGACCCCGACAACCGCGAGACCGTCCTGGGACTGTCGTCGTTCGCGTCAACCTTCAGTCCGGACACCCCGACGACGCTGGCCGACTACGTGAGCCGGATGCGAGACGGCCAGGAGCAGATCTTCTACGCGACGGGCGAATCGCGCCGGTTGCTGGAGAGCTCGCCGCACCTGGAGGCGTTCAAGGCCAAAGGCTACGAAGTGCTGTTGCTCACCGACCCCGTCGACGAGGTGTGGGTGGAGTCGGTGCCGGACTTCCAGGGCAAGGCGCTGCAGTCGGTGGCCAAGGGTGAAGTCGACCTCGGCTCCGGAGATGCCGAGTCCGACGCCGACCGCAGCGAGTTCGCCGATCTGCTGACCTGGCTGCAGCAGACGCTCGACGACCATGTCAAGGAGGTGCGGCTGTCCACTCGGCTGACCTCGTCGCCGGCCTGCCTGATCACCGACACCTTCGGTATCACCCCGCAGTTGGCGCGCATGTACCGCGCCTCCGGCCAGGAGGTGCCCGTCGGCAAGCGCATTCTGGAGATCAACCCCGATCACGCCCTCGTCACAGGTCTGCGGGACGCCTTGGCCTCGTCACAGGACGGGCTCAGCGATACGGCCGAGTTGCTCTACGGCACAGCCCTTCTCGCCGAGGGCGGCTCCCTCGACGATCCGGCGCGGTTCGCTGCCATTCTCGCCGACCGGTTGGCCAAGACCTTCTAGCCGGACGTGCACGACGGTGCGTCGTCGTGGCGGGTCCGACGGCGTCATCTCCGCCGGCTCCCGCCGCTCGTGCGATTCCCTGTGTAGTTGTCAAGGTGCGCCCCACTCGGTTATGCGGCGGCGGGCAGATCGGTCATGGTCCGTCGTGCGTGCGATCGCATGTGCGGCGGTTCGGGACCGGCCGGATCGTGGGGTGGGATGAACCAGGGGTGGCGGTCAGGGCCCAGGTAGACCTGCCACTCGCTGTGGTGGATCAGGGTGTGGTGGCATCGGCAGAACAGCACGCCGTTGTCGAGGCAGGTGATGCCCCCAGTGCCCCACGGCTCGATATGGTGGGCGTCGCACCACGACACCGGCCTCCCGCAGCCGGGGAACGCGCAGCCACGGTCGCGTGCTGCCAACGCTTTACGAATCCTGGGCGGGAACAGCCGCTCGCTGCGCCCCACGTCCAGCGGCGCGCCGACGTCGTCCACGATCACCGATCCGACAGAGCTGTCACAGGAGATCAGGTCGGCCGTGGTGGCACTGACCGGCCCGGTGAAACCGAGGGTGTCCACGCACCCGTCATCGGGCACCCCCGCCCGCGCTGCCCCGGCCGGCCGGATCAGGGTGACGTGCGGGAGCACACCACCTGAGGTCGGACGCTGCGAGCTCGACAGGTAGTCACGCACCAGCTGACCGAACGCGTCCGCGCGCCGCCTGCCGGTCGACCGCGGGTCCGGTGATCCATCGGGCAGCGGCACGGGCCGACACAACGGGTCCAGCGCCGCGAACAGCTCCTCACCGGTCAGCACATCGAGATCGAGGGTGGCACTGACCCGTCCATCGTCGTTCTGCACCAGCGTCATCTCATTGAGGTCACTGTTCTCCGCGATCGGCACCGTCCCCTCTCCTTGCGGTTGCCTCGAGGCTTTGTCGATGGCGATCCCGCGGGCTTTCTTACTCACCTCCGCGGGCGTGGTCTGGATCATCAGCAATGTGGCGACCTTCGCCCTGTCCTCATCGGACAACGCGACCCTGGCACTGATGTGTGCGACTCCTTTGCCGACCGCGTCGGCGAACTCGATACCGAGCCCACCCAGACGCTGCACCCGGGTGAGGGCCGGCAAAGCCTGCGCTGCCCGCCCCACCCGCACAGCCCTGTACGCGGCGCAGGGGGCCACCCCCAGGCTGGTGAGCAGATCGGCTCCCGAGCGCAGGTGCCGGCGCGCCGGGATCCCGAGACGCTCAGCGGCCGCGGCCGCTTGCGCGATCACATGGTCGAACAGGTTCCGGGCGATGACCGCGGCGGCCAGCACGGCGAGCACCGGCTGTTCATCGACCACTCGCCGGGGACGGTCGAGCAGATCGAACAGCGTACGCTCGGCGCCCTCCTCAGGCGGCGGTGCCGCAGTGAGGTCATCGATGAGCGCATCGACGAAGGCATCGAGATGGGTGGCGTCCATGCCGGATACCCCAACCTTTCGCAAAGGTGCACGCGGGCAGACGATTCAGGCTCGACAAGGCAATTCGGCTCGGACAGTCCCGCGGGGACCAGCGAACCTCTCAGCGACACAGTCGCGGGCAAAGCTCACCGGGTATCGGGAGCAACAATCAACTCGAACGTATGTTCGATGCTACGCCTTGCGCGGATGCCGCGCAAGCGTCATCTCCGGCGGACACGTTCTAGTGCCGAGGCAGCGCCTGCAGTTCGGCCAGTACCGCCTCGGTGTCGGCACCGAGTTCGGGCGCCGGTCCCTGAACGCGCCCGGGCGTCCGGGAGAACCAGGTGGGCACGCCGGGAAAGCGCACCGGCCCGTGTGGGGTATCGACCGTCTCGAACAGGCCGACCGCGTTGAGGTGCGGGTCGTCGAACAGCGCGTCCAGGGTGTTGATCGGAGCAGCCGGGATCTCCAGGTCCCGGAACAGCCCGAGCCATTCCTCGGTGGTGCGTTCCTTCAGCGTCTGCGCCACCAATCCGTACACGGTGTCGATCTGGCGTGCCCGCTGCTCCAACGTATCGAACTCCCCTGTGTTCCAATCTGGTTGGACACGGTCGACGAATCCGCGCCAGTGCTTGTCGTTGTAGATCAGCGCGGCGATCTGACCGTCTTTGGTCTCATAGGGCCGCCGGTTGGGCGCCACGGCCCGCGGGTACACGGCCGGCCCGAGCGGAGGTGAGAACATCGCGCCGTTGGCGTGTTCGACGAGCATGAAGGAGGCCATCGTCTCGAACATGCTGACCTCCACCTCCTGGCCCTCACCGGTGCGTTCCCGGTGGAACAGCGCCATCGTGGTGGCGTAGAGCGCCGTCAGGCCGGCCACTTTGTCGGCCATGATGGTCCCGACGTAGCCGGCTTCCCCGGTCAACTGTTGTTGTACCGCAGGCAATCCGCACTCGGCCTGGATCGTGTCATCGTAGGCGGGCCGGTCCGCATTCGGGCCGCGCCGGCCGTAGCCGTAACAGTTGGTGTAGACGATCGACGGGTTGAGCTCGACGACGTCGGCGTAGCCGAATCCCAGCGCGGTGATCGCCTTGGCCCGCATCGAGTGGATGAAGACGTCGGCAGTCCCGATCAGTCCGCGGAGCGCCGCTTTGCCGTCGTCGCTCTGCAGGTCCAGCACGATCGCCCGTTTACCGCGGTTGACGTTGACGAACACCCCGCTCATCCCCGGGGACGGCCCCACCGAGATGAACCGGGTGTTATCCCCCTGCGGCGGTTCCACTTTGATCACGTCGGCGCCCATGTCGGCCATGATCTGGGTGCAATACGGCCCCATCACCATGGCGGTGAGGTCGATGACCCGCACCCCGGCCAGCGGTCCGTCAACCATGGGTCGCTTTCGCAAAGCTGTAGCGGATGTGGTCGGTATGCCCATCCGGCGCAGGCGGGAAGATCACCGGCTCAGACATATCGCGGATTCCGTCGATATTGTCGGCGACATCCTCGATGGTCCACGACGGGCGGTACACCCCGGGACTCTCGGCGATGAAGGCGCGGGCCACCCGGCCGCCGATCGCGACCAGCATCTCGCCGGTCACCGAGCAGGATTCGTGGGCCAGCCAGCCGACGGTCGGGGCCACCAGCTCGGGCCCCATCGGCGGGTACGCCGAGGTGTCGATGCCTTCGGCCATCCGGGTGACCGCACTGGGGATGATCACGTTGCACCGGACACCGTCTGCGGCCCCTTCCAGGGCCGCCACATTCGACAGTCCGATCAGTCCGGCCTTGGCCACCCCGTAGTTGGCCACATTGTGGTTGCCATAGAGCCCGCCGATGGACGAGGTGAGCACGATGCGGCCGTAACCGGCGGCACACATGATCGGAAACGCCGGCCGGACAACGTGAAACGCACCGCGCAGGTGCACGTCCAGCACGGCGTCGAAGTCCTGGTGGCTCAACTCCTTCAGCGATCCGCGGCGCACGGTGCCGGCGTTGTGGATGAGGATATCGATGCGGCCGAAGTGCCGGATGGCGCTGTCGATGATGGCCTTTCCGCCGTCGATGGTGACCACCGAATCGGTGTTGGCAACGGCCTGCCCGCCGGCGGCGACGATCTCATCGGCCACCTGCTGTGCGGGAGTGCCGTCGGAACCGTCGCCGGTGAGGCTGCTGCCCGGATCGTTGACGATGACCTTCGCACCTCGTGATGCCAGCAGCAGGGCGTACTCCCGGCCCAGACCCCGGCCGCCGCCGGTGATGACGGCGACACGATCGTCGAATCTCAGGGCAGCGCTCACGTGAGTTCCAGCCCGTCGAGGTCACCCTTGGCCCGCCACTGGGCGATCAGATCATCGAAGGCATAGAAGCCGGGCGAGTAGAAGTCCCCGAGGAACGATCCGTTGCGTTCCGCACCCCCGCGTCCCTCGTTGTTGTAATAACCAGGGGTGCAGGAAAGTTCGAACGCCGAATTGTCGATCGCCAGTTCGCGGACCGTCGACACCCAGGCGTCCTGCCCTTCCCGGCTCGGCTCGACCATGGTGGCGCCACGGTGCTGGGCCTGGGCGATGATGTAGGCGATGTGCTCGGCCTGCTGTTCGAACATGGCGGTGGTGTTGGCCGACACCCCACCCTGGATGAAGCCCATGAAGAACTGGTTGGGGAAGCCACGGCTGGTCATCCCGTGCAGTGTCTGGTAATCGTCGGCCCAGTGGTCGAACAGCGACAGCCCGTCGCGGCCCACGATCCGGTCGATCGCGAACCGCCGGCTGATCTCGGTGGAGATCTCGAAACCGCTCGCGAAGATCACGCAGTCGACCTCGTATTCGACACCGCCGGCAACGATCCCCTTCTCGGTGAGCCGTTCCACACCTTTGGATGCCGACACATCGACCAGGGTCACGTTGGGCCGGTTGAACGAAGCCAGATAGTGCTCGCTGGAGGTCGGCCGCTTGCACATGAAGCGGTAGTAGGGCTTCAAAGCCTCGGCGGTATCGGGATCCTCGACGATCGCGGCGACGCGGCGACGCAGCCGCTCCATGATCTTGTAGTCCTCTTCCTCGCGGAAAGCCATGATCTGTTCGATGGTCACCGCTGCCGGGTCATCGCTGGCCGCGATCCGGGCGGTCAGGTTGCGACCGAGCTCGGTCCAGAAGTCGCACACCAGATCTGGTTCGCCGAACACCACGCCGACGAACGGCGACCAGTTGTGGAAGTTGCGCTTGCGTTCCTCCTGCCAGCCCGGCTGCAGGGACGCGGCCCAGGCCGGATCGGTGGGCGGGTTGGAGCGGGCGTCCACCGATGACGGCGTCCGCTGGAAGACGAAGAGCTGCTTGGCATCACGGCCCAGGTGCGGGACCAGCTGGATGCCGGTGGCACCGGTGCCGACGAGGGCGACGCGCTTGTCCGCGAGTTTGTGCAGACCGCCGTCGGCGTCACCTCCGGTGTACGCGTAATCCCAGCGCGCGGAATGGAAGACGTGCCCGGCGAAGTCTTTGATCCCGGGGATCCCCGGCAGCTTGGGGCGGTTGTAGGAACCCTGCGCCATGACCACGAAGCGGGCCCGGATGTCATCACCGCGGTCGGTACTGATCTGCCAGCGCCGCGTTGCGTCATCCCAACGCAGTTCACGCACCTGGGTGGAGAACAGCGCGCCGTCGTAGAGACCGAAATGCTTACCGATGTTGCGGCAGTGCTGGAATATCTCGGCGCCGTCGGCGAACTTCTTACTCGGCATGAAGTCGAGTTCTTCCAGCAGCGGGACATAACAGTACGCGTCGTTGTCGCACTGGATTCCGGGGAAACGATTCCAGTACCACACCCCACCGAAGTCACCGGCCATCTCGATGACGCGGATGCCCTCGACCCCGGCCTTCTTCAGATAGGCCCCCGCCAGCAGTCCGGCGAAGCCCCCGCCGAGGATCACGACGTCGGCGTCTTCGGTGATCGGATCCCGTTCGGCCACCGTCGTGTACGGATCCACCTCGTAGAATTCGGCGAAATCGCCCTCCAGCTCAAGGTATTGATCGGCCCCCTCGGACCGCAGCCGCTTGGCCCGCTCGGCGGCGTACTTCTCGCGGATCGCCGGGATGTCGATATCGGCGGGCGTGTCGGTGGGCCCGCAGGTGTTTTCGATCGTCGTCATACGGTGGCGCCCTCCGGCAAGGCGGCGGCGTGCAGCGGTGCCGCCAACTCGTGCACGGCGGGCAGCACCTCCTTGGCGAACAGCCTGGTGCTCGCAAAAGCGTCCTCGTACGGCATGGTGCCGAACTGCGGAACGATGGTCACCTCGGAGAACGAGCACGCCTCCTGCGCGGCCTTGAGTTTCTCGAACACCACGTCGGGCGTACCGATCAGCAGATTGGAGGCGTGGTATCCGGGCGGGCCGCCCTTCTTCTGGTCACCGGTCACCGCGGAGGCCAGCACCGCGGTGGCGGTGGCCTCCCGCGCCGCGTAGGCCTCATACCCCTTGACACCCTTGAAGTTCGATGCATCGGCGAAGCCATAGTGGACGTTGACGTCCCGGTTGGCCGTCCAGATCCACTGCTCGGTCAGGGCGGCGAGCTTGTCGTCCTCCTTTTCGGTGACGTACATGAACATCACGTTCTTGGGCTGACACGGCTCGAAACCCTCTTCGGCGCGGAAGGTGTTGACCTTGCGGACCTCCTCCCCGGCATCCCAGATCGGCTTGTTGCCGACGAACAGCGGCACCATGCCGCGCCGCGACAGGATCTCCAGCGACTCGGCGGTCGAGGACGAGCTGTAGATGCGGGAGAACAGATCCTTGCTGATCGGCTCGGGGCGCAGCGACATCTCCGGGAACGAGAAGATCTCGCCCTCATAGGAGAACCGCTCACCGGAGAACGCCAACTCCAGGATGTCCAGGGTCTCGTTGAACCGCTGCCGGCTCTCCTCGCGAGGAACCCCGACGGCATCGAACTCGGCCTTGGACACACCGCGCCCGATACCGATCGTGTTGTACCGGCCGTTGGAGACGATGTCGAGGTAGGCGATCTGATGCGCCAGCCGCACCGGATTCCACCACGGTGCGACCGCCACGAAGGTGCCCAGGCTGACTCGCTCGGTACGCCCGGCGAAGTAGGTGAGCGCCTGAATCGGGTTGGGCGTCATACCGTATGGCGTGCCCTGGTGCTCGGGGAACCAGATGCCGTCGAACCCCAGCGGCTCGGCCAGATCACCCAGCGCCAGCGCGGCCTGGACGCATTGGTAGTCCGGTGTGACGGGCGGGGTATTGAAATCGCCCGCCATCACCCGGTCCCAGTCCTGCGAGTTCTGCGCACCGGTGCCGAGGTTGACCTTCATAATCATCTCTCCTTACTCATGATTTCGGCGCGCTCGCGATCGCTGAGCGAGCGTCAGCGCGCCGAAATCGCTAGATGTCTTGGGGTTCGCCGGTCCCCATGTATTTCGACAGCTGGTGGTGCAGGTTGACCGTGCTGCGCTCGCGGTACGGATTGGGCAGCGTGCCGGGAAAACCCGCCGATTTCATGCCCTGCTGTACGGCCGCCATATTGGAGAAGTCCTGCGGCAGCACCGACAGCCAGTTCGGGGACTCCTTCGGGGTGTAGACCCATTCCGTCTCAGGCTCTGCACCTTTCGGATACAGCTCGAAGACCGCGACCTCGAAGATGCACTTGTCCGGGTTGTAACTCGGATCGGGGCGCGCCGAGTAGCACAGCGCACTGGTCAGGCCCTGACCCACCTGGAAGTTCGGGAAGAGCTGCCACGCCGTGCCACTCTGGCCGAGGATGTCGGGTGGGATGGTCGGCCAGATCACGCCGCGGGCCTCGTCGTCGCGGCGGGCCGAGGCCAGCCAGTGCGCGAGCACCTCGTCGGCCGGGGTGCCCTCGGGCAGTTCGTCGACGAGGCGCCTGGCAGCGTCGACCAACGTCTTCGTCGTCGTCGCGTTGGTCTCCTCCATGGTGTAGACCTGCATTTCTGCGGTGGAGATGCGCGGGTCTCCGGTGCCCAGGCGGATCTTGGATTTGGTCTCGTCCATGCCCTTCGGCGCGTCATAGCCGATATTGCTGTGTTTGCCCTGCGCCTTGGCCCAGCCTTTGAACTCGCCGAACTTGTTGAACTCCGGATGGGTGGTGAACACGTGGTAGGTCTCGTTGAAGGCCTCCATCGCGACTTTCCAATTGCAGTCGAAGTACAGCCATTTGCGCCACTTGTAGCGCATGTTCTCCAGCCCGAACGGATCGAGGATCTTGGCGGCCGGGAAGAGGTAGTCGGCCAGCGTTTCGCAGTGCGGGTCCATGTTGATGAACAGCCAGCCACCCCAGGTGTCGACCCGAACGGGTGCCAGGTGCGTATTGCCCGGGGTGAGTGCGCCCTGCCAGTCGTCCTGCTCACGGATGTGGGTACAGGTCCCGTCGAGCCCGTAGGTCCAGCCGTGGAAACCGCAGACGAACGACTTGCGTGCCCGGCCGGTCGCGTTCTTGGCGCCCTCGGGGTTGTCGATCAGCTTGCGCCCGCGGTGCATGCAGACGTTGTGGTGTGCGGTGAATTCCGCCGGACCCGTTCGCACCACGATGATCGAGTCGTCGAGGATGTCGTAGGTCAGGTAACTGCCGATCTCCGGGATCTCCTCGACCCGGCCGACCTGCTGCCACACCTTGCGCCACAGCCGGTCCCGTTCGTGGCGGGCGTACACCGGTGAGATGTAGGCGTCCACCGGGATGGTCATCGGCGTGGACAGGTCCTCGGCGATCTCGCCCGTGGAATCGTCGGGTGCGGCGTCGATCTCGATGGCGGCGTCGAGATCGGATTCGGTGTGGGTCACTGGATCCTCCTGATGGCGTCGCGGAAGTTCTCGTCTTTCAGGAAGAGCGACGTGTTGTCCGCTCCCAGATGCGTCCAGCGCAGGTTCAGGCCACCGTCGACCAGCAGTGTCTGCCCGGTGACGTAGCTCGACAGATCCGACAGCAGGAACAGGATCGCGCCGGCCTGCTCCTCGGGTGTCCCCCGGCGCCCCATCGCGATGGCCCGCTGATCACGGTCGGGATCGGCGTCGACATACGTCGCCGAGGCGGCGGTCTCGGTGACGCCGGGGGCCACCGCGTTGACCCGGATGCCTTCCGGGGCAAGCTCCGCGGCGAGTGTTCTGGTGGCGGCCACGATCGCCGCTTTGGCGGTGCCGTAGGCCACGTGGAAGGGCGCGGAGTTCATCCCGGAAATCGACGACACCGACACGATCGAGCCGGGATTGCCCTGTGCCCTGATCTCCGCAGCCACGGCCTGGCTCATGAAGAACATGGTCTCCAGGTTGGCGGCGAACAGGTCCCGCCAGTCCTGACGCGTCACCCTGGTCGACGGCATCCAGGTCGACGGAGCCGCTCCACCGGCGACATTCACCAGTCCGTAGAGCGCACCCTCGGCATGGCGCACGACATCCATCACCGTGGCGATGCCCTCATCGGTCGAGGCGTCCGCAGCCACCGGCAGTACTGCCAAGCCCTTGTCGGCCAGGGGCGCGACGTGGGTGTCGAGATTGTCCTGCGACCGGCTCACCGCGACGACCGTCGCACCGGCCTCGGCGGTCAGTCGCGTGACCGTCGTGCCGATACCGCCGCCACCGGCGCCCGACACCACCACGATGCGGCCGGCGAGATTCAGCAGCTCGTCCACGGTCTCAATTGTCCGTACAAGAATTCACGTTCTTCATATTGCAGAACACTATTCCGCAGGGCATTTACGGCGTCAAGACCGCTAACAGACTCTCTTGTCGCTATTGTCTGGACTAGTCCGACCTTGGTAGCGTCCTGCCCATGACCACCCTGCAGGCCGGCCGATATACCGCCGGCACGGCACCGGAGGCGGCGGCCGGATGGACCGTGACGCGATTGACCGAGCCCAGCCGGCTGTTCGGCGCGAACGGTGTGCGTACCGGCCCGGACGGGCGGCTCTACATCGCACAGGTCACCGGCAGCCAGATCAGTGCCGTCGACGTGAACACGGGCACGATCGAGACGATCAGCGCCAAAGGCGGTGACATCATCGCTCCCGATGACCTCGCCTTCGGGCCGGACGGAACGCTGTACGCCACCGAGGTGATGGACGGCCGGGTCAGCGCACGCGAGAACACCGGCCGGACGCGCGTGCTGCGCGACGACCTGCCGTCGGCCAACGGCATCACCGTTCACCAGGGACGGCTGTTCGTGAACGAATGCCGCGAAGGCGGCCGGCTGTTCGAGCTGGACCCATGCGGTGGCGAGCCCCGGCTGATCCTGGCGGATCTGCCGTCCCCCAATGCGATGGAGGTCGGACCGGACGGGTTGTTGTACTTCCCGGTGATGAACGCCAACCAGATCTGGCGGGTCGACCCCGACGGCGGCGAACCCGAGGTGGTGACCGGCGATCTCGGGGTGCCCGATTCCGTGAAGTTCGATGCCAACGGTGACATCGTCTCCACCCAGGTGGCCAGCGGGCAGGTGCTCCGGATCGACCCGCGCAGCGGCAGACACACCGTACTGGCGACCCTCACCCCCGGTTTGGACAACTGTGCCTTCGCCGACGGAAGGCTTTTCGTCTCCACCTTCACCGGTCTGATCACCGAGGTGTCACCCGACGGGCAGACCGCGACGCTGCTGCCGGGCGGGCTGAACTGGCCGCTGGATGTCACCGTCGACGCCGGCGGCAACCTGTACGTCGCCGACGGCACCTACTTCTATCTGGTCACCCCCGAGGGCGCCCTACAGACCGTGGGCATGCTGTTCAGCCCCGGCTACCCCGGCTTCCTCCGGGGGCTGGCGCCGTCGGGTCCGGGCGAATTCGTGGTCACCACCTCAGGCGGCCAGGTGGCACGCTATCGGCCCGCGGCCCACGAAACCGATTATCTGGCAGACGGTTTGGACCAGCTCTACGGTGTGGCACTGGCGGGCGATACACCGATCGTGGTGGAGCAGGGCACCGGTCGACTGCTGGCGGTCGGCGCCACCGGCACCGAGACGCTGGCCACCGGCCTGGACACCCCGGTGGGCGTCGCGATCGATCCGGACGGTCATCCGCTGGTATCGGTGGCCGGCGCGGTCCTACGCGTGACCGGATCCGGCACCGAAACGGCCGTGGACGATCTGGTGACACCGCAGGGAATCCTGGTGCGCGGCAACGTGCTCTATATCGTCGACGCCGGATCCAAGGCCGTGCTGTCGGTCGACCTGATCACCGGGGCCCGTGACACCCTGGCCGCCGGCCTCCCCGTCGGGGCCCCTCCCGGGGTGACACCCAAACCACTGCGCGGTATGCCGCCGTTCTCCGGGCCGCAGGGACCGTTCGCCGGGATCACCGCGGGCCCCGACGGGACGCTGTACGTGTCGGCCGACGGGGAGGGCAGCGTGCTCGCGCTGCGGAAGACATGACGGCCGAGGCCACCGAACATCGCTACCTTCAGGTGGCCCGCACGCTGCGCAAGGAGATCGTGGACGGGATATACCCCGTCGGATCCCAGCTGCCGACCGAACATGAGCTCTGCGAAAGGTTCGCGGTGAGCCGCTACACCGTGCGGGAGGCGTTGCGCCGCCTGCGCGATGACAATCTGGTGTCCTCCCGTCCTCGAACCGGCACCCAGGTCATCCCCCGCACGTCGTCGAGTTCCTATGCGCAGGACGTGATGTCGATCGACGACCTGCTGGCCTTCGCCGCAGGCGCGCAGTTCGACATCGAGTCGAACGCGATGATCACCATCGACGCCGAGACTGCCGAGCGCACCGGACTCGATATCGGCGAGCAGTGGTTGGCCGTGTCCGGATACCGTCGCGCCACCGACGGCAACCCGATCTGCCGCACCGAGTACTACATCAACCGGGCCTTCGCCGCGGTCGGCCGTCTGCTACAACGCCATTCGGGCCCGATCTTCCCGCTCATCGAAGACCTGTTCGGCATCAGCATCGTCGACGTACACCAAGAGATCGCCGCTGTGCTGGTGCCCGACCACCTGGCCGAAGCACTGCGCATCACCGCGGGCGCGCCGGCGCTGCAGATGCAGCGCACCTACACGACCTCCGACGGTGAGATCGCCCAGGTCACCGTGAACACCCACCCGGCAACGCAATACCGGCACTCGATGACGATGCGGCGCGTCACACCGTGACCACCATTCCCCCGTCGCTTCGCTCGCCCCTGACACTCGCCGACACCCTGCGCGAGACGGCGCGGCACGATCCGGGGCGGGTGCTCATCGTGGACGGCGACACCCGGGTGGACGCCGCGACGATGCGGGACCTGGCTGCGACACTCGCCCGGTCCATGTCCGAGCGGATGCCGCCCGGCAGTGTGGTGTCGTTCATGCTGCCGAACTGGCACGAGGCGGCGGTGGTGTACCTGGCCGCGACGTGGGCGGGCATGGTGGTCAATCCGATATTGCCATCCCTGCGCGATCGTGAACTGCAGTTCATTCTCGCCGATGCGGATGTCCGAATGATCTTCGTACCGGGCGTGTTCCGCGGGTACGACTATCCCACGATGTTGGCGCGGGTGGCGGCAAAGCTGACCACACCGCCGGAGGTGGTGGTGGTCCGCGGCCACGCTCAAGGACACGGACTCACCGACTACGCGTCACTTCTCTCCGGTGAGCCCCTGGTCCCCCAGACCCACGATCCCGCGTCGGTGCGCATGCTGATGTACACCTCGGGCACCACCGGGCGCCCGAAAGGCGTTCTGCACAGTCATCGTTCGATCGGTGCACTGATAGCGCAGATAGGTGCGCATTGGCGGGTCGACGCCGGCGACACCTTCCTGGTGCCCTCGCCGATCGCCCATATCGGCGGCTCGATCTACGCTTTCGAGTGCCCGCTGCTGTTGAGGTCCACCGCGGTGCTCATGGAGAGCTGGGATCCGGACGCGGCGGTGGCGCTGATGACCACCCACCGATGCACCCATATGGCCGGGGCGACCCCGTTCCTGGAGGGCCTGCTCGGCGCGGCCGAGCGGGCCGGCACCCGGCTTCCCGATCTGAAGGTCTTCGTCTGCGGCGGGGCGTCGGTACCGCCGTCGTTGATCCGGCGCGCCACCCAGAGCTTCGAAAACGCCTTGGTGACAAGGGTGTACGGGTCCACCGAGGTGCCGGTGAGCACCGTGGGGTCCCCCGAGGACCGCGACTGCGCCGCCGACACCGACGGCAGACCCGGTAGCGCCGATATCGCGGTGGTCGACGGTGAGATCCGGGTGCGTGGCCCCCAGATGCTGGTGGGTTACCTGCACGCGCAGGACAACGACCTCGATGCCGACGGATACTTCCGCACCGGGGACCTCGGCCGGCTCACGCCGGACGGCTACCTGGTGGTGACGGGCCGCGCCAAGGACCTCATCATCCGCAACGGCGAGAACATCTCCGCCAAGGAGATCGAGGACATCCTCCTCGGGCATCCGGGCATCGACGAGATCGCGATCGTGGGGATTCCCGACGAGCGCACCGGGGAACGCGCGTGTGCGGTCATCGTCAGCACCGAGAACCCCCCACCCGATGTGGCCGCGCTGCGCAGCCTGCTCGACGAGCACGGGGTCGCCAGATTCAAGGCACCCGAGCAGGTCGTCATATGGGAGGCACTACCGCGCAACGACGCGGGAAAGGTGCTGAAGCACAAGATACGAGCAACCCTGGTGAGAGGCTGACATGCAGGTAGCGATCGTGACGGGCGCCAGCAGCGGCATCGGATTCCGCTGCGCCACCTTGCTCGCCGAAACCGGGATGACCGTGTTGGGTGTGGGCCGTGACGAGCACCGGCTCGCCGAACTACGTGCCGCCGGCGGCGGATCCGTGCACACCCTGGTCGCCGATCTGGTCGACGATGACGCGCCGCGGCGCATCGTGGACACCGCCGTGTCGACATGGGGTCACGTCGACTATCTGATCAACAACGCCGGCGTCGGCAGTCCCAAGCCACTGCACGAGACCGATGACGAATCACTGGACCATTTCCTGGGCCTGATGTTGCGGGCCCCGTTTCGGCTGTCCCGGGACACCTTGCCGCACATGCCCTCCGGCTCGGCCATCATCAACGTCACCTCCACGTTCGCGGTGGTGGGCGGGCTGCGCGGCGGGGCGTACTCCGCGGCGAAGGGCGGACTGACCGCGCTGACCACGCATATCGCCTGCCAGTACGGTGCCCAGGGCATCCGGTGCAACGCGGTGGCACCGGGTGTGACGCTGACCCCGATGGTCGCCACCCGCCTGGAAGATGACCGGTTCCGCAAGATCAACACCGAGATGACACCGCATACCCGCCTGGGCACCGTCGACGACATCGCCGGCACGGTGGCGTTCCTGTGTTCTCCCGCGGGGAGTTTCATCAACGGCCAGACCATCGTCGTCGACGGCGGCTGGAGCTCGACGAAGTACCTGTCAGATTTCGCGCTCGACTCGCGGTGGGTCCAGCAGTGAACCTGTTCGGCGTGCTCGACCAGGCCGCCGCCCGGTTCGGCGACCGCGGGGCGGTTTACCTGGGCACCCGGCAGCTGCACACGTGGGCACAGTTGCGCGACAGGGCCCTGCGCCTGGCGGGTTCCCTCAGCGCAACGCATGACACCGGCGCCCGGATCGCCATCGCCAGCGAGAACCGGCCGGAGATCATCGAAGTGATGTTCGCGGTGTGGGCTTCCGGATGTGTCGTGGTACCGATCAACTTCAAGCTGCATCCGCGCGAGATGGCGCAGATCCTCGACGATGCCGGTGTGTCACTGGTATTCGCCTCCCCCAAGATCGCGGCGGGGCTCGACGGTGCGCCGGTGGAGGTCCTCGGCGGCGCGGGTTACGACGTCCGCCTGGCCCACGCTCCGGCGGTGCGCGCGAACACCGATCCGGGCGCCCTGGCCTGGCTGTTCTACACCAGCGGCACCACCGGAAAATCCAAGGGCGCCATGCTGTCACATCGCAATCTGATGGCGATGACGGTGGCACATCTCGCCGACTTCGACGCGCCGGACGAGAATCACAGCCTGATTCACGGTGCACCGATGTCGCACGGTTCCGGCCTGTACATCGCGCCGTACGTGTTGCGGGCGGCGCGGCAGGTCATCCCCGAATCGGCGGGGTTCGAGCCGGCGGAATTCCTCGACCTGTGCGATCACCACCCGCACGTGAGCTGTTTCCTGGCACCGACGATGGTGCAGCGTCTGGTGGCGACCGGCCGGCCACGGCCACAGAACCTGACGACGGTGGTCTACGGCGGCGGACCGATGTACGTGGACAGTCTCAAGAAGGCGATGGCCGCCTTCGGCCCGATCTTCGTGCAGCTATACGGCCAGGGCGAGGCGCCGATGACGATCACCGGGTTGCGCCGCAACGATCATCTCGACGCGAGCGACGCGGTGCTCGGTTCGGTCGGCTATGCGCGGTCCGGGGTGGAGGTCGCCGTGCTCGATGATGACGGCACCCCGGCCGGTATCGACGAGGTCGGCGAAATCGTCTGTCGCGGTGACGTCGTCATGTCCGGGTACTGGAACAACGCAGCGGCGACAGCGGCCACCCTGGTCGACGGGTGGTTGCGCACCGGTGACATGGGGTCCTTCGACGGGCGCGGATTCCTCACCCTGCGGGATCGCAGCAAGGACGTGGTGATCAGCGGTGGCAGCAACATCTATCCGCGTGAGGTCGAGGAGGTCCTGATCGAGCACCCCGACGTCGTGGAGGCATGCGTCGTGGGCACCCCCGACGACGAATGGGGTGAGGTGGTCGTCGCTTTCATCGTCGGGACCGCCACCGAGGACGCACTCGACACGCATCTGCTGGAGCGCATCGCCCGCTTCAAGCGACCCAAGCGGTATGTCTACGTCGACGAGCTGCCCAAGAACAGCTACGGCAAGGTACTCAAGCGGGAGCTGCGTGAGCTCGTGCGCTGAGCACTGGTAGACACGTCTCATGCAGATCGAGGGCCGGGTGGCCGTCATCACCGGGGCGGGTTCGGGTATCGGACGGGCGTTGGCCCATGCGTTCGCGGCGGCCGGCGCGTCGGTGGTGGCCGGAGACCTCAACGGAGTCGCGGCCGCCCAGACGGCCGAGTCCATCGGGGATCACGCCGTCGGCGTGTCAGCAGATGCCGGTTCGGCCGGGGGTATCGCCACGCTGATCGAGACCGCGCGGGCGCAGTTCGGGCCGGTCGACATCTACGTCGCCAATGCCGGCGTCATCGGCGCACCCGGGCTCGGCACCGAAGCCGAATGGGACCGGGTGCTGAAGGTGAACCTGCGCGCCCACATCCGGGCGGCGGACGCCCTGGTGCCCGAGTGGCTGCAGCGCGGCGGGTATTTCGTCAGCGTCGCCTCGGCGGCCGGCTTGCTCACCCAGGTGGGCGCGGCCGGTTACGCCGTCACCAAACACGCCGCGGTGGGGTTCGCCGAGTGGTTGTCGATCACGTACGGGGACAGCGGAATCGGCGTCACCTGCGTCTGCCCGATGGGGGTGGACACGCCGCTGCTCACCGATATCCGCGATGCCACGGATCCGGTCACCCGGCTGGCCGCCGATTCGGTCACCACCGCGGGTCAGGTGCTCACTGCCGAGGAGGTGGCTGCCGCGACGCTGGCGGGTGTGCGCGACGAACGGTTCCTGGTGCTGCCGCATGAAGCGGTGCTGGACATGTACCGGGGCAAGGGTGCCGACTACGACCGCTGGATCGCGGGGATGCGGCGGTATCAGCGCGCGCTGGGCACCGCTCCCGGCTCGACGAGCGCCCGGTAGCCGGCCGGGGCGCGCTTCTGCGCCGGCACTTCGAGTTCCGAGATCACCGGACGGCCATGATGTCGTCGAGCCAGTCATAGATGCGGGCGAACGCCAGGCGCCCCGCGCCGACCTGGCAGTGCGCTCCGGCGCCCTCAGCCTCGGTGAATTCGAGCAGCTGCTTCGGGCAGGTGAGGTGGTCGAACAGCAGCTGCGGCTGCCCCTCGAAGAAGATGTCGGCAGCGGCCTCGCAGACCAGTGTCGGACAGGTGATCTGCTCGGCGATCCCGTCGGCGAGCGTGTAGTCGAGCATGGATGCGAAGAAGGCACGGGGACTGTGGACACCCATGGCGTACTGGCCATGGGTCGCGGCCCACCGGATGTTCGGGTTGGCCGCCATGAGTTGCTCGATCATCGCGTCGACCTCCGGCGCGGACTCGGCCCGCAGGACCGCTTGGATGTCGGCCCTGCTGCCGGGAATCCACGTGACGGCGGTCAGGCCCATGTCGTAGACACCGTCGAAGGCGATACATGCGGCCAGGCGCTGTTCGAAGGCGGCGGCCCGCGGCGCCAGCAGTCCACCCATGGAGGCGCCGAACAGCGCGACCTTGCCCGGGTCGACGCCGGGCTGGTCGCGCACCCAGTCCAGCACAGGGGTGACGACATGCTCCCAGTCCGGCCGGAACACCAGCCCGTCGAAATGCAATGCGGCCGGCTGACCGGGTCCGTCGAACGTGAACACGTGGTACCCGCGTTCTTGGGCGGCCGCCGCACCCAGGAAGTGCATCTCTTCGCAGGTCCCGTCGAATCCGCTGTGCATGACGATCGTCGGCCTCGGCTCGGTATCCCCTCCGCGGCCGATCGCCGGGTAGAAGTAGCCGCGCAACACCGTGCCCTCGTAGGGAATCTCGACCGGCGTCACCGGCGGGTCGAACAGCGCGGCCGCGGACACAAAGCAGTCCCGGGCCCGGCCGTAGGCATGGCCGATACGCGGGTCGTCGGGGTTGCCGTGCAGGTAGAAGTCGGCCGACCGGTAGTAGTTGCTCGCCCGCAGCAGGCCGTCCCGCGCGCTGACGAGATGCCCTGCAGCTTGGGCCTTCTCCGCTTCGGCGGCGATCCGGTCGGCGGTGGCCAGCCACTGGTCGTACCAGCTGTCGTAGTCGCCGGCGGTGATGGCTTGGGCGGTGACCAGCACCTCGCCGATATCGGCTCCGCCGTAGGCGGCCGCGCCGAGCACCCGCAGCGTCTCGAACCAGAACGAGGTGTCGTCGGGGAAGAGGACCGGTTCCATGAGGTGCTCCTTAAGTCAGTTGCCGTTGCTTTAAGCGAAGATACGGCGAGGTGTAGCTAAAAGCAAGAGTCAATGCTTTAAGGTATTGGCGTGATCGAGGACCGAGAAGTGCGACGCCGACCGGGTGGGCGCAGTGCCCGCGTGGCGGCGGCCGTACACGAGGCGGTGGACGCGCTGCTGGTCGAGGCGGGCCCCGGTGGCTTCACGGTGGCCGATGTCGCCCGGCGCGCCGGGGTGAACCCGACCAGCATCTACCGGCGCTGGGGCAGCGTGGAAGCGGTCATCCTGGACGTCGAAGCGGCCCGACTGACCGAGAGCTCACCGCTGCCCGACACCGGGACGTTGCGCGGCGATCTGCTCGCGTACGCCCGGACCGCCGCAGCCGATATCGCACAACCGGGCCGGCTGGCGTTCCTTCAAGCCTTGATCGGCGCCCGTGAGCTGAGCGACGAACAGCGGTCCGCTCCCCTGCTGCAGCGAGCCGCGCAGTTCCAGGCGATGCTGGACCGCGCCCGTGATCGGGGTGAGCCCGCACTCGACTTCACCGCCATCGTGGACTGCATCCTGGCCCCGATCTACCTGCGTCATCTGCTCGGCCTCGGTACCGACGCGGCAGACTTCGACGTGTTCGTCGAACGGACACTCGCCTCCACATTGCGCTGAGCCGCAAGGGAATAGCGCCTGCCGGCGTGAGGTGGCGCCGACGGCAACGCACACCCCGCACGGGGCGACGCCCACTGTTGCACACGTGCGCATTACGATTCCGGCATGGGGGAATCGCGGCGACGCCTGTCCCCGGACGACCGGCGCACCGAACTGCTGAACCTCGGCGCCGAGGTGTTCGGGCAACGCCCTTATGACGAGGTCCGCATCGACGAGATTGCCGAACGGGCCGGCATCTCCCGCGCGCTGATGTATCACTACTTCCCGGACAAGCGCGCGTTCTTCGCCGCGGTGGTCCGCGCCGAGGGCGAGCGCCTGTTCCAGGCCACCAACCACGCATCTGAGCCGGGGCAGACACTGTTCGGTCAGGTGCGCGCGGGAGTACTGGCCTACCTGCGGTACGACGAGGAACACCCGCACGGCGCCTGGGCGGCGTATATGGGCATGGGCCGCGTCGACCCGGTGCTGCGCGGGATCGATGAACTGGACAACGACCGCCAGGCCGACCGGATCATCGGCGCGATCACCGCGGTCGCGGGCGATACCGCCACGCCGGAGCTGGCCCGCGATCTGCGGGTCACGGTGTACGGCTGGCTGGCCTTCACCTTCGAGTTCTGCCGGCAACGGGTGCTCGACGCGTCGCTGGACCGCGATTTCGTCGCCGACACCTGTGCCCACGCCCTGCTCGACGCGGTCGGCCGAGTCCCCGGCATCCCCGCCTCATTGGCCACTGCAGTCGCGCCCGACGCCCGCTGACCAGCGATTTGTGCACGTTCACCGGCGCCGATCGCCGGTGAACGTGCACAAATCGCGGAGTTGTCGGTGGTGGGCGGCAGTATGGACTGATGGCCCCACCCGATCCGCTGGGCCGGTTCAGCGAGCTGACCCGGCAGTGGTTCGCGGGCACCTTCCCGGCCCCCACCCTGGCCCAGTCCGAGGCCTGGTCCGCGATCGCCGACGGGCGGCACACCCTGGTCATCGCGCCCACCGGTTCCGGCAAGACATTGGCGGCCTTCCTCTGGGCCATCGATCAGCTCGCCCGCACCGAACCGAGCCGGGGCACCAAGGTGCTCTACGTGTCGCCGCTGAAAGCCCTCGCCGTCGACGTCGAACGCAACCTGCGCACCCCGCTCACCGGTATCGCCCGGGTGGCCGAACGGCTCGGCGAGCAGGCCCCGGCCATCACCGTGGGCGTGCGATCCGGGGATACCCCACCCAAGCAGCGCCGTGAGCTGATCGCGCGGCCGCCGGACATCCTGATCACCACCCCCGAGTCGCTGTTCCTCATGCTCACCTCGTCCGCCCGGGACACGCTGACCTCGGTGCACACCGTCATCGTCGACGAGGTACACGCCGTCGCGGGCACCAAACGCGGTGCGCACCTGGCCCTTTCGCTGGAGCGCCTCGACGCCCTGCTCGACACTCCGGCCCAGCGCATCGGACTGTCGGCGACCGTACGCCCGCCCGAGGAGGTGGCGCGCTTCCTGGCCGGATCCACCCCGGCGCATATCGTCGCCCCACCCGCCGACAAGACCTTCGACCTCAAGGTCCAGGTACCCGTGCCGGATATGGCGAATCTGGCCGACAACTCGATCTGGCCGGATGTCGAGGAGCGCATCGTCGACCTGATCGAAGCGCATCAGTCCTCGATCGTCTTCGCCAATTCCCGGCGCCTGGCCGAGCGACTCACGTCCCGGCTCAACGAGATCCACGCCGAGCGCACCGGTATCGAGCTGCCCGAGGGGCACAACCCGAAGGTGGGGGGCGGCGCCCCCGCCCACGTCATGGCCAGCGGCCAGAGCTTCGGCGCACCCACCCTGCTGGCCCGCGCCCATCACGGCTCGGTGAGCAAGGAGCAGCGCGCCGCCGTCGAGGACGACCTGAAAAGTGGGCGGCTCAAAGCCGTCGTCGCCACCTCCAGCCTGGAACTGGGTATCGACATGGGTGCGGTGGACCTCGTCATCCAGGTCTCGGCGCCCCCCTCGGTGGCCAGCGGCCTGCAGCGCATCGGCCGCGCCGGTCACCAGGTCGGCGAGATCTCCCAGGGTGTGCTGTTCCCCAACCATCGCACCGACCTGATCGACTGCGCGGTCACGGTGCAACGGATGCAGGCCGGTGAGATCGAGTCGATGGCGGTGCCGGCCAATCCGCTCGACATCCTCGCCCAGCACACCGTGGCCGCGGCCGCGCTGGAACCGCTGGACGTCGAGACCTGGTTCGACATGGTGCGCCGCAGCGCCCCCTTCGCGACTTTGCCGCGCAGCGCATTCGAGGCGACGTTGGATCTGTTGTCCGGGAAGTACCCGTCCACCGAGTTCGCCGAACTGCGCCCGCGGCTGGTCTATGACCGCGACCACGCCACCCTGACCGCGCGGCCCGGGGCGCAGCGACTGGCGGTCACCTCCGGCGGCGCGATTCCCGACCGCGGCATGTTCACCGTCTACCTCGCCACCGAAAAACCCTCCCGGGTCGGGGAACTCGATGAGGAAATGGTCTACGAGTCGCGTCCGGGCGATGTCATCTCGCTCGGCGCCACCAGCTGGCGGATCACCGAGATCACCCACGACCGCGTGATGGTGCTGCCCGCACCCGGCCAGCCGGCACGGCTGCCGTTCTGGCGCGGTGACAGCGTGGGCCGGCCTGCCGAGTTGGGCGCCGCGGTCGGTCGGTTCACCGGCGAGCTGGCCGCGCTGGGCCGCGCGGACTTCGATGTGCGTTGCGCAGAAATCGGTTTCGATGATTTCGCCACCGACAATCTGTGGCAACTGCTCGACGAACAACGCCAGTCCACCGGCGTGGTGCCCACCGATACCACGCTGGTGGTGGAACGGTTCCACGACGAGCTGGGTGACTGGCGACTGATCTTGCACTCCCCGTACGGGCTGCGGGTGCACGGCCCGCTGGCACTGGCCGTGTCGCGGCGGCTGCACGAGCGCTACGGCATCGACGAGAAGCCGACGGCCTCCGATGACGGCATCATCGTCCGGCTGCCCGATACGGATGAAAAGCCGCCCGGGGCAGATATTTTCGTGTTCGAGGCCGACGAGATCGAGCCACTTGTCACCACCGAGGTGGGCGGGTCGGCACTGTTCGCCTCCCGGTTCCGCGAATGCGCGGCCCGGGCGCTGCTGCTGCCGCGCAGGAATCCGGGCAAACGATCACCGCTGTGGCATCAACGCCAGCGGGCCTCACAGCTGCTCGACGTGGCCCGCAAGTACCCCGACTTCCCGATTGTGCTGGAGACCGTCCGCGAATGCCTGCAGGATGTCTACGACGTGCCGGCGCTGACCGACCTGATGAGCCGGATCGCCCAACGCCGGGTGCGGTTGATCGACGTCGAAACCACCACGCCCTCACCCTTCGCGGCGTCCGTGTTGTTCGGCTACGTCGGCGCGTTCATGTACGAGGGCGACAGCCCGCTGGCCGAACGCCGGGCCGCCGCACTGTCCTTGGACAGTGTGCTGCTCGCCGAACTTCTCGGCCGGGTCGAGCTGCGGGATCTGCTCGACCCTGAGGTGCTCGCCGCGACCGCCCGTCAGTTACAGCATCTCGATCCCGACCGGGCCGCCCGTGACGCGGAGGGTATCGCCGACCTGCTGCGGCTGCTCGGCCCGCTCACCGCGGACGAACTGGCCGACCGCTGCACCACGACGGAGATCGGTGGCTGGCTCGAAGGCCTGCGCACCGCACGCCGGGCGCTGACGGTGACGTTCGCCGGGTCGACATGGTGGGTGTCGATCGAGGACATCGGGTTGTTGCGCGACGGTGTCGGGGTAGCCGTACCGGTCGGAGTTCCGCTGACGTTCCTGGAGTCCGTCACCGATCCGCTGGGCGAACTGCTGGGTCGTTACGCCCGTACCCACGGCCCGTTCAGCACCGCCGAGGCGGCCGCGCGGTTCGGGCTGGGGCTGCGGGTGACCGCCGATGTGCTGGGCCGGATGGCCGCGGACGGCAAACTCGTGCGCGGTGAGTTCAGCGATGCCGCAGCCGGCCCGGCGGCGGCATCGGGCCCGCGTGGCGAACAGTGGTGTGACGCAACGGTTCTGAAGATACTGCGGCGACGGTCCTTGGCGGCGCTGCGCGCAGCGGTGGAACCGGTCAGCCCCGCCGCCTATGGCCGGTTCCTGCCGGCCTGGCAGCACGTCGGATCCACGAACAACCGCGGCGTCGACGGGCTGGCTGCGGTGATCGATCAGCTGGCCGGGGTGGCGCTGCCGGCCTCGGCGGTCGAATCTCTGGTGCTGCCACAACGGGTCGCCGACTATCAACCCGCCATGCTCGACGAATTGCTGGCCTCCGGCGAGGTGACCTGGTCCGGTGCCGGACAGATCGGGGCCGCCGACGGCTGGGTGGTCTTCCATCTGGCCGACTCGGCACCGCTGACCCTGCCCGCGCCCGCCGCGATCGAACTGACCGACACCCACCGTGCCCTGCTGGACACCTTGTCCGCCGGCGGCGCGTACTTCTTCCGGCAACTCACCGAGGACGGCAAGGAAAGCACGTTCAGCGCCGCGCTGTGGGAGTTGATCTGGGCCGGCATGGTCACCGGCGACACGTTCGCCCCGGTGCGGGCGGTACTGCACGGGTCTCGCCGGGCACCCGCACACCGGCAGCGCCAGCGCCCGCCGAAGCTGAGCCGCTACCGGATCGCACATCCCGCGCCACGCACCGACCCGAAGGTCTCCGGGCGCTGGTCGGCACTGCCCACACCGGAACCGGACTCGACCGTGCGCGCCCACTTCCAGGCCGAGCTGCTGCTGAATCGGCACGGCGTCCTGACTCGCGGCGCCACCGAGGGGCTACCCGGCGGGTTCGCGATGCTCTACAAGGTGCTCACCGCCTTCGAGGACGCGGGGCGTTGTCAACGCGGCTATTTCATCGAATCACTGGGCGGCGCCCAGTTCGCCGCGGCGTCGACGGTGGACCGGCTGCGCAGTTATCTGGACGGGGTCGACCCGGAGCGCCCCGAATGGCATGCGGTGGTACTCGCGGCGACCGACCCGGCCAACCCGTACGGAGCCGCACTGCCCTGGCCCGGCGAAGGTGACTTCCGGCCGGGTCGCAAGGCCGGCGCACTGGTGGTGCTGGTCGACGGCCGGCTGGTGTGGTTCCTGGAACGGGGCGGCCGCTCACTGCTCAACTTCGGAGCCGAATCCGGGGCCCAGCAGGCCGCCGCCACCGCGCTGGCCGATCTGGTCCGGGACCAGCGGTTGTCGTCACTGCTGGTCGAACGGGTCAACGGAGTGTCCGTGCTGGACCCGGCCTCCGACGAGGGACGCGAGGCGCGCGCGGCCGCGCAGTCCGCCCTCACCGAGGCCGGTTTCGCACGGACGCCGCGCGGACTGCGGCTGCGCTGACTCGGCACACGAAATGGCAAAATTGACGAAACTTGCCCCGGTGCGGGCCATACTGGCGATATGGTCTCGCTCGCCGTTCACCTGATTCTCGGACTCGCCGTCATCGCCTGGATCGTCAACGCCAACCGCGATATCTTCACCCGCCCGGCGACCGGTCCGAACATCTCCGCCCTGGAGGCGACGTTCTACCTCGTCGGCATCGCCGGCACCGTCATCGGCTACTACTTCAACTACCGCTATGTCGCCGAGTACGCGACCCCGTCGAGCAATCCGATCTGGGGCCCGGGCAGTTGGCAGGAATTCATCACGCTCGGGTACACCAACCCGGCGGCGAGTTCGGCCAGCCAGGACTACACCATCATCAACGTCATCCTGCTGCCCCTGTTCACCATCGTCGACGGCTACCGGCGCGGGATCAAGCGGCCGTGGCTGTACTTCGTGTCGAGCCTGTTCACCAGTTGCGCATTCGCCTACGCGTTCTACTTCGCCACCCTGGACCGTCAGCACCGGCACCAGAAGGCTCTCACCGGGGTCGGTGTTCAATGATGGTATGCCCGAAGGTGACACCGTCTTCCACACCGCCGCCAAACTGAGGCAGGCACTCGTCGGAAAGACGTTGACCCGCTGCGATATCCGGGTGCCGCGCTATGCGACGGTGGATCTGACCGGCCACGTGGTCGACGAAGTGCTCAGCCGGGGTAAACACCTGTTCATCCGGGTGGGCTCCGAGGATGGTGGAGCCAGCATCCATTCCCACCTCAAGATGGACGGCAGCTGGCGGATCGGTCCGGGCCGGGTGGAGCCGCACCGGATCCGCATCGTGCTCGGCACGCAGGACGGTGTGGCCACCGGTATCGATCTGGGCGTACTGGAAGTCCTGGAGCGGGCCCACGACCAGGACGTGGTCGCCCACCTGGGCCCGGATCTGCTCGGCCAGGATTGGGATCCGCGACGGGCGGCGGCCAACCTGAGCGCCGATCCCGATCGCGCCCTGGCCGAGGCCCTACTGGATCAGCGGGTGATGGCCGGGGTGGGCAATGTGTACGCCAACGAGCTGTGCTTTGTCTTCGGGCGCAGGCCCACGGCCCGGGTCGGGACCGTCTCCGATCCCCTACGGCTGGTCCAGCGCGCCCGGGACATGTTGTGGCTCAACAGGTCACGAACGAACAGATGCACCACCGGCGATACCCGGCGCGGGCAGCAGGTGTGGGTGTACGGACGGTCCGCAGAGCCGTGTCGCCGCTGCGGGACCACCATCGAGATGGACCGCAGCGGCGACCGGATCAGCTTCTGGTGCCCGAATTGTCAGGCACCGTAGGTCACTTCGGGTTCGGCAGCGCCAGCCGGCAGATCTTCTTGACGACCGAGAAGAACTGCTTGGGCAGCGGCCCACTGTTGTAGGGCAGACCGTATCGCCGGCAGATCTCCTTCACCTCACCCGAGATCTCGGCATAACGGTGCGCCGGAATGTCGGGGAACAGATGGTGCTCGATCTGGAAGGACAGGTTGCCGCTGAAGATGTGGAACCACTTTCCGCCGGTGAGGTTCGCCGAACCCAGCAGCTGCCGGTAGTACCACTGCCCGCGTGTCTCGGCCTTGGTCTCTTCGACGGTGAACTCGTGCGTGCCCTCCGGGAAATGGCCGCAGAAGATGATCATGTACGACCACACATTGCGCATCAGGTTGGCGGTCATGTTGCCCGTGAAGACGAACGGCGCGAACGGTCCGGCCAGCAGCGGGAAGGCCACGTAGTCCTTCACGGTCTGCTTGCTGACCTTCGCCCACATCTCGGTGAGCATGTCCTTCTTGTCCCGCAGCTTGATCTCACCGGAGCGGATGCGCTCGGTCTCCAGCTCGTGCAGGGCCACGCCGTACTGGAAGAACACCATCAGCAGGAACGCGTAGACCGGGTTGCCCAGGTAGTACGGATGCCACTTCTGGTCCTCACTCATCCGGAGCACGCCGTAACCGATGTCGCGATCCAGGTCGACGATGTTGGTGTAGGTGTGGTGCATGTAGTTGTGCGAGTGCCGCCACTGGTTGGACGGGCAGGCCGAATCCCATTCGAAGTTCTGGCCGCGCAGCGCCGGATCGCCCATCCAGTCGTACTGGCCGTGCATGATGTTGTGGCCGATCTCCATGTTGTCGAGGATCTTCGACAGCCCGAGCATCACGGTGCCGATCGGCCATGCCGGCGGCAGGAACAGCAGGGCGCGGCCACCGACCTCGAGGCTGCGCTGCATCTTGATGATCTTGCGGATGTAGGCGGCGTCACGCTCCCCCAGGTCGGCCAGCGCACGTTCACGGATGGCGTCGAGTTCTTTGCCGAACGCGTCGGCCTGCTCGGGGGTGAGCGCGTATTTCGCCGAGGTGGCGGAAACGGTGGAGCTACGGGGCAATTCGAGTGTGGTCATTGCTTGTCCTTTCGCGTCACAGGGTGTTCAGGGTTCTCTACAGGTCGATCTCGACATCGCCGACGGGGGCGGTGACGCAGATTCGGATGTCTTCGCAATCGTCGGTGGACACCGTGCCGTTGAGCACATTGCGCACGGCGCCACGGGTTTTGGTTCGGGTGCAGCTGAAGCAGATGCCCATCCGGCATCCGCTTTCCGGGTTCAGCCCGGCGGCTTCGGCCTGTTGGAGCAGCGTCTGACCGCTGTCGGCCACCTGCACGGCACTGCCGGCGAAGGTGACGGTGCCACCGGTGGCTTCGGCCGGCACGGTGAACACCGGCGGGACGAAGCTCTCCGATCGTGCGTCCGGACGCAGCTCCCGCACCGCGTCGACGAGTGCGGGCGGACCGCACACGAAGATCGCGTCCGGTTCGGCCATCGCCGCGGCCAGGTGATGCGGGGCGAAATATCCGTCCAGATCGGCGCCGGCGTCGTCGCGGGTATAGCCGTGCAGCACCCGAACGCCGGGCATGGTGTCAAGTTCGTCGCGATAACAGGCCTCTTCGGCGGAGCGCGCATAGTGGATGAACGCGGCGTCGCCGGTGAAGCCTTCGGCTTTGAGCGTGCGCAGCATCGACAGCACCGGGGTGATACCGCTGCCGCCGGAGACGAACAGGATGCGCCTGGGGCGCTGTGCGGGCATGAAGAAGTCGCCGCCGACGGAGTCGAGGCCGACGGTCATCCCGGGCTTGGCGTTCTCGTAGAGGTGGGTCGACACCAGGCCGCCGTCGTGCAGCCCGACGGTCAGTTCGAGGAGGCGGCCACCCTCCGCGCTGGCCGGGGAGTACGGGCGGGTGCGGCGGCGTCCGTTGATCTCCACCGACAGGTTGATGTGCTGACCAGCCATGAAGCCGGTGAAGGCCCGGTTGGGTTCCAGCGTCAAGGTGACGCTGCGGGCCGTCTGGCGACGGACGGCCACCACCTTTGCGCGCGCATTGCCCTTGATCCACACCGGATCGACGATCTCGGTGTACCGGTCGACGCCGTGCGGTCCGGTGAGCAGATCCAGCAGCGGTGACCGGAGCACCCGGTCCCTCAGCTTGTGCGTCAATGTTTCGGTGAACATATGTACACTGTGGGCGCGATGAACTCGCATGGTCAAGGAAAACCCGCAGGTTGTGATGGGCATAACACAGTGAACGTTCGTACTCTGAATTCACAAACGATTGACAACGCAGCGCCGAGCGAATCGGAGGGGCATCCGGTTGTACGCTCGTTGATTGTGGATAGTGACGTTCCGAAGTCGCGCTCCGCGCGGCCCAGTCGCTCAGGACGGCCTCGCTCGCGTGACACCCTGTCGCGCGAAGAGCGCAAAGAGGTCACCCGACGCGCGATCGTGGCCGCCGCACTGCACCTGCTCGCCGAGGGCAGCTTCACCGGCCTGAGCCTGCGGGAGGTCACCCGCGAAGCCGGCATCGTGCCCGCGGCCTTCTACCGCCACTTCGATTCGATGGAAGCTCTCGGCCTGGTGCTGATCGACGAATCGTTCCGATCCCTGCGTGACATGCTGCGCGGTGCCCGCGCCGGGAAACTCGATCCCAACCACGTCATCGACTCGTCGGCGGAGATCCTCATCGCCAGTATCAGCGACCGCCGCGAGCACTGGCGCTTCATCACCCGGGAGCGTGCCAGTGGCGTGGCCATGTTGCGCTACGCCATTCGCACCGAGATCCGGTTGATCACCTCGGAGCTCGCCATCGACCTGGCCCGTTTCCCCGGGATCAAGGACTGGAGCAGCGAGGACCTCAACATTCTGGCCAACCTGTTCGTCAACGCCATGATCTCGATCGCCGAGACCGCCGAGGACGTCTCGGACCCGTCGGCGCTGGCGGAGATCAAGCGCACCGCCGTCAAGCAGATGCGGATGATCGCGGTCGGCGTCAGGGGCTGGCGCAGCGTCGAGCGGGACTGACTAGCGCGGGGTCCCCCCACCGTCGACGATGACCACCTGACCGGTGATGTAGCTGCCGGCCCGCGAGCACAGCAGCAGCGCGGTACCGATCATTTCGTCCGGCGATGCGAGCCGGCGCATCAGAGTGTTCGCCGCCATCGCGTCGACGGCCTCCTGCGGGTTATTGCGCATCATGTCGGTGTCCACGGGCCCGGGTGCCAGGGCGTTGACCCGGATGCCCAGCGGGGCGAACTCGGCCGCCATCGAGCGGGTCACCGACATCAGCGCGGCCTTACCCGAGGCGTAGATGGACAACGAGGGCGCGAAGTTGAAGGCGCCCACCGAGACCATGTTCAGCACCGCTGCCGCCGGACTCTGCGTCAGATACGGCAACGCATGCTGAACCAGGAACACCGGGCCCTGCAGATTCACGGCGTAGGACTTGTTCCACGCGTCGACCGTCATCGAACCGAACGGCTGCGCCAGCGCATTGGCCGCGTTGTTGACCACCACGTCGATACCACCGAATTCCGACACGGTGCGGTCCACCAGCGCCGCCAGATCATCGACCTCACCGAGATGGGCCGGCACGCCGATCGCCTCGCCGCCCAGGCTCCGCAGATGCGCGGCGGCCGCGGCGCACGCGTCGGGCTTGCGGCTGGCCACCACCACCCGGGCTCCGCTGAGGGCGAACCCCTCGCCCAACGCCAGCCCGATGCCGCGGGTGCCGCCGGTGACGATGACGGTGCGGTCGGACATGTCGAACAACTGGTCATACGCGGCACGATCCATGGCGGTCAGTAGATCAGACCTGGTCAGGCAGTCTGGTCACTTGCGTCATCAAGTAGCTACGTGACGGTAGTGTGGGCGGTCATTGCTGTGTGCCGACTTGGTGTCCGGCAAGAGCGGACCATACGACGGAGGTAGATATGCAGGTCGCGGGCCGCAATCTCGGCTTGATTGCGAAATCTGCGCTGGAGCGCAGGCACTACGTCGCAGCCGCCAACATGGTCCGGCTCTACGAACACCCGACAGAGATGTTCAAGCGCTATCTGGTCGGCAAGGGGACCTACCCGTACACGGTGCGCGTCCGCACTCCGCAATCATGGCTCGACCTGCGCCTGCACTCCGGCCATGACGTGCTCACCGTCAACGAGATCTTCTGCCGCAATGACTACCTGGCCGACACCTCGGACACGGTGATCGTCGACTTCGGCTCCAATATCGGCATCTCCGCCGCCTACTTCCTGACCCGCAACGCGGCCGCATACACGTATCTGTTCGAACCACTGCCCTCCAATGTCGCGAAACTCAAGGACAACCTGCGTCAGTTCGAAGGTCGCTTCGAAGTGCACCAGGCCGCGGTCGGCACCAGCGACGGCGAGGTGGAGTTCGCATGGGAGGAGTCCGGCCGGTACGGCGGTGTCGGGGCCGGGCACGGCAACACCCTGACCGTCCCGTTGGTGAACTCCCGCAACGTGCTCGAAGAGGCGATCGAAAAGCACGGCAAGATCGACATCCTCAAGATCGACATCGAGGGACTGGAAGCGGCCGTCATCGAGAACATTCCGGTCGAGCAGGCGCGAAAGATCAAGAAGCTCTACGTCGAGTACACCTTCGACCGGAATCCCCTGGCCGAGACACACGACTACCAGGACTACGGTCCGATCGCCCAGTTCACCCTGAGAACGGTCTAGAGAGCCCGACCGCTGACGAAATCGCGGTGCACACCACTGAGTGGGTCGTCGAACGCGAGCCGCTGGGCCAGCAGCTGCAACGGAGCGCAAAAGTCACCGGGTGCCACGTCGACGACGTCTGGATAGAGCGGGTCGTTGTCGATCGGCACACCGAGGGACGCCATGTGCACCCGCAGTTGATGGGTGCGTCCGGTGTGCGGGGTCAGGCGGTAGAGCCCGTCTTCGAGAAGTTCGACGTAGGTCTGCGCGTTCGGCTCACCGGGTTCCTCGAAGGCCTGTAACCGGCTGCGCTGCTTGATGATCCGGCTGGTCAGCAGTGCCGGCAGGGCGACGGTGGGTGTCCCGGCGGCCCGGGCCAGGTACGTCTTGCGCGCCCGCCCTTCGGCGAACATCGTCTGGTAGGCACCCCGGACCTCGCGGCGCACCGTGAACAGCAGCACCCCGGCCGTGAGCCGGTCCAGCCGGTGCGCGGGACTGAGTTCGGGCAGTTCCAGTTCACGCCGCAGCCGCACCAAGGCCGTCTGCACGACGTGACCGCCGCGCGGCGTGGTGGCCAGGAAATGCGGTTTGTCCACGACGAGGATGTCGCGGTCGCGGTACAGGATCGGCATCTCGAAGGGCACCGGGATCTCGTCGGGCAGATCGCGGTACAGGTAGACATAGGAGTTCGGCGGCAGCACCGTATCGGCGGCCACCACGCCGCCGTTGGGTAGATACACCTCTCCGGCAAGCACTTTCGTGGCCGCCGGCTCGCCGAACCGATCGGCGAGCTCGACCAACACCGAGCCGCCGCGCAACCGGACGCGCGCCGGCCCGACACCGTCGCGGTCCGGCAGGGGCCGTTTCACCGGCGTATCAATTCAGCGGCACCGGTTCCAGGATCTCGGCGCGCGCCTCCGGCGCCGCGGCCCGCAGCGCATCGGCGCTTTCGTCATCCGGCTGAGTCTGCGATTGCACCTCGGCCTCCACCCGCGCCAGGTATGTCGACACCTCGCGGTCGATATCCTCGGGACCCCAACCAAGAACGGGCGCAACGACTTCGGCAACCTCACGCGCACAGTTCACACCGCGGTGCGGGTACTCGATGGAGATCCGCATCCGCCGGGCGAGGATGTCCTCCAGATGCAGGGCCCCCTCGGCGGCCACCGCGTACACCGCCTCCACCTTCAGGTACACCGGGGCATCGGTGATCGGTTCCAGCAGTTGCGGATTGCCGTCAGCCATGGCCAGTACCTCGCCGATCAGCGAGCCGTAACGGTCCAGCAGGTGGCGTACCCGGTACGGGTGCAGGCCGTAATGGGCACCGACATGCTCGGTCTGGTTGACCAGGGCGAAGTAACCGTCGGCCCCCATCAGCGGCACCTTCTCGGTGATCGACGGCGCCACCCGGGTCGGCACGAATTCGGCCGCGGCGTCGATCGCGTCCTGACCCATCACCCGATAGGTGGTGTACTTGCCGCCGGCGATGGCCACCAACCCCGGCGACGGCACCGCCACGGCATGTTCGCGGGACAGCTTCGACGTGGACTCGCTCTCCCCCGCCAGCAGCGGCCGCAGCCCCGCATAGACACCGTCGATATCGTCATGGGTCAGCGGGGTCGCCAGCACCGTGTTGACGTGGCCGAGGATGTAGTCGATATCGGCCTTGGTGGCGGCCGGGTGCGCCAGGTCGAGATTCCAGTCGGTGTCGGTGGTGCCGATGATCCAGTGCGTGCCCCACGGGATGACGAAGAGCACCGACTTCTCGGTGCGCAGAATGATCGCGACCTCACTGACGACGCGGTCCCGGGGCACCACGATGTGCACCCCCTTGGAGGCCCGCACCCGGAACCGGCCGCGCTCCTTCGACAGCGCCTGGATCTCGTCGGTCCACACACCCGTCGCGTTGACGACCACGTGCCCGCGCACCTCGGTGACGGCGCCGTTCTCCGAGTCGCGCACCTTGACCCCGGTGACCCGGTCGCCCTCGCGCAGCAGCGCCACCACCTGAGTGGAGGTCCGCACCACGGCGCCGTAGTGCGCGGCGGTGCGGGCCACCGTCATGGTGTGGCGGGCATCGTCGACGACGGTGTCGTAGTAGCGGATACCGCCGATGAGCGAGCTGCGCTTGAGCCCCGGCGCCAGCCGCAGCGCCCCGGCCTTGAGTAGATGCTTCTGCGCCGGAACGGATTTCGCGCCGCCCAGCTGGTCGTAGAGGAAGATGCCCGCGGCCACATAGGGCCGTTCCCACCACCGTTTGGTCAGCGGGAACAGGAACGGCAGCGGTTTCACCAGATGCGGGGCCAGTGTCGTCAGCGACAGTTCGCGTTCGTGCAGCGCCTCGCGGACCAGGCCGAACTCCAGTTGTTCGAGGTAGCGCAGGCCGCCGTGGAACATCTTGCTGCTCCGGCTCGACGTGCCGGACGCGAAGTCCCGGGCCTCGACCAGCGCCACCCGCAGCCCGCGGGTCGCCGCGTCCAGGGCCGCACCCGCGCCGACCACCCCGCCGCCGATGACCACGACATCGAACTGTTCGCTGCCGAGGCGCTGCCAGGCCGCCGCACGGTGCTCGGGTCCGAGCTGAGCTTGTCCCTTGCCTGAGATCGGGTCAGTCACGCCGGAGGCTCCTCGTGGTTACTCGTGGGTAGGCGTTGCCGTTCCGAGCCTACGTCGCGCAGGCGACCCTTTGTGGGTCCAGCGCGTCGAACTGACCTTTAGTCCAGGTCATCATGTGCCATCAGACGTCGCGCCGCCTCGACGATCGAGCCGGACAGCGACGGGTACACCGACAGCGTCTGGGCCAGGTCACCCACCGAGATCCGGTTCTGCACCGCCAGGGCGATGGGCAGGATCAGCTCGGAGGCGATCGGCGCGACCACCACACCGCCGATCACCACCCCGGTGGCCGGCCGGCAGAAGATCTTGACGAAGCCGAACCGCAGCAGCGACATCTTGGCCCTGGCGTTCGTCGTCAGCGGCAGCATCAGGGTTCGGGCGGGCACGGTGCCGTCATCGATCTTGGTCTGCGGGACGCCGACCGCGGCGATCTCGGGCCGGGTGAACGTGGCCGACGCGACGGTGCGCAGGCGGATGGGATTCACCCCTTCACCCAGCGCGTGATACATCGCGATGCGGCCCTGCATGGCGGCGACCGAGGCCAGCGGCAACAGTCCGGTGCAGTCCCCCGCCGCGTAGATGCCGGGCGCTTTCGTGCGCGATACCCGGTCCACGGTCAGGTAGTTACCCGGGCCGAGTTCGATCCCGGCCCGGTCCAGACCGAGGCCGCTGGTGTTGGGCACCGAACCGACGGTCATCAGGGCGTGGCTGCCCTCGACCACGCGACCGTCGGCCAGTGTGACCTTGATCCCGTTGTCGGTACGCACCACCGAGTCGGCCCTGGCGTTCTTCACCAGCGACACGCCGCGCTCGGAGAAGGCCTCCTCCAGCACGGCGGCGGCGTCGGAGTCCTCGTGCGGCAGGATCTGGTCGCGACTGGCCACCACGGTGACCTTCACACCGAGCTCGGTGTACGCGCTGCAGAACTCCGCACCGGTCACACCCGAGCCGACGATCACCAGATGCTCGGGCAGCTCGGTGAGGTCGTAGAGCTGGCGCCAGTTCAGCACGCGTTCGCCGTCCGGGACCGCGTTGGGCAGCACCCGTGGAGTGGCCCCGGTGGCGATCAGCACCACATCGGCCTTGAGCACCCCGACCTTGCCGTCCGGGGTGGAGACCTTGACTCGGTGATGGGCCATCCCCGGCACGCTGTCGACCAGCTCACCGCGGCCCTTGACCACGTTGACCCCCGCGTTGAGCAGGGTGGCACCGATATCGGCGGACTGCGATCTGGCCAGCGTCTTGACCCGGTTGTGGATCTGTTCGAGGGAGATCTTGGCGTCGTCGATGGCGATGTCGAAGCCCAGACCGTTGGCGCGACGCAGCTCGGTGCGCACCCCCGTCGAAGCGATGAAGGTCTTGGACGGCACACAGTCGAACAGCACGCAGGCGCCACCGATACCGTCGCTGTCGACGACGGTGACCTGAACGGCGTCCGGGCCGCGGGACGCGGCGACCAATGCTGCCTCGTAGCCGGCGGGACCGCCGCCGATGATCACGATGCGAGTGGGCACGGTGATAAACGTAGTGGGTCGCTTCGCTCCCGCCCACACGGCCGATCCCCCGGGTCGCTTCGCTCCCGCCCGCCGGAGCGCCTAAAGTTGGCCCGTGCCGCTCTACGCCGCTTACGGATCGAACATGCATCCGGAGCAGATGCTCCAGCGCGCCCCGCATTCTCCGGTGGCCGGCACCGGTTGGTTGCACGGATGGCGCCTGACGTTCGGTGGCGAGGACTTCGGCTGGGAGGGCGCCCTGGCCACCCTGGTCGAGGATCCCGACGAGAAGGTCTTCGTGGTGCTCTACGACATGACCAAAGAGGACGAGGGCAACCTGGATCGCTGGGAGGGCTCCGAGCTCGGCTTCCACAAGAAGATCCGGTGCCGGGTGGACCGGCTGTCCTCGGACACCACCACCGATCCGGTGTTGGCCTGGCTGTACGTGGTCGACGCGTGGGAAGGCGGCCTGCCGTCGGCGCGCTACCTCGGCGTGATGGCCGACGCCGCCGAGATCGCCGGCGCACCCGCCTCCTATGTGCACGATCTGCGCACCCGGCCGGCCGCGAACGTCGGCCCCGGTACCTAGCCCCCTCCCGGCCCGCGAGTGTGCGTGTCTGCACACCGACACGCCGCAATTCCTGGCAGTCAGCGCACGCTCACGCCGCCTGGGCGCGACGCAACTGCCGATCGATCCGCGCCACCAATTCCACTTGTCGATACCGCACATCGGCGAAGAGGATCGGCACCACGGTCCAGCCGGCGTCCTGGACGGCAGCCAACCTCCGGCGGTCGCGTCGCATATCCTCGGGGCCGCTGTGCCAGTCGACACCTTCGTACTCGGCGGCCACCCGCATCTGCGGCCAGCCGAAGTCGAACCGGCGCAGCTCGCCGTTCCCGTCGATGATCTCGTACTGCAACTGCGGTATCGGCAGGCCGCCGTCGATCATCACCAGCCGCGCCTCGCTCTCCATGGGTGATTCCGCCCGCCCGTCGGCCAGCGGGAGCAGATGCCGGACCGCGACGATGCCGCGCCGCCCCGCCTGTGCCTGCGCCGCCCGCCACATATCGGTGCGGTTGCACGTCCCGCTGCGCAGTGCGGCGTCCAGCGTCGCCAACGCACGCGGACGGCGCAGCGACCGGGCCACCTCCACCGCCGTCCAGTGCGCAGCGGTGGCGAGCCGACCGGCGGCGTAGGCCAGCGGTGCGCCGTCGCGCCGGTGCACCACCAAGCCGTCGGTCGATCTGAGTTGGCCCCGTGGTGGATTGAGCACGTGCAGGTCCGATGTGTCCTCCGTGTCGAAGCCGTAGCGCGCGGCCGCCGTACCGAGACACACCGGCACCGAAGCACCGGTCGCCAGATCCAGCCCACGCAAGCGGATATCCTCGGTGGCTTCGCCCTTTCCGTAGATGCCCTGCCACAGCCGGTCGAATTCACCGGTGCGGACGGCCGCTTCGAAGGCGCGCCTGGGCATATGGGCGAGCATCTGCGCGCTGGTGGCGACCCCACCTTGGCGCTCCAGCAGGCTGGTCAACTCCGGATCCATGCCCACGATCGTCGACGCCGGACGCACCCCTGGGCCAGACCCAGATCGCAGTCTGTGGATAACCGTGCGACCGCGCCCCTTCACCGCCGACGAGCGTGCGCTGACTGCCAGGAGTTGCGGCGCGTCGGTGCGCAGACACGCACGCTCGCGCAGAAGGAGTGGGCGCTAGGCCGAGTACTGCACCAGGTTCACCATGACCCGCACCCCGACTGCCAGCGCCCGCTCGTCGAGGTCGAACGTGGGCTGGTGCAGATCCAGCTGCGGCCCGCGGCCCGACCAGACCCCGAGGCGGGCCATCGCACCGGGCACCTCTTCCAGATACCAGGAGAAGTCCTCGCCGCCGCCGGACTGGTGGGTGTCGGCCAGCGCGTCCGGGCCCAGCGCCTCGATGGCATGGGTGAGGATGCGGGTGGAGGTCTCCTCGTTGACCACCGGCGGCACGCCGCGCCGGTAGTTCACCGCATGCTCGACCTTCAGCGGTCCCAGAATGGACGAAACTGCCTCCTGGACAAGAGATTCCAGTGTCAGCCAGGTCTCCCGGCTGGCGGTGCGGATGGTGCCCGCCAATGTCCCGGTCTGTGGGATGGCGTTGGCCGCCACCCCCGCGTTGACCGCGCCCCACACCATGACGGTGCTCAGCCGCGGATCGATGCGTCGCGACAGCACACCCGGCACCCCGGTGATCAGCATGCCCAGCGCGTACACCAGATCACCGGTCAGATGCGGTCGCGAGGTGTGTCCGCCCGGCGAGTGCAGGGTGATCTCGATCGAATCGGCGGCCGAGGTGATCGGTCCGGGGCGGGTGGCCACCTTGCCGACCTCCAGTCGCGGGTCGCAGTGCAGCGCGAAGATCCGCGAAACCCCGGACACCGCACCGGCGGCCACGGCATCGATCGCGCCGCCGGGCATCAGCTCCTCGGCCGGCTGGAAGATCAACCGCACGCCGGTCGGAAGCTCGGGCGCCGACGCCAGCGCCAGCGCCGCGCCGAGCAGTACCGCGGTGTGCGCGTCGTGCCCACACGCGTGCGCCACCCCGGGGACCGCCGAGGAGAACGGCAGACCCGTGCGTTCGGCCATCGGCAGCGCGTCCATATCCGCGCGCAACGCCACCCGGGGTCCGTCGTCGGGACCGAAATCACACGTCAGTCCGGTGCCGCCGGGGAGCACCTTGGGGTTGAGCCCGGCATCGGCCAACAGGTTGGCGACGAACTCGGTGGTGGCAAATTCCTGCCGGCCGAGTTCGGGGTGGGTATGGATGTGGCGGCGCCAGGCCACCAGGTCCGCACCGTGGGCGGCCAGCCACGCTTCGGTGTGCTCGCGCAGGGTCATGACGCCCTCCGCCGGGCCTGGGCGGCCAGCACCCGGTCACGTTCGCCGGCATCCTGCGCCAGCGCAACCACGGTGCGGGCCAACATGATTGCGCCTTCGGTGACGGCCTTGTCGGCAGATGGGCCCGCCGCGGCCACCGTGAACTCGGGTTGGTGGATCGACGCACCGCCGGCGTCCACCCCCACCACCGGATGGATGCCCGGCATCACCTGGGTGACGTTGCCCATATCGGTACTGCCCAGCGGCAGCGCCACCTCCAGCTCCTTGGTCACCGGGGTGCGCCCGAACCGCAGCATCTCGGCGCGGAACACCTCGGACAGGAACGCATCCGGCGCCAGCGCGTCATAGGGCGGGGCGGTCTCGGCGACGGTGTGCCCACAGCCGGTGGCCACCGCGCCGGCGGCGAAACACCCGGCCATCCGTTCCTCCAGTTCGTGCAGCGATTGCATGGTGGTCGCGCGCATGGTGTACCGCAGTTCGGTGTGCGCGGGAATGATGTTGCTGGCCTGGCCGCCCTCGGTGACCAGGCCGTGCACCATCTGACCGGGGGCCAACTGCTGGCGCAACAGCCCGATCGCCACCTGCGCGACGGTGAGCGCGTCGGCGGCGTTGATCCCCAGGTACGGCGCAACCGCGGCATGCGATTCGCGGCCGGTGTACTCGACGGCCACCTCCGACAGCGCCAGCGAGCGGGCGGCGGCGATATCGACCGGACCGGGATGCAACATCACCGTCGCCGCGATGTCGTCGAAGGTTCCGGCCTTGAGCAGCAGGGCTTTTCCGCCACCGGTCTCCTCGGCGGGGGTGCCCAGCAGCACGACGGTCAGCCCGAGCTCGTCGGCCACCTCGGCCAGCGCCAGAGCGGTGCCGACGGCGGAGGCGGCGATGATGTTGTGGCCGCACGCGTGCCCGATCCCCGGCAGTGCGTCGTATTCGGCGCAGATCCCGATGACCAGCGGCCCGCTGCCGTACTCGGCGCGAAACGCGGTCGGCAATCCTGCGGGCGCCGCCGTCACCGTGAACCCGCGTTCCGCGGCCAGCGCCTGGGTCTTGGCGCAGCTGCGATGTTCTTCGAACGCCAGCTCGGGCTCGGAGTGGATCGCATGGGACAGCTCGATCAGATCCCCGCGACGCCGGTTGACGACATCCTCGACACTCGACAACGCGGCGACCGTGGGCATCCTGGCAGTATCTCATTCGTGACCGATCCGCAGCGCTCAGCCGATGCCGCCGCCGAAGTGATCCGGGACCGCACCGGTGTCGACGCGTACGACGTCGCCGTGGTGCTGGGGTCCGGCTGGGCGCCGGCCGTCGGGCAACTCGGGACGCCGGACGCCACCATCGCGATGGCCGACCTGCCCGGCTTCACCCCGCCGACCGCGGCCGGACACGGCGGCCAGGTGTTGTCGCTACGCGTCGGCACGCAGCACGTCCTGGTGCTGGTGGGCCGCATCCACGCGTACGAGGGCCACGACCTGCAGCACGTCGTGCACCCGGTGCGCACCGCGTGTGCGGCCGGGGTGCGCACCGTCGTGCTCACCAATGCCGCGGGCGGTTTGCGTGCCGACCACCACGTCGGGGAACCGGTCCTGATCAGCGATCACCTGAACCTGACGGCACGGTCACCGCTGATCGGGGCGCAGTTCGTCGATCTGGTGGATGCCTATGCGCCGCGGCTGCGGGCCATCGCCCGGGAGATCGACCCGACCCTGACCGAGGGCGTCTACGCCGGGCTGCCCGGCCCGCATTACGAGACGCCGGCGGAGATCCGGATGCTGCGCACCCTCGGTGCCGACCTGGTCGGGATGTCCACGGTGCACGAGACGATCGCGGCGCGCGCGGCGGGCGCGCAGGTGCTGGGCGTATCGCTGGTGACGAACCTGGCCGCGGGGATGACGGGCCAGCCGTTGTCCCACGCGGAGGTGCTCGAAGCCGGTCGTCAGTCGGCGACGCGGATGGGCGCGCTGCTGGCCGCGGTGATCGCGCGTCTCTAGCCGGCTGTCGCGGCTTCCAGCGGCTGCGGCCGCAGCCCCCGCCGCTTGGTGGTGAACCGGGCCAGTAGCCGGGCCAGCAGGGGTGCGGCGAACAGCATCAGCAGGATGCGCACCACTTGCGCGGCGACGATGAACGTGACGTTGGAGCCGGTCTCGACGGCCGTGGCGAGGACGGCGTACACCCCGCCCGGGCTGGTGGCCAGGTAACCCTCCAGCGGGGTCAGCCCGGCGAGATGAGCCAGCGCGACACCGAGACCGGCGGTGGCGACGCCGAGCGCCACGATCAGCGCCAGCGCCCACGGCAGGATGCGGGCGACCGCGCGCAGGGATTCCCGCGTGAACGCCAGACCCGCCTGCCAGCCGATCACCAGATACGCGACCTGGACCAGCAGATCGGGCACGGTGAGGCCGAACGACAGACCACTGAGCTGCCATGCCACCGTGAGTGCCAGCGGCCCGAGCAATCCCGCGCCGGGCAAGCGCACCAGCTTGCCCGCGGTGGCACCGACGACGATCAGCACGATGAGCAGTCCGACGCTGAGATACCAAGGTGCCGATGGCGATCCGCCGACCGCACCGGAGCCGGGGTGGGACTTGTCGGCGTGGTAGACGAGCGTGACCACCACCGGCATCGACGCCGTCACCAACGCCACCCGCAGGTACTGCACCACCGACACCACCCGATCGTCACCGCCGAGTTCGCGTGCGATGGCCACCAGACCGGAGGCGCCGCCGGCGACCAACGCCAGCGATCCGGTCAGCGGGCTGACGTCACGGTGCACACCGAGCAAGGCACCGGCGAGCACCGAGAGCATCAGCGTGGCCACCGCGACCCCCAGCACCGGCAACCAGTGCGGCCCGAGCGTGCCCACGGCATCCTCGGACACCATGGTGCCGATGTAGACGCCGAGCACACCTTGGGCCGCCATACCGGCGCGGCGGGGTACGCCTGCCGGCGCGAACGAACACAGGGCCAGGGCGATGCCGACCACCAGTGCGGCGAACAGGGCCGCCGACGGCACTCCGGCCAGGGTGAGCGGGACCGTGACGGCCACACTGGCCGCCAGCAACAACACCCACTTACCGAATCTCTTCATCTCTATATCAAGTATGAACTTGCCTTTCCTGACATTCAACTTGAGTGACAGTGTTCATATACCAAGGTTAAACTTGCCATATGGGTTCGAATGACACGTCCGCGGCGACCGAGCTGCGGGAATCGATGATGGCGGTGACCCGGCAGATGCGCCGACACCGGCCCGATCACGGCCTCACCCGCAGCCAGCTGGAACTACTCGGCGAGGTCAGCCGCGCCGGTTCCACCACTCCCGCCGAGTTGGGCGCCCGGCTGCACGTGCGGGTGCAATCGCTGACCGACGGCATCAACGACCTGGTGAGCCGCGGACTGGCGTCCCGTCGTGCCGACGACCACGACCGACGGCGGCAGCTGATCGAGCTCACGCCGGCCGGCTCGGCGCTGCTGGACGCCGACCGAGCCGAACGCGACGCCTGGCTGCAGGCCACCATGCGCGACACCCTCAGCGAGCTCGAGTTCGATCTGCTGATGCTGGTGGCCCCGGTACTGCGCAAGCTCGCCGACGCCGACGCTCGCGCGACGGGCACAATCAGCGCATGACCGAGAAGCGCCCGGCCGAAAAGACACTGACCTTCGGCACGGCCGGCCTGCGCGGCCCGATGCGCGACGGCGCCGATGCGATGAATGTCGGCACCGTCACCCGCGCGACGTGGGCGCTGGCGCAGGTCCTCAAGGACCGTTGCCTGGGCGGATCCACCGTGGTGGTCGGCCGCGACGCCCGGCACCACTCCGACGAATTCGCCACGGCAACGGCGGAAGTGCTTGCCGCCCAGGGGTTCACGGTGGTCGCCCTGACAGTGCCCGCCCCCACCCCGGTGGTGGCGTTCGCGGTGCGGCACCTGGGTGCCGCGGCCGGGGTGCAGATCACCGCATCGCACAATCCGGCCGGCGACAACGGCTACAAGGTGTACCTCGACGGCGGCCTGCAGATCATCTCGCCAACCGATCGCGAGATCGAGGCGGCGATCGCCCGCGCCCCGGACGCCGCCGAGATCCCTCGCCTGCCGGTGGAACCGTCCGGCCGGGAACTGTTCCGCGCGTACCTGGAACGGGCCGCGTCGGTGCGGCGCGCATCGGGCACGGCGCGGGTGGCGCTGACGCCCATGCACGGCGTGGGTGGTGAATTCGCCCTGGACGCCTTGGCTTTGGCCGGATTCGACGATGTCCACGTGGTCGACGCTCAATTCGCTCCTGATCCCGACTTCCCCACCGTGGCCTTTCCCAACCCGGAGGAACCGGGCGCCACCGACCTGCTGTTGACCCTGGCCGCCGATATCGGCGCCGAGGTGGCCATCGCCCTGGACCCCGACGCCGACCGGTGCGCGGTCGGCATACCGGATGAAGGCGGCTGGCGCATGCTCACCGGCGACGAAACCGGTTGGCTGCTGGGCGATTACCTGTTGTCCAGGCACGCCCACCCCGCATGCGCCCTGGTCGCCAGCACCGTGGTGTCCTCACGCATGCTGGCGGCCATCGCGGCGTCCCGCGGCGCCCGGCACGCCGAGACGCTCACCGGTTTCAAATGGCTGGCCCGCGCTTCGGCACCCGGCGCAGCACTGATATACGCGTACGAGGAGGCCATCGGGCATTGTGTCGACCCGGAGGCGGTGCGGGACAAGGACGGTATCAGCGCGGCGGTGCTGGCGTGCGATCTGGTCGCCGCCTTGCGTGCGCAGGGTCGCACGGTGCGCGACGCCCTCGACGATCTGGCCCGCCGCCACGGTGTGCACGTGACCACAGCGGTGACCCGCCGTGTCGACGACTCGGGTGCGGCGATGGCCACCCTACGGGCGAATCCGCCGGCCACCCTTGCCGGTATCCCGGTGACCGTCGAGGACCTGTCCGACCGCCGGGGCCAGCAGCGCACCGACGCCCTGGTGTTGACCGGAGCGGGCATCCGGGTGGTGGTGCGTCCGTCGGGTACCGAGCCGAAACTCAAGTCCTACATCGAGGTTCACCGCGCCCCGACCGACGACCTGAGCGCGTCGAGAAGTCACGCTCGGGCCCTGGTCGGCGAACTGGTCAGCGCCGCGCAGCAGTGGTGACCGGGACGGGTCAGCGCGGACCGAACTGCCGATCACCGGCATCGCCGAGCCCGGGCACGATATAGGCGATCTCGTTGAGTCCGTCGTCGATGGCGGCGGTCACCAGCCGGATACCCGGGGTGGCCTTTTCCAGGGCGGCGATCCCTTCGGGGGCGCAGACCACACAGATCGCGGTGATGTCGGTGGCACCGCGATCCTGCAGCAGGGCCAGTGTGTGCACCATCGAGCCACCGGTGGCCAGCATCGGGTCGAGAACGAACACCGAACGGGTGCTCAGATCCTCGGGCAGCGACGCCAGGTAGGGCGTGGGCTGATGCGTCTCTTCGTCCCGCGCCACCCCGACGAAGCCGACCTGGGCCTCCGGGATCAGTGCGTGCGCCTGATCCACCATGCCCAGCCCGGCCCGCAGCACCGGCACCAACAGCGGCGGGTTGGCCAGGCGGGATCCGGTGGTTTCGGCCATCGGAGTACGGACCCGGATCTGTTCGGCGCTCGCATCCCGGGTCGCCTCGTAGACCAGCATCAGGGTGAGATCCCGCAATGCGGACCGGAAGCCGGCATTCTCGGTGCGCTCGTCGCGCAGCGTGGTCAACCGGCTGGCGGCCAAGGGGTGGTCAACGACGCGGACATCCATGCGGCGAACATTAGTGGAACCGAACCGCTGCGGCCTGCGTCATAACCCATATGCACGCCGACACCGCAGCGATCGCACACGCCGGCAGGACGCTGGCCGACACTGCCGACGAACTCACCGGCCTGGCCGCCGCACTCCCTGCCGTGGCCGACTCGGCGCCCGCCTTGTTCGGACCCATCGCCGACGCTCTGGTCACCGCGCTCCGTGAAGCGGTGGCCGATACCACGCACGCGGTTGCTCAACTCGGCGATCATCTCGCGGTCGCCGGCGCCACGGCCGGTCACGTCGCGGTGGCCTATCGCGACTCCGAACATCATGTCGGGCAATCGCTGTCCTCTTTCGGCGGTTGACGATGCCGAGTGCACTGGTCACCGCGCTGGCCGAGCCGCTGCACGAACTGGCGGCACAGGTCGGGCCGGGCTGGTCGGCGGCGGCGCATCCGTCGACGATGCTCGCCGAGATGCGCGATCAGTTGATCGCCTTGGCCGGCGCCACCACGCGGGTGTGGGACGGTGACATCTGGGCGGGCGACGGTGGCGCGGCCGCGGCGCGGTACACCGCGGAGGCCGCCGGCACCGTGCGCGCCCTGGCCGACCGGGTCGGCGCGCTGTCCGACGACATCGGCATGGTCGCCGATGCCGTCGCGCGGGCCCGCGCCCGACTGCGGGACATCATCGCCGAGTTCGAGGCTCGTGCGTCCGCACTGGAGCCGCACCTCGATGCTCCCGGGGTCGCGGGCGAACTGAGCGCCGAGACGGGGCAAGCAGTGCAGGAGGCCACCGCGGTGGTCGACGCCCTGCGTGCGGAGCTGGACACCCACACCTCGACGATCAACGGCATTCCCCGTCCCGCGGTGGCAGCACCGCCGGACGGGGTCGCCGGGCCGATACCGGCAGGCTCGGGCTTGCCTGCCGCGATCCCGACCGGCGGTGGGGTGGCACCGGTGGGCGCCGGGCTGGGGACGGCGCTGACCGGCGCGCTGTCCGCAGCCCGACCGGTGGCCCGGCACCGCAGCGCAGCTGTCGGCAATCCGGCCGATTTCGGTTCCGGCGTGGCGGTCCGGCTCCCCGACGGCAGCACCGCGACCGCGCCGAATCCGGTCGCGGCCAGTGCCGTCCGGCATGCACTGACACAGCTGGGCGTGCCGTACCAGTGGGGCGGTACCACTCCCGGCGCCGGACTGGACTGCAGTGGGCTGACCCAATGGGCCTACCGCGAAGCGGGCCTGGACATCCCTCGGCTCGCACAGGAACAAGACATCGGCCGGCCCGTCGACGCCGGCTCGCTTCGGCCCGGTGACCTCGCGGTATGGGATGGTCACGTCGCGATGATCGTGTCCGGTGACCAGATGATCGAGGCGGGAGATCCGGTCCAGTTGTCCGCGATCCGGACCACCAACGCCGGGCAGGGATTCCAGGGATTCTGGCGGCCCACCGGGTGAGCAGCGGGTGTGCCACCGGGCTCCCCAGCCGGCATCGTTACGCTGTGCGCCATGGCGGCTGACATCGTGCCGGTCCGGCTCGGACTGACCAATGGCGACCTGTACACCCTGTGGGCACCGCGCTGGCGCGATGCCGGTGACGAATGGGAGGCGCTCCTCGGCAAGGACGAGGACCTCTTCGCGTTCGAATCGGTGGCAGATCTGGTCGCCTTCGTGCGCACCAACTCGGACAACGATCTCACCGACCATCCGGCCTGGGAGAAGCTCACCAAGGCCAACGCGCACCGGCTGAGCCCGGATGAGGATCACCTCTACGACCTCATCGAGGTGCCCGGCCTGGTCGCCGAGAAGCCCGACGAGGACTCCGTCGAGTCCGTGCACCGGGCCTTGGCGATCGTGTCCGCCATCGGATCGGTGTGCGACCTGCCGGTCATCACCAAGATGTTCAACGGCAACCCCGTGCTCGGCACCATCGGCGGCGGCATGGACGCCTTCGCCGGGCGTGCCGGCCGCAAGCGCTGGACCGAGATCGAGGCCGCCATCGGACGGTCCTGGCAGTCGGTCATCGACACCATCGACGAACTGGTCACCACACCGGACGTCGACGAGGCGGCCGCCGCGAAGGCACAGCAAGAGCTCGACGAACCCGCCCCCGAACTGGACGAGGACGCCCTCACCGTCGACGACGAGGACGACCTCGTCATCGAAGGCGACGTCGACACCGACGAGGAGAGCGACGCCCTGGAGGCCGAGGCCCAGCGCCAGGTGCTCGGCAGCGACGAGGACTTCTGGACCGAGGTCGGCATCGATCCGGTGCGCATCATGACCAGCAGCGGCACTCTGTACACGCTGCGCTGCTATGTCGGCGACGAGCCGAAGTTCCTCGGTCGCAACGGCCGGATCAGTGTCTTCAACTCAGAACGCGCGCTGGCCCGTTACCTGGCCGACGAGCACGAGAGCGACCTGTCCAGCTACAGCTCCTACGAGATCATCCGGACCGCGGCCACCGACGGCTCGCTGCGCGTCGAGGTCACCGACGACAACATCTACGTCCTGTCCGGGCTGGCCGACGACATCGCCGACGGCCCCGACGCGGTGGACCGCGACCAGCTCGACCTCGCCGTCGAATTCCTCAGGGACGTCGGCGATTACGCCGAGGAATCCATTGTCAGCAAGCGGCTGGACAGCAAGGAGCCGCTCGGCGCCCTGGTCTCCTACCTGATCGAACCGGGCAGTGTGCCCAAGCCCGCGGGACCGTACGCCAAGGCCGTCGAACAGTGGGAAGAGCTGGAGAGCTTCGTCGAATCGCGACTGCGTCAGGAATGACGACGATGAGTTTCGCGGCGGCGGCCGGTCCATACCGGCATGACCGCTGAGGAACTAGTCTGCCGCTCGCTCGATGTCCCCGGCGCCCGCCTGCACTACGAGGTGCGCGGGACCGGACCGCTGCTCCTGGTCCTCGGTTCCCCGATGGGCGCTGCCGATTTCCTGCCACTGGCGCACGCCATGGCCGGCGACCAAACCGTGGTCACCTATGACCCGCGCGGCTATGGCCGGAGCCGGCTGGAAGATCCCGACCAGGACGCGACGCCGGACCTGCGCGCCGACGACGTGATCGCCATCCTCGACGCGCTGGGCGCCGAGTCCGCGGACGTCTTCGGTTCCAGCGGCGGCGCCGTCACCGGGCTCGCCCTGCTCACCCGGCACCCCGGGCGGGTGCGCACGCTGGTCGCGCATGAGCCGCCGCTGCTGGAACTGCTGCCCGACGCCGACGAGCAGCGCGCCGCCACCGACGAGATCATCGCGACCTTCCATCGTGACGGGGTGCAGGCGGCGTGGATGGCATTCCTGGCCAACGCCGGTTTCGATGTCAGCGACCCGAACGCCGGCCCACCGCCCGGCCCGGAGCCCACACCCGAGGAGCTCGCCACCCAGCTGGCCGAGTCGGCCCGGTTCTTCGACCACGAGCTGCGTCACACGACGCGCTATGTCCCCGATATCGCGGCCCTGACCGCCGGGCCGACGCGGATCGTCGTCGGACTCGGCGCGGAGTCGGGCCACCTGCTCACCGACGCCACCACCCGCAGACTCGCCGAGCTGCTCCGGACACAGCCGGTCATGTTCCCGGGTGATCACGGCGGGTTCATCGGCGTACCAGGCGAATTCGCCACCACGCTACGGGCAGCGCTCAGCCGATCAGCACCGCGTACCGCGGTTTGATCACCCCGTCGATCAGCGCCAGCCGCTCGTCGAACGGCAGGAACGAGGACTTCATCGCGTTGATGGTGAACCGCTCCAGGTCGCTCCAGCCGTAACCGAACGCCTCGACCAGCCTCAGCATCTCCTGGCTCATGGTGGTATCGCTCATCAGGCGATTGTCGGTGTTCACCGTGACCCGGAAGCGTAATCGGGCCAGCAGGTCGAACGGGTGCTCGGCGATGCTGTCCACCGCACCGGTCTGCACATTGGAGCTGGGACACAGCTCCAGCGGAATTCGCTTGTCCCGCAGGAGCGCCGCCAACCGGCCCAGCCTCGCGGTGTCGTCCGGCCCCACCGTGATGTCGTCGACGATGCGCACCCCGTGGCCCAGCCGGTCGGCCCCGCAGAATGCGAGGGCCTCGTGGATGGACGGCAGCCCGAAGGCCTCGCCGGCGTGAATGGTGAACCGCGCGTTGTTGCTTCGCATGTACTCGAAGGCGTCGAGGTGGCGGCTGGGCGGGTACCCGGCCTCGGCACCGGCGATGTCGAAGCCGACGACACCGCGATCGCGGAACCGGATGGCGAGTTCGGCGATCTCGCGGGACCGGGCGGCATGTCGCATCGCGGTCACCAGGCAGCGCACCACGATGGTCCGGCCCGCGCTGGCGGCGGCCTTCTCGCCGTCGGCGAACCCGTCGAGCACCGCCTCGACGACGGCGTCCAGGGACAGCCCACGGTCGATGTGCAGTTCGGGGGCGAAGCGGACCTCGGCGTACACGACGTTGTCCTCGGCGAGATCCTCGACAGCCTCGTAGGCGACCCTGTGCAACGCCTCCGGGGTCTGCATGACGCCGACGGTGTGGGCGAACGGTTCCAGGTAGCGGACGAGCGAGCCGCTGTGCGCCGCGGTACGGAAGAACGTGGCGAGCTCGTCGACGTCGGTGGCGGGCAGGTCGTCGTAGCCGAACTGGCCGGCGAGCTCCACCACCGTTCCCGGTCGCAGACCGCCGTCGAGGTGGTCGTGCAACAACGCCTTGGGAGCCTGCTTGATCAGATCGAGGGTCAGCGGCGTATTCATCTGTCCATTTTGCTCGCCGATGGCGGCCCAGGCGCGCTGATCGCCCGTGCCGTCCCCAAATGTTCGGTTGACGGCAAGCTGTCCGCTCAGCCCGCAGCGCGCGTGACCGGCGGTACGAAACCGTTCGCGGCCAGGATCTTCCTGCCGCCCCCACCCGTGAGCGCCGCGACGAACTGCGCCGCCTCATGTGCGCGCTCGGTGCCCTTGATCACGGTGACCCACGATGTGACGGCGGCGCCGGGCAACGCGAACCACGACACGTTGTCCCCGGCGCCCAGCGCGTTCGTCCGCAAGACGACGCCCGCGTCCACCTGTCCGCTCGCGATGGCTTTGAGGATATTTCCGGGTGTGTCGTCGGCGCTGCGCGGCTGCAGCCGGACCTTGTCACGAGCTTCCGCGGCGCCGAGCGCAGTCCCGCACGCGCTGCGTTCGGCACACACCGCCACCCGCAGGCCGGGCCGGGCGAGATCGGCCAGGGTGGTGATGTTCCTGGGGTTGCCGGCCGCGGTGGCGATGACCAGATCGTTGGCGGCGAAGGGCACCGGCGCAGTTCCCGCCTCCGCCAGCGCGGTGATGTCGGCCCGGTCGCCGGAGGCGAAGACATCGGCGGTGGCGCCGTCGGTGAGCGCGCCGACGAGGTCCGCCGAGCCCGCGAAGATGAACTCCACCGAGTATCCGGGGTTCTGCGCCTCGAACTCCTTGCCGATCGCGGTGAAGCTCCCGATCAGCGACGATGCCGCGTACACCGTGATCGGCGTGGTGGGGGGCGGCGGCGCATCGCAACCGGTCGCCAGCAATACCGTCGCGGTGCCCACCGCGAACACGTGCCGCACTCGCCGGTTCATCAGCAGTGAGACTACCGCCGTGCAGTGCCGCACCGGCGGCATCTCGTTCCAGTGAATTCGCTGTGAGCCATAACCGGATCGTCTGCCAATCAGCTTGCGCGCCAACCGTGGTGGGGCTCCCGGCGGCAGACTGTTCGGTGTGCTCGAGCAGAGGAACGCCATCCGCCACTCGGTGGTCCCCGCGCCCGACCATGCGATCACCCGCTTCAAGGTCGCGCATGTGGCGCTGGTGTGCCAGGGGCTGGCCATCGGCGTGCTGGGCGGGGTCGGGCTGGCCTGGTCGAAGGACAGCCTGAGGTTGGGCCCGGAGGGCACCCCACTGGCCGGGCTGCTGGTCACCCCCTTGCACGGTGGCCTGCTGCTGACCGTGGGGGCGCTCGCCGTTCTCGCCTGTCTCGGGCGCCGGTCCACGATCGCCTTCACCGTGATCGCGACCGCGGGCTGGACGGTGCTCACCGTGATCTGCGCGGTCGAAGTGACCCGGCACGTCCCCGGGGTCCTCGGGTTCGATCCGCGCGACACCGCGCTGTACGGGGGTCTGGCGCTGTACAACCTCGTGCTGTGCCTGTGGCTGGCCCGACCTTCGGTGGCGCTGTGGCGAGCTACCCGAGGTGATCGATGATCAGTGGGCCGATGTCGGGCGCCGCCGCGCCGACCGACCATCCGCCGTCGAGTTCACCCAGCGCCGCGGGCATCCGCTCCGGGGTGTCGGTGTAGAGCGTGAACAACGTCTCGCCGGCAGCGACGGGCTCGCCGGGCCGGCGGTGAAGACGCACCCCGGCGCCCAGTTGCACCGGGTGCCCGGGCGCGGCACGGCCGGCCCCGAGCCGCCACGCCGCCATCGCCACCGCCATCGCGTCGATGTCACCCATCACCCCGCCGGTGGCAGCGGTGACGGTCTCGTTGTGCGCCCCGAGGGGCAGCGGCTTGCTGAGGTCACCGCCTTGGGCCGCGATCAGGCGGCGGAACCGATCCATCGCCGTGCCGTCACGCAGCGTCTGCGCGGGGTCCACGCCATCGACCCCGGCGGCGTCGAGCATCTCGGCGGCCAGGGCGAGCGTCAGCTCCACCACGTCGGCCGGCCCGCCGCCGGCGAGTATCTCCAGCGACTCGGCGACCTCCACCGAATTGCCCACCGTGTAGCCCAGCGGACGGTTCATATCGGTGAGCAGCGCCCGGGTCGGCACCCCGTAGGAATTGCCCAGCGCCACCATCGTCGCGGCGAGTTCTCGCGACTCGGCCTCGGTCTTGAGGAACGCGCCGCGGCCGGATTTGACGTCGAGCACCAGCGATTGCGCACCTTCGGCCAGTTTCTTGCTCATCACCGAACTGGCGATCAGCGGCAACGATTCGGTGGTGGCGGTGATATCGCGCAGCGCGTAGATCTTGCGATCGGCCGGGGCGAGATCCCCGGCGGCGAAGATGGCCGCGCCGATATCGGAAAGCTGCTGGCGGATCTGGGTTTTGGACAGCTCGGGGGTGAATCCGGCGATGGACTCCAGTTTGTCGAGTGTGCCGCCGGTATGACCGAGGCCGCGGCCGGCGGCCTGCGGAACCGCTGCGCCACAAGCCAGTACCACCGGTACCAGTGGGATGGTGATCTTGTCGCCCACCCCACCGGTCGAATGCTTGTCCACCAGCGGCAGGCCCAGGTCGGTGAAGTCGAAGCGCTCTCCCGAGGAGACCATGGCAGCCGTCCAACGGGTGATCTCACCCGGTGTCATGCCGCGCAGGAAGATCGCCATCAGTAGAGCCGACATCTGCTCGTCGGCGACCAGACCGCGGGTATACCCGTCGATCACCCAGTCGATGGCCGCGTCGGTGAGGATTCCGCCATCGCGTTTCGTCCGGATGACGGACGGAGCATCGAGATGCGACCCGTGATGAAGCGCATCGAGATGCGACCCCTGATGGCGCGCGTCAGGCATGACGCTCCAAATCGGCAGGTCCGAAAGCGTCGGGTAACAGCTCGGCAAGCCGGCGCGGACCGTCGGGGTGGTCGATCAGCAGGTCGGGTCCGCCGTGTTCGAAGAGCACCTGGCGACACCGCCCGCACGGCATCAGCGGGGCCCCGTCTGCGGCCACGCAGCTGAGCGCGACCAGCCGTCCGCCGCCACCGGAAAACAGGACGCAGACCACAGCGCACTCCGCACAGAGACCTAGGCCATATGAGACATTCTCCACATTGCATCCGCGGATGACTCTGCCGTCGTCGACCAGAGCAGCAGCCCCGACCGGGAAACCCGAATAGGGCGCATATGCAACCTTGGATGCCTCGATTGCGTTGTCCCGCAATAATTTCCAGTCAATTCTGATACTCACCACACGCTCCGCTGAACATTATCTGAATGCATTCCGAAGACTCCACTCCCGAAGGCGGCAACCAATGTAGGTAACCCTAACTTTGTGGTAGAACGGCCTCTTTGGGCTCCACGCTAGTTCTAAGTGGGCTCCATTTGGGTTTAGAGTCGCCCCGAGGTTTGGGGACGAATTACAGCCTTGTCCCCGAACGTCCACCGATGGCGTTGGAGATGTCCGAAATGAGACCGCGAATATGACCCAGACGGCTGCGGATTCCGAAACACCGGCACCGCGTTCCAAACCGGCACGTCGCCGCACCCTGTATCGCGGCGACCCAGGCATGTGGTCCTGGGTACTGCACCGCATCACGGGTGCCACGATTTTCTTCTTCTTGTTCGTCCACGTGCTCGACACCGCGCTGGTGCGGGTCAGCCCGCAGGCCTACAACGAAGTGATCGAGACCTACAAGACCCCGATTGTCGGCCTCATGGAGGTGGGGCTGGTCGCGGCGGTGCTCTACCACGCCCTCAACGGCATCCGCGTCATCCTCATCGACTTCTGGCAGCACGGTCCGCGCTACCAGCGGCTGATGCTGTGGGTCATTGCCGGAATCTGGTTGGCCGTGATGATTCCCTCCCTGGGCGTCCTCGGCATGCACATGGCGGAGCGTTTTCTATGAGCGGCGAGAATCCTTACGACCACCTGAGCGAGCGCGGCGGGCCGGCCCCGGTCATGCAGCGCAGCTACGACCGGCCCGCAGGTCTGGACAATCCGCGATCCCCGCGCCGCCCCGGCGGTATGCCCAACTTCGAGAAGTACGCCTGGCTGTTCATGCGCTTCTCCGGCATCGTTCTGGTCTTCCTGGCGCTGGGCCATCTGTTCATCATGTTGATGTGGCAGAACGGCGTGTACCGGATCGACTTCAACTACGTCGCACAGCGCTGGGCCTCGCCGTTCTGGCAGACCTGGGATCTGCTGCTGCTGTGGCTGGCTCAGCTGCACGGCGGCAACGGGATGCGCACCATCATCGCCGACTACGCCCGCAAGGATTCCACGAAGTTCTGGCTGAACACCCTGCTCGCACTGTCGATCCTGTTCACGTTGGTGCTGGGCACCTACGTGCTGCTGACGTTCGACGCGAACATCTCTTGATCGGGAGCTGCGAAAAATGATTGTTGAACACCGCTACGACGTCGTCATCGTCGGCGCAGGCGGCGCCGGGATGCGCGCCGCCGTCGAAGCCGGCCCGCGCGCCCGCACCGCCGTGCTGACCAAGCTGTACCCGACCCGCAGCCACACCGGCGCCGCCCAGGGCGGTATGTGCGCCGCGCTGGCCAACGTCGAAGAGGACAACTGGGAGTGGCACACCTTCGACACCGTCAAGGGTGGCGACTACCTCGCCGACCAGGACGCCGTCGAGATCATGTGCAAAGAGGCCATCGACGCGGTCTATGACCTGGAGAACATGGGGATGCCGTTCAACCGCACCCCCGAGGGCCGTATCGACCAGCGCCGCTTCGGCGGGCACACCCGCGATCACGGCAAGGCGCCCGTGCGCCGGGCCTGCTACGCGGCCGACCGCACCGGACACATGATCCTGCAGACGCTGTACCAAAACTGCGTCAAGCACGATGTCGAGTTCTTCAACGAGTTCTACGCACTGGACATCTCGCTCACCGAGACCCCCGGCGGCCCGGTCGCCACCGGTGTCATCGCCTACGAGCTGGCCACCGGTGACATCCACGTCTTCCACGCCAAGGCGATCGTCTTCGCCACCGGCGGGTCGGGCCGGATGTACAAGACCACCTCCAATGCGCACACCCTGACCGGTGACGGTCTGGGCATCATCTTCCGCAAGGGACTTCCCTTGGAGGACATGGAGTTCCACCAGTTCCACCCGACCGGCCTGGCCGGGCTGGGCATCCTGATCTCCGAAGCCGTGCGTGGTGAGGGCGGGCGCCTGCTCAACGGCGAGGGCGAGCGCTTCATGGAGCGCTACGCGCCCACGATCGTCGACCTGGCCCCGCGTGACATCGTGGCCCGCTCGATGGTGCTCGAGGTGCTCGAAGGCCGCGGCGCCGGACCGAACAAGGACTACGTCTACATCGACGTGCGCCACCTCGGCGCGGACGTCCTGGAAGCCAAGCTGCCCGATATCACCGAGTTCGCCCGGACCTACCTGGGGGTGGACCCGGTCACCGAACTGGTTCCGGTGTACCCGACGTGTCACTACGTGATGGGCGGTATCCCCACCAACGTGCACGGCCAGGTGCTGCGCGACAACAACACCGTGGTGCCGGGCCTGTACGCCGCCGGCGAGTGCGCGTGCGTGTCGGTGCACGGTTCCAACCGGCTGGGCACCAACTCGCTGCTGGACATCAACGTGTTCGGTCGCCGCGCCGGTATCGCCGCCGCGGAATACGCCAACAACCACAACCATGTCGACCTGCCGGAGAAGCCGGCCGAGATGGTGGTCGGCTGGGTGGGTGACATCCTCTCCGAGCACGGCAACGAGCGCGTCGCCGATATCCGCACCGCCCTGCAGCAGTCGATGGACAACAACGCCGCGGTGTTCCGCACCGAGGAGACGCTGAAGCAGGCGCTCACCGACATCCACGCCCTGAAGGAGCGCTACGCGCGAATCACGGTGCAGGACAAGGGCAAGCGTTACAACAGCGACCTGTTGGAGGCCATCGAGCTGGGCTTCCTGCTGGAGCTGGCCGAGGTGACCGTCGTCGGTGCGCTGAACCGCAAGGAATCCCGCGGCGGGCATGCCCGCGAGGACTACCCCAACCGCGACGACACCAACTACATGCGCCACACCATGGCCTACAAAGAGGGCACCGATCTGCTGAGCGATATCCGGTTGGACTACAAGCCCGTGGTCCAGACCCGGTACGAGCCGATGGAACGGAAGTACTGATATGACCAGCGTTCTCGAAAAGCCCGCCACCGACGGCCCCGACCTGCCGCCCGTGCCCGACGGCGCGGTGATGGTCACGCTGAAGATCGCCCGGTTCAACCCGGAGGACCCGGACGCGGCCGGCTTCCAGAGCTTCCGCGTGCCGTGCCTGCCCAGCGACCGGCTGCTGAACCTGCTGCACTACGTGAAGTGGTACCTGGACGGCACGTTGACGTTCCGCCGGTCCTGCGCCCACGGGGTGTGCGGGTCCGACGCCATGCGCATCAACGGCGTGAACCGGCTGGCGTGCAAGGTGCTGATGCGCGACCTGCTGCCCAAGAAGGCGTCCAAGCAGCTCACGATCACCATCGAGCCCATCCGCGGCCTGCCCGTGGAGAAGGACCTGGTCGTCGACATGGAGCCGTTCTTCGACGCGTTCCGCGCGGTCAAGCCGTTCCTGATGACCTCGGGCAATGCGCCGACGCGCGAGCGTATCCAGAGCCAGACCGACCGCGCGCGCTATGACGACACCACCAAGTGCATCCTGTGTGCCTGCTGCACCACCAGCTGCCCGGTGTTCTGGAACGAAGGCTCGTACTTCGGCCCGGCCGCGATCGTCAACGCGCATCGGTTCATCTTCGACAGCCGTGACGAGGGTGCCGCCGAGCGTCTGGACATCCTCAACGACGTCGACGGGGTGTGGCGCTGCCGCACCACCTTCAACTGCACCGACGCCTGCCCCCGTGGCATCCAGGTGACCCAGGCGATCCAAGAGGTCAAGCGCGCCCTGATGTTCGCGCGGTAGTTCCTTCGGTCTGCAGCCCGAAAAACACGCGAATGTGAAGCCTCTGCGGGGAATCGGCATCGATCCCGCAGAGGCTTCACACTCGGTACATCGTCAGGCGTCTTCGGCGTATGTCCCCGCGCGCTGCGCCGCCTCCGGATCGCGGAATCGCAGGGCCGCGAATCCGGCGATACCCAGCACCAGCACGGCCACGAAGACATACGGCAACAGGTTCATCGGGGCGGCCGGAACCGGGAAGATGTTGCGGTAGAACACATACGCCATCACCACCGTGCCGACCACGCCGCACAGCACGGTCACCGCCAGCTTGGCGGCCCCGAGCCGGCGGATGAACAGCGGTGCGCCCACGCAGATCAGGATGTAGCTGAGCATGTAGCCGAAGGTGCCGACGGTGTCGATGTAGGTGGTTGCCAGCAGCGGCTCGGTGCCGGCCCCGACCACGGCGCAGGTCGCCACCGCCACCACGGGTGTCACCGTCGCGATGCCTGACGTCGGAGTGCGGTGCCGGGGGTGGGTGCGGGCCAGCCAGGCCGGCAGCACGCCTTCCTTGCCCATGCCGAACAGCAGGCGCGCGGCCACGGTGATGCAGGCCATCACCACCGCCAGAAACGATGCGGCAAAACCGATATCCAGGAACGGGCCCAGGAAGTCCAGGCCGCTGCCGCGGGCCAGGTCCTCCATCGGGTCCGCACTGGCGGCCAGCGCTTCGGGGCCGCCCGCGCCGACCACCTGTGCGTAGGTGGCGAAGATGTAGAGCACCCCGGCCAGCACCGCGCTGCCCATCACCGCACGCGGGATCGCGCGATACGGTTCGGCCGCTTCGGCACCGAGTGAGGCCGCGCCCTCGAAGCCGACGAAGCCCAGGACCGCCAGCACCACGGCGAAGACGATGCCGTCGGCGTCGAAGCCCTTCAGGGTGATCTGGTCGAGGTCGAAGACCTCACCGTGTGTGAGCAACACGGCGATCAGCACCAGCACAATGAGCACGATCGAGAGCACCTCCAGGGCGGAGGACACCCTGGCCGCCAGTCGCACGCCGACAATGGTCAGCCACGCCGCGATCAGCACCAACACGATGTCGAGGAAAACCTGGCCGGCGGGCCCGGCAAAGGTCTGCACCCCAACCGTTTCCAGTACCCGGCTGGTGTAGTAGCCGGCGCCGGCCAGCGAGCCGGCGGCAATGCACACCGCACCGATGAGCAGCGCCCAGCCGGTGACGAACGCCCCGCCCGGGCCCAGCGACAACCGGGAGAACGCGTACAGCGACGTGGCGCCGGCCCGTCTGCGGGCGAACACACAGACGCAGTAGCCGATGGCCATCACCCCGACCAACGCGATGGCGAAGGACAGCCAGGCGCCGTTGCCGGCGGAGGCGGCCATCGCGGCCGGGGCGAACGCGATGACCGCGCTCGGTGCGACATTGGCGACGCTCTGCGCGCCGACCTCGAAGGTGCTCACACTGCGCCGGGCCAGCCCGTCTCCGGCGATGACCGTCTCGCTGGCGCTCATGCCTGCGCACCCATCGACGGCACCAGCAGGGTGCGCAGCGCGCCGCCGCCGGCCAGGTCGTCCAGCGCGTGCTGCGCGTCCTCCAGCGGACGACGGCCCGACACCATGGAATCGAGATCCAGTTCGCCGTCCATGTACAGGTCGACCAGGCCGGGGATGTCGCGCTGCGGGTCGACCGAACCATAGTTGGAGCCGAGGATGCGCTGGTTGGCCTCGGCCAGCACCAGCGGGTCGAAGCGCGCCGTCGAGCCGGTCGGTGGCAGGCCGACGATGACGGCGGCACCGCCGAGACCGAGCGCGGCGATGGCCTGTTCGGTGGTGACGATCTTGCCGATGGCGTCGAAGATGTAGTCCAGCCCTTCCGGCACAAGCTCTTTGAGCGCGACAACGGCATCGGTCGCCGCGGAGTCGATGGTGTCGGTGGCACCGAGGCGGCGGGCGTGCTCCAGCTTGCCGGCGTCGATGTCGACGGCGATGATGCGTCCGGCCTTGGCCAGCCGCGCGCCCTGGATACAGCACAGCCCGACACCGCCACAGCCGATCACCGCGACGGTGGCGCCCGCTTCGACCCCGGCGGTGTTGCGCACCGCCCCGACACCGGTGGCCACCGCGCAGCCGACCAGTGCGACGACGTCCAGCGGGGCGTCCTTGCGGATCCGCACCGCACCGGCGGCAGGGACCACGACCCGTTCGGCGAACGACGACACGCCGAGGTAGTGGTGCAGGGTCGCGCCGTCCCGGCTCCATCGGCTGGTGCCGTCGAACAGCACGCCACCGGCCGCGACGACGTTGGCCGCGACCTCGCACTGCCACGGCCGCGCAAGCTCGCACTGCCGGCACGAGCCGCAGCCCGGGACCCAGGACAGCACGACATGGTCGCCGACCTCCAGGCTGGTCACGCCGTCGCCCAGGGCGGTCACGACGCCGGAACCTTCGTGGCCCAACACCACCGGAGCCGGGACATCCCACTCCCCCTTGGTGACGTGCAGGTCCGAATGGCACACGCCGGCACCGGCGATGGCCACCTCGACCTCACCCGGACCGGGCGCAGCCAGCTCGACGTCCACGGTCTGCACCGCCGTCCCGGGCTCGGTGAACACCGCTGCGCGCACGGTCCGTGCGCCGTGCTGGTGGGTCTGACTCACAGACAGCTCCTCGGTTGTTTAATGTCACAAAACTTTTTCGAAGTTATATACCGCTAAACTCCGAACGGCAAGAGCCGTCACAGCCGGGAGGGAAGCCGATGCCACGAAGTCGATCCGCGGGCGCGGCGCGCACCGCCGACGTCGACTCGATGATGAATCGGCTCGGGCCGAAGCTGCGGGCCTTGCGTACCGAGCGGGGACTGACCCTCGACGCGGTGGCCACCGAAGCCGACCTGACCAAGGGCTTCCTCAGCCTCGTCGAGCGGGGCCAGACCGCGATCTCGGTACCCAATCTGCTGCGGATCTGCGACATCCTCGGCGCGTCGGTGGGCTCGCTGTTCGACTTCCCCGATTCGGCGATGGTGCGCAATGGGCGGGGCGCGCCACTGGAGATGGGCGGCAGTGGTATTCGCGAGTATCTGCTCACTCCGGCCACCGAACAGAACGTCCAGGTGATGCGCACCGTCCTCCAACCCGGCGGCGGATCCGGCGGCGCCTACACGCTGGATTCCAAGACGATCGTCGTCGTCGTCATCCGCGGCAAGCTGCGCCTGGTGGTCGACGGTCAGGAACAGCTGCTCGACACCGGAGACTGCTACACCTTCTCCGCGCAGTCACCGCACGCCTGGGACAACGCCGACACCGGCGAGAGCGAAGTCATGTGGTCGATCGCCCCGCCGCTGCCGACCGGTTCGCCGGCGCGCGGATAGGGCTGTCACACATCGCAGCGCTGTCTCGTCTACCCGATATGACGACGAGAATCGCCCCCCTACCCCCGAAACAAGCCGGCCTGTTCACCCGGTTGATGTACCGGTACGCCAAGCGACAATTCGGCGAGGTGCCCGAACCGTTCACCGTGGCCGCACACCATCCCCGCCTGCTGGTCGCCAACGCCGTGCACGAGATGCTGCTGCAGAGCGGGTCGAAGAAACTGCCGGCCAGTGTCCGTGAGCTCGCGGTGCTCTGGACCGCGCGCACCGTCGGCTGCTCCTGGTGCGTGGACTTCGGCTCCATGCTGATGCGGCTGGACAACCTGGACGTGGACCGCCTCACATCCATCGACGACTACGCCACCTCGCCGGCATTCAACGACGACGAACGCGCCGCGATCGCCTACGCCGACGCCATGACCACCGACCCGCACACGGTCACCGACGAGCAGGTGGCCGACCTGCGCGCCCGGTTCGGCGATGCGGGAGTGATCGAGCTGACCTACCAGATCGGCGTCGAGAACATGCGCGCACGGATGTACTCGGCGCTGGGTATCACCGAGCAGGGCTTCAATTCCGGTGATGCGTGCCGGATTCCGTGGGCCGATGGAGCGGGGACGCGGTGAACTTGTCCGGATTCGCGATATCCCATACCGCGCAGACCAATCCGTCACGGACCGTCATCACCGTGATGCGCGGTGACAGCTCCGGATAACCGTCGGACGCGGGACGGCCCGGCGTGTAACTGCCCAGGTCCCCGTTGACCAACGCCAGCTCGGTGGCCGAGAGCCAGTTCGGCCCATAGCGTTTGGCCAGCCCGAAGAGGAACCGCGCGACCTTGTCGGGACCGACGATGACCCGGGCCGCGGTGGGCGCGCGCCGGTTGGCATCGCCGGTGAAGGTGACGTCGGGATGCAGCAGTGCGACGACGGCGGCCATATCGCCGGCGGCCATGGCCGTCATCAGGTTGCCGACGATCTCCGAGTGCGCCGGGTCGGGCGGCGGCGCCGACGCGACCGCACGGCGCGCGCGGGAGGCCAGCTGCCGGGCGGCCGCAGCGCCGATCCCCAGGATGTCGGCGACCTCGTCGAACGGTACGGCGAATCCGTCGTGCAGGACGAAGGCGACCCGCTGATCCGGGGTCAGCCGCTCCAGGACCACCATGGCCGCAAACCGCGCGTCCTCGGCCGCCACCACGGCGGCCAGCGGATCGGCGGCATCGCCGAAACCCGTCACCACGGGCTCGGGCAGCCATTCGCCGACATAGGTCTCCCGCCGGTGCGCGGCCGAGCGCAGGCGGTCCAACCCGAGGCGACTCACCACGGTGGTCAGCCAGGCCCGCAGATCGGCGATCTCGGCGCCGGAACCGTGCCAGCGCAGCCAGCAATCCTGCACGATGTCCTCGGCGTCGGCATAAGTGCCGGTCAGCCGGTAAGCCACGGCCAGCAGGTGCGGCCGCAGCGCTTCGAATTCGTCCGCCCGCTGCGCGGTGGTCACGCCACGACCATAGCGCGCGGGGCCGCCGCCGACGGACACCAGAAAAACTAATTTCGTTGTTGACGCGCGCTCTGACAACTGAAACCGTATTCTACGTTCTCGATATGTCAGTAATCAGCAGGGAGATGCGATGAGTAAAGGCGAACTCACCCTCGAGCCCAGCGGTTCCGGGGTCGAGAGCAAAGGACTCAAGGGCGGCGCCCTGGGCCTGGTATCGAGCATCGTCGTCGGGATGGCCTCCACGGCGCCCGCCTACAGCCTCGCGGCGACCCTGGGGCTCATCGTCGCCAGCAGCACCGGGCTGCTCTCGGGCACCAAAGCACCTGCCATCGTGCTCATCTCGTTCATCCCGATGTATCTGATCGCGGTGGCCTACCAGGAGCTGAACAAGGCCGAGCCGGACTGCGGCACCACCTTCACGTGGGCGTCGCGCTCCTTCGGCCCGGTGGTGGGCTGGCTGGGCGGCTGGGGCATCATCGCCGCCGACGTCATCGTGATGGCCAACCTGGCCCAGATCGCCGGGGCCTACTCGTTCACCTTCGCCGGCGACCTGGGCTGGCATTCGGCGGCCACGCTGGCCAGCAGCACCCTGTGGTCCACGGTGGCCGGCGTCATCTGGATCGCGGTGATGACCTACATCTGTTACCGCGGTATCGAGGTGTCCGCCCGACTGCAGTACGGACTGCTGGCCATCGAGGTCGTGGTGCTGATCGTGCTGTCGGTGGTGGCCCTGTTCAAGGTGTACACCCACACCGCCGAGGACTACTCGCTGATACCGTCGCTGTCCTGGTTCTGGCCCGGCGGACTGGATTTCGGCACTGTCATCGCGCCGGCGATTCTGACCACCATCTTCATCTACTGGGGCTGGGACACCGCGGTGGCGTGCAACGAGGAGTCCGATGACCCGGGCCGCACCCCCGGCCGGGCCGCGGTGATCTCGACCTTCCTGCTGTTGGCCACCTACGCCCTGGTGAGCGTCGCGGCGGTCGCGTTCGCCGGCGTCGGCACCGACGGTATCGGGCTGGGCAATCCGGAGAACTCCGCCGACGTGTTCGCCGCGATCGGCCCGGACCTGTTCGGCGACAGCACACTTGGTCACATCGGCATGCTGTTGCTGTCGGCGTCCATCCTGACCTCGGCCTCGGCCTCCACCCAGACCACCATCCTGCCGACGGCCCGCACCACCCTGTCCATGGGCGTGTACAAGGCCCTGCCGGATTCCTTCGCCAAGATCCACCGCACCTACCTGACCCCCACCACATCGACCATCGCGATGGGCATCGTCAGTGCCGTCTTCTACGTGCTGTTCACCGTCATCAGCACCAATCTGCTGACCGCGCTGATCGGCTCGGTGGGCCTGATGATCGCGTTCTACTACGGACTCACCGGCTTCGCCTGCGTGTGGTTCTACCGCAAGACGCTCACCGGCAACCTCCGCGACTTCGTGATGCGCGGCGTGGTGCCGCTGCTCGGCGGCGTCATCCTGCTGGTGATGTTCGGCTACGGCCTCGTGCAATACGCCAAGCCGGACTGGCTGACCGACGACGACGGCAACAACGTCACCATCTTCGGGTTCGGCGCGGTCGCCGTCGTCGGGATCGGCGCCCTGGTGCTCGGCCTGATCCTCATGCTGGTGTGGCGCATCATGGCGCCCGGTTTCTTCAAGGGGCTCACCCTGCCCCGGCGCAGCCACGACCTCGTCCTGGAGACCGCCGCCGACCAGGCCGCCGTCGAAGCGCGGTTCGGCCTGCCGGACTCCGGCGACATGCCGACCCTCATCGCACCCGACCTGTCGAACCTTCCGCCCGGGGAAACCGCGATCAACCCCGAGACGGGCGAGGAGTTCACCCGGGAGCGATGAGTTCCCCAACCCGCACTTGTCCTCTCGTGCAGTATTGATAGCGAACCACTGAACCGGGCAGAGCTGCCCGTTGGAAGGAGCCACCAGCAATGAGCACGACGCTGTACGCGGTCGTCGACCCCTCGACCGGCGAGTTGGTGAAGGAATACCCGACCGCCACCGATGCCCAGATCGAGGCGGCCGTGGCAGCCGCGGCCAAAGCCCACCGCGAATGGTCACGCACCAGCACCGTCGCCGACCGCGCCGCGCTGATCCGCCGGGTGGCCGAACTGCACGTCGAGCGAAAAGACGAGCTGGCGCGCATCATTCAGCGCGAGATGGGCAAGCCCCTGGACCAGTCCGTGGGCGAGGTCGAGTTCAGCGCATCGATCTACGAGTACTACGCGGACAACGCCGAGAAGTTCCTCGCCGACGAGCCGATCACGCTGCTCGACGGCGACGGGTCGGCGCTGATCCGCCGTAGCTCGGTGGGCGTGCTGCTGGGCATCATGCCCTGGAACTATCCGTACTACCAGGTGGCCCGGTTCGCCGGACCGAACCTGACGCTGGGCAACACGATCGTGCTCAAGCACGCCCCGCAGTGCCCCGAGTCCGCCGCGGCGTTGCAGCAGATCTTCACCGACGCCGGTTATCCCGAAGGCGCCTACGTCAACATCTACGCCACCAACGAACAGATCGCCGGGATCATCGCCGACCCGCGCATCCAAGGGGTGTCGCTGACCGGCTCCGAGCGGGCCGGCGCGGCGGTGGCCGAGATCGCCGGACGCAACCTCAAGAAGGTGGTGCTCGAACTCGGCGGCTCGGATCCGTTCATCGTGCTGAGCTCGGACGACCTCGACGCCACGGTGGAGGCCGCGGTCGACGGCCGCTTCGAGAACACCGGCCAGGCCTGCAACGCCGCCAAGCGCATCATCGTCGCCGAATCGGTGTACGACGCCTTCCTCGACAAGTTCACCGCGAAGGTGCTCGCGAAATCCGAAGGGCTGGCCCCACTTTCGTCGGTGGCCGCGGCCGAGCGGCTGGAGGAGCAGGTGAACCGGGCCGTCGATGCCGGCGCCGAGCTGACCACCAACGGCAGCCGCAAGGGAGCGTTCTACCCACCGGGTGTGCTCACCAACGTGCCCGCCGACTACCGCGAGGAGCTCTTCGGTCCGGTGGCGTCGGTGTACAAGGTCGCCGACGAGGACGCGGCCGTCGAACTGGCCAATGACACGCCGTTCGGCCTGGGCTCGTACGTCTACACCACCGACGACGCGCAGGCCGCCCGGGTCGCCGACAAGATCGAGGCCGGCATGGTGTTCGTCAACGCGGTTGGCGCCGAAGGTGTCGAGCTGCCGTTCGGCGGGGTCAAGCGTTCCGGCTTCGGCCGCGAACTGGGCCGCTTCGGAATCGACGAGTTCGTCAACAAGAAGCTGATCCGCATCGGCTGATCTCGAGTGATTTGTGCACGTTTACCGGCGTCGAGCGCCGGTAAACGTGCACAAATCGCGGGTCAGCGCTTCGTGAAAATGGTCCGGTGCCAGCCCTTTTCGGCCACGCCGGTGATATCGCTCATCACGTGCTTGATGGTGAGGTACTCCTCGAAGGAGTAGTCGCTCATATCCTTGCCGAACCCGGACGCCCCGACGCCGCCGTGCGGCATCTCCGAGATGATCGGGATGTGGTCGTTGATCCACACGCAGCCAGCGTCGATCTCACGCGACGCGCGCTGGGCGCGGTAGACGTCGCGGGTCCACGCCGAGGCGGCCAGCCCGTAATCGGTGTCATTGGCCTGACGCAGCGCGTCGTCGTCATCGGTGAAGGCGCGCACCGTCAGCACGGGCCCGAAGATCTCGTCCCGGTAGATCTCGGAATCCTCTGCGACATCGGCGATCAGCGTCGGACGGTAGAACGAGCCGGGCAGGTCGGGGATGACGCCGCCGGTGACGACGCGGCCGCCCTGGTCGGGCGCCCGCGAGACCATACCGGCCACCTTGTCCCGGTGTGCGGTGGTGATCAGCGGGCCCAGATCGGTGTCGGGATCGTGCGGGTCGCCGACCACGATCTTGCTCATCACCTCGGCCACCCCGGCGACGAAGTCGTCGTAGAGGTCGCGGGCCACGATCGCGCGGGTGGCCGCCGTGCAGTCCTGGCCGGTGTTGATCAGTGCCCCGGCGACCGCGCCCTGGATCGCGGCGTCGAGATCGGCATCGTCGAACACGACGAACGGCGCCTTGCCGCCGAGTTCCAACTGGGTGCGGTGTCCGTGTGCGGCCGCGGCGGTCATCACCTTGCGGCCCACGGCCGTCGACCCGGTGAAGGTCACGACGTCGACGTCACGGTGCCCGGCCAACGCCGTGCCGACATCGGCGCCCGACCCGGTGACGACGTTGAGCACCCCGGCGGGCAGGCCGGCCTCTGCGGCGATACGGGCCAACGTGAGGGTGGTCAACGGGGTGATCTCGGCGGGTTTGATGACGACGGCACAGCCCGCGGCCAGCGCCGGGATGACCTTCCACACCGCCATCTGCAGCGGATAGTTCCACGGCGTGATGGTGGCCACCACGCCGACGGCCTCGCGGCGGATGCTGGAGGTGTGGTCGGCCGAATACTCGGCACTGGCTTTGCCTTCCAGATGCCGCGCCGCACCGGCGAAGAACGCCACGTTGTCGACACTGCCCGGGACGTCGAACTCGGTGGCCAGCCGTACCGGCTTGCCGCACTGGGCCACTTCCTCGGCGATGAACGTCGCCGCGTTGGCCTCCATCAGTTCGGCGAGCTTTGCCAGCACGCCGGCCCGCTCGACGGGGGCTGCCTTGGCCCAGCCCGGTTGCGCGGCGCGCGCGGCGGCAACGGCGGCGTCCACATCCGCGGGAGTGGCCAGCGCATACGTCGACACCACCTCACCGGTGGCCGGGCTGATCACCGCGAAGGGCTGACCGCCGGTCTTCACCGCCTCGCCGTTGATCCAGCTACCAGCGACAACAGAGGTTTCAGTGAGGGCCACGGAGCACCACGCTACCCGAGGACTGCTGCGCATTCCACCGGTCGAGGACACCGGAAACGCGCGATTTAATCGAAATGGTTGCCTCAAACTACGGATTCCGTGCACAATCGTCAGCATGTCGAACCCAGATTCACAGCCCGGCGCCTCCGCCGTCTCCCTGCGAATCAACCACTCCCGGCCAGGCGCGGCATTCCAGCTCGACGAGCTGTCCAAGTCGATCATCGAGAAGCTGCAGCAGGACGGCCGACGTTCGTACGCGGGCATCGGCAAGGCCGTCGGCCTGTCGGAGGCCGCGGTGCGCCAGCGCGTCCAGCGGATGGTCGATGCCGGCGTCATGCAGATCGTCGCCGTGACCGACCCCATGCAGCTGGGCTTCGCGCGCCAGGCCATGATCGGCATCCGCTGCACGGGCGACACCACCAAGGTCGCCGAAAAGCTCTCAGCCATCGAGTCCGTGGACTACGTGGTGCTCACCGCCGGAACCTTCGACGCCATCGTCGAGGTGGTCTGCGAGGACGACGGCGATCTACTCGACCTGCTCAACACCAAGATCCGTGCCGTTCCAGGGGTGATATCAACCGAGACTCTTGTCTATCTCAAACTTGTCAAACAGCAATACAACTGGGGCACGCGATGACAACAACCGATGTAGCACAATCCTTTTCCAACGACACGGCACTTTCCGCCGATCTGGCCGCCAAGGCCAAGCGCCACCTGTGGGGGCATTTCGCCCGGCACGGTGCCGATATCACCCCACCCATCATCACCCGCGGTGAGGGCGTCCACATCTTCGACGACCAGGGCCGCCGTTATATCGACGGGCTCTCGGGCCTGTTCGTGGTCCAGGTCGGGCACGGGCGCACCGAACTGGCCGAGGCCGCCGCAAAGCAGGCCGAACAGCTGGCCTTCTTCCCGCTGTGGTCCTATGCCACCCCGACGGCCATCGAGCTGGCCGAACGGCTGGCGCACTACGCGCCGGGTGACCTGAACCGGGTCTTCTTCACCACCGGTGGTGGCGAAGCGGTGGAGAGCGCCTGGAAGCTGGCCAAGCAGTACTTCAAGCTCACCGGCAAACCCGGTAAGCACAAGGTGGTTTCGCGGGCGATCGCCTACCACGGCACCCCGCAGGGCGCGCTGGCGATCACCGGCATTCCCGCCTTCAAGGAGCCGTTCGAACCGCTCACCCCGGGTGGCTTCCGCGCACCGAACACGAACTTCTACCGGGCGCCGGAGGCCTACGCGCACGACGAGAAGGCGTTCGGGCGGTACTGCGCCGACCGGATCGCCGAGGCCATCGAGTTCGAGGGTCCAGACACGGTGTGCGCGGTGTTCCTGGAGCCGGTGCAGAACGCCGGCGGTTGCTTCCCGCCTCCGCCGGGATACTTCGAGCGGGTCCGCGAGATCTGCGACGAGTACGACGTGCTGCTGGTGTCCGACGAGGTGATCTGCGCCTACGGCCGCATCGGTTCCATGTTCGCCTGCGACGATCTCGGTTACGTTCCCGACATCATCACCAGCGCAAAGGGTTTGACGTCGGGTTACTCGCCGATCGGCGCGATGATCGCCAGCGACCGGCTGTTCGAGCCGTTCAACGACGGCAAGACGGTGTTCGGGCACGGCTACACCTTCGGCGGGCATCCGGTCTCGTCGGCGGTGGCGCTGGCCAACCTCGACATCTTCGAGCGCGAGGGCATCAACGCCCACGTCAAGCAGCAAGCCCCGGCGTTCAAGGCCACCCTGGAGAAGCTGTACGACCTGCCCATCGTCGGCGATGTCCGCGGTGAGGGCTTCTTCTACGGCATCGAACTCGTCAAGGACAAGACCACCAAGGAGACGTTCAACGACGAAGAGTCCGAGCGGTTGCTGCGCGGTTTCCTGACCCCCGCGCTGTGGGAGGCGGGCCTGTACTGCCGCGCCGACGACCGTGGCGACCCGGTGGTGCAGCTGGCTCCCCCGCTGATCAGCGGGCAGAAGGAGTTCGACGCGATCTACGACATCCTGCACGGGGTGCTGAGCGAGGCCGGTCGCCTGCTCTAGATCACCGACGTCACGACGGCCGGGCGGGAAACCGCCCGGCCGTCGCCGTCTGCGGACTACCGTCGGTGAGGTGTCGGCCGCTGTCGAGAAACCCGCCATCCATCCCGTCCGCTGGCAGCCGCCGCCGGTGGACCCGCTGCCCGACTACCCGCTCCCCGAGCTCACCCTCGTGCCGGTGCCCGGACCCGGACCCGAAGATGTGGTGACCGATGCCCAGGGCCGGCTGTGGACCGGTTTGACCGACGGCCGCATCGTGCGCCTGGACCCCGACGGGGCCGCGACCGTCGTCGCCGACACCGGCGGGCGGCCACTGGGCATGCACGTCGCCCGCGACGGCCGGATCCTGGTCTGCGACAGCCACCGCGGGCTGCTGGCCTTGGACCCCGGCACCGGCGAGCTGACCACGCTCACCCGGACGGTCCCAGTCGATGGCGTCGGCTCCGCGCCGCGCGGCCGACCCCTGCGGTTCTGTTCCAACGTCACCGAAACAGGCGACGGCACAATCTATTTCACCGAGTCCACCAGCGACTACCACTACGAGTGGTTCAGGGCCGCGATCATGGACGCGCGCGGCACCGGCGGCCTGTACCGGCTGAACAACGACGGCACCGTCGACACCGTGGCCGGCGGACTCTATTTCGCCAACGGGCTCACGGTCACCGCCGACGGTTCGGCGCTGGTGTTCGCCGAGACGCAGGCCCGCAGACTGTCGAAGTACTGGCTGACCGGTCCGCAGTCCGGCACCGTCACCCCGCTGGTACAGCACCTGCCGGGCATGCCGGACAACATCTGCACCGGCGCCGACGGCCGGATCTGGGTGGCGCTGGTCTGCCCGGTGAACAAGCCCGCCGATTGGCTGGCCGCCCGGCCGCCGGTGCTGCGCAGGGTGGTGTGGAAACTGCCCGCGGCCCTGCAGCCCCAGATGCCCTCGGAAGTGTGGGCGGTGGCCTTCGACGCGGACTCGGGCGCCCCGGTGGCCGGCATCCACGGTCGCCACCCGCGGTTCGGTCAGGTCACCGGACTGATCGAGCGGGACGGCCGGCTGTGGCTGAGCACCATCGGCTCGGCTGCGCTCGCACATTGCGCCCTGCCGAAGTAGTCACCTTTGTAACTTAAACCCCACCAGTCACAGCGCGGCTCCTCGAGATCGGTGCCGTCGTCACCTAATCTGCTGTCACGATGGCGACCACGAAAACCCCGCTCCACCGCGCTGCAGCCCTGGCTGCAGCGCTTTTCCTGGCCGTCGGACCGGCCCTGGCACACGCCGAGCCCGGCCCGTCCGATCCCTGCCCGTTCCGGGTGACGACCCCACCCGCCGTGGACTCATCCGAGGTACCCAAGGCGGGCGACCCGCCGGCCCCGCTGCCCGTGCCCGCCACCCCGCTGGGCGGGGACGCCATGGGCAACTGTGGAGTCGTCGTGGCACCCGACACCCCGCCCCTGCCCAACGACATCTCGGCCGAGGCCTGGGTGGTCGCCGATCTCGATACCGGCGATGTCATCGCCGCCAAGGACCCGCACGGCCGGCACCGCCCCGCCAGCATCATCAAGGTGCTGATCGCGATGCAGGCGATCAACGAGCTCCCGCTGAACCGTCAGGTCGTCGGTACCTCCGACGACGCGGCCGCCGAGGGCACCCGGGTCGGCGTCGACGAGGGCGGGCGGTACAGCGTCAACGACCTGCTGCACGGCCTGCTGATGCACTCCGGCAACGACGCCGCGCACGCGCTGGCAGTGCAGGTCGGCGGCATGGACACCGCCCTGCAGAAAATCAACACGCTGGCCAACAAGCTCGGCGGCCGGGACACCCGCGCCGCCACACCGTCGGGTCTGGACGGACCGGGCATGAGCACCTCGGCCTACGACATCGCCCTGTTCTACCGCTACGCCTGGCAAAACGACACCTTCGCACGCGTCGTGGCCACCGAGAAGTACCCGTTCCCCGGGCACCCGGCCCGCCCGGGCGAGGACCACGACCATCCCGGTTACGACCTGGAGAACGACGTCAAACTGCTCTACAACTACCCGGGCGCCCTCGGCGGCAAGACCGGCTACACCGACGATGCCGGCCAGACCTTCGTCGGCGCCGCCAACCGGGACGGCCGCCGCCTGGTCGCGGTGCTGTTGCGCGGCACCCGCGAACCCATCGCGCCCTGGGAGCAGGCCGCGCACCTTCTCGACTACGGCTTCGCCACGGCACCGGGCACCAAGGTCGGCAAGCTGATCGAGCCCGACCCCTCCCTGCTGGCCAAGGCCAAGCAGGACACGCCGGATCCCACCGCCGTGGCGGCCACCGCGCTACCGCCCGCCGACGCCGTGCCGGTGCGGGTGGGTGTCGGCCTGGTCGGCGCGATCATCGTCTTCGCGCTGATCATGGCCGCCCGGTCGATGAACCGCCGGCCTCAGGCCTGACCCGCCAGCCGGGCCACCACCTCCGCCGCCCCGAGCTCCTCCCGCAGTTCGCCGACGCCCTGACCGGCGTTGACCGCCGAACCGCGCAGCACGCGCTCGGGAATGGTTGCCGGCCAACGGTATCCGGCGGCGATATCGAATTCCCGGGTGAGTTCGGTCTCGCTGCCCGCCAGCAATTCGACACGGGCCCGCGGCGGCGTCAGCGCCTCGTGGCACACCGTGAACGCCGTCCCCACCCACACCCCGGCCGCCCCGGCGGTCAGTGCGGCGGACACCGCGGCGGCCGAGCCGATACCCCCGGCGGCCAGCACCGGGACATCGACGGCGTCGACGACGTCGGCGAGTACCACCCGGGTCGCCGACAGCGGTTCGCCGTGGCCCCCGCCCTCGGCGCCCCGGGCCACCAGGACATCCACCCCGGCAGCCACCGCGCGCTCGGCGGCGCCCCGATGCGCCACTTGGGCGCACACCCGGACTCCTGCGGCGTGCGCGTCGGCCACCCAGGACCAGTCATCTCCGAAACTCACCGCGAGCAGTGTGGGCCGCGCCGCCACCGCGATCTCGAACAGTTCGGGCTGCTCGGACATCACCCAGTGCACCAGCCCGACACCGAACGGGCCGTCGTGGTCGCCCAGCTCGGCAAGCTCCCGGCGCACCGCATCCGGGGTGGCCGCGCTGCCCATGCCGATCATCCCCAACCCGCCGGCTCTCGACACCGCGGCGGCCAACCGCCCGCCGGCCACGCCGCCCATCGGGGCGTTCACGATCGGCACCGCGATCCCCATGGCCTCGCACCATGCCTGGGCCGGTGTCATCGCGAGCGGCGGCGCCATCGCGAAAGGCCGAACGCCCCGATCGCTCCCGCCGCGAACGCGGCCACCGCACCGCGGACTCCGACTCCCTCGCGCACCTGCACCCGAGGGGCGATGGCCGCCGGACCGGGCGGTCCCACCGGCACCAGCAACATGCTCTCCGCCGATGTCGCCGCCCACGCGGTGGCGAACAGGATGAGCCGGGCGGTCACGTAGGCGAACACCATCAGACCGAGCACCGGACCGAAGGTGGCGCCGGCCGGGCCGTGCATGACCGAGCCCAGGTAGATCGACCCGACCTGTTTGAAGATCTCGAATCCCACCGCAGCCAGCAGCCCGCCCTGCACCGAGCCGCGGAAGGCGACCGGCTCACGCGGCAGCCGGGCGATCATCCAGGTGAACAGCAGCCAGGACACCAGCGCCGAGAGCAACCAGGACACCGCGCCCAGCAGCCGGCCCAGCGTCGTGATGTCGTGCAGCCCCACCCAATCCAGCACCCGCGTCATCACCGACTTGTTGGCCAGCGCGGTCAGCGCGATGGTGAGCACCATGGCGACGAACACCGAAACCAGAGCCGCCAGATCCGACAACTTGGTGCGCAGGAAGCCGTCCTTCTCGGTGCGCTGCTCCCACATCTGACTGAGCGCCTCGCGCAGGTTCGACATCCAGCCCAAGCCGGCCCAGGCCGCGGTGGCCAGGCCGATGACACCCACCGTGCCGCGGGAGGAGATCGCCGAGTCCATCAGCTGCACCAGTTGGGTGCCGAGGTCACCCGACACCGTCTCCTTGATCCGCAGTTCGATATCGGCCATCAACTGTGGCCGGCTGGCCAGCACGAAGCCGGCGGCCGCGAAGCCCACCATCAACAACGGAAACAGCGCGAACACCGTGAAGTAGGTGACTCCCGCGGCGTAGAAATCGCCCTTGCGGTCGTCGTAGCGTTCCTGGGCCCGCATGATGCGGTCGAACCACGGGAACCGGGTGCGCAGTCGGTCCAGCACACCCGGTGTGTCGTCCGGCTCAGCCATGGCGGTTTCTCCCCGGGTGTCAGCGCGTGGGCGGCAGGAAGCCCACCCTGTCATATACCCGCCGCAGCGTCTTTTCAGCGACCTCGCCGGCACGCTCGGCGCCGGCGGCGAGCACCGCCTGGAGTTCGGCCGGATCGGCCAGCAGATCGTCGACCCGGTTCTTGATCGGGGTGACGAATTCGACTACGGCATCTGCTGTTTCGGACTTCAGGTCGCCGTAGCCGCGCCCCGCGTAACCCTCGACGAGCTTGTCGATGTCGGTACCGGTCACCGCGGACTGGATGGTCAGCAGGTTGGACACACCCGGCTTGTTCTGCGGATCGAACCGGATCTCGCGCTCACTGTCGGTGACCGCCGAGCGGATCTTCTTGGCGGTCTTCTTCGGATCGTCGAGCAGGCTGATCAACCCGGCATCGGTGGACGCCGACTTGCTCATCTTCGCGGTCGGGTCCTGCAGGTCGTAGATCTTGGCGGTGGCCTTGGGGATCATCGCCTCAGGCACCACGAAGGTGCCGGGGAACCGGCCGTTGACCCGCGCGGCGACATCGCGCGCGAGCTCCAGATGCTGACGCTGATCCTCCCCGACCGGTACCACGGCCGTGTCGTAGAGCAACACGTCGGCGGCCATCAACACCGGGTAGGTGAACAGACCGACGGTGGTCGAGTCGGCGCCCTGCTTCTGCGACTTGTCCTTGAACTGCGTCATCCGGGAGGCCTGGCCGAATCCGGTGAAACACCCCAACACCCACGCGAGTTCGGCGTGCGCGGGCACGTGACTCTGCACGAACACCGTCGCCTTGGCGGGATCCACCCCGAGGGCCAGATACTGCGCGGCGGTGGCCAGCGTGCGCGTGCGCAGCACCTCGGGATCCTGCGCGACCGTGATGGCGTGCAGGTTCACGACACAGAAGTAGGCGTCGTAGTCGTGCTGCAGGCTCACCCACTGGTTGACCGCCCCGAGCGCGTTACCGAGGTGCAGGGAGTCCGATGTGGGCTGCGCGCCGGAGAAGACGACCTGGCGAGCGGAGCTGCTGGAATCACTCATGATGTGTTGATTTTGTCATGCGCGGATTTCGGACTGCACCGACTACTATTTGCGCCACCGTCAATTACTTGGGAGGGTCGTGTACCGCTTCTTGGTCGGCCTGTTGGTCTTCGCCCTCGCCACCGCGTTCAGTATCGGAATCGCCCACGCCGCACCGCGATCCGCGGGCCGCGCCGTCGTCATCGTGTCCGGCGGGGACGCCACGAGCCCGTTCACCACGGCCGACCAGGCCTGTGCGTCCGGACTGGCCGCCGGAAACACCGATACCGAGCTACGCCACTACCTGCTCGGGCAGGGCTACACCGTGTTCACCTCGCCGGCGATGGCCGGTCGCGGCCCCGTCGTCGACCAGGGCGGTTTCGGCGCCTTCGGGGACTGTCCGATCACGCTCCCGGAGAACATGACCGTCAACTCGACCGCCAGCATCGACACCGCCGGTGAGCATCTGGCCCGATTCTTCGGCCACCTGCACGACCACTACGGCGTCGACGAGATCGACATCGTCGGCCACTCGATGGGCGGGCTGTATTCGCGGTCGGCCATCCGGGTCCTGCAGAGCCTGGGATCACCCATCCGGATCCGGTCGCTGACGACCCTCGGGACCCCGTGGCAGGGGTCCTATCTGTCCGATTACGCCAACGGGATCACCCCGAGATCGGACTGCCTCGGGGACACCTTCTGCGAGACCGCCATGGACAATATGAAGGCCGAGGTGGAACGGCTGATGGCCGGCTCGGGACGCGAGGTCAACCAGGCCTACCTGATGGGCCCCGACGGCTGGAACGACTACCAGGCCGGGGTGCTGGACAAGATCCCGGTGACGCTGATCGGCGGCAACCGCTTCGCCGCACCGGCGGGCGCGGGCCCGGTGAATCCCACCGTGTGGCCCAACGACGGGCTCGTCGCGCTGTCGAGTGCGCTGGCCACCGAGATCAGCGACCGGGTGCTGCCGCACCGGCGCTGCCTCACCTTCGACGACACCCACAGCATCTTCGTGTCCGATCTCGCCGGGCTGCCCTGGCAGACGGGGCTCACCTGGGACCCACGGGTTCTGGATGCGGTGCGTGCGGCCATCGACGGCGCCGACAGTGCGCTGAGCGCACCCGGCGACCCGCACTGCCCGGTCAGCTGAATTCGACCGTCACCGGCGCGTGATCCGACCACCGCAGCGCATACAACTCGGCACGCTCGACATGGGCGGACACCGCCCGTTCGGCCAGCCGCGGATCGGCCAGGTGATAGTCGATGCGCCAGCCGGCGTCGTTGTCGAAAGCCTTACCGCGCCATGACCACCAGCTGTAGGGGCCGGCGACCTCGGGGTGCAGCCTGCGCACCACGTCGACCCACCCGGTGGCCATCAGCTCGGTCAGCCACTGCCGCTCGCTGGGCAGGAAACCGGCCTTCTTGACGTTGGCCTTCCAGGCCTTGATGTCGTTCTCGGTGTGGGCGATGTTCCAGTCACCGCACAGCACGGTGTCGCGGTTGCCACCCAGAAGTTCGGCCATCCGGGCCTCGATGGTGGCCATGAACCGTTCCTTCTCCAGCTGCCGGTCGGTCTCGGCCTCCCCGGTGGGCAGGTAGACGCTGGCGACGGTGGCACCCTCGGTGTCCACCTCGATGTAGCGGCCGTGCGCGGCGAACTCGTCTGACTGCAGCACCCGCACATCGGTGAACGGGGTCCGCGACAGGACGGCAACACCGTTGCGGCCCTTGACATGTGGCTCCGCCGACGCCAGATGCCAGCCGTCTGCCAGGGCCGGCGCCAGCGCGTCGCGCAGCTGCTCGTCGTCGGCGCGGGTCTCCTGCAGACAGACGATGTCGGCGCGGGATTCCTTCAACCAGGGCAGCAGGCCGAGGTTCTCGCTGGATCGTTGCTTGACGGCCGCGCGGATGCCGTTGACGTTGACGGTGGTGACGATCACGCCAGCACCCTAGTGGAGGCCACCGACAGGTGTGGTCCTCCCCCGCGGCGGGGGCACCACCGCACCCACAGAATCTTGCGGTACCGCCGGTATCACCTTAGGGTCGGGCGCTATGACCGAACGCACACCGATCCACCTCGGATCGGGTGAGCCCATTCTGATGCTGCACCCGTTCCTGTGCTCCCAGAACGTCTGGCGGACGGTGGCCACCCGACTCGCCGACACCGGCCGTTTCGAGGTGCTGGCGCCCACCATGATCGGCCACCGTGGCGGTCGCCGCGCACAGAACTGGCTGCTCGACACCGTCGCCCTGGTCGACGATATCGAGCGACGCATGGACGAAATCGGCTGGCGCACCGCACATATCGTCGGCAACTCACTGGGCGGCTGGGTGGCCTTCGAACTGGAGCGCCGGGGCCGGTCACGCACCCTGACCGCGATCGCCCCGGCCGGCGGGTGGAGTCAGCATTCGCCCGGCAAGTACGAGACGGTGCTGAAATTCCTCCTCGGCGGGCCGGCCCTGCTCGCCGCGCGCCTACTCGGTCCGCGCATCCTGGAGTTGCCGTTCGTCCAGCGGATCGCCACCCTGCCCGTCAGCGGGCCCGCCGACGGGCCCAGCCGTCCCGATATGGTCGCGCTCCTCGAGGACGCCACGCACTGCACGGCGTACTTCCAGCTGCTGATCAAGACGCTGCGGCTACCCGGCCTGCTGGAGTTGGCCGATGTCGGCGTGCCGACGCACCTGGTGCTGTGCGAGAAGGACCGGGTCTTCCCGGCACCGCGTGGGCACCGCTATTTCCTCGACAATCTGCCCCGCGACACCCGCGTGACCAGACTGCCGGGCTACGGCCACATCCCGATGCTGGAAGCGCCCGGCCACGTCACCGAGCTGATCGCCGACTTCGTCGACGCACACACCGAACCCGAGCGCGCGGCGCCGCCGGCGGGCTGACCGGCAGCCTCAGCTCTTGACGGCCTCCAACGCGGCGTTGAACGTCTTGCTCGGACGCATCACGGCCGCCGTCTTCTCCGGATCCGGGTAGTAGTACCCGCCGATGTCGGCGTGCCCACCCTGGACCTCGTTGAGCTCGGTCACGATGGCGTCCTCGCTGTCGGCCAGGGACTTGGCCAGCGGAGCGAAGTGCGCGGCCAGCTCGGCGTCCTCGGTCTGCTCGGCCAGCGCCTGCGCCCAGAACAGCGCAAGGTAGAACTGGCTGCCCCGGTTGTCCAACTCACCGGCCTTGCGGGACGGATTCTTGTTCTCGTCCAACAGCTTTCCGACGGCGCTGTCCAGCGTGTCGGCCAGCACCTTGGCCTTGGCGTTGCCGGTCTTGTTGCCCAAGTCCTCCAGGCTGGCACCGATCGCGAGGAACTCGCCGAGCGAATCCCAGCGCAGGTGATTCTCTTCGACCAGCTGGCTGACGTGCTTGGGCGCCGAACCACCGGCACCGGTCTCATACAGACCGCCGCCGGCCATCAGCGGCACCACCGACAGCATCTTGGCGCTGGTGCCCAGTTCCAGGATCGGGAACAGGTCGGTCAGGTAGTCGCGCAGGATGTTGCCCGTCGCGGCGATGGTGTCGAGCCCGCGGATGACCCGCTCCAAGGTGTACCGCATGGCCCAGACCTGCGGCAGGATCGTGATGTCGAGGCCCTCGGTGTCCTCGTCCTTGAGATAGGCCTTGACCTTCTTACGCAGTTCGTTCTCGTGCGGACGTTCGTCGTCCAACCAGAACACCGTGGTCATACCGGACAGCCGGGCCCGGTTGACGGCCAGCTTGACCCAGTCCCGGATGGCGGCGTCCTTGACGACCGGCATCCGCCAGATGTCGCCCTCTTCGACGTTCTGCGAGAGCAGCACCTCGCCGGTCTCGATATCGACGATGTCGGCGACGCCGTCCTCGGAGATCTCGAAGGTCTTGTCGTGGCTGCCGTATTCCTCGGCCTTCTGCGCCATCAGGCCCACGTTGGGAACGGTGCCCATGGTGGTCGGATCGAACTGGCCGTTCGTCTTGCAGAAGTTGATCATCTCCTGGTACATCCGGGAGAAGGTCGACTCCGGGTTGACGGCCTTGGTGTCCTTGGTGCGGCCGTCGGCGCCGTACATCTTGCCGCCGAGGCGGATCATCGCGGGCATCGAGGCGTCCACGATCACGTCGGACGGCGAGTGGAAGTTCGAGATGCCCTTGGCCGAGTCGACCATCGCGAGCTCCGGCCGGTGCTCGTGGCAGCGGTGCAGATCCTCGATGATCTCCTCACGCTGCGAGGCCGGCAGTGACTCGATCTTGCTGTAGAGGTCGGACAGCCCGTTGTTGACGTTGACGCCCAGCTCGTCGAACAGCGCCTGATGCTTGGCGAAGGCGTCCTTGTAGAAGATCTTCACCGCGTACCCGAAGACGATGGGGTGGCTGACCTTCATCATGGTGGCCTTGACGTGCAGCGAGAACATCACGCCGGTCTTGTAGGCGTCCTCGATCTGCTCCTCGTAGAAGTCGCACAGCGCCTTCTTGCTCATGAACATGCTGTCGATGATGTCGCCGGCGTCGAGCTTGACCTCGGGCTTGAGTACGACGGTGGCACCGCTCTTGGTGGTCAGCACCATCTTGACGTTGCGCGCCTTGTCCAGCGTCAGCGATTTCTCGCCGTGGTAGAAGTCGCCGTGCTTCATGGTCGCGACGTGGGTCCGGGAGGCCTGCGACCACGCGCCCATGCTGTGCGGGTGCTTGCGGGCGTACTCCTTGACCGCCTTGGGGGCGCGGCGATCGGAGTTTCCCTCGCGGAGCACCGGGTTCACCGCGCTGCCGAGGATCTTGGAGTAGCGGTCCTTGAGCGCCTTTTCTTCGTCGGTCTTCGGATCGCCGGGGTAGTCCGGCAGGGCGTAGCCCTTGCCCTGCAATTCCTTGATCGCGGCCAGCAGCTGCGGCACCGAGGCGCTGATGTTCGGCAGCTTGATGATGTTGGCGTTGGGATCCTGGGTCAGCTCGCCGAGGGCGGCCAGGTTGTCGGGCACCTTCTGTTCGTCGGTGAGGTAGTCACCGAACTCGGCCAGGATGCGCGCCGCCACGGAGATGTCGCTCGTCGCCACGTCGATACCGGCGGCGTCGGCGAAGGTGCGGATCACCGGAAGGAAACCGTAGGTGGCAAGAAGCGGCGCTTCGTCGGTCAGCGTGTAGATGATTGTCGGCTGCTGGGCGCTCATGGTTGTTCTTCCGGCCTCACTGTCTGTATCAGATATACGGCGTGCGACACGGACCCCAAAAGCGACGTGCCCCTTGGTGTTGGGCGCCTTTTCCTTTGGCGTGTCACTGTTCTTCTGGGACCTTCCAGGTTCTGGCAGGTCTCGACGGCAACACTACAAGGGCCCAGGCAGCCGTGAGGGGCCAACCTTGGCTACTGACCAGTAGCTTGTGGCCCGGCCGAAGGTGGGGTGTTTGCCCCATGTGCGCGGGCCGGCCCTGCGACACGCTTACCACACCCCGTCGACAAACCCGGTGGCCGACGCCCGAGGTGGTGAGTTAGGCTTTGTATCGGTCATGAGTGCCAGCATCAAGCCCCGGCTTGCTGGCCGGCAACCCTCCAACCGCGGTGGGGTGCTCCGGGTGAAGACCAGGTTGAGCAGTCGTCGGGATGTTTCCGAACGACCGCAAGGCAAGCGCGGGTCCGTTCTATCGGGCCCCTGAGGTAGGGAGACCTGATGGAGGTAAACCATGTGCTGTTGTCCGTGAATCCAGTCGGTAAGCCCCTCGCGGGTTACCGCCGTCTTCCATGACGTCACCCACCGGACACCCCTTCCACTCTTTCGCACAGGAGAACCGCTCATGACCGAACTCGAGAACAACCCCGAAGACCTCACCGCCGCCTGGTCGTTCGAGACCAAGCAGGTGCACGCCGGCCAGTCGCCCGATACCGCCACCAACGCACGCGCGCTGCCGATCTACCAGACCACGTCCTACACCTTCGACAGCACCGACCACGCCGCCGCGCTGTTCGGGCTCGCCGAGCCCGGCAACATCTACACCCGGATCGGCAACCCGACCACCGATGTCATCGAGCAGCGGGTGGCAGCGCTGGAAGGCGGCGTCGCGGCGCTGTTCCTGTCCTCCGGGCAGGCAGCCGAGACCTTCGCCATCCTGAATCTCGCCGGCGCGGGAGATCACGTCGTGTCCTCCCCCAGGCTCTACGGCGGCACGTACAACCTCTTCCACTACACGCTGCCCAAACTGGGCATCGAGGTCAGCTTCGTGACCGATCCGGACGATCTGGAGTCCTGGCGGGCGGCCGTGCGGCCGAACACCAAGGCCTTCTTCGCCGAGACCATCTCCAACCCCCAGATCGATGTGCTCGACATTCCCGGCGTCTCCGCGGTGGCGCATGACAACGGTGTGCCCCTGATCGTCGACAACACCATCGCCACCCCCTATCTGATCCAGCCCATCGCGCACGGCGCCGACATCGTCGTTCACTCGGCCACCAAGTACCTGGGCGGACACGGTTCGGCGATCGCCGGCGTCATCGTCGACGGGGGCACGTTCGACTGGACCCAGGGTCGCCATCCCGGTTTCACCGAACCGGACCCGAGCTACCACGGTGTCGTGTTCGCCGACCTCGGCGCGCCCGCCTACGCCCTCAAGGCCCGAGTACAGCTGCTGCGCGATCTGGGCAGCGCGCTGTCGCCCTTCAACGCCTTCCTCATCGCGCAGGGATTGGAAACGCTGAGCCTGCGCGTTGAACGGCATGTGTCCAACGCCCTGCAGGTGGCCGAGTTCCTCGCCGGACATCCCGACGTGACGTCGGTGAACTACGCGGGACTGCCCACCTCACCCTGGTACGACCTGGGCCGCAAGATCGCCCCCAAGGGCACCGGCGCGGTGCTGGCATTCGAGCTGGCCGGCGGCATCGCCGCAGGTAAGGCCTTCGTCGACGCGTTGACGCTGCACAGCCACGTCGCCAACATCGGTGATGTGCGTTCACTGGTCATCCACCCCGCGTCGACCACGCACCAGCAGTTGACCCCGCAGGAGCAACTGACCACTGGGGTCACCCCCGGCCTGGTGCGGCTGGCGGTCGGTATCGAGGGCATCGACGACATCCTGGCCGATCTGGAACGGGGTTTCGCCGCGGCCCGGAAGGCCGGCGCGCAGACGGCGGCGGCAGTGTGACCGTGTCAGACACCCGCCCCGTCGTGTCCCTGCCGGCCGAAGGCGAAACCGGTCTCGTCGATATCGGTTCGCTGACGCTGGAGAACGGCGCGGTGCTCGATGACGTGACCATCGCGGTGCAACGCTGGGGCGAGCTGTCCCCCGAGCGCGACAACGTCGTGATGGTGCTGCATGCGCTGACCGGCGACTCGCACGTCACCGGTCCGGCGGGCCCGGGTCACCCCACTCCGGGTTGGTGGGACGGGGTGGCCGGCTCGGGCGCCCCGATCGACACCGACCGGTGGTGTGCGATCTCGACCAACGTGCTCGGTGGCTGCCGCGGGTCCACCGGCCCCAGCTCACTGGCCCGTGACGGCAAGCCGTGGGGTTCGCGCTTCCCCGCCATCACGATCCGCGATCAGGTGAACGCCGATCTGGCCGCACTGGCCGCACTGGGTATCACCCGGGTGGCGGCGGTGATCGGCGGCTCGATGGGCGGAGCCCGTGCGCTGGAGTGGATCGTCGGTCACCCCGACACGGTCCGCACGGCACTGGTACTGGCCGTCGGGGCGCGTGCCACCGCCGACCAGATCGGCACGCAGAGCAGCCAGGTCGCGGCCATCAAGGCCGATCCCGACTGGCAGGGCGGTGACTACCACGGCACCGGACGGGCCCCCACCGCCGGGCTGGAGATCGCGCGGCGGTTCGCTCATCTGACGTATCGCGGTGAGGCCGAACTGGATTCGCGATTCGGCAACGATGCTCAAGGTGACGATGACGCCCGCTTCGCGATCCAGAGCTATCTGGAATACCAGGGCGAGAAGCTGGTGGCGCGGTTCGATGCGGGTACCTATGTGGCGCTGTCGGATGCGCTGTCCAGCCACGACGTCGGCCGCGGTCGCGGCGGGGTGCCCGCGGCGCTGGAGTCCTGTCAGGTGCCGGTGATCGTCGGCGGGATCACCTCCGATCGGCTGTATCCCATTCGCCTGCAACAGGAACTGGCCGACCTGCTGCCCGGCTGCGCCGGGCTCAACGTCGTCGATTCGATCTACGGCCATGACGGATTCCTGGTCGAGACGGACTCGGTGGGTGCCCTCATCCGGCAGACGCTGAAGCTCGCGGCGCAATGACCGATTCCACGCGCAGCCGGTCACTGTCGTTCGGGGAGGAAGCCGCGGCGTACGAACGCGGCCGGCCGTCGTATCCGCCGGAGGCCATCGACTGGTTGCTGCCGCCGGGCGCACACACGGTGCTCGACCTCGGCGCCGGTACCGGCAAGCTGACCGTCCGGCTCGCCGAACGGGGGCTCGACGTGATCGCCGTCGACCCGATCCAGGAGATGCTGGAGGTGCTCAGCGCGTCGCTGCCGGACACGCCCGCCCTGCTGGGGACGGCCGAGGAGATCCCGCTGCCCGATGACAGTGTGGATTCGGTGCTGGTGGCTCAGGCCTGGCACTGGTTCGACGCCGATCGTGCGGTGCGTGAGATCGCCCGGGTGCTTCGTCCCGGCGGGCGGCTGGGCCTGGTGTGGAACACCCGCGACGAGCGGATGGGCTGGGTGAAGGATCTGGGCCGGATCATCGGCCACGAGGATCACACCCTGGAGCAGAAGGTGAGTCTGCCCGAGCCGTTCGCGGTGATCGAGCGCGCGCAGTTCGAGTGGACGAGCTACCTGACCCCGCAGGCCCTGATCGACCTGGTGGCCTCGCGCAGTTACTGCATCACCTCACCGGCCGAGGTGCGTACCCGGACCCTGGACCAGGTCCGCGAGCTGCTGAAAACCCATCCCGCGCTGGTCAATACGTCCGGTCTGGCGCTGCCCTACGTGACGGTGGGCATCCGGGCGACGCTGGGCTGACGCCCGGACGAACACGTGGGCGCCAAACGGTCATCAGCCGATTCGCTCACCCATCGTGGACGAAGATCGCCCGGCATCCGGACGTGTTGCGACGGTTACGCCGAACCACCGCCGCAGCGCCGTGCACAATCGGTCCCAGTCAGCCCCGCCGAAAGTGTCTGCGGCCCAAGCCACGTAGCCGTCGGGCCGGATGAGCATCGCTCGCGCCCCGACGCCGTCGGTCTCACAGACGACGACATCGACGCGATCGGCAAGGTCACCGACGACAGCGCCCACGCTTGCACCGGACAGATCGAGCAGCACCGGACGGCCCCGGTGCAGCAACTCGGCCACCCGACGCCCGTCGCCTAGCGTCACATCCGGTACCAGTCGACCCGACAACGGGTGGCCGTCGGCGGTGTCGTAGCGCACGTCCGAGCCCGCCAGCAGGTGTGCCATATGCGCGCCGACACCCGGCAACTGCAGGATCTCTTGGAAAAGCTTTCGGAGCGCACCGATCTCGGCTCCCGGGCCGAAGAGAGCGGTCTGCGACATCGACTGCATCATCACGCGCTCGCCGACGGGATACCGCTCACTGTGATAGGTGTCGAGCAGATCCGCCGGTGCCTCGCCCCGGACTGCGGCGGCGATTTTCCAGCCCAGGTTCATCGCGTCCTGCATGCCGAGGTTCAAACCCGGCCCACCCATCGCGGAGTGCACGTGCGCGGCGTCGCCCACCAGGAAGATGTTCCCCACCCGGTACCGATCCACCTGCCGGGTGTTCTGTCCGGCGATACGGCGCAGCGCGTGTGGCCCGTCACCGACGGGCGCATCGAGGGGCAGGTCGACACCCAGAACCCGCCGCACACTGTCGCGCAACTCCTCGAGCGTCATCGGGGCCGAGTCATCGGGCTGCTGACCGAACTCGATGGTCCCCACCATGGGCCTGCCGCGCTCCACCTCGGCGAAAATGAACCCGCCGGTGTCCAGACGATTGTGCCCCCACCGCAGACTGCCGAAACCCGGGACATCGATACCGCCAGTGGCAGAACGCAGTTCATCGGGCAAGCTGACATGAGCTATCCGCGCGACCGTGTCAGACGTATGGCCGGGGAAGTCGATGCCCGCCAGTCGCCGGACCGTGCTGCGCCCGCCGTCGGCTCCGATGAGGTAGGTGGCGTCCAGACGGTAAGTCTCGTCGGCCGTCGATACGGTGACCGTCACGCCGTCGCGATGCGCATCCACGCCGGTCAACTCGTGACCCCACCGAACATCGACGCCGAGATCGTGAGCGCGTTCGACGAGAAGGCGGACAAGGCGCGGCTGCTGGATCGGCAGCAGAGACATCGGGTTGTCCGACATCCCGGAAAAGGGCACTCGCATACCGCTGAAAATCCACTCCTGCATCGGCTTCGGCGGCTCGTCGGATCCGGTGAAGGTTCGGTAGAGCCCACGCATGTCGAGCAACCGCACGACCTGTCCGACGAGGCCATTCGCCTTGGGCTCATCACCGGGTGCGGACAATCGCTCGATCACCACCGGACGTACGCCGGCCAGCGCCAGCTCACAGGCCACCAGCAGGCCGTTGGGCCCCGCGCCGGAAATCACCACGGTGTCTTGCGTTTTGGACATCAGCGTCATCTCTCAGGCAATCCGGCCGCGACCTCGGCCAGGCCGCGACGGAGAAGCTCGGTGTAGGCCACCGGCGGATCGGCGTTGGCATATGCCTCCATCGCCGTCTCGCCGACCGCCCGGACCACTGCGGCGACCAGCCGCGGATACATATCGCGGACCGGGTCGGTACCGGTGCGTTCGGCGATCGCCTGCACCCAGTCGGCGAACAGGTCTTTGGTCAGCGCGGCGCGAAGATCTCGCACGGCCAGCAGGTCCCGCAACACGAGCAGTTCCTCGGGAGTCGGCCGCACGTCCACGACGCCCTCGGCCTCCAGCGGCGCGAGCATGGCCTCGGTGATCGCCAACCACAGCGGCTCGCCGGCGGGCCGCTCACGAAACACTGCCAGGCTCTGCCGAGTTCGATCGATCTGCCGGAACGCGACCGCCTCGTACTTGCCTGCGAAGTAGTTGTTGAAGGTCCGCAGCGAGACGCCGGCTCGGTTCGCGATGTCTTCACGAGTGACGTTCTCCAACCCCCGCTCGAGCGCGAGGGCCAGGGCGGCATCGCTGAGCGCCCAGCGGGTGCCGAGCTTCTTCCGCTCACGCAGCCCCTTGGTGGTGGTCATGACACCAGGTTACCAAATATTGCACGGCGTGCAATATTGCACGGCGCGCAAAAATCAACCGTTGTCACGCCGTGGGGGCGACGCGGGCCGAGTCGCCACTCGACGCGGTACTAGCTGGTGCCCAGCGGGTCGATGGTCCAGGCGATGTACAGCATGACCGCACTCACGGTGGCCGTCGTGGCGACGTCGATCACCCTGGATCGCACCACCAGCAGCCCGGCCCGATCCTCGGTCAGGGCCAGGCGCAGCGCGGCGGCCACCCCGACCCCGATCGCGATCACCAACGCGCCCCGGCGCCAGTAGCCGGCGACCACCAACACGAAGGCCAGCACGAAAATCAGCCCGACGGCCAGAATGGGCCACTGCCCGCCGAACACCTTGCGGGCGAATTCCTTGAGCGTCATGGCATTCCGCTCTTCGCGCAAGCGCTCATCGGCCCATTTCCGCGCGCTCGACCACATTGGTCAACAGGAACGCCCGGGTCAGCGGGCCCACGCCACCGGGGTTGGGCGACACATGGCCCGCCACATCCCACACGTCCGGAGCGACGTCGCCGGTCAGTTTGCCGTCCACCCGGCTCACCCCGACGTCGACCACCGCCGCACCGGGTTTCACCATGTCGGCGGTCACCATGTACGGCACGCCGACCGCGGCCACGATGATGTCGGCCTGGCGGGTCAACGTGGCAAGGTCACGAGTTCCGGTGTGGCACAACGTCACCGTGGCGTTCTCGGACCGGCGGGTCAGCAGCAGGCCGAGCGGACGGCCCACCGTCACGCCACGCCCGATCACCACGACATGCGCGCCGGCGATCGGGACGTCGAACCGCCGCAGCAGGTGCACGATGCCGCGCGGGGTGCAGGGCAGTGGCGCTTCTTTCCCCAGCACCAGCCGGCCCAGGTTGGTCGGATGCAGCCCGTCGGCATCCTTGTCCGGGTCCACCCGTTCCAGTGCCGCGTTCTCGTCGAGATGCTTGGGCAACGGCAACTGCACGATGTAGCCGGTGCACTCCGGGTTGGCGTTGAGCTCGTCGATGGTGGCGTCGAGTTCGGCCTGACTGATATCGGCCGGCAGGTCCCGGCGGATCGAATTGATGCCGACCTTGGCGCAGTCGGCATGCTTGCCGCGCACATAGGCCTGCGAGCCCGGGTCGTCGCCGACCAGGATCGTGCCCAGCCCGGGCGTCCGCCCCGAAGCAGTCAACTTCGCGACGCGCTCTTTGAGATCGACGAAGATCTCGTCGCGCGTGGCCTTGCCGTCCAACGTAATCGCACCCACGGGTGCCATTCTGTCAGGCGCCGTGGCAGGCTCCGTCTATGAACAGTCCGCAGAATGTGTCCACCGACGTGTTCGGCGCGGCCCGGCTCGGTCCGGTGACCCTGCGTAACCGCATCATCAAGGCCGCCACCTTCGAAGCCGCCACGCCAGATGCCCTGGTCACCGACGATTTGATCAACTACCACCGGCTGCCCGCCGCCGGTGGCGTGGGGATGACGACGGTGGCGTACTGCGCGGTCTCCCCGGGCGGCCGCACCGACGGCTGGCAGCTGTGGATGCGCCCCGAGGCGGTGCCGGGACTGCGCCGCCTCACCGACGCCATCCACGCCGAGGGCGCGGCGATCAGCGCACAGATCGGCCACGCCGGCCCGGTGGCCAACTCCCGCACCAACAAGGCGCAGGCCCTGGCGCCCATGCGATTCTTCAACCCGCTGTCGATGCGCTTCGCCAAGAAGGCCACCAAGGACGACATCCGCGAAGTGATGGCCGCGCACGCCAACGCCGCGCGGCTGGCCATCGAATCCGGCTTCGACGCGGTCGAGGTCCACCTCGGGCACAACTACCTGGCCAGTTCGTTCCTGAGCCCGCTGCTCAACCGCCGCAGCGACGAGTTCGGCGGCTCCCTGGAGAACCGCGCCAAGGTGGCGCGCGGGCTGGTGCGCGCAGTGCGCGAGGCCGTCGGCGACCGGATCGCGGTCACCGCGAAGCTGAACATGAGCGACGGGGTGCGCGGCGGCATCAACACCGAGGAATCCCTGCAGACGGCGAAGTGGCTCGAAGAAGACGGCGGCCTGGATGCGATCGAGCTGACCGCGGGCAGTTCCCTGGTCAACCCGATGTACCTGTTCCGGGGCGATGCCCCGATCAAGGAGTTCGCCGCCGCGTTCAAGCCACCCATCAGTTGGGGCATGCGGATTACCGGGAACAAGTTCCTCCGCCAGTACCCGTACCGCGAGGCCTACCTGCTGCGCGAGGCCAAGCTGTTCCGCGCCGAATTGAAGCTGCCGCTGATCCTGCTCGGCGGTATCACCAACCGCGACACGATGGACATGGCGATGGCCGAGGGATTCGACTTCGTCGCGATGGGACGCGCGCTGCTCGCCGAGCCCGACCTGATCAATCGGATCAAAGACGCCGAAGACCCCAGCTCTGTCCGTTCGACGTGCACGCACTGCAACCTGTGCATGCCGACCATCTACAGCCACACCCACTGCGTGGTGACCGGCGCCCCCGACGCCCTGGTGCACTGATCCCGGCGCCGCCGATACCGAATCGGCATGTGCGCCGACCCATACGACGACGCCGCTACCGATAGAGTTGCAGACGATGAGCCGACCCGCCGCGCCCGCCCTGTCCGTTCGCTACGACGGGTCCGCACGGACCTTCTCCGCCGGCAACGATGTCGTCGTCGGTCGTGACCTGCGCGCAGACGTCCGGATCGCCCACCCGCTGATCTCCCGTGCACACCTGGTGCTGCGCTTCGACCAGGGCCGCTGGATCGCCATCGACAACGGCTCGCTCAACGGGATGTACGTCAACGGCCAGCGGGTGCCCACCATAGACATCACCGACGGCCAGCGCCTCAACATCGGTAACCCCGATGGTCCGCTGCTGACCTTCGAGGTGGGCCGCCACCAGGGATCGGCCGGTACGCCGCCGCAGACCGCCTCCATCCCGGTCACCCAGCGACAGAGCACGGCATGGCCGACACAGCCACCGTCGTCCAGTCCCTGGCCCACAGCGGGACCGCCCGTGTCACGGCCGCAGCCGCAGTACCCGTCGGCTCCCGGAGTGCCGGCCCAGCCGCACTACCCCACCGGCCCGCACTACCCGTCCGGCCCGCAGCCGAGCGCGCCGTACCCCGCCCAGCAGAGCGCGGCGCACCCGACCTACCAGCCGCCTGCGCCCGCCGCCGACAACTACCCGCCGCCGACCACCATCGGGCCGACCGCGGTGCCGCGCAGTGGCGGCGGCGACAACATCGGCACGACGATGCTCAAGATCCTGCGCCCGGGCCGCGCCCCCGAGGTGCCGCCGGGCGGGATCAAGATCGGTCGGGCGACCGACAATGACATCGTCATCCCCGACGTGCTCGCCTCGCGGCATCACGCCACCTTGGTGCCCGTGCCGGGCGGCACCGAGATCCGCGACAACCGCAGCATCAACGGCACCTTCGTCAACGGCCAGCGGGTCGACGAGGCGACGCTGCGCGAGGGCGACGTCGTCACCATCGGTAACGTCGACCTGGTCTTCGCCGGCGGCACCCTGGCCCGGCGCACCGAGACCGAGGCCGACACCCGGACCGGCGGCCTGGAGGTCCGTGGCCTCACCTGGACCATCGAGGGCAACAAGACCCTGCTGGACAACATCTCCCTGGACGCCCGACCGGGCACCCTGACCGCCGTGATCGGACCGTCCGGCGCCGGTAAGTCGACGTTCGCCAAGCAGGTCGCCGGGTACACCCACCCGACCAGCGGCACCGTCACCTTCGAGGGCCACGACATCCACGCCGAGTACGCCTCGCTGCGCTCCCGGATCGGGATGGTCCCCCAGGACGACGTGGTGCACGGTCAGCTGACCGTCAAGCAGGCCCTGATGTACGCCGCGGAACTGCGGTTGCCGCCGGACACCACCAAAGAAGACCGCGAGCAGGTCGTCATGCAGGTCCTCGAAGAACTCGAGATGACCAAGCATCTGGAGACCCGCGTCGACAAGCTGTCCGGCGGTCAGCGCAAGCGCGCCTCGGTGGCGCTGGAACTGCTGACCGGTCCGTCGCTGCTCATCCTCGACGAGCCGACGTCCGGTCTGGACCCGGCACTGGACCGCCAGGTGATGTCGATGCTGCGCCAGCTGGCAGATGCCGGTCGTGTGGTGCTGGTGGTGACGCACTCGCTGACCTATCTGGATGTGTGCGACCAGGTGCTGCTGCTGGCCCCCGGCGGCAAGACGGCGTTCGCGGGCCCGCCGAGCCAGATCGGCCCGCAGCTGGGCACCACGAACTGGGCCGACATCTTCAGCAGTGTGGCCGGTGACCCGGCCGAGGCGTACCGCCGCTATCTGGAGCGCAGCGCACCGACACCCCCGGCGCCCCCGTCCGAGCAACCCGGCGATCTGGGCAAGCCCGCCAAGACCAGCCTGGTGCGCCAGTTCTCGACGATCGCGCGCCGGCAGTTCCGGCTGACCATCTCCGACCGCGGCTACTTCATCTTCCTGGCGCTCCTGCCGTTCATCATGGGCACGCTGGCGCTGACGGTGCCCGGCGACGTCGGGTTCGGACTTCCGGTGCCCGCGATCAAGGGTGGTGAGGCACCCAACGAGCCGGGGCAGATCCTGGTGCTGTTGAACGTGGGCGCCATCTTCATGGGTACCGCGCTGACCATCCGCGCCCTGATCGGCGAGCGCGCGATCTTCCTGCGCGAGCAGGCCGTCGGGTTGTCGACGACCGCCTACCTGCTGGCCAAGGTGGCCATCTTCACCGTCTTCGCGCTGGTGCAGTCCGCCATCGCGGTCACCATCGCCATCCTCGGCAAGGGCTGGGGCGAGGGTGCCGTCGCGACCGGTCTGCTGCTGCCGCGCAGCCTCGAGCTCTACGTCGACGTCGCCGCCACCACCGTGTGCGCGGCGATGGTCGGTCTGGCGTTGTCGGCACTGGCCAAGTCCAACGAACAGATCATGCCGCTGCTGGTGATCGCGATCATGTCCCAGCTGGTGTTCTCCGGCGGCATGATCCCGGTGACGGGCCGCATCGTGCTGGACCAGATGTCCTGGATCACCCCGGCCCGCTGGGGGTTTGCGGCGACGGCATCGACGATCGACCTCACCCAACTCGTGCCCGCCCCGCTGTCACCCGACGATTCGCACTGGAAGCACACCACCGGGACCTGGCTGTTCAACATGGCGATGCTGGCCGGCCTGTCGCTGTTCTACGTCAGCTTCGTGCGGTGGAAGATCCGCCTCAAAGCGGGCTGATTCCTTGCGATTTGTGCACGTTTACCGGCGGGCAGCGCCGCTGAACGTGCACAAATCGCCCGGTTTACTCGCCGTGGATGTCGAGGCCGTGCGCCGCGGCGTAGGCCAGCCCCTGCGGAATGTCGATCCGGGCGCCGCGCACCTTCGCGGTGGTCCAGAAGGTCGGATCCAGCCGGGCGCCACGCAGGTCCGCCTGCTCGAACTTGGCGTCCTGGACCCGCACACCCGACAGATCGGCCTGACGCAGCACCGCCTTGCGCAGGTCCGCACCCACCAGGCTGGCCTCCCGCAGCCGTGACCCGGACAGGTCGATCCCGCGCAGATCGCAGCCACCGAGGACGGCCAGCGTCAGGTCGACCTCCGCCATGACCACCGGCCGCAGTCGGGCCTCGGTGAACACCGACCCCAGCAGGCTGCAGTTGGTGAAGGTGCTGTGCCACAGCGTGGCCCTGCGGAAGTTGCAGTTGCGGAACGCCGACCCGGTATGCACCGATTCGGTGAGGTCCACTCCGCTGAAATCGCATTCGTCGAACACCGTGCGTTCGGTGCGGATCCGGCTGAGGTCTTCCCCGCGAAAGTCGTGTCCGGTGAACTCGCGGTCCACCCAGACCTGTTCGGGTTCGGTCATGACGGCAGTGCGGCCAGGGCGTACTCGGTGACAGCGATCAGGGCGTCCCGCGCCGAGTTCCGGTCGCGGGCATCGACCGTGACGATCGGGATGGTGTCCGACAGCGCCAGGGCCTGACGGATCGCCGCCTCGGGATGCCGCGCTCCCCCGTCGAACTCGTTCACCGCGATGATGAAGGGAAGCTTGCGCGCCTCGAAGAAATCCACCGCGGCGAAACTGTCCTGCAGCCGGCGCACGTCGACCAGGATCACCGCACCGATGGCCCCGCGCACCAGGTCGTCCCACATGAACCAGAATCGCCGCTGGCCCGGTGTGCCGAACAGGTACAGCACCAGATCCTCGGCCAGGGTGATGCGGCCGAAGTCCATGGCCACCGTGGTGGTGCTCTTGTTCGGGGTGGCCTCCAGCCCGTCGACACCGGCCGACGCGTTGGTCACCAGCGCCTCGGTGCGCAGCGGCATGATCTCCGAGACCGCGCCGACGAACGTCGTCTTGCCCGCGCCGAAACCGCCGGAGATGACGATCTTGGTGGAGGAAGAGGAGCGCTTGCGCGACGACAGCGGAGGATGTGCGGTGCCGCCTTCAAAGAGCCCGTAGGCCACGCAGAGTCCTTCCGATCAGTTCGCGTCGTTCATCGGCCGATGCCGAGTCACCGAGAGTCGCGTGCACTCTCAGATACCCCTGCGTGACGAGATCTCCGATCAGGACACGCGCCACACCGAGCGGCAACGATAGACGAGCGGCGATCTCCGCGACGGACGGACCATCCCTGCCGAGTTCCAGTATCCGCGCGCGGACGTCATTGCCGGGCCAACGCGGCGCCGGGCCGAAATCCAGGGTACGGATCGGCGCCTCCCACGGCAGGTGGACGGCGGACTCGGTGCGCCCGGCGGTCAGCGTGTACGGCCGTACCAGGTTGGGTTCGCCGACGTCCGATTCCCACTCGTCCACGAGCGTGGCTTACGAAGGCCGGCCGGCTCGCCGGGCCGATTGGACGACGGTGCCGACGCGTTCGACGAGGATGGCCATCTCGTAGCCGATCTGCCCGATATCGCAGGACCGGGTGGCCAGCGTAGCGAGGTTGGACCCGTCGCCGACCCGCATCAGCAGCAGGTAACCGTTCTCCATCTCCACGATCGACTGCATGACGTGGCCACCCTCGAACAGCTGCGCGGCCCCGGTCGACAGGCTGGCCAGCCCGGATGCCACCGCGGCCAGCTGGTCGGCGCGCTCGATCGGCATGTGCTCGCTGGCCGCCATCAGCAGGCCGTCGGCGGATACCAGCACGGCGTGCGTCACCCCGGACACCTCGTGGGCGAACTTGGAGACCAGCCAGTCGAGAGACTCACGGGTCGTCGTCATTCGGGTTCCTCCACGGGGGCGAGCGAAGCGACGGGATATTCGCCGGGGGCGAGCGAAGCGACGGGATGTTCGCCGTCGCGGACATGGGTGCGGCCCGCGTGCACACCGCCGAAGTGGCTGCTCAGACTGGCCCGTACGGCGGCCGGGTCCGGCAGCGGTCCGGTGTCGAACTCGTGGTCGGCAGAGTCAGATGCTACCGGGGTCCCGGTGTCGGCCGCCTGACCCGTCCCGGGCACCAACCGGGCACCGGGCCGGCGCATCGGGAGACCGTCGGGGGTGTGCTCGGTGACCGGTGCGTCCTCGGCTGCTGCGGCGGCGGACCAGCCGTTGTCCCACACCGACTTCCAGTCCAGGTCGGCGCTCGGCCCCAGATCGGTCGGATCGACCAGCCATTCCGACAACATCTTCTGATAGATGGCGTCCTCGGAGCCGCTGCCGGATTCACCGTGCGCCGGTGCCGCGGGCGGGTCGTCGCGCACCTGCGCCCGGGCGGCGAAGAACGCCGAGGTGTCGGTGGGCTGGTCGACCGGCCGGACCTCCGGCTCGGCGTCCGGGGAGCCGCCCGCGATCCCGCTGGCCCCTGGATGACGTTGCGGGAGAAGGAAACTCTGCTCTTCTTCGGCGGGTTCAGGTTCGGGTGCCGCGAGGGGCCGGTCGAACACCGGCGGCGCCACCGAGGTCACCGGCGCCGGGACGAAATCGGCGAATGGGGCGGTGGCGAAATCGCCGGCAAGCAGGGCTTGCGGCACATACACACCGGCGGTGGTACCCGATGCCGGATTCCCGGCCTCGGTGCTGCGCAACCGCACCACCAAGCCGTGGGTCACCGCAAGGCGCCCGATGACGAAGTGCCCCATATGCCGCGCGGTGTACGGGTTGATCTCACCCCCGGACTGCAGCCGGATGTTGGCGACACGGAGATCGGCCTCGGTCATCCCCAGCCCCTCGTCGCCGACCTCGATGACGAGCGCACCGTCGCCGGTGTGGACGGCCGACACCCACACCGTGGTGCTGGGCGGCGAGTACCGCAGTGCGTTGTCCATCAACTCGGCCAGGACGTGCACCAGATCCGCGGCCACCGCGCCACTGATCTCGCTGTCGGGTACGGATCCGGTGACCACCCTGGTGTAGTCCTCGACCTCGGAGGCCGCGGCGTGCACCACCGCTGCCAGCGGCACCGGACCGGACTGCTCGCGGGACACCTTGGTGCCCGACAGCACCAACAGGTTCGCGCCGTTGCGGCGCATCCGCGCGGCGAGATGATCCAGCCGGAACAGGCTCTGCAACCGTTGCGGGTCGGCCTCATCGCGTTCGAGTTGGTCGATCAGGGCGAGCTGCTGATCCACCAGCGACCGGCTTCGCCGCGACAGCGTCTCGAACATGTCGCTGACCTGAAGCTGCAGCCTGGCCTGCTCGCCCGCCAGCAGGACGGCCTGTTCGTGCAACTCGTCGACCGCGTGCGCGACCTGGCCGATCTCCTCGGTGGTGTGCACGGGCAGCGGGCGGATCGGACCGGGATCACCACCGGAGCGCACCTGCTCCAACTCGCGGGCCAGGTCCTTGTGCGCAACCTTGAGCGCGCCGTCACGCAGCCGGCGCAAGGGCCGGACCAACGAACGCGCGGCCAGGGCCACCACCGCCAGGGCAACCAGGATGGCGCCGACGACGACGATCGCGTCCCGGATGGCGGTGGTGCGCTGCTTGGCGGCCTGGCTCTCCACCGCGGCGGTCACCGACGCCGAGGTGTCGGCGATGATCTTGCCGGCGATCTCGTTGGTGACCTGGATCGACTGGGCGAGGTCGGGGTTGTTCGCCAGTACCGCAGCCGGGTCGGACATCATGCCCATCCGGCGGACCATCTGCTCCTGCAGCTTCTGCGCTTCCGCCGACCCGACACCGAGCACCTGGCTCATCCCGAACAGTGTCGACGGTTCGGTACCGGCCAGGGTGATCATCGAGGTGCGCAGTTCCGGCTCGGGCAGCTCAGCACCACCATTGACCAGCAGCTGCTGCATCATCATCTGCCCACGCGCCCCGACGGCCCGGGACAAGCCCAGAGTCTCGGCACGGATCTTCTCGTCCTCCACCCGCACCGAGCCGTTGATCGCGTCCTCCGCGGTCAACAGGATGGGGGCGTAGGTGGTGATCCGGTCGCGCAGGCCGATGCTGTTGGAGCTCACCCCGTCGAGCAGTTGTCGACCACCCTGCAGAATCGCATCGACGCCTTTGACGACGTCGGGCACCGCGTCGGTGCCGGTGAGCTTGTCCGCCAGGGCCTTACGGCGCGAGTCGAACGCACTCACTGCCTGCTGCGCGTCGGCTCCCGTGGAGGTGGCCAGCAGCGCGGAATCCAACGCGGCCATGTAGTCGGTGATGGCGGGCACCAGTTCGGCGCGGTCGGCGGCGCGCCGCAACTCGGCGGCGGTGCTGAATCCGGAGTAGATCCGCAGGCCACCGAGAACGCCGGCGAGCACGAGCGGAACCAGGGCGATGGCAAGCACTTTCCAGCCGACGGGCCAGTTGCTCAGCGCCCAGCGCGACGGCCTACGGACCGGAGGCGCCGCGTCTTGCGCTGTGGCGTGGGTGAATTCGTCGCTCATCGGCTTCCTGCTGCGTTTGCCCGCACAGGGGCCGGCGTGGCACGCCTGTCGCAATTTTTCGAGTATGACAGCCGTATGCAGCGCTTTCTACAGTTCACAGGTAACGCGCACAGTTCGTGACCGAGATGTTGCTCGGTTGTGTGATAGCGCGGATGACATCATCGTCGGATGTTCCGCGTGCTGTTCTACTCACCCCGGATCGCGCCGAACACCGGAAACGCGATCCGGATGGTGGCGGCGACGGGGTGCGAACTGCACCTGGTCGAGCCGCTCGGCTTCGATCTGTCCGAGCCGAAGCTGCGCCGGGCCGGGTTGGACTACCACGACCTGGCGTCGGTCACGGTGCATGCCGACCTGGCCTCGGCGTGGGCAGCGTTGATGCCGGCCTCGGTGTACGCGTTCACCGCGCACGCCGACACGTCCTTCGCCGAGGTGTCCTATCAGCCCGGCGATGTGTTGATGTTCGGCCCGGAGCCGACTGGCCTGGACGCCCAGACGCTGGCCGATCCGCATATCACCGCCCGGGTGCGTATCCCCATGCTGGACGGCCGGCGCTCACTGAATCTGTCGAACGCGGCCGCGGTGGCGGCGTACGAGGCGTGGCGCCAGCACGGGTTCGACGGCGCGGTGTGACCGTTACCAGGTGTCCCAGTGCGCGAACTGCTCCGCCGGCAGCCGCTTGGCCTTCTTGAAATCGGTGCCCTTGGTGTAGGCGATCGGGAACAGGCCGGCCTGCGAGTACTTCTCGAACGGGATACCGAGCAGTTCGGCGGCTTGCTTCTCCCCGTCACCGAGCAGGTGCAGTGTCGTCCACGCCGAACCCAGCCCGCGGGCGCGCAACGCGAGCATGAAACTCCACACCGCGGGCAGCAGCGACCCCCAGAACGAGGCGCTCAATCCGGCGGGCGCACCGTCGGGCCGGCCCTCCAGGACCGGGATCAACAGCACCGGGGCCTTTTCCATGTTCTCGTTCAGGTAGCTCGCCGAGGACCGCACCGCGTCGATCTGCTCATCGCGGGCGTCACCGAAGGAATCCTTGGGCGAGGCCAGGTACGGGGTGGCGTTGGTGCGGTAGATGTCGGCGATGGCCTTCTTCTTGGCCTCGTCCTCGACGAAAACCCATTGCCAGCCTTGGGCATTGGAACCTGTCGGTGCTTGTAACGCCACATCCAGGCATTCGAGCAGCACCTCGCGGGACACCGGTTTGTCGAAATCGAGACGCTTGCGCACCGAACGCGTGGTGGTGAGGACTTCTTCCGCGGACAGGTTGAGTGTCATACCGCGAGACTACATTCGCGTCCATGACCACTGAATTGACATCGGATATCGCAGACCGGCTGAGAACCGACGACTACGGCTGGCTCACCACCGTCGCCAAATCCGGCCAGCCGGTACCCAAACTGGTGTGGTTCTACTTCGATGGAACCGACATCGTCATCTACACCACGCCGAGTGCGGCCAAGGTCCGTCACATCCGCAACCACCCGCAGGTCAGCCTGAACCTCGACTCCGACGGCCACGGCGGCGGAATCGTCGTGATCGGTGGCGCCGCCCGGATCGATGCCGACGGGGTCGACGGTCGCGAGGACGCGCCGTACTGGGCCAAGTACGAGGCGGCCGCCGCACAGTTCGGGCTGACCGAGGCGATGTCCGGGTACAGCACCCGCATCAAGATCGGCATCGACAAGGTGTGGACCACCCCGACCGAGGGCTGACACACCGAACGCCTCTTCCCCGTCCGGGAAGAGGCGTTCGGTGGTTGATCAGCGGTTCTGCAGGTGCGCGATCCGGGCCGGGCCGTGGTTGTTGTGCCAGCCGGGCATGGCGGTCGGGGCCGGGTGGGCGTAGGTGTCGGGGCTGTAGGAGTAGCCCGGCCCGCTCGGGGCGGTGGTCGTGGTGGCCGCGGCGGCGGTGCCGGCCAGGCCGAGGGCGCCGGCGCCCAGGATGCCGGCGGTGACGATGCTGAGTCCGAGGGTCTTGATCATGTTCGTAATCCTTTGCGTGAGTGAGGCTTTGGTATGTCTTGTCGGCTTGTTTCGCCGTTGAGACAAGAATGCCCCGGTTCACGCCCGAGATCTGTCGGGTGACCGGTGGATGCACCGGGTGAACTGCGTGTCCCCCGATCGGGGGAAGCGACCGGTCAGCGGAAATCGCGGGACCGCGACCCCACCCGCAGGTCCACCGGCGCCATCCGGTCGGCCACCACGGTGACCGCCCCGCTCGCGTTCTGCACGATGCCCCGGATGATCAGCGCCGACGCGGTCTGTGCCAGCTTGCGATGCCGGGACCACACCCCGGGCGAGCACAGCACGTTGACCATGCCGGTCTCGTCCTCCAGGTTCATGAACGTCACCCCCGCCGCCGTGGCCGGCCGCTGCCGGTGCGTCACCGCACCCGCCACCAGGATGCGGGTCCCGTCGGGCACCTCCAGCAGCCTGCCCGCGGGGACCACCCCGAGCTCGTCGAAGTTCTCCCGCAGGAACTGGGTGGGATAGCGCTCCGGGGACACCCCGGTCGCCCATACATCGGCCGCGGTGAGTTCCAGTTCCGTCATCCCGGGCAGCGACGGGATACGCGATGAGGCCCCCACCCCGGGGAGCCGGTCCGGGCGTTGCGTCGCGGCCGCTCCCGCCGACCACAACGCCTCGCGGCGGGAGATCCCGAAACAGTCCAGTGCACCGGCGGTGGCCAGCGCCTCGGTCTGCGGGACCGACAGCTGCACCCGTGCAGTCAGATCCAACAGCGAGGCGAACGGTCCGTGCGCCTCGCGCTCGTCGACGATGCGCTGCGCCAGCCCGTCGCCGATATGCCGGACGGCGCCGAGCCCGAGCCGCACGTCCGATCCCTCGTTCTCGCAGGTGGCATGCGGACTGCTGGCATTGACGCACGCACCGTGCACGGCGACACCGTGCCTGCGGGCGTCGGCCACCAGCGATTGGGGTGAGTAGAACCCCATCGGCTGGGCTCGCAGCAGGGCCGCGCAGAACACCGCGGGATGATGCAGTTTGAACCAGGACGAATAGAACACCAGCGACGCGAAACTCAGCGAATGACTTTCCGGGAAACCGAAATTGGCGAAGGCCTCCAGCTTGTCGTAGATGCGGTCGGCGATATCCCCGGTGATGCCGTGCTTGTCCCGCATCCCGTCGTAGAACCGTCTGCGGAGCCGGCGCATCCGCTCGGTGGAGCGTTTGGAGCCCATGGCGCGGCGCAGCTCGTCGGCCTCGGCGGCACTGAACCCGGCGCAGTCGACCGCCAACTGCATGAGCTGCTCCTGGAAGAGCGGCACCCCCAGCGTCTTTTTCAGCGCCGGTTCCATCGACGGGTGGTCGTAGGTGACCTCCTCCAGTTCGTTGCGCCGCCGGATGTAAGGATGCACCGACCCGCCCTGGATCGGGCCGGGACGGATCAGCGCCACCTCCACCACCAGGTCGTAGAACTCGCGGGGCTTCAGCCGCGGCAGGGTCGCCATCTGCGCCCGCGACTCCACCTGGAACACCCCGACCGAATCGGCGCGCTGCAACATCTCGTACACCGCGGGCTCGGAGAGATCCAGCTGCGCCAGGTCGACCTTGAGCCCCTTGTGTTCGGCCGCCAGGTCGATGGCGTAGTGCAGGGCCGAGAGCATACCGAGCCCGAGCATGTCGAACTTCACCAAACCTATTGCCGCGCAGTCATCTTTATCCCACTGCAGCACGCTGCGGTTTTCCATCCTGGCCCATTCCACCGGGCACACGTCGGCGATCGGACGGTCGCAGATCACCATGCCGCCGGAGTGAATACCCATATGACGGGGCAGGTTGGAGATCTGCGTGGCCAGGTCCACCACCTGGGCGGGGATGTCCTCTACATCAGGTGAGTCGGCGAGTCCGTTCCACCGGCTGATCTGCTTGCTCCACGCGTCCTGCTGCCCTTGCGAGAAACCCAGGGCACGCGCCATATCCCGGATCGCACTGCGTCCCCGGTAGGTGATGACATTGGCGACCTGCGCGGCGTAGTCCCGCCCGTATCGTTGGTAGACGTATTGGATGGCGTTCTCGCGCAGGTCCGATTCGATGTCGATATCGATATCGGGTGGGCCATCCCGGGCCGGGGACAGGAACCGCTCGAACAGCAACTCGTTTCTGACGGGGTCGACATTGGTGACCTTGAGGGCGTAGCAGACCGCCGAGTTGGCCGCCGATCCCCTGCCCTGACACAGGATGCCGTTCTCCCGGCAGAACCGGGTGATGTCGTGCACCACAAGGAAATAGCCCGGGAAGTTCAACTGCTCGATGATCTTCAGTTCGTGCTCGATCTGCGCATAGGCTTTGGGCGCCTGCTGCGGTGACCCGTAGCGTTCAGCGGCGCCGGCGTCGACGAGGTGGCGCAGCCAGCTGTTCTCGGTGTGCCCGTCCGGCACCGCGAACGGGGGCAGCCGGGGTGCGATGAGTCTCAGCTCGAAGGTGCACTGCTCGCCGAGATCCGCTGCCGCCGAGACGATATCGGGACCGAACAGCCGCGTCATCTCCTCTCCCGAGCGCAGATGTGCCCCACCCAGCGGGGCCAGCCAGCCGGCCGCGGAGTCCAGTGAGTGGCGCGCCCGGATGGCTGCCATCGCCATGGCCAGTCGACCACGGGACGGCTCGGCGAAATGCGCACCGGTGGTGGCCACCACGCCCACCCCGAACCGCGGCGCCAATGCGGCCAGCGCGGCATTGCGCTCGTGATCGCGCGGATGACCGTGGTGACTCAGCTCGATGCTGACCCGATCGCGTCCGAACCGGTCCACCAGGTCGGCCAACGCGCGCGCGGCCGCGTCCGGGCCCCCGCCGGACAACGCTTGGCGGACATGCCCTTTGCGGCAGCCCGTGAGGATGTGCCAGTGCCCACCCGCGGCCTCGGTGAGCGCGTCGAAGTCGTAGCGCGGCTTACCCTTCTCCCCACCGGCCAGATGCGCGGCGGCCAGCTGGCGGGACAGTCGCCGGTATCCCTCCGGCCCCCTTGCCAGCACCAGCAGGTGCGGCCCGGGCGGATCGGGATCCTCGGTGCGGGCCACGTTACCCAGTGACAGTTCAGCCCCGAACACCGTGGCCACGTTGAGCTCGCGGGCGGCCTCGGCGAACCGCACCACCCCGTAGAGCCCGTCGTGGTCGGTCAGCGCGATGGCCCGCAGATCAAGCCGGGCCGCTTCCTCGACGAGTTCCTCCGGCGTGCTGGCCCCGTCCAGGAAGCTGTATGCCGAATGCGTGTGCAGTTCGGCGTACGGGACCTTGGACCGGGCCCGTTCGAAATCCGCAGGACGGTAGGCACCGCGCTTGCGCGACCAGCCGGGGCTGTCCCCGCCGTCACCCGGCGGGGCCTCTATCCGGCGGGGCCCGCCACCCTCGGCAGGCCGAGGAAATCGGCCAGAGAGTACCCGCTCCATCTCCGACCAGGTCGGCGGTCCGTTGTGCCAGCCCACCCGACCCAGAGTAATCGAACATTTGTTCGATGACCAGTCGGGTTTGGGCCGACCCGTCGCGGAGGTCAGAACTTGTCGTACCCCTCTGCGAGAATTGGGGTTATGTCCGGTACCGCAAGAGGTGTTGTTCGACGAGATCGCCGAGTTGTGCGGGCAGCGCAACGCGATCGACGGGCGCCTGGTGCAGATCGTGGCCGAACTGGAGCGCGAGGAGCTCGCCGGTTTGACCGGCGTCCGCTCCATGTCGTCGTTGGTGGCGTGGAAGACCGGGGTCGCACCCCGCAACGCCGAGACCGTCGTCGCGATCGCACGGCGGCTGCAGGAGTTCCCGCGCTGCACCGAAGCCCTGCGCGAAGGCCGGTTGTCGCTGGATCAGGTCGGGGTCATCGCCGAACGCGCCGCCGAAGGCTCCGATGCGCACTACGCCGAACTCGCTGCGGTGGCCACCGTCAGCCAGTTGCGTACCGCAATCAAGATGGAACCGCACCCTGATCCTGAGACACCGTCCGAGCCGCGCCGCGAGTTCACCAAGACCAGCAGCCCCATGGAACCGCACCCTGATCCTGAGACACCGTCCGAGCCGCGCCGCGAGTTCACCAAGACCAGCAGCCCCGACGACACCTATACGACTTACCGGATCCGGCTCCCGCGGCTGGACGCCGCGAAATTCGATGCCGCGCTGCAGTCCCACCACGACGCGCTGATCGCCGAACACCCCACCGACACCGAAGACAGCGGGGACAGCAGCCCGTTCCCGACGCGCGTGGACGCCTTCATGAGCCTGGTCGAGGCCGGCTGGGACACCGACGTGGCCCGCCGCCCGCACGGCCAGCACACCACCGTGGTCGTGCACCTCGATATCGACAAGCCCGCAGCCGCGCTACACCTGGGTCCGATCCTCTCCGAGGACGAACGCCAGTATGTGCTCTGCGATACCACCTGCGAGGTGTGGTTCGAACGCCACGGCCAACCGATCGGCTCCGGCCGGACCACCCGCACCATCAGCCGCCGCCTGCGCCGCGCCCTCGAGCACCGCGACCACTGCTGCGTGATCCCCGGCTGCAGTGCCACCCGCGGACTGCACGCCCACCACCTCCAGCATTGGGAAGACGGCGGCCCCACCGAACTGTCCAACCTGGTCTTGCTCTGCCCCTATCACCACCGCATGCATCACCGCGGCGGCCTCACCCTCACCGGACCCGCGGACCGGCTGGCCGTCACCGACACCGACGGCCGAAAACTCGACGGCGGAGCCTTGGCCCGCCCACCCACCACACCGGCACCCGCGGTCCCGCCCAACCCCGGACCGACCGGGGAACGCGCCCAATGGTGGTGGTACCACCCCTTCGAACCCCAGCCGCCGCCGAGCACCAACTAGCGTTACGGCGCCCGTCCGACGACCTCCGTACTCATACCGTCCCCGTCCCGGTACGGGGTTCGGGGAACCACGACGATCGGGACTTCGACGACGCGCAGTATCTTGGCCGCGGTCGATCCGAGGAAGAGCTTGCGCGGCGCGGCCAGTCGGCTGGACCCGACCATGATGAGATCGCCGTCGCGCCAGGGCAGCTTGTTCACTGCGTCTTCCACGGTCGAACCATCGGTCACCGTCGCCGTCACCGGAAAATCCTTCGGCAGAGATTCTTTGGCGGCGTCCAGCACCAGGCGCCCATGTGTCAGGGCGTGTTCACGCACCGCGTCCGGATCGCTGCGCAGCCCACCCAGCATCGGGTCCAGCGCCACCAAGGAGACCAGTCGCAGCGGCGTGCCCGCGGCCCGGCTGGCCGCCACCGCCGTGTCCAGCAGCACGTCGGCGCCGGCGCGCTCGCCGAGTGCGCAGGTGACCTCACGGACCCGTTCGACGCCGGAGAGTCGAATTCCCCTGGGCGCCACGGCCACCGGAACGGGTGCCGAATGCAGCAGTTCGTTGACCACCGAGCCCAGTGACAACCTTCCGGCCAGGCCGCCGCCGGCGCCACCCACCACGATGGCCACGGCATCCAGTCGCAGCGCCTCACGGATCAGCCCGTCGGCGAACGAATCGCTGAAGCTCACGTGCGGGTTCACCACGACATCGGCAGGAACACCGGCCATCGCCTCGGCGAGCCATTCCTGCGCCTGCCGGGACAGCTCCTGTTCGTAGCCACCGGCATTCACCAGTGCGGGCACCATCCGGTCCGGCGGCAGCACGACGCACAACTCGATCTCGGCACCCAGAGTCCGCGCGAACCGGACCCCGAGTGCCAGCGCATCGGCGCCACCGGGGGTGGCCAGATATCCGACAACCAGTCTCATCGGCTCGAGTACTCGGCGACCCCGTCGTCCAGGACCACCCGCGCACCGGATCCGTCCGGTGCGGCGGCCTCGGTACGGAACACCGCCCGGCCGTCGCCGGTGCGCCAGATCGAGGTGGTCAGTGTCTCACCGGGGAAGACCGGCGAGCTGAAGCGGGCGGCCACCGCGTGGACCTTCGTCGCGTCACCGCCACCGAGTTCAGCGACCAGCGCACGGCCGGCCACCCCGTAGGTGCACAGCCCGTGCAGGATCGGCTTGGGAAAGCCGGCCAGGGTCTGGGCGAACCAGGGGTCGCTGTGCAGCGGGTTGCGATCGCCGGAGAGCCGGTACAGCAGCGCCTGGTCCTCGCGGGTGGGCAGGACCACTGTCGCATCGGGTGCCCGGTCGGGGAACTCGGGGGCGGTTGGTCGCAGGCCGGGCTGCCCGCCGAATCCGCCTTCGCCGCGGATCACCACCGTGGTCAGGGTTTCCACCACGACCTCGCCGGTATCTGGGTCGGCGCCGTAGCCCTTGAGCATCACCACGGCGTTCTTGCCCTCACCCTTGTCCTGGATGTCGGCGACCTCGGAGTGCACACGCAGCCGTCCGGCCGGGGGCAGCGGCTTGTGCAGCCGGATTTCCTGGGACCCGTGCAGCAGCATGCCGAAGTTGAAGCTGCCGATCTTGAGCGCCGCCGCGAACGGTGAGCAGGCGATGATCGCGAAGGTGGGCAGCACCTGCTGTTCGATGTCGTGACTGTTCTCGGTGGTGAAGGCCAGATCGTCGACACCGGCGCCTACGCCGAGTGCGTAGAGCAGGGTGTCGCGGTCGGTCCAGGTGAAGTCCTGGGGATCGGTTGTGGCGCCGACGGCACTCGGATCGATCGGCATGGCGGGGTCTCCCTTTTTCGTCCGGCGAGGCGGTGTGACGAGCTCGTGTCGGAACGCTAGTTGATGTAGATCCTCAGATCCACTGTCATATGACGGAGTGCTGACCTGCTGCGATTCGGGGGTGTCGCACGAGATTTCATATGGAATCTGTCTCAGATTCGCGTCGTATCCTAATGAGCCCGCATCGGGCCGGCGCGATGGCGCACCGAGCGCCGGCTGTACTGACCTGACAGGTCAGGTACGCGGTTGACGGGTTGTCGGCCGCTGAGTGTGGTGTGGTGGTTTCACCGGCAGACGTCGAACGGTCCATATAGTTCCGTGACCGCCGTTTCAACGCCGAACGCAAGCGTCACCCCGGCAGGATGCCGAAGGTCGATGCACCGGTGTCGGGGATCCCGGCTCGTGCGGCAGTGCGATCGGCCAGGTTCAGTAGTCGTCGAATTCGGCCTGCAACAGTGTCTTTGGTCATCGGTGGCTCGGCGCGGCCACCCAATTCGGTCAACGTCAGGTCGGGATTGGCCAGGCGTAGCGCTGCGACCTCTTTGAGATGTTCGGGTGCGGTGTCACCCAGGATGTGCATCGCTCGCTGCACACGTGCTGTGGACTCGGCTGCCGCCGCGGCCGCGCGCCTGGTGTTCGCCGACTCAAAGGTGGGGCTTCGTCCGGTTCCGGTCTGGGATGCGAGCCGATGGTGGCGCCGATGCGACCATTGGGCGCTTGTCTGTGGTGCTCCGATTTGCGCCAACAGCGTGGTCACGGCGTCGTCGCCGCGCACGACGATACAGTCGCGCCCGCGGTCTTCGCGTCGCTGCGCAGTGACCCCGAGCCGGCGCGCCAAGCCGACCAGTGCCAGCGCCGCTTCCGGGCCCGGGCTGGACACGGTGAGCCCTTGGCGATGCCCGGTCAACGACAGCCGCCCGGTAGCGAGAATCGCTCCGCGCCAGGCCGCTTCGACCTCGTCGCGGGTACCACGGATGATCCACGGGGGCATTCCGCTGATGGGTCGGCCTCGGTGGTCGATGAGCCCGGTCTGCCGGGCGAGGTTCTCGGCGTGGGTGACGCGCAGTAGGTAGTGGTCGCTGCTGCGCGTGCTGTTTCGCATGGTGTGCAGCGCCGGTATGGAGCCGTAAAGGGTATGGACAGCGCTGACCAGGCGTTGGGCACTCGGGAGATGATCGAGTTCGGCGTCGACGACGACCTTGTGGCCAATGATGGCAAGCCCACCGGCCAGCCGTAGCATCGCCGCGACCTCAGCCTTGCGGGCATGTGCCCTTGCCACCGCTACGGAACTGAGCTCGTCTTTGACCAGGTTCACCGGTTGCGTTGATGGCATGGACTACTTTGCCGCTCGTGCAACGAGTCGCTGGGTATCGAGGATGGTCAGGCCGCTGGAGTCCAACAGGATCCAGCCCCGGACCGCGAAGTCGGCCAAGGTCTTGTTGACCGTTTCCCTGGACGCGCCGACCAGCTGGGCTAGTTCGGTTTGCCGCAGACCGTGATGGACCCGCAGCACCGAGCCCTGTTGCGTGCCGAACTGCCGCGCCAGATGCAGAAGCTGTTTGGCGACACGACCTGCGACGTCGGTGAAGATCTGGTCCATGATGGCGTCGTTGGTTCGGCGTAGTCGCCGGGCCAGGACACGCAGCAGTTGCTCGGAGATTTCCGGCCGACCACTGATCCAGCTGCGCAGGACCGCCCGGTCCATCGACACAGTGAGGACGTCAGTGATCGCGGTGGCCGTGGAGGTGCGTGGACCAGGATCGAACAAGGCGAGTTCACCGAACATGTCCGAGGGCCCCATGACCGCGAGGATGCTTTCTCGATCGCTGGTGGTGGCGTCGCTGATCTTCACTTTGCCCGAGGCAATGATGTACAGCCGGTCCCCGCTGTCGCCCTTGGCGAAGATCACTGTGCCCGGATCGAAGTCGATCGGCATGAGCTGACCAGCGAGTGCGTCGACCGCTTCGGTACCCACCCCATGAAAAATGGCTGCACGGCGCACCACGCTATCCACTGATACCCCCGTGCAGCGTCCTCATCCCCAATCGATGTGCTCTACGGATGCTAAAAGTGTCGGTGTAACAACACTTTTCGTCATCACCAACGATGGCCCCCACGGCCCACTGTGGGCGGCCTCGCCCTCGTGAGCCCGTAACACGGCGGCGGCGAACGCTATCAGCGCTGCCACCCACGCGAGAACAACGACAATGCGCCAGACAACGGCGCTCATCTCGCTGCCGCAGCAGGGCCTTTCGGGATCTCGGTGCCCGGTACAGCCCGGCCCCCTGGAACATCGGCCGTACACACAGCGGTGAAACCTGAATGCGCACAGCGGTCCTTTCGTCGAAGGGGCACCGATGGCCGGGAGCTGCGGTGAAGCTTGCGGCGAATCGCCGGCCATCGAAGCCACCACCGCCGGCGCAGGACGGTGTTGCTCACCGCGTGGGTGAAGCCGGGGTTGTCCTCGATGAGGACAGTGACATCGGTGGGACCCGAGACCGGGTAGTCCGCCGGCGGATCGCTGAAGTGGATCACCTCGTCGGCAGTCTCCACCAGCACCGTGACCCGCAGTGTGGTGGGAATTCCAAACAACAGCTGGCGATCCGGGTTTCGGGCCTCACCGATCGCCAAAACCCCACTGGCAACGGTTAACTCGCCTTGGTACACCGGCCTTCCAAGTCCTCGGGTGTCGGTGCCGACCAGGACCCGCACCCGAACCTGGTGACCGAGAAGCTCACCGTCGAACATGCTCATGGCGTGCACCCAGATTGCATGCACAGGTCGGGGCGGAGTCACGACACAGCCCATCACCTCGTGCGCATAGATCCCCGGCACGCCACGAGCGCCGACGTCCTCGATCACCACGACAGCACCGTCGGGTGTCACCTGCGCATCACAGAGCACGGTATTCGTCATCATGGATAGACCCCCAACCCGTGTTCAGCCATCCCGCGGCTGAACACCCCCCCGGTGTTTCACCCTGACGCACACTCTGTACCGACCATCGCATATGCCGACTGACGCGTCAACCCGAAGTTAGCAGATCTTTGCCGGGCTCCGCCATGACCCAGCCCGGCGGTGACTAAGTCGACAATTCCACAGCCAGCCGACAGCTGGCACCGAGCTAGCTGAACGCCACAGCGATCTCACGCAACGGCATTGTCGCCCAACGCGGCCATTCGCCAGAGCTGAAATAGCTGAAGCCCGACTAGAACACCCCGATCGACAAAGTCGCTGCCGGCACACTCACCCACCGGGAGGCAGCGAAACCGAGAAAGCCGCATTTGCTACACACCCTCATCGACCGAACCCAGACACGCGATCCACCGATGAGTTGGTGAAGGACTTAGGCGCAACTCACATCGCCGGGATGGGATGAGTGACTCATTCGCCGCCGGTCAGCGGTGGACGGCTGGCGCTGAGGACGCCAAGGCTGGAGTCTCCGTCATAGGTGAGGCGGAGACCCAACCCGGCCACCCAGGTAGTCGCCAATTCGGGCGAGTGCGATGGCGATGGCGTGTATGCCTGAGAATCGCTAGTTGACGTCCGGCGCCCTGAGGACGACCATGACCGCATGAATTATGTCGTTACCGGCGGTACTGGGTTTATCGGCCGCCGCATCGTGTCCCAGCTCGTGCATGACCGCGACGACGCGCAAGTGTGGGTGCTGGTGCGACGGGAATCGCTCGGCCGGTTCGAGCAGCTCGCGCAGACCTGGGGACCCCGGGCGAAACCGCTGGTGGGAGACCTGGCAGAAGCCGGCCTCGGCCTCAGCGAGGACGCGATCGCCGAACTCGGGGATATCGATCACGTGGTGCATTGCGCGGCGATCTACGACATCACCGCTCCCGAGGCGGCGCAGCGTGCCGCCAACGTCGACGGCACCAACGCCGTCATCGAGCTGACCCGCCGCCTGGACGCCACCCTGCATCACGTGTCGTCGATCGCGGTGGCCGGCAGCTATCCAGGCGTCTATACCGAGGACGATTTCGACGTCGCCCAGAACCTTCCGACGCCGTACCACCAGACCAAGTTCGAGGCCGAACAACTGGTCCGCGGCAGCGGGCTGCGGCACCGGATCTACCGGCCCGCAGTGGTCGTCGGCGACTCCCGCACCGGCGAGATGGACAAGGTCGACGGGCCGTACTACTTCTTCGGGATTCTCGCGAAGCTGGCCGTGCTCCCCCGCTTCACCCCGATGGTGCTGCCCGATACGGGCCGCACCAACATCGTGCCGGTCGACTACGTGGTCTCAGCGATCGTTTCGCTACTGCACAGCCCCGGGCGCGACGGGCAGACCTTCCACTTGACCGCACCGAAAACCATTGGCCTGCGCGGGATCTACCGCGGCGTGGCCAAGGAAGCAGGTTTGCCGCCGCTGCGCGGATCCCTGCCGACGGCGACGGTGACACCGGTGCTCAAGGCCACCGGGCGGGCCAAGGTGCTGCGCGATATGGCGGCCACCCAGCTCGGCATCCCCGCCGAGATCCTCGGCGTCGTCGACCTGGCGCCCACCTTCACCGCGGACCGGACCGAAGAGGCGTTGCGCGGCACCGGGATCGAGGTGCCCGAGTTCGCCTCCTACGCTCCGAAGCTGTGGCGGTACTGGGCCGAACACCTGGACCCGGACCGGGCCCGACGCGATGACCCGGACGGCCCGTTGGTCGGTCGGCACGTCATCATCACCGGGGCCTCCAGCGGTATCGGGCGCGCCTCGGCCGTCGCCGTGGCCCAGCGCGGGGCGACGGTGTTCGCCTTGGCCCGCAGCGCCGACGCGCTCGACGACCTGGTCGCCGAGATCCGTGCCGCAGGCGGTCAGGCCCACGCCTTCACCTGTGATGTCACCGATTCGTCGTCGGTGGAGCACACCGTCAAGGACATCCTGGGCAGGTTCGGGCACGTCGACTATCTGGTGAACAACGCGGGCCGGTCCATCCGCCGGTCGGTGTCGGCCTCCACCGATCGCCTGCACGACTACGAACGGGTGATGGCGGTCAACTACTTCGGCGCGGTCCGCATGGTGCTGGCACTGCTACCCCATTGGCGCGAAAGACGTTTCGGCCATGTGGTCAACGTGTCCAGCGCGGGAGTGCAGGCCAACAGCCCCAAGTACAGCGCGTACCTGCCGAGCAAGGCGGCGCTGGACGCCTTCTCCGAAGTGGTCGGCACCGAGACGTTGTCGGACCACATCACGTTCACCAATATCCATATGCCGCTGGTGAGCACGCCGATGATCGCGCCGTCGCGCCGGCTCAATCCGATACCGCCGATCACCGCCGAGCACGCAGCCGCGATGGTGATCCGCGGCCTGGTGGAGAAGCCGGCCCGTATCGACACCCCGGTCGGCACCCTGGCCGACCTGGGCACCTATTTCACTCCCCGGTTGTCGCGGCGAGTGCTCCATCAGATCTACCTGGGCTACCCGGATTCCGCGGCGGCGCGAGGTGAGGCCGCACCGCAACCCGCCCTCGACTCGCCGCCCCCCGTGCCGCGCCACCCCAAGCGCGCGGTCCGCGCCGCGCGTACCGCCCGGGTGCCCCGGCCGGTGAAGCGGGCCGTCCGGCTGATTCCAGGGGTGCACTGGTAACCGACGGGCCATAAGGTGAGCGACGTGACGGGCGCAGTGAGGCAGCCGGTGTTCGCCGACGTGGATACGGGAGTCGATGACGCGATGGCGTTGGCGTACCTGTTCGCCAGCGCGGACGCCGAGGTCGTGGGCATCGGGTCGACAGCGGGCAATGTGCCGGTCGAGCAGGTATGTGAGAACAATCTGGGCCTGCTTGAACTGTGCGGGATAACCGGTATCGAGGTGTCCAAGGGCGCCGACGGCCCGCTGAGCATTCCGTTGCGCACCGCCGAGGACACTCACGGCCCCGCAGGCCTGGGCTACGCCCAGCTGCCGGCGAGCCGGGCGGTGCTCCCGCCCTATACCACCGCCGACGCCTGGGTCGGCGCCGCGCACGCGTACCCCGGTGAGCTCATCGGGCTGGTCACCGGACCACTCACCAATCTCGCGCTGGCGCTGCGCAAAGAGCCGGCCCTGCCGAAGCTGTTGCGCCGCCTGGTGATCATGGGCGGTGCGTTCGACTACCGCGGTAACACCACGGCCGTCGCGGAATGGAACATCAGTGTCGATCCGGAGTCCGCGGCCGAGGTGTTCGCCGTCTGGGGTGCGGCATGGGGTCTGCACAAGCCCACCCATCTACCGATCATCCTGGGGCTCAACCTCACCGAGAACGCGATCATGACTCCGTCGATCCTGAGCCGGCTCGCGGTGGCGGCGGGGTCCCCGTCGGCTCAGATGAGCGTCCTCGACGATCGCGGTACCCCGTCGGCCGCGAGCAACCCGCTGATCCGGGTACTCGAGGATGCGATGCGGTTCTACTTCGAGTTCCACTTCGACCAGGGTGAGGGTTATCTGGCTCATCTGCACGATCCGCTGGCCGCCGCCGTGGCCCTGGATCCCGACCTGGTGCGGTACCGGCAGGCCACCGTGGATGTCGAGCTGACCGGTACCCTGACCCGCGCCATGACGGTGGCGGACTGGAACGGACGGTGGGGTCGCGACCTCAACGCCCATGTCGGGATCGAGGTCGACCCGGCAGCGTTCTTCGACCGGTTCATCGATCGGGTCGGACCGTTCGCGCAGAGGCTCGGCTAGACCGGGATCTGCGGTGCCGGAGAACTATTCGTAGATCCCCTCCACATACCAGCGGCGCTGCCGGTAACACAGCAGCATGGCCGGACCGGGTTCGGCCCTGCTGCCGAGTAGCACCTGCGCCCGCGCGGTCCGGCCGGCCCGCGGCGACCCTGGATCCCACCACCGCTCGTCCACCGGCCAGGGCCCGGCCCACCACTGCAATACCGCGGCCGACTCCGGTGATCTCAGGTGCACCGGATCGGCGGAGAACAGCCCACGGTTGGTCACCCGCACCGGATTGCCCTCCGCGTCAAGCAGTTCCACCGGATCGTCGAGCAGGACAGCCGGTGCGGGCTCGGGTAGCTGCCCCGGCCATGGCTGGTGCGGATCCGCCGCAGGCACCGGTTCGTCCCCCAATGCGGTGAAGGTGATCCGCTCGGCCGGTCCGCGGCCCCCGCTGAGCACCGGTACCTGCACCGCCTCCGGCCCGAGCAGGCCCTGCACCCGCACCAGTGCGCGCCGGGCCCGCAGTCGGTCGTCGTCGCCGGAAGACCCCCACAGCGGAAGCTGGAGTGCGCCCGCCGACACCACCTCCACCGGATGCAACCGCAGCGTGGTGATCGGGCCGGTGGGCCCAGCGGGACCGTTCCTCAGCGCACGCTTGGTCAGCCAGCCGTCCAACTGCCAGCGCACCCGGTCTGCGGTGGCGTCCTCGGTCAACGGTTCGGCACACCGCCAAACCCGGTTCAGCTCTTCCCCGTTGGCGGTGACCGCCTGGATGGCCAGCCTGGTGCAGCCCACGCCCGCCGACTCAAGACTGCGATGCAGCTCACCGGCCAGGGATCGGCCGGCGAAGGCCGCCGCGTCCACCCGATCGATCGGTGGGTCGCAGTGGCGCACCGCATCGAGATCGCGTTCCGGCTCACGTCCCGACGGACCGCGGGACTGCTCACCGCGGGCGAACCGGTGGGCGACGATCGCGTCGGCGCCGAACCGGGACGCGACATCGGTGCGCGACAACTCGGCGAACTGACCGATATTGCGAATACCCATGCGCCAGAGCAGATCCGTGAGCTCGCCACGTCCAGCCGAGGCCAGACTCGGCTCGGTGGCCAGTTCCCGGATGGACAGCCCGGACAGAAACCGGGCATCCTCCCCCGGCTCGATGATCCGGCCCGCCCGTGCCGCGAACACCGCGGTGGCCAACTGGTCTGCGATCCCGGTCTGGCATTCGGCCCCGGCCGCAGCCACCGCGTCGACCAACCGTTCCGCCGCGGCATGCTCGGACCCGAAATAGCGGGCGGCACCGCGCACCGGCATCACCAGCAGGCCCGGCCGCAGTACCTCCGCCCGCGGCACCACCTCGTCGACCGCCGCCGTCACCTCCTCGAAATGCCGGGCGTCGCGCGCCGGGTCTGCAGTGCTGACATACAACTGCGGGCATCGGGCCTGGGCCTCCCGGCGCCGCAGGCCACGCCGCACCCCGACGGCCCGCGCCGAGGCCGAACAGGCGATGACCCGGTTGGCAAGCGTCACCGCGACCGGATCCGTTGCGGTCAGGCCGGCCGCCGAAGCCGCCGCCACGGCAGGCCAATCCATGCACCAGAGCGCGAGGACCCGGGACACGCTAGCCACCCACGGCAGCCACCCGCGGCAAGCCGGGGATCCGGCCGCGGGCACGGGTGACCAACCGCACCCGGCCGATCCGTCCGCACCCGGGCACCGGCTCGGCCTCACCCGCGCCGACCACCTCGTAACCGCTGACGGTGGCATCCAGCCGGACTTGGGCGCCAGACCAATCGCCTCCGGTGACCAACAGCGTGCACCCCTTCTGCCGGGCCCTCGCCGTCACCGCACGAGCCCGGGCACCCGGGACAGAGCGGCCGCCCAGATCGAGCACCACCAGATCCAGGCCGTCCAGCAGAACCGCGGCCACCTCGACCGGATCAGCACCGGGGTCCGGGATGACCGCGACCCGGCTCAGGTCCGCCCCCATCTCGACCGCGGCCAGCAGGCCCGCCCGCGGCTGGCCGACGATCGCGGCGTGCCCACCGGCAGCCGTCACCGCGGCCACCATGCTCAGCGGTAGCGAGCGGGCGCCGGTGAGCACCGCCACCACGCCTCGCGGCAACGCGGCGGGGACCCTCTCGGCAAGGGTTTCCGGAACCTCCAGCAAACCTTCCGAGGTAGGTGTCGAGTCGCCTGTACGCACCCTTCCCTGACTCCGGACACCTACCTTGGCGGAGACTTCCGCCATCCTGCGGCGCAGATGTTCGACCTGATCAGCGCGGTTTACCAGGCGCGATTCAAGGCTTGAAGCCGCTGTCACAGCAGCACCTCCCGCACCACCAGATCCGATCGTATTCGAACACCTGTTCGATCACTCGAGTAAACACCGCACCGGAACCGTCGTCAAGCGCAGTCCCCCGGCCTGCCCAAACGTCACACCACACCGTCGACCAGCGCAGGAAGGCCTGTGGAATGCCTGTGCGGCACAGTGAACGCTGCGCTAAAGTCTGGGCACCAGAACCCCGCTTCGGAATGGGACTGGTGTGCGGGAACACAGCGAATCACCAGGTAGGCTGTTTATGAACCGTGCGGAATCGATATCGATTTCCCGAAGGCCGGCTCATACACCACTCGGGGGAGAGGTAAGGACCGCAACATGAACTCAAATCTGACCCGTCGCGTCTCAGCAGCAGTCGGGGGCGTCGCCATCCTGGCCATGATCGGCTTCACCGCTGCGTGCGGGAACGAGGAGAAGAAGACTCCCGAAACGTCGACGACCACGACGACGACCACGACCAGCACCACCGCTCCTTCGGTCGAGCCGACCGAGAAGTCGATCAGCCCCAGCGGTGGCAACAAGTTCACGCCCACCGTCAAGGCGCCGCCGGCTCCGACCGCCATCCCCGGCGACAACTGACACGTTGGCACGAGTGAGCCGGGTCTGCTGACATGCGGGCCCGGCACCTCGGAACGTGAACCGCCACCACACGGGCATCGCCCACTGGCTACCGGCGCTGGTGCTCGCCGGTGTGCTGGTCTTCGCCTCTGATCTTCCGATCAGTCGTCACTTCTCCGGGCCCCACATCATCGACGGCCCCTATGCGTCGCTGTTGGCCGCCTCGACCGACCTCGGTCCGGCCCGGCCGCAACAGATCCAGCTGACTGCTGCCCTCACCGATCAGCAGCGCCCCAGCGAGCTCATCGACTGGACGCATGACCATGGACTCTCGGTCTCGTGGCGCCCCAGTGACAACTGGGCCATCGTCGAGGGCACCCCGGATGCCATAGCGCGCGCCTTCGATGTCACCGTGCACGACTACCGCGGCCGGCAGGGGCAGCAGTTCTACGCTTCACCGCAACAGCCGGTGGTGCCCGAAGCGCTGCGCGACGAGGTCGCCGAACTCGGACGCATCCTGGGCTACACCCCGCACCACGTGTCCCGCCCGGAGATCGCGCTGGACGTCCCGGATCGTGGACTGACCCCGAGCGCCCTGCTCACCACCTACAACGCGGACAAACTGGCCACCGCCGGCTTCACCGGCAAGGGCACCACCATCGTCATCTTCGCGTTCAGCGGTTACGACCAGAAGGACCTCGACAGCTTCTCCGCCATGTCCGGCCTGCCCCGGTTCACCCCGGAGACGCTCGGCGATCCGCTCCCGGTGGCGCACGGCGAGACGACGATGGACCTCGAACTGGCACATGCCGTGGCCCCCGATGCACACAAGGTCGTCGTGAACGCCCGCCCGACCGTCCAAGGCGATGGCGCCTATCAGAAGATCGGCACGCTGTTCGAGGACACCGACCGCGCCTATCCCGGCGCGATCTGGAGCCTCTCGATCGGCTGGGGTTGCGACAAGCTGCTCACCGCCGCGGACCTCGCCCCGGTCCGATCGGCGCTGCGCACCGCGCAATCGCACGGCACGACCGCCTACAACGCCAGCGGCGACCTCGCCGGCCTGGAGTGCAAGGGCGGCACCGACTGGGATTCGGTGCCGGGACCCAACGACATCGGGCTGGACTCGGTGTCCTCGATTCCCGAGATGACCAGCGTCGGAGGCACCACCCTGTCCACCGACGACCGTGGCACCTGGCTGGCCGAGCAGACCTGGTTCGACGTCCCGTTGTCCCAGGGCACCGGCGGCGGGCTGTCCGCCCTGTTCGACCTGCCGCCCTGGCAGCGTGCCGCGGCCACGCAGGTGCCTCCCGCGCGCAACACCGGCAAGCGGATGACCCCGGACATCTCGGCCGTGGCGGACCCGTTCACCGGCGTGAAGATCGTGCTCGACGGCAACGTGGTGATCGGTGGCGGCACCTCTCAGTCCGCCCCCATCTGGGCCGGCCTGACCGCCGTGATGGACCAGTATCTGCTCGCCAACGGCGGCAACCTGATCGGTGAGATCAACCCCCTGCTGTACCGCATCGCCACCGGTGCGCCGCTGCCGGCGTTCCGGGATATCACCCTGGGTGCCAACGCCGTCGACGTTGCCGGCCCCGGTTATGACCTGGTCACCGGATTGGGTACGCCCGATATCGACAACCTGGTCCGCAATCTGCTCATCGCACAGAGGATCCAGGCCTGATGACCACCACCTCCGACGGTCCGGACACTTCACCGGCTCCCGGCATGGTGGAATGCCCCATCTGCCGGGTCGACGTCCCCGCGGGCAAGTACTGCGGGCTGTGCGGGGTACCGCTCTCCGAGCATCAGGCCGGTGACGGCCCGCATTGGCTGCGGGCCCGGACCTTCAGTGCCGCACCCGGCCAGCATCTGCTGACACCGTCCATCACCAGCTCACTGTTCCCGCACCTGTCCCCGCGGTCACGCAAGGCATTCCTGCTGGGGCTGGCGCTGCTCGTCGCGGCACTGATCATCGCGACGGTGTTCCGGTTGCCCGCCGCACTCATCACGGTGGCCTCCCTCGGCCTGCCGTTGTTGTTCGCGATGTACATTCGCGAATCCGATCTCGCCAAGGACATTCCGCGCAGCACGCTGGCACTCACCGCGGTGCTCGGAATCGGGCTCGGCGTGGTCTGGGTGCTGCTGACCGGAGCCGCGGTGGCGCGCGCCTACGGCGTACCGCTGGGTGCGGGCATCGCCGGGGGCCGCATCATGCGCGACGGTATCGGCATCCCTGTCGGCGCCATGATCATCATGCTCGTCCCGGCGGTGGTGGTGCGTCTGTCCCGGCCCGGTGTGCGAGAAGCGCTGGACGGCTACGCAATCGGCGCTCTGGGTGCGCTGACCTTCAGCGGCGCGGCCACCTTGACCCGGCTGGCCCCGCAGTTCACCACCGGCATGGTCGCCCGCGCCCGGCCGCTGGACGGCCTGCTCGTCGAGGCGGGTATCCGCGGGATCGCCGTCCCCCTCACCGCGGCCGCCGTCGGTGGGCTGGTCGGCGCAGCCCTGTGGTTCAGCCGGCCCCCCTCCAAGGTCGGCAAGAACCGCGGGTTCGTGCGCTTCACCCTGATCTCGACCGCCGTGGTCGTCATCGCCGTCTACGCGGGGTTCGGCCTGATCGACGTCGCCCGGGTGCCCCAGTGGCTGCAATTGGCCGTGCATTTGACGTTATCGCTGCTCGCCCTGCTGGCCCTGCGTATCGGCCTGCACCTGGCACTGCTGCACGAGGCTCAAGACGAGATGCGGGCCGACGAACCGCTGCTGTGCAACGAGTGCAACCACGTCGTGCCGGATGCCCCGTTCTGCGCGAACTGCGGTGCGGCGATGCACGCGTCGTCGCGATCCTCCCGGAACTCCCGGCGTGAGGAACGCCCGATCCGGCTCGCGGAAGAGGCCCCGACAGGCGAGATCGTCGTCGGCCTGACCCCCGGCTACTCGCTTCATTCCGGGTCCTTCACCGCCCCACCGCCGTCCAAGACCACGTTCCGCTGGATCGCACTGGTGCTCAGCACCACCATCCTGGTGATCGCCGGTGGGCTCGTCGGACTGTCCGGACTGCTGGCCACCCCGTCCGCACGGTACGTGTGCCCGCCGGACTGCGGCCGCCCACCGATGGGGCAGCCGGTGAACGTCAACCCACGTTTCACCGCGGCGGACGGATCCTTCTCGGTGTCCTACCCCTCCCCCGAGTCGGCCTACACGGTCACCAAGACCGATAACAGCGTGACGGCCGTCTTCCAGGTCAGCGACGGCGGCACCCTGCGTCTGTTCAGCGAGCCGGCCCGCGGCCGGTCCCCCCGCGATATCGCGAACACGCTGCTGAAGCAGACCTTTCCCGACACCAAGATCGCCTACGAGATTCCCAACGCGATGGTCGGCTACCAGCCCGGCTACGGGCTGGTAGCCGACTGCTGGCCCCAGGGTGCGATGAGCAGCTACACCCGGATGCGGGTCGTCGTGCTGGTCTCGGTGAAGAACGACGTCGCGCTGGTCGCCGGAGCCGTCGGGCCCTATCACGCTTTCGGCCCGGATTTCGGTTCCGGCAAACCGTCGGCGGTCGGCCTGGAGATCGCCCTGGACATGGGCAAATACGTCAACAGCTTCAGCTGGCGCGGAGACCCGCCCCGCTGATTCTCCGGTGACCCGCGGAGCACCACGCGTCCGCCAATACTGACATTGACAAATGTCATCAATCGTTGGTGTACTCGATGGACGTTCGACCAAGGGAGGTCCGGATGCCCACCCACCCCATCCGCCGCGTCACCACGGAGCTTCCCACCCGCGGATCGCTGCAGTCACGGGCAGCGGCCACCGTCGGCGGCCTCACCCTCCGCCCGCTGAGTGGGCTCCTTGCGCCCGAACAATTCTGGGGCGTATGGGCGGCCCGGCAGGTCATCGCCGGGGTGATGGACACCTTCGGCCCCTCGCTGTCCGGCACCACGGTCGAACCCGTCGATGTGCGCCTGGCCGATGGCCGCCGGGTGGTCGGCGAATGGGTGTACGGCCGGGGCGTCCCGGGGAACCACGACAGTGCGATCTACTACCTGCACGGCAGCGGATACGTGCTGTGCTCACCCCGCACCCACCGCAGACTGACGGCGTGGTTGTCCCGGCTGATCGGGCAGCCGGTGTTCTGCATCGACTACCGGCTGGCACCGAAGTACCGATTCCCCACCGCCGCAACCGATGTGCGTGCCGGCTGGGACTGGCTGCACACCGAACTCGGGATCGCGCCGGATCGCATCGTGATGGCCGGCGACTCCGCCGGCGGGCACCTGGCCGTCGACCTGCTGCTGCAGCCGGGCGTCCCGCATCCCGCGGCGCTCGCGTTGTTCTCCCCGCTCTTCGATATGACCTTCGGCCTGGCCCGCACCCGTGATGCACTGCGCCGCGACCCGGCGATCAGTCCGCGGGACGCCGCCCGGCTGGTCGGCTTGTACTGCGGCGCAGACGATATGGCCCACCCGGGATTGACGCTGGACGTCAGGAACGGACGCCGGCTACCACCGACGCTGATCCAGGCCGGCGGGGCGGAGATGCTGCTCGGCGACGCCCGCAGATTGCACGAGGATCTGCGCGCCGCCGGCGCCGACTGCGAACTCCAGGTCTGGCCCGACCAGGTGCATGTCTTCCAGGCCCTGCCCAAGCTCAGCCCCGAGGCCCGCCCGGCGATGCACAGCGCGACCACATTTCTGGCGGAGGCCTTGCACCGCAACACCATCGCCGAAGTCGCCGGATGACCATCGTCGTGGCTGCCCCGCCGGCTGCACCCGCGCACGCCGCGCACACCGCGCTCAGCTGGCCGGCGTAGATGCCGCCACCCCAGCCGCCCCGGCCCCCGGCCGGCGCCATCGCGGCCATCCTGGGTGGTCTGCGCCGGGCACCGCAGCAGATCCGCCGGAGCTCACGCGATGTGGTGGAGACCGCGGTGTCGCAATTGTTCGACGCGGCAGTCCAACCGCACGGGGTGGCGGCGTCCGGTGAGTACCGCATCGAGGAGTTGGCACGACTGGCCGGCAGCACCACCCGCAACATCAGGGTGTATCGGGACCGCGGGCTGCTGCATCCACCGCTGCGGGTCGGCCGCATCGTCCTGTTCAACGACACTCATCTGACCCGGCTGCGGCTGATCACCTCGATGCTCGACCGCGGATACACCATCGCCCATGTCCACGAGATGCTCAACGCCTGGGAGCAGGGCAAGGACATCGGTGATGTGCTCGGCTTGGAGAACGCCATCGCGGGCAGCTGGGCGACGGAGAAATCCGAGCGGATGCCGGTGGCGCAGGCCAGGGAACTCATCGATGACGACGCGGCCTTCGACCGGCTGTGTGACAACGGTCTGATCAAGCTGGCGGGCGAAGACGCAATCATCCTGCGGCCCAAGTTGATCGAGGCGTTCAACGATATCCGACGGTACGGCATCGGTATCGACACCCTGATCGATGTCCACGAACGGGTGCTACCCCACGTCGACGAGATCAGCTCGATCCTGGTGCAGGCCGGGGTGGATCATCTCGCCCACCGGATCAAACCGGGCGAACCTCTGCCCGCCGATACCGAGGTCGCCGAGCTCATCACGATGCTGGTCCGGTTCCGCACCCAGGCGGTGGCCGCGGTGACGGCGACGCTGGCCGTCTCGATCGAGTCGACGATCGAGAACGTCGTCGCTCAGATGCTCACCGAATACCTCGGGAAGGATCCCGGCGCGGACGAGCCGACGTGATACCGCCGGCACGTCACGGCGTGGCCCATCGTCGCGGCCGGCGCGGGAAGTGCGCCACCATCCCGGCCCCGTCCGAACGCGGGTCGGATGCCGCGGCCATGTCGTCGCCGGCGATGAACACGACATTGCTCTGTCCCATCGACTCGGTGTGCTGGGGCACCTCCCGCACCGCCAGACCCGACCTGCGCAACGCGTCCCGCCCCTGGTCGCACAGCTCGGCCTCCACGGTCACGGTGTCGGGGGTGTCACCGTCGGCCTGGCTGCCGACGATCGCCCGGGGATCGGACACCGCGACCGCGGCGGACGCACCCTCGACGGCCCGCAACAGCACCTGGGTCAGAATCTGGGGCTGGCCCTGGCCACCCATGGTCGCCAACACGTGGCGCAGCGTCCCGTCGTGCGTCGTGATGGCCGGCATCAACGTGTGTGCGGGCCGTTTGCGCGGTGCGAGCACATTCGGTGATTCGGCAGCCAGCGAGAAACTCGTGCCGCGGTTGTGGAACAGCACACCGGTGGCCGGATCGATGAGGCCGGACCCGAAGGCGTGATAGACGCTCTGGATCAGGGACACCGCATAGCCGTCGCTGTCGGCGACCGCGATACCGACCGTGTCACCCTTGGGCACCAGCACCGGCCCTGGTACCGGCTCGGTCACGCCGAGCTCACCCAGGGCATCGTTGACCAACGCGGCGCTGTCGACACCGATGTGACGTGGGTCGGCCAGATAGGTCGAACGTAACCGGTTGCCCTGCAGAAAGATCCGCATCAGGGTGCCGATATCCGCGGTCAGCGGGTGGCGCAGCCGAAGGTCCTCGATGGCACGCAACGCTCGCAACATCAGGAACCCATGGGTGTTCGGCGGGCTGGTGAAGACCGTCAGGTCGCCGAAGCGGGCCGACAGGGGTTCCACGACATCCGGTACGTAGTCGGCGAAATCCTCTGCCGTCAAACATGATCCACAGCGGCGCAGGTATCCGACCATACTGTCGGCCGGGCCGCCGGTATAAAAGGCATCGGGGCCGTCGTGGCGCAGTGCGGCCAGGGTGGCGGCCAGCTCCGGTTGAACCAGGACGTCCTCGGTGGTCAACGCCCGGCCGCCGGGCCGGAACACCCGGCAGTAGTCCTGCACCTCGGCAAGATCGGCGTTCTCCGGGTCCGCGATATGGCGGGCCAGCGAAGGCGCCACCGGCACACCACCTTCGGCGACCCGCTGGGCGCGTTCCAGGTTCTGCGACCATGGCAGCCGCGCGCCCAGTCCACGCAACACCTCCCACCCCCGGACCGCGCCGGGGACCGTCACCGAATCGGCGCCGCGCAAGGGCAGGGCCGCGCCGTGTCGGGATCTCATCCCAGCGGCGGTGCTGCGCCGGCCCGACCAGCCGGAGGCATTGACACACCGCACCATCCCGTCTGGGGTGCGCACCAACGCGATGAGGTCACCGCCCAGCGCGACATTGTGCGGATAGACGACGGTGAGAACGGCGGCAGCACTGATCGCGGCGTCGACCGCGCTACCCCCTTCGGCGAAGGCGGCCATACCCGCGTCGGTGGCCAGGGCGTGCGGTGCCGCCAGCGCACCGGTGAAAGTGGACACGATGTGTCGAACTCCTAGTGAATGGTGGACAGAAATGCCTGGGTGCGCGGATGGCGCGGGCTGCCGAACACCTCGTCCGGCGGTGCGTCCTCGATGATGCGGCCGGCATCCATCACGATGATCCGGTCGGCCACCTCACGGGCGAAACGCATCTCATGCGTGACGACCACCATCGTCATATGTTCGGCGGCCAGCTCACGCATCACGGCGAGCACCTCGCCGACCATCTCGACATCCAGTGCGCTGGTCGGCTCGTCGAACAGCATCACCTTGGGCCGCATGGCAAGTGCACGGGCGATGGCCACCCGCTGCTGCTGGCCGCCGGAGAGCTGACTCGGCCGCGACGACGCCCTGTCGGCCAATCCGACGCGTTCCAGGAGGGCCAGCGCATCCTGCTGCGCCTTGCCTTTCGGCGTACCGAGCACGCGGACGGGACCGCTCCACACGTTCTCCAGCGCGGTCATATGCGGGAACAGGTTGAAATGCTGGAACACGAAACCGATTTCGCGGCGCCGTTTGGCGAGCTCGGCGGTGCCGACCTTGCGCATGCTGGTCAGATCTCGATGTCCGATCGGCAGCCCGGCGATCAGGATCTCACCGCTGTCGACCTTCTCGAGATGGTTCAGCGAGCGCAGCAGTGTCGTCTTGCCGGCACCCGAGGGTCCGATCAGGACGACGACCTGTCCACGCCGGACATCCAGGGACACGTCATCGAGGACCCTTCGCCCACCCAGGGTGCAGGACACCCCACGCACCGAGACGACCGTTTCGGCAATCGCATCACTGTCGCTCATCATGCTCTCTTTCAACACTTTTCAGCTCACCCCGGCGGGCTGCGGCGATGCGTCCGAGGTCCGGCGGCCGCCGAGGAGTCGCCGGCTGATCGGAACCCGCTGTTCGATACCGAGCTGGCGGGCCAACCGGTTCTCGATGCCGGCCTGGATGAACGTCCAGACCGTGGTGAGGGCCAGATAGTAGATCGCGGCGACGATGAAGATCTCGAAGGTGTGGAACGTGGCGGAACTGATGGCCTGGGTGACCAGGAACATCTCGCTGACCCCGATCACGCTGAGCACCGAGGTCGTCTTCATCAGCCCGTTGAACGAATTGCCCAGTGGGGGCACCATGACCCGCAGCGCCTGGGGGACGATGACCCAGCGCATCACCTTGACCGGTTTCATCCCGAGTGACGCAGCGGCCTCGAACTGCCCCTTCGGCACGGAATCCAGACCAGCCCTGATGATCTCGGCGATATAGGCACTCTCGTTGACCATCAGGCCGATCACCGCAGCCTGCACGGCGGCCTTGACCGACAACCCCAGGATCGCCACATCACGGAATTGATAGAGACCCACGGCCGCCAGACCGGTGTAGATCAGCACCAGTTGCACCAGCAGGGGTGTGCCCCGGATGGACCAGATGTACACACCGGCCACCCAGCGCAGCGGCGCCAGAACGGACCGCCGCATCAATGCCACGACGAGCCCGGTCACCGTCGCCAGCACCATCGCGACGACCGAGATCACCACGGTGAGAACCAATCCGTCGAGGAACGGAGCACTGGGCGTGAGCAGACTCTTCCAGAAGAACGGCCAGTCGAAGTTCATACCGATTCAGGTCACTTCTGGATCGACAGATCCGTCTGGCCCCACTGGGCGAGGATCTTGTCGTAGGAACCGTCGTTCTCCAGCGATTGCAACGCCTGCTGGATCGCGTCCCGCAGGACGGTGTTCCCCTTCAGGGTGGCGGCACCGATCTTGATGGTGCCGAACGGAAGGCCCGCCAGCTGGATCTGCGCGCCGGTCTTGGTCGCGTAGTACCCGAGCGTCTCGGCGGTGTCGAGGTAGGCGTCGACCTGGCCGTTCTGAACCTGCTGTATCGAGACGTCGGCATGGTTGTTGCGGTTGATGTCGATGGCCTGTTGCCCGGCCGCGGTGCATTTGTCGGACTGTTCTTGGGACAACGCCTCGGCGGTGGTACCCACCGCGACCATCACTTTCTTCCCGCACAGGCTGTCATCCATTCCGGTGATCGCCGCGGGGTGCTGTTTGGCCACGGCGATACCGGTTCCCGAGTAGACATACGGCACGAAATCGACGACCTTCTCGCGCTCGGGCTTGATGTAGAGCTGCGCCATGATCACGTCGCATTGCTTGGCCTGCAGGGTCGGAATGACTGCGGCAAAAGCGGATTGGACGAATTGTGGTTGCAGGCCCAGATTCTGGGCGATCGCCTTGCCGAGATCGACCTCGCTGCCCACCAGAGCGCCGGTCTCGTCGTGGTAGACGTTGGGCGGCGTGCCGTCGTTGGGGGCGCAGATCTTCAGCGTGCCCGCCTCCAACACGGCCGGCGGCGCCACCTTGGCCGGGCCGGAGGCGACCGGCGCCGAGGGGGTGGGCGACGAACAGCCCAGTACGAACAGCGCGATACCTGCCGTGACGGCACCGAGTGCGGTCTTCCTCACGATTCCTCCCGGATCCACCAGGCCGACTACTCGCGGCCCTCTCTATCGAACGATAGGGGACTATCGGTCGATAGGGGTGCCGAACCGGATCACTTCATGAGGAATTAACAACAATCGTCGAGGCGAGGGCGCAGGTCAGCCGCGGGCCGGGACCGCGGTCTCACTCAGCCGACGCTGCGTGACGGCGCGGATCCGGTCCAGATCAGCAGGCTCTACCAGCAGCGCGCGCAGCACGAAGTCCGCAGCTTGTAGTGGTCGCTGCACCCGCATCCGGCCCCTGGGTCCGCCCTGTTCGCGAAGGGTCTCGAACAGCACTCCGTTGGCCGCGCGCAGCACGAAGCCGGCATCGCATTCCACGAATTCACCGTCGCGCGTGCCCGAACGGATGAGTTCCTCGACCAGATCGTGGAATATCTCGATACCGCGCTTCTCCTGCACGAACTCCGGCATCGCCAGCACCGCGTCCTGGTACAGGCCGCGCGCGTCGAAGGGCTGCACCAGCATTTCGCGGACGTCACTGGCGACGGTCAGATGCAGCTTCTCCCCCCATGTCGTCTGTTCGGTCAGACGGCTGCGCACACGGCCGATGGACGGGCCGAGGTCCATGTCGATCAGGGTCCGGAAGATCTCGTGCTTGGCGCTGAAATGGTGAAACAACGACGGTTGGCGAATCGCGACCGCTTCGGCGATATCCCGCGTCGAGGTGCCGAAATAGCCGCGCTGGGCGAATAATTCCGAGGCGGCGAGCAGGATCCTGCCTCGTGTCGAGGTCCAGTCCACCGGCGTCGGCTGCCAGTCCGCCATGTACTTCACCGGGCCGGCTACTCCCACTCGATGGTGCCCGGCGGCTTGCTGGTGATGTCCAGCACCACCCGGTTCACCTCGGGCACCTCGTTGGTGATGCGGGTCGAGATGCGCTCCAGCACGTCATAGGGGACCCGGGTCCAGTCCGCGGTCATGGCGTCCTCGCTGGACACCGGTCGCAGCACGATCGGGTGTCCGTAGGTGCGGCCGTCGCCCTGCACACCCACCGAGCGGACATCGCCGAGCAGCACCACCGGGCACTGCCAGATCTGGTGGTCCAGGCCGGCGGTGGTCAGTTCCTCACGGGCGATCGAGTCGGCGCGGCGCAGGGTGTCCAGCCGCGAGGCGGTCACCTCGCCGACGATGCGGATACCCAACCCGGGACCCGGGAAGGGTTGGCGCGCAACGATTTCCTCGGGAAGGCCGAGCTCTCGCCCGACCGCACGGACCTCGTCCTTGAACAGCAGCCGCAGCGGCTCGACGAGCTTGAACTTCAGGTCGTCGGGCAGGCCGCCGACGTTGTGGTGGCTCTTGATGTTCGCCGTGCCGGTGCCGCCGCCGGACTCCACCACATCCGGGTAGAGCGTGCCCTGCACCAGGAAGTCGATATCGAATTCACTGAGCGAATCGCGCACCGCACCTTCGAAGGCGCGGATGAACTCACGGCCGATGATCTTGCGCTTGCCTTCGGGATTGGTGACCCCGGTCAGCGCCTCCAGGAAACGGTCGGCGACATCGACGGTCACCAGGTTGGCCCCGGTGGCGGCGACGAAGTCCCGCTGCACCTGGGCCCGCTCCCCCGCCCGCAGCAGGCCGTGGTCGACGAACACACAGGTGAGCCGGTCTCCGATGGCGCGCTGCACCAGCGCCGCGGCGACCGCGGAATCCACGCCGCCGGACAAACCGCAGATCGCCCGGCCGTCGCCGATCTGTTCGCGGACCTGCGCGATGAGCTGGTCGGCGATATTGGCCGGCGTCCACGTCGCACCGATCCCGGCGAAATCGTGCAGGAACCGGCTCAGCACGTGCTGGCCGTGCGGCGAATGCAACACCTCGGGGTGGTACTGCACACCCGCCAGGCGCCGAGCCCGGTGTTCGAAGGCGGCCACCGGCGCGCCGGCGCTGGTGGCGACCACGTCGAATCCGTCCGGAGCGTCGGTGACCGCGTCACCGTGGCTCATCCACACCGGCTGGGTGGCGGGCAGCTCCGAATGCAATTGCCCGCCGGAGACTTTCAGCTCGGTGCGGCCGTACTCACTGGTGCCGGTGTGCGCGACGGTGCCACCGAGCGCCTGGGCCATGGCCTGGAAGCCGTAGCAGATACCGAAGACCGGGACATCGAGGTCGAACAGCGCGGGATCCAGTTTCGGCGCCCCTTCGGCGTAGACACTGGCCGGACCGCCGGAGAGCACGATGGCTTGTGGGTCGCGGGCCTTGATCTCTTCGACCGTCGCGGTATGCGGGATGACCTCGGAGAACACTCTGGCTTCGCGCACACGCCGTGCGATCAGCTGGGCGTACTGAGCCCCGAAGTCGATGACCAGGACAGGGCGGGTCTGCGATGACGCGCTCGCGCGAAGAGCGTCTTCCGAAGCTGATTCCACCAGCTCAGTCTAGTGAGGGGCCCCGCGGCACCGCCCTCTCGGCTCGGGTTTGTCACGCACGCCGCAGGGTACCCACCCAGCGGCGTCGTCCCCGACACCCCGGAGACACCACCCACGAGACGCCGCATGAAAGGAGCCACGGTGACCGGAACCCAGCCCACTCCGACGACCACGGACGCCGGCATCCCCGTCTACAGCGACGAGCATTCGCTGACCATCGGCCCGAACGGCCCGATCCTGCTCCAGGATCACTACCTGATCGAGCAGATGGCGACCTTCAACCGGGAGCGGATCCCGGAACGCCAGCCGCACGCCAAAGGCGGCGGCGCCTTCGGCCATTTCGAGGTCACCCACGACGTCAGCGCCTACACCAAAGCGGCGGTGTTCCAGCCGGGCACCAAGACCGAGACGCTGACCAGGTTCTCGACCGTGGCGGGTGAACGTGGCAGCCCGGACACCTGGCGGGACCCGCGCGGATTCGCGACCAAGTTCTACACCGCCGACGGCAACTTCGACATGGTCGGCAACAACACCCCGGTCTTCTTCATCCGGGACCCCTTGAAATTCCAGCATTTCATCCGGTCCCAGAAGCGCCGCGCCGCCAACAACCTGCGCGACCACGATATGCAGTGGGATTTCTGGACGCTGTCCCCGGAATCGGCGCATCAGGTGACCTGGCTGATGGGCGACCGCGGCATCCCGAAGGACTGGCGGCACATGAACGGGTACTCCAGCCACACCTACAGCTGGATCAATGCGACCGGCGAGATCTTCTGGGTGAAGTATCACTTCAAGTCCGACCAGGGCGTCGAGTTCCTGACCCAGGACGAAGGTGACGAGCTGGCCGGCGTCGACGGTGACGCCCACCAGCGCGATCTGTACGACGCGATCGAGCGCGGCGAGTTTCCGAGCTGGACGCTGAAGATGCAGATCATGCCGTTCGAGGACGCGAAGGACTACCGGTTCAACCCGTTCGATCTGACCAAGGTGTGGCCACATGCGGACTATCCGCTGATCGATGTCGGCAGGCTGACCCTGAACCGCAATGTCAGCGACTACCACACCGAGATGGAGCAGTCGGCGTTCGAACCCAACAACGCGGTGCCGGGTACCGGTTTGAGCCCCGACAAGATGCTGCTGGCCCGCGACTTCGCCTACGCCGACGCGCACCGCGCCCGGCTCGGGGTGAACTACAAGCAGATCCCGGTCAACACGCCGAGAACCGAGGTGCACAGCTACTCCAAGGACGGCGCCATGCGCGTCAAGAACGTGACCGACCCGGTGTACGCACCCAATTCCTACGGCGGTCCCCAGGCCGACCCGGCGCGGACCGGCGAGCCGCTCTGGCACGCCGACGGCGATATGGTTCGCGCGGCGTACTCCTTGCATGCCGAGGATGACGACTGGGGCCAGGCGGGCACTCTGGTGCGCGATGTGCTCGATGACGCCGCTCGGGATCGGTTGGTGTCCAACATCTCCGGCCACCTGTCCAAGGGTGTGTCCGATCCGGTGCTGGAGCGCGCGTTCGAGTACTGGCGCAATGTCGACAAGGATCTCGGCGATCGGGTGGCGGCCGCCGTCGGCAAGGGCGGCTGATCAGTCCGGGGTGAGGACCCGCGCGGCGGCCGCGGCAGCCGAGGAGTGCACGGCCGCGTCGGGCACCTCGGACAGACCCGTGGCCGACCGCAGGAACGGTTCGAACAGGCGCCAGCCCAGTTGCAGGGCAACGGCATTGGCGACGGCCAGCCGGCCGGCTTGCTCGTCTGCGAACTCCGGCAGCACCCGGTCCAGCAGCAGCGCAATGTTGGGGAATTGCGTCTGCAGCCGGCCCACCGGATAGCCGTCGAGCAGGGCCCTGGCCATGACCCGGGTGTGCCGGTCGGTGGCCCGTTCGATGTCCTCGGCCGGGGCGTCGGCGGCGACCAGGACGCGCAGGGCGGCGCCCAGATGGTCGAGCACCGCGCCGACCAGCCGTTCCTTGGTGCCGAAGTGGCGGTACACCAGGCCGTGGTTGACCCGGGAGCGGGTGGCGATATCGCGGATGGAGGTGGCGGACGGCCCGCGGTCGGCGAACAGTTCGGCCGCGGCGTCCAGGACGGCCGCGACCACTTCGTCGCGGCCCGCTGGTGGCGCGTGTGTAGTCACTTGACTACACTAGCCCATATCGCGTGTAGTCACCTGACTACACCGCCTCGGCCAGTGCAAAGGATCGGACATGACCATCACCGTGACCCAACTCGGCAGCCGTATCGGCGCCCGCATCGACGGCGTGGAGTTGGCCGGCGATCTCGACGCCGGCACGGTCGCCGAGATCCGCGCCGCCCTCCTGCGGCACAAGGTGGTGTTCTTCCGCGACCAGCACCACCTCGACGACGACCGCCAACAGGCCTTCGCCCGACTGCTGGGCAGCCCCGTCGGGCACCACGCCTTCACGCGGCACGGCGGGGTCATCGCGCCCATCGATTCCGAGTACGCCAAGGCCACCCGCTGGCACACCGATGTCACCTTCCTGCCGGACTATCCGGCCATCTCCGTGCTGCGCGCCGTGACCCTGCCCCGCTACGGCGGTTCGACACTGTGGGCGTCGACCGCCGCCGCCTACGACCACCTGCCGGCACCGCTCAAGCACCTCGTCGAGAATCTGTGGGCACTGCACAGCAACCGGTACGACTACGCCGCAGCGCAGCCGGGCGAGCTCACCGACACCCAGCGCGCCCTGCGGGAGGCGTTCGAGAAGCCGGATCTGCGCGCCGAGCACCCGGTGGTGCGGGTACACCCCGAGACGGGCGAACGGACCCTGGTCGCCGGGGATTTCGTCCGCGGCCTGCTCGGCCTGGACAGCCACGAGTCACATGCCCTACTGGAATTGCTCCAGCGTCGGATCACCATGCCCGAGAACACCATTCGCTGGAACTGGGTACCGGGTGACGTCGCCATGTGGGACAACCGGGCCACCCAGCATCGCGCCGTCGACGACTATGACGACCAGCGCCGCGTCATGCACAGGGTCACCCTGGCCGGCGACGTGCCCGTCGACGTGTACGGACAGCGCAGCCGCGCCGTCGGTGACACCGTGCACCGACAGGCCGGCTGACGGCACCACATCGCCGAGCATGCCCACAGCCGGAAACGGGCATGGTGGAGTGGTACCCGTCCGCCACCGGAAAGCGAGGGCCCTCATGCTCGGCCTGCCCAAGAACGTGCACGCGTGCCTGTTCGACCTCGACGGTGTCCTCACCGACACCGCCAGCGTGCACAAAGCGGCATGGAAGGCGATGTTCGACCAGTACCTGCGCGAGCATGCCGACCGCACCGGCCAGTCGTTCGTCCCGTTCGACATCGACCAGGACTACCTGCGCTACGTCGACGGCAAGCCCCGCGAGGACGGTGTGCGCGCCTTCCTGAACAGCCGGGGTATCGACCTGCCCGCGGGCACACCCGACGACGGTCCCGACGCCGAGACGGTGGCCGGTCTGGGCAATCGAAAGAACCAGATGTTCCAGAAGGTTCTGCACACCGAGGGCATCGAGGTGTTCGACGGCTCCCGGAAGTATCTGAAAGCGGTCGCTGCCGCCGGCCTGGGCGTGGCGGTGGTGTCGTCCAGCGCCAACACCCGCGAGGTCCTCGAGGTGACCGGGCTGGCCCAATACGTGCAGCAGCGTGTCGACGGCGTCACCCTGCGCGAGGAACACCTCGACGGCAAACCGGCGCCGGACTCGTACCTGCGCGGGGCCGAATTGCTCGGCGTCGCGCCCTCGGCCGCCGCGGTGTTCGAGGACGCCCTGTCCGGGGTCGAGTCCGGGCGAGCCGGGCACTTCGGCCTCGTCGTCGGGGTCGACCGGGTCGGTCAGGCCGACCAGTTGCGCGCCCACGGCGCCGATATCGTCGTCACCGATCTCGCCGATCTGCTGGAGGCCGGCCGATGATCGACCACGACGCCTTCCCCATCGAACCCTGGCGTATCCGCGAGACACGGCTGGACCTCGACCTGCTGGCTCAGTCCGAATCCATCTTCGCGCTGTCCAACGGGCATATCGGGCTGCGCGGAAACCTCGACGAAGGCGAGCCGCACGGACTACCGGGAACCTATCTGAACTCGTTCTACGAAACCCGGGCCCTGCCCTACGCCGAAACCGGCTTCGGCTATCCCGAAGCCGGCCAGACGATCGTCGACATCACCAACGGAAAGCTGCTGCGCCTGCTGGTCGACGACGAGCCGTTCGATATCAGGTACGGCGAACTGATCGACCACGAACGGGTTCTCGACCTGCGCGCGGGCACGCTCACCCGGATGGCGCAGTGGCGCTCCCCGGCCGGCAAGCAGGTGAAGATCACCTCGACCAGGTTGGTGTCGCTGACCCAGCGCAGCGTCGCCGCGATCGAATACGTGGTCGAGGCCGTCGACGAATTCAGCCGTGTCACAGTGCAATCGGAGTTGGTGGCCAACGAGGACCAACCCGAGATGTCCTCGGATCCGCGGGTGGCCGCCGGACTCGATCACCCGCTGGCGGCGGTCTCGCACGAGCACACCGAACACATCAGCCTCCTGGTGCACCAAACCCGCAACAGCGGCCTGATGATGGCGGCCGCGATGGACCACGACGTTTCGGTGCCCGGGCGCGTCGAGGTGAGCACCGAGGCGCACGCCGATGTGGCGCGTACGACGGTGATCTGCGGCCTGCGGCCCGGTCAGCAACTGCGCATCGTCAAGTATCTCGCCTACGGATGGTCCAGCCTGCGCTCGCGGCCGGCGCTCCGCGACCAGGTCGCCGGGGCATTGGCCGGCGCACGCTACAGCGGTTGGCAGGGTCTGTTGGATGCCCAACGCGCCTACCTGGACGAGTTCTGGGATGCCGCCGATGTCGAGGTGTGGGGTGATCCGGACAGCCAGCAGGCCGTCCGGTTCGGGTTGTTCCACGTGCTGCAGGCCAGCGCCCGCGCCGAGCGCCGGGCCATCGGCGGTAAGGGGCTGACCGGAACGGGTTATGACGGCCACGCCTTCTGGGACACCGAGGGGTTCGTACTGCCGGTTCTGACCTACACCAAACCGCATGCCGCCGCCGATGCCCTGCGCTGGCGCGCAGCGACGTTGGATCTCGCCAAGGACCGCGCCGAACAGCTCGGGCTCGCCGGCGCCAGTTTCCCCTGGCGCACGATACGCGGTGAGGAGTGCTCGGCCTACTGGCCGGCGGCCACGGCCGCCTGGCATATCAACGCCGATATCGCGATGGCCTACGAGCGCTACCGACTGGTGACCGGCGACGACAGCCTGGAACGCGAATGCGGGCTGTCGGTGCTGGTGGAGACCGCGCGACTGTGGATATCGCTGGGCCACCACGACCGGCACGGGGTGTGGCACCTCGACGGGGTCACCGGTCCGGACGAATACACGGCGCTGGCAAGCGACAATGTGTTCACCAACCTGATGGCCGCCCTGAATCTGCGGGTGGCGGCCGACGCATGCCGGCGCCATCCCGACGGCGCCGCGGCCATCGGGGTCACCACCGAGGAGACCGCCGCGTGGCGGGATGCCGCCGCGGCAGTGCACATCCCGTTCGACCGCGAACTGGGCGTGCACTCCCAGTCCGAGGGTTTCACCAGCCTGGCCGAGTGGGATTTCACCGAGAACACGAATTATCCCCTGCTGCTGCATGAACACTATGTCCGGTTGTACCCGGCCCAGGTGCTCAAACAGGCGGACCTGGTCCTGGCCATGCATTGGCAGAGCCACGTCTTCACCGCCGAGCAGAAGGCCCACAATGTCGACTATTACGAGCGCCGCACCACCAGGGATTCCTCCCTGTCGGCGTGCACCCAGGCGGTGCTGTGCGCCGAGGTGGGCCATCTGGAACTGGCCCATGACTATGCCTATGAGGCGGCCCTGATCGACCTGCGCGACCTGCACCACAACACCCGCGACGGCCTGCACATGGCCTCGCTGGCCGGCGCCTGGATCGCGCTGGTGGCCGGGTTCGGTGGCCTGCGTGACGACGAAGGCGTGCTGGCGCTGGACCCGCACCTGCCCGACGGGATCGACCGGTTGCGATTCCGGTTGCGCTGGCGCGAATTTCGCCTGACCGTCGATGCCACTCACGCAGAGGTGATCTACAGCCTGCGCGACGGCCCGCACTCACACCTGACGATCCGGCACGCCGGGGCCGAACTCACCCTCAGCACTCAGGAGCCCACCACTGTCGCCGTGCAGGTGCGCAAACCCCTGCTGCCCGCGCCGTCGCAGCCACCCGGCAGGGAACCGATCCGGCGCCGGCTCGGTTCTGATGTCACATCTTGATCGCCGGCATCAGCCGGGTCATGTTCCACATCCGGTTGCGCCGGGCCGACAGCGAGGAGATCACCAACGCCCCGGCCCAGATGATCAGCAGTGCGATCACGGCCTGCCACAGCCGGTGATCGATACCGCCGAGGATCAACTGGCGTAATCCGTTGACCCCGTAGGTCATCGGGTCATAGTTGTGGAAGACCTGGAACGGCCGCGAGGTGGTCTCCACCGGGTACATGCCACCGGCGCTGACCAGCTGGAGCATCAGCAGCGCCATGATCAACACGCGCCCCACCGCCGGTCCGACGAGGGCGTTGATCGCTTGGGTGGCAGCGACGAACGCGCACGAGATCAGCACCATGAAGGCCAGCATCGCCACGGGGTGGGCTGCGTGCATACCCAGCGCGAACCGCACCACGCAGTACAGGATCACCGCCTGGCACAGCCCGATCGCCACCGCCGGCAGATAGCTGGCCAGCACCACCCGGATGGCCAGGACCTCCGCGGCGATCGGCCGGGTCTGCAACGGCCGCAACACCATCCAGAGCACCAGGGCGCCGAAGAACAGTGCCAGGGTGATGAAGAACGGGGCCATACCCGTGCCGAAGTTGGGCGCGGCGTTCTCGTGCGCGGTCTCCAGATGCACCGGACCACCGATGGTGTCGGCGATCGACTCCTTCTGCTGCGCACTCCAGTCCGGGACTTGCTTGGCACCGTCGGCGAGCTTGGTCGCAAGCTCTGCCGATCCGGCGCGCAGCTGGCCGGTGCCCGTCTTCAACTGCTGGGCGCCGTTGTCGAGTTTGACTATTCCGCTTGACAATTCGGCGCTGCCGGAGGCGAGCTTCTGGGCACCGCCACGCAGTTCGTTGAGTTTGTCGGTGAGCTCCTGACCCTTGGCTCCCACCTGATCCAGGCCGGTGCCCAGCGGGCTGCCCGGGGTGCGCATCGACGAGGTCATGGATATCGCGGCGTTCTCCGCGTCGGTCAGCTGCTGACGGATCTGCGGGGTGAACTGGTGCGCCTGCAACTGGTCCTGGACACCACGCAACGTTCCGGCGGCACTGTTGGCCAACGGATCTGCGCTGGTGGAGAGCTGGTTGATCACCGCGGTGAGCGAGTCAGCCGCGGTGTCCTGAGCGGTGGCGATGGCACCGATCTGGTCGTTGGCCTGCCGCAGGGCGGCCGTGCCCTGTTGCAGCTTGTCGGTGTCGCCACCTATCTGCGAGAGGGCCCGGGTCACCGCGACCAGCGGGTCGGTGGCCTTGGTGATGCCGTCGGAGAGCTGTTGGGCGCCGGTGGCCAATTGCGCCGAACCGGACCGCGCGGTGTGCAGACCCGTGGACAGTGCGGCGGCGCCGTCATCGACCTTGACCGCGCCGTCGGCGAGCTGGTGGGCCCCGTCGGCCGCCTGTTTGATGCCGGCCCCCGACGAGACCACCACGGACAGCACCTGATTGACGGCCTGCCCGGAGATCCTGGTGGACACCGCATTGAGCACCTGGTCGGTGGCGGTGCGCCCGATACTCGACGAGATGTAGTTGTTGGCGTCGTTGTAGACCGCGATCAGGTTGGCCTGTTTCGGCTGCCCGGTCAACGGTGAGGCGATGGCTTCGCTGAAGTCCGAGGGCAATTCGAGCATGAAGTAGTACTTGCCGTGTTCGACCCCGGTGCGTGCCTCGTCATCGCTGACGACATGCCAGTCCATGCTGCCGTCGGCGGTCAAGCTCTTGGCGATCTCGTCTCCGACGTTGACCTGCTGCCCGGACACCACCGCGCCGCGGTCCGAATTGACCAGTGCAACAGGCATTTTGTTGACATGACCGAAGGGATCCCAGTAGGCCCACAGGTACAGCGCGCCGTACACCAGGGGTAGCAGCATCAGCACCACGATCGCCACCCGGGTCAGCCGACTGCGGGCAAAGCGTTTGATCTCGGAGCCGAAGGCGAGTCCTGCCAGCGGGGATGAGCCGCTTGCGCGAAGACCATTCAACACCGATGAGCCGCTTGCGCGAAGACCATTCCACACCGATGAGCCGCTTGCGCGAAGACCTTTCAACACCGATGAGCCGCTTGCGCGAAGACCTTTCAGCATCAGGAGTCCTTTCCGGTCAGGCTGCGGTGATCGTGGAGGTCGTGGTCGGGTGCCTCTGCGCCCAGCGGATTGGTCACGCCCACCACGACGGTCTGCGTTTCGGCGAGGGCGCCGAGCCGCTGGACGGCCAGCGCGCGGCGGGCGTTGTCCCGAACCTGTTCGAGATCGCCGACCACCAGGATCGGCCGATCCGAGAACCGGGCCAGGGTGACCCGCAGCAGGAAGAGGTCCAGATCGGACAGTTCACTGATGAAGGTCATGGCCGACGGCGCCGGGATCTCACCGAACACCTCGCGCAGGGCGGTCTCGCCGGCCTCGATCGGCACCTGCCGGTACCACGGCGCCAGCCAGCGGCGCTGCTCGGCGAGCACGGTCGCCACGGTCACCGAGTCCTCCAACTCGTCGATATCGTCGAACGCCGCGATCGAGCAGTGTCTGCGGATGTCGCGCGGCCGGGTGTCTCCGCAGACGGTGACGGTGCCGTGGGTGGGTTTCAGGCGGCCGGCCAGGGTCAGCAGGAGCGCGGTCTGGCCCCAGCCGCCGGGCATCTGGATCGCGTGGAAACCACTACTCAGCTCGAGATCGATATCCGAGAACAACGGTCCGTGTTCACCGTCGACGCCGAGACCGACGGCCGTGATCAGCGCCGGAGCGGCGTCGACGGATTCGTCGGCGGCCGGGGTGTCCTGCGCGTCTGCCATCTCTCAACCTCTCCGCACCTTTTCGATACCGACTGGTATCGGTTCGATACTGTCGAGTATGCTGTCGTCCATGGCCTCTGTCAAACCCGCTCGGACCCGCCCCACGCGCGATGAGGTGCGCGATCGGATACTCGACGCGGCGCTGGAGGTGTTCGCCGCGGAGGGTTTCGCGGGCACCACCATCGACGCGATCGGCCAGGCGGCCGGCTTCACCAAGGGTGCGGTGTACTCCAACTTCGAATCCAAGGACGAGCTGTTCCTCGCCTTGCTCGACCGCCAGTTCGAGACGCGCAGCGCCTTGATCGCGACGGCGTTCGGTGCCGGCCGTGGCGACATCAAGGCGACAGCCGAGGCACTCAGCCGTTCCATGCTCGGGTCGATCCACGACGAGAGCCAGTATCAGCTGGTGCTTTTCGAGTACTGGCTGCGCGCCGTACGCGACCCCGCACTACGCGACCGGCTCATCGCACGCAGGCGCGCCGCCGTCGAGCAAGCCATGCAGGTCGTCGAAGGCGCCCAGACCGGGCTACCCAGTCAGCGGCTGGCCGACCTGGCCCAACTCGTCGTCACCGTCACCGCGGGTGTCGCGCTGGAGGAGATGCTGCAACCCGGGGTCATCCGCGCCGACATGATCGAGCGCCTCATCACCAGACTGCTCGAATCGGTACCCGGTGAACCCGTCAGCCCGCAGAGCTGACGGGGTGAATCGGCAACCGGCGCAAGGCACCCGGCGCGTCGGCGGGGACCACCGGACGGACCGGCGCGACCGGAGCCAGGCGCTGATAGGGCTCCCCCTGGGCGGGACGCTGGTCCTGCTCACCCTTGTTCGGCCACATCGAGGCCGCGCGCTCGGCCTGCGCGGTGATCGAAAGCGACGGATTCACACCGAGATTGGCTGAGATCGAGGCGCCGTCGGTGACGTAGAGCGTCGGATAGTTGTACACCCGGTGATACGGGTCGATGACACCGGTCTCGGCACTGTCACCGATCGCCGCCCCACCCAGGAAGTGCGCGGTGAGCGGAATGTTGAACAGCTCACCCCACGTGCCGCCGGCCACACCGTCGATCTTCTCCGCGATCCGGCGGGTCACCTCGTTGCCGGCCGGGATCCAGGTCGGGTTGGGCTCACCGTGGCCCTGCTTGGACGACATCAGCCGCTTGCCCAGCGGTCCGCGTTTGGTGAACGTGGTGATCGAGTTGTCCAGGTGCTGCATCACCAGCGCGATGACGGTGCGCTCACTCCAGTGTTGCGGGTTGAGCAGCCGGATCATGCCGCGCGGATCGTCGCCGGCCAGCTGCAGGAACTGCCGCCACCGCGGGGTGTCGGTGCCCTGCGGCCCCGCGCCGTCGGTCATCAGCGTCTGCAGCAGGCCCATGGCATTGGACCCCTTGCCGTAGCGGACCGGCTCGACGTGGGTGTCGGCGGTCGGGTGGATGGACGAGGTGATGGCGACGCCGTGGGTCAGGTCACGGCGCGGATCCACCGTGAGGGTCTGGGCACCCACGATGGACTCAGAGTTGGTGCGGGTCAGCACGCCCAGACGCTGCGACAGCTTGGGCAGCTTTCCGGTGTCACGCATCTTGAACAGCAGCTTCTGCGTGTTGTACGTGCCGGCCGCGACGATCAGGTTGGTGGCGGTGAACGTCTTGCGCTTGCGGCGCAGCTTGCTGCCGGTCCGCGCGGTGCTGACCTCCCACAGCCCATCGGGCCGCTGACCGAAGCTGGTCACCGTCGTCATCGGGTGCACCTGCGCCCCTGCGGCTTCCGCCAGGCCCAGGTAGTTCTTCACCAGGGTGTTCTTGGCGCCGTGGCGGCATCCGGTCATGCATTCTCCGCATTCGATGCAGCCGGTGCGGGCCGGTCCCGCGCCGCCGAAGTACGGGTCCGGGACGGTCTTGCCCGGCGCCTTCTCCCCGTCGGGTCCGAAGAACACCCCGACCGGGGTGGCGACGAAGGTGTCTCCGACACCCATGTCGTCGGCGACCTCTTTCATCAACCGGTCGGCGTCGGTGAAGGTCGGGTTGGTGACCACACCGAGCATGCGCTGCGCCTGCTCGTAGTGCGGCATCAACTCCGAGCGCCAGTCGGTGATCCCCGCCCACTGCTTGTCGGCGAAGAACGGCTCCGGTGGCACGTACAGGGTGTTGGCGTAGTTGAGCGAGCCGCCGCCCACCCCGGCGCCGGCCAGGATCATGCAGTTACGCAGCAGATGGATGCGCTGGATGCCGTACATACCCAGCTGGGGCGCCCACAGGAAGCGGCGCAGATCCCAGGAGGTTTTGGCGAAGTCGGCGTCGGAGTACCGCGGGCCGGCCTCCAAGACCCCTACGCGGTAACCCTTCTCGGTCAGTCGAAGGGCGCTCACGCTGCCCCCGAAACCCGAGCCGATGATCAAGACGTCATAGTCCGGCTGCATGTGACCAGTATGACGCTACCGACAGGTAACTTCTAGACAGGAACGCCTAACTTGTAAAGAAAAGCCGGGTCGATCAGGCTCCGACGGTCAGGCCGACCTTCTGAAATTCCTTCAGGTCGCAGTACCCGGCCTTGGCCATCGACCGCGCCAGCCCGCCGACCAGATTCAGCGAACCGAACGGATCGTCCGACGGCCCGTCGAGCACCTGCTTGAGCGAAGGCCGGTCGCCGAGGGTGACCTGGAGCAGCGCGCCGCGCGGCAGCGACGGATGCGCGGCCGCCGACGGCCAGAACCAGCCGCCGCCCAGCGCCTCGGCGGCGGTGGCCAGCGGGGTCCCCAGCACCACGGCGTCCGCACCGCAGGCGATCGCCTTGGCCAGATCACCGGAGGTGTGGATATCCCCGTCCGCCAGCACGTGCACGTAGCGCCCGCCGGTCTCGTCGAGGTACTCGCGGCGCGCGGCGGCCGCGTCGGCGATCGCGGTGGCCATCGGGACGCTGATACCCAGCACCTCGTCGCTGGTGGTCACGCCCCGGGTCGAGCCGTAGCCGACGATGACGCCGGCCGCACCGGTGCGCATCAGGTGCAGCGCGGTGCGGTGGTCGAGCACACCGCCGGCGACCACCGGGATGTCCAGTTCGGAGATGAACGTCTTGAGGTTGAGCGGCTCACCGTCTTGCGCCACCCGCTCGGCCGAGATGATGGTGCCCTGAATGACCAGCAGATCGATGCCCGCGGCCACCAGCACCGGCGTGAGGGCCTGTGCGTTCTGCGGGCTGACCCGCACCGCGGTGGTCACCCCGGCCTCGCGGATGCGGGCCACGGCCGCACCCAGTAGTTCGGGATCCAGCGGGGCGGCGTGCAGCTGCTGCAGCAACCGGATGGCCGCCGACTCATCGTTCGAGGTGGCGGCAACTTCAGTGACCTGGGCGATCTTGTCCTCGACATCGGCGTGCCGGCCGATCAGGCCCTCCCCGTTGAGCACCCCCAGACCGCCGAGGCGGCCCATCTCGATGGCGAACTCCACCGAGACCAGCGCGTCGGTCGGATGCGCCACCACCGGGATCTCGAACCGGTAGGCGTCCAGCTGCCAGGCCGTGGACACGTCCTTGCTGGAGCGGGTACGCCGCGACGGGACGATGTTGATGTCGTCGAGTTCGTAGGTCCGGCGGGCGGTTCTGCCCATGCCGATTTCAACCATGTCACGCATAGGGGTTTTGCTCCCAGGCCCTAACGGGCGTAGTAGTTCGGCGCTTCGACAGTCATGGTGATGTCGTGCGGATGGCTTTCCTTGAGCCCCGCCGCGGTGATCTGGACGAACTGCGCCTGCTGCAGGTGCTCGATCGTGTCCGATCCCGTGTATCCCATGGCGGCCCGCAATCCCCCGGTGAGCTGGTGGATGACGGTCGAGAGCGGACCCCGGAACGGTACCCGGCCTTCGATGCCCTCGGGGACGAGCTTGTCCTCGGAGAGCACATCGTCCTGGAAGTAGCGGTCCTTGGAGAACGACTTCTGCGTGCCGCGGCCCTGCATGGCGCCCAGCGATCCCATGCCGCGGTAGCTCTTGAACTGCTTGCCGTTGACGAAGATCAGGTCGCCCGGGGATTCGGCGGTGCCCGCCAGTAGCGAGCCGAGCATCGCGGTGGAGGCACCGGCTGCCAGCGCCTTGGCGATGTCCCCGGAGTACTGCAGACCACCGTCGGCGATCACCGGCACACCCTTGGGTGAGCAGGCCGCGACGGCCTCCAGGATCGCGGTGATCTGCGGGGCACCCACCCCGGCCACCACGCGGGTGGTGCAGATCGAGCCGGGCCCGACGCCGACCTTGACGGCGTCGGCACCGGCTTCGACGAGCGCGGCGGCCGCGGCGCGGGTGGCCACATTGCCGCCGACCACGTCGACCTTGTCCCCGACGACGGACTTCAGGCGGTGCACCATGTCGAGCACCAGGCGGTTGTGGGCGTGCGCGGTGTCCACGATGAGCACGTCGACACCGGCGTCGGCCAGTGTCATCGCCCTGGTCCAGGCGTCATCACCGATGCCGACGGCGGCACCGACCAGCAGCCGGCCGTCGCTGTCCTTGGTGGCCAGCGGGAACTGCTCGGTCTTGACGAAGTCCTTGACGGTGATCAGGCCGGTCAACTTGCCGTGCCCGTCGACGATGGGCAGTTTCTCGATCTTGTATCGGCGCAGCAGGCCCAGTGCCGCCTCCGCGGACACCCCCGCCTGCGCGGTGATCAGCGGTGCCTTGGTCATCACCTCGGCGACCGGCTTGGACTGGTCCACTTCGAAACGCATATCGCGGTTGGTGATGATCCCGACCAGGGAGCCCTGCGCGTCGACAACCGGCAGTCCGGAGATCCGGAATCGGGCGCACATCGCGTCGACCTCGGCCAGCGTGTTCTCCGGCGAGCAGGTCACGGGGTCGGTGACCATCCCGGCCTCCGAGCGCTTCACCGTCTCGACCTGACCGGCCTGTTCGGCCACCGAGAGGTTGCGATGCAGCACGCCCATACCGCCGGCGCGGGCCATCGCGATGGCCATCCGAGACTCGGTGACGGTGTCCATCGCCGAGCTCACCAACGGCACCCGCAACCGGATCCGCTTGGTCAGCTGGCTCGAGGTGTCCACATTCGCGGGGACCACGTCCGATGCGGCCGGCAGCAGCAGGACGTCGTCGAACGTCAGCCCGAGCATCGCGATCTTCGTCGGATCATCGCCGCCGGTCGGCACCGGTACGGCCAAAGGGATGCTGCTGCTTTCAGCAATCGACATAGGTGGAGCCTCCAGGAACCAACACGGCCAAACACAGGCGTGGATCTAAAAGACCATCTTATCGGCACTGACCTCGATGCTCGTGACCACACCGCCACACCGGCCCGTTCGGGCGACACCCGGGCGGACGGCTGGCGCGGATGTGGCGGGGCTGCGTACGCTAGAACCGTGCGTGATGACCTCCCGCCGGGGCTGCCGCCGGATCCCTTCGCAGATGACCCGTGCGATCCCTCGGCGGCGCTCGACGCGATCGAGCCCGGTCTGCCGCTGGATCCGCAGGAACGCAGCGCCGTCGAAGCCGACCTCGCCGATCTGGCGGTGTACGAGGCCCTGCTGGCCCATAAGGGAATCCGCGGTCTGGTCGTGTGCTGCGACGAATGCCAGCAGGACCACTATCACGACTGGGACATGTTGCGCGCCAACCTGCTGCAGCTGCTCGTGGACGGAACCGTGCGCCCGCACGAGCCGGCCTACGATCCAGAGCCCGACGCCTACGTGACATGGGACTACTGCCGCGGCTACGCGGACGCGTCACTCAACGAGGCCACGTCGGAATCCGACGGGTACCGCTGACTTCCTGATCGACCACCCCGCCCGGTGTCAGTGACCGCTGGGCACGGTGGTCGTCGTCACCACCACCTCGGGTGCCCGCTGCGGCGCTGACGTCGACTCCGCGGCGGGCGCTTTCGTCGTCTGCACGGGTTCCTCCGCAGGTGACTGGGGCGCCTGGGTACGGGCGGGCGGAGCGCTGGGCTCCTCCTGCTGTACCGGAGGGGCCGCGGAGGTGGCCGACGGCGAGGCCGCCGCATTCGGTGCCACCGTGGTCGTCGTGGTCACGGTGCGCGACACCGTGGCCTGCGTCGTCGTGGTGGCGGTCGTGCTCGGCGGCGCCGTCGTGCTCGTGCTCGTGCTCGGGGCGACCGTGGTGGTGGTCGTGCTCGGGGCCACCGAGGTGGTGGTCGTCGTGGACGGTGTCACCGACGTCGTGGACGTCGAGGACGTCGCCGGCTCCGATGTGGTGGTCGAGGTCTCCGCGCCGGGGGACGTGTTCGTGGTGTCCGACGACGATGTGGTCGTCGTCAACAGAACCTCGGATCCGGTGGTCGAGGTCACGCTGGTCGCCTCCGGCGGCGTCGTGGTGGCCGTGGAGGTATCCGTACGGCTGTCGATCACCGGGACCGGCAGCAGCGTCAGAGGCGAGGACGGCAGCACCGGCAGCGGCTCACCCGCCGGCGGCAGGGTGGCGGCCGGATTCTGCTCGACGACCTTGTAGGTCAATGCATTCCACTGCTGGATGAGTTCGGACTTGCGCTCGACCGTCTCCACGCTCTGCACCTTGGTCGACAGCGCTGCCAGTTTGTCCTGAGCCTGGTCCCACTGGCCGGTGTTGATCAGCTGCTGCACCTGCTCCATCTCGGTCTGAGCCGCCAGCACCACCGCGTCGTCGCGGGTCTGGCGCTGATCGCCGAACAGCATGCTGTGCAAGCCGTACAGACCGTCGCCGGGGTTGGCGCTGTACACCACCGAGGCGAAGCCACCGAGACACAGCACGGCGGCCGCGGCGGAACCGATCACGGCCAGCGAGCGCCGGTTACGGCGCCGCGTCGAGAAGTCGAGCGCGTGGTGCAGCGCAGACTCGGCCTCGTGCGGCGGGACCACGTGGTCCATGGGGACCTGTCGGACCTCGTCACGCCATCCGGTGAGCAGGAAGGCGAGCTCGGCATCGGCGCGGTCGGTGGAGTACACCGGCTGTTCCGAGGCCAGCGCGTCGAGGAACTTGTCGGCGCGATTGATGTCGTTGAGGGACGGATCGCCCCCATTGGAGGTCCAGCGACCGAAGTCAGGCATAGTCGCCCCCGCCCGTGCTGATCTCGGACTTGAGCTTGGCCAGGGCGCGATGCTGCGCGACGCGGACGGCGCCGGGCGTGCTGCCGACGGCCTCGGCGACCTCCTCGGCGCTCATCCCGACCACGACACGAAGGATGATGATCTCGCGCTGCTTGTCCGGCAGGGTCGCGAGCAGCCGGTCCATCCGCGCAGAGGCCTCGGAGTCAAGTGCCCGCTGTTCGGGCCCGGCTTCCCCCGAGAACCGCTCAGGCACCACATCGGTGGGCTCAGAGCGGTTACGCGCAGACGCCCGGTGGGCGTCGGCGATCTTGTGCGCAGCGATGCCGTACACGAATGCCAGGAAGGGTCGCCCCTGATCCTGGTAGCGCGGCAGCGCCGTGATGGCGGCCAAGCACACCTCCTGCGCAATATCGTCAGCCGATAGACCACTTCGTTCTGCTGACCCGATCCGCGCCCGGCAATACCGGACGATGATCGGGCGGATGGTCTCCAGCACCACCCGGAGTGCATCCCGATCGCCGGCCACCGCATGAGCGACGACATCATCGAGACGTTCTCCCGAAATTGTCATCGTGGGCGATATCTCCAGCGTTACGTAAGGGACACATCCAGGCAGGATGCGCGTCAGATAAACACTAACGATCCGGGCGGGCCGAACCGCTTCAGCGACGCGACCACACGCCGCCTCTGCGTCGCACTGTATCGGCGGCAGCGTCGCGAACAGCGACGACGTGCGCGGGCGGATGGACGGCACTGCCGATATCCGCGAGCAGGCATCCCAGCGCCCAGCGCAGGGGTACGAGCCCGAACCGCTCGGTGTCACCGAGCGCTTGGTCGGCGACCGAACGCGCCTGTTCGAGGTGGCCGGCGCAGCACAGAGCGGCCGCCAGCACCACGGCCGACTTGACGGTGTGCCGCGGCGAGCCGACCGATGCGGCCAGCTCCACCGCACGTTCGGCATGGACGACGGCGGCCGCGCCGTCGCCGCCGGCCATGTTGAGTTCCGCCGACACCCACTGCAGCCGCACCGGCAGCCGGGCGGGGCCGGATCCGTCCACCAGTTGCCCCGCACGGGCCAGCAGCCGAGCCGAGAGTGCGAGCCGCCCCACCCCGAGTGCGTCGGCGGCCAGACCCACCAGGGCATCGGCGCCGGCCTCGGGATCCGCGCCCGCGGCCGCCCAGGCTCGGCCGTCCCAGCCACGCGCGCCGTCGTGTCCACCCAGTTGCCGGAGGAACGAGGCCCTGGTGCTGTGGGCCAGTGACAGCAGCGGTCCTGGGTGCGCAGCGCGGCAGATCTCGGCGAGGTCGGTCAGCGCGCTGGCGTAGCGTCCCTGACCGCCCGCCGCGACGGCGCGCAGCCAGCGATCCCGCTGTGAGGTCGCGGCGGGCAGCGGCCAGAGCTCCGGATGCGGACCGAAAGCGGCCTCGGCCAGGGACGTTGTCGTGGTGGTCATCGGATTGCGACGTTATCAACGCGCTCGGGAAGCACCGGAGTCACGTGACGAAGCCAACCTTGGTTAACAGTTGGTGCTCTCCATGTTTCCAATAGATCAACCACCTAACGGCTGCTAGGTAATTGCCATTGCAGCGAACAGCGGAAATGCACACAAGCGTCAACTTCGCAGCGTTTGTTGAACACTCTTCTCGTTGCGTGCGGGTCGCAATGATGAACGTGATGTAAATTCTCACGCTGCTGCTATGCGGTTACGCACACGACCTGGCTATTGACGATTTTTCGGTAGCCCTTCTACGTTGTGTGCACGAGTAGTCATCGGCGACAAGTGCTCGGATCGGTTCCGCGACTCACGCACCTACGCGTTTCGCGAATTAGGTGCGACGAGAGGGGTTTTCCAAATGCCACAGCCGCAGCAACTACCCGGACCCAATGCCGACATTTGGGACTGGCAAATGGCAGGACTTTGCCGAGGTGTCGACTCTTCGATGTTTTTCCATCCGGACGGCGAGCGCGGCCGGGCCCGTGCCCAGCGCGAAATGCGGGCCAAGGAGATGTGCCGCAGCTGCCCGGTGATCACGCAATGCCGTTCACACGCCCTTGCTGTAGGTGAGCCGTACGGTATTTGGGGTGGGCTGAGCGAGTCCGAACGCGAACTCCTCCTCAAGCGCGGGATCCGCCGCACCGCCTGATACTCGACTGACGGAAGCGCCCCGCCCCGATGCCCCGGCGGGGCCTTTCTGTGTGCCAGGCCGGTTCCCGATACGGGACACTGCGCACGGTCGGCGGTGGTACTTCTTGAGGGTCCGCGAGCGCGCACCGTCCAGGAGGCCCGATGTCCACCAACCCGCCCGCCGAGGGCACCGTGATCGTCACGGAGACGGGCACCGGCACCTACACGCAGGAGATCATCGCCGGACAGCACCGGTTGACCGCCGACGAGCCACGTCCGGTCGGCGACGATGCGGGACCGACTCCCTATGATCTGCTGCTGGCAGGCCTCGGTGCCTGCACCTCCATGACGGTGCGGATGTATGCCGACCGCAAGGGTTGGCCCCTCGAGCAGGTACGCGTGGCCCTTCGCCATTCCCGGATTCACGCCAAGGACTGCGCCGACTGTGAAACCACCATCGGGTGGATCGCTCAGATCGATCGCGAGATCGAACTGATCGGGGACCTCGACGACGGTCAACGTCAGAAGCTGATGGACATCGCCGAACGCTGCCCCGTCCATCAGACGTTGACCGGCGAGGTTCGGATCACCACGACCGCGCACTAGTCTTCTCAGATCACCCGGCGCGGAACCAGCACCACCCGCCACCGGTCGGGGTCCTCGAACGTCAACGCGCCCACCTTGTTCCAGTACGGATTCTCCGGTTCCACGGGGGCACAGCCGGCCGCGGCGAGACGTTCGACCATGGCGTACATCTGCGCGTCGCCGTGAAAGTACAGCACCAGGAGGTTGTCCGCCGTGGGCGCCGGACACGGGCTTCCCGCGACGTGCGTGGTGAACTCCAGGTGATACTCGGACCCGGGCAGACCCAGCATGACTCCGGAGTACCCGTCGTGGTCGTCGAACCGATAGAGGACAGGCAGGCCCAGGTACTCGGCGTAGAACCGCTCGACCTCCGCGAGCCGATCGGTGGGGCGGGCGACACGGATCTGGGCGAATTCGACAGTCACGGATCGAGTGTCCGATCTCAACTGCACTTGAGGTCAAGTGCCGGCCTGGGGTGAGGTGCGTGACGGCACCGGTTACCGAAATGCGGCCGAAATCTCGGACTGGACAGAGCCAACTCTCAGTCCAGTCTCAGCCACCGCCGGATGATTGTGGTTAAGCAACTGTGCTATTTCATCATTCAAGAAAGTGACGCACACTCCACAATGACAAGCCCTGAGCAGCAACCGTTTCAGCCACACGACCCGAATGCTCCTCTGACCCAACCGATCCCACGCGTCTACGACTGGCGATATGCCACCCAGCAACCCGTGCCGCCGTTCTACCAGGCTGCCCCTGCGCGCAATATCGCTCCGGCGGGCCGCAAGCGTTCCAAGGCCGGACTGCTCACCGTCGGCGCCTTGGCGGTCGCGGTGGCCGGCGGTGGAATCGGTGCGACCGCTGCATGGGTCGCCCATCCCGACAGCCTCACTCCCCCGCCCGCGGTCGCGTCACCGGCACCGCATGCGGCGGCGTCCCAGCCGGCCGCCGCGGCGCCTGCCGGATCCGTCGAGCAGGTCGCGGCCAAAGTGATGCCCAGCGTCGTGAAACTGCGGATCCAGATGGGCCAGGGCGAGGCCGAGGGCTCCGGCGTCGTGCTGACCTCCGACGGATTGATCCTCACCAACAATCACGTGGCGGCAGCGGGCGCAGACAGTGCCGACGGGGCTCAGCCCGCATCGATGAACGGTGGCGAAGCCACCCGGACCGTGACCTTCTCCGACGGTCGCTCGGTCCCCTTCAGCGTCGTCGGCACCGATCCGACCGGTGACCTCGCGGTCGTGCGCGCCGAGGGCGTTTCGGGGCTCACCCCGATCGCCATCGGATCGTCCAAAGACGTCAAGGTGGGCGAGCAGGTGGTGGCGATCGGATCACCGCTGGGCCTGCAGGGCACCGTCACCACCGGCATCGTCAGCGCGCTCAACCGACCGGTGGCGGCCGGCGACGGCTCCGGCGGTCAGGCGTCCGTCCTGGACGCCATCCAGACGGATGCGGCGATCAACCCGGGTAACTCCGGCGGGGCGCTGGTGAACATGAAGGGTGAGCTGATCGGGCTGAACTCCGCGATCGCCACCCTGGGCGCGGGCCAGGGCAGCCCGGGCGGCGGTGGCGGCGAGAGCGGTTCGATCGGGCTGGGCTTCGCCATCCCGTCCGACCAGGCCAAGCGCATTGCCGACGAGCTGGTGTCCACCGGCACCGCCAGCCACGGGTCACTCGGGGTGCAACTCAGCACCGATCCGACGGCGAGCAGCGGCGCCGCGATCGCCAATGTCGCCGACGGCGGCCCGGCCGCATCCGCCGGGATCCCGGACGGCGCGGTGATCACCAAGGTCAACGATCAGGTCATCGATGGGCCCGAGGCGCTCGTCGCGGCGGTACGTTCAAAAGCACCGGGCGACAACGTGTCTCTGACCTACCTGGATCAGTCGGGCGCTTCCCAGACCACTCAGGTCACCCTCGGGAAGGCCTAGTCCAACCCGGAGTCCAACCCGGAGTCCAACCCGGAGTCCAACCCAGACCACGGCCGCCGCAATGCCCCCTCCCCCTCGTTGCGGCGGCCGTTTCGTCTACGTGGCCTGCTGGACCGACGGCACCGACGGTGCCGGCTGACCGAGTTGGCGGACAACGAAATCCGCGGCCTGGAGGGCCATTCCGTTGTCCTTGTAGGCGCTGTGCGCAGCCCGGTCCAGGCTGATCCCCGGCGAGCACACGGGATCGCCGGGTGCGCACAACTCCAACGTCTTGGCCTGGTACCGGTCGCCGATCGCGATCGGTGGAGCATCATGGTCCGCCAGCCCGAGAAACAGCGGTGACGGCGTTCCGAACAGCACGACCGCGGCGACATGCGGGGCCACCGAGGCCGGCATGGGGCCGGAAATACCCGCGGGCAGAACGAATCCGGCAGGCACACTGTCCGCCGTCGTATAGCCGGCCACCGCCGCGCCCTGCGAGTAACCACCGAGGACGATCTTCGTATTCGGGCAGCCGGCCGCCAGGGATTCGAGCGTGTTGCTGGCATCGGCGACGCCCTGCGCCGCCTGCTCGAAGTCCAGTGAGGCCGGATAGTTCACCGCATCGACGGCCACCGCCTCGCCGGGCAGCCGGGAGTTCAGCGCGTCGACGAAGGCCTGGCCGGTGGCACCGACGCCCGGCGCCTCGAACGTCCCCCGCGCGAACACCACCTCCACATCCGGACAGGCCGGCGCCGCCGCGGCGGTTGCCTGCGGCCCCAGTACCGCGGCCAGCGACAGGCCCGCGGCCAGGAGTGTGGATCCGGTGGTGAGCTTCATGATGTGACCTCCCTGTTGGTGGTATCAGCGTCGCCTGCGCATGACCTCCGACACATCGCAGCTGGCAACCAGCTGGGAATACCGGCTAGCCGGTAGCCGAGACGGGGGCCAATCGGGATGCCCACCACGGGCGTGCGGGCAGACGATGGTGTGACCATCGAGTCCAGCAAGGGAAATGTCATGAAGATGAATGTGTTTCGGGCATCCGGTATCGCCGTCATCGCCGCCGCTGCGGGCATCGGCCTGGCACCTGCGGCCGCGGCCGCCCCGGACCCCGCATGCAACCGGGTGAGCATCACCTGCGCCGGATCGGGCGACTACAGCGCCAACTTCACCGAGCCGGTCTCACAGCCGGATCCGTACGCCTTCCTGTTCTGGCAGCAGCCCTAGGAACGCCGTTTCTGCCATCCACCGATCAGTTCCTGCCGGCCGGAATGACACTGCCGGACATCCTGTTTCAACCATCAGAGCAACAACGACCACAGAAGAAGATGATCCAGATGAAGAAGTTCGGATTCGCCACCCTGATCGCCACCAGCATGACCGCAGCAGTCCTGGGTCTGGCCGCACCCGCCCAGGCCGCCATCGGGACGCCGGTCGGTCCGCACTACAGCGTCGACAACCACGACGAGGTGAACACCACCAACGGCTTCGTCGACCAAGCGTTCTGACCCCGCCGACCAGGCACCCCCGGCCCATCGGACCGGGGGTGCTTTCGTATCGTCATCGCGTGGCGACCCGACGGCTCGATGGCGGCGGCGCTTCGCTGCTGGTGAACGAAGAAAACGGCCTGATCATGGCCCGCGGTATCCGCTACGCGCACGCCGAGCGGTTCGCGGTGCCGGAGTTGACGGCATTCGGGAGTGGCACGGTCGACGCGACCCAGCGCGGGCCGGCGTGCCCCCAGTTCCCCTCGAGGTTGCAGTTCGTCACGGGTGTGGTCGGCGAGGGGCTGGCGATCAGCGAACAGTGTCAGGTGCTCAGCGTGACCGCACCGGCCGACGCCGACCGGCTGCCGGTGATGGTGTGGTTCCACGGTGGGGCCTACGTGTCCGGCAGCGGTGAATCCGACAAGTACGACCCCGACGCGCTCGCCGCCGAGGGCCGGGTCGTCGTGGTGAACGTCAGTTACCGGCTGGGCGTCTTCGGTTACCTGAACCTGCACGACCAGGACACCCAGAATCTGGGGTTACGCGACCAGATCTGCGCGCTGCGCTGGGTGCGGGACAATATCGCGGCGTTCGGCGGTGACCCGGCACGGGTGACGGTGTTCGGGCAATCAGCCGGCGGCGATTCGGTGATGTCGCTGATGTTGTGCCCGGACTCCTCCGGATTGTTCACGCGGGCCATTCTGCAGAGCGCGCCGCTGGGGCTGTCATCCGGCCGGCCGGCGATGGCGGAGGCGATGCTCGCCGCGGCGACCGCGTCGCTGTCCGGGGTACCCGCCCTGCAAGCCGACGTCGCGCAGCTGCTGGACGCTCAACTGGCCGCCGCGCGGACCGCCCAGCAGTTCGGCAGGCTGGGACTGATGCCGTTCGCGCCGATCCTCGGGTTTGCGCCGCTGCCGTCCGCCGCCGACGTCGACGCGCGGATCGCCGACGCCGCGGCACGTATCGAGATCCTGGTGGGCTACACCCGTGCCGACGCACGGCCGTTCGTCTCGATGGATCCGCGGGGCAACCGCCTCCAGCAGGCGGGGCCGGCCGGCCCCTACCTCGCCGCGGCATTCGGACGCATCATGACTCGGCGCATCTTCGGGCGCCCGGCAGCTCAACTCGCCGAGAAGTGGAACCGCGCGGGTGGACGGTCCTCGACATTCCGCGTCGACTGGACACCACGGCGGGCACCGCTGGGAGCGTGTCACTGTATCGAGTTGCCGCTGTTGCTGGGATCCCGCGGAGCCTGGTCGGATGCTCCGATGCTCGGGGCGCAACCCATCGACGAGGAGCTGGCCCGCCGGACACGCGCCCAGTGGAGTGGGTTCGCCCACGAGGGTCTGGCCGCGTTGGGGCCGAAACCGCTGCGCATCGGGTGACGATCGCCCCACACACCTCACCCGACCGACGGTCAGGTAACTCTTCTCACGGACACGACGATGACAGTTCTGTGATCTCGATACCGCGCATTCGTGCAACGGCGGCGATCGGCGCGCTGGCGATGGCGGCCTTCGTCAGCCCCGCCCTGGCACACGCCGCCCCGCCGCTGCCCGATTCTTGTGGTTCCGCCAACGTCGTCGACGATATCTGCACCGCCCGCCTGACGTCGGTGACGGCCGATGTCGTCAACGGGACGATCACCGGCACGCCGGTCGGCAGCGAAGCACCGATAACCCTTGCAGGACAGGGGGATGCGTATCTGAAGTCGACAGGATTCGGGACTGCGGCACCGGAGGCGGTGCAAAGCTGGGATACCGCGATCGACCAGGTGGCCGACCTCGACGTCGACCCCGCCAACCCCAATTGGTACGGCAACGCCAAGGCCAGAGTGTTCCTGCCCAGGACGCTCAATGACCTGGCCACCCGGTTTCCGCCCGGCAGCCTGGTGGTTCGGTTCGCGGCCGACGACGCGCAGTCCGGCGTCTACCGGCTGGTGTCGATTCAGCCGACGGCCCGGTGAAGGTGCCCGTGAGTCAGCGCGGCGGCCCGAGAATGATCTGCCCGAACTTGTCCGCTCCCTCAGCCATCCGAGCGGACGAGATCTCGAAACCGTCCGGGCGCGGTGTTGCCCTGTCGCGGCCGGCGTAGCGGAACATCCCTTCGATTTCCCGCGGGAGTGTTGATCATCAGCAGATCGGCCTTCTTGGACGTGATGCGGTACGCGTGTGGAATGTTCTTGGGCAGAAAGACGATCCCGCCTTCGGAGAGTTCCATCTCCTCGTCGTCGTACCACAGCAGCGCGGTCCCCTTGACCAGCATGAAGACCTCGTCCTCGCGGGTGTGCTTGTGATACGGGGGCGCTTCACCCTCACTGACATCGAAGCGTCCGACCATCAACTGGCCGTTCGTGGCCTTACCGTCGAGCAAGATCGCCAGCGTGCCGCCGTCGAGCCATTCCAACTGCTGTTGCTGGCTCGGCTGTGCCAGGTACGCCATGCTCACGCGTCACCCCTCCGTCGTCATAAGCGGTGACATCCGTGTCCGATGGTCGAGAGTATGCCCGTCCGCACCCGGCCCCGCGAGGTTTGTCCGGTGCCACACCTCCGCGCACTGGGCCGACCGGACGCAAAACACCCCCGGCCCAAGCGGACCGGGGGTGCTTCGCAGAGCGACGTACTAGTGAGCGTGGCCGTGGTGGCCGTGCCCGTGATCCTCTTCCTCAGCCGGCTTCTCCACGACAGCCGTCTCGGTGGTCAGGATCATGCGCCCGACCGATGCGGCGTTGAGCACCGCCGAGCGGGTCACCTTCACCGGGTCCACGATGCCGTCGGCGAACAGATCGCCGTAGGTCAGCGTGGCGGCGTTGAAGCCCTGGCCGTTGGGCAGCTCGGCCACCTTGCCGACGACGACGGCACCGTCGAGGCCGGCATTGGTGGCGATCCAGAACAGCGGCGCCGACAGCGCCTTGGCGAACACCTCGACACCGAGCAGCTCGTCGCCACTCAGCGAGCTGCGCAGGGCGTCCAGCGCAGCGCCGGCCTGCACGAGCGCGGCGCCACCACCGGTGACGATGCCCTCTTCGACGGCCGCCTTGGCCGCCGAGACGGCGTCTTCGACGGCTTCCTTGCGCTTCTTCAGGTCGGTCTCCGTGGCCGCGCCGACCTTGATGACGGCGACGCCGCCGGACAGCTTGGCCAGACGCTCCTGCAGCTTTTCGCGGTCCCAGTCCGAGTCGGTGTTCTCGATCTCGCTGCGCAGCTGCGCAACCCGGGCCGCGATGTCGTCCTTGGTGCCGCCACCGTCGACGATCACGGTGCTGTCCTTGGTGACCACCACACGCCGCGCCGATCCCAGCACGTCGAGGCCGGCCTCGCGCAGCAGCAGACCCACGTCGGGGTTCACGACCTGCCCGCCGGTGACGACGGCGAGATCGTCGAGGAACGCCTTGCGGCGGTCACCGAAGAACGGCGCCTTCACCGCGACGGCCTTGAGGGTCTTGCGGATGGCGTTGACGACCAGGGTCGACAGCGCCTCGCCCTCGACGTCCTCTGCGACGATCAACAGCGGCTTACCGGCCTGAGCCACCTTCTCCAGCAGCGGCAGCAGGTCGGGCAGCGAGCTGATCTTGTCGCGGTGCAGCAGCACCAGCGCGTCCTCGAGCACCGCTTCCTGGGAGTCGAAGTCGGTGACGAAGTACGCCGAGATGAAGCCCTTGTCGAAGCCGACACCCTCGGTGACCTCGAGCTCGGTGTTCAGCGTGGAGGACTCTTCGACCGTCACGACACCGTCGTGACCGACCTTGGTGATGGCCTCGCCGACCAGCTCGCCGACTTCCTCGTCACGCGAGGACACGGTGGCGACCTGGACGATGGACTTCTTGTCCGACACCGGCGTGGCGGCGGCCAGCAGGGCCTCCGATACGGCATCGGCGGCCTTGGCGATACCTGCACCCAGGGCGATCGGGTTGGCGCCGGCTGCCACGTTGCGCAGCCCGGCCTTCACGATGGCCTGGGCCAACACGGTGGCGGTGGTGGTGCCGTCGCCGGCGACATCGTTGGTCTTGGTGGCCACCGACTTGACCAGCTGTGCCCCGAGGTTCTCGAACGGGTCTTCCAGGTCGATCTCGCGGGCGATGGTGACACCATCGTTGGTCACGACGGGTCCGCCGAACGCCTTGGCCAGCACCACGTGGCGGCCACGCGGCCCGAGGGTCACCCGGACAGCGTCGGCGAGCTTGTCGACACCGGCTTCCAGGGCCCGACGCGCAGTTTCATTGAATTCAATCTGCTTGCTCATAAATGTCCTTAGGGGCAATGCGGACCGCCCCGGACGTCACCCGCACAAACGCGGGGACTTCCGGGGCGGTACACGAAGTGCTTACTTGTTGACGACGGCCAGCACGTCGCGGGCCGAGAGGATCAGGTACTCCTCGCCGCCGTACTTGATCTCGGTGCCGCCGTACTTGCTGTAGATGACGGTGTCGCCTTCGGCAACGTCCAGGGGGATCCGCTTCTCGCCATCCTCATCCCAGCGGCCGGGGCCAACTGCGACGACGGTGCCTTCCTGCGGCTTTTCCTTGGCGGTGTCGGGGATGACCAGGCCCGAAGCGGTCGTGGTCTCGGCCTCGTTGGCCTGAACGAGGATCTTGTCCTCGAGTGGCTTGATGTTGACTGCCACGATGGAGCCCTCCACTTAGTTGGGTGTGGGTCCGGATGTCCCGGGCCCTGCGTTTTTCAGGTGTTCGGCAGACGTCCGTGCCCTCGCTCCGTCGTCGCGGGTGCCGGCGCTGGGGTTGGCCGCTGCCATCTAGCACTCTATACACGAGAGTGCTAGTGCTCAAGGATTGGGTCTGCCGAAAAACTCCCAGCAAGCATCCAGGTTCGCGCCGATAGCGTTGTTCAGATGGGTGGGGGTGGAGTTCTCGGGGTCACACCTGAGGAATTGCGACGGGTTTCGGGAGACGTTTCGGCGACCGCTGACGTGACGAAGGCGTGGTACACCGCGTTCACGTCTGCCTGTAAAGCACGCCGGATGCGGTTCGTCAGCGACACCGGCTTCATCGTCGATGACGTCTACATCACGTCGTTGAGCGTCACCGTGCATCGGGTCGGCAAAGACCTCCTGCAGATGTCGTGGACCACCGGCATCAAGCCCATGCCCGTCGATGACATCCTGTGGGCGTCGTTCCTGCCCGACGTACAGATGGGCACGCGAATGCGTCTCAACCGCCGGATCAACGGGACGTTCAGGGTGTGGCCCCTCATCCTGGACGAAGGACGGCGTCAGGTTGCCATCGCAAGTCAGCCGGATTGGAGCGATGCACTGGGCCAGTTCTCGCGCGTCCACGCGGAATTCGTCGCCAAGCACCCGACCGCCGCGGGCTTCGTCGAGGCAGTCCGCGCCCATTCCGATGCCGAACAGCGCCCCTCGGTCAACATCGTCCGGGAGATCACCGCTCTGCTGGCGGCCGGGGCCAACGCCGAGGCGGCGGATGTCGCCGACGCCGCGATCGCTCGCGGCGAGCAGGGAAACATGTCGTCGGCCACCTATGTGACGAAATATCTCGCGGCCTATGCCAAAGGACCGCAGGCATATTCGGCATTCACGGCCAGCCTGGTGCCCACCCACGATGTCACCCGAATCTCAGCCGAGCGGCCCCCGTGGTCGACAGAGCTGATGCGGGCACATCACCAGGGCAGATTCGACCAGGAACTCCGGGCGCTCGATGGCGCCGACCGATGGGGCCTCGTCCTGGAGGTCCGGCCACCCATCGGAGCAGAGAAAGATCACGCGGCAGTCCGTTACCTCCAATCCGCCGGGTCTGCGGCGGCGATGATGCTCGAGATCAGGCAGCCAGACGGTGCCGACCATGGCGACGTGTCGGTCCGGTCGGTGATAGGTCGCTCCGGTGTGAATCCAGGTCTGCAAGACGTCGCGGTCACCTCACACCTCTCGGAAAACGTCTACCGTCACGAGGTTTTCACCGCAGCAGAGGCCGCGAATGTCTTCAGGGCGTACTACCACGACGACGCCTTGCCCGCCGGGTACACATTGCGTCCTGTCGAGGCCTATTCGATTACCGGCGAGGCACGTCGACTCTGAACTATCGCCCGTACCGCGCCGGGTCGACGTTCAGATGAGCCGAGACATCACCGACCATCTCGACGTCCACGATGCGCTCGGTGAAATACCAATCGGAGTCATCCCGGGCGAACGCGTCGGCGTAGCGCCCCACCACGATCGGCTGCAGCGGCACCGTCACCGGACCGTCCGGAACGTGTTGCACCACCACGAAAGTGGACCGTGCCGTGGCCACCTCCCCGTCGACGTCGATGATCGGGTTCAACACGAGGTGGCGGGTGCGCGGGCGATTTCCGTGCTCCGGGTAGCGGCGGGTGGTCAGCGCGAACAGTCCGGCGATGTTGTCGGCCCCGGACACCGACCCGGAGGCCGGCCCGCCGAATGACGCCCGGCCCAGCAGCCGCCCGACGCCCGCGAAATCCCCGGCATCGATCAGCTCGGCGTAGGTGTAGAGCAGCCGGGCCACGTTTTGTAAGTCGGTAGCGCTCACAGAAGGTACACAATCATGAAGCGCCGACCAACACACGCCCGCCGTTCATTCATTGGCCTCGCCTATGCACCTGTATGCACAATTCGGTTTAGTCATAGATAGTGCCCTGCCCATGCTCAAACGAGCCATCCCAGCACGTCGGCAAAGTGAGCACACCCTCGAACTAACATCGGGTGCTCCTGCCCAATACTCAGCGATACTTTGTCGCAGCCTTGTAGATCATCGCACTTTCGCCCATAGGTGCATTCGCACGGACGTCAATGTCAAGTGAACTTCTTTCCCCTCGGAGTAACCGACGATAGCCCACCGCCGCGATCATCGCGGCATTATCAAGACACAAATTAGGGTCCGGGAAGTGAACTCGGATATCGTAGTCTGCGGACTTCTCGCCCAATAATTCCCGAAGACGCCTATTGGCTGAGACGCCTCCTGCAACACCTATCGAGCTCAGACCAACTTCACGGGCGGCACGAATAGCCTTGGTCACGATGACCTCCATCGCCGCTTCTTGAAAGGAAGCCGCCACATCACTTGGCGAGTAACTGACACCACTGTCGTCTAACTGATCGAGCTCCCGACGCACTGCAGACTTAAGGCCACTGAAGCTAAAGTCAGCGCCACGATTGATCATTGGACGTGGGAATGAAAATCTCTCAGGATTTCCGTCACGCGCCAACCGGTCAAGGATTGGTCCTCCCGGATATCCGAGACCCATTCGTCGCGCGAGCTTGTCGTACACCTCGCCCAGTGCATCATCTTTTGTGGCTCCAACAAGTTCGTAATAGCCGAACTCATGCGCGACCAGCATCATCGTGTGCCCGCCCGCCACCGTCAGACATAAAAACGGATATGCGAGACTTTCGTCGCCCATCAAACAGGACTCGATATGTCCCTCGACGTGATGAATGCCGATCATCGGTACCCCGGCCACCATCGCAACAGACTTCGCCGCCGCAGCCCCTACCGACAGCGAAAGAGCAAGGCCCTGATCCGTCGTCACTGCCACTGCGTCGATATCGCGTAGCGAAATGGAAGCCTGCCGCATCGCCTCTTCGTAGACAATTGACACAGCTCTAGCATGTTGCCTCGAAGCGAGCGACGGAACTATCCCGCCGTAAGTCCGATGAAAGCCATGTTGGGAAGCAATGATATTACTCAAAATGCGATCGCCATCCTGTACCACAGCGACGCTCGTGTCGTCGCATGACGACTCAAAGCCAAGTACAATCACCGGAAAGATCCCGGGCTGGTGTTTATCGTTTGATCCGCACCGGCATAGTCGGGCAACGCCAGATGAATTTCAGCACCCATGAGAAGCTTCGCGGCACCGGCGCCAATCTGGTCTAGATATGCGGATACCAAGGCGTCATAGCTGACGAAACACGCCTCGTTCGCGCCAGTAAGATCCAGATCGCTACAGATCATTGCATCTGATTTCAGAACCACGATATGCGCACCCCCTCCCGACATGAGATAGGTTCGAACCTCATCTAAGCTCTTCCTAAGCGAAACAGATCCGGCGGTCTGCCGCGGACCATGTTCCCCGCCGAAAAAAGCACAAAACACGTTCACCCGGCCGCAACCGATTAACGCCGTACCAGTTTCCCATTCTTTAGCTGCACAATCGATGAGAGCTTGCATGCGGGATAGAATCAGCAGCGGTGTACCCAACGAAAGTGCTAGCATTTTTGCCGCCACGACCGCCACATTTACTCCGGTCCAATTTCCGGGACCACTGACAACCGCGAATTGATCAATATCACGCAATTCAAGGCCGCACCTAGTCAACAAGTCAAGTAACATCGAATGCAAGGTTGCGACTGCATGCCCAGATTCAATCCTTATGGACTCGACGAGCTTCCCTTCTACAACCAATCCAACAAAGAGCGGGACACCAGCGGTGTCAATCAGGACAATTCGCATAAAGCCCGCCAACCGTCCAGCACCACGTGCTCGTTCGCGCCGCCGCCTACAACGTCAAGAATCAGAGTGCACAAGTCCGGCGGCGTAGACGCCAATTCCATACGGACACGCAAATAAGAACCCGCCAACAGGGAAATGAACTTATCGCCCCATTCGATTAGCGCAGCTGTGGCGTCCACAAGCGCCTCGTCAAACAGCAATTCATCCTCAACGCTTAGGTTATCAATTCGGTAGAAATCGATGTGCACAATATGCCCACCACCGTTCAGTGGATAATGATTGACAAGAGTGTAGGCAGGACTGGACACCAAGTCCGAGTCGATGCCGGCTGCACCCGCGATCAGCCCCTTGCATAGCTGCGTCTTCCCTGCCCCCAGACCACCCTCTAGGCTGACTAGCACGCCGCGACCCAGAAGCGGACCGAGACGGCGCCCGAGTTCCACCGTCTCACCTGGAGAACGCGTCGTCGTGACTATGGGTGGAGACGAAGTTAACGCTGACTGACCATCGCTCACTCGGCCATAGTATCGGTTCGGGCGAGAAGCGATGTCCACACAGCCAGGAGCCACTGTCGGGCACGCTTCACCGACCCTCACTCTCGCAGCCAACGAGCGGCCAACTCGCCGACATAGCGTCGCGCCAGGAGTAGCCGAGGAGTCACTCACCGTTCCGTGGAGTCTTGCCGCGAACCTGATCTCGCGGATTGCGCCATCTCGCGAGTCGTTTATACACCAATCGAGCTAAAGTACAGCCCGGTAGCCCTTTGTGCGTATCCACGCGGGCCGACGATAGGTGGACGAATGCGCAAGAGCAGAGAGCCCTCGCTGCGTGCTGTCACAAGCCCAGGCGGGACCCCGTCCATATTGGACGTGGTCTTCATTCATGGATTGGGCGGCAATGATTTGACGACTTGGCAGCCGAAAGGCGCTACCGAATCATGGCTTCAATGGTTGGCGGCCGACTATCCCAAGGTCTCAGTCTGGTCTCTTGACTACCCCGCGGACGCCACGAGATGGACTACCAACGGTATCGGCATGTCCATAGCCGAACGCGCTGACAGTCTTATCGAAATACTTCTTAAATACGGAATTGGAACGAAGAAAACTATCTTCGTGTGCCATAGCCTCGGCGGATTAATTGCAAAGCAAATTCTCCATCAATGTGTGACCCTACAGGTCCCCCGCTGGCGAACGCTAGCGACTTCCACGTTGGGCGTCGTGTTTTTGGCAACACCACATGATGGATCAAGTCTTGCAAACTTTTCCAAACTATTCCCACTGTGGCGGCCTACTAGAGTTACCCTCGCCCTGACGGCAAATTGTCCCCACCTCAAGACACTCGGCGACTGGTACCGGCAGAACGCGGATACGTTGGATATTGAGACGGCAGCATACGCAGAGAGCGAAAAATACCGATCACTGCTTATCGTCGACCAATCGAGTGCAAACCCGGGCATCAAAAACTGCATCAGCACGAGCCTCGATGCCAATCATTTGAGCATCGCGAAGCCGGGATCGCGGAAATCTCCCACGTACCTCCACGTAAGCGAATTCATCGAAAGGCAGATAATCCGCGCAGAGTACCTTTCTGGATTATATACTTCGGTTCCGGCGCACCGTTCAGAACATAGCGTCACCCAGCGTATCCATGATTCCGCGCCTCAGGTTCGGGCATTTGGCGGCATTCTAGCAAACATTGGAGACTTTGTCGGCCGCGAGAAGGAAACGGAGACCGTCAATAACTTCCTGACATCCGACCGTTCCGGAATTTGCATACTTCACGGCTTCGGAGGGTGCGGAAAATCTGCTCTCCTTAAGAAAATTATTTCCTCGCACAACATACTCTCAAATCACCGAAGTCCGACCGATTCATTCGAACACGTGTTCCTCTGGTCATTCTCGCAGGATCGCGATCTTAATCACTTCTTTGAGGAACTGCTGGAATTTGTATCGTCAATTATCAGAAATTCATCGAACATGGACGGAGTAACAACTCAAGCCCGCTCTTTTCTCGACTTGCCTGACCAAATCTCTAGAATCCCAAACACCATATTGCTGATCCTTGACGGACTAGAAACTGTGGCGGTCGATGACATTGGATCCGCCGAACGTGATGGTGCAGTGGCGGTGCCAGCGCTTCGTGTAATATTACAGCGCTCCGCTGAGGAGGGTATCGGAAAATTGAAGATACTCTGCACCTCGCGAGTAGTACCGCCCGAACTCACCGGCCATCAGATAGGTAAACTGAAGGCTATTGACTTAAGTCGACTCCCCGCCCCCGAGGGGGCTGAGTTATTGATGAGGAAGGGCGTACGCGGTAGACGCAGGAGTCTATTTGCACTCGTTGAACGTTTACGCAATCACGCTTACACAGTTTCCCTGATGGGTGATTTGCTGCGTCAAGCATATCGAGGCGACGTCCGCCAAGCCGAAAGAGTGATACTGAGCCCACACGCATTCGACGCACCCATTGTCTCGATTTTGAACTGGTACGAGAAACAATTGTCGCTTGAAGAACTTACTTACCTGAAAACCGTTTCGCTCTTTCGCTCTGCCGTGACCGCCGAAGACATCGCAGCACTAGTTCCGCATCTACTTAGATATCAAGGTGTCAGTACACCGCGGAATGACCTTCGGATCGCAGCGGCGAAACTTCACGCCCTCGGTTTGTTATTCGAGAGCTTCGAAGCCGACTCAGGCCTTACATTTAAAGCAATGCACCCAGTTCTGAGGGAGTATTTCTACACTCAAATCACGGATCCCGCTGAATTTCATCAACATGCGGGCCGAATCTTGCTTGCTAACCTTCCTGAACGTCCCAACATTTCTAACAGCAGACAGCTTGCAGTTCTCCAAGAGCTTGTCTACCAGGCCCTCGGGTCAAGGGATCCCAACTCCGCATGGAGGATTTACCAAGACCGAATCGGAGGATATCCACGACTTGGATACGAAATTTCGGACCACCCAACAGGCACGAGTGTAATAGACATGTTCCTGGAACAGTCGGACCTAATCGTGGAAGCTCTGCCAGGCACCGCAGTATGTGACTTATATGTAGACGGCGCTCTATACTTAAAGAATGAAGGACGTCTTGACGACTCGATTGAAATGCTTCGCCAATTCGAATATATCACACCGGCGCTAGAAATCGACGATGACCGACCTATGTCTGCGCTCCTAGTCCGCGCTGGGATCCAGTTGTTGCGAGGCGACATCACGGGTTCTGAAGCAAGCATTAACTCTGCGCGCCGGGCACTCGGAACACAGAACTTAGTAGTTCCAGAAAGCGCCGCGGCACGCATTGAACAAGAGTTCCTCACCCGAACCGCTGCCGTCGAGACCGTTCGCGCAGATGGAGAATATATAGCCAAGTTTGAAAGGGCTGCCACCATCACGCTAGCAGCTGGCTCGGTGCCCCATGACTTTGGCCCTATTAGGCACGTGTGGGCCTTAATGAATCGGGGCGAGCACGACATTGCCGAATCTGTCGCGGTCGCTGCGGTTCACTCCTTGGAGCAAATCAACGCGCATATGCTAGTTCAAAGGTTGAATGTAACAGCAGCTCTTAATGCTTCATGGGCAAACGATGGCCGCGCAATGGATTACTGGGCCTCCAGGGTCGCTGATTGGGCGCTCAAGGCGGACATCCACGTCGAGATACTCACTTGGCAGCAGCGTGGAGTGGCTGCCCTCCAAAACGGCAATCTGGCCGAAGCAGAGGTGATCCTCAACCGCGGTTCATCTCTGGCCGGCGATAGCGGTTACCTCCTCGAGTGGCTCGACATGACCGCGGCGCGCGCATACGTTGCCCTTCGGCAGCGACGCTTCGAGAATGCCCTGACGCTCTCAGAATCAGTTGTTTGTGGCGATGCACACACTTATGTCGCACCACTGTTGGGCGCGGCGAGCCCGCCTGTGAAGTATGTTTGGCCACTTGCAACGGCTGTTCGCATACGCCAAGCGTGTGGTGCAACTGAGCCAATTCTGGCTGAAGGCGCCGATTCTCAAGTTCACCGATTAGTCTCTCCCGTATTGAGATCAAACAATACTTTATTGCGTCAAACAAACGTCTTCTGCGACGCTTTGAGCCGCGAACCCTAGAAGGGGGTAGAGTTGGATACTTCAACACGGACGAGTGAACAGGTGCGTGCGGGCCATCCCGACAAGTTGTGTGACCAAATAGCAGACGCGATCCTGGACAGGTTTCTGGACGTCGCCAGAGCGAATGGTGTGAGCGCGGAACACGCCCGGCGGCAGCGCGCAGGGATTGAGGTCCTTGCAAAGGACAATACAGTGGTCCTCGCCGGTGAGGTGCGACTACTCGACGGTGTAGTTCCCGAAATTGACTATGAGAAGATAGTTGGCGGGATCTTTCAGAAAGTCGGCTATGACAGCTCTACCATAAGCGTGGTGAACCTTATTGGCATGCAGCAACCTGAGCTTCAGGCTAGTTCAGACCGCCAGGGCGCCGGCGACCAAGGCGTAATGATCGGCTATGCCACGTCGGAGACATCGGAGCAAGTTCCACTTGAGCATAAGCTCGCAACAGAGATATGTCGCATGCTCGACAGTAAGTTAGGCACACCAGACTTTGAATGGCTCCGTCCCGACGGAAAAGCACAAGTCACGATTGGCCCAAACAACAAGGTAACGAAGATTGTCGTAGGGGCACAGCATGCGGAATCGGTCAACGGATCCGTTGACCCCATGGAAATACAAGATTTCGTAAAGGCCTTCGTACTAGAACACATTCTGTTGCCGACTTTGGGCGAAAAAGCTCTGGCAGCTTCGATCGTCGTCAACGGCACAGGGTCGTTCGCGATCGGAGGACCAACTGGCGATGCTGGCGTCTGCGGACGAAAGATCGTCTGCGATGCCTACGGTCCAAGAATTCCGGTAGGTGGCGGAGCCTTTAGCGGGAAAGACCCTACAAAGGTAGACCGCACTGGAGCGTATATGGCTCGATACGTCGCGAGGAGCGCCTTAGAAGCCCACGGAGATGCGTCATCCGTAACGGTGCGGATCGCTTTCGCTATCGGAAACCATCATCCGGAGATGGTTTCAGCGACTGACTCAAATGGACGGGACCTAAGCGGGTGGGTAACCCGGTCCTTTCCCGACCTATCGCCCATGGCGATGCAGGAGATTCTCGACCTTTGGAGGCTTCGGGATGACAGTTGGTCATACCTCGAATGCGCTCGCTACGGGCACTTTGGGCGCTCCCATTTTCCCTGGGAACGTTCCATACTTCTAGGAAGTCCCGCCGTCTAGTGACCCCTATCGAAATCGAGGCCGATAGTTGGGAATCTGGTTGCGAGTTCGACGACGTTCGTAATCATTTCGTTATACCTGAGCTCACAAGTTATCTGCAGGCGGGCGGCATACGAAGAATCGCTGACATCGGATGCGGAACTGGGTACATCAGTCGTGCACTTACGAACATCCGCATTGCCGACGGTCCGGCTGAATGGCTGCTCCTCGATCGAGATCCACGAATCCTCGAGTTTGCGCGCGATAGATTTCCCGCTGTGCGCGCAGAATTTGTTGCTGCCGACCTGCAGCGGTTCCTTGGGTCGTGGAGGTCAGCTCCCTACGATTTGGCTTTCTGCGCCTATACTTTACTTGAGGTCGTACAATTAGAGGCGTTCGCTGATTCGCTTAAGTTGTTGGTCCCGGGCGGATATATAGTGCTCTTCGTTCCGGATCCGCTTGACGACATCCTTCGTCACCACGAGCAATATCAATTCCCTCTTGACAACTTGCTGTTACGAGAAGACCATCATCTCGTAAAGTTGGATCCATTTACCAACCGGCAACAGACGTTTATCGCCCGTCAGGTAATCCGTTATGTCGAGGTATTCATCGACGAATCGACATCTCTTTCAGCCGTATCGAGCTATCGGAGTCGCGGAGGGACGCGACACTACATGCTTTCGTTTTCACGATACGCGATATAGAAGGGCGCGGCGATCCAATTGAGTACCGAGTTCCGCACGCTCATGAATGTAACAAAATGCCCATTCGCGAAAAATGCGTCAGTCGTATTCGGGCCAACCTGGAACCGACGCTGCAGCTTTAAAGGTAACGTAGCGCGGCACGCGGTTGAGCTGCGAAGATTCTCGCGAGTTTTAGAGCGGGATAGGCTGCATGGGTTCGTCGTTAAGGTAGGCATGCGGCACCGCAACCCTTCGTTTGAAGGCGTGCGGCGAACGTTTCGCGAGTATCTTCGCGCACTGGCGGAGACTGATTTGTCGTGCAAAGAGTCCATGGAAGCCAACCTGCTTTCTCCTGATTGGCAATTCACTCATTCCGATACTCGATACTTCCTCAACGTGTTCGCAAGCTGCTACAACCCTCCCCATTCGAAGTACATTCCCACTCGCTACGGATTTTATATATTCTTCCAGCCTGAACGCTCATTTGATTTCTGCGGCCGCGCCTCGCTCGAGGAGGTGAAATACCACATTCGGACCGCTTTTGCGAGAGCAAACATGCCCTACAACGGAGATTTGATAGATAGGCGCATTGAATCATTCCTATACATGTTCCCACTGCAACCTTTTGACTCGCCGGTACGTTGGTGGAGTAACTGCGAATGAACTCCATCGACATAGTCGTTCAGCAGCGTTGTTCTATATGGCCTTCTGCCAGAAGAATGCTGGCAGGCGGCGACTACCCAAGCAATATGCAGAACAAGGGACTGCCACTCCACGTTGTACCGAATTCCAAATCCCTAAGGGGTTGGACGTTATTTTTGGTCCCGTTTCATTGTGTATGCATCAGCACCGCTGACTTTGTAGTACCGCTTGCGTAGTCCCACAGTAATGAATCCAACGCTCTCGTAAAGGTTGATTGCCGCGTCATTGTCGGTACGGACCTCTAGAAACACTACTCCCCGGCCAGCGAACCTTAGCAAATCCTCGAGCAGCAATCGACCGACTCCACGCCCCTGATACTCCGGATCCACGCCGATGGTATGCACCTCATGTTCGAACGGAGGTACTCGGCCCAGCCGGGCGATTCCCGCATAACCCACCAACTGGCCATCATCGCGTGCCGCCACGTAGTGCTGGTGTTTGGCTTCCAATGCCTGTAAAAAGGCCGACGGCGGCCACGGATCGTCGCCAGCGAACAACCGCGCTTCAAGCTCGGCGCAGCGGTCTGCATCTAGCAAAGTTAGTGCGTTGATCTCTGTCACATCCGAACCCATCCACATAGCGAATTGGCATCGCGGAAGCACCCAAGCAGCAGCGTGGACGCCTCGCACCCAGTGGCCGATTGATTGGGATCGGCCACAGCCGATTCAGTCGATCGCCCCCTGTTCCATCGCAAAATCGCGATATGGGTGTCCTCGGTTCCGCTTTCCCGCTCAACCATGATGGCGGGCTCGTTCTTTCAAGCGCCGGGTCAATGCGACCAGCTTGGACGGGGTGGCCCGTTCGACAAGTCGCACCAATGCGTCATCGATCACTTCGGGCTGTTCCAACTGCACCAGGTGCCCGGCACCTTCGACGATCACCAGTTCCGATTTCGGCAGGGCCACCGCCATCTCCCGCGAGTACTCCATCGGGGTGAGCAGATCATGGTCACCGCACGCGATGAGCGTCGGCACCTTCGCCAACGTCTTCAGCCCGGCCGTCTCGTCGTGGACTTCGAGTGCGTGCAGGAATCCCACCATCGTCGTCACCGGGGTCTCATGCATCATCTTCTCCGAGAACGCCACCACACTGCGGCTGACCTTCTCGTCGCCGTAGGAGGCGGCGCGCAGCACCGGGCCGATGATCGACCGGGTGGCGCCGCGGCCGTGGTTGACCGCATTCGGCGCGTACCGGACGGCGAATCGGGCCGCCTCCAAGGCCGGGTTCCGCAGGATCTCCCCGAGCGGTGATCGCGAAACACCCTCCGCGGCAGAGGCGATCATCGCCGCACCCACGATCCGGTTCGGGTAGCTCTTCGGGAACTGGCGGGCGTGCGAGAGGACCGTCATCCCACCCATCGAGTGCCCGACCAGGACGACGGGACCGCGTGGAACCGTCACCGCCAGCACCGCTTCCAGATCCTGGCCCAGCTGCGGAACAGTGAAGGTGTCCGGCGGGGCGTCCCCGGACATGCCATGGCCGCGCTGGTCGTAGAACACCATCCGCACCTGGTCGCCCCATTGTTCGGCCAGGCGGGCCCGCTGGAAATGGAACGCGCCCATGCGCAGACAGAACCCGTGCGAGAACACCACCGTCAGGCGCGCATCGCGCGGCCCGACCTCGCGCACCGCCAGCGGCACCCCGTCGGGTGTGGTGACGATGACGCTGCGATCGGCACCGAGCAGTTCGAAATCCTCGTCCCGATAAGGGTCCTCATCGGCGATGCGGTGTGCGACCGATCTGGCCACGGATACCCCGGCGCCGGCTCCCACCGCGACCAGTCCCGCGAGCCCGGCCAGCCAGGGTGTCTTGCCCCGGCCGTGGTGCGGCCGAGTCTCGTCGTCGGTCACCGGTGTCAGCCCGCCTCGCCCTTGTAGACGCGAGTGACCCGGCCGCGCGGGCTGGTGACCACCTCGTAGTTGATGGTGCCCAGCAGGTCGGCCCAGTCCTGGGCGGTGGGTTCACCGCTGTCTCCGGGGCCGAACAGGATCGCCTCGTCGCCGACTGTCACACCGTGGCGCCCGGGGCCGAGGTCGACCACGAACTGGTCCATACAGATCCGGCCCACATTCGGCCGGCGCCGACCGTTGATGAGCACTTCCAGACGTCCGCTCAGCGGCCGGTACACGCCATCGGCGTACCCGATCGGCAGCAGCGCCAAGGTGGTGTCGTGGGGTGCCACCCAGGTGTGCCCATAGGACACACCCTCCCCGGCCTGAACGGAACGGAGCAGGGCGACAGGGCATTTCAGTGTCATCGCGGGCCGCAGACCCACATCCCCGAGTTCGGGGATGGGGCTCTGCCCGTAGAGCGCGATACCGGGCCGGATCATGTCGTAGGCCAGGTCGTGACGGGTCATCGCCGCGGGCGAGCTGCACAGGTGCGCGATCTCGAAATCCACCCCGGCCGCGCGGGCCGCGGCACGCATCTCATCGAATCGGCGGACCTGCCGGTCGGTGGCCGCCGGGTGCGCCGGGTCGTCACCGTTGGCCAGATGGCTCATGATCCCGCGCAGCCGCAGCGCCTCCTCGGCCGCGCCACGGCGCAACGCCGCCAGCGCCTCAGGCAGGTCCGCGGCAGCGACACCATTGCGGGTCATGCCGGTGTCGACCTTGAGCGTGACCGCAGCCGTGACGCCGGTCCGCCGCGCCGCCTCGACGAGATCGTCGATCTGAGCCGTCGAGGACACCGCGATCTGCACGTTCTCGGCCACCGCGGGCCCGAAATCGGTACCGGGTGCGTGCAGCCAGGCCAGGATCGGCGCGGTGATGCCGTCCCGGCGCAGGGCGAGCGCCTCGTCGACGGACGCGACCCCGAGTTCCCCGGCTCCCGCGGCCAGTGCGGCACGAGCCACCGGCGTCGCGCCATGGCTGTAGCCGTCGGCTTTGACCACGGCCATCACGGTGGCGGACCCGGCGTGATCGCGAAGCACACCCACGTTGTGGGCCACCGCATCGAGATCGATGAGGGCCTGCGCGCCGAGAACATCAGTTGTCTGCATCAGCACCATTTTCTCATGCCCGCGAACGTCGGCTTGTTTGCGCGGAAGGCTCGAGACCTCCATCACATGCCGGCGTACCGCGGGCCGGCGTCACTCAGTGCGTGAACGGCTGCACGAGGTCGAAATGCCCACCCGGTTTCAACTCATCCAGGCTCTTCAGCACCGTGATGGTGTCCTCCTTCAGCGCCCGGGCCAGGTCGGCGGAGAATCCCTCCCTGACCACCACCCGCAGCACCGTCACGTCTTCGGCGCCCTCGGGCATCGTGTACGCCGGCACCTGCCAACCGTAGGCACGCAGTGCATGCGACACGTCGAACTCGGTGTAGCCCGGGTCGCCCTTGAGCCGGAAGCTGATCACCGGGATGGCCGAGCCGTCGGTGATCACCTCGAAGTGTTCGCTGTTGCGCAGCTGGTCACCGAGCCACCGGGCGGTCTGCGACAGACATTGCATGACCTGGGTGTATCCGGCCCGGCCCAACCGCAGGAAGTTGTAGTACTGGCCGACGACCTGATTGCCCGGGCGGGAGAAGTTCAGCGTGAAGGTGGGCATGTCGCCGCCGAGGTAGTTGACCCGGAACACCAGGTCCTCGGGCAGGTGCTCGGCGCTGCGCCACACCACGAAGCCGATGCCGGGGTAGGTCAGCCCGTACTTGTGCCCGCTGACATTGATCGACACCACCCGCGGCAACCGGAAATCCCACTGCAGGTCCGGATGCAGGAACGGGACCACGAATCCGCCGCTGGCGGCATCGACGTGGACCGGCACGTCTGGGCCGCCGTCCGCGGCCAGCTTGTCCAGCGCCGCGCAGATCTCGGCGATCGGCTCCAGTTCACCGGTGAAGGTGGTGCCCAGGATGCCGACGACGCCGATGGTGTCCTCGTCGACGGCCGCGACGACCTGCTCGGGGGTGATGACGTAGCGGTCCTCGGCCATCGGCAGGTAGCGAGGTTCGACATCGAAGTACCGGCAGAACTTCTCCCAGACCACCTGGACGTTGGAGCCCAGGACGAGGTTGGGAGTGCGGCCCTTCCAGGCTCCCTTGCCGGCTCCGACCTTCTCCCGCCAGCGCCATTTGAGGGCCAGCCCGGCCAGCATGACGGCCTCGCTGGAACCGATGGTCGACACCCCGATCGCGGTGGACGGGTCGTCGTCGCGCAGGTCCTCGGCGTGGAACAGATCGGCCACCATGGACACACAGCGCGCCTCGATGGCCGCGGTGGCCGGATATTCGTCCTTGTCGATCATGTTCTTGTCGAAGGTCTCGGCCATCAGCTTGTCGGCCTCGGGTTCCATCCACGTGGTGACGAAGGTGGCGAGATTCAGCCGGGAACTGCCGTCGAGCATCAGCTCATCGTGGATGAAGCGATAGGCCGCCTGGGAGTCCATCGAGTCGTCGGGCAGCCGCAGCGCCGGCACGGGGTCGGTGGACAGCCGACCCGTGTAGGCGGGGGTGATCGACGGTCCGGGCTGGTGCCGCAGTGGCATGTGTTGTCCCTTCTAGAGTTTCGCGACGGATGAACGAAGGTGAGCCAGAATTCCCTCGGCCGAGATCGGCACCGGACGCGGCCCCGGATCGGCGGCCGCCAAGCCCGCGGCGCGGGCGTGCGCGAACGCCGCCATGGCGGCTGCCTCGATCGGCGGCAGCCCGGAGGCGAGCAGCGCGCCGACCACACCGGAGAGCACATCGCCGGATCCCGCGGTGGCGGCCCAGGATTCACCGGCCGGGTTGAGGTAGGTGGTGTCCCCGTCGGTGATGACGGTGACGTTGCCCTTGAGGAGCACCGTGGCCCCGAGCCGGGCGGCCAGCTCTTGTGCCGCACCGACCCGGTCCGGGCCGACCGGATGCCCGGCCAGTCGCTGATACTCGCCGGCGTGCGGCGTGAGAACCGTAGGCGCGGTGCGGGTTTGCACCAACTCGGGCTGGGCGGCCAACAACGTCAACGCATCGGCATCGACGAGGACCGGCAGATCGGCGGCCAACGCGAACCGCAATGTCGCGGCGGCAGATTCGTCGGTGCCCAGCCCGGGCCCGACGGACCAGGCCTGCACCCGTCCGGCGGCGTCGGGTCGGGGGGCGACCACCACTTCGGGCCAGCGGGTCACGACATCGGCAGCGGCACTGCCGGCATACCGGACCATTCCTGAGGTCGCGGCCACTGCCGCGCCGGTGCACAGGATCGCCGCACCCGGGTAGGTGGCCGAGCCGGCGAGTACCCCGGTGACGCCCTGGCTGTACTTGTCATCGTGCGGGCCGGGCAGCGGCCACCGGGCGGCGACATCGGCCGCCTCCAAACCGCGCACCGCACTGGGCGGCAGCTCCAGTCCGATGTCGACGAGTTCCACGCGCCCACAATCCCCCAGCGCGTGCACGGGTTTGAGGCCACCGAAGGTGACGGTCAGTGCCGCGCGGACATGCGGCCCGTCGGCGACCCCGGTGTGCACGTCGATCCCGCTCGGGATATCGACAGCGACCACCGGTGCGGCACTGGACGCGAACACCGTTGCCGCCTCGGGGCGCAGCGGCCCGCGTCCCGAGATCCCGACGACGCCGTCGATCACCAGATCCGTTGTCGCCGGGATGCCGTCGACGAGTCGGCCGCCCGCCTGCCGGAACGCCGCCAGCGCCTTGGCGTGGGTGTGTTCCGGACTGAGCAGCACCGCCGTCGACGTCACGCCTCTGCGACGCAGGAACGTCGCCGACCAGAGCGCGTCGCCGCCGTTGTCGCCCGAACCGACGACCGCACAGACCTGCCGGCCCGCCACCGCGCCGAAGCGGGTCCGCAGCTCCCCCGCGATGACCGTCGCGAGCCCGTAGGCGGCACGGCGCATCAGGACTCCGTCGGGCAGGGATGCCAGCAATGGCGCCTCGGCGGCCCGGATGGCATCCGCGGTGTAGTAGTGGCGCATCGGCTCCCGTTCTCACGTCGCCGCACCAGGTTACGTGTCGCGGATTGGTCCGACCCGACAATTGACGCCTCCGGGCCGAAACCGAAACGAGGCGCAGTTTCCGGCCCCGCCTCCGGGTGACCTCCAGCCGGTGGTCAGCACGGCTAGAGTGACCGCTCATGAGCTACGGCTATCCGCCGTTTCCACCGCCCCCACCGGTGCCACCACCCCGCTCCGGTGTCGATCTCGCCATCTCCATCACCTTGTTGGTGCTGACCTATGCCGGCGGCGGTGTCGCCGCGTTCCTGGCGGTATTCATGTTGGCCTTCACCGACTACTGCCCGCCGGCGACCTGCAATATCGACGCCGGGGTCACCGCGGTAATGACGGGATTCGGCGTCGCCGTGCTGATCGCCATCGCCGGCACCGTGATCAGCATCGTGCAGATGGTCCGCCGCGCCAAGGCCTGGCCATGGGCGACCGGGACGCTAGTGCTGTGCGGGGTGGCGTGCGGGCTGGGCATGGCCGGGTATATCGCAGCCGTGGGCGGCTGATCAAGCCTGAGCCAGGGACTCAATGCACCCCGGTACCGACGGCGACCGCGCTCGGCTCCACGGTGACCTTGATCGCCTCGCCCTTCTTGACGATGTCGAAGGCTTCGAGCACGTTGTCGATCGGGATGTGCCGGGTGATGAGATCCTTCACGGGTACCTGCCCGGTCGAGATGTACTGCAGGGCACGCTTGTTGTGCTCGGGTGCAGATCCGTTGGCACCGTGGATGTGCAGCTGGCGGTAGTGCACGACGTTGGAGTCGCAGGTGATGGTCGGGTTGGTCTTGGGCAGTCCGCCGAAGAACGAGATCCGGCCGTTGCGCGCGGCCATGGCGATCGCCTGCTCCTGGGTGATATTGGCCGCGGTGGCGGTGATGACGACGTCGGCGCCTCGGCCGCCGGTGAGCTCCATGACCCGGGCCACCACGTCGACCTCGGCAGCGTTGATCGTCTCGTCGGGATGCACCGCATCGGCCGAGATCTTCAGCCGGTGCTCGTTGACATCGACGAGGTAGATCGGGCCGGCGCCGTGCACCCCGCGGGCGATGCGGATGTGCATACAGCCGATCGGACCGGCACCGAAGACCACGACGGTGTCGCCCTCCTCGATACCGAGTAGGTCCTGGGCGTTGATGGCACAGGCGAACGGCTCGGCCGCCGATGCCTCGTCGTATCCCACATTGTCCGGAATGCGATTCAGCCCATCGACTTTGAGCACCTGCCGGGGCACGATCATGTACTCGGCGAAGCCGCCGTCGTACTGGTAGCCCACCGAGGTCTGGTTCTGGCATACCGCCATCCAGCCCTTGCGGCATTCGTGGCATTCACCGCACGGCACGGCCGCGATCACCTGCACCCGGTCACCCACCTGCCAGGTCGCGCCGTAGGTGGCGTTCACCTCGGCACCCACCTCGACGATTTCGCCGGCGACCTCGTGCCCGAGGGTGCGCGGCGGGGTCAGGTTCTGGTGTCCGTTGTGGAAGATCTTCACGTCAGTGCCGCAGGTCGAACAGTTACGCACCCGGATCTTGACCTCATCCGGCCCGCACTGCGGCTCGGGAACGTCTTCGAGGCGGACGTCCTCGGGCGCGTAGTAGCGCAGAGCTTTCATGGCAGGCCTCCTGTGTCCGGCGTTACATGCTGAGCCGACTCTAACCGCAAAACGGTCATAACTCCACATTCTTCTGTGCCCATTTACGCCTGAATGCTTGCACTCATGCCCACTTGTGCGGTTAACTTGGTCTCATGTGACCGGCGTCACCCACTGCCGGCAGCACACTGGAACAAGACGGAGGTCGCACGATGTCCCTGGTCGAAGCCCCCAGCACCCCTGCGGACGGGACGCCGCGCACCGGCGCGCGCGTGCGGGTGCAGAAACTGGGCACCGCGCTGTCGAACATGGTCATGCCCAATATCGGCGCATTCATCGCCTGGGGCCTGATCACCGCACTGTTCATCAAGGCCGGATGGCTGCAGGGCATCTTCCCGGCGCTGCGCAATCCGGACGGCTGGGTCGCCCAGATCGGCGGCTGGGGCAGCTTCGACGGCGCCGGCATCGTCGGCCCGATGATCACCTACCTGCTGCCGGTGCTGATCGGCTTCACCGGTGGCCGGATGGTGCACGGCAACCGCGGCGCCGTGGTGGGGGCGATCGCCACCATGGGTGTGATCACCGGCGCGGACGTCCCGATGTTCATGGGCGCCATGATCATGGGTCCGCTCGGCGGCTGGGCCATGAAGAAACTGGACGCGTTGTGGGACGGCAAGATCCGCCCCGGCTTCGAGATGCTCATCGACAACTTCTCCGCCGGCATCCTCGGCATGGCCCTGGCGATCTTCGGCTTCTTCGGTATCGGGCCGGTCGTCTCGGCGTTCACCCGCGGGGCCGGAAACGTCGTCGACTTCCTGGTCAGCCACGACCTACTGCCGCTCACCTCGATCCTCATCGAACCGGCCAAGGTGCTGTTCCTCAACAACGCGATCAACCACGGCGTGCTCACCCCGCTGGGCACCACGCAGGCCCTGGCGACCGGCAAGTCGGTCCTGTTCCTGCTGGAAGCCAACCCCGGTCCGGGCCTGGGTCTTCTGTTGGCCTTCATGGCATTCGGCAAAGGTGCCGCTCGCGCGTCGGCACCCGGCGCGGCGATCATCCAGTTCTTCGGCGGCATCCACGAGATCTACTTCCCGTACGTCCTGATGAAGCCCAAGCTGATCGCTGCCACCATCCTCGGCGGCATGACCGGCGTCTTCATCAACGTGCTGTTCGGGTCCGGGCTGCGCGCCCCGGCGGCACCCGGCTCGATCATCGCCGTCTACGCCCAGACCGCCAGCGGCAGCTTCCTGGGTGTCACGTTGTCGGTGCTGGGGGCCGCGACCGTGTCCTTCGTCGTCGCCGCTCTGCTGCTCAAGACCGACCGGGCCACCGACGAACCCGATCTGGCCGCGGCCACCGCAGAGATGGAAGCGTTGAAGGGCAAGCGCTCCAGTGTGGCCGCCGCACTGACCGGCGGTATCAACGGCAAGATCACGGCCATCGTGTTCGCCTGCGATGCCGGGATGGGGTCCTCGGCGATGGGCGCCTCGGTGCTGCGCAAGAAGGTCCAGTCGGCCGGCTTTGGCGATGTCAAGGTGACCAATCAGTCCATCGCCAACCTGACCGACACCTACGACGTGGTCGTCACACATCGCGACCTGACCGACCGCGCGAAACTCAAGACCGGCTCAGCCGTCCATATCTCGGTCGACGACTTCATGAACAGCCCACGCTACGACGAGATCGTCGAACTGCTGGAGCAGACCAACGGTGACGCCCCTGCCGGGCCCGCCGCGCAGCAGACCGAGCCCGCAGATACCGCGGAGGACGTGTTCCGGCTCGATTCGATCGTGCTGAACGGCGCGGCGTCCAACGCCGAGGATGCCATCACCGAAGCGGGGCAGCTGCTGGTGGCCGCCGGGGCGGTGGACCCGTCCTATGTGGACGCGATGCACGAACGGGAGAAGTCGGTGTCGACCTATATGGGCAACGGACTGGCCATCCCGCACGGCACCAACGAGGCCAAGGGCGCCATCCGCCAGACCGGCATCTCGTTCGTGCGCTACGCCGACCCGATCGACTGGAACGGCAAGCCGGCCGAGTTCGTGGTCGGGATCGCCGGGGCCGGTAACGATCACATGGCGCTGCTGACCCGGATCGCGCACGTATTCCTGGACAAGGACCAGGTGGCTCGGCTGCGGGAGGCCGGCACGGCCGAGGAGATCCGCGCCGTTCTGAGCGCGAGCAAGTAAGTTCTTCGAAAGCCCTGGCCCGCGGGCCAGGGCTTTCGAACCGCCGATCAGAATGTCAGCCGTGGATTCAGAGACCCGTCAGAGCCGCATCGTCGAATTCGCCCGTACCCGGGGCCGGGTAGAGGTGCTGCCTCTGGCCGAGGAACTCCACGTCGCGTCCGAGACCATCCGTCGCGACCTCAAGGTTCTCGCCGGGCGCCGGCTACTCAAACGGGTGCACGGCGGCGCGGTGCCACTGGAAACCGTCGCGTTCGAATCCACCGTCGAATATCGCAGCCAGGTCGACCTCGCCCAGAAGCACCGGATCGCCGCCGCCGCCGTCGAACTCCTACACGGCTCCGAAACCGTCTATCTGGACGAGGGATTCACACCCCGCCTGATCGCCGAGAAGATCGCCGACCGGGAGCTCACCGTGGTGACCTCCTCGCTGCTTGCGGCCGAGGCGCTGGCGCACAGCGACACGGTCACGGTACTCCTGCTGGGCGGCCGGATGCGGGGCAGAACTCTTGCCACAGTGGATCATTGGGCCGTGGAACGGCTGCGCACCCTGGTGATCGACGTGGCGTATCTCGGCACCAACGGGATCACCGTGGAACACGGCCTCACCACACCGGACCCGGCCGTGGCCGCGGTCAAGCAGACGGCCGTGCACGTCGCCGGGCGCAGGATTCTCGTGGCCGCCCACACGAAGTTCGGGGAGACCAGCTTCTGCCGGTTCGCCGAGGTGTCGGATTTCGAATCCATCGTCACCGGATCAGAACTGCCGACAGCCGAGGCGCACCGATATGAAGCCTTGGGGCCCAGCGTCATTCGCACCTGACACCCGCAGCCGTCGGCCTCAGCCGTCGACACCGTCCCAGAACCGATGTGCCCGCGCGGCGATCTCGTCCGGGAACTCTCCGCTGATGGCATGGGATGCCGACGCCCAGAGTTCGACCTGACCGTGGCGTAGCACTGCCCGCGCGGTGTCGGCCGCCCGTTGTCCTTCGTGGATGACGCTGCGGCCGGCGATCAATGTCAGCACCGGCTTGTCCAACGCACGCAGCTGGGCGTCGGTGAACAAGGTGGGCGCCGGCTGATGGAGCTCGAAGTCGGCGGTCCCGGCGTCGATCAACGCCGCCACCGGGCTGCCGTCGGAGACGTCGGCGCCGCCGGTGATCCAGCGCAGGACGCGACGGCGCAGCCATTGCGGCGTGTGTGGCAGCCCCATCGGGATGAAGGCCACCATGGTGCGAAGCGGGATGGGCGCGAACGTCATCACCGGATCGAGCAGGGCCAGCGAAGCCACCCGTGCGGGATGGTGCAGCGCGTAGTTGACCGCACTCCAACCCCCGAACGAGACCCCCATCAGGTGCACCGAATCCAGGCCCAGCCCGGTGAGCAACTCACCCATCCACCACGCCTGATCGGCTGCGCCGGTCAGCGGCAGCTCTTGGAGTGACAGCCCGGGCTCGCCGAGCAGGTCCACGCAGTAGACGGTCCGGCGAGCCAGCAGACCGGGCAGGTTGGGGGCCCACATCGGGGTCGAGGCATTCCGGCCGGGCAATAACACCACCGGGCGTTCGGCGGGCACACCTGCGACCGCGGTGCAGCCGAATCGGTATGCCCGAACCGTACCGAACGTGGTCGGCACGTCGACGGACTCACCCACCACCGGCAGCGCGGCCATGCCCGCCTCGTACACGGTGAGAAAGTGGGCGCGGGCGGCGGCGCTGCGCCAGCGGCCGACCTCACCCACCGTCAGCCCGCTACTACTCGACCGTCACCGACTTGGCCAGGTTGCGCGGCTTGTCCACGTCATAGCCGCGCGCCTGCGCCACCCCCGCCGCGAACACCTGCATCGGAATCGTCGACAGCAGCGGCTGGTAAAGCGTTGACACTGCCGGCATTTCGATCAGGTGGTCGGCATACGGCGCCACGGTGTCGTCACCCTCCTCGGCGATCACGATGGTCACCGCGCCGCGGGCCTGGATCTCGCGGATATTGCTGAGCAGCTTGGCATGCAGGGTGGCCGAGTTCTTCGGCGACGGCATCACCACGATCACCGGCAGATCGTCCTCGATCAGCGCGATGGGACCGTGCTTGAGCTCACCGGCGGCGAACCCTTCGGCGTGCATGTACGCCAACTCCTTGAGCTTGAGCGCACCCTCCAGCGCCACCGGGTAACCCACGTGCCGGCCGAGGAACAGCACGGCCGAGGACTGCGCGAACCGGCGGGCAAGCTCACGCACCGGTTCCATACAGGTCAGCACCCGGGCAACCTGATCGGCCATCGCCTCAAGGTCGTGGTACTCGCGGGCCACCTCGTCGGGGTACTTGGTTCCCCGCGCTTGCGCAAGGGCAAGTCCGACAAGATAATTCGCGGCCACCTGCGCCAGGAACGTCTTGGTGGACGCCACTCCGATCTCCGGGCCGGCACGCGTGTAGAGCACCGCGTCGGCCTCGCGCGGGATCTGGCTGCCGTTGGTGTTGCAGATGGCCAGCACTTTGGCCTTCTGCTCCTTGGCGTGCCGCACCGCTTCGAGGGTGTCGGCCGTCTCACCCGACTGCGAGATGGCGATCACCAGCGTGCTGCGGTCCAGAACCGGGTCGCGGTACCGGAATTCGCTGGCGAGCTCGACCTCGACCGGCAGCCGGGTCCAGTGTTCGATGGCGTATTTGGCCAGCAGGCCGGAATGGTAGGCAGTACCGCAGGCGACGATGAAGACCTTGTCGACCTCGCGCAGTTCCTGGTCGGACAGGCGCTGCTCGTCGAGCACGATGCGGCCGTCGACGAAATGACCGAGCAGGGTGTCGGCGACCGCGGCGGGCTGCTCGGCGATCTCCTTGAGCATGAAGTAGTCGTAGCCGCCCTTCTCGGCGGCGCTCATGTCCCAGTCGATATGAAACGTGCGGGCACTGGCGGTCTGGTCCTCGCCGGCGAAGTCGGTGACCCGATACCCGTCGGCGGTGATCACGACCGCCTGGTCCTGCCCCAGTTCGACGGCGTCGCGGGTGTGCTCGATGAACGCGGCGACATCGGACCCGACGAACATCTCGCCGTCGCCGACCCCGACCACCAGCGGGGTGGACCGGCGGGCCGCGACGATGGTGCCGGGTTCGTCGGCACTGGCGAACACCAGCGTGAAATGTCCTTCGAGGCGTCGCAGCACCGACAGCACCGAGCCCACGAAGTCCCCGGCGGTGGGGCCCTCGCGGTAGGCGTGGGCGACCAGATGCACGGCCACCTCGGAGTCGGTGTCGCTGGCGAATTCGACGCCGACGGCTTCCAGCTCGGCGCGCAGCGCCGCAAAGTTCTCGATGATGCCGTTGTGCACGACGGCGAACTTGCCGTCTGCGTCCCGGTGCGGATGGGCATTGCGGTCGGTGGGCCGGCCATGGGTGGCCCACCGGGTGTGCCCCATCCCCGTGGTACCGGCGAGCAACGCCGCATCCGTCTCGGCGACGGCTTCCTCCAGATTGGCCAGCCGGCCGGCTCGGCGCCGCACCACCAGACCGCCGTCGCCGTCGAGCAGGGCGACACCCGAGGAGTCATAGCCCCGGTATTCCATCCGCCGCAACGCGTCGACCACGATCCCGCAGGCAGGGCGCCGTCCGACGTAACCGACGATTCCACACATGGTTACCCAGGGTAGTGCAGCGGACGGACTCCCCGTCGCTGCGTTCGCGGCGGCTCGCTCACACGAGACACCGCCGCAGGTGGTTCGGTTAGGGTCAACGGGTGGCCAGGACGAAGAAACTATTCGCTGCGCTGACCCGGCGCGGCCCGCATCGTGTACTCCGCGGCGACCTGGCCTTTGCCGGTCTGCCGGGCGTGGTCTACACCCCTGAATCGGGGCTGGGCCTGCCCGGCCTGGCGTTCGGGCACGACTGGCTGACCGGCGCCGATCGGTATGCGGGCACCCTGGAGCATCTCGCGTCCTGGGGCATCGTGGCGGCGGCACCCGATACCGAGAAGTCCCTGGCCCCGTCCGTGCTCAATGCCGCGTTCGACTTGGGCACCGCGCTGGACATCATCGCCGGGGTGCGCCTGGGACCGGGCAAGATCAGCGTCCATCCGGACAAGCTGGCCGTGGCCGGGCACGGTTTCGGCGGATCCGCGGCGGTGTTCGCCGCGGCCGGTATGCAGGGCAGGCTCAAGGCCGCAGCCGCCCTGTTCCCCGCCGCATCCAGCCCGCCGGCCGAGCAGCCGGCCGCCGGGCTGACGCTGCCCGGGCTGATCCTGCGGGCGCCGTCCGACGGCACCGCCATCCGTTCCAATGCCGACGCGTTGACCGGCGCGTGGCGCACCGCGACGACGCGCACGGTGTCCAAGGCCGAACCCGGCGGGCTCGCGGAGGGTCGGCGCCTGAGCAGGCTGGTCGGCCTGCCCGGTGCCGATCGGGGCACGCAGAAGGCCGTGCGGGCGCTGTTGACCGGCTACCTGCTGTTCGTGCTGGGCGGCGACAAGACCTACCGGGAGTTCGCCGACCCGGAGGTCACGCTGCCCAAGACCACACCGATCGACCCGGAAGCCGCCCCGCCGACGCTGGAGGACAAGGTCGTCGCCCTGCTCAAGGGCTGACAGCCGAACCGTCCAACTCCCAACCAACCGGTTGGTGATATAACTCTGGCATGCGGACAGGGATCTTTCTGGGCTACGCCGGCGGCTTCAAGGAGGCGGCCGAACAGGTCGTGGCACTGGAGCAGGTCGGCATCGACATCGCGCTGGTCGCCGAGGCCTACTCCTACGACGCGATCAGCCAGCTGGGCTACCTGGCCGCCAAGACCTCGACGATCGAGCTGGGCACCGGCGTGGTCCCGATCTACACCCGCACCCCGTCCCTGCTGGCGATGACGGCCGCCGGGGTCGACTACGTCTGCGAGGGACGCTTCCGCCTCGGCATCGGCACGTCCGGGCCGCAGGTAGTCGAAGGCTTCCACGGCGTGCCATTCGATGCACCGCTGGGGCGCACCCGTGAGGTGGTCGAGATCTGCAGGCAGGTGTGGCGGCGCGAGAAGGTCAGCTACGACGGCAGGTACTACCAGCTCCCGTTACCCGCCAGCCGCGGCACGGGACTGAGCAAACCCCTGAAGCTGATCAATCATCCTGTGCGGGAACGTATTCCGATCACCATCGCGGCACTCGGACCACAGAACGTGGCACTCACCGCCGAGATCGCCGAAGGCTGGCAGCCCGTCTTCTACTACCCGGAGAAGGCCGACGAGGTCTGGGGCGAGGCACTGCGCGCTGGTGCCGCCAAACGCGATCCGGCACTGGGCCCGCTCGATGTGATGGTCAGCGCCAGCCTGGCCATCGGCGATGACGTCGAAGACCGCCTGGCGTGGGCGAAACCGCAACTGGCCCTGTACATCGGAGGTATGGGCGCGCGCGGGAAGAACTTCTATCACAATCTGGCCACCCGCTACGGTTACGGCGAGGTCGCCGACCGTATCCAGGACCTCTACCTGGCAGGCAAGAAGGCCGAGGCGATCGCCGCCGTGCCCGACGATCTGGTGCGCCACGTATCCCTGGTCGGGCCAAAGGGATTCGTCAAGGAACGGCTGGCCGCTTATGCCGAGGCCGGCGTGACGACAATCCTGGTACATCCACTGACCGACGATGCCACCGAGGCCGTCGCGTTCGCCGAGGATCTCGTCGCACTGACCGCCTGAGCGGGGCCGGCGCCGCGCCGTCCCACGTGACGCGCGCCTCACAATTGGGCCGGATGCGCCATTGTTGGGTACGCTTTGGTCCAGCGGCATCGTCTGTTCTGCCTTTTGCCGCCTCGCCAGGGCCTCTCTTCGGGCCCTGCTCGATCGTCACACCGAGCGCCGCGGGAACCACCCCGCGCCGGGCAGGACGACCACACTCGACTTTTCTGGAGTTCATTCGTGTCCACGTTTGCCGACCTCGGCTTGCCCGAGGCCGTTGTCACCACCCTTGCCGCCAACGGCATCACCAGCCCCTTCCCCATCCAGTCTGCGACCCTGCCGGATTCCCTGGCCGGTCGCGATGTGCTCGGCCGCGGCCGCACCGGATCGGGTAAGACCTACGCGTTCCTGCTGCCCCTGGTGAGCCGTCTCGCGGCCAACCCGGCGCCGCGGCGCTCCAAGAGTTTCCGCGCACTGGTCCTGGCCCCCACTCGCGAACTGGTCAGCCAGATCGACGCGGCCCTTGCGCCCCTGGCGCAAGCCACCGGCCTGCGGTCGGCCACCATTTTCGGTGGCGTCAGCGCCAACCCGCAGATCGACAAGCTACGCAACGGCATCGATATCGTCATCGCGTGCCCCGGCCGGCTGGAAGACCACGTCAAGTCCGGTCACGCCGACCTGTCCGGCGTGCAGATCACCGTTCTCGACGAGGCCGACCATATGGCCGACCTCGGTTTCCTGCCCCCGGTCAAGCGCCTGCTGGACCGCACCCCGCGCGACGGCCAGCGGCTGCTGTTCTCGGCCACACTCGACAACGGCATCGATGTGCTGGTGGACCGCTACCTGCACGATCCCGTGGTGCACAGTGTCGATTCCGAGCAGTCGCCGGTCGCCGCGATGGCCCACCACGTGCTGCACGTGGACGGGGCGGCACGATTCGACGTGCTCGCCGACCTGGCCGCGTCGCCGGGCCGCACCATCGTGTTCGCCCGTACCAAGTACGGCGCCAAGGGTCTTGCGCGGAAACTCAATTCGCGTGGTGTGCCGGCAGTGGAACTGCACGGCAACCTTTCTCAGAACGCCCGCACCCGGAATCTGGCCGCGTTCTCCGATGGGTCGGCCACGGTCCTCGTGGCCACCGATATCGCCGCCCGCGGTATTCACGTCGACGATGTCAGCCTCGTGGTGCACGCCGATCCGCCGGTCGAGCACAAGGCCTACCTGCACCGGTCCGGGCGCACCGCCCGCGCGGGCAACGACGGCACCGTCGTGACGTTGATGGTCGACGACCAGGTTTCCGATGTTCGCGTGCTGACCCGCAAGGCGGGCATCAAGCCGACCGTCACCAAGTTCAGCGGCGCCTCGCATCCGGTGCTGCAGGAGATCGCCCCGGGCGAGCGGACTTTCACCGGTCCGATCGCGCTGTCCACCCCCGAGCCTGCCGCGACGCGGTCGCCGCAGCAGCCCGGTCGGTCATCCGGCCAACGCCGTCGGCCCAACCGGGCCACGGGCGCCGGTGCCGGCCGCTCCGGCGGGCACAGTGGTACCGGGGGTCGGGCACGCCACGGCAGCGCCGGGCAGCACCGCTAGGCAAGACGCCTCCGGCGGTCACCCCGTCGAACCGACTACGCACCTTCAGCATCGAATGCTGAAGGTGCGTAGTCGTATCAGCTGCGCGCCCGGCCGGCGCGCTCAAAGTCGACGTGGTGTCGTCAGCCATGATCCGGGGTGGCATTGCCGCCACGGGTTCTGCGGTCACGAGGTGGCGCGACCCCCAGGCGGACCAGGTGGATCGCGGTGTCCGCGATCTCCTCGGACGTGATCTGCTCGCGAGGGCGGTACCAGCGAGACACCCAGATGATCATGCCCAGGATCAGCCGCGCGGTGACCGTGGGATCCCCTTCGTCGAGGTATCCGCGTTCCATGTTCGCGCTGACCACACCGACCCACATCTTCTCGAAATGGCGGCTCCACGAACGCCACCGGGTGTACACCTCGGGCGGCAGTCCCGCTCCTCCGAAGAACACCGGCAGGTAGCTGCGCATACTCACCGCGGCATCGGCCTGCAGTCTGATCATCGCCGTCAGTTGTGCACCGGGGTCGGACGAGCCGGCGATGGCGGCCTTGGTGCGCTCAGTCAGTTCCCCGGTGCAGCGTTCGAACAGGATGCCGAGCAGGTCCTCCTTGGTCGGCACCGCCCGGTACAGCGTGGCACGAGAAACACCCAGCTTGTCGGCGGTATCGACGATCGTCACCGCCTCGTACCCGCCCTCGGCGAACAGAGCCGCCACCGCGTCGGCGACCGCGTCACGATCGATCGCCAATCGAGGTCTCCCCCTGGGACGCTTCGACTGTTCGCCGTTCGCGACCTCCGCCACGGATCTCCCCTCACCATGGGACAGTCACTTTCCTTGCCGTGAGTTTAGAGCCTGATCGTCGCATTACGCTGTGACCTGAGCCGGACGGCTGACGATGAGGAACGACTATGGCCTGGAGCAGCCCGATACGACGGCTCGGCGCCAGGACCAACGGCTGCCGCAGCGGCGTCAGCTCGATGTGAAAAGCACGAACCGTTCGGAGTGGCGAACTTCCCACTGAAATCCGCTGGGCTGGTTTCGATCCTGCCGAATCCGCATCCAATCCATCCAGGTGTGTGGTGAGAGCGGCCATCACCGCCGCCAACCCGCCTGCCTTCAACTCGTCTCAGCCATTCGCTGTGCCGGCAGCCGCGGCCACACGCTCGACGTTCGTCCTGGGCATCGAATATGTCAGTGCCCGAAAGGCTTTCGGACATCAGTTGGCTGAGTTAGCGAACATCCGATTCCGGCTGGCTGAATTGTCGGCTGCAACGGCGACCACCACCGCATCCAGTGTGTTCACCGATGCCGGGTTCTTGCGCCTGGCGGCGCAGAAATTCTCCGACCCCAGGACCGCACTCGGCGGCCGGACCAGACTGTGGCGCGGCCGTTGACACCGGCCGCTGAACGAAAATCACAGAGAAGAAGGCATTTACGCTTGTCACCGAGTGGTGACAAGTTCAGGCCGATGCCTCGTCGATCCCGGCCCGGTTCTCGTCTTCGAGAACGACCCCGTACAAGAAACTACGGACCCGTTCGGCGAACATCTCCTTGACCGTCAGTTCATTGGCGGCCAACGCCTCAGCCAGATGCGGGTATTCGGTCGCATCGATGTCGGGGAACAAGGCGTGCCTGCCACGCGGGTTACGCACGGCTTCGGCGAGAACGGCACCGATACAAAGTGTTTCGATCCCGTCGAGAATGCGCACGTGCAGGCGGATCGGAACGCCGGACGCACCCAGGAATCGAGCCGCATCCTCGAAGCTGTTGACAAGCGTCTCGCGAGGCAGGTGTTCGACCAGGATCGGCGCTGCGTTGCGGTGCCGCAGCACCGACTGCCGGAAGTTCAGTGCGAGGGTCACAAAGTACTCCGGCCAGTCCGGTCCGGGCGCACGCCGCGGCTTGATGACAGATTTGCCGGCGACGTGTCGCGCGATCGCGGTGAGGATCTCATTCTTGTCGGAGAAGTGATGATAAAGCGACGGGGCGCGGACACCCATATGACTGGCAAGCCGTGGCAAGCTGAAAGCATCCAACCCCTCGGAGTCGATGATCTCGATGGACGCCTGCACCGCTGCTGCCCTGCTGATCAGCGGTTTGGACGGTCGCGCCATGCCACACTCCCCGATAACCTAATGAGACTCGCTTAGCATACCGCGGCAAAGGTTGGATATGGGCTTTCTTCCCGGCGGGCGAATTCCACAAAGCAGTAGTCGATTTCACCGGCGGCCTCTGAGCCCCAGCCGGCGCCGCCAGTCGTGCGCACCGAGCAGCCGCGCCGCGCGGCCGATCAGACGCGCCTTACCCGGGAGCACCGGATACCAGAGCGGCTCCGACTTCAGCGAAAAGCGCTCTTCCACAACTGATTGCTGACGGCAGTACTTCAGCACGCCGTTGGCGCCGCCGAATCGCGTCCCCAGTCCGGAGTTCTTCCATCCACCCATCGGGATCGGCATCTGAAACGTCGCCACAATCGCATTGTTGACCGAGACCGATCCAGCCTCGATACGTCGTGACAGCCGGTCGGCCGTCTCGCGATCACGGGTCCACAAGCTCGAGCTCAGTCCGTAGTCGGAGTCGTTGGCCAGCGCGATCGCCTCCTCAGCGTCGGCGACACGCATGATCGCCAGTGTGGGCCCGAATGTCTCGTCCCGCATGCACGTCATGGAGTGGTCCACATCGATCAGGACGGTGGGTTCGAAGAAGTTGCCCTCCTCGCTGCGCTCACCCCCGCACAAGATCCTGGCGCCCTTGGCGACCGCATCGTTCACGTGATCGGTCACGATGTCGACCTGGGCAGCCGTCACCATGGCGCCGATATCGCAGGCGAAGCTGCCCGGCGCGTCCATTCCCTGGCGCAGCGCTTTCACCTTGGCCGTCACCAGCGCCACGAATTCGTCGTAGACGGCCGACTCGACATAGACCCGTTCGACTCCCACGCAGGCCTGCCCCGAGTTGGTCATTCCGCCCCACACGGCGGCCCCTGCCGCTCGTTCGATATCGGCGTCGGCGAGCACGATGAACGCGTCCTTGCCGCCGAGCTCCAGACTGCACGGGATCAGCCGCTCGGCGCATCGCACGGCGATAGCTCGGCCGGTCCGGACCGAGCCGGTGAACATGACCATGTCCACCTGGTCGACAACGGCGGCCCCGGCAGCGCCGCCGCCGGTCACGCAGCCGAGGACATGCGGGGCGCCGATCTCCTCGTTCCAGCCGTGCACCGCCTCCGACCAGGCCAGCGGCGTCACCTCCGACGGTTTGCACAGCACCGCCGCACCTGCGACCAGGGCGCCGGCCACATCCATCATCGGTCCGGCCAGCGGACCGTTCCACGGTGTGATCAGTCCGACCAGTTGCTGAGGCCGCACCTGCACCCGCAGCCGGCGTACCGAGTTCGCGGGACCTGCCGGTTTCACCTTGCGGTCGGCGAGGAAACCCTCGGCATTTTTGGTGAAGTAGTTGATGACGTCGATGACGACCGCCATCTCCATCGACGCGTCCGCCCAGGATTTACCTGTTTCCTGTTGCACCAGCGTCAGTATCCGGCGCTCGTTGTCCAACAACCAGTCCAGCCACCTCAGCAGGTGGATGCTGCGTCCGCGAGCACCCAGCGCCTCCCACGCGGGCTGAGCCGAACGCAGCCGGGCGGCCATGGCAGCGACGTCAGCGGGCGCCAGGTCGGGCACTGTGCCGGCCACGCGTCCGTCGGCCGGACAACGTACGACGATCTCGGATCTCGTGTCGAACGCTGGGGCAGTGGTGATTTGGTCCATCGGCGATACTTCCCCTCGGTCAAGGTAGCGCAAATATACCTAAAGTCGTGAGGTTTATACCCCGCGTTGCCCACTATGGACTTCAAAACACCTAAATCCTATAGTTTTAGTGAGCAGTCAACGTCCCTTGAGCCTAGGAAGCGCCACATGAAAATACGACTGGATCGGCCGAAGTGTGCCGGCCACGCCCAGTGCTACGCGGTCGACCCTGACCTCTTCCCGATCGACGACGACGGGTACTCCATTCTGGAACCCCACATCGTCGGCGCAGGCGAGGAACAGGCGATCCGCGATGGCGTGGCGTCCTGCCCCGAACTCGCGCTGATCCTCGACGAGGACTGAGGCGTCGGGCCGCCCACATGAGTTACGTCATCACCCAGAACTGCTGCAAGGACGCCAGCTGCGTTCCGGTGTGTCCGGTCGACTGCATTCGACCGTCCGGCGCGCGCGGCGAGTTCACGGGCACGGAGATGCTTTTCATCGACCCGCAGACCTGCATCGACTGCGGTGCGTGCATGGAGGAATGCCCGGTCGACGCGATCTACTACGACGAGGACCTGCCCGATGAGCTCGCCATCTTCCGCGAGATGAACGCGCGATATTTCGACCAGCATCCGCTCACCGCCGCCGACCAGGTGTCGCCGTCCGATCATCCCGCCGTCAAGCCGGGGGCGCTCCGGGTCGCAGTGGTGGGCGCGGGCCCCGCCGCGTGTTATGCAGTCGCGGCACTGACCCGCACCGCGGGCGTAGAAGTCGACGTCTACGACCGGCTTCCCACTCCCTTCGGCCTGGTGCGCGCCGGGGTCGCGCCTGACCATCAGCACACGAAATCGGTCGTCGACATCTTCAACCGCATGTTCGGTGACAATCGAGTGGCCTGCCATTTCAACATTCAGATCGGACGGGATCTCACACATCTCGACCTGATGGCACACCACCACGCGGTGATCTATGCCGTCGGCGCTTCCTACAGTCGCGAGCTGGGGATCCCGGGCGAGCGGTTACCGGGGAACCGGCCGGCCGCCGATTTCGTCGGCTGGTACAACGGGCATCCCGACCATGCCGGACACGAGTTCGATCTGTCGACCGAGCGGGTCGTGGTCGTGGGCAACGGCAATGTCGCTCTCGACGCGGCCCGAGTCCTGCTCATGGACACCTCCTCGCTGGCCGTCACGGACATCGCCCAGCATGCTCTGGATGCGTTGTCGGACAGCTTGATACGCGAGGTCGTCATCCTTGGGCGGCGCGGCGCCCGGCACGGGGCGTACTCGGTCGGCGAGTTCGCGGCGCTAGAGCACCTTCCGGGCGTCGACGTGGTCATCGACACCGACGATCTCGCCGGTCTGCCGGATGATGACGTGGAGACCACCCTGAAACTCGAGATCGCCCGTGGTTACGCACAGCGGGCGGCCACACCCGGCAATAAGCGCATCGTCTTCCGGTTCCACACCACGCCAGTGGAGATCACCGGGACCGACCGAGTCGAGGGGTTACGAGTGGGCCTGGCCGACGGTGCGACCGAGGTGCTGGACACGCCGCTGATCCTGCGTTCGATCGGTTATCGCGGAACACCAAGTCCCGGCTTGCCGTTCGACGAGGACAGCGGCGTGATACCCAACGACCGGGGGCGGGTGGTCGACGCCGGCGGCGAACCGGTCGAAGGCGTGTATGTGACCGGCTGGATCAAGCGTGGACCGCGAGGCGTGATCGGCACCAACCGCACCTGTGCCGAGGAGACCGTCCAGGGTCTTTGGCAGGACTTCGACGGGGGACGACTCAGTCGCCAGGTGGGCGATCGCGAAGCATTGCGACGGGTCTTGGCCGATCGCGGCGCAGACCCTGTCGACTGGAAGGGCTGGCGTGCCATCGACGCCGAAGAGCGGCGCCGCGGCAATGCCGCGAAACGGCCACGAATCAAGTTTGTAGACATCGCGGAGATGCTCGCCGCGGCACGCGGATAACTAGGCCTGAACAGGAATAACAACCGATGAATGCGTCATATGACACTTCTTGATTGACGTCTCATACCTATAGGCGTAAGGTTTTTTGTACCGGTGGCGCGGGTCACAGGCCACAAGCCGAGTACCGATTGCCGCCGATGACGTGAGGCGAGCCCGAAGGAGGGTCGATGACACTCCGGTCCGCCAGTGCACGCCCTCGCCGGTCACATTCACCGCACAGAAGTAAAGGCACATCATGACAACATCGCTTCCCCGGCAGGATCGCATCCGTCGGGCGCTGGAGCTGCTACGCAACGAGACGACCGACAAGTTCGACGACGTCGTCGATTTCGCCGCACACGAGTTCACCGACCCGGTGCTGGCCCAGCAGGAGCGGGACCATATCTTCGGCAAGGTGCCGTCGATCGTGGCGCACAGTACGGAGTTGGCGAAGCCGTACGACTTCCTCACCATCCAGATGCCCCGGAACAACGTCATCGTCGTCCGTCAGAAAGACGGCGGGATCAAGGCGTTCGTCAACCTGTGCCGGCACCGCGGTGCCATGCTGGAAGACAACGAGAAGGGCCGGTGCCGGTTCTTTTCGTGCCAGTACCACCGCTGGTCGTACAACCCCGATGGATCGCTGCGAATGGTGACCAGGGACAACACCTTCGGCGAGATCGACCACAAGGAGCACGGACTGATCGAGTTGCCGTGCGAGGAACGGCACGGGTTCATCTGGCTGGTCGACAATGCGCACGCCTCGATCGACGTCGCCGACTGGCTGGGCCCGGAGATGGACACCATCCTGGCGGACTACCGCCTTGACGAGCTGGAATGTGTACGGGCGGCGGGCTTCGACGAACCCACCAACTGGAAGATCATGCAGGACGCGTTCCTGGACGGGTACCACATTCAGTACGCACACCCGAACACCGCGGGCAAGATCATTCACACAAACGTCATGGCGTTCGAAGACTTCGGCAGGCACTGCCGCTTCATCGCACCGCGCAAGTCGATCGACCGGTGGTTGGAGGAGGATCCCGGGGACCGCCAGCTCGATCGCTACGTCACCGAAACGCACTTTCTGCTACCCAACAGCACTCTGCTGCGCCAGCCCGACCACTTCCAGTTGCTGACCTTCCGTCCACACCCCCAGGACCCGACCCGGTCTCGTATGGAGCAGCGCCTGATGGTGCCTCCGGTGGAGAAGTCGGGGATGACCGAAGAACACTGGAACAAGCTCTGGGACAAGAACTGGCAGATCCTCCTCGCGGTACTGCACAACGAGGATTTCCCCCTGCTGCGCAACTCTCAGCGCGGGATGGCCAGTGCCGACGCCGGCGATATGCTGCTGGGCCGCAACGAGACCGCTAACCAGGTGTTCCGCCGCGAAACCAAGAAGCTCGTCGCCGAAGGCATCGGCGCCTCCTGACCCGATGATCAAATACGAATGGCGAAACAGCCTCAGTGAGGCCGAGTCGACCGAACTCGCGGACCTGCTGCGCCGAGCCGCCGAATACGATGCCGAACCCGAGTACACCACAATCGACTTCCGTGATGTCGAACACTCGATGGCACAACCGGATTCGACGAGCCGCCACCTGCTGGTCTGGATGCTTCCCTACGCCACCGCGCTGGGCGAACGGGACCGGCCCGAGCGGATCGCTGCGCTGCTGCGAATCACAGCTTCGGGCGATGGCTTCGGCGAAGCCGCCCTCGTCGTGGACCCTGCTCTGCGGTCCATCGGTATCGTGACCCTGTTGCTGGAACGCGTCGGTCTGGATACCTCGGCACCCGGAGGCTGGCTGGACACCGGCGTGCACACACTGACCGCGTGGGCGCAGGGCAACCACCCGGCCACCGGCCGGATCAGTAACCGATTCCTGATCCCGCGGACACGGCGCGTGTGGAAGCTCATCCGCGCCACCGATTCGGTCGAAGACGCCGCCGGTGCACCAGTGCTGGAACCCATCTCGGCCTCGGCTCTTGACGACCTTGGGTGGGCGTCCCGCTTGTCGACGACCGTGGCGTGTCACGCCCTACGCGAGGGCGGACGGGTCATCGGCGCGGTCGCCCTCGATCTCGCGCCCGTGCTGTCCGAGGAGTTCGGCTGCTGCGCCACGGTCCGGTCAGTGGCCAACGCACCCAACGCCGATGCCCGGCACCGCAGACAACTGCTCAACGGTGCCGCGGCGATCGCACACGAGGCGTGTCGTACCGGGCTGATCATCCATGTCGACTCCGCCGATTCACGCCTGGTCAACGCATGCCGCCTGGCCGATTTTCAACATGACCGCACCGATGTGCTCCTACAACTTGGAGGCCACGCATGACAGTCGACCTCGAGACCCTTCCCCCCGATCTCGCCAATACCGTAGAGGCTCACGGCAAGGCCGTCGCCGCCGGCGACAATCGATCCGTTCTGGCGGATTTCCTGCCCGATCGGCTCGGACAGCTGATCGCCTCAGCTGATGTGCCCAATCGCCTCAAAGGCGCTGAGGTTCGGAGCATTTCCGATGCTGGAGACGGCCGCTACGACGCCGTCATCCGGTACACCAAACCCGATGACGAATGGTTCGAGCTGCGCAGCCGTTGGTTGCGGTTCGACGACGGCAGCTGGCGGGTCTTCAGCGTGCGCAACATTCCAGCCACTGCGCCATGGATGGACATCACCGGCCCGGCCGAGGACGGTTCCGACCAACCACACTGGGACGGCCTGCGCGACGGTGTGCTGCGAATCCAGCGGTGTGCCGAGTGCCAGACCTGGATCTGGTCGCCACGCCCGATCTGCCCGTCCTGCCATTCCTTCGACACCCGTTGGGAGGCGGTGGAACCCACCGGCACGGTGTACTCGTGGACCCGGACCTGGCAGCCGTTCACTCCCGAGAGCACCGGGCACCTACCCTACGTGGTGGTGCTGGTGGAACTGCCCGGCGCCGGCGGATCACGAGTGATCGGCGTCCTCGCAGACGCCGACGGCATCACCCCCGCCATCGGCGCACCCGTACATGGCACCATCGAGGCTCCGCGGGACGAAAAGCACTGGCCGTTATTGCGCTGGCACCTCGAAAGTGAGGCAACGTGAGCGGGTTCCGCGGATCCACCGCGGTGGTCGGGGTCGGCAGTACCGGTTACTACAAGCGCGGGACCAGCCCGCTCACCTCACCACAGCTGGTACTCCAGGCCATCTTGCGCGCATGCGAGGACGCCGGTGCCGACCCCCGCAAAGTGGACGGATTCGTCTCCTACGGCGGGGATTCCAGCGAGGGCATCGCCATCGGCGCGGCGCTCGGGGTTCACGAGGTTCGATGGTCCACGGAGGTGTGGGGCGGCGGGGGCGGCGGCATCGCCGCGGCGATCAACTGTGCCGCGGCCGCGGTGTACAGCGGGCAGGCCGAGTGCGTGGCGGTGTACCGGGGCCTGTCCGAGGCCACCGATGGCCGTCGCGCCTTCGCCAAAGGCCATCTCGGATCGCTTTATGCCGCGCACGGCGTGCTCGCACCTGCCCAGGTGTGTGCCCTGCGTACCCAGCGGCTACTGGAGGTCGATGGAGTGCCTCGGTCGGCGCTGGAGGCTGTCTCATTGGCCGGCTACCACCATGCCCGCAACAATCCCGAGGCGGTGGGCTACGGCAATACGGTCGATCACGAGCGCTACGAGAACAGTCGGTGGATCTCCGAACCACTGCATCTGTTCGACTGTTCCAGGGAGAACGACGGCGCGGCCGCCGTCCTGGTGGTCAGTGCCGAGCGCGTAGCCGACTACCGCGGTGTGCCTGCATTCATCCTGTCCGGGGTGCAAGGTGCTGCCGCCGGCTGGACCGAATCGGTGGAGAACGAACAGAATTACACCACCGCGGGCTTCCATCCGGCGCTGGTTCAGCGGCTGTGGTCGGGCGCCGGTATCGGACCGAAGGAAGTCGACGTGGCGCAGGTCTACGAAAACTTCACGGGGCCTGCTGTGGCCTCGATCATCGACCACGGATTGAGCCCGGCGGGTCCGGCTGCGGGTGACTTCCTCACCGTGGAGAACCTCACGGTGGGTACCGGCGCACTCCCGATCAACACCGCAGGAGGCAACATCGCGGAGGGGTTCGTGCACGGCGTCGGTCTCGTGGCGGAAGCGGTGCGGCAGATCCGTGGCGGCTCTCCCAATCCGGTGGGCGGTGCCGACGTCTCACTGCTGATCGGCGGCCCGATGGCACCATTGGTCAGTTCGACATTGTTCGGGTCACCGGCGACGGTGTGACACCGGCATTCCTGGAGCGAGGAGAATGATGGCAGCGACGGTTGGTTCCGCCCTCAACTGGTGGGCCAGAACCAAGGGCGAACAGACCGCTCTCATCGTGGCAGAGGACCGGTTGACGTACCGGGAGTTGCACGACTGGTCGAGCAGGCTGGCGCGGCGGCTCACCGATGAGGGCGTCAAACCCGGCGATCGGATCGGACTGCTGGGCCCGAACTCGCTGGAGTGGCCGGTCGCAGCGCTGGCGATCATCAAGACCGGCGCGGTGCTCGTACCGCTGAACGCCCGGCTCAAAGCAGCCGAGATTCGCAAGGTCGCCGATGACTCCGGGCTGAGTCTCATCGTGGCCAGCCCGTCGCACCTGCCGACAGCGGAGGAGGCGCGCATCGGCGGCCGGGACTTCGCTGTCCTGGATTTCGGCGTCGTGGATGCCGAGCGCGATGGGGCCCCAGACGATTTCAAGATCGACCGGGCACCGGAAGAACCCATCGCGGTGATCTTCACCAGCGGATCGACCGGCCTGTCCAAAGGTGTCATCCTCACCAGCGCGACACTGCTCGGCATCGTGCTGGAGAACACGCTCACCCAGGACGGATTCAGCCCGGGCACCGTGGCGCTCCTAGTCCTGCCGCTGGCATTCACACCGGGGTTGGTCTACGGCGTGCTGGTCACCACGGTTCTCGGTGGAACCCTGGTCGTCGAACCCGAACTCAACCCGTCCCGTGCGGTGAACCTCATCGAACAGCACGGTGTGCGTGTGCTCTTCGGTGTTCCACTGATCTTCGAGGCACTGTCGCAGGCTCCGGAATTCACCGATGCCGATCTGAGTTCGTTGCAGACCGCGATCATCGGCGGTGCGGCGGTGCCCGTCGAGCTATTGGGCCGCTGGGCGGCCAAAGGGGTTCTGCTGCGCCAGATCTACGGAATGACGGAGTCCGGCGGGGTGGCCACTGCGACCCTCACCCACGAAGCACTCGAACATCCCGGCTCCTGTGGAATCGGATCCATCTTCACCGAGGTGCGGGTGATGGGCACCGACGGCGCACTGCTGGGACCGGGCGAGTTGGGCGAATTGGTGGTCCGCGGCCCAGGTGTCACGCCCGGGTACTGGGACGCGCCAGAGGAGACCGCAGCCGCCATCCACGACGGCTGGTTGCACAGCGGCGACCTCGGCACCAGCGACGAAGCGGGCCGGGTAACCTTCGTCGACAGGCTCAAGGACCTCATCATCTCCGGGGGTATCAACATTTCTCCTGTCGAGTTGGAGTCGGCGATCGCCACCTTGGACGGGGTGGCCGAAGTGGCGGTCATCGCCGCCGCCGACGCCCGGTTCGGCGAGACTCCAGCCGCAATCATCACCGGAACCGTCAGCGACGAGGCCGTGGTGATCCACCATTGCGAGGCACTGCTGTCCGACTACAAGGTGCCGCGGTATGTGGTGCTTCGGGACGAGCCATTGCCGCGCCTGCCCAGCGGGAAACTCGACAAACGCACCATTCGCACCGAGTACCGGGATGTGGCAGAACGGTTCCCACGCGCCCGGTGAAGGGTCCTCCGGGGCAGATGTGAAGTTAAAAAGCCCGTCTCCCCCGCTCACCCGGACCCTAGTCGAGGGCAGAGTGCTCGTCGGGAGGTCACCCCACGCAGCGAACCCGTTTCGTCGAGTTCGCCATGCCAGCCGCCGCTAGTGTGCAGTGATGGACACGCGAGAACCAGCGGCGCACGGCGCAGCCGCCGGCCCGGGGATCGCCGCGAGCATGCTCACCAACGTGTCCAGTCTGGCCGAGGACATGCTGGAGTATCTGGCCGAGCGGATACCGGAGGTCGGCGCGGACGACGAGCTTCGCGGCCTGACTCTGGGATCGTGCTCATCGAATATCGAAGCAGCGCTATCGATGTTTCGGCACGGGATCGACGTCGCGGCGGCACAAGCCCCGGTGACAGCACTCGAGCACGCACGCGCGATGGCATCGCGGGGGCATAGCGTCGATGTGATGCTGCGGTTCTACCGGCTGGGCCATGAATACTTCACCGAGAAACTCTCTGACGCGCTCGCCGAAGGCGTCGGCGACCCCAACGTCGCACTGAGAACGTTCGCTGACCTGGAGCGGTTCGGGTTTCGCTATATCGACCGTATCTCCAGCCTGGTAGCTGCCGAGTACGTCGCCGAACTCGACCGACGCCAAAACCAGGCACGAGTCGAACGCGACGACGTCGTGCGCGCACTGCTCGCCGGCGAACGCATCGACAACGCCCGGGCCGAACGAATGCTCAGCCACCGGCTCACCGGCCGACAGATCGGTTTCGTCTGCTGGACCGCTGACCGCGATGTGGACCTCGACCGACTCGCCAGACGCGTCGGCCGGTATCTCGGAGCGAGTCACTCACTGGTCGTCGCAGACGGCCCACTGGCAGTGTGGGCATGGGCACCGATCACCGGCGACGTGCAGAGTTCTCTCACGAGCATGGCGACCGACCTTCCCGGTGAGCACGACAACGTGCACATCGCGGTCGGGTCACCGCATCTGGGGCCCGCCGGCTTTCGCGCCTCCCACCTCGAAGCCATCCGCACCCGTCGGGTCATCGAACTGTCGGGGCGCGCGGCGCCCTCGATCACTGCATTCACCGATGTTGCGTTGGTGGACGTTATTTCACAAGACCTGGACGCGGCAAGGGCTTTCGTTGCCGACCAACTCGGCGATCTCGCCCGAGACGATGCCAAAGAGCGCGGTGAGCGCGCCGCATTGCTGGCGGTGCTCGACGCCCAGGGCAGCCTCACGACCGCGGCACGCACCCTAGGGATCCACAAGAACACGGTCCTGCAAAGAATGCGCCGTGCCGAAGAGCGCCGGGGCCGGCCCGCAACAGTCAAGATCGCCGAACTGCATGCCGCGCTCTTGGTCTGCAGCGTGCTAGGGAACGCGGTGCTGCCCGATTCATCGCCTCACTGACCGGAGCCCAAGCGCACCAGATGTGCTCGCAGCACATCGCAGGGGGCTGGGAGGTCCTTGATGACCGATGTCCACCATCAATAGGTTTCGAGTCACCACCCCCAAGCACCACCGAGGAGTCCGACGGTGACCACGGCTCAACACTCCCAACCCCCAGCAGCGGCCGCACGACATGCCTTGCCCGATCCAGGCGAGCAGGTTCCGATGCTGTCCTGGCCGATAGTCGGCATCTTCACCTTCGCGCTCGCGCTCTTCGGCGCATCGACGTGGGCTGCCCTCGCCGACACGATGCCCGCGATCGTCACCGTCGCCGCGAGCGCCGCAGCGATCTTCGTCATGTTCACCGTGCTGCACGACGCCTCGCACTACTCGATCAGCTCACATCGCTGGGTCAACCTTGCCTTCGGCCGCGTGGCGATGTTCTTCGTCTCACCCCTGATCTCCTTCAAGTCCTTCGCGTTCATCCATATCGAGCACCACCGCAACACCAACGACGGTGAGCTTGATCCCGATCACTTCGTCAGCGCCGCGCCCTGGTGGCAGCTGCCCATCCGGTTTCCGGCGATGGACCTGCCCTACGTCGGTCTTTTGGTGCGTCACATACGCAGGCGCCCGCGCGCCGAGATTGTGGAAACCGCGACGTTGATGACCCTCACTGTCACAGTTGTCGTGTGGGCCGCGTTCACCGGACATCTGTGGACGCTCGCGCTGATCTACTTGATTCCCGAGCGGGTGGCGATGTTCGTGCTGGCGTGGTGGTTCGACTGGCTCCCCCACCACGACCTGGAAGACACCCAACGCGAAAACCGCTACCGCGCGACCCGCAATCGTGTCGGCTCAGAATGGATACTGACTCCCCTGCTCCTGTCGCAGAACTATCACCTCGTCCACCACTTACACCCCTCCATCCCCTTCTACCGCTACGTTGCCGCCTGGCGGCGCAATGAGGCCGCCTACCTCGAACACGACCCCGCGATAAACACCGTCTTCGGCCAGCAACTGGATGCCACCCAGTACCGCGAGTGGAAACGCCTCAACGGAAAACTGGCTACCCTACTCCCGGTCCGAGTACCGCCTTCTTCGACGGCGCGCCCTGCCTGCACCCACCCGATTCCCGTCAAGAGCGTCGAGCCCCTGACTCCCGACAGCGTCAAGGTGACTTTCGACGTTCCCGAACCCCTGCGCGGCCAGTTCCAATTCCAGGCCGGCCAACACCTGACCGTCAAGCACGGTATCCGCGGAAAGGAGGTGCGACGAAACTACTCGATCTGCACCTCGCCCGCGTCGGGAGAACTGGCGGTCGGAATCCGGCGCATCGACGGCGGGAGGTTCTCCACCTTCGCAGCCGACACACTGCGAGCCGGTGACGTGTTGGAGTTGATGACACCCACGGGTAGTTTCGGCGGGCCCCTTGACCCACTCGCTCGCCGCGACTACGTGGCGGTAGCGGCCGGCAGCGGTATCACACCCATCCTGTCGATCATGGCCACCACCATGGAGATTGAGACCGAAAGCCGCTTCACCCTCTTCTACGGCAACCGAACCCAAGAGTCCACTATGTTCGCCACCGAACTCGACGAACTCGAAGCCCGATATGCAGACCGGTTACGCATCTTCCATATCCGCTCAGCCGAGGCCCACCACCCCGCCTCGCTACGCGGCCACATCGATCTAGCGATGATCCAACGGCTTCTCGGCGGCGATGTCACGTCTGTCGACCGGTGGTACCTTTGCGGCCCAGGCGATCTCGTCACGGCGATACAGCGTGGCCTTGCGTCCGAGGGGGTTCCGGCCGAGCAGGTACACCTCGAACTGTTCCGCGGCACGAGCCGACCCGCGTACGTCGCTGACTTCCCCGAGTCCGATGTGACCATCACGCTGACAGGGACAACTCACACCGTGAAACTCGCCGCCGGTGAGACCATCCTCGAATCCGCACTCAACAACGACATCGACGCCCCGTACGCGTGCCTGGGTGGAGCATGTGGCACGTGTAAGGCCAAGATGATCTCGGGAGCAGTGTCAATGGAACAGAACTTTGCACTCAATAAGCCAGAGCTCGAAGCCGGATTCATCCTGACCTGCCAGTCGCATCCCACCACCGCCAAAGTCGCGGTCGACTTCGACGCCTGAGCTATGTAGATACGGTCCCGTGCCGTCGGCATCGCGTCGACCCGCCCTGGAGTGTTCGTCATCGTTCACCGATCCTGGGATACCGCGAGTTCCGTCAGTGGCCGGAGGTACCTCCATCGACCGCGAGAGTCGATCCGGTGATGTAGCTGGAGGCGCGGGCGGCCAAGAACACCACTGCAGTGTCGATCTCCCGTTGGGTGGCGACGCGTCCGAGCGGACACGTGGCCAGAAATCCCGCCAGCGTGTCCTCGGACATCTCACTGATCATGTCGGTCTCGACGAAACCGGGCGCGATGGCATTCACCCTGATCCCCTTTCGCGCCGACCACTGATTGGACAGATCACGTGTCAGCCCGATCAATCCGGCCTTGCTGGCCGCATAGGCCGCTTGGGGCAGTGTGGATTTCATCAGCCCGAGCATGCTGGACACATTGACGATGCTCGAACCGTGGCCCATCACCCGAGCACTGGCCTGCGCCATCCAGTACGCCCCGTTCAGGTTCACATCAAGCACCGCGCGGAAGTCCTCGGGCAGCTCAGCGGTCGCGGGCGCGACATGCGACATTCCAGCATTGTTGACCAGGACGTCGACGCGGCCGAACTCCGCCACCGCCGCATCGACGAGCGCGGCACACGCGTCGGGCGAGGTCACATCGGTCGGCACTGCCAGGCAAGCGCCCCCAGCCTGCCGGACCTTCTCCGCGGTGGCCTCGAGCTGTGGGCGCCGCCTGCCTGCGATCACTACGTCGGCCCCGGCTTCAGCGAGGGCTTCGGCAAAACCGGCTCCCAGCCCACTGCCTGCACCGGTGACAATGGCCACCGCTCCGGTGAGACGGAACAGGTCGAGCACGGACCCCGATTCCGACAGCATTGATCTTCCCCCTTCAGTCGATCTGATCGCAATGAACTGCCGGCCTGGATGCAAATGTGCACAGCGCCCCGTCCAACAGTCTGCCGAGCAATGTCGCCGCGCAGCCACGACCCGGGTGGATCAGCACCCCGCACATGATCGCCAGCAGCGCCTCGACGAGCCCCTCGTCGTCGTTGTCCAGGCCGAGAGACAGTTCGCCCTCCCGCATTGCATCCGAAACCACGCTCGACAGGAACGTTCTCAATTCATCGACGCCGCAACCCAGCTCATGCCTCAGCGATTTGTCACGCTGCCCGTCCAACAGTGACATGGCGAGGAAGGCACGACAGCCCGGGATGTCGTCGTCCGCTCTCGCCCAATACGCCACAAAGGCCGTCAACTGGTTCACCACGCCACGCTCGCGGCGAGCCAGGGCGATGCTCGAGGTCATGACGCTCGCGACGGAATGCGCAGCGACGACTCGATACAACACCCGTTTACTTGCGAAGTAGTAGTTGACGCACGGCCTGGTCAGTTCGGCGCGATCGGCGACTTCGCGGAACGTCGTTGCGTCATAACCAAGTTCAGCGAAGGCCGAGCGCGCAGCACCGATGATCCGGGCGCATGTCTGGTCTCCCACTGATGCCGGCGGCCTTCCACGCCCGCGGCGGGAGTGCGCGTCCGATGGCGTCCGATGACGGTCGTCCGCAAGCGTCGCGTTCATTTGGCAGTCACCGCCGTGCCTGACGGGCGGCACACAGCCGCTGCGAATGTGCTTTTCTCCCAGCCGAGTTCGACTCGGTCTGCGGGACATCCTCCAGGCTACTCAGCCCTGACCGCTCCTGCACCTCCTCGCGTTGGGCGTGATACGACACCTCGGCCGGCAACACGTCCTCGACCATGAAGCCAGAGAGTCGCTCGTGGTGATCAGCCGCCCTGGCGGACATCGCGAAGTCCATGACCACTCCCCTCCCCGCACGATCGCCGGATAAATCTAATGCCATTAGCTGAGTAGATGCCAGATAATACGTGAGGCATCGCAATTCGCCCACTCGCGACCGCCGAGATCGGTCGCCGATACCACGCAATGCGGTCTCAAGGATCCAAGTACCCGGCCCAATCGAATCTTCATCGATCGACCTCCACCCCCGCATTCAGCTACTTCGCAGCCAGTCGTCCATCGGGCGCCACGGCGCTGTCGCGCCGGACCGCTCGCGACACCACCAACGCGCACCAGGATCGACGACTCCGGCACATATGAGCTGGAGCATCCACTGACCTCAAGAGGCCGGCAGGCCCGGCACGGGCAGTTCTGCGATGCGGACAAGCCGGCTTCCGACTCATGCCGGACCAGCGTCCCCGCCAGTCCGGCATGAGTCGCGCGATCGCCACCCAGATACCCGCTCCACGTGGGTAAACAGCCGAAAATTAGCGGCTGACACTTTTTGATTGACGTCTCATACCTATCGGCGTAAGGTTTCTCGGCAGGTGTTGCACGTCACAGTGCCGCCGTGTTGTGAGTGGCACTGCATACCGCCCCGTGGGCGGGGTTAACCCAGAGGAGGGTCATGAAGCTAGACGGAAAAGTCGCGTTGATCACCGGAGCCGGGTCAGGTCTCGGCCGGCAGAGTTCGCTTTTGTTCAGCGCCGAGGGTGCAAAAGTGGCCATCGTCGATATCGACGGAGATCGAGCCGAGCAAACGTTGAAGCTGGTCTCGGAGGCCGGTGGCGACGCGATCGCGATCACCGCCGACGTGGCGGCGAAGAACGAGATCGACGCGGCGGTGCGCGAAACCGTCGAACACTTCGGCAAGCTCGATATCGCCTGGGCCAATGCCGGTGTGGTGTCCCGCGGCGGAGTCCCCTCGGTGGCGGGCGGCGAGTTCGTAGCCTTCGAAGACCTCACCGAATCCGATTGGCAGCACGTCCTCGGCGTCAACCTGTCCGGCGTCGTATACACGGCGCAGGCCGCCGTTCCTCACCTGAAGGCCAACGGCGGCGGCACCATCCTCGCCACGTCTTCGGCGGCGTCGATGGTCGCCTACCACAACATAGCGCTGTACTCGGCAACCAAGGCCGGCGTCAACGGTCTCGTCCGCGGCTTGGCTCTTGACTTGGGCCGCTGGGGAATTCGGGTCAATGCCCTGGCCCCGACGCATGGTATGTCGCCGAACTTCCTGATGCCGCCGGGAACACCGGTGGTGGGACAATCCTACGAAGAGGTCGCGGGCCCGTGGAATCCGACGGTATCCCCCATCCCGCTCAAGCTGCAGCGGCCTCCTTCGCTGGACGACAACGCGAAGGTGGCTCTGTTTCTGGTCAGCGACGATTCGGCCTACATCTCCGGTGCGACCATCGGAGCCACCGACGGTGGCACCCTCACGCGTGTCGGCATGTGGTTCGACGAAGACCTCAACCCACAGCCCATTTCCTAGAACACCGCGAAGGACAGCCCTGATGACCACAGCAGCAACCAGTGTTCCGGCCGAGCTCATCGTGGACTTCGACGTCTACGATCCCACGTTGGCAGCACCGATCGATGTCATGCGCGAGAAGATCGCGGAGTTGGCAGCCAAAGGTCCCGTGGTGTATTCCACTGCGCACGGCGGTCATTGGATCGTCACGCACTACAAGGAGATCCACCAGGTGTTGGCCGATGCCGATACCTTCTCCAGCTACCCGAACAATCTGCTGACGCCGGCTGATTTCGGCAAGTTCATACCGTTGGAGCTCGATCCACCGGATCACACGTCCTACCGTCGAGTGCTACAGCCGTTGTTCAGCCCGCAACGGATGAGAAAGCTCGGCGACGACATCCGCAGCGTCGTCAACGATCTGATCGATCAGATGGCGCCGAAGGGAGAGGCCGAGTTCATCTCCGAGTTCGCCCACGAGTTGCCCGCGCGGGTCTTTCTGGCGTTGATGGACTGGCCGCTAGAGGACGCGGCCCTGTTCTCCGAGGCAACCGACGCGATCCTGTTCGGCAAGCCGGGTGGAACCGAAGAAGAGTCACAACAGGCCATCATGGCCGCATCGCTGACGGTCGCCGGCTATTTCAGCGGGGTGATCGCCGAACGTCGAGGAAAGTCCGGCGATGACGTCACGACAACATTGATCAACACCGAGGTCGAACTCCCTGACGGCACGCGCCAATTGACCGACGAAGAACTGTTCCGGATGTTCTTTTTGCTGTTGATGGGCGGCCTTCATACCGTGCAGGGCTCGTTGGCATGGTCGATAGTGCACCTGACCAAGAATCCCGAACAGCGCGCTGCGCTGATCGCCGATCCCGCCTTGATCCCCCAGGCCGTGGAAGAGATCCTGCGAATGGAGGCCGCGGTCATCCCCGGTCGCCGGGCCACCCGCGACGTCGTCATCGGGGGCGTCCAGATCAGCAAAGACGATCAGCTGATCGCACCGTTGTGCGCAGCCAACTGGGACGCACAGGAATTCGGAAACCCGGACGAACTGGACATCGAGCGTCGACCCAACCGGCACCTGTCCTTCGGCGCCGGGGTGCATCGCTGCCTGGGCTCACACCTGGGCCGAGTCGAGCTGGTCATTGCGTTGGAAGAATTACACCGTCGCATCCCCGACTATCAGCTCGTCGACTCGGATCGGCCGGAGTTCCACGCGACACAGGTCCGCGGGTGCAAGCGGATGCCCATCACGTTCACACCGGAGCGGTAACACTCTTCCGGCGGTGGCCGCTGTTCTGTCAGCCGTATGTAATACGGCTGACAGAACACGTCACCCGGTAAAATATGCGCAAGATCCGTGGCAAGCGACAGGAGATGACATGGTTCGCCGCAGGAGCGGCACCGGCCTGAGCGCTGACGCCGACGAGGCACGCCAGCAGATCCTCGCCGCTGCCGAGCGAGTGATCATGCGTTACGGCGTGCCCAAGACCACGATGGACGATATCGGCAAGGAGGCCGGAGTTTCACGGCCCACCGTCTACCGGTACTTCGGAGATCGCGACGCCTTGCTTGGCGCGCTCATCGAACGCCGATCCCGGATGCTCTTCGCCCGTGCCCACGAGTTCATCCTCAGCCATGACACCTTCGCCGACCAGTTGATCGAAGGTCTGGTGTACATGGTCGATCATGGCCGCAGGGATCCTATCGTCCGCATTCTGGTGAGCCCAGAGCACATGGAACTGACCACACCCATCGTCGGCGGCAGTCACCTGGCGACCAGTCTCACCGCAGAGATGTGGGCACCCATCTTCCAGCAGGCCGTCGACCGCGGGGAGATCCGCGCGGACCTGGATATGGCCGCCGTCGCAGAATGGATCGCGCTGGTCCAGTTCATCCTCGTCGGCCGGCTCGACTTCGCCAAACCAGACGATCCCGTTCACCGGAAAATGTTGAGGGAATTCGTCTTACCCGCATTCGCACCCGTCGGCACCGCGTCGGCTGCGCGGGACGCGCACGCCTGAGCCACCGCACTATCGACTACCCGCGCTGCAACCACAGCCGTTCGCGAAAGCCACCCGCAGCCCACCCTCGTCGCCGCATCCCTGTAACCTATTCTCGTTAGCTTTATGACGCCGATGAATCGCCGCTAGCGCGGCGGCGACGGGATCGTTCTCCAAGGACCACAAAGCCCTTCGCTTTCTCAGCAACCGATTCGTCGATCACCGGAGGCTCCCCACATGGCATTCACGACCATCACCTATGAAGTGTCACATCGGATCGCCGCCATCACACTGAACCGGCCGGAAGCCCGAAACGCATTCACACTCACCATGGCCGACGAGCTGAACGCCGCATTGCTCGCAGCCGACGGCGACGATTCGGTCAGAGTCGTGATCCTCCGTGCAGCCGGAAAGCACTTCTGCGTGGGCATGGACATGAGCGATGGGGACCCGACGGTGGGCGACTCCGACGATCCCCACTGGGATGAGCCCGCCACGAGGGTCGCGCGACCCCTGACCAATCTCAACAAGCCGGTCATCGCAGCCATCCAGGGAGCAGCCGTCGGAGTCGGCCTCTCGATGACGCTGCCAGCCGACTTCCGCCTCGCCTCCGACGATGCGCGCTTCGGGTTCGTCTTCGCTCGCCGCGGGCTGTTCCCCGAGGGCGGGTCGTTGTGGTTCCTGCCTCACCTGGTCGGACTCGCGAAGGCCAAGGACTGGATGATCAGCGGGCGGGTCTTCGATGCCCGCGAGGCGCTGGCGGCCGGCCTGATCACCGGTGTGCACCCGCCCGAGGAACTCTGGCCGGCCGCCGACGCTCTCGCACAAGACATCTGCGCCAACATCGCACCGGTATCCGCGGCGGTGATTCGGCGGGGACTTGTCGCCATGGCCGCTCGCGGAAATCCTGAGACCGCATTCTCGATCGACAAGCAGACGATCTCCTACGGCTTCGGCACCGAGGATATGGCCGAAGGCGTGGCCTCGTTTCTGGAGAAGCGCGCCGCCGAGTTCACTGGTGTAGCACGCGCAGTCGTCGCCCGCTTCCCGTGGCTGGTGTTCAGCCGGGAGTAAGCCGCCTCCGGCACTACCCCGCGGCGGTTAAGTCCAACACGGATCTAAATCAGCGCGAATGCCTGAGCTCTGTCCTCACGGGACAGGTGCGGATACGCTGGTTCGGCCAGGGAGCACGGCCAGCGAATATTCTTGGGAATGACTCACATACGCCGCTAACTCTCCCAATCGCTGTCGAGTCGGGCCGCCCGGATGGGAACTCACCGGGTCGCTGAAAACTCCACCGTCGCCTCGTCGGTGGGCTGGTGCACCTTGTAGTTGTGGATGCCGTCCAGGTCGTCGAGGATTGCGGCCTGCGCGGCCGGGGGCAGGGTGTGCAGGATCTCGCGCACCCGGGCCTGACGACGCGCCACACCCTTACGCTCGGGCATCCCCGGCGTCGCAATCAGCTGCGGCGGCACACCCTCGATCGCCTGACGACGCGCCACACCCTTACGCTCGGGCATCCCCGGCGTCGCAATCAGCTGCGGCGGCACACCCTCGATCTCCTCCACACCACCATCGCTCTGACCGGCATCCATCATCGCCTGCTCAGCCGCCGCGGTCGCCTCGTCCTTCTCCTCCGACATACCGATCGGACCGATACGACGACCATTGAGGAACTGCTTGACCACCGGCTCCTCCGAGGTCAACAACACCTCACGCGGACCGAACATCACCAACTTCCTCCGGAACAGCATCCCGATGTTGTCCGGCACCGTCCGCGCAATATTGATGTTGTGCGTCACGATCAGCACCGTCGCATCGATCTGGGCATTGATATCGATCAACAACTGCGACAGATACGCGGTACGGACCGGATCCAGACCGGAGTCCGGCTCATCGCACAAGATGATCTGCGGGTCCAACACCAGCGCCCGGGCCAGGCCGGCACGCTTGCGCATACCACCAGAAATCTCACCGGGGAACTTATGCCCATCATTGGGCATACCCACCAGCTCGAGCTTCTCCATCACGATCTTGCGGATATCGGACTCGGACTTACCGGGGAACTTATGCCCATCATTGGGCATACCCACCAGCTCGAGCTTCTCCATCACGATCTTGCGGATATCGGACTCGGACTTCTTGGTGTGCTCCCGCAACGGGAACGCCGTGTTGTCATAGATGTTCATCGACCCGAACAGCGCACCATCCTGGAACAGCACACCAAACAGGGTCCGGATCTCGTAGAGCTCCTTGGCCGAGCACTCCAAGATATTGGTGCCATCGATGTAGATCGCACCCTTCTCCGGGCGCAACAGACCGATCAACGACTTCAAGAACACCGACTTACCGGTACCCGAAGGCCCCAGCAACACGCTGACCTCGCCCTCGGGAACCTTCAGCGTGACGTCTTCCCAAATCTTCGACGACCCGAACGACTTACTCAGTCCAGTCACGTCGATTGCGACGCCCACGTGGTCTCCTCCTCAGTGGCGCAACAGTTGCCGCGCCCTCGTGTGTTTGGCTCGTGATTCGTTCAGCTGCAGTCCGACATAATTGGGCTTGGAGAGTGATCCGCTTACTCGCCGCGACTGGCGACCAGCACAGCCCGCGCATCTCGGCTCAGTCGGCGAACAACCCACTCCATTGCGGGCACCATTCATTCGCAGACACCAACGAGAATTGGCGGGCCTGATCCTGGCTGATGACGAACGTCCGCGCGATCTTGCCGCTGATCTCATCCGGGGGCCGGTTGCCCAGCCGCAGCACGTAACAGACCGATCGACCCGCGCTGATGATATTGACATCGCTGTTCGCGATGCCGACGTCGCGCGCTTGGCGAATGACGTCGGCGTCATCCGCCTGTGCGCGCGGTGATGCCGACAGCGCAAGCATCATTGCTGCGACACAGCCGGACAGTGCAGCAGAGGTTCGCATGCGGATTCCACTTCGTCGGTTCGTCGTGTGTGTCACGGGGGGCTCAACCACGTGCGCGTCGGCGTCACGAAAAATCTGAACGGGCCGCGTGCGCAATAGGTACTCGCATCGGCCATGGTTGCGCACCGAGTCCCGTTGTATTCGATATAGCTGCGCGGTGCCAGTTCACGTTCGGCACGCCCCGGGGGGAATTGAACTCCCAGCAACCAGTCGTAGCGTGTGACGACATTTCCGTTGACCCAGCCGATGTTCGTCGTACCGGGAGGAGCGCCGCGGATATCTCCGGAACATCCGAAGCTACCTCGGTCCCAAATGCCGCAGTTCAATCCGAGCGGCGTCGAAAACCACACGCCCCCCGCACTACTGGTGAAGTAGTCGTCATACTTGACCTTGTCGTAGTAATCGAGGATGAAGTAGGTCGCGGGGTACGGGCTCGCTGGAGATCCACCGTTGGGTTCCGCGAGCACGGGAGGCGCGCACACCAGCGTGAGGGCACTTGCCCAGGCAAACGCACTGAGCCAGTGAACAACTCGTCGCGAGGTGGCACGCTTCCGGCGGATCACGGCAGGTTCCCTGGCGACGACTCGTTCTCCGCTGTGTGCGGCACACTGCCGTAGCAGGCGGCATTTCCCAAGTCGAGGATGCTCTCACAGAGGATGTCGTTCCCCTTCGTGATGCGCACCGTCACGAAGTGCCCCTGCAACACGCGCGCGACGGTCGCGGCGGTCCGAAAGGCGGGGCGCCAATCAGCCCGCAGTTCAGCCCCGTCGGCCGTCGGGCTGGTGGCATCGACCACAGGCACCGTGAGACTCCACGGCAGCGGCACGCCCTCAAGAAGATGCTTACCCGACGTGTCGCGATATTCGACGCCGGCCAGTTCGCCGACCGTATCCGAGAAGATGTCGTAGGTGACCGTATCCTCCGCATGCGCCACTGGCGGGCACAGCAGACCGGCCAACACCACGGTCACCGACACCGTCGCCGATCGAATCCGATTCACCTGGCTCCCTCCCACTGTGAACGATGAACGTCGAGATTTGGTTGTGATCGAGATGTCCACTCAAGCTGCCAGTACAACGGTGGTCAGGATCATGTCCTTTTTGGCGTTGTACAAGGTGCTCACGCCGTAGTCCTTGTACGAGCAGTCCGGGAGCAGCTGAAAGCCCTGAATCAGCGTCGCCTTGATCGCATTGGTGGCCGACGTCGAAGCTCCTGACAGTATCGACGCCTTGGACCCGCCGTAACCAAGTTCCTTCAGTATCGGCAACGCATTGGTCTCCGGGACAGCCCGAGCTGTGTTGTTGATCCATCTGTCGGTTGTCTTGTTGATTTCGTCCGCCGCCTGGTCGATCACCGGGTCGGACCGCACGGGACATGCCGCCGGCCGTGCCGCCGCAACTGCCGCACGCAGGAGGTCAGTGGAATCCGCGGCCGCCGACGGCGCCACGGAGACGCTGAATGCTGTCAAAGCAATTGCCATCAGCCATGTTTCGACGCGAGTGTGTAACCGGATCCAAGATCGACGTGTACTCGGGCACTGACCCCAGGCCTTGGCCTGCGCACTCTTCATGACACACCACCTCGCAAGTCATTCGTCACTGTTCACACACGCGTGATCGGTAGATGTCACTGCCCCAGCGCTGGGCCTTCTGTACCGACGGTGCGGTGAACCAATCTGGTTGATGCGCCAGTATCCCGGCGTTCACATTGGACAGCTGCTCCCACAGTTTGAAGAAGGCCTCGCCCTTGTAGATGGGGAAATAGTTGTCGCCGAAGGGATTCTGCGCCTGGGTAAGAGCCTGGACGCGTGGTGTCAGGAAGTCGAGGGCCTGGCCGATGTTTCCTGTCACGATGTCCACCTGCTGCGCAATGTTGTCTCTGCTGTAGTCGAAGTCGTTGCCGTCCGGACCGATTCGATTGGTCTGCAGTCGTGCGATCTGCGCGCGCAGCGTGGCGTACTGGGCGTTGTACCACTGGCACATCTCACTCATGGCCGCAATGTCGGCGGGGGTGACCTTGTCTTTCGTCTGGTCATAGGGAAACGGGAATTTCGGCGCCCAGTTCGAGGGTGTCGGGACGATGACAGGAAAGGGCCTGATCAACGAACTGTCGGACGGCGGACCCGGAATCGGGATCTCGTCGTTGGGATCTGCACCCGCCGACGGTCCCGTCATGAAGCCCGCTGCGCAGAGACTCACCGCGCAGACGAGGACAGCTGCGCCGCGCCGAATTCGATGTCTCACTTCGGCCCCATCGCTGATCCGATACCCCCGACATCGGTGATCAGCCAATTGTTGTTGCTGTCGATGGTCGTGCTGTAGGTCGCCGTCGATTGCAGGGCTTCGGACGCTTGTACGGTCTTGGTTTGCACACTGACGAAACTGTCCACGACGTAGATGCCACCTGTGGACGACCTGACCTTGGCGAGCAGGGGTTTCGCGTTCGAACTCCACTGCAGCGGGACCAGGACCTGTTCCATCGAGGCACCCGCGTCGGAGAGCTTCTTGTTGAGCTCTGGCGTGGTTCCGGAGACCAGCTTCACATGCCAGGCCTGGAGGTCCTTGTAGTCCATCGTCGCGGCGTTGACCGCATAGTCCAGCGCGATCTGCTCTGCGCGCGCGTCGTTCGCGGACCTGACGGCTTGAGCGTCAAGCTGATGGCGCGCACCCAGGTACAGCCAACCCAGGCAGGCAACTGCGGCCACGAGTGCCGCTATCACCGCACCGAGGACAAGGCCCCGCAGACTCAACGAGATCGACCGTGGCCGTCGCGATGATTTCCCGCTGTCGGACTCCTCCCCGGCGTCCCGTACCTCCGGGGAATGCCCCTGGTGCTCAGCGGACTCGGCGTCTGCGGCGGGGGCAGTGGGATCGTCTTCGCGGGTTTCCGAAACTTCGGTGTCGTGGATGGTCATGCGGTCGCCTTTCTCGAAATGGATGCCCGATGGGGCAACTTCTCACCTACGTGCGTCATGGCTTCACCCGTAGCGTGATCAGCCCTTCGGCAGGCACTTGCGCAAGGAAGTGGTCCAGGATCTGCCCGCTGTCGAAGTTCATCAACGTCGCGGCGATGGTGTTCAGTTTCGGTTGCAATGCCTCCCCCAACACCTTCAAGTCCCCGCCACTCTTGTCGAGGAGCGCTTGCAGCCGCGCGACGAGGTTGTTCAACCCCGCGATGCTTTCCGGCTCGTTGCGACTGAGGAGGATTGGCAGATGCTTGTAGAAGTCCTGCCAATTCACGCCCGCTTTCCGCGCGATCGGAGTGAAAGTGGTGAGATCCGGATTGACCCACTCGGAGTTGTGGATGAGCGTCCCGAAATTACTGAGCAGTTCGCGTCCTTCGCCGTTCAGACCGTTGAGCATGTTGTTGAACGTGTTACTGGCGCGGGACAAGTTGGGGAGCACCGTGACGGGATCGGGTAGCGCGGCATCGGACTCGGAGATGATGCGTGCGAGCGCTTCGGGATTCATCTGATGCAGCATGCGCACCACGCTGGTCGCCAATTCGGAGATCGACGGAGGCTGGATCACCGATTCGGTGGAGATGTGTTGATTGTCCTTCAGCATCTGACCGCCGTCGCTCCGAGGCACCAGCTCGATGTAGGACTCGCCCAGCGCCGACAGATTCTGCAGCTGCACCTCGGTGTCGACGGGAATCTGATAAGGACTCTCGACGTAGAAGGCGATGGACGCCGAATTCAGGGACGTCTTCGTCGTCGTCACTTTGCCCACTGGCACACCGCGCAACAACACATTCGAGTCGACGACGAGGCCGTTGACGTCTGGCACGTCCATAGACAGGTTCGTCCGGTTCGACGGCGGCTGGACACGAAGCCCCAGTGACCCGAAATAGAACAGCACGACGGTGATGATGACGGCGAACGCAAGGTACGAGGTGACGTCCTTCGCCTTGATGGCGTTCACGGCGTAGCCCCCAGAATTCGCAGCACGTCCTGCACGTTGCCGGACAGTTCCCGACCATCCGGCCCCACTATCGAGGTGATGTTGATGGCCGGATACTTGTCGACCGGGAGGAACATGTCGGTGAAGACCTTGCGGTACTTGGGTATTTCAGCCTCGCCTGCCACCTTCGACTCCTGCAGTGCGCCCACGGAGTCCGCCAGCGAGTTGAGGAAGGGCACCAACCAATACCCTCCCAAGGAGATGCTTCCGACGCTGGGGAGAATGGTGCCGATGTAGTTCAGGACAGCGACGAGGTGCTCGAAGCCGAGCTGCCCCTTCGGCGAGAAGAGGTACTGCAGGTCTGGAACTCTGCTCTTCACGACCGCAGCGGACGTCGCCACGCCGTCGAGCAGCCGATCGAGCGAATCGAGATTCCCGGCCAAGGCCGAGAGATCGGTTTCGACCCGGCCCGTCAAGATCCGCACCTCGTCGCTGGACGGCACCACGTGATTGAGCCGGATGATGGTGTTCTGTGCGCGTTGGATAGACCCGCTGGACACAAAATTCGCAAGGCTGGCGATGGTGTCTTCCAGCTGCGGTGGGGACGTGGTCTGAGTAACCGGAATGACACCGTCACGCTCCAGCGCAGGGGCCGGGCCGGCGTCTGCCGCCGGCCGCTCAAGTGCGACGTAGATGTCACCCAACACCGTCGCCTGTTGCAGAACGGCTTTGATGTTCGACGGGACGACGACGCCGTGTTTCATACGCGCGGTGACGTCCACGTCCGCACTGCTGAGGCTCACCTTGGACACGACGCCCACGGTCACGCCGTCCAGCACCACCTTCGCGCGATCGGGCAGGTTCAGCACACTGCTGAACTGCATGACAATGTCATATCCGTCGTCGTAGGAGGGTCCCGGTTGCGGTAGCGCATCGACATTGATTGCTGCGCAGGAGGAAACCGCCAGGACCGTGGCTGTGGCCAGGACACCGGCCAGGAGCCGAGAGCGCCGGATCATCTGTTCGCCGCCACGGTCAGCACGTACTGAAGTAGTGCCACGTCCACCGCGTACGGCGTGCCGTGAACGTTTGCACAACTACCCGGCATTGCCGCGTTCATGATGTTGCACTGGGCGACGCCGTCGGGCGTGCGGATTCGGTACAGCGGCGGCCGGTAGTGAAGCGTGAAGTCGTGGTTGTTCGCGAGATTGATCAGTCCGTTGAGTACTCGCGGCGCCACGTTCAACAGGCTCGCGTAGTACGGTGCGCGCGGACTGGCCTTTCTGAGCGCGACCGAAACCACGTCGAGCAGTTGCTGAATCTGCGGACCCAACTCCTTCTCGATGGCTCCGGCAGCTTCGATGACGGGCATGATTCCCTCCATGGTCTTCGATGCCCCTTCGAGGGTTTCGGCCGCATCTTCCCCCGCGGAGTTCGCCAAATCGTCGAACACTCCGCGCATTGTGGGCTCGACGTCCACCAATGTCGTGGTCAATTGTCTGAGGTTTCGGGTCACCGACCCGAGATCACCGATCGCCTGTTCAGGCGAATCAACCACCGACGACGTCGTAGTGAGCAACTTGTTGACGCCCGGACCCTGACCATGAATCGCCTCGTCGATACCGGTCACCATCTGTCCGATGTTGTCCGATCCTGCCGGGTTGATCGAGTTGATGAAGTTCGTCGAGGATCCGATGACTTGGGACAGACTCTTCGGAGTCAACGATCGGCCGAGTGGAATGCAACCGCCCGGGGACAGCTTTTGTGTCACTTCGTAATTGCCGACGAGTTCCAATGCTCGGTCGGCAAGGATCGATGTCGATCTGGTGACTGCTTTCGCATCTGCGGGGATCTGCCGTCCGTCATCGATGGTGAAATCCACCCGGACGGATTGAGCAGACGGAGCGAGGGAGTCGATCTTGCCGATCGGAAAACCCAGATGTGTGACGGGGTTGCCCACGTAGAGCCCGACGCTGTCCGGCATCACCGCGCAGTAGTGGGCCGCTTCCGGCCTGCTGACAGACGTGCACGAGGTGGTGGCGACTACTGACGCCAGAGCGACCGACAACGATGCCAGGCGACGAACCCGTGGTGAACGCAGAGGATTCATCAGCAGGCGCTCCCCGGAACCGGGACGCACATGTCGGTTGCCAGTAGTCCTGGGCCTGCGTTCTGTGCGTTGAGGATTCGATCGAACAGATTCTGCACTCGCTTGAGGGCACGTATGGTCAGCCCATTGCGTTCCACGAAATCGCGACCTCGCTCGAGGTAGGCCCTAATCTTCTCCACGAATTCGGCCTGGTGGGCTTCATAGGCGTCGGCGAGCGGTTTGATGGCCAGCAGGACATCGCCCAGACCCTGCAGCGTCTGCGAGATACCCTTGTCGTAGATCACCATTGTCTGGGTCGCGATGGAGATCTTGCGCACCAGTTGCGCAAACTTGTCCCGATACTGCGAGAGCGCCTTGATGTACTCATCCGACAGGTCGAGGATCTTTGTCACCTGGCCGCGCTGTCTTTCCACGGTGGACATCAGCGCGTTGCCCGCATCGATGGTGGTCTTGATCGCCTGAACATTGGTACCCGTCAAACCCTGCGAAATCTGGTTGAGTGACTCGTTGATGGGCTTCGTGTCGACATTCTCGGTGATCTTGGTGGTGTCGGCCAACGTTCGAATAAGGCTGTACGGCATCGTTACTCGTGAAACCGGGATGGGTTCAGCACCAAGCGGCGTGTTACCCATCGACGCCAGATTGATGTAGTAGCCACCGACGACGGTGAGCATGCGCACGTCTACTTGCGACTGGTCACCGACGAAGGCGTCGTTCTTGATCTTGGCCTTCACCAGTACCTGGTTCGGCTCCAGCGCCATTTCTGTCACCGTGCCCACCTTGATTCCTGCCATCCGGACCTCATCGCCGACACGGATCGCGTTGGCGTCGTCGGTGTAGAAGGAGACCGCCTTCCCCTGACTCGGCGGGTTGTAGTAGACGTACGTCAAGACCAACCCGATGACGGTCGCCACCACCATGGCTGCCACACCCCAAGACGCCGGGCTATGGAGAAGACGGTTCGACTTCAGGGATTGCATAACACCACCCTTTGACCATTCAGCAGTACGTCCATCGTTTCCGGGAGTTGGAAGTTGCCGCGTGAACACGGCTCCACTTCGGTGCCGTCGTTGCCCGGAGGCGGGATGTTCTCGTTGATCACGGGCACCAACTTGAAAGCATCGAAGAAGTTGTCGAGATTGCTGGATGCTCGGTCCAACGCATCGTCGACGCTGTTTCCATTCCTGAATCCGGCATTGTGCAGCAAGCGTGCAACCGGATCGAAGAAGTCCTTGCCGTAAAGAAGGTCCTTGCGAAACTCGTCGAGCACCGAATTCACCTTGTCCACAGGCTGGTTCACCAGGTCGATGATGTGGATGAATCGTTCGGACGTGCCGCCGAGGCCATCGGCGATATCTGACAGATTGTTCATCAAGGTTGCCACGACCTGCTGCCGATCCGATACGAACTCCGTGAGCCGGCGGATGCTCTCGAGCAGGGGCGCCAGTCCACTTCCGTCACCGGTGAGGAAAGACGCGGCATTGGCGGTGAACGTGTTGATCTCGTCGGGGCTCAACGTCGCGAGCACGGGCTGAAGACCGTTGAAGAGGGCGGTCACGTCGAAGGAAGGCTGCGTCATCGACGTAGGTATCTGCTTCACCAGATCCTGTTCGCGATAGCCCTCTGCCGGATTCGTTACGTCGACATAGCGCACGCCGGTCAAGGCTTGGAACTTGATCGCCAGCCTGGACGCACTCACGACGCCATACTTCTTGTCCAGCGTGAATCTGACCTGCGCGACGTTCTGGCCACCGACTCGGGCCAGATCGACCGACTCGACCTTGCCGACGCGGACCCCGCGCACGCGCACGTCGCCGTCCTGATGAAGTCCAGACGCGTCGGTGTACTCGGCGACGTACGTCCGGGTACCGACATCGACAGGATTGACAAGGGTGTTCGACAGCAGGATGAAGAGGACGACCGACACGGCGAGTGCCACACCGATCCGCCACATGGCGGCCATTGTTTTCACGGCGTTCCCTCCGTCACGATGCCGACCGGGGCCGCCACGCCGGGGAGGCTGTCGAGCAAGATGCGAACCGAAACTGCATGCTGCGTACCATTTCCGGCATAGAGCTTCTCGAATCGAGAACGCAATTCCGATAGCTTCTCCGCCACGTCCTGAGGTCGCAGCAGGGCAGGTCCCGTGTCGGTGATCGCCTTGATCCCGCTGATCAACGGAAACAGATCATCCACGTGACTGCTGACGAGTTTGCCCACTGCGCCGAACAGGCCGTTCTGTGCGAGGTTCAGGAACGCATCCCAATGCTTCATATAAAAGTCCTGAGAGATGTCACCAAGACTCGGAGTGTCGACATCCGTGAGGAATGGGAACTCCAGTCGTGGACCGCTCGATACCGCAGGTCCACGAACTTGCCCGGGGTAATAGCTGTAATCGATGATTCGCCTGCCTGCCATGATCGCTTCATCCGCGAATGGCGGTACGGCCTCGGCCGCCGAAGACAGTTTGGTCAGTTGTTCCTCCGTGGGATAGGTCTGCACGGCCTCGACGGCTCGCGCTACCGTCACTGCGGTCTCGAACAGCGGGTTCAATCCATCGGTATAGCGGGTCACCCGATCAATGACCTTGATCAGCTGTGGCGTGAGCGAGGCTTCTGACACGTTGCCCAACTGATTGAGCAATTCCGAAAGAGTGAAGTTCCCCGAAGGCGTCAGAGCGACCCTGCTGCCATCCTGGAGAGCTTCGCCGCCGGGCTTCGGCACGAGGTTGATGCCAGGAACGCCAAAGTAGTTGATCGGTCGAAAATCTATGCTCACATTGTTGGTCAGGCCTTGGGTGGGCTCCGTTTGCAGGTCGGTGTCGAGCTGGACGCCGCCGGCAGTGTTGGTGACGTTGGTAACTTGGCCGACCTTGACGCCGTGCAGGACCAGTGCTGTGCCCGCCTGGACGCCCTGTCCCACATAGGGAGTCGAAATGATCACGGAATAAAGGCCTTTGGCCCGTCCCCCAAACGGATCCACGACGAAGAACGACACCGCCAAAACGACGCACAGCACCACGGCACCACCGATGGACAGCAATACCCGCTGCTGGCGCTTAGCTGATCCTCGCAGCATGAAATTCCTCTATCCCTTGAAGATGAACTCGGGCTGAAGGCCCCACAGCAGGACAGTCGTCGTGAAGTCCAGGACCACGATCGTCACCAGACTCGCACGCACTGCGCGGCCCGAAGCCATACCTACACCGACTGGGCCCCCCGAAGCGAAATACCCGTAGTAGCAGTGGATCAGCGTCACCGCGATGCAGTAGATGCTCAACTTTATCGTCGAGTAGAGGAGGTCTGTTGGATTCAAGAACATCACGAAATAGTGGAAATAGGTGCCTCCGTGTTCACCGCTGAAGGTGACGACCACCAATTGGATCGTGTAGAAGACGCCCATGAGGGTCAGTAGATAGCCGGGTATCACACACGTCAGTGCGCCGATCAGGCGAGTGCCTACGACGAACGGGATGGGCCGCAAGCCGATGGCTTCGACGGCGTCGATCTCTTCGGCGATGCGCATGGCTCCGATCTCGGCCGTCATGCGGGTACCCGCCTGGGACATGAACGCGATGCCGGCGACGATCGGGCCGAGGATACGGACAGCGCCGATGCCACCGATGATGCCTGACAACGAACCGAATCCGAGGATGTCCAACACCGCAAGCGCCTCGATGCCCAGAGACGCACCAGTCGCCACGCCGAGCAGGAGCAGAACGCTGATGGTGCCACCGTCAACGACCAACGCCCCTCTGCCCCAGGCCATGTTGATCGTGGCGGCCAACGTCTGGCGAGAGTATCGACGCACCGTCAGGGGTAGGTAGAAGAACACCTGACCGATGAACAAGGCCCACTGTCCGATACCGGTCAACGGCCTCTTCGCTGTCTCCGCGGCAGCGGAACGCACCCGCCCCAGGGCCGCCGGCGCCGACATCACGCCACCGCCGTCGGAAAGAACATCGTTGAGATCTGCGTGATGATGAGGTTTGCGAACAGGATGAGCACGACGTTGATGACCACCGCCGCGTTGACGGCATCCGCGACACCGCGCGGACCGCCCTTCGCCTCCATCCCTCTCATGGACGAGATGATGGCCACGATTGCCGCGAAGACCAGCCCCTTCCCGATCGCGAAGTAGACGTCGGTCATCTTGGCGAAGGTCCCGAACGAATTCCAGAAGCTTCCCGGAGCCACCCCGCTGACCGTGACCGAGAGCAGGAACGCGGAGGCTGTGCCCGACACGATGATGACCAAGGTGAGCATGGGGGCGATCAGCAGCAGCGCCAAGAATCGTGGCACCACCAGACGCCGGACCGGGTCCACACCGAGCACCCGCATGGCGTCGAGCTCCTCACGAATGGCTCGTGCACCGAAGTCCGAGGCGATGGCCGAGGCCGCAGCGCCGCCCATCAATAAACCTGCGGTGACGGGTGCCCCCTGCCGAAGCACTCCCACTCCGCTTGCGGCACCAAGGAGCGCCGTTGCTCCCACTTGGGCCACCAGTCCCGAGACGACGACCGTGACGATCCCGCCGATCGGTATTGCCATCAACACCGCCGGAGTCGCAGTGACCTTGAACAGTGCCCACGCCTGCCAGACGAACTCACCAACTGGCAAGCGACGAGTGACGGTGTCCTGAACGGCATAGCGAAGCACGGCAAGTGCAAGAGCGATGCCGCGGCCCGTCGTGGCCGCGGCGGCGACCGGCGCCTGGCCAAGTCTCGAGAGCTTCTGTCCGACCGTGCGCAGCGTGCCGGATGACCTCCTCTGGCGCAGCGGATCTCCCGGCCGACTGGCCACAGTCGGCAGGTCCGCAACGCCTACCATCGGGTCACCACGAGCTCGACTGGCGCCGAAACGCCGGCGCGGGGCGCGACGCCCTGGAGGATCCCGCTTCGGCTTGGCCACGAGGTCATCGACGCGCACCTCGATGCTCGGTGACTGCGAGCGCCGACTGAGCCACTCTTGCTCTCCCATCGTTGTTGGTGGAATCCCGACCGGAAACCCGGCTTGCGTCGATCATGTCGCTCATCTCGCCGTGGACCTGCCTCGGCCGTAGACGGATATGACGCTGAGACCTGCACGTAGACCTTCCGCGACGTTGCCCCTGATGACCTAGCGCAAAAGGGATGTGACCAGCGAAGCTAAACCTATAGCAAAGTGGTTTGTATCACGCCGAGCAACAATTTATACCTAATGGCTTTAGTTGCCAAGCCCCGGGGCCGGCGAAGTTATTGACGCCTCCGTCACCGTTGGGCGCCTTCCTCCGGGGCACGGGTTCGATCCACGCCCCGGGGTACGCGATCGCTACAACAGGCATCGCAGGTGCGAGGACGACACCGTGACATCGGCGGCCATCGTGCCGGCACCGCGGCCCCGCCGGTTCGTCGACCGCCGAACGGTTAGGGACACGAAAGGCGATGCAAAATTGCGCTTTTCGATCCAGCACTTGTCGAATCACATACGCCCGCAGGCGAGCACCCACACCGACCGACTGCCAACAGACATCGACCGAGGCTCGAACCCCGGCGCACCGTCTACCGCGTTGCCCTCGCCCGAGCCCGTGACCTGGCCAGAAGCAGAGCGCCGGACCGGCAGCGACCGACGTCACACGCCACCAGTCGCCCAATCGGCTCGTGTGGCGAATCCGTGGCCTGCCGCGCTACTACGGGCACAGGTATATGAATGCCAATTGAGTAAGCGCGGGCGTGACCAATGTCGACTCGGTTCCCACGAAGCCCGCCGCTCGTTTGTCACAGGCATACCAACCGTCACTCAGCAACTGACCATCGCTACGGAACGACACCGGGTTGTGACTGGCTGCAAACACCTGGCGGGCGTGGCCGAGGTAGTCGATTTCAGCCTGCGTAAGGGGAATCAACGGATCAGCACGCGCTGGTTGCGCGGCAACCACGTTGATGGCCAGCGCCGCGAACAGCACAGCCCACGAACACTTCCACGTCTTCAACGCAATCTCCTCAGTGTTTCTTCTCTGGGCACTGATTCCCGTCGGTTGCGACAGGCACCAATGCGCGCCGGGTCGAGCCAGGGCTGTTGCGTTCAGAGCTGAAAAGTACAGCAGCGGAGCCATTTCCATGGCGATCAGGTTGTCGGATCCGGATGGAAGACTCCGTTCGACAGGACCTGAATCCCGCACTTCGTCGGAACTTCCCGGAGGCCATGGTGGAGTTGTTCACGACGAATTCCACGAGAGATCCGCAGCAGGCGCACATTTGCCAGCCGTCACGTCGAGCAACGCTCCTCTCGCGGATCAGCGACGCGGAACGACGTGGCTCGCGTCACACATAAACTTATGCACTTAGGTTAAAGCTGTCAACCACCACTAGTCCCACGGCAAGCGATCCGGCAATCGGCCGCCTTCCGGGTGAACCCGATACCGCCCATGACCAGGCGCTACCGTGCGGCGCCACGCGCCGCGACGCCTGCCTTGACCCCCCATTCCAGCACCGCATGCCGATGACCTCACCACCCGGCGCGCACCAGGTCCAGTTATCTACAGTGTATTGATTTAGCGCGATGGTTGAGCAGGGCGCGGGCTCGGCCGCGCATGCCATGTCCAAACTGCCACAGATCCGTCGTTGACGGCCTTATGATCGGGGCCATGATGAGAATGCTTGCGGTGACGTTTGTTTCGTTATCGCTGCTGATTTCGCCCGGAGTGCCGGCGGACGCCGCCCCGGACACTGTCGATCCCAACGCCAACTACTCCGTCTTCCTCCAGGCGATTGCCGGAGACGGCATCAGGATGGACAGCCACCAGGCGATCCGCGAAGGTCAGTCCGTATGCGGGTTGATGCGACCACCCAACGATGGTTCACTGTGGGACGCTGGGCAAGAAGTCTTGTCGACACATTCGGACTGGACAATCGGTCAGGCCCTGAAATTTGCCGATCGGTCTGTTCAAGACATCTGCCCCCACCGGGGATCGTTCTGACCAAGGCCGTTCGCACTCGGGCAACGATCCTGTTCAGCCAGGCCTCGGTACGGGCGTGAAAGGCGCTGTGCCGCAGCGATGGCTACCCAGCCGAGACGGGTGACGGCCGATATCCGGTGTGTCATCTTCTCGCCGGAACACAGCAGTACGGACTATAAAGCTGGTATCCGTCGTGAGACCACGGTGATCGCGACAAAGCTCAGGACCACACGATCGGAGGTATCGACGAACGTCGCCCGATAGGACACGTCCGCCCGTCTGGAGTGCATGACGATATCGGTGATCTCCACAGCTCCGGCCAAGGTCGATCCGGGCCGCACCGGAACGGGCATCCGGAGCCGGTCGATACCCTTGCCTGCGACGATGGCCAGGCGTGGGAGGAAGATCCGGGACGCCAGGCTGGAGAACAGGGCCATGGTGTGCACCCCGCTCGCGATCACTCCGCCGAACGTGGTGTTGGCTTCATCGAGATGGATCGGCAGCGGGTCGAACCGACCCGCAAAGGCAAGGACTTCGGCGAGCTCTATCTGGACCGTGCCGAGATCCATCCAGTCCCCGATGTTCAGATCCTCCGCGTACCAAGGTGCTTCGCCGATCAGGAAGGCCAGGTCACGCCCGCCACCGGCTGTGTGGTCTGCGTTCGTCACGCGCTAGCGGCCGATCGGATCGGCGCAGTACATCGACTTTGTCACGCGATATGCGTCCAATCCCTCGGGGCCGAGTTCCCGGCCCAGACCACTGGATTTGACACCGCCAAAGGGCGATTGGATGTCCAGTTGATAGTGATTGACGCCGACTGAGCCGGTGTGCATGGCCCGGGCTATCTCGAGGGCACGATCGCTGTTCTGCGACCACACCGTACCGGCCAAGCCGAACTCGGTGTCGTTGGCGAGTTGAACTGCCTCGGCATCGCCCTCGTACACGGTGATCGTGACGACAGGCCCGAAGATCTCTTCCTGGGCGATACGGTCGCGGTTGTCGACGTCAGCGAATACCGTCGGTGATACGAACCATCCCCGCGGGCGATCAGCTGGAACCGCACCGCCGGCGACCAGACGCGCCCCCGTTCCGCGGCCGATCTCGATGTACTCGAGCACCCTGTCGCGTTGCCGCGCACTGACCAGCGGACCGATCTCGGTGTCGTCGTCGAGCGGATCGCCCACCGTCATACTTTTCGCCAGATCTGCGATCGCGCAGACGAACTCCGAGTATCGGGATTTCGGCACCAGGATGCGCGAACTGAGATGGCAAGTCTGGCCGTTGTTGACGAAGGAGACCTCACGAAGCCCGGCAACGGTCCTGTCGAGGTCCGCGTCGTCCAGGATTATCGCCGCGGACTTTCCGCCGAGCTCCAGAGTGACAGGCTTGATCAACCGGCCGCATTCCGCGCCGATGACCCGGCCCGCGCCGGTGGAACCGGTGAACGCCACCTTGTCGACACCCGGGTGGCTCACCAGATGTGCGCCCGCCTCGGTGTCACCGGGTACCACGTTCAGCACTCCGGCCGGCAGGCCTGCCTCCACCGCGGCTTCGGCGAATGCCATTGCATCCAAGGCGGTTTCTGGCGCCGCCTTGAGCACCACGCGACAGCCTGCGGCCAGCGCCGGCGCGATCTTCATGATCGCCAGCGCTTGCGGGTAGTTCCACGGCGTGATCGCACCGACCACACCGACCGGTTCCCGCCGCACGATGGTGTGGCCGACGAATGCGGGGCGGGTCTCCTCCGGTTCCCATTCCTTGATCAGCTTCGCGTAGTAGGCGACCAGAGCGGCCGGGAAGATCCCGTTCACCGACCGCGACAACGTGATCGGCATCCCGTTCTCCCGGCTGACCACCCGCGCGGTGTCCTCCGCGCGCGATCGCAACGCGGCGGCGTATCGCTTGAGCACCTCCGCCCGTTCTGCCGGCGGCGCCGTCCCCCACCGCACCGCGGGGCTCTCGTGCGCAGCGGCCACGGCTGCATCGATATCGGAGGTGGTGGCGCAGGGGCCATCCGCGAAGACCTCTCCGGTGGCGGCCTCGACGACAGGGATGGTCTTCCCGGCCTGGCGGAAGGCGCCGTCGATGAACAGCCGATCGGTGGGTCGGGTCATGCCAGTTGCTCCTGCGCAGTCGGTTTCGGAGTGCTCGGTACGAACAGCACTCCGTCGGCAAGGCGGTGTTCTATCTCGGCTCGGTCCATGCTGAGGACGGTCTGGCACAGCTCGATCGTGTGTTCGCCCAGCACCGGAGCAGGGCGCAGGTCCGCCGGAGGGATGCGCCGATAGGGTGCAGGTCCGGTCTCGGCGGGCAGACCGGTGTCGAACAAGGGGTGCTCCATCACCGAATACAGTCCCCGCGCCCGGACCTGCGGTTCATCGAGGATGTCGGCGCCACGCAGCATCGGCGCAGCGGCCACCCCCCGGTCCTGCAGAGCAGCTGCCGCGCTTTGCGGGTCCAGTCGCCGGGTGAATTCGGCCAGCAGTGCTGTCAGCTCCGCACGATGCCGCGCACGATTCTCGGCGCCGGCGAACCGAGGATCGGACTCGATGTCTGTGGCCCCGAGGACCTCCAGCACGGAATGCCACTCATCGTCCGAGCCGATCGTGATCACGCACCACTCGTCGTCACCGGCGCAGGGGTACACGCCGTGCACGGCCGGGTCGTCGGTGACCGATGACCCGGCCTCGCGCGCCCAGTCCGCCGCGTACAGGACATCGAGTTGGCTGACCGCGGTCTCCGCTTGGGAGATATGGATGTGCGCGCCCCGGTCGGTGCGACGTCGACGGATCAGTGCCGCCAAGGTGGCGATCGCCGCCAGGCGAGCGACGATGTGGTCCGGGTAGACCGTCACCGCATCCGAGAACGGATAACGACCCTCGGGATCGTCGTTGGCCCACAACTGGGTGACCCCGGTGGAGGCTCGCACCAGTGGGCCATAGCCGAGCCGGGAACTCCAGGGTCCGCGGTCACCGAACGCACTGCTCTCGGTGAGGATGATCCCCGGATTCAGTTGCTGCAGGGAGTCGAACGAAAAGCCCAGTGAAGTAAGCGTTCCCGGCTTGAAGTTGGCGAAGACCGCATCGGCGCGCTGCACCAGTCTGCCGAACACCTCAGACCCACCGTGCGCACGCAGGTCAAGTCCCAGCCCCCACTGGTTGCGGTGGGTCCAGGCGAAAGACTCGCTCATCATCTGGCCGGGTCGAGCCTGCCGCAGCCCGTCCGGATAAGAGGGGCTCTCGATCTTGATCACCTCGGCGCCCATGTCGGCGAACAGCCGGCCCAACTCGCCACCCGCCACGATCACACCGAGGTCGAGGATCCGGATCCCTTCCAGCGGGCGCCGGCTGGATTCGACGCCGTCCGCCACCGCAGGCCGGTCGGCCCACACCGCGGCTGATTCCCCTGCGCGGGGTCCGAGCCACCGCACGCCGGCACGCCCGCCGTCGATCACCACGCAGCCGTCGGGCACCGTCACACGCGTACCGTCGGCGATGTCGATTTCGGTCCACGCGGACACGGCATTGAAATGCTCACCGGACAACACCTCGGCCGGCGTCAGGATGCCCGCAACGGGTACGCCGCGTGCGGCACCCTGCGCGACGAGATCCGCTGCCGTGTGCCCGGCGAACAACTCGCCGATGAGGGCACGGATCTGTGGGAAGTCCGCAGCGCGGGCACTGATCGTGTCGTATTCGGGGTCCTGGAACTCGGCCGGCTCCCCGAGCCATGACCGCATGGCACGCCACTGCCGCGGAGCCAGGATGCAGATACGGACCCAGCCGTCACGACATGCGAAGATCGGGTACGCGTCCTGGTTCCTGGGACGACCGCGGCGGGCCGAGCTGCGGCCCCGCGCCGCCGCGGCCTGTCCCTGGGCTCCGAACGGCGGATCTAGCGCTTGCAGAACGGCTTCGAATCGGGAGAAGTCGATGTAGTCGCCGCGTCCTGTCCGCAGCCGGTGGTAGTAGGCGACCAGCACGGCCCATGCGGCTTGTGCCGCGGCGGTGGATGAGGCGATCCCGTTCGGCGGCAGGACCGGCGGGCCGTCCGGTGCCCCGGATCGGGACAGCACCGATGCCATGGCGACCAGTACCGCGTCGGTCGCTCGCCAGCCGGAACGCGGTCCACACAGCCCGAAATCGGTCACCGACATCGCCACCAAGTGGACGAAGCGATCTGCGAGCGCTTCACACGTCGTGCCGAACGCATCGGCCTGTCCGGACGTTCCGCTGTCGACGACGATGTCGGCGGCGCCCACCAAGTCCAGGAACCGCCGCCGGTCCTCGTCGTCAGTGGGATCGAGGACGACGCTGCGCTTGTTTGCATGATGCAACGCGAAGCTCACGCTGTGCCCGTTGACCAGCGGTGGTCGCAGTCGCCCGGGGCAACCGGCGGGCGGTTCGATCTTGGCGACATCAGCGCCCAGATCCGCCAGCAACCGCGTTACTTGGCCGGCCTCCCCGACGGTGGTGTCGACCACCCGCAGGCCGGCCAATGGCGCGCCCATCGTTGTCACTTCGCCTCCTTCTTCATCACGGGCAGCGGGCCTCGCCCAAGCCCATCCAGCAAGCGAATCGAATTTCGGGCGGCGGCCGACGCGCCGGACCCGACATCCAGTGACGTTTGTCGACAACATATCTCGGACCATCGAGAAGATGGCCAGGCAGAGAACACAGGCACCGACCCGACCTCAGCACTGAGATTATGCGCGCAGGCACATTCCCGTCAATACCTCATGGTATTAGGTTTACAGTAGCCCGCAGTCACGCCCGCCAGGAAGGCGCGCACCTTCACTTCGAGCAACCCCTCCGCGCTCAGCCCTGATGCCTCTACCGCCGCGGCCAGGGCGGACTGAGTAGTGAGGTCGACATTGCGAAAGATCGTGCCGCCGTCGAAGAACGGGTTCATGATCTCGCAGATGGCCGTGCCGATCAGCAAGGTCTCCATTCCATCGAGAATCCGAATGTGAAACGCCACCGGGACCCCCGATCGATGCAGGAACTGCGCTGCCGCTTCGTATCCACCCGGAAGAAGGTCGCGCGGCCGGTAGTGCAGCAGCAAGGGAGCGGTGTTCTGGTAACGCACGAAGGACCGCCGGAAGCTGGTGGCCAAGGCCACGAAATGGTCGGGCCAGTCCGGGCCGGGAGCGCGACCAGATGCCACCACCGCAGCACCGGCGACGTACTGCACCACCGCCAGCAGGATGTCGGCCCTGTCGCGGAAATGGTGATAGAGAGAGGGGACCTTCACCCCCATCTCTGCGGCGAGTCTCGGCATACTGAACGACTGCAGTCCGTCGGCGCCGATGATGTCAATCGCCGCCTTCACCGCCGCCGAACGACTGATCAGAGGCTTGCCGGGGCGTGGCACTAAACCCTCACCGCGTGGTGGCGCAGGCGTCGGCTCCCAGCGCCGCTTGGCCCGGGTGGCCGGAAACCCACCACCCCTTCGAGAGCCTCCAGCCGTTCTCGACGGCCCAGAATTCGCAGACCACAAGCCACCTCGTTTCACCGGAGGCAAGCGTGCCGCCAACCCCTTTTATCTATCGAATGTAGAATACTAGGCACAGCAAGTGTTCAGATCGCGCTGGCGCGCACGGCCGCACGAACCCCAGCCTCCCCTTGCGTCACGGTGATGATGTCAAGGATGTCAGCAGCAACACTGATCTTGGCCAGCAGCGGCCGGAGCGATCCGGGGATCGACTATTGAAGAGACACTACGGCTCATGTATGGGATTGGGGCAACATCCTGCCGCCGTTCACCCACCTGCCTGCGGCAACTCGTCGGCCGCGATCTCGCACGGGGTGCGCGGCGGCTCCGGAGGGGGTTCAGCTGCCATCGGTGCGGCCACCGGTGCCGCCGGCACCGGCTGGGGTACGGGCGTGGCAGCGGGCGGATCGGGTTCCGGTCCAAGGACTTCCGTCGTCTCGGCGGTCACCGGAGTGGGCTCGCCCTCCCCCTCCCCCTCGCTCTCCTCGTCTGCGTCGTCCTCCTCGCCCTCGTCCTCCTCACGATCATCGTCCGGCTCCGGCTCATCGGTGTCCCGCTCGCCGATATCCAGCGGTTCATCAGGTATCGAGTCCGTGCCCGTGCCCGTGCCGAACAGTCCCCCGAGGAGATCGGCGAGCTGCTGCCCCGCACCCGTGAAACCTCCTCCCACCGAGGACATTCCAGAACCCAGGCCGCCCAACGGCAGCCCGCCGGAGAACGGATCACCCGCCGGTGCCGGTGCCGACGCCGGGGCCGGGGCCGGGGCCGGGGCCGGGGCCGGTGCCGCAGCCAACGCGTCTACCGGCGGCGCGGCCGCCGCGGGTGTCACCCCGGCAGCAGATCCCAAGGAGCCGAACCCTGCCGGTTGATCGGCCGAAAGACCGGCCGCGGCCGTGTCGTACGCGTCACGCACCGATCGCTTCGTCGACTCCATCACCTCGGCCCAGTCGGAGCCGATCGCGACGGTCACGAACGGATTGACCTTGCCGTCGACGATCTCGCTGGCACTGTCCTGGGCCCCGGCACCCGTGGTGACGGCCCGCGCGGCCGGCCACCACTGCGCGCGTTCGGCACGGTCTTCGATGTCCTGGACGGCGGCGACCTTACCGGTCACCAAGTGCCAGAGGTCGTCCCGCAATACGGTGAGCGTATCGGCGACCCGGTGCAGGGCGCTGACCGTCTGCTCCGAGGACTGCGCATGTGCCGCGATGACCTGTGCGGCGATATCCGCGCCCGACCCCTGCCAAGCCGCGGCCAGCGCCGCCTGCGCCGACTCCTGCAGCCGGGCGGCCTCCTCAACGGTGCCCAGCGCCGCAGTGATCGCCGCGCAATCGGCATCCAGTGCGCCCAGGTCCATACCGTCCTCGGCGGTGTACGCATCGTGCAGCTGGGCCGGATCGGTGACGGTGCAGCCGAGTGCGCGGCAGGCCGCGACGTAGTCGGAGAGCACCTCGACGGCAGGCCCGCCCCGGGCCAGGGCGCCGTCGACGTCGTAGCCGGTCATCCGAGCCGGTGGGCCGCACGCCCGTCGGCGTCGGCGTAACTCTGGACCGAAGCCCTGAGCAGCGTGGCGATCTCACGGGCGGAGCGGGACCAGTCAGCCAGTCTCGCGCAGGTCCGCTGCACGGCGTCACGGACGGCGTCACCGGAGTCGGTGTAGGACCGTCCGGCTCGCGTCCCGTCGAAGTTCAGCCGAGCCAGCTGCGTGTGCAGCACGGTGTCGAGCAATTCGGCGGCGGTGTCATAGCGGTGCGCGGCATCCAGGACGGAGCCGGTGTCGACGCGGGTGGCAGTGAGGTGTCCCATGCTTGGTTAGGACGCGGCGGGCACCCGATCGGTTCCCTGCGGAGCAGAGAAACTATTTGTGGCCGCTCACCGATTCGGCCACCCGGACCGCCAGTTGGCGGGCGGTGTCCTCGTCTGCGGCCTCCACCATCACACGAACCACCTGCTCGGTCCCGGAGGGGCGCAACAGGATTCGCCCGCTGTCTCCGAGTTCGGCCTCGGCCTGGGCCACCGCGGTCTGGACCGAGGGGGCCTGGGCCACCGTGGCCTTGTCGGCCACCTGCACGTTGATGAGCACCTGGGGCAGCGTCTGCATGGGCTGACACAGCTCGGCCAGCGAACTCCGGGTTTGCGCCATCCGCGACATCAGCCGCAGGCCGGTGACGATTCCGTCGCCGGTGGTGCCGAACGCCGGCAGCACGATATGACCGGACTGCTCACCGCCCAGGGAGAATTCACCGTCGCGCAGTTCCTCGAGCACGTAGCGGTCACCGACCGCGGTGGTGCGCACCTCGATACCGGCGGCGCGCATCGCCAGGTGCAAACCCAGGTTGCTCATCACGGTGGTGACCAGCGTGTGAGACGCCAGCTCGCCGGCGTCGCGCATGGCCAGTGCGAGCAGCACCATGATGGCGTCGCCGTCGATGATCTGACCGTGGGCGTCGACGGCCAGGCAGCGGTCCGCGTCACCGTCGTGGGCCAGGCCCAGATCCGCGCGGTGGGTGAGCACCGCCTGCTGCAACGTCTGCATATGGGTGGACCCACACTGGTCGTTGATGTTGAGGCCGTTGGGTTCGGCGTGCAGGGCGATCACGTTGGCACCCGCGGCGCGGTATGCCCGGGGGGCAGCCTCGAACGCCGCACCGTTGGCGCAGTCGACGACGACGGTCAGGCCGTCGAGCGGGGTGGTGACGGCTTGGTGCACATGCGCCAGGTAGCGCTGCAAGGCGTCACCGGCGTCGATCACCCGTCCGATCCCGGCGCCCAGCGGGCGACTGCCGGGCCCGGCGTTGACCAGTTCCTCGATGCGGTCCTCGGTGGCGTCGTCGAGCTTGTGCCCACCGGGGCCGAAGATCTTGATGCCGTTGTCGGGCATCGCGTTGTGGGAGGCCGAGATCATCACGCCGAAGTCGGCGTCGTAGGCGTTGGTGAGGTACGCGACGGCGGGGGTGGGCAGGACTCCGACCCGCAGGGCGTCGACACCCTCGGCGGTCAAGCCGGCGATGACGGCGGCTTCCAGCATCTCCCCGCTGGCCCGCGGATCCCGTCCCACCACCGCGACCCGGCGCCGGGTGCCGGTGACGTTGCCGAGCCGGGCCGTCGCCGAACCCAGCGCGAGCGCCAGCTCCGCGGTCAGCTCACGATTGGCGACGCCACGCACACCGTCGGTGCCGAAAAGTCGACGCATCTTCGTTTGGTCCTCCTCCGGTGCGGCCCCGCACACTCTCCATGAAATGCCGAAGGCGGGCGTGTCCATAGTGCGACACGCCCGCCCACGAGCAGAAACGATCAGCGCTTGCTGTACTGCGGCGCCTTACGGGCCTTCTTGAGGCCGTACTTCTTGCGCTCGATGGCACGCGGGTCCCGGGTGAGGAAGCCGGCCTTCTTCAGGGCCGGGCGATCCTCGGGCTGGACCAGGATCAGCGCACGGGCGATGGCCAGGCGCAGCGCGCCCGCCTGCCCGGACGGGCCGCCACCATCGAGGTGGGCGTACACGTCGAAGCTGTCCACCCGATCGACGGTCACCAGCGGAGCCTTGATCAGCTGCTGGTGCACCTTGTTCGGGAAGTAGGCCTCCAGCGTGCGGCCGTCCAGGTGGAACTTGCCGGTGCCGGGCACCAGACGCACGCGGACCACGGCCTCCTTACGGCGGCCGACGGTCTGGATCGGGCGGTCGAGGTAGACCGGCTCACGCGGAGCGGCCTCTTCGATGACAGCCTCCTCGAAGACCTCGGTGGTTTCACCGGTCTCGGGGGACTCCTCGAAGACCTCTTCGGTCACCTCGGTCACCTCGGACTCGGTCCCAGTCAGTTCACTCATTGGGCCACCTGCTTGATCTCGAACGGAACCGGCTGCTGCGCGGCATGCGGATGATCCGGGCCGGCGTACACCTTCAGCTTCTTCTGAATCTGACGGCTGAGCTTGTTGTGCGGGAGCATGCCGACGATCGCGTTCTCGACGACGCGGGTCGGGTGCTTCTCCAGCAGCTCGCCGATGGTGCGCTTACGCAGACCGCCGGGGTAACCCGAGTGGCGGTAAGCGAACTTGTTGTTGAGCTTGTCGCCGCTGACGGCGACCTTCTCGGCGTTGATGATGATGACGAAATCGCCACCATCGACATTGGGCGTGAATGTCGGCTTGTGCTTGCCACGGAGCAGCTTGGCTGCTTCCACGGCGAGCCGGCCGAGCACCACGTCTTGGGCGTCGATGACATGCCACTGACGCGTGGTGTCACCCGCCTTCGGCGTGTAAGTAGGCACAGTTGCCACCTTCTCTTCTCGGGTTGGTTGCCGGTCCGGTGCACGCCCGTCGGTATCCCAGCGACCGACGTTGACCTGGGAACCACCTCCCCTTGCGGGGGCGGCGCACACCAACGGAGCAGCTTACCGGGAGCTGTCACCGCAGGTCAAAACGCCCAACGTGAGCGTGTGCGCGGAAAGGGCCGGCTCAGGGCGCCAGAATCGGGCGCAGCGCGTGCAGTACCGACGGATCCTCGATGGTCGAGGGCAGCGGCTCGTCCTTGCCGTGCGCGATACCGCGCATCGCCTTGCGCAGGATCTTGCCCGACCTCGTCTTCGGCAGTGCGGGCACGATGTCGACCAGTTTGAAGCTGGCGACCGCGCCGATCTCGTTGCGGACCGACGCGATCAGTTCATCCACGAGGCCCTCTGCGGATGCGGTGGCCTTGAGCACCACCAGCCCGCGGGGCACCTGGCCCTTGATCTCGTCGGCAACCCCGATGACAGCACATTCGGCCACCGACGGATGGGCGGCCAGCACAGCCTCGATCGCACCCGTGGAGAACCGGTGCCCGGCCACGTTGATCACATCGTCGATGCGGCCCATGACGAACAGGTAGCCGTCCTCGTCGAGGTAACCGCCGTCGCCGGTGAGGTAGTAGCCGGGATGCTCGCACAGATAGGAGGCCTCGTAGCGGGCGTCGTCACCCCACAGGGTGGGCAGGGTTCCCGGCGGCAGCGGCGTACGGATGCACACGGTGCCCTCCTCACCCGGGCCGCACGGCACCCCGTCCGCGGTGAGGATATGTACGTCGTAACCGGGCATCGGCACGGTCGGCGACCCGGCTTTGAACGCCAACGTCTCGACCCCGACCGGGTTGGCGGCGATGGCCCATCCGGTCTCGGTCTGCCACCAGTGGTCCACCACCGGAATGCCGAGCTTGCGCACCGCCCAGTGATAGGTGTCGGGGTCCAGCCGTTCACCGGCCAGGAACAGATGCTTCAGCGATGAGAGGTCGTACCGGGTCAGATGGGCGCCGTCGGGATCTTCCTTGCGGATGGCCCGGATCGCCGTCGGTGCGGTGAACAACACCTTCACCCGGTGCTCGTCGATCACCCGCCAGAACGCACCGGGGTCGGGGGTACCCACCGGCTTGCCCTCGTAGAGCACCGTGGTGGCCCCCAGCAGCAGCGGCGCGTACACGATGTAGGAGTGCCCGACGACCCAGCCCACGTCGGAGGCCGCCCAGAACACTTCGCCGGGCGCCATGTCGTAGATGTGGCGCATGCTCCACATCAGGGCGACCGCATGGCCGCCGTTGTCGCGGACCACGCCCTTGGGCTTTCCGGTGGTGCCCGAGGTGTAGAGCACGTAGAGCGGATCGGTGGCCGCGACCGGCACCGCGTCGTGCGGTGTGGCGGTGAACATCGCCTCGTGCCAGTCCACGTCGCGCCCGGCCACCAGCTCACAGGGTGACTGCTCGCGCTGCACGATGACGCAGTGCGCAGGCGGATGCGCCGACGCCGCCAGCGCGGCATCCAGCATCGGTTTGTAGGCGACGGTGCGGGACGGTTCGATTCCGCACGATGCGGAGACGATCACCGCGGGGCGGGCATCGTCGATGCGCGCCGCCAGTTCGTGCGCGGCGAACCCGCCGAACACCACGGAGTGCACCGCCCCGATACGGGCGCAGGCCAGCATGGCGATGACCGCTTCCGGGATCATCGGCATGTAGACGACCACCCGGTCGCCCTTGCTCACGCCGAGGCCGCTGAGCACACCGGCGAACCGCGCCACCTCGTCGAGCAGCTCGCGGTAGCTGAACGTGCGGGCGCTGCCCGAGACCGGCGAGTCGTAGATCAGCGCCGGCTGCTCGGCACGCCCGTCGGCGACATGGCGGTCCAGGGCGTTGACACACGTGTTCAGCTCACCGTCCGGAAACCACCGATAGAACGGCGGATTGGTGTCGTCGAGCACCCTTTCGGGCCGGCGGGTCCACGTCACCGCGTCGGCGGCCTGCGCCCAGAACCCTGCAGGGTCCTTGATGCTGGCTTGGTAGAGCTCCCTGTAATCGCCCATGACGGGGCATACCTCCACTGTTTCTCTGGGTCTCACGCCCGACGACGGCCGGCCAGGCAGAGCGTAGCGCCGTCGCGCGCTTCGGTCAGATTCGATTGGGCCAGCTCGATCATGCTGCGCCAGAAGTCATTCCGCTCCAGCGATACCCGTCCCACCACGGCTTCGCGCCACTGTGCGACGAACGGGGTGAAGGAACGGTTCTCATCGAGCAGGTCCACGGTGACCGCGACCAGGGCGCGGCCGGCCGGTTCGTCGTGGCCCATGGCGCGCCACATCCGGGCGGCGGTGCGCAGCCGGCGGCGGTGCTCGACGAGCGCGGTCAGTAACCACCGGATGGCCCGGCGGTCGTCGTCGCCGATCCAGGCGGCGTCGCCGCAGCTCTTGAGAAACGCCTGCTGCGCCTTCGTCGTCTCGTTCAGCTCATTGAGCACCCGGATGGCGTCGGCGTGGATCAAGCCGTCTTCGCCGAGGGTCATGGGGCCACCGCACGCAGGGGTACGCCGACCACGATGCGGGCTGCGTTGTGGCCCAACGCACGGGCCACCTCGGCGGGTGCGGCGGCCCCGCTGAACAGCCCGGGCGTCGCCCCGGTCACCTTCTGGTGTGCCACGCTGATCCGGCCGAGCGCGTCGATCCCGACACCCACCTCCAACGTGGACACCTGCGCGGCCAGCCGGGCCAGCGCGTGCGCGTCCTGGTCGTCGCGACGGTGTTCCACCACGGCGGGCACACCCTCCTCCTCGATGCCCGCGAGCACCTCGTTCACGACAGCGTCGGCGCCGCAGCTCATCACGACGATCACCGGCGGCTCCGGCTGACCACCCTTAAGCATGGGCGCCGACCCCCAGTCGGGATGCCGTCGCCGCGTACGACGCGACCAGTCCGGAGGCCACGGCGTTGCGCGGACCTTCCGTGCCGCGGACATTACCGGTGCCGCAGACGATTCCGTACGGGGCGACGGCATCGGCGATCTGCTGCGGGATCTCGAAGTCCAGCGCGCAACCACCGAGTAGCACCACGAAGCCGATCTGCCGTAGATCTCCACCGGGGGCGATGCTGCGCAGCGCCCGCAGGGCGTTCACCACGAAGACCCGCTCTTTCGCGGTCCTGCGTACGGTGCGGATGCGATCCAGGGAGTGCCGAGTGGGAATGGGGCTCATCCCGGTATCGCCGAGTGCCACCACCCGGGCGAATGCTGTGGCCGGAAGCGGCTTTTCGAAGAACTGGACGGTGCCGTTCTCCAACCGGATGTGAAAGAAGCTCTCCGCCTTGCCCAGTGGGCAGCGTTTGATCTCCTCGGCCAGTTCCAGGTTGTCCAGGCCCAGTTCGGCATCGATGAGTTTGGTGACCAGGTCACCCGCACCGGCCAAGTGGGTGGCGTCGGTGCTGCCGTCGGCCTGGATCACCGCGGCATCGGTGGAACCGCCGCCGAGGTCGAGCACCACCAGCGGCTTGTCGGTACCGGGCGTGGTGAGCGCCCCGAGAACCGCCATCTCGGCTTCGACACCGCCGACGACGACGTCGACATTCGTGGCGCCTGCCGCGCGCAGATGTGCCGCGACCGCGTCGGCGACGGCCTTCATCCCGCTTTCCTTGGTGCGCACCATGGCCGCCAGCGCGACGGCGTTCTCCAGCGCCACCTCACCCGCGACACCACCGCGAACCTCTTGCGGCACAGCGGTGTCGATGGCCAGCAGGTCCTGAATCCGCACGTCGGCCAGGGCGTGGTGGGACAGGTCGGCCATGCTCTGCCGGACATTGGCGATCATGCCGCCCGAATTCGTCCCGGCTTCGCCGGTGACGTCGACAAGTGGGCTGACCCGTTCGACCGCGGCCATCAATTCCGTTGCGCCGCGGGATACGTCGATGGTGGCGGTCTTCTTCGCGCCGATCAGGCTGAGCGCACCGGCCGGGATGGTCCGATCGGCGACATCGCCCGACGGCGTGCGCACCACGACCGCCGACCGGTTGCCGGTGAGAGCCCGCGCCACGGGCGAGACCACCCTGGTCTGCTCCGGGTCCAGGCCGAAAATCGTGGCCAGGCCATAGGCATTCGACAATGTTCTGATGGATTGACCCGGTGCGGCCACCTCGACGGCGGCGATCATGCCACGCGGGACGGCCTCGATGCGCGACACCTCGTCGATGATCGGGATCTTGGTCTCCAACCGATTGGACACCAGCACCGCGTCGTCATTGCACAGGATGGCCCCGGTGATCTCGACCCCACGGTGGGCCGCCGCATTGATGGTGGCCGCGACGAGGTCGAAGTCGACGTTGCCGGGTACCACCGGGATGATCGGTTCACCGGTCGTGATCTCGGCCAGGGCCGCGAACTCGACGATGGTGCCGACACCCAGTCCGCGGCCGCCCGGGGTGCGCGGGTCATGACCGATCATCGTCGATTCGGTGATGATGGTCTCGGTGATCGTCTCCATCGCCAGTCCGCTGATCACCGGCGTCGCCTCGTTGAGCAGCACCAGGTCGAGGTCGGCAAGCGCAAGACCGGCGCCCTGCAAGGACCAGACCACTGCCTTGGCGACACCTTCGACGTTCTTGACCGTGCCTTTGATGCCGGTGGTCCGGGTCAGCGCGACCCCGATGAACGCCGGCGCGCCGTCGGCGTCGATCGTGGCCAGACTGGCCTCGGTGGTGGAGTTTCCGATGTCCACCCCGACGACCGTGCGGGTAGCTCCGTCGTTCTCCAAGCCCGAAACCCGTATCAACCCACCGCAGCCGCGGAGAACACCGGCATGACCTCGATGGCCTTCGCATCCTTGCGAACCAGTTCGGTCTCTTTCAGGTGCAGCAGCGCGGCCTTGGCCTGCCAGCGGGGCCGGGCCATCTGATCGTTGAGCGTCGGAACCGGTTCCGGCGACTCCCCTTTGGCGTACTGCGCCGCGTTGGACCCGATCTGCCGGTAGGTCTGCAGTGTCAGCAGCGGGCACTGCGGGAACAGTTCGAGGCTGGACAGCCGCGGCAGGTCGCGCTGGTGGATCATCGAGGTGCCGCGCGAGAGGATGCCGATTCCGATACCCGATCCGGACAGCCGGGCCGCGGTGTGGGACATGGCCGCCAGGTCGGATGAATTGCGGACCCGGATGACCCGTGCGCTGACCTCCTGTTCCTCGATGCCGGCCAGTACCTGGCGGATCACCTCGGACAGCGGGATGTCGACGATGGTCTTGCTGAACAGTTCACCGAAGCCCGGCGAGATCGCGATGACCACCTCGTCGGGCCGCGTGCCGCGCGCGGCCGGGCCGATCTCGGTGAAGGTCAGGTCCCGCTGAACATCATTGGCCGACACGGCTATTCCACCTCTGTTTCCGGGTTCGATGCGCTCGTGACGTGGCGCAGTCGTTTCATCTCTTCCCACCGGGCACCCGACGGGCGGTACCCGGTGCCGGGTCCCGCGTAGTCGTTGGCATCGTTGATCGCCGACAGCGGCCCGTCCTTGGTGAGGATGGCCGAGGTCTGCAGCAGGTCACCGGACACCCGCTGACGCAGGCTGGACAACATCCGTTCGGCGATATCGGAGAAACCACTCGCCTCCAGCGCCTTCACCAGATCCAGACCGGTGATGTTGCGGTCCATCACCTGCTGGGCACCCTTGAGGTCCTCCAGCACATCGCGCGGGATCAGGTCTTGACTTCCGTTGGCGTACACGGCCGTCTCGATCTCGTTGTCCGTGATGGGCGGCAGGTCGAGGTAGCGGAACACCGCCTGCAGCGCCTCGGCCGCGCGGGTGCGCGCCGCGAGGATCTCGGACTCCTTCACATGTCGCAGGCCGCCGTCGATCTGCAGGTCACGCTGAATGGTGTTGAAGTCGTCGAAATCGTCGCTGTCGACATTGGACCCGGCGAACATGTTGTCGTAGTTGGGCACCGCGGAGTAGCCCGAGCACACGAAGTCGGTGCCCGGCATCATCTGCGGCATCAGCCGGGCGGTGCGACGCATCGGGGAATGCGAGAACGACTGATCGTTACCGGACGCGCACTCCAGATCCACCGCGGAGGCGATGAGGTTCTCGGCGGCCACCGCGCGGATGCCGCCGGGCACCGCTCCCGGCACGCCGATACAGGAGATCGAGCCGTTCTGCAGGCCCTGCACGCCGGCGCCCTTGGTCACCAGGATGCAGCGGATCTCCAGGTACAGCATGGACTTTCCCTGCGCATTACCCATCTGCACCTCGGATCCGGTACCGGAGGTGAACCGCATCTTGATACCGCGCGACGCGTAGGCGGCCGCCAGGAACGCCTTCGACCAGGGGGTGTCGTCACCGTCGACGAAGACCGGTTCGGTGCCGTACACCGAGATGGTCTCGGCGTATCCGGTGATACCGCGCATCCCGAGATCGAGTTCGGTGGCCTCCTCCAGGGCACACTGGGTCTGCGGCCCCTCCGCACCGGCCTGGCTGCCGATGGCCTGGGCCATGGCCACCAACGGCGCGTAGCGGACCACACCCAGCGTGGTCTCCACTTCGGCGAATCCGCGCAGGGTGGCCTCGGCCGCCTCGCACGCGACCTGCAACGGGTTGTCCCTGGCACTGGTGCAGTGCGCCTGGTTGGCCGGCGTGCGGCGGGCCCGCATCTTCTGCATGCCCATCATGATCTCGACGATGTTGAGGTTCTTGGCCACCGCGAGCAGCTTCGCCGGGGTGAGCCCCTTGGTCACCGCGAGGACCTCATCGCGGGTGACACCCGGATCGACCAGCATGCCGGCGATCTCGGCGGCCGGAATGGCCATCGACTGCTCGGTGGTCTCGACATCGATCGCCTTGTCGGCGATGAACTGGTCGATCGAGTCGAAGTCGGCGCGTGCGGTGCCGTCCATCTCGACGATCAGGCCGTTCTCCACCCGCACGCTCGGCTGCGGGTCGAAGGGGCTGTCCATCGCGACCATGCCGACCTCGGGCCATTCCTCGACGAATCCGTCGAGGTTGACCGGTCGCGCCTCCAGGGCCTGGGTGCGCAGCGAGTGCCGCACGGTGGCGGTCTCGGCGACCGGGTTCGGTACTACTGCAGTCATCGGTTGTCTCCTATTCGCTCTTGGCCAGCAGGTCGCGGCGCTCGTACACGTCGGCGGCCTCACGCACCAGGTCGGCGAGGTGGGTCGCGTTGTACTGCGTGGTCAGCTCGTCGGCGATCGAGTCGAGCTCGGATTTGGACGACGCGTTGGGCCGCAGCGCGTTGTAGATCTGCAGCACCCGCTCATCGGAGATCGCGGTCATCTCGGCCGCGCGCCGCAGGTTCGCCCCGAGCTGCGGCCGCCCCACCCGTTCGGAGATCTGGGCCTGCAGACGCAGGGTGTCGGGGGTGATGCGCAGATCGGTCGCCTGGATGTCACCGGCGACGACGGCATCGATCGTGATGTCCTCGATCGATTTGCCGTTGGGGGTGAACAACAGATCGCGCCGGTGGACACTCAGCGGATAGTCCGTCGCGGGGTCCAGGGTCGGTTCCGTCATGTGCTGCTCCCAACTGAGGGATGACCCACGAATGGGCCACCTTCATCCGTATTTCCAGGTCCATATTCGTGACACGGACCGGCCTCGACTCGCCCATTGTGTCTTGTGTCACGTTGCACCGAGGTTGCAGCGAAGATCACCGGCATTTGTCCAGTTCCGGGCCCTCCGCGGTCCGGCCCGGCCGTTCGGTGAGGTACCGCACTACCGCGGCGGGCGGGTTTTCCCGACGCACCTGGCGGTGGCGCCCCACCGCGGGCTAGCGTGGCCGCACCATGAACGCCAGTCCGGCACCGGCAGGTCGCGACGACGGCGCCGGGTATCTCGCCGAACTGGCAGAACTCGGCGAGTACTTCGCGCTGCCCGTCCACAGCGGGGACGAATGGTTGCCGCTGCCAGAGCTTTTCGCCGATGCGATGCTGAGTGACCATGTGGAGCGCACCCGTCTCGCGATCGCCGCGGCGACAGGCCGTCCGAGCGGACAGATCCCGCTCCGCGTTGCCGCGTCGTCGTTCCAGCTGGGAGTGGCCGCCCGGCTGCTGTCTCCGGTCATCGGTTCGGCGGTGTGCTTCGGCGTGGTCCCGGTCCTCGATGAGCGGTCGGTGCGCTGGCAGCCCTCGGGCACGCACACACCGCGGTTCGCCATCGCCGGCGCGGTGTGGACCTCGACCCCGGATCTCCCGGCCGCGGCCCGGGTCATCGCCGCATCCGCGGTGTCCGCGCTGACCTCCCTCGGCGCCACGTTGAGTGTGCTGACGTCCCTGTCTGCGCGCATCACCTCGGGCAACATCACCTCGGCCGCCAACGGCGCGGTGACGGTGTTGGGGCTGTCGCGGCCGGACCGCGTGATGCGGGGACGCGCGCTGGTGCGCGCGCTGCTGGACACCGCCGCACTGACCGGCACCGGCAGTTTCCGCGACGGCCATTTCGTCCGGCGCAGCTGCTGCCTGTACTACCAGGTGCCGCAGTCCGGTCTGTGTGGGGACTGTGTGCTCGCGGTGCCCACCGCGTCACACCCGGGCTCCCGGAGCTGACTTCGTCTCTTTGCAACCCCGGTGCAACGCACCCGGCGTTAGCATTCGCCGCTCAGCGGCAGGATGGAGTCAATCATGGGCTGGTCTCAGACGCGCTACGCACCGCTCCCCCCGGTCGGGCGCAGTACCGAGAGCGACCAATCGGCTGAAACACCGGACATATCAGCATCTTTCGACATTCCGGTGGTGTTGCGCACCGTGCTCGTGATGGACGACCAGCTACTGCGGCACGGACTGATGCATATCGCGGCGCAGCTGGGCGCAGTCCGGCTGGTCGGCGATCTGCAACGCGGCGCGGGGTTGGTGGACCGGCTGCGCGAGCTGGCGCCCGAACTCTTGGTCGTCGGCGCCGAGGCCGGCCCGGATCTGCCCGCTCTGCTCGCCGAGCTCGACCCGACACCGAGGGTGCTGGCCGTGATCGACGGGGACGACCCGCGCGAGCTGGCGCTGCCGCTGATCCGTGCCGGCGCCGACGGTCTGGTCGATCGGCGTTCCCCTTCGGACGAGCTGCGCGCAGCCTTCCTCCGGGTGATCGACGGTCACCACGCCCTCGATGCGCGCAGCGCAGATACCTTGATCGACGAACTGCGGGCCCAGGCGGAGCCTGGCTACGCCCGTTTGCTGACCCGGCGCGAAGGCGAGGTGCTCGGACTGCTCACCAACGGACTGGACAACCGCGCGATCGCAGGAACCCTTTTCATCTCGGAGGCCACTGTCAAGTTCCATCTGCACAACGTCATGGACAAATTCGGGGTGCACAACCGAGCCGCGCTGGTGGCGACGGTGCTGCGCGGACACCATGTCTGACGCCCTCGCCACGGACCTGGCCCCCGACGGACTCGACGGCGAGATCGCACTGCGGCTGCCCGTCCGTCACCGTGAGGTGACGGTCGTGGGTGCCGAAGACCGCGCACTCAGCGTCGTCGGCGCCCTGGTGGCGGCCGGCGCGGTGGTCACCGTGGTGTCCCCGCGACCGCCGTCCTATCTGTTCGATCTCGCGGATCGGGGTCTGATCACGTTGCGGGATCGCGATTTTCATCCGGCCGATATCGATATGGCCGAGCTGTTGTTCGCCTACACCGGTATCCCGGACACCGATCACACCATCGCCGAGCTGGCCCGCCAGCAAGGCGTGTTCTGCATCGGCTCGGACCGGTCGGCTTCCCGGCGCGACTCCCCCGCCACGGTCTCCCGTGGCCGGGTGATCATCGTCGGTGGCGGCCCCGGCGATCCCGGACTGCTCACCGTCGCCGGCCGGGCCGCACTGGCCGGTGCCGATGTCATCGTCACCGACCGACTGGCACCCGTGGGCGCACTCCATGACATCGCACCCCGGGCTCAGATCATCGATGCCTCGAAGATCCCCGGCGGCCGGCGGACCGAGCAGCACGAGATCAACGCGATGCTCATCGAGCACGCCTTGGCCGGCCGCACCGTGGTCCGGCTCAAGGGCGGCGACGGATTCGTCTTCGGCCGCGGCGGCGAGGAAGCCGACGAGTGTGTGCGGGCCGGTGTCACCGTGGAGGTGATACCCGGCGTGAGTTCGGCGATCGCCGCCCCGGCCGCGGCGCTGATCCCGGTCACCCACCGCGGCCTCACCCAGGGCTTCACCGTGGTCTCCGGCCATGTTCCTCCCGACCATCCGGACTGCACGGTCGACTACGCCGCGCTGGCCCGCACCAATACGACGATCGTGCTGATGATGGCGGTCGGCAACCTGAATGCGATCACCCGGGCACTCATCGACGCCGGTATGCCCGACACCACCCCGGCAGCGGTGATCGCCGATGGCACCCTCGCCGGTCAGCGCGAGTTGCGCGGCGATCTGGGCACCATCGCCACCGCCGCGCACGCCGCCGGGGTCCGGCCACCGGCCACCACCGTCATCGGCGCGGTGGCCGGCTTCGTCGCGGGGAGAGCGGCGCGACCGGTCGCCGCACAACTGAGCAGTTGACGCCCGGACCGTCGCTCTGGGTGGTACGCCACGGTGAGTCGACCTGGAACGCCGAGGGCCGGATGCAGCGCCAGATCGCGCACCCACCGTTGACCGAACGTGGCCTGAGCCAGGCATTCGCCGCCGGTAACACCCTGCGGGACAAAGATATCGACCGCATCGTCAGCTCTGATGCGGTGCGCGCAACCCAGACCGCACGGGCCATCGCCGGCGTGCTGGGGGTGCCGGTATCCGCCGACGTCCGGTTTCGGGAACGTGGTTGGGCCGCCCCTGGACGGCTGGAGGATCCCACCGAGCGGGTGCTGTCTGCGCTGTCTGATATCGCCGTCTCCGGCGACCGTGTCGCGGTCATCACCCACGGCGATATCGTCTACCTGATCCGGGACATGCTCGGCGTCGCAGGCGGCTGGGAATCCGGATCGGATGTCCCCAATGGCCTGGTCCTCGAACTGCGCCCGGACGCGTTGCTAGGCCGGCAGTAGCTGCGCCACGCCGGCCGCCAGGGCTGCACCGATCAGCGGGGCCACCACCGGTACCCAGGCGTAGTTCCAGCCCGCATCGGCCTTGCCCTTGATCGGCATCAGGGCGTACGCGAGGCGCGGGCCGAGGTCACGGGCCGGGTTGATGGCGTAGCCCGTGGGGCCGCCCAGACCGAAGCCGATGGTGATGATCACGAAAGACACTGCGGCGTAACCGAGTGTCGAGTTGATCTGCGGGTTGGTCAGGATCCACAAGATCAGCACGAATGTCGCGATGACCTCGGTGACGATATTCCACGGAATCGCCCGCACGGCCGGCGAGGTGCAGAAGATGCCCCGCGTGCCGGAGTTGTCGTCGTTCTTGTCGAACTGCAACTTGAACGCGGCCCAGCACAACCAGGCGCCGAGGAAACCACCCAGTAATTGGCCGGCCCAGTAGACCGGGACCGACGACCACGGAATACCACCTGAGATCGCCACAGCCAGCGTCACCGCGGGGTTGATATGCGCTCCGGACGGACTGGCGATACTGGCGCCGGCGAACACCGCGAATCCCCAGCCCAACACGATGATCACCCAGTCGCCGCCACCGCCGTGGGAGAACGAGTTCTTCAGGACCACCGCGGCCACCGAGCCATTCCCGAGCAGACACAGCACCGCGGTGCCCAGGAACTCCCAGACGAAGATGTCGATATTCGACACTGACTCACCCTCTCTTGGCCACCAAAGATTCTGTGGCACAGTCTTTATGCAGTCGCCCGGCGCGATGGTGCTTTCTGCCGGTTCCCGCCCGCATACTGACCGGGGGTGGGGCACAGCCTGGCCCATGGGTGAGTTTTTGGCTAGGATCTGACGCCGCGACGCCGGAAGAGGTTGAAACACCTGCTCATTGCGGTTGCGGCCATTATGATCGATGACGGGTGACTACACCCCCGTGAACGTCAAAATTATTGCGGGAAAACCGATTCGAAAGGTTCATCAATGAGCGCCATCAGTCTGTCAAGCGCCACCAGAGTCGTCGACGCGGCAATTGCGAAGGCCCGGGATATCGCGCAGCCGATGAACATCGCGGTCGTCGACGACGGCGGTCATCTGGTGGCATTCGCCAGGATGGACGGCGCCATCAAGGCAAGTATCGACATCTCGATCCGTAAGGCACGCACGTCGATACTGATGAATGCTCCCACGAGTGCGCTCACTGCGATCGCCCAACCCGGCGCCGAACTCTATGGCCTGGAACAGACATGTGGCGGCCTGGTCATCTTCGGCGGCGGGATTCCGCTGACGGTCGACGGTGTGGTGGTCGGTGCGATCGGCGTCAGCGCGGGAAGTGTCGAGCAGGATGTCAATGTGGCCGAGGCCGGGGTCGCGGCACTGTAGAGCCGACCGACGGCCCCGGCGCGTGCACCGGGGCCGTCGCCCGGCTAGGAGACGTCCACCCAGTCCAGGGTGCGCTGCACGGCTTTCTGCCAGCCCGCGTACCCGCCCGCCCGCTGATCCTCCGACCAGGACGGCGACCACCGCTTGTCCTCCTGCCAGTTGGCCCGCAGGTCGTTCGGATCACTCCAGAACCCGACAGCCAGGCCCGCGGCGTACGCGGCACCCAACGCGGTGGTCTCTGCCACAACGGGTTTGACCACGTCGACCCCCAGCACATCGGCCTGGATCTGCATGCACAACTCATTGGCGGTGATCCCGCCGTCCACCTTGAGCACCTCCAGGTGCACGCCCGAGTCGGCTTCCATCGCATCGACGACGTCGCGGCTCTGATAGCAGATCGCCTCCAGCGTCGCCCGCGCCACGTGCGCGTTGGTGTTGAACCGCGACAGGCCGACGATCGCGCCGCGGGCATCGGAGCGCCAGTACGGCGCGAACAGCCCGGAGAACGCCGGCACGAAATACACCCCGCCGTTGTCTTCGACCTGGCGGGCCAGCGCCTCACTTTGGGCGGCTCCGCTGATGATGCCCAGCTGATCACGCAGCCATTGCACGGCCGAACCGGTCACCGCGATCGAACCTTCAAGGGCATAAACGGGTTTCGCGTCACCGAACTGATAGCACACGGTGGTGAGCAGCCCGTTGTCCGAACGGACGATCTTCTCACCGGTGTTCAGCAACAGGAAATTGCCTGTGCCGTAGGTGTTCTTGGCCTCACCGGCCGCCAGGCAGACCTGGCCGACCATCGCGGCCTGCTGGTCGCCCAGAATGCCCGTCACCGGCACCTCGCCGCCCATCGGGCCCGCGGTCAGCGTCGTCCCGTACGGGTCCGGCGACGAAGACGGCCGGATCTGGGGCAGCATCTGCCGCGGAATGCCGAAGAACGACAGCAGTTCGTCGTCCCAGTCGAGGGTTTCCAGGTTCATCAGCATGGTGCGGCTGGCGTTGGTGACGTCGGTGACGTGCACTCCGCCACGCGGACCACCCGTCAGATTCCACACCACCCAGCTGTCGCTGTTGCCGAAGAGGGCGTCGCCCTTTTCGGCGGCCTCGCGCACGCCGTCGACGTTCTCCAGAATCCACTGGATCTTGCCGCCGGAGAAGTACGTGGCCGGGGGCAGACCTGCTTTGCGGCGGATGACATCACCACGTCCGTCGCGGTCCAGCGCCGAGGCGATGCGATCGGTGCGGGTGTCCTGCCAGACGATGGCGTTGTAGTACGGCCTGCCGGTCTTCTTGTTCCACACCAGCGTGGTCTCTCGCTGGTTGGTGATACCCAGCGCTGCAATGTCATTGGGCTGCAGATTGGTGTTGTTGAGCACCGAGGTGAGCACCGACGCGGTGCGCTCCCAGATCTCCACCGGGTTGTGTTCCACCCAGCCGGCCTGCGGCAGGATCTGTTCGTGTTCGAGTTGATGCCGCCCCACCTCGGCACCGGCGTGATCGAAGATCATGGCGCGGGTACTGGTGGTGCCCTGATCTATGGCTGCGACGAAATCGGGCAACACTGCTCCTCATCTTCGAAGGTGATTGAACTCGAACATCTTCGGGATTCGCTACCGTCGCGCCCCCTGCTCGGCGGCGCCGGAAGTCACGATGCATCCTCGCACGGAGCGCGGCAGCACCGCGGCGTTTCGCTCCGGCACGACGCGCGCCCGAGACAGGAAGCGCAGGCCGACTGATGCTTCCAGACTGAACCCCGCGGCACGGCCGGGCACCACGTCGATCACCAACTGGCTGTGTTCCCACACCGTGTACTGCGGACCGGAAAGCCAGACCGGAACACCATAGGGTTGGCGCTCGGAGACCACGTCGAGCACACCGAGCAGCACATCGCTGTCCCCGATCGCGTACTCGCCCACCGGGTAGCACATCGGAGACGATCCGTCAGAGGTGCCGCCGGACTGGTGAAACATCAACGCGCCGTACCGGTTCTGCAGACGTAGCACGAGGTCGGCGGCACCCCGGGTGATCAGCACCCTGGTTGCTTGAGACATGGCAGCATCCTCCGGCGTGGATCAGAAGAAGCCGGCGGCGTTTTCGCTGTAGCTGACCAGCAGGTTCTTGGTCTGCTGGTAATGATCGAGCATCATCTTGTGGTTCTCCCGGCCGATACCGGACTGCTTGTACCCACCGAACGCCGCATGCGCNCCGGCGGCGTTTTCGCTGTAGCTGACCAGCAGGTTCTTGGTCTGCTGGTAATGATCGAGCATCATCTTGTGGTTCTCCCGGCCGATACCGGACTGCTTGTACCCACCGAACGCCGCATGCGCCGGGTACTGGTGATAACAATTCGTCCACACCCGACCNGCCTTGATATCNCGACCCGCCCGATACGCGGTATTACCGCTACGACTCCACACCCCCGCACCCAACCCATACAACGTGTCATTGGCCTGCGCGATCGCATCCGCATAATCAGTGAACGACGTCACCGCCACCACCGGCCCGAAAATCTCCTCCTGGAAAATCCGCATCTTGTTATGCCCAGTGAAAATCGTCGGCGCCACATAAAAACCACCACCCAGATCCCCACCAAGCTCGGCACGCTCACCACCAGTGAGCACCTGGGCACCCTCACCCTTACCGATCTCGATATAGGACAGAATCTTCTCCAACTGATCATTGGANGCCTGCGCACCGATCATCGTCTCGGTATCAAGAGGATCCCCCTGACGCACCGCCTTCGTCCGGATCGCCGCCAACGCCAAAAACTCGTCATAAATATCAGCCTGAATCAACGACCGCGACGGACACGTACACACCTCACCCTGATTCAGGGCGAACATCGTGAACCCCTCCAACGCCTTATCCTGATACGCGTCGTTGCTCGCCAACACATC